>JAQTLX010000010.1 GCA_028714695.1 Ignavibacteria bacterium | reverse complement strand
ATTCATTTGGACTGATCAATTAATTAAATTTGTTTCAGCCAAAAATGAATGAAATAATTAATCGAATAAATTCAAATCGATTTTAAAGAAAAACCCTCTTACTGCTATATTTTATTAGTAGTTGCAGTCTTTCGTGTTTTTTAAGCGGGACACTACTGATTTAACATTTGAAATTTATAATTGTCTTAAGGGCGGTATCTTAATTAAAAATTATAAAATATACTCACGAACTGGTTCCCAGAATTTACAAAAACTTTTCCGTCCGGTCGAACCAACTGCAATATTTGATTTATCAAATCGACACCTACGGTCAAACCCAATATCGCGGGTGCCGGTAATTCCTTATCGCTGCTGTCGGGATTATTTTCCCTGAATAAATTATTCTTTCCTTTTATGATTTCTTTCCTCAATGAATATATAAGCGCCGCGCTTCCCGCTCCCGCAAGCATTCCTGCGAGTACGTCTGAAGGATAATGAACTCCGAGATACATTCTTCCGTAGCCGATTATTCCCGCGTATAAAAACGAACCTGTAATTACAATCGGTTTATCGGGATATCTTAATGTTAACATCGCAGCCATTGAAAATGCCATGGTAGTGTGACCCGACGGAAAAGAATATCTGTCGGTAGGGGAATTATATTTGTCGAAAAATACATTCTTCAGATTTACGAAAGGTCTTTCCCGTCTAATTATATTTTTTAATCCGAATGTGAATGCCGTTCCGGTAATTTCAGATAACGCCAGAAGAACAGCGGTGTTTTCATCATAATAATTATTATTGTAACGTGAAATTCCGGCTAACCCAAGCGGCACTGCAATACTAACGGGCAGCACGGATTTGTCCGTTAAGGGAATGACAGTACTTGAAAAACCGTTTCTTCCGTTATTCACAAACCTGAAAATAGAAACGTCTATGTTCTTCGGCTCGATGTAAGTTGAATCTCTTTGTGCAAATGACCTGAATCCCTGAGAATGTACGAAGTTAAATGAAAGGATTTGAAGTGTTATAAGAAATATTATTTTATAATAATTCATTTGCAACGGGTTGACATATCTTTTAGTTTCAGCCCGCGGTTATGACCGCGGGACGGATATTGAAAATCAGCCTTGATGGACGGTTTAAATTAAAAGTTTAAATCTTCTTTAAAGCATTCTCTATGTCGTTCAGCAGGTCGTGAATGTCCTCTATGCCGACTGATAGTCTCACAAGCCCGTCATTCATGCCTATTTTCTCCCTCATCTTCTTTGGCACGCTTCCGTGAGTCATGGAAGGCGGATGACAGACAAGCGATTCAACTCCGCCGAGCGATTCCGCAATTTGAAAAATATTCAGCGCATTGCAAAATCTTTTCGCAGCCGAATAACTTCCAAGGTCGATTGAAATAATACCTCCGAATCCGCGCATCTGCTTCTTTGCAATCGAATGCTGAGGATGCGATTTCAAACCGGGATAAAATATCTTTTTAACTTTTCTGTTTCTGCTTAGTTGTTCGCTTATCGCGATTGCATTGCTGTTATGCGCTTTCATTCTTAACGGCAGTGTCTTTAATGCGCGAAGTATGAGAAAGCAGTCGAGAGGTGCGGGGACCGCGCCAATCGAATTCTGAAGAAACTTAATTTGCTCTGCAAGCGATTCGTCGGAAGTAATAACGCAGCCTCCAATCACGTCGCAATGCCCGTTTATGTATTTTGTCGAACTGTGAAGCACGATGTCGATTCCGAAATCAAGCGGGTTCTGGAAATAAGGACTCATAAATGTGTTGTCAACGCATGAGATTAATTTCCTATTATTTGCCAATGCACTAATTTTTTTCAGGTCAGAAATACCAAGCATCGGATTTGTCGGAGTTTCGACGTATATCATTTTTGTGTTCGGCTTAATCGCGTTTTCAACCAGCGATATGTCGGAAGTATCCACATAAGTGAAATCCAGTCCGTATTTTCTCATTACCTGTTCGTACAGCCTGTACGTTCCGCCGTAAACGTTGTCCGAACAGACAATATGGTCTCCTGATTTAAAAAGATTTATAACCGCGCTTACTGCCGACATACCCGAAGAAAAACAAAATGCGAATTTTCCGTTCTCGAGTTCAGCAAGGCAATCCTGCAAAGCGGTTCTTGTGGGATTTGCCGTTCTGGCGTAATCATATCCGGTCGTTTCGCCGAGTTTTTTGTTCGAATAAGTGGATGTTTGAAATATTGGTATCGTGACCGCGCCCGTTATTTCTTCGGGATGCTGTCCCGCATGTACCGCCTTTGTTGCAAAATTTACTTTATGTTGTTTTGTTTTAGCCATTCGTCATTATAATATTTTGAAAGATACCTTTCGCCTGTGTCGCAGACTATAAATACAACAACTCCTTTTTCATCAAGGTTCTTTGCAATATCCAGCGCGGCGTAGGCAAGCGTTCCCGTTGAAGCGCCGCAGAATATTCCTTCTTCTCTCGTAAGCGCTCTGCATGTGGCGATTGAATTCTGGTCCGTAACCTCCACAATCTCGTCAATAAGACTTATATCCATTATATCGGGAATTATATCAAGTCCTATTCCTTCTATAAGGTACGGATATGTCTCCCCGACTTCCCCTGTTTCTTTATATAATTTTCCGATTGAACCGAACGGGTCGGCTCCGATTACTTTTATTCCCGGATTTTTTTCCTTTAGATATCTTGCCGTCCCAGTTATTGTTCCTGCCGTACCGAGACCCGCTACAAAATGAGTGATTTTTCCTTCAGTCGCTTCCCAGATTTCAGGACCCGTTGTTAAATAATGCGCTAATGGATTATAAGGATTCGTGTACTGACCGATGTATAAAGAGTTCGGCGTGTTATCCGCAATCGTCTGTGCTTTATTCGTGTAATAATCGGGATGGTCATGTGAAACATTTTTTGGAACAACAACGACTTCCGCTCCCAATGCCTTCAGGTAATTTCTTTTTTCCATACTCACTTTGTCCGTAACAACGATAATTGTTTTATATCCTTTTACCGCCGCCGCAAGACAAAGTCCGATTCCCGTATTTCCGCTTGTGGCTTCGATTATGGTACCGCCCGGTTGTATCTTTCCTTCTTTCTCCGCATGTTCAAGCATTGCCTTACCGATTCTGTCCTTAACGCTTCCGCCCGGATTGTAAGATTCCATTTTTCCGAGCACGGTGGATTTAAAACCCTTCGTAAGTTTATTGATTTTCACCAAAGGAGTATTGCCCACGAGTTCGAGTACGTTGTTGTAGTATTTCATGTATTGAAATTTAAATGTTTAATTAAATTGAATGTCGCCGTAATATTTACACGTATCGCAAAATCTGAATATACGGCTCTTCAAATATAATCGTTTTTGGACTGCATGATAATTGAATGTATTTGAAATCTGAATTTCATATGAGCCCGGAAGATATGCCGAATTCTGTACTAAATAAAATGTATCCCGCCCATTAAGAAAATATAATGAAACTGTATCGGAAAAAGGAACAGTGTATTTTAATTTAAAATTACCGGATGTAGGATTTGGGTATGCAGGTCCGAATGCGGTAAAACGAACTTCATATATGAACGGGTACCCCTGAATTACATAGCCATAACTGCCGTAAATATTGAAAATTTTCAATCTGTATAAATAATCAGAAACCTGTGTCAAAACTGTATCGGAAAAATTATATTGCATACTATCGTTCGCCGTTCCTCTTCCCTGTAAATGTCCGATTTTAATATAGCCTGTATCGCCGGATAATTTCCTTTCGATATCGAACCCGGAGCAATTGTATTCGTGAATAGTAGTCCATGAGAGTTTTGCAATTCTGTTGTTACCGGACGCCGTGCTAACATGCAGATAAGGTACAATAGTTGAAGTATCTGTATTTCCATTTAAACACCAGTCTGTAGAATCTCCGCCCAGAATATTCCCGTTCTCATCCGTTCTTAATATTCCAAGATCAATAAATCCGGAATTACCTGTATTTACAGGATTATCTTTATTACATCCTGCAGCAAAATACAATGAGATAACAATAAATGCTGTCAGAAAAATATTTCTTGATAGCGATTTCATTTTTATTGTTTTAATATTTTATGCCATCGGCTTCATCAGAGGGAACAATAATACGTCTCTGATATTAACCGAGTTTGTGAGCAGCATTACAATCCTGTCGACTCCCATGCCTACTCCCGTTGTTGGAGGCATACCTACCTCAATTGCGCGTATGAAATCATCGTCCATCGGATGCGTTTCTTCTTCTCCGCCTCTGCCTCTTTCAACCTGTTCTTCGAAAAGTTTCCTCTGTAGTATGGGGTCGTTCAATTCAGTGTATGCATTGCCGACTTCCCATTTATTTATATAAGGCTCGAATCTTTCAACGAATATTACCTGTTCGGGGTCATTTCGCATTTCATCAAGTTGTCCGGGTGTGTATTCTCTTAAAGGTTTGCACAACGGCGTCGAATCTATCGGATGGTCGATAACGAAAGTCGGCTGTACCAGGTCTTCTTCGCAAATCGCTTCGAATAATGCCGATATTACAAGCCCCTTGCTGTGTATGAGTTTCGGGTCGATTTCGATGTTATTTTGTTTCATGTAAAGAATTATTTCATCTTTCCTCATGCCGAGAACATCGATGCCTGTTTTTTCTTTTATCGCGTCAACCATCTTTACTCTCTTCCACGGACTCTTCAAGTCCAGTTCCGTGCCCTGATAATTTATCTTTGTGGTTCCGTGAACCGCTATGCAAGCCTGCTCTACGGCTTCCTCGAATAATTTCATGCTGTCGTTGTAATCTCCGTATGCCTGATACCATTCCACCTGAGTGAATTCCGGATTGTGCGTCCTGTCGATTCCTTCATTCCTGAAATCCTTAACGAATTCAAAAACTCTGTTGAAACCGCCTACTATCAGCCTTTTAAGAAAAAGTTCGTTTGAAATTCTGAGATAAAGCGGAATATCCAGCGCGTTGTGATGCGTTACGAACGGTTTTGCGTTTGCGCCTCCGTATATCGATTGCAGCGTGGGCGTTTCTACTTCAAAGAATCCGTGTTTCTCAAGTGTGCTCCTCAGAGACCTGATTATCTTTGTCCTGTTTATGAAAGTGCCTTTAACGTTTTCGTTTACTATAAGGTCTATATACCTCTGTCTGTAACGCAGTTCAACGTCGGCAAATGCATCGTGAATGATTTTCTCGCCTGATTCGGTAACTTCTTCCTTTACAACCGGAAGAGGGAATATAGATTTTGTGAGTAGTTCAATTTTAGTACTGTGCAAAGAAACTTCGCCTGTCTTCGTTCTGAAAACGAAACCCTGTACGCCGATAATATCGCCGATATCCAGAAGTTTAACTATGCTGTAAGCCGTTTCGCCGACTTCATCTTTCTTTACGTACACCTGCATTCTGCTTGTATCGTCTTTTATATGACAGAATGTTGCTTTGCCCATTCTTCTTATTGCGGAAATTCTTCCTGCAATTGAGACAATGACAGTCTTTCGTTGTTCAATCTCCGCTTCATCTTTAGGGTCGGTGAAATTTTTAATCAGTTCGTCAGCCTTGTGAGTAACATCAAACCTGTGCGGGTAAGGATTCACTCCGAGTTTTTTAATCTCTTCAAGTTCTTCGAGTCTTCTTTTAATGAGTTCGTTATCTTCGTTCATCTTTAAATTTATTTATTTAAAAAACTTGTTTACTTCTTCGATGCTCAGTTTTGTCCATTCGCCCGGATTAAGTTTCCCCAGTGAGAGATGTCCGTATCCGCTGCGGTGGAGTTTATGTACAAAGTATCCGTAATATTCGAACATCTTGCGCACCTGCCTGTTGCGCCCTTCTATTATTGAAATGGACACTGTCTCAAAATCGTCTTTGAATGGAAATGTTATTTTGCACGGCGCCGTTTTCTTCCCTTCGAGTTTTATTCCCGCCATAAGATTTGCTTTATGTCTCTCTTCGAGCGGTTTCGAAAGTTTAACGATGTACGTCTTCGTTATCTTGTGTTTCGGATGCATCAGTTTGTTCGCGAAGTCGCCGTCGTTCGTAAGCAGCAGCAGACCTGTCGTCTCGTAATCCAGTCTTCCGATAGGGAAGAGCCTGTCTTTAATATTGATAAGGTCGAGGACGGTTGTTCTGTTCTTTTCGTCATCGGTGGATGTAATAATGCCTTTCGGCTTATTGAGCATGATATAATACTTCCGCGTCTTTTCTTTTATTCTTTCGCCGTCGAGCCTTATGTCGTCGACAAGGGGGTTTATCTGAACTCCCTGTTCGGTAATGACTTTTCTGTTTACCGTAACTCTGCCTTGTGTAATAAATTCATCGAGTTTTCTTCTGGCGAAACCCGAATTGTTGGCAAGAAATTTATTCAGTCTGACCAGACTCTCTTCGGGGTAATTATTCTTTTTTTCCGTCTCCATCGTTTCTTTCATCGTTCTTTTTTAATTCTTCGTCCGGAATATCATCCGTTGGTTCTGTTTTTTCTTCCGTTTCTTCGTCAATTATTTCTTCCTGTTCTGCTTCATCATCATCCGTTATTTCAAACTCATCAAGGTTGTTTTCGTTTTCACCGATATCATCGGAAATCGTTTCCGTTTCATCTTCAACAGTTTTTACCGCTTCATCTTCAACAGTTTCATCTGTTACATCCGTTTCATCTTCAACAGTTTCTTCCGTTACTTCTGTAACAATCAGTTCATTATTTTCGTCAAAAAGTTTCGGCTGTTCATTCTTTGTTCCCGGTGTTGACTCTGCTGTCAGGCTCATCGAATTGAATAAATCTATATCCGCTTCCGTTATGCCGTCGATTTTTTCGTTTTTGAGAATCTCGTTTATTTCCTTAAGTTTCGGAAGATCTTCAATCGTGTTTAATCCGAGCACTTTAAGGAAATTGGTTGTCGTGCCGTATAAAATAGGGCGTCCCGGTCCGTCCGCTCTGCCTTTAATTGTTATAAGGTCGCGTTCGAGAAGCGAGTTTACTATGTAGTCAACGTTTACGCCGCGCACGAATTCGATTTCTGTTCTTGTAATCGGCTGTTTATACGCGATTATTGAAAGCGTTTCTATTGCCGACTGTGAAAGTTTCTTCTTCTGAGTTTCCGCCGTTAGTTTGCCGAGGAAGTGCGCGAATTTTTTGCGCGTCGCGAACTGATATCCTCCCGCAACTTTTATAATTTCAAAAGCAGTTCCGCCGTTTTCGTAATCGCTGTTCAGTTCGTTGATTGACTCTTCCACTTCTTTCACCGAAACCGAAATTTTAAAAGCATCGAGCAAATCCTTTATTTCCTTCAGAGTGATTTCTTCTTCCGATGCGAAAATCAATGATTCGATAATATTTTTTATTCCTGCACTGCTCAATTCAGTTGTTCGTTAATGATTTTTGATAATGAAAATTCGCTCATGTCGCGTCCGTTAAGCGTAATGCGTATATATCCCTCCAGAGCAAGTTGGAGTATTGAAAGAAACGTGCAAATGACAAGCATTTTTTCTTCCATCATTGAAATTAATTCCTTGAACTCGACTGACGCTCTTGTCATGAAGAAATTTATCAGAAATTCCCTCTGAATTTCAGGAGTCGTCTGAAGCAGTTCGATAGGATGAACAACCTCTTTCTTTATGCTTGTAAGAGCGTGTTTGTAACCTTTAATCAGATTGAAAATCGTCAGACTTTGAAGACCTGCATCGTTAAGCACGTCATATTCATATTCCTTAGCGTCTTTCTTGAAATACTTTCTGAAATATCTCAAACGCGCGTCTTCCTCATACTTTCCAAGTTCCGCCGCAGCGTCTTTAAACCTTTTATATTCCAGCAACTTGCGAATGAGCGTCAATCTCGGGTCTTCTTCGTCGGCTTCAGAATCAGAAATCTGAGGAATCAGCATCCTCGCCTTAATTTTCATCAATTCAGCCGCCATAAGCAGGAATTCGCCTGCAAGTTCTATATCGAGAGCCTGAATATAATTGAGATAATTAAGAAAATCCCTCGTAATTTTTGATATCGGAATATCGTAGATATTTAATTCATCTTCCTTTACGAAATGGAGCAAAATATCGAGCGGACCCTCATATTCCGTGAGTTTTGCCCAATATTCGTTCGTTTTAGAGGTTTCTTCCTTTTTCGGAGTCTCTTCCTTCGGATTTTCTTCCTTTTCCGGATTTTCTTCCTTTTTCGGAGTATCTTCCTTAATAATATTTGTCGTTTCGTCGGTATCCATTGGAATAACGAAAAATATACGAAACAATACAATCATTTTAAATGGATTACAAAATGCGCCTTGGTTATGAGAGCAAGAGCATTTCACCACAGAGAGCATAGAGAACATAGAGCAATCTGAAAAGCAAGAGCAGGTTCACAGAGTTCCCCAGAGAAGTCACGAAGATTCACGGAGAAGAACAAGAACATTTTATATTTCCTTACTCTCGCCACGGCGAGCCTTCGGCTGGCGGACAGGCGCCGTACACAGAGAAGAGCAAGAGCATTCTGCCACGGATTAACACGAATTTCACTAATTCTTATATCTCGCGGGAAAGAGCGAAAAGAACTGAGGGCACAGATTTAAAAACAAGGGCACAGATTTAAAAACAAGGGCATTAGATTTTTAGTTTGTCGTTCCCGAAAGCCGAAGGCTCGCCGTGGCGAGGATATAAGGAAAAGTTCTCGTTCTTCTAAATGTTCTTAGTGTACTTAGTGGTGAGCAGTTCTTGATCTTGAAATTAGAATTAATTCGTGATAAGGAGCCTACCCGCCATTTTAATGGGCGGGTGGCAGAAGTTCTATCTGCTCTCTGTGGTCAAATGTTCTTGCTATAAAATTAGTATAAATCTGCGGCGGGAAGTTCTTGCTCTGATTCCGGATTCAAACTTTATCATTTTAAGACAAAAAGATTATGCGTAATTTGAAAAAGAAAAATTAATATTACTGAAAATGATTACATCAACATTAAAATATCTCGGGGATTTAAGGATGGAGGCTATTCATCTGCAGTCCGGTACGGTTATTAATACGGATGCGCCTGTAGATAATCAGGGAAAAGGGGAAGCATTCTCTCCAACCGACCTGATGGCAACATCGCTTGGATTATGCATGATTACCATCATGGGAATCGCAGCAAGGACACACGGATTTTCAATAGACGGAACGAATGCGGAAGTAACAAAAATCATGGGCTCTGACCCGAGAAGAGTCGCTGAAATTGTCGTTAATATTTATTTTCCGAAAAATGATTATTCGGATAAACAAAAACATATATTGCAAGTTTGCGCTGATACTTGTCCGGTTTCTCATAGTCTCAGCAAAGATTTGAAACAGAACGTGAAATTGATATTTTAGAAGAGCAGAATCAAGAATTCGAAGATTCTTGTGAGCGAATCGAAGACCCGCTGTGGCGGGTTAGGAGTTAGAATCAAGAAACAGATTCATATCCGATGATTCACGATATATGGAACGCGGATATTTGAAAAAAAAGAAAAGAACGTACACGGCAAGAAAACGTAACTTTTTTTATTTGTTTCGTATAATAAAAAAGGGTTTGTTTTTAGTCAAAAACATCTGTTTAGGCGTGATTTAAAACAAAAATTAAGTACGAACTTAGAACGGAAACTAAGTACGAACTTAAAACAAAAATTAAGTACGAACTTAGAACGGTAATTTAGGGCAATCTTAGAACTGAAATTTAGTACGATTTTAAACATATATTCCTTGTATTTTTTCATGGTTAAATCTTTTTCGGGTAAAACGAAACTCACATCTGATTGTAATTGCTGTACGGATTATAATTTTCGATATAATACTATATTCAAATCCAATACAATTTATAAAACTTTTTTTTAAAAAATTAATTCTATGAAGTATTTAAAACTTTTTATTGCATCATTTATCGTTTTCCTTGTTTTTGCTGCAATTGCGAATGCGCAGCAGATTCTCGATAAAAGCAATATGGACCTGAGCGTAAAGCCGGGTGACGATTTTTTCCAGTATTCAAACGGTGTGTGGATGAAAAATAATCCCATCCCGCCGGATATGACGAGATATACATCGTTTGACGTTCTTCGCGAAAATAATGCCAAACAGTTGAAAGAACTTGTCGATGAATGTTCAAAAGACCCTAACCTTAAGAAAGGCACCAACAGACAGAAGATAGGTGATTTCTTCGCAAGCGGCATGAATGAAGACAAGATAAATTCTCTCGGCTACGAACCTATTAAAAAATATCTAAACGATATAAAGAATTTAAAATCGAAAACCGATGCCGTAAAATACATCGCGTTCATGCATACAATGAGTTCTTATCCATTGTTCTATTTCGGTCCCACAACCGACGACAAGAACAGCGCTATGACAATAGGCGGTTTCAGGCAGGGCGGTATGACTTTCGGAAACAAAGATTATTACCTTAAAGACGATGAAAGGTCGAAATCCATCAGAGCCGAATTATTAAAACTCATGGTGAGACTTTATAAATTAATCGGTTATTCCGATGATGCTGCAACGGCAAAATCAAACGCAGTAATGGCGTTCGAAACCAGGCTTGCAGGCTCGGCATTTTCGAACATCGAACTCAGAGACCCTGATTTGAATTATAATAAAATGACATTCAATGAAATGCTCGAAACAGCAAAAGGTTTCGACTGGAAATTGTACTTTAAAGAAATCGGACTTGAAAATCCGGGCGATGTTGACCTGGGGCAAAAGAGATTTTTTGTTGACCTTGGTCCGACATTCGAAAGTATAAGCCTTGAGGACCTGAAGAGTTATCTTGAATGGAGAGTCTTGAATTCATCTTCAACATTTTTAAGCAAGGATTTTGTTGACGCGAACTTTGATTTCTTCGGAAAGTTCATGTCAGGACAGCAGGAAATGAGACCAAGGTGGAAGAGAGTGCTTGATGTCGTAGACGGCTCGCTCGGCGAAGCGCTCGGCGAATTATATGTTGAAAAACATTTTCCGCCGAATGCAAAAAAGAGAATTCAGGATCTCGTCGCGAACCTGAGACTGGCGCTCGCAGACAGGATTCGCAATCTGAACTGGATGAGCGAACCGACAAAAGTAAAAGCGCTTGAAAAACTCGAGAAAATTTTTGTAAAAGTCGGTTATCCCGATAAATGGGAAGATTATTCGAAAATTGAAATCAGCAAAGACTCGTATTTTGATAATGTCATGAATGTAAGAAGAGCGAATTATAAAAAAAATATCGCGGAAATCGGCAAGCCGACCGACAAAACTAAATGGGGAATGTCTCCTCAGACAGTGAATGCTTACTACAATCCCGCGAACAATGAAATATGTTTCCCGGCGGGAATTTTACAGCCCCCGTATTTTTATGCGGACGGTGATGACGCTGTGAATTACGGCGGAATCGGCGTAGTAATCGGTCATGAAATTTCGCACGGTTTCGATGATCAGGGCAGAAAATATGATAAAGACGGAAACCTCTCAGACTGGTGGACGGAACAGGATGCAAACAATTTCGATAAACAGGCGCAGGTACTGATTGACCAGTACAATAATTATTTCGTCATCGACACATTCCATGTTGACGGGAAGTTTACACTAGGTGAAAATATAGGCGACCTCGGCGGAGTTAATATTTCTCTTGAAGCGCTAAAGAAAGCATGGGCTAAAAATCCTCCTGAAAAGGAACTTGAAGGGTTCACGCCGATACAGAGATTTTTCCTGAATTACGCAACAATATGGAGAGGCAACACAAGAGAACAGGAAACACTCAAAAGACTAAAGGAAGATCCGCATTCTCCGTCCGAAGCAAGAGTCAACTGCATCGTTTATAATATACCCGAATTTTATGAAGCATTCGGAGTAACAAGCGCTGACAAGAGATTCAGGAGCGTAAATGAAAGAGCATTTATCTGGTAAATGAAATTTTGGTTTGATAAAACAAAGGCTGCCCTCTAAGGCAGCCTTTTTCTTTGGATGAGATAATAAGTTATTATTACCCCGTCCATCAAACAAAATGAAAGGAACTCTATTTTATAAGTACAAGTTTATATGTTTTTATGAAATTGTCATTACCGGACTGAGCGTTCAATCTGTAATAATAAATTCCGCTTGAAAGATTCGAACCGTCAAATTTTACCGAATGATATCCCGCGCTCCTTTTCCCGTCTTCAAGTTTAGTAATCAACCTGCCTGTTAAATCGAATATCTCGATTTTAACGTAGGAGTCAGACGGTAGTTCAAAATCGATTTTTGAAACAGGATTAGAAGGATTCGGATAATTTTGTTTTAAAACGAAATTATGCGGAAGAGATATTACGACGGTCGAATTGAGTTTGAAGAATTCAAAATTCCCGTTATAATCTATCTGTTTTAATCTGTACTGATATGTTCCTGCGGATAGATTTTTATCTTTGAAAGTATAAACGGTTTTGATGTTTGAATTGCCCGCTCCGTTAACAAAACCCGACAAATCCCATGATTTGCCGTTATTAGCAGAACGATAGATTTCAAAGCCTTTGTTATTCGATTCTGAATTTGTTGCCCAGTTAAGAATTAAATCTCTGCCTGATATACTGTAGTTAAGATATTCCATTGAGACCGGCATTATTTCATCTGTCATGCCTATTGAGTATTCCATAAAATCCGTAACTTCCGGCACATAAAAAGTTCTCTGTACTGAATCCGCGATGACGTTATTTACATAAGACCAGGAATTTGAACCCCTGGTTCTCTGCAGGAGTCTGCATTTTGAAGGATTGAAATTACCGAGAATATTAGGGTATGCAATAAAAATACTCGATGTAACCGTACCCCACTCATTAATTCCCCAAACCAGATTTGAACGCTTTGTCATTTCTGCCGGTACGCTTTCCGTATTCACCGGTAATCCATCAACGAAACCCCAAAAATAGATTGACAGATTATTGCTGTTGTCAGGGACAGAGGATATTTTAACCGATAAACTTGCACCTGCCCAGCCTACATAACTCGAATCTGTAGTTTTAATTATTTTTGAATCTTCCCCGACGGATGCAGTTGATAAAACCCATTGCGATACTTCTCCCGTTTTTTCCACACCAAACCATGTCATGCCCGTTCCTGTACCGCCGTCATCGAGTTTAGGAGTTGTCACCCATGGATTCTGGAAAGTGAGAGATGTCGCTGTATTCGAAACGATATTATTAATCTCATCCACTCCGTTTCCTGCTACAGTCCTGATTGTGCAGTTAAGCCATGTGTTGACTTCCCACGATTTGTCGTCGTCGAAAATTCTATATGGCGATGTAGTTAAACTATGTACGTCAATAAGCGCCGTATAGAACTTTCCGTTCACGGGGTTGATAGGAACAAGGTCGTAAACTGTAGTTCCGCTGGGTTGATTCATGTCCCAGTAACTTACAAGGTCCGTGTTATCGACAGTGTTTTTATAAAACATCTGTTTTCGTATTTCATCAATGCCAAGCGCCCTTTTATAGATTCTGATTTCATCCAGCATTCCTGCGAACAGCCTGTAACCGTTCGGCAGTCTGCCGATATTCAGACGCATTGAATTTGGATCCAGCGCTTGAATGTTACCGCTTATTTCACCGGAAAGCGAGGCTTCTTTGATGCCGTTTACATATAAAATCAGTTTTTCTCCCGTCGAACTTCCGTCGTAAACGCCGGTAAGATAAACCCACACATTCTGCTGCGGTACTGTTGATGATTGAACATTTTGGCGTGTATCTGTTTGAACGGCCCATTCGAAATTGTTGTTGTTTAATGAATGCTGCAGCCAGAATTGTCCGTTGTCTTTGGCATTATGTCTGTCCAGAGTAATAATATTCGCACGGCGGCCCTCCTGATCGCTGTGGACATTGACATAAGTTTGCGGATTGACTGTCCATCTAACCCATGCGCAAACCGTAAGTTTATCTGTTAAACCGTAATTTGGCGCACCGCAATATACAAAATCCCCATGCGCCAGATAATCTGCGTTCTGGAGATTTAAAGCTCTACCGCCTGCCTGCGGATAGAGATTAGCAAAAATCATCTGTATGGACAAGATGATAAGAATTACATACCCCTTTTTCATGACCCCAAATTTAAATATTCCTAATAACAAAAAAATTTTGTGCAATTTTCATGCCCATATTTTTCTTCAAATTCTGTTTAAATATGTAGTTCTTATAAATTCCATTTTATCATTTTGAGAAAATCATTCTCATTTTGAAACTGCGATATCTATATTCTTTAAGGTCTGAAATCATTATTTTTGACAAACAAGTATAATTGGCATGAAAAAAATTCTTTTAATCGCAACAGTAATTTTATTACAGTTTTCATTTTTAAATGATACAATAAAAGCATGTACGAACTTTCTTGTAACCAAGGGTGCGTCGGTTGACGGTTCGACGATGATTACGTATATGGCAGATTCGCATACATTATACGGCGAATTGTATTTCTGGCCTTCGGCAAATTATCCTCCGGGCACAATGCTGGATGTGATAGAATGGGATTCGGGCAGATTGCTCGGGCAGATTCCTCAGGTACCCCACACATACAATGTTGTTGGAAACATGAACGAATTCCAACTTGCAGTAGGTGAAACAACTTACGGCGGAAGACTGGAACTTGTTGATACGACGGCTAAAATGGATTACGGTTCTTTGATTTATCTTTCTCTGCAGAGAGCAAGAAACTGCAGGGAAGCAATACAGGTGATGGCGCAACTAACTGAAGAGTACGGATATTGCAGCGAAGGTGAAACATTTTCATTTTCCGACCCGAATGAAGTCTGGATTATGGATATGATTGGCAAGGGAGCCGGAAATAAGGGTGCGGTATGGGTTGCAATGAGAGTTCCTGACGGATACGTATCAGGGCATGCAAACCAGTCAAGGATACGCCAGTTTCCATTAAACGATACAATGAATTGTTATTATGCAAAAGACGTAATCACTTTCGCAAAATCGAAGGGTTATTACAAAGGCGAAGATAAAGATTTTTCTTTTTGCGAAACATACGCTCCTGTAGATTTTGAAGGTGCAAGATTCTGTGAAGCAAGGGTCTGGTCAATGTTCAATAAAGTTACAAAAGGAATGGATAAATATCTCGATTATGCAAAAGGCGAGAATTTAAAGAATAAAATGCCTTTATGGGTTAAACCGGAGAAGAAAATTTCGGTTTATGATGTAATGAATATTATGAGAGACCATTTTGAAGGAACTCCGCTTGACATGACAAAGGATTTCGGCGCAGGGCCTTATACTTGTCCGGTAAGATGGAGACCATTAACCTGGAAGGTGGGATTAAAAGATTCGACAGGAAAAGTAGTAGAAAAGACATATTTTAACGAAAGGGCGATTTCTACACAGCAAACAGGATTTTCATTCGTAACACAGTCGCGTTCCTGGCTGCCTGAAAATCTTGGCGGTATTTTCTGGTTTGGTGTAGACGACAATTTTACGACAGTTTATACGCCTATGTATACGGCGATAAAAAAGGTACCGCCTAATTTTGCAGTCGGCAACGGTGACATGATGGTATTCAGCGATTCTTCATTATTCTGGATATTCAATCAGGTATCGAATTTTGCTTATACGAGATATAAAGATATGATACTTGACATACAGCCTGTGCAAAAAGAACTTGAAATAGGGTATGTGAACAGTATAGATGAAGTTGATAAGACCATGCTTGAGTTAAAAGATAAGGATGTAGAAACGGCGAGAGACTTTCTAACCGATTACTGCCTCAAAGCAGGGAAAAATACATTTGACAGGTGGAAACAGTTGTACGGATTTCTTTTCTGCAAATTTATGGACGGAAATATTAAAACAGTAGTACCGGGAAGCAGAATACCGAAAGTTTCACAGCCCGGTTACGGCGCTGAATGGTATAAGGAACTAGTCAAACAGACAGGAGATAAATTTAAGGTAATAGGGGAGACGGGGCACTGATACAATTAGCAATTAACAATTAACAATTAGTAATTAGTAATTAGTAATTAGTAATTAGTAATTAGTAATTAGTAATTGCGAAGAAGTTGGTTAGAAATTAGAAATACTGATTCCCGCATTTTTGAACGAGTGCGGGAATATTTTATTGTAAAAATGAAAATAGTTATTTAGTAATTAGTAATTAATAATTAGAAATACTGATTCCTGCATTTTTGAACGAGTGCGGGAATTTTTTTTATTATAGAAATGAAAATAGTTATTCAGGAAGAAAGGAATATAGTTATTCAGGCAAGTTGAATTCAGTTAGATATTCTTTGAATTTTTCGAATGCTTTTGCGCGGTGAGAAATCCTGTTCTTAACATCAATTTCAAGTTCAGCGAATGTCTTATTGAATCCGTCCGGAAGGAATACCGCATCATAGCCGAATCCTTTTTCTCCGCGTTCTTCACCGATTATTTTTCCTTCGCATACTCCTTCAAAGAATAAATATTTATTTTCATCGTAATAGAAGCACACGCAGGTTTTGAATCTTGCCTTTCTGTTTCCATCGGCGACTTTCTTGAGATTGTGAAGGAGTTTATGTCTGTTGTCGGCGTAAGTAACGTTTTCGCCCGCATATCTTGAAGAATAAACTCCCGGGCTGCCGTTCAAAGCGTCGACAAAAAGTCCGGTATCATCTGCAGAGCAGGGGATTCGCGCAATCTTCCAAATCTCTTCCGCTTTTTTCAGCGCATTGCCTTCAAGTGTGTCTTTATCTTCCTCAACTTCGATTTCAATATTGAGGTCTTTAAGTGTGAGAATTTCAATGTTCGATGATTCGAAAAGTTTTCTGATTTCTCTTACTTTATCTTTGTTGTTTGTCGCGATTAAAAGTTTATCAATCATTCTTACTCCCTGATTTTTCGAATTCTTCTTTATATTGAAGTTGATACAATTTATAATAGAGACCTTTTTTATTCAGAAGTTCCTGATGATTTCCCATTTCTTTGATTTCGCCTTTATGCATTACAATAATCTTATCGCATGATTGAATCGTGGAAAGCCTGTGCGCGATAATAATTGACGTCCTGTTCTGAATGAGTTTCTTTATCGCTTCCTGTATCAGCAGTTCGGTTGCCGTATCAACTGAAGATGTGGCTTCATCCAGCACTAAAATTCTTGTGTCGTAAGCGAGCGCTCTTGCGAACGAGATTAACTGACGCTGTCCGACTGACAGAGTCGAGCCTCTCTCGTTAACTTTCTGCATAATACCTTCCGGTATTTCATCTATGAATTTTCTGAGACCTACGTTATCAACGGCATTTTGAACCCTCTCTTCGGAAATCTCCTCGTTTTCAAGATCAATATTATATTTGATGTTACCCGAAAAAAGAAAAACATCCTGAAGAACTACACCGATATTTTTTCTCAGTTCTTTTTGTCTGAGATTTCGTATGTCAACGTTATCAAGACTGATAGAACCTTTGTTTACATCGTAAAATCTGTTGATTAGATTGATGATGGTTGTTTTGCCTGCGCCAGTGTGTCCTACGAATGCAACTTTTTCTCCTGCATTAATTTTGAAAGAAATGTTTTTAAGCACATAGTCTTCGTCGTTATAAGCAAACCATACGTTTTTAAACTCGATAGCGCCTTTCACATTATCAAGTGTAATAGGTTCATCCGGGTCGACGACGGGATTGGTTGTATCAAGCAGATTAAAAATTCTTTCGCTGGATGCCATTGCAGTCTGGAGTATGTTGTATTTTTCCGCAAGGTCCCTAATGGGTCTGAAGAACATTTCAGTATACTGAACGAAAGAAATAATAATACCGACCGATACCGCGCCCCGCAGTACCTGTCCGCCTCCGTACCAGATAATCAAGCCTGCTGCCGCCGCGCCGATAAGTTCTACTACAGGGAAGAAAAGCGCATAATACATTATGCTGTTCTTGTTTTCCTGTGTGTGCTCGCTGTTTATCACTTCAAATTCTTCGACTGTTCTTTTTTCTTTTCCGAATAACTGTACAACGCTGATACCCGTAAGATGTTCCTGTATATAAGTATTGATTGACGCAATAAGAACTCGGATTCTCCTGTATGAATTTCTTACCGCTCTTCTGAAAACGGAAGTTGCATAAACAAGAAGCGGAAGTACTGAAAGTGTTACAAGAGTCAGTTTTGCGTCAAGCGTAAACATGAAATACAGAATCCATATAATCGTAAGTACGTCGCCGAATGCAGTCACAAGACCTGATGAAAAAACTTCATAGAGCACTTCTACATCGTTAGTAACTCTTGTAACAAGCCTGCCTATGGGATTGTTGTCAAAAAATTTCAGATTAAGGTTAATTACATGCTCATAAATCGTTTTTCGAAGGTCGAAAATAATTTTTTGTCCTATCCAACTTGTAAGATATGTCATCGCGTATTGAATGAATCCCTGCACAACAAGAGTGGCAATAAGGAGAATGATGATTTTCTGAAGTCCCGGGATATTCTTATTAACGATATTATCATCGATTGCAATCTGCGTCAGTTTTGGTCTTACGGCAGCCAGTGCCGCGATGAATATTGTCAGTGATGTAGCAAGTACAATATACCATGCATACGGTTTGAAGTATTTAAGAAGACGTTTGAATAAAACTGAGTCAATCGGTTTGCCGAGTGCATCTTCTTCTTTTTTATGTGTAATCTTTTTTACTGTCATTTTTACATTTCCTCGATTTCTTCTTCAAGCAATTGTTTCACGTGTATGTCGTAGTAGATGCCTTTCTTTTCAAGCAGTTCATCGTGTGTTCCCTGTTCGGCGATTGTATGGTCATCAATTACGATTATATTGTCCAGATTTTTCAATGTGGAAATCCTGTGGGATATAATGATTGTTGTTCTATCGCTTAGAACTTCCTTAAGCCCCCTGAGTATTTCCTCCTCGGTATTTGTATCTACAGCGGAAAGCGAATCATCGAGTATTAAAATTTTTGGTTTTTTATAAATTGCTCTGGCGAGAGAAGTTCTTTGTTTCTGCCCTCCTGAGAGTGTAACTCCTCTTTCGCCTATAAGCGTTTTAAACTTTTCGGGAAACATATGTACATCTTTGAATAGTCCTGCAAGTTTTGACGATTCAATCATCCTTTCTTCCGTGACGAAATCTGAAGAATATGCAATATTCTTTTCGAGTGTATCCGAGAATAAGAATGATTCCTGAGGAACAATTCCTACCGACTCTCTTAAAGTAAGCAGGGGGATTTTCCTTATGTCATTGCCGTCAAGAATCAATTGACCTTCTTCAACGTCGTAAACACGCGGTATCAGATTTATGAGTGTTGATTTTCCGCACCCCGTTTGTCCGATTATGCCGAGGCTTGTGCCTTTTTGTATTTTAAGGTTAATGTTTCTCAGAACATAATAATCAGTGCCGGGATATTTAAAGGAAACATTTTTAAACTCAATTTCGCCGTTTAGATTTTCCGGTTTTATATCGAAAGAAACACCTTCATTGTCTTTTACGGCGGGCTCTGTATTCCTGATTTTCATGATTCTGTCCATAGAAGGCGATGCTCTCTGTATGAGATTAATTACCCAGCCGAATGCAATCATGGGCCATGTCAACTGTCCGAGATAAACAATAAACTCAGTAACGTTTCCAAGCGTCATATTTCCTTTGATGACTTCCACTCCGCCGAAATATACAACTATAATAACGGATAAACTTGTAAGCAGGAACATCATCGGAAATGAATACGACTGAATTCTGGCAAGCGACAGGTTCTTTTTCTGGTAATCGGCTGATACGGAAACGAATCGGTTTATTTCCGATATTTCCCTTACGTATGATTTCATTACCCGTATACCCGAAAAATTCTCCTGAACTTTGGTTGTCAGCGCTGAAAAGGATTCCTGAACTTTCTGCGACCTGCCGTAAACGGTTTTCATGACTTTATAAACCAGCATTGATATTAAAGGCAGGGGAATCAGTGCGAGAAAGGAAATTTTAGAACTGATATTGAACATGATAATAAGCGTAACGACCGTTCTCAGAAATGTCTGTATCGAATACATTATGCCCGGGCCGAGAAAATTTCTTATATTATTTATATCGTTCGTAGCATGCGCCATCAGATCGCCAGTGGAGGTTTTATCGAAAAATTCTTTAGGCAGTTTCTGAAGATGTTCAAAAAAATCGTGCCTTAAATCATTCTCAATTTCTCTAGATGCAACAATAATTGTTCGTCTCGTAAGAAATAGAAATACTCCTCCGACAAGTATCAGTCCAACGCTTAGAAGCGCGTAATATAAATATGTGTAATTTGTTGTTTTATTAGTAATTTCGTCAACAGCATTGCCTATAACCATCGGATAAAGGCTTTGCAGGAAAATGCTGACGGATACGAATATAGTACCCCAGATTAGTTTCCACTTCCTGACTTTAAGATAAGGGATTAAAGGTAATAGTGACTTCATTGCTCAAGTTAGATAATCTTAACAAATAAATAAATTTAAAATCTAATGCATTTAACGTTGAAAATTGTATAATTTGTAAATATATTTGATAACAAATAAAAAGTATTATTAGTTGTCGGTGAAAAAGGGTCTCTCAATAGTAATTGTATTAATGCTTGTGTTTAATTCCGCCGGATATGTGCTGACATATTTCGAGTTGAAATACTTTTTCAAAAAAGAGGCTTTTGGAAAACTTGAAAGTTATATAGAAAGCGATAATTTGACGGTTATAAACCTTACCCGCCAGAATTACGAAAACAGGAATGAAGATTTTTACTTTATCGATGATAATGAAATAAAATTTTACGGCAAATTATACGACGTTTCGAGAGTAGAGATATCAGGTGACAGCGTGAAGATTGTCTGTTTGAGCGATGAAAACGAAAGCAAACTGGATGAAGTATTCGAGTTATTCTTCTATCACAATATAGACGATAAATTTTCAAAGACTGCATCAAGTAATATAATTAAAAATTTAATTACTGATGTTGGATTACCAAACGAGTTTACGAGCGGCTTATCTTGGAGAGAGGATAAGTGCTTTAGTTTCATTTTTGTTCCTATATTAAATAATTTTTATGATGTACCTACTCCGCCGCCCAAGAATATTATTTAATTGAAATTTTCTTCTTTTGTTCCGTCCAAAAAAATTCAAAATAACTTCCGAAATAATTAATCACAAAGATAAGAGGGGATAATTGTATGCGTTTATATGAATGCAGATGTCCCGCAAAGCGGGACATCTGATAATCGATTTTACATTTTTCCGAAGAATAAAGAGAGACCTGCGTAGAATTTAAAGTAAGCCATGTTCCTGCTGCTTGAAAGAGCCGGGTTGAGGGTTGTATTTCCTTTATCCATTAGGAACATATACCAACTTTCGTCTGACATTTCCGATGCTTTTCCGAAAATATTCGGCATCGTGAATCTTGTACCTACATGAAATCCGAGATAATCCTGAAATTTGTAGGAATAAGAAATGTTAGCGCCGATACCATTTCTCAAGTTGAATTTGTAAGTTGTGAAAGTTTCGTTTGCGCCTGCGATTGTCTGGTAAATTCTTCCTGTAATAGCGTTAAAATTATAATCCAATCCGAAATTGAACGACGACCTGTTTCGCCTGTCAGTATAAACGCCGAGTTCAACTCCAAGCGCGAGATACGGCATGTTCATTCTGAGGTTGCTTACTCCAGCGGTATCCTTGACAAACGGATACTGTGTGCCGTTAAGACTTGTATAAGGATATCCGAATGAAACCGTGCCGTCTTTTGCATAAGACGTAAATGCCCTGTTGTCATCATTGACGAAATGAGAATATCCTAAAGTTAGATATGTTCTCAACTGCATACTCTTTGTGTTGTAAACGGCAAATTTAAGGTTCAGCATAGAACCGAAGCCGATGTTTGTACCGTAATCCTGAAAAGCCCAAATACCTCTGATTCCGTTGCTGCCTTTCAAATCCATCATAGGGAGGTCAAATGAACCCGATGTTTCGATAGTAAGGAAAGGCTTTTTATTTGCAGCAGGGACTATTTCCTGTGCAGCGGCATAACCGGATATGAATGTTACTGCAATCAGAAAAATAAAAATTTTATTCATAATCTTTTAGAATTATTTTAAAAGGATCATTTTCTTTGTTTCTTTAAAAACATTATTAGATTTTCCGGATAAATCCCTTGCAGTAATTTCATAAAAATATATACCCGAAGGCAGATTATCCCCCGCGAACCTTAAATTGTATTTGCCGCTGTTCTGATATCCGTTGAACAATGTTTTTATTTCTTTGCCTGTCAAATCATAAATTTTCATAATCACATAACTATTACTTCTTAATTCATAAGTTATGTTAGTAGAGGGATTAAAAGGGTTCGGATAATTCTGGTGCAGCGTATAATCACTCGTAACCGTTGTATTCTGATTGTTTATACCTATAAGAGTAGTGTTGTATTTCAGCATTTGCCCGTATTGGCAGACGGCATATCCGTGTCTGGAATCAGGAAACACAACGTGATTCACTTCAGCGGTATCAGGATTTGTAAATTCAGTCCATGTATATCCTGAATCTATTGAATATATAAATGCTCTCGCAAAACCCAGCGGAGCCCAGACTTCATAATTAGTTCTGTAAGCCATAGCGGAAGGAAAGCCAAAAAACCCCAGATAAACATATTTCCAGTTCATTCCTGAGTTTGATGTTGTTGTTATACTCGGACCGTATTCAAAATCTCCGCACAAACCGATAATTCTCATGGAGTCTAAAAAACAAACGTTCCACATGGGTTCGGGTGCTAATAAAGCGGGTGTCCATCTTATTCCCCGATTAGTTGTTCTCCATACAACTCCTGCAAAGTCTATCTGTCCGCCGCTAGCATAACCGAAATTATTACTATAAAAATTGAAACTATTCACCGGAAAAAATGAAACTACTATAGAGTCTATTGAAACATCCAGCCAGTTGGCGCCGCCATCAGTTGTTCTCATAATATTTCTGAACGTTCCGCCCATAAATCCATGCAGTGAGTCCTGGAAAACAACTGTTCTGATATATACATTTTCAGTAACAAAACTCGAAGTGTCCCAGTTTATTCCTCCGTCTGAAGTCCTTAATAATAGAGTTCCATAAGGCGGCGCGGGGTTGAATATATTCCACGATAAAGCCCATCCTAATCTTTTATTAAGAAAAAATACCTCGTGAATTTGATTCTTTGTTTTTGCATTCTGGCGTGTCCAGTTAAGACCTCCATTTGTGGTTTTCATAACCAAACCGGAATCTCCCACGACCCATCCCGTAATACTGTCAAGAAAACAGCACCTCTTAAGGTCAAGTTTGACGGGACTATTCATACTGAGCCAGTACTGCTGCGAATACAGACCGGAAGTTATAAATAAAACTATTAAAACAGAAAGTATTGTTTTTCCGAATTTCATGTTAAAATTATGTTACAAAATATATATAAAAGCAGTATTTTTCAACGCATATCTTAATTGTAACTTCATTTAACCAATAACATTTTTTTTGTTTCTTTGAAAAGTTTCTCACTCTTGTTCGATAAGTCCCTAATCTGTATTTCATAAAAATAAATTCCGGATGAAATTGTACTGCCGTTGAAATTCAAATAATGTTTTCCTCCGTCCTGATAGCCGTCAATTAAAGTCCTGATTTCCCTGCCCGATATATCGTAGATTTTTAAGATAACATAACTGTAATTTTTTAATTCATAGGAAATATTTGTCGAAGGATTAAAAGGGTTGGGATAATTCTGATTTAATTTATAATCCTCAATTATGTATGTATTAAGATTATTAATCCCGATTAAAGCAGCATTATACTTCAGTATTCTGCCTCTCATGCAAAATGCGAAACCGTGTTTTGAATCAGGAAATATCACATGATTGACATCTACAGAATCAGGATTGGGGTAAATGTTCCACGACTTGCCGGTATCAAGCGAATAAATGAAACTTAGAGCGCTAGCAAGCGGTGCCCAGACTTCATTTTTATTTCTGAAAGCAATCAGACCGGACCGTCCGAAATAACCAAGATAATTGTATTTCCATGAGAGACCGGAATTAAGGGAAGAAATCGAACCGGGACCATTCTCGACATCTCCGCTCACACCAATTATCCTTAAGGAATCAAGGAAGACCACATTGTTTACCGGTTCCGGGGCAACCACAGTTGGTATCCACCTGACGCCTCTGTTAGTAGTTCTCCAAATAAGACCCGCAAAATCCTGATGGCCTCCTGATGCATAACCGTAATCATTGTTTAGAAAAGTAAAACTCATGACGGGAAGAAAAGAAACGGATATAGTATCTATTGCGCAGTCCAGCCAGTCAGCCCCGCCATCGGTTGTTCTCATAATATTGCGCAAATTACCTCCCATGAAACCATATAAAGAATCCTGGAAATATATCGCAGGTAAAAAAGCATTTTGTGTCTTGAACGTTGAAGTATCCCAGTTAATGCCGCCGTCGGTTGTCTTCAAAATTAATGTTCCGAATGGAAGTAAGGGATCAAATAAATTCCATGCAAGCGCCCAGCCGAGCCGGCTGTTAAGAAAGAATATTTCGTAGACAGGAAGTCTGGTTTTGGAATTTTGTCTGGACCAGTTTAAACCGCCGTTGGATGTTTTTATAATGAGACCTGAATCTCCCGCCACCCATCCGTTCAGTGTATCCAGAAAGCAGCTTTTTCTCAAATCCAGATTAACCGGGCTTGGCATGTCGAGCCAATATTGCTGTGAATACAGGGATGAAGATATAAAGAGGAATATAAAAAATGGCAATATATATTTTCCATATTTCATATCGGAATTTTTTAATAAGATATTAATAAAAGCATTATTATTCAATCGCTTTCTTTTAAGGCAGATTAAATCTTTTTCTAAGAAACCACTCAAGCGAAAGGAAAAATATTATTATTAATAGGAATACAATCGAATTTCTAAGCAGGTATTTTCCGGAATACGATTCTTGAACATCTTTTTTATTTCCGGAGCCAAGATTTTTGACGCCGGGATTCCTAAGGTTTTTCCCGCCTGTGCTCAAAGAAAGAGATTTCAGTATTGCATCATTCGGTTGTGTTTTAAGGAATTCTTCACGCGGACTGCCTACAGTAAATTTTGTTATATCCTTTGCTGCTGTACGGCCGTCAATTAGTAAATCCGTGTCGACTGTGTAATCGGATTCATAATCAGGAGTAATATTAATCCCGAATTCCGAATTGCTTATTTCTGGCATATTAAGTTCTTTTGACCCGTTTTTACCCGTAAGATTCAGCCTTACTGAAATATTCCCGGTTAAAGGTCTGTCTTTTAAAAGCGCTGTAATTTCAACCGGTTCGGAATATGCATAATAATCTTTATCCGTTCGGACTGTGAACCTGCTTCCCGTTGTCTCTTTGAAAATCAGATTAAATAGTACAGAAATAAGGTTCTTTAATACCCGTTCACTGTTCTGTGAATTGTTTAAAGTCCATTTATAATATCCGAAACCAAGAAAAGCGGATGACTTATGCAAAGCAGTATTACTATATAAAACCGCCGGTTCGTTTTCGCCCGGAGTCACGGCAAGAACATCAGAGCCGGGTTTAGGCGAAAAACTATTTCTTGTAAAGATGACAGGAGGCAATGTGTTTATTTTCCTGATGGATTCAGGTTCATCGGGCAGATTGTCTGACAATATTCTTGCAGTTGACTGAAAAATATTCTTATCTGAGCCGCTTATATAAAATGGAAGAAAATTCTCAATTTCTTTCAGGTTTCCGTATCCGGTATTTGAAGCATTTAAAAAGATTACGGGAATATTACTTTCTGCCAGTTTTTTCTTCAGATTCTCGATAATAGTTCTGTTGGTATTCTCAATCGGGAATCCAATCAGTATCAATGCGTCATAACTATCGAAAGCGGGCAAATCACCTTCGTAGAATGCGTCCGCCGATTTCTGAACAAAAAAATCGGTTCTGAAATTATCAATCTTGTTTATTTCCTGTTTGAATGAAGAATAATCCATGCCGGGGCTGCCTGCAATCACGAGTATTCTGAATTTATTATCGGTGTATTTTATATAGAATTCAGAGACATTGTTCTTATGGGTAATCTCATCAGGCAAAGTATCAATCACGATTCTGTATTTCTTAATTCCTGCTGATCCGGAAGATATTTTAAAGTCCGTATAATAATCGGAAGTATTCTTATCGGTTACGATTGTTTTGGTTTGTACCGGGTTATCATCCTCATAGAGTTTAACATTTACGGTCTTGTCGTATCCGTAAGAATTTAGTAAAACATTTATAGTGGAAACGCTGCCGGCAAATGCAGTCCTGTTGTAAAAGACTTTACTGACAAGCAAATCGTTTTTTCTCGCTGTATCACCCGTCAAAATGTAATTAAACTGCACACCGAATTTTTTCGCCGCGTCATCTAAGTTATTCCCGTGATTAATTAATCCGTCCGATATAATGGTGACGGAATTGATGTTAAAATTTCCGGTTCTTGAAAAAAGATCTTCAAGGGTTTTGGAGAGGTCAGTTGAATATGAATTAACGGGGGAATATGAAAACAAAGAATCCGAATCCTTAATTTCCTTGAGCAGTCCGTTTCCGAAAGAATAAATCCGGACGTTCCCGCTCAGTTTTTTTACCTCGTTAATTGCAGTCCGGAAGTTTTCAAATCTGTTTTCCAGAGAAAGACTGGCGCTGTTGTCTAAAAGGATAACATCGGTATTCTCGAGGTTCGAAACACCCGACAAATTAACAAAAGGATTAATGAGCAGTAACAAGATAAAAAAAAGCGATACCGACCGTAATCCGGTCAATACCGCTTTTTTAAAACCGTATACATTAGTGTTTCTGTAAAATAAAAATGATACCGTTAATGCTGCAACTATGAAAATTATATATATAAAAATTCCGTATAATTCCGTGTGAAAGATATTCATCCATCAGAATTTAACGTCGACATAAATATTTTTTTTCAATTCTTCAATCCAGCCGTCGAATGCTTTATTTTCTTTACTAATCTGTGCAAATTTTCTTATGCGGTCAAAATCGTTTTCGAGCGTCAGTTTATGCGGTTGTGTTTTGCTTTTCAGAAGCAGTAATTCATATCCGTAATTCTTGTCTACGCTTGTTTTAACAGGCTTGCTGATTTCACCTATGTTGATATTGTTCAGGGCATTCATATAAAGGCTGTCGAGTTTATCTACAGGTACAAAGCCCAGATATCCGCCCTTGGTTGATGTTTCCGGGTCCTGTGAAAACTTTTTTGCCGCATCTTCAAATGTATACTTGCCTGAAAGAATACTGTCTTTTATTGCATTCAGTGTGTTAATAGTTTCGAAGTCAGACGCTTCCAGTTTCTGGAATGCCACTAAAATATGCTGACCGCGGTACTGTTCGCCTTTTTTCTCAAGAAGTTTGATTATATGAAAACCAAATTCCGTTTCAACAATATTCGACACTTCGCCAATATTGAGAGTGAAAAGTGTTTCTTCGAATTCTTTAACGAAGACTCCTCTTTTTGCAAATCCGAGGTCTCCGCCGTTAACCGCCGAACCTTTATCGTCGGAATTTCGCTTTGCAAGTTCTGAAAAATCTACACCCGATTTTACACTGTCAAGAATTAAAAGAGCCTTATCCCTGGCAGCCTGTTTTTCTGATGCCGTAAGATTTCTCGTGAGTAAAATATGGCTTAATTCAAATTCTTCTTTTGCATCGGGAATGCTGTCTTTAAATGCAAAATAAAAATCTCTGGTTTCTTTATCGCTGACCTTGACGGGAGTTCCGAATTTTTTCCTTCTCATTTTATCGGACTTCAATTTTTTCATAAGGTCATCTTTAAGCATAAGTTTTATCTTCACAAGAGGCATTCCGTAAATTTCCTGAATCCTGTCTTCAGAGCCGACCTGTTCTACAATAGACTTAATTCTGAACTCAAGTTCTTTATTTACTTCTTCATCTTTTACTACGATACTGTCCTGTTCCGCTTTTGCCAGAATTATTTTTTCCGTGAGCAACTGCTGAAAAATCTGCTGTACAATCACGGGGCTTACTGAGGTCAGTTGATTCTGTCTTGCATACAATTGCATCTGATACTGCAAGTCCGACTCAAGAATAACGTCGTTTCCAACTACAGCCAGAATCCTGTCGCCTTCTTTCTGGGCGAAAATAATAGTGCTTGCCGCCAGAAGAAATATTGACAGGAATATAATTTTTATTTTGATACTGTTCAATTTTATTTGTTAAAGGCTTTATTTAATGCATCGGCATTCACTTTAACCGGATACTTTTGTTTTAAATTCTCAATGTATGCTTTCTCTGTTTCGCTGAACTTTTCCTGTCTGAGTATGTTTGTGATTTCGGATTTTGCTTCTTCAATTGGTCTCACTTTTTCGGTATCGCCGTCTTTGAACTTATACTGTGCAATATGGGAGTCATAATATTTCTGAATGTCTTCATCGTTGATTTTAATCTTGCTTGAAATCTGTTCAAGATCAATTTTCTCACGAAGCAAACCGGCGGTATATTCCTTTAAAAGGTCGAGATATTCTTCGTCTTTGTCTATGTTCTCTTTTTGAGCGACGGCGTTAAGTACAGGTGTCTTTGCAACTTCCTGAATGATTTTTGTGAAAGATGCCAGATTTGCAACGGAAGAAGTCATATCTCTTGAAGTCTGCAATAACTGTACGACATCAAGAAGAGTGACAAATCCGCCTTTATAAGTTGCTAGTTTCGTTCCTTTTTCAGCATCATTAAAGAGACTGTCGAACATTATATTACCTATAGTCTTGCTGGAATCTACTTTCGAGAAAAGGAGTGCAATTCCGTTCTTATCGAGCGTTAAATCATAATCTTTAAGTGCCTTATCAATATATTTATCATATTCGGTTTTGTAAAGAGGGCTTCTTTTAAAATCATTCTTCAAGCCGTCTTTTGCTTTATCGAAATCCTGATACTGTTTTATTTCAGTTACTTTAATTATATGATATCCGTACGGTGTCTTTACCGGTGTAGAATATTCTCCGACTTTAAGCATGAATGCAGCACTGTCGAAAGGCTGAACCATTCTTCTTCTGTCGAAAAATCCAAGGTCGCCGCCTTTTGGTGCAGAGCCCGGGTCCTGTGAATATTCACTTGCGAGTTTTCCGAAATCTTCGCCGTTTTTAAGTTTTGCATACACTTCCTGAATTTTATTGAATGATGCAAGCGAATCAATAACTCTTCCAAGACTGTCTTTTACGTCCTGAATCAATATGTGCGATGCTCTGATACCGTCATTTCTTTTCTTTTTATCAACAAGTTTTACTATGTGAAGGCCGAACATTGTTCTTACCGGTTTCTTAGTATAATCACCTACGCTCATTTTGTAAATAGCATCTTCGAATTCCGGAACCGTCATTCCTGCCGTGAAATAATAGAGGTCGCCGCCGTTTTGCTTTGCTGACGGGT
Organism: Ignavibacteria bacterium; assembly: GCA_028714695.1. GTDB lineage: Bacteria > Bacteroidota > Ignavibacteria > Tepidaquicellales > Tepidaquicellaceae > CAIKZJ01. Next base: position 108,839 of record JAQTLX010000010.1, on the reverse strand, counting down.
CGTCTGACATTTCCGCTGCTACAGTACCGAAATTTTCGCCGTTTTTAAGTCTGTCTATAACGGTTTGCGCTTTCTGATATGCTTTTATTGAATCTTCAGGTGTTGCTGTTTGCGGAAGATTTATAAGAATATGCGATGCTCTGACTTCGAATTTTTTTCTTTCATAAAGTTCTTTTATCTGCGGATCTACAACTTTTCTGTCGATAAGGAACGCCGAAATATAATTCTTTTTGTAATTATCCAGATCTGTTTTTATTTCCTGAGATTCAAGATATCCTTTCTCGGTTGCATCAAGCACCTTCAGTCTTAATTTAATCATTAAGTCAAGAAAATCTTTTCTTTGCTCTAATGTTGTTTTTTTAGCGGAATCGAGGTTATTTCCGAGAATTTTAAGGAATTGATTCTCAAATTCGTACATGAGAACTTTATCATTTCCGACTTCGGCTACTACCGTCTTATTCTTATTATTGCAGCCGTATGCGAAAAATATGGTTGAAACTATTGAAATAACAAGTAAGAGAATTAAAGTTTTCTGCCTTTTCATATTGCACTTTAGATTTATAATAAACCTTAATTTTAATTATTTTGATAAAGAATAACAAGTCAATGAATTACCGTAACTTTCCATTTTTTATTGATGTTTTTATGGATAATTTAAGAAAAATCAAATTATGAAAGTCTGTTTTATTACGAGCGAATGCGCTCCTTTTGTTAAAACCGGAGGACTTGCCGATGTGAGCGGTTCTTTGCCCGAAGCATTGACCTCAAATGGTGTTAATGTGAAAGTTTTTCTGCCGTTGTATGATGTTGTTGACACAAAGAAGTTCGGAATCGTAAAACTTGTTGATTTTCCTCCTGCTTTCGTTGAAATCGGAGATGAAAAAAGAGAATTCTGCATCCATTCATACAAAAAAAACGAAAATTTGGAATTCCATTTCGTTGATTGTCCTTATTATTTCGGAAGGGGAATAGTTTATACCAATGATAAAGATGAAAACGAAAGATTTATTATGTTCCAGCATGCGGTACTGAAATCACTTCAGTATCTACAGTGGCAGCCGGATATTTTACACTGCAATGACTGGCAGTCGTCTTATATTCCCGCAATGCTTAAACTTCAGTATTCATGGGACAAGTTGTTTGAAAATTCAAAAACAATATTATCCATTCACAATATAGGATATCAGGGGATATTCGAGCCTGACACAGTAAGGAAAGCCGGATTCGGCGATTCATGTTTTGTACTTGGCGGACCATTCGAGTTCAATGGAAATGCCAATTTTCTGAAAACAGGTATTTTTTATTCTGATGTTGTTTCTACAGTAAGTCCGAAATATGCGGAAGAAATTACGACGTCTGAATTCGGTTCGGGATTAGACGGCGTGCTCAGAGCAAGAAAAGATAATATCCGCGGGATACTGAACGGCATTGATACGATTGAATGGAATCCTTTAACCGATAAATTAATTCCAAAAAATTATTCATATAAAAACCCTGAAGATAAAAAATACAACAAAGAAAAATTGCTGCAAAAAGCGGGATTCGATGATGAAACGGATATTCCGCTGTACGGAATAGTCACGCGCCTTGCGTGGCAGAAAGGCATCGAACTAATAATCGAACTGTGTGAGAAAACAAAAAGCGAAAATTTCAGACTTATTGTGCTTGGTTCGGGAGAAAAAGAATACGAAGAAAAATTAACCGCATTGTCAATCGAAAACCCCGGCAAAATAAAAGTTTTTCTTGGATACAATAATGAATTTGCTCATCTTATAACGGCAGGTTCAGATTTTTTCTTTATGCCTTCGAGATATGAGCCGTGCGGTCTGAACCAGATGTACAGCCTGAATTACGGAACTGTGCCCATTGTAAGGGAAGTCGGCGGATTGGCGGATACGGTAACTGATATCAGCAATGAAAAAGAGGGCAACGGCATAACATTCCGTGATTTTGTTTATGAAGAGTTCGAACAGGCATTCCACAGGTCGCGAAAATTATTCGAAGACACGAAACAAATGGAGAAAGTAATTCAGCGCGGAATGAAAAACGATTTCAGTTGGGAAAAATCGGCAGGGGAATATCTGAGACTCTATGAATCGTTAAAACAAAATTAGAGATTATAGTTTAGCGTTCGTAATTATTTTAATTTTATAATCATGAAAATTTCAAGATTCTTTGTGATTATTGTTTTCTTTCCGTTGCTATTTGGATGTCAAAATAAGATTAATACTAAAGATGACAATCCTGAAAGAACAATAGCAAGAGAAATTAATAAAAGAAAAATCGTTATTGTTTCAGAGCAGCCTCACTGGCATCCTTCCGGATATAAAGAAATAATCAAAATATTATATGAGTGGTTTGATGTTACAAAGAACTCGGATGTAAAATCTCAGACCCTGAATCTTGTTATCGAGCGTGAGGACTCGCTGGCAACTGAAATAAATAATTATTTCAAATCCTCCAATTTATCGGATATCCTTAATCGTTTTTCATTAGGTGAATGCTATGAGCATTTAGAGTTCATAATTAATTTAAAATCATTTAATGATTCGATAGTTGTGGAAAATTTGAATCATCCGGGACTGGAAATTAATTTCAAGGTTTTGGGATTTGAAGATGTAGGTCAAAATATCCCTCTCGAATTCCTAAGGATGACCAAACGTGAGTCTCAATTATGGTTTATAAATAAAAGGGACAGCGTAATTTCTCAAAAATTCATTGATTATTATAACACAAGAAAAAATGATAAATATTTATTTTATTACGGACTTGCTCATTTACAAAAAGATCGAGTAAGTAAAAATTTAGGCGGTTTTATTGTAGACTCTGACAGTTGCATGGGATATTACCTGGCAGGATATCTTAAGAAATATTTTGGCGATAATAATGTACTTACTATTGCTAAGTTGATAACTCCTCCGGAAAAATTAAAGAACATGGGTCTGGATTCACTGGTGAATAAAACACCATATGTTATAAGTGACGAAGTTAAAAACGAATCACTGAACAAGAAACAGTATGATTATTTTTGGTTCATACATTACGCAAATACGCTTGATCATATATTCAGTATGGTTTACAGTAAGTTTATATTTGAAAATGCCCTGGCAAAACTCTTTCAATATGATAATTATTCTGAAGGACAACTTGCTTATGATCAGGGGAAAATGATACTAAAAAATCTGTCTTATTCGGCGGGAATTGATTTTAAGAACATTAATGATTATAAAAAATGGTTTGATAAACAAAAAACATTTGATTTAAGTCATTTTGATACTAAGGAATACAGAGATTATATTTTTAATTTATTTTCAAAAGAAGAAAACAAAGAGGAGATAAATTATAAATTACTAAGGTTAGGTTTTGAAACTAACTTAGGCGATATAGAAATGGCTGATAAGAAAGAATGGGATATAAATATCTGGCCTGAGGCAGTAAAGAATATAAAGTTTATAAATGCGATTGGTATATTTTGGGCCGGTTATCCTGATGAAAAAGTGCGTGCAAAAAAATATCTTATGGAATTCAGCGGAGAAGATTATGCGTTGCCGGAAAAATATTTACAGTGGTGGAGAAAAGTATATCATAATTATGACATTTAAAGAATAATCTGCGATTTAAATACAAAGGCTGCGATAAGCAGCCTTTGTTCGTAATAAATATTTTGATTTCATTTTTATACAAGTTCGAATTCCTGGCCTTTTGAAGGTATCTCGATATTTTTGAACCCGTTAGATTTCAGGATCGTCATTAGGTTTTCCGGCTGGGGCGATTCCCCGTGTACCAGAAAAAGTTTTTTAAGTCTGTTCTTGTCAAACTTTTTAAGATATTCGAGAGTTTCTCCGCTGTCGGAATGTGCGGAGAATGCATTAAGTACTTTTATCTTTGCTTTTACGGTATATTCCTCGCCGTAAATTTTCACTTTGTAATTTTGTTTATCAGAGGCTTTTATTAATTGCCTTCCCAATGTATTTTCAGCCATGTAACCAATTATCATGATTGTGTTCTTGCTGTTTCCGATATTGTTAGCAAGGTGATGAAGAATTCTTCCCGCTTCGCACATACCCGAAGCGGATATTATCATGCATGACTGTTTAGACGTGTTCAGTTTCTTGGATTCTTCAACGTCCTTTATGTATTTCACATTATCTAATCCGAATACGTTCACACCCGATGCAATCAGATTATATGTCTCCTCGTCGAAACATTCCGGATGCAGTTTGAATATTGCAGTCGCATTTACGGAGAGAGGGCTGTCGACATAGACCTGAAATTTCGGAAGTTTGCCGGATGCATTGAGTTTCGATATTTCGTAAATCAGTTCCTGAGTTCTGCCGACGCTGAACGAGGGCACAATAATTTTACCGTTTAATTTCAGTGCTTCGCTTATTGTGTTAAGCAGACCTTTTTCTATCTGGTCGGCCGGTTCGTGGTACAGACCTCCATAAGTAGATTCACACAAGAGATAATCGACGTCGCCCATAAATTCAGGGTCTTTCAGAATCGGAAGATTTTTCCTTCCGAGGTCGCCGGTAAATCCGAGTTTAAAAGGCTTCCCGTTATTTTTAAATTCAAGCACAATCTGAGCAGAGCCGAGAATATGACCGGCATCATAAAATTTTACTTTAACTTCATCGCCCAGACCATCGATAAAAAATTCATTGTCGTAAGAGACTGTTTTAAAAAGTCCGAGGACTGTCTTGGCGTCTTCTATTGTATAAAGAGGCTTGAAAGCCGGCTGATGTTTCTTTGCCCGTCTTTTATTTACAAATTCAATATCTTTTTCCTGAATGAAAGCACTGTCTAAAAGCATTAAAGAACACAAATCGCGAGTTGCAGGAGTTGTGTATATCGAGCCCTTGAAACCTTCAGCCGAGAGCATCGGCAGATTTCCTGCGTGGTCGATGTGCGCATGCGAAAGAATTACGCAGTGAAGTTCTTTGGGGTCAAACAGGAAATGCCTGTTGATGTCGTATGCTTCTTCCCGTTTTCCCTGATACATACCGCAGTCGAGAAGTATTTTCTTGCCGTTTATTTCCAGAAGGTGCTGTGAGCCTGTTACTGTGTGTGCAGCACCGCAGAATTTAATTTTCATAATGATATCTCCGATAATATTTCTTTATTTAGTTTATGCTTTGTAATGTAAGGATTTCCTTTAATAAAAAACCTGTATGGTAAATCCGCTCCTTTCACTATCCCAATTCTTTTTGTAACAACGGCTGTTGTTTTTTCTTTATTCACTCCGCCGGCTATAAAAATTTCTTTGCCTGTTAAATCAGCGCCGTTGAACTTTTTGTCGATGTTTAAAGAGAGGCAAAGTTTTGCTGGACCGTTAGTCAGATCCGCATCATTTTTGATTTTGTTCCTGTTTAATTTCATTATACTTATACCTGAGACAGGTTCAAGCGCTCTGATAAGAACTGCCGCTCCGATACCTTTTTTTTCTGTTACGACATTAAAACAATAATAGTTGCCGTAAATAAAATAAACATAAGCAATGCCGCCTTCTTCGTAAAGTGTCTGATTTCGCGGCGTGATTCTGCCGAAAGCATGGCATGCCGGGTCAGTATCACCAAGATAGGCTTCTGTTTCAACGATTTTACCTGCGAGATATATATTCCTGAATTTTCTTACAAGATATTTGCCGAGCAGTTTTTTTGAAACTGTAAGAGTATCCTGCAGATAAAAATCCCTGCCGATTTTATTTTGAAAATTATTTTTTAACATATGTAAAAATAAATATTAATTTTTGGAACGATAATAAATAGTCAATTTTAATTTATTCTTAGGATTATTAAATTGATTTAAAAGTAATATAAAATTTATTAATTTTAATGATAAATATTAAAAAACAAATTTTATGAAAAATTATTTCTTCAAACTGCAATTTTCATTAGTTTCTTTAATTATCGTATCTCTTTGCCTTTCAATTTTTGGATTCAGCGGCAGAGGAGTCTATACGATATCCGGGAATGTAATTAAACGGGGACCCGGTCAAATGTACGAAGTAGGTACAATTAATATTAAGTTTAAAAACAGCATTAGCGGTTATTCAAAAACTTCTACAGGGATGCAGAATGTTGATAAGATATTAAGTGAATACGGTGTTAAATCTGTATGGCATACGTATCCTTTGAAGGCAGATGTGAAAAAAAGAATGATTGGAGATGAAGAACTTGATAAAATATTTCAGATTAAATATACGTCGGCTGCAGATCCATGGGATGCAGCAAATAAAGTATTAAACGCCAACAAGGATATACTTGACTGGGCTGAACCAAGTTTTGTTTATGAGCGTGATTACATGCCGAACGATCCTCTAATTTCGGGGCAATGGCACATTTCGAAAATCAATTCTTTTCAGGCATGGGATATTACCAAAGGTGATACTAACGTAGTAGTCGGTGTTGTTGATAGCGGCACGGACCTTGACCATCCAGATTTACAGGCGAATTTGAGAATTAATTGGGCGGACCCGGTGAACGGAATAGATGATGACGCAAATGGTTATGTTGATGACTGGAAAGGCTGGGATTTCTGGGGAAATGATAACAACGTACAGATTGCTGCCTCCGGCAACGTACACGGCTCGCACGTATCAGGATGCGTTTCGCAGGTTACGGATAACGGTGTACATGGCGCGGGCATTGGCTTTAAAACAAAAGTGATGGTGACAAAACATACCGACGACTCAAATCCAGAATCGCTCCTTTATAATACCGATTACGGTATTGTCTATTGTTATCAGAACGGTGCAAAAGTAATTAACTGCAGTTTCGGCAGTGCGAGTTATAGCAGCGGTTCACAATTAGTTTGTAATAATGCATGGGCAAATGGAGTAGTTATCTGCGCCTCCGCCGGAAACGGCGATGCCAACGGAGTAGGACAGAATTGGGCGAGATATCCGGCTTCATACGATAACGTAGTTTCGGTAGCAGCGACCACCTCGACTGATGCTAAGACATCATTCTCGAATTATCATTCAACTGTAGACGTATGTGCTCCGGGCGAAGGAATTCTCAGCACTCTGTTCCCTCATACATATGCAAGTTATGACGGTACTTCAATGGCATCACCCATCACTGCCGGTACGGTTGCTTTAATCAGGGCAAAATATCCGACATGGACTCCACAACAGGTCGTTGATAGGCTGAAACTCGGTGTTGATAGTATATATAATCTTAATCCGAGTTATGTGGGTTTACTCGGTACAGGAAGAATCAATGCGTTTAAATGCGTTTCCGATTTACCAATCGTGAAAATCAACAGTGTGATGCATAACGATTCGATATATGGAAATAACGATAAAATATATGACGTAAATGAAATTATTCCTATAGCAGTGAATTTCAAAAACACGCATTTTGCGGGAACGAATGCTTCGGTGAGGCTTAAAACTACAAGTCCTTACGTACAGTTAGTCCAAGATTCCGTTTATATCGGAAATATTCCTGCATACGGAACATTTGCAACAACATTTGCAAATACATTCAAAGTAAAAGCGCTGGCAACATGCCCATTCGATTACGATGTAACATTTACGGTGTCAAATTCCGCAACGTGTTACAGCGACAACAGTGCAAATACATTCACGATTAAATTCCGTCAAGGATATGCAATTCATACAATTAACAACATGAAGCTTTGTCTGACAAAGGATGGAAACATCGGAAAGAAAGCTCAGGCATACGGAACAGGTCTTCAGATAGGTACAGGCACTACAAATAATATTTACGAAGGCGGATTAATGGTTGGTATAAATAATACAAAGGTATCCGATTGTGTGAGAAGAGGAACTACGCCTGCGAACGTTTCGGACACAGATTTTGTAGGACTTACAAATTATACACTTACCACACCCGGTATTGTATCCGGACAGGATGGATACGGAAAGTTTAATGACAATGGTGCAGGTTCAAATAAACTGGGTATTGAAGTTCAGGCATATTCATATGCATTCAATACTTCACAGGATATGGATTATATTCTTTTAAAATACAGCATTAAGAATACAAACGCCACGGCATTATCAAATGCATACGCGGGAATTTATATCTGGATGGCTCCGAACGGTAATTTTAGTACTAACAATATTTCCAGATTGAGTGCGGCTAACAGACTTGCATACACGTACAATAATTCGGTATCAAATTTTTATTTGGGTCTTGGACTTATGACGAGTCAAACAATGAATTTCAAGATTGTAAATTCCACCGATGTTATGAACGGATTCACAAAGCAGGAAAAATGGGATGCCATGAGCAATAACGTGGTTAATGACTCCGTGGGACCTGGAGCAAACTGTCTTGTATTAACAGCAGGACCTCTTAATATCGCGGCAGGTCAGACTGAAACCGTTGGATTCGCTTTGCTCAAAGGAACAGACGTAGCGGACTTGATAGCGAAAAATAACATTGCAAAACTCAAATACCAGTCTGTAGGCGTCAGAAATATTTCAACAGAAGTGCCGACTGTATTCAGTTTATCGCAGAACTATCCTAATCCGTTTAATCCGGTAACTAATATTCAGTTCGCACTGCCGAAAGATGAATTTGTAAGCATGAAGGTTTATGATATGCTTGGAAGAGAAGTGAATACTCTCGTCAATGAATTTAAGAAAGCGGGAATTTATGAAATTAATATGAACGCATCTTCTTTGAGTTCGGGTGTATATTTCTACAGAATTCAGGCAGGATCATACAGCGAAATTAAAAGAATGGTGGTGCTGAAGTAAGAAAAAAACGTCAGGATATATACCGATTATATACTTGATTCAATATCAAAATAAGTTTATATTTAATCGATATATGGTGAATTAACAATAAGAGTGGGTTGACGACCCACTTTTTTTTTGGTTTATGGAAAAAAACATTGAAAAACTGGTTGAAAACGCATTAAACGGAGGTCAAATCCGTTTAATTGAAATTGAAATCAGAGGTGAAAAGAAGAACAAGATAGTTGAAGTATACCTGGATTCACCGGGAAATCTTAATCTTGATGAACTTACGGATGTCACAAGGAAAATCAATTCGTTGATTGATGAAAGTGAAATCCGAAGTGAACTTTTGAAGGTTGTAGTCTCGTCACCCGGTGTGGAGAGGCCGTTCAGATATATCTGGCAGTTAGAAAAACACATAAGCAGGGAATTTGAATTCGGCAATACAGGCGAAATCAAGACCGGCAAGTTGACGGGAATTAACGGAGATATACTTAACTTTGAAGTTAAGGCAGGCAAGAAAGAAATCCGTGAAGAATCAGTTAAGTTTTCGGAATTAGAAATTTTAAAAGTAAAATTACCTTTTTAATTTAAAATATTTGGTTTTATGAAATCTGAGATAGTAGAAGCATTTGTCCAGATGGCAAAAATGAAGAGTATAGACAGGGATATACTCGAAAGCGTTATAAAAGACTCGTTCAGAAAGATGATGGAGAAGAAGCACGGGCCGACAGCAAATTTTGACGTTATCGTAAATATGGAAAAAGGTAACATTGAGATATTTTTATATAAGACCGTAGTTGAAGAAATAACGGACCCGGCGACAGAAATTGACGTTGAAGCGGCGAAGGATAAATCGGGAGAAGATTTTGCAGTCGGAGATGATTTCGTCGAAGAAATTCCCATTGAAGAATTCGGACGCAGGTCGGTGCTGAATCTGAAACAGAATCTTAATCAGAAGTTGAGAGAAATTGACAAGGAAGTTACGTTTAATTTTTACAGAGAACAGGTAGGCGAGATTCTGGTCGGTGAAGTATATCAGATAAAACCCAATTCAATTTTACTTATTCATAACGGGAATGAATTATTTTTCCCGAAAGAAGAACAGATTGCAAAAGAGCGCTACAAAAAAGGCGACAACATAAGAGTAATAATAAAAAGACTTGATAAGAAATCATCAGGACCGCCGTTAGTAGTTGTTTCAAGGGCTGACGAAAGATTCCTTTACAAGTTGTTTGAACTGGAGATACCCGAAATTTACGACGGTATTCTTGAAATAAAAGCGATAGCAAGAGACCCGGGCGAAAGAGCAAAGATTGCAGTTATCTCAAACGATGACAAAATCGATGCGGTCGGCGCATGCGTCGGAATGAAAGGAATGAGAATACATTCCATTGTCCGTGAATTAAGCAATGAGAACATTGATGTTATCAATTTTACCGAAGACAGTGCCTTGTATATTGCAAGAGCATTATCACCTGCAAAGTTACAGGATATTTATATCGACAGTGAAAACAAAATTGCGAAAATTTATGCAGAGGAAGATCAGGTAAGTCTTATAATCGGCAAGAATGGTCAGAATATCAAACTGGCTTCGAAATTAACGGGATATCAGATAGATGTGATAAGAGAAAATGCCGAAACCGGTGAATCTACTGAATCTACCGAGTCTACTGAATCGGCAGGGGATACTGAAACCGCAGAAGATACAAAGAGCGGTGAAGAAGGCAAGGAAAATTTAATTGAAGAAAATTCAAAAAACTAATATAGCAACTAACAACATTTATGTCGGATAGTACGCTTCAAAAAATGAAACTGGTTAAACTTGTTAAGGAAATTAACAGGTCAAAGGAAGATATTATCGTATACTTGAATACACTGGGTATCGATAAAGTCTCTATAAATACAACTTTAGAAGCGGACGTAGTATCTAAGGTCTATCATCACTTCAAGCGCGATCTTGAAGAACAGGAAAAGCACGTCAAAAAAATCGTTGACTTCGTAAAGCAGAACAGGGTCGAGATTTCAGAGGCAACTGAAGTTATTTTAAAAGAAGAAGAAGAGAAGAAGAAAAAGGATGAAGAGAAGTTAGTAAAGAAAAATATTGAAGACCAGCAGAAAAAGACTGAAGAAGAACGGAAGAAACAGGAACTGATTGCATTCATGGAACGCGAGCAAAAGGTTAAAGAAGCCGAAGAAGAAGCAAAGCGCAGAAAAGCCGAACTCGAAAGGCTTTTTGAATCCCAGAAAAAAGCAAAAGAAAAAGAAGCGCAGAAAAAAGCCGAAAGAAAAGACAAACCTGAAAAGCAGTCTGAAAAACCGGCGCAGAAAGTTGTTGAAACAAAGAAATTTACCAAAACCGAAGATAAAAAAGAAACAGCCGATACAAAGGAAGAAAAAACGGGAACAATACCAGTCCCTGAAATAGTTTCGAAAAAAGATTTTCCCGAAACAGCAGCGGAAAAGCCTAAACAGACGGGACAAACGGGACAGACAGGACATACAGGTCAGACCGGTCAAAGAGAAAACAAACCTTATACGAAGAAACCCGACGACAGAAATTTCAGACAGAACAAACCTTATAATAAAGATTTCCAGAGACAGCCGAGAACTGACGGCAAGCCTGAATACAAAGGACAGCAGGGCAAACCCGACTATAAACCTCAGCCGAGAACAGACGGCAAGCCCGGTGAAAAACCCAAATTCGATAAATCGAATAAAGGCAAATTCGAAAGAGTTACAATAAAAGACACAGGCAAACCGCAGAAGAAGTTTTTCAGCAAGGACAACAGGGACCCTAACAGGAAACCGGGCGACAAGCCAAGAGTCGGACCTATTCCTATTGTACCTTTAAAAGATGCAAAGAAGGTTGATAAGAGCAAGGATAAAAAACCGAAACCAGAAACAGAATTTGAACGCAAGAAAAAGAAAATTGCAAAGGGACAGAAGGCTAGAGAATTCTCGCAGAAAGAAATCGATGAGGCAATCAGAGAAACATTTGCAAAAATTGAGGACGACAGCGGAGCATCTGCAAGAAGCATAGCAAGGAAGAAAAAGAAAAAAGAAAGACTTGAACAGGAAAAGAAAGCCGCTGAAATTCAGGAATCACGCAAAAACATACTGAGTGTAACGGAATTTGTTTCCACACTTGAACTTTCCAATATAATGGAAGTTCCCGCAAACGAAATTATAAAAAAATGTCTTGACCTTGGAATGATGGTTTCGATTAACCAGCGCCTTGAAAAAGACCTGATACTATTACTGGCTGAAGAATTCGGATTTAAAATCGAATTCCAGAGCGAATATGAAGAAGACATGATTAAAGATGATGTTGATCCGCCCGAAATGCTTAAGGACAGACCGCCCGTTGTTACTGTCATGGGTCACGTTGACCATGGTAAAACGTCATTGCTTGACTATGTAAGAAAAGCGGACGTGGTTGCCGGTGAAGCAGGCGGTATCACACAGCATATCGGAGCGTATAAAGTAAGACTCGAAAACGGAAAACAGATTACGTTCCTTGACACGCCGGGACACGAAGCATTTACCGCTATGCGTGCAAGAGGCGGTCAGGCAGCGGATATAGTTGTTCTTGTCGTAGCGGCGGATGACAGCGTAATGCCGCAGACAATCGAGGCAATTAATCACGCTCAGGCTGCGGGTGTGCCGATAGTTATCGCAATCAATAAAGTTGATAAACCGGAAGCAAACGTTGAGAGAATAAAATCACAGTTAGCCGACAGGAACATTTTGGTTGAAGAATGGGGCGGTAAATATCAGTGTGTTGAGATTTCTGCAAAAAAAGGATTAAACATACAGGTACTTCTTGATAAAATATTATTAGAAGCGGAACTGCTTGAACTTAAAGCAAATCCCGACAGAACGGCAAGGGGAGTTGTACTGGAATCGAAACTCGACAAGGGCAGAGGTTCGGTAGCAACCATACTCGTACAAAAAGGAACTCTGAAAATCGGAGACAGTTTTGTAGCGGGTGTATTCTCCGGCAAGGTCAGAGCAATGTTCGACGAACGCGATAAAAGAGTTGAAACGGCGGGACCATCTACACCGGTACAGGTAATCGGATTTGAAGGATTGCCTCAGGCAGGTGATTCTGTAATCGTATTGGAATCGGAATCGGAAGTCCGTTCAATTGCATTGAAACGCCAGCAGTTGAAGCGCGAACAGGAATTAAGACAGGTAAAGCATACTACATTAGAAGATATAACGAATCAAATCAAACAGGGCAAGTCTGTAGAATTACACATTATATTGAAAACTGACGTTGACGGTTCTGCTGAAGCGCTTGCGGATTCGCTGCATAAGTTATCAAAGCCGGGTATTGCCACAGTTACGGTTATACATAAAGCAGTAGGTGCAATTACGGAATCGGATGTACTTCTTGCCGAAGCGTCGAATGCAGTTATCATCGGTTTCAACGTAAGGCCTAATCTCAATGCGAGGAAACTTGCTGAGAAGAGCAATGTTGAAATCAGACTGCACAGCATCATCTATGCGGCACTTGACGAAGTAAAACTTGTACTTGAAGGTCTTCTTGCTCCTGATGTTAACGAAGAAGTCACGGCAACAATAGAAATCAGACAGGTATTCAAAGTTCCGAAAATAGGTAATATTGCGGGATGCTACGTACAGGACGGAAAGATTTTACGAAACCATAAGGTCAGATTAATAAGGGACGGTCTTGAAATATTCAACGGTACTATATCTTCGCTGAAAAGATTAAAAGATGACGTGCGTGAAGTTGAATCCGGTTATGAATGCGGTATCGGTCTTGAGAATTTCAGTGATTTAAAAGTCGGTGATGTTATAGAAGGATACAAATTAATAGAAACTAAACGTAAACTCGAGTCGGTATAAAATGTCAATAAGAACTGAAAGGGTTGCCGAGGAAATTAAGCACAGGCTTAATACGGTAATGACGAAAGATTTTTCGGATTTGAATGCGGGATTGATAACGATTTCGAAAGTTTTAATGTCACCCGATTTGAAACTTGCCAAGATATATGTCTCATTTCTCGGGAATAAAGCGCCCGCGGATAAAATTGTGGAAAAGATGAATCTGAGAAAACCGCACATCAGGTTTCTGCTCGGCAAACAATTGACCCTTAAATACATTCCCGATTTAATATTCTATTTCGACGATACGATGGAATACGCCGATAAGATAAACAAACTTCTAAATGAAGTGAAAAAGAGCGAAGAAAAACTGCACGAAGATTTATCACACGAAGATTCACTTGAGGACAAAAACGACTCTCAATAATACTCCAATAAAATAAGATTTTAAAACGAACCGGGATAACCCGGTTTTTTTATTTCCTATATACCGAAACTTCAAAGTATTTTCCCGAATTACACAGTACCGGCGGTCATCATTTTATAAAGCATTATACAACTAATCCTTTACGTTTAATCCCTTTTTCATCCTTTTGCACTATTACTTAATCTTGCATATATACTTATCTTTAAATGAAAAAATTACCAGAAAACGATAAATGTAATAATAAAATAGAATGATTTTATAAGAACATTACAATCGTCTGAACGTCACAGAGTGATTTATGATAACTATATTGGTTTACCTGGCCTTTAAGTAATATTTCACTCTGTGAATTGCAGAAATAATTCAAAATAAATTAATTACAAGAAAATGGGAAAAGAAATAATGAAAAGCGGACTTCAGAGAGCGGAATATCACGAAGTCGAAAAAAATGTTCGGCTTCATGTTACTGATGCGGGCGAAGGAAGGGCGATAGTGCTATTGCACGGCTGGCCGCTTAGCGACGATATGTACGAATATCAATATAACGAACTAATTAACCATAACTTCCGTGTCATCGGTATAACATTCAGAGGTTATGGTAAATCGGACAAACCTTACGGTAACTATTCATATGATGTTCACGTATCGGACATAAAATTTATTTTAAACAAACTTGACATAAATAATGCCGTACTCGGCGGATTTTCAATGGGGGGCGCAATTGCAGTCAGATATGCATCGACAATTGACGATAACCGCATATCAAAACTGGCATTGTTTTCGGCTGCTGCACCGAGTTGGACTCAGCGTGAAAATTTTCCATTCAATCTTCCGAAGAGCGCCGTTAATGAATTAATTGAACTGAACTATAAGGACAGACCGAAACTTTTATCGAATTTTGCAAAAATATTTTCTGCTGCGGAAACATCATTAAATGAAGGAATAGGAAATTGGCTGAACGGTATTTGCATCAGCGCTTCGTCATATGCAACGGTGCAAGGTCTGATGGCATTGCGCGACACAGATCTGAGAAATGATCTTGTAAAGATAAAAATACCGACATTAATAATGCACGGCAAAAAAGATAAAATTTGTTCATTCGATCTTGCGGAACAGATGAAAGCAGGGATTTCAGATTCGAAACTTGTTGCTTTTGAAAACAGCGGGCATAGTGCATTTCTCGAAGAAACTGAGAAATTTAATTCTGAACTGATAAAATTTGCAAAAGAAAATTCTTAGGTCCATTTATACAATAGTCATATGTAATTACTGCTGAATAACTTTTAACATAACGGAAATTGAAAACGATTCTTGTTTTTGTCTCGACTTTAGACGGTAAAATCACAAAATGGGGCAGTCCTCATGTGAAAGCATAGTCATCTCAGTAGGATAAAGATTATTTTAAAAAAATATGGAGTAATTCCCGTTTAATAATTCTGGGAAGCAGTACATATAATCTTGAACCGATTAAACCGGACCCAAATAATCTTCTTGTGATTATGACAAGAAAGCCGTTGAAATATAAGGATTCCGAGGTACTGGGACAACTAGAATTCAGCAGCGAGTCTCCGTCAAATCTTATTAAGCGATTCGATAAAGACGGATATGAAAACATGCTTGTCGCAGGAGGACCGCATGTAGCCACTTCATTTTTAAAAGAGAATTTAATTGATGAATTCTGGCTGACAATAGAGCCAAAGATATTCGGTACCGGCGGAAATTTTGTAATTGAAGAAAAACTTGATATAAATTTGAATTTAATAAGTACCGAGCGCGTAAATAAACAGGGAACCATTTTTACCAAATATGCTGTGGCGAATAATATCAGTGTGAAACAATAAATAATAAAAATGGGAAACACCATTCTAATAAAATCGAAAGCATCAGCAGTGTTTGGTGCCCTTATATCTATAATCGGTACATCGTTATATTTCAATCTGAAAAGAAAGCAGAAAGTGTAACGCATGAAAAAATAATTCAGAAGGCGGATAATACAACACAAACAAAAATATTTTCAAATATAAACAGAAAGAAATAATATGAAAAAGACTGATGTAACAACACAGACAAAATGGTCATTGGATTCCTCACATAGTGAAATTGAATTCAAAGTAAGGCATTTGATGATATCGCACGTTAAAGGGGGTTTCAAAACCTTTAATGCAAATATATATACAACTCTCAATGATTTCACAACAGCGGATATTGATTTATGGATAGATGCCTCTTCAATAACCACGGGTGATGCAAATCGCGATGAACATCTGAAAAGTCCTGATTTTTTTGATGCGCAGCGGTATAAACAAATTACATTTATTTCCAAGTCAATAGAAAAATCCGATACATCGATGAACCATGATTTATGGGGCGAACTGACGATAAAAGAAATAACAAAGAACATTAAACTGAACGTAGAATTCGGAGGAATTATAAATGATCCCTGGGGAAAAGAAAGAGCAGGCTTTACGGTTACAGGAAAAATTAATCGTGCCGATTTCGGTCTGACCTGGAATACAATAATCGAAACGGGCGGGGTGATGGTTGGTGATGAAGTATCCTTTACATGTGAAATGGAACTGACGAAAGCCGACGAAAAAAATCTCACGATGGAAATGGTATCAGAAGCAGAAAAAAAAGGAATGATTGATGAAATTCTTATAGTTCATACAAAGAAAGACTTATGAACGTTTGAATTTGAAAAGTTTTTATTCGATAAAGAATATTATTTGAAAGAAGCAAAATATTAATTGAAATGAAAAATAAAGAATCAAAAAAGGAATCTTCCTTGCCGCACACTGACAAGGAGAAAAATGATATCTTTCCCGGATATCAATCTTATCCTGACTCGGAAGATATTTATAATAATTCAAAGGAAGAAAGAGATATAGACCCGGAAGATATTTCTCAAACTAAGAAAACGGACCCGGCGAATCAAACAAAAAGAAAGAAGACGAAAGATATACCTGAAAATGAATCCGGTGACGGACTTGATGTTCCCGGATCCGAATTGGACGATGAAGAAGAAAACAATGGTGATGAGGATGAAGAAAATAATTATTACAGTCTGGGCGGGGATGACCATGATGATCTTGATGAAGATAAAGGCTGACATTATTATGTTACTGATAGATTGCCGATTTATGATTAATAGTTGTGCAATTTCATATAATATTGTCAGACAGAAGAGTTGAACACGTTAAAAGGATTTTTTAAAATTTAAATAATCTGAAAATGGATTTAATAAAGAACAAAAGCACCGAAGACTCAAAAGTATATCTTATCGGAAGCGGAATTGCTTCGCTTGCAAGCGCGGTTTATCTTATAAAAGACGCCCGTGTTCCCGGTAGAAATATTCATATTCTGGAAAAAGATGATATGATTGGCGGAGCACTCGACGGAGCAGGCGATTCAGAAAACGGATTTGTTTCAAGAGGAGGCAGGATGCACGAAATGCATTATATATGCTACTGGGACCTGCTTTCTTATATACCTTCTTACGAAAACCCTAATGTTACTGTCAGAGACGAATCATTTGATTTTAATAAAAGATTTGTATCGAATTCACAGGCAAGACTTATTAGAGACGGGAAAATTTTAGATGTCTCTTCCTACGGACTTACACTCAGACAGCAGACTGAATTACTAAGACTTATATTTACTTCCGAAAAATCTTTAAAAAACAAAAGAATAGAAGATTGGTTCGAACAGGATTTTTTTAAAACAAATTTCTGGTTTATATGGACAACCATGTTTGCATTCCAGAAATGGAGCAGCGTCTCGGAAATGAGAAGGTACATGAAACGTTTTATACATCTTGTCGATGTGCTTCCAAAATTAGGAGGTATTTTAAGAACAAAATACGATCAGTATCACTCGGTTATAATTCCATTGAAAAGATATCTTGAAACAAGGGACGTTCAATTCCATACCGGAACGGAAGTTGTTGATATTGATTTTAATTTATCATCAGATAAAAAAACAGCCGCAGTTATACATTTAAAAGATAAAAATGAAATTGTTTTGGGAGAAAACGATTATGTTTTTATAACAAACGGATCGATTACCGAAAGCACTGAAAACGGTACGTGGAATATGCCGGCGAAATTAAATGGGGTATCGGAGTCAGGCTCATGGCTGTTATGGAAAAAAATTGCAGTTAAAGACGCATCTTTTGGAAATCCGGGGCCTTTCTGCGATAATATAGATCTTCAGAAATGGTATTCATTTCCTGCAACTTTAAAGGACAGTACTTTCCATAATTATATGGAAAACTTTTCAGGTAATGTAGACGGAACCGGTGGACTTGTTACATTGACTGACTCTAACTGGCTTATGTCGATTGTTATCGCGCGCCAGCCGCATTTCCCAAACCAGCCCGAAGATGTAAAAATATTCTGGGGCTACGGCCTTTATCCGGACCGCAAAGGGAATTATATTCATAAAACGATGGCGGAATGCACGGGTAAGGAAATGCTGGAGGAACTATGGTACCATCTGAAAATTCAGGACTTGATGAATCCGGTTATGGAATCCGGAAAAATTAATTGCATACCTGTTGCAATGCCTTTCGTGGATAGTCTTTTTATGCCAAGAGAAATTGGAGACAGACCGGATGTCCTGCCTGAAGGCGCGACAAATTTTGCATTTTTAGGACAGTTTGCGGAAGCACCGACAGACTGCGTTTTTACGGTTGAGTATTCGGTTAGAACAGCGCAAATGGCTGTGTATGGATTATTTGAAACAGATAAAGAGGTTATGCCGGTTTTCGATTCTATACACAAACCCGAATATCTTATAAAAGCAGTACAATCTTTAAACAGATAATAATGAACAAACCCTTATAGGGCGCTTATAAAATTATAGATAAAATAATCATGACAACCAAACAAATAGTACTTACGGTTAGACCGATCGGCACACCTACGAATAATAATTTCAAAATTGAAAAAATTGTGCTGCCTGAAATTCAAACGGGGGAAGTGCTGCTAAAGGGGCTGTATTATTCCGTCGACCCTTACATGCGCGGCAGGATGAATGATATAAAATCATATACCCCGCCTTTTGCGATTGGTCAGCCCATCGAAGGAAGCGTCGTTGCTTTAGTTGTAGACGGTAAGTCCGAAAAATTTAATAAAGGCGATCTGGTTACAGGCATGCTGCCCTGGAGGACTGAAACTATAGCATCGGAAAAAATTCTGCATAAAATAGATTTGTCGCAGGGGCATGCGAGTTATTTTCTCGGGATATTGGGAATGACGGGTCTAACGGCATATTTCGGAATTATGAGGATATGCAAGCCTATAGCAGGCGAAACTATTGTTATATCCGGAGCCGCAGGCGCGGTCGGCATCGTCGCCGGACAAATAGCCAAAATACACGGCTGCCGTGTCATAGGTATTGCGGGCTCGGATGAAAAAATAAAATTATTGAAAGAGGGATATGGCTTCGACGGAGTGGTCAACTACAAAACAACAAAAGATATGAATTCTGCCATTGCCGCCCTTTGTCCGAAAGGAGTGGATGAATATTTCGATAATGTTGGAGGTGAAATCTCCGATGCCGTAATAAACAATCTTAACTTTCATGCCCGTATAGCGCTTTGCGGTCAGATATCTTTATACAATAGCGAGGAAACACCCTTGGGACCGCGTCTGCAGCCTTTACTGCTTACAAGAAGCGCACTTATGCAGGGTTTTATAGTCAGCAACTACCGGAATGAGTTCGCTGAAGGCATTACGCAAATAGCGCAATGGCTGAAAAGCGGTGAACTGAAATTTACCGAAACTTGCATTGACGGGTTTGATAATCTGCCATCCGCTTTCCTCGGATTATTCAGAGGCGAAAACACAGGAAAGATGGTAGTTAAAGCGTGATTTTATAAAATCGAAATAAAAACTGACAAAAATGGCAACTATAAAAAATCTCGGCATTTGGATGGATCATTCAAGCGCAAATATAATGGAGTTCACCGACAGAACAATTGGTTTAAAAACCATAACATCGGATTTTACTCATGACGATAAGGAACAATCTTTAAGCAAAAGTGAAAAAATGATGCACAACAAAGAACAGCATGAGCAATCTGAATATTATAAAAAACTGGAAGATGTAATCATAAATTTCGATGAAGTGGTTTTGTTCGGTCCAACGGAAGCGAAAGTCGAACTTCTGAACGATTTAAGAACTGATAACCGTTTTGCAAAAATTAAAATAGTAATAAAACCTGCCGATAAAATGACGCAGAACCAGCAGCATGCTTTCGTAAGGAAATATTATCAGCCGGTGATTTAGTCTTAAATGATTTTATAAAAACGGGATACTACGTTTTTTATTATTATCCTGTTGAAAACAATCCGGTGTTGCAGCGTTCGCATTGCCGCGGCACCGGATTGTCTTAACCATAGAAAAACTGATAGGTATTGTCGATTGCGAATACAAAGTAAAAAGAAATTAAGCAAAACTTCCGGCTTTTCTATAAAGAAAGTCCAGCCATCTTTCTCTTTCTTTCAATTTGCTTCTTTTCACACCCGCAAACATTAATCGTTTTACGTCCCTGATGCCGCAGTATTTCAAAATTGCATTTTTTATTACAAACCATTCCATACTGTTTCTGAAAAATCTTACAAACCATGACGGAGAATCTATAGTATAAACTGCCCATGCCGATTTTCCTTTGAGCAGTCCCTGCGGAAGTCCGCCTTTATTGGTATAAGCAAATCCCGAAACGAAAACCCTGTCAAAGAATCCTTTTAATATAGCAGGAAGACCGTACCACCACACAGGATAAATGAATATTAAATGGTCGGCTTTCTTTACAAGATTCTGGTAATGCAGTATCACATCATCATTAACCGCATCACTTCGTTTTATCTTACTGTTGAATACCAATACGGGATTGAAATTGTCTTTATACAAATCTATTATTTCGTAATTGCAGCGGACTGATACCAGTCCGTTCTTAATCCTTTCAAGGATTGCATGGTTGAAACTACCATTATCAGGATGTGCGTATATTATTAGTACATTCATGATTTATTATTGAATTTAATATTTAATGTGAGTTTAATTAATCCGGAGAAAATAACCAGAATAGTAATTATAGTGAAAAGCCATTTCCCGAAAGTGAAATATCCTGCCAAAAATGAAACGCTGACAACTTTTGGATAGTACAAAATCATCGTAATGATTGACGCATTTTCGAGATAATCAAAAAGTCCTGCGAGAAAGGGCAGCAATGACAGCCTTATAATTGCGCTTCTGCCTATGAATATTTTGCCAAGCAAAATATTCAGAATGACCGCTAATGTTATAGAGTAAATAAGCGGAAAAATGAAATCAAAAAATATCAGCATGTTCAGATAATCATGCCTTCCTTTATAGCCGATATCATCAAGCAAATGATATGCCGTTTGCGAATCGTAAAAAATACGCATATCAAGAATGCCGACACCC
This sequence comes from Ignavibacteria bacterium, assembly GCA_028714695.1. GTDB lineage: Bacteria > Bacteroidota > Ignavibacteria > Tepidaquicellales > Tepidaquicellaceae > CAIKZJ01. The sequence continues at coordinate 87,390 of JAQTLX010000010.1, read as the reverse complement.
TGTGCCGTTTCGTTAATCTTTTGTACGCCTACAGGTAACTTGAGAATATTAACAGCGAACATTAACATTAGAGTCATGGAAAGAAGAATCAACATGGATTTAATATTCGATATACTTCTGATTCTATCGTATATATAATTAATTATATGATTCATTTTCTTGATTTCCCTGATATTCTTCTTTCAAGAGCATTTCCTGCCGGCTTTCCCTGTACTTGTTTCCAGAGTAGAGCAATAAGACTTTTAACCGGGGCGCCTTTAAGTTTTGCTGATATCGAATCGTAGACAGCCTCTTCGACCTCTATTATTTTTTTTGCCGTAACCCTGCCTTTATAAGAGAGTGATAATTTCACTTTCCGTGAATCTTCTTTGGATTTTTCCATTGTAACAAATCCGTCTTTCACGAGTCTGTTCACGAGCCTGCTTGGGCTGCCTGTTTCGCATATTAATAAGTCGCCGAGTTCTATTAACGACAAAGGTTCAAAATCAAAAAGAACTCTGATTACCTCGCTCTGCGAAGTCGTAATTCCCATCGGCTGAAGCATATCGGTGAACATACGGCTGCCTTCCCGCTGTGCAGCGAGCACCAGATACCGCATTTCTTCAATCTGTCTCATATTATTGGTTTATATTATTAAAATAGATGACACGTCATCAATGATACGTCATCAAATTAATAATATTTATTATCAATGTCAAGATATCCCGGAAAAGCATATAACAGCGGAAATGCGGAACACATTTGTATTCCGCATTTTAAGAAAGGTATTTCGAGCAAAACTTTATTTTGTTTTTGGCTGATGTTTCAAATCATTTATTGTGTCAATTAATTTGCCGATTTCATTAATGTTCTCTTCTGTGTTTTTACATTGCTGTCATGCCGGTTATCATCAATGCCTTTGTATATCAGAAAGCCGATAAAAATAGTCAGTGCTATAAAAAATAAAAACGTGTAAACTAAAATTCCTGTTTTATCTTTGTCATCGTACATAATTCGTCATTCGGAATTTATTTTATAAGCGTCATTTTCTTTGTAATAACATCGCTTCCTGCAATAAGTTTATAAAAATATGTGCCGCTGCTTAAACTGCCTGCGTTGAATTGTATCGTATAATATCCGGCCTTTTGATTCAGATTCACCAACTGCATAACTTCTTTGCCGCTGATGTCGTAAATCTTAATCTGAACCTTGCTGTCTGCAGGTATTTCGTAATCTATTTTCGTAGTCGGATTAAACGGATTCGGATAATTCTGCGAAAGATTGAATTTCCCGGGAGTTACGATTTCGATATTTGCATTTAAACTGAAGTATTCGTAGTTGCCGTTGAGATCGGTCTGTTTTATTCTGTATGAATATTTTCCCGCATTAAGTTTGCTGTCGATGAATGAATAGTTGCTGACGTGATTGGTCGTTCCGTTTCCCGCTACATATCCCGCTTTTACATATTCATAGCCGTTAATATCTTTTCTTTCGATATCAAAACCTTTGTTGTTTGATTCGTTCGCAGTTGACCAGTTGAGAGTAACATTGTTTGATTTTACAAATGACGTGAATGATGAAAGTGTGACGGGCAGCGGTGAATCCGTTAAGGGATTATCCACGGTATTTCCGCCGAGTGTGAACTGACCGAACGTTGACATGCCTGAACGTTTTGCTGTCGTGCTGACTCCGGCAGTGTGTGTTCCTTCCATTACCCAGAGCGCGGCCGCTGATGTTCTTTTTATAATCCTTAAACTGTCAATTTTGTTGATACCCGAAAATCCTGTGGTTTCAAGGTTTAAATTGAAATTCCCGGTCATATTTATACTGTTTGTGTCTTTTATTATTTCCCAGTAACCTTGATTTGTAAACCTGTTAACCGTATAACCGTTGTCATTTAATGCGGATGTATTGTTGTTTCCCGGGTCAGCAGTTACAAATTTTGCAGTAAGATATCCGGCGCCTGTCGAAGCATTAACGTTTGTTCTTGTTAATGCAACCAGCCTTGATGTGCTCGATGTGCCTACAGGGAATAATACATTCGAAACGTTCAAAGTATTGAACCATCTTTTGAATGAACCTATAATTCTGCCCGTTGTGTACGTCAAAGTTCCAATTGTCGAAGAACTTGTTCCAAGTGTGAGCAAATTGTTGCCCGTTGTAATATTTCCTGAAGACATTGTTAATGTACCGCTTATTGTAATGTCGCCCGAAAGTGTTACTCCTGAGGTTCTGTTTACTGTAAAATTACCAAGTGTCAATGAAGGCAGAGTAACGTTATTTCCCGTGCCCCCGATTACTAAATTCGATGTTGTGCTTCCGGTCATTGTTCCGTTGTAAACCAGAGTATCATTGAGATTAAGAGTTTTGCCGTTAAGCGCTAATGTGCTGTTAGCGCCGATAATCAGGTCGGAATTTGTTGTAGTGGCGCCAACTAAAGATTTTGTACCGTTACCGCTTATTTCCAGAAGTCCGTAAGTCGTTGCCGTGATATTCTGCGCAGATGTTGAGTTATAAACTATTTTGCTTGTAGATGCTATTGTGATTACGGGACTGTTTGTACTGCTTAATGTTGTTGATGAACTTCCGCTGAGTCCGTTTGCATTTGATGTTGTTAAAGTACCGTTTATTGTAAACGTTCTGCTTGATGTACTTGCTGAAACCAAATACGCGCCCGCAATAAGACTACCGTTAATAGTAAAATCCCTTAAAGATAAGTTGCCGCCAAGTGTCAACGAACCGCCGCTGTTAATAGTCAATGACGAACCGAATCCCGAGATTGTCCATGATGCGGAAGTTGTCATTGTGTCGCCGGATTGAATTATGAAATTATCACCGCTTGTGAAGTTTGACGGTGTTTTCCCGGTACCAGATGTATTGTCTGTCCAACTGGATATTGAATTCGCGCTTAAATTACCTTTAGAATAATAAATCGTTGCAAAAGAATCAGTAATTCCAAGTGATATTAATATCAGAAATGATGTCAATATTACTTTTACAGTGGTATTGATTTTTGAAACGAAAGAGAATTTACCGGTCTCTCTTGTTTTACTCTTTTTTGTATTTTGTATGAAATTAATCATTCCGTTACCTTTCTAATTTTTCTATTTATTAATTTTTTGTCGTGTACTATGAGATTCTCAAAATCTATACCATGATATCGGCACCTTAACTTTTTCATTTATCGCTCGTCGTGAGGGTGCATAGTAAGGACATTGCAAAAGCAGTGTTCTTACTTTTTTTTGATGTATAATTTTTTAAAAAACACCGATTTTAAGGAAATTTAGGGGGGTATGTTAAGGTATTTGTGTGGTGAAAATTTCGTTTATCGTATATCTCAGGAAGTGTAAATTCAATATGTCGTGTGGTAGAATTGCAAATATCGGATATGTATTATTTGGCGGTTCTTTTAAAAAATACTAAATTTACAATTATTGAATATACCTTATTTCCGTTCAGAATATGCATAAAAATTCTTTTACACTAATTAATTACGAATTTTTGTGTTATCTTATATAAATAGAAATTAGTATAAAATACGGATTTCAATATCACGTTTCCTTCGATGCCGAATAGTCCCCATTCAATCTCTGAGGCGAGATAAAAAACTCCCATTATATTAATAAATGGAAAAACACTCATTGTGAGTTACGGGTGCATTTGAGAACTAAAAGTATTCATTGTTGAAAAACATTAAAGATTTAATAATTGGCGATTTAATCGCAAGCATCCCGATAATTCAGGGTGGCATGGGTGTACGAATTTCTCTGGCAGGTCTGGCGGCAGCCGTTGCCAATGAGGGCGGTATAGGAATTATTGCAACTGCCGGAATCGGTATTCTGGAAAAAGACAGAGATACCAACTGGCTTGAATCGAACCTGAGGGCTTTAAGAAATGAAATTAATAAAGCGAGAGAACTTACAAAAGGAATTATCGGTGTAAACATAATGCGTGCATTATCTAATTATGCGGATCTTGTTAAAGCAGCAATCGAAGAAAAGATTGACATTATTTTCTCGGGAGCGGGACTTCCTCTTGATTTACCTTCGTTTCTGAAGGGAAGCAAGAAGACGAAACTTGTACCTATAGTTTCATCAGGAAGAGCCGCCGGAATAATCGCTAAGGCATGGACGGAAAAATATGATTATCCGCCGGATGCGGTAGTTGTCGAAGGGCCGCTTGCAGGAGGACACCTGGGGTTCAAAGAAGAAAATATTGAAAATTCGGATTACGCACTCGAGAAACTTATCCCTGAAGTAATTCAGGCATTGAAACCATTCGAAATAAAATACAACAAATCTATTCCTGTTATTGCTGCAGGAGGTATTTATACCGGCGAAGATATAAATAAATTTTTTGAACTCGGAGCATCAGGCGTGCAGATGGGTACCAGATTTGTTGCTACGAAAGAATGTGATGCATCAGAAAAATTCAAGCAGATGTACGTGGATTCGAAGAAGGAAGATGTGATGATTATAAAAAGCCCCGTTGGCATGCCCGGACGGGCGTTAAGAAATAAATTCCTGAATGACGTTGAAGAGGGGACTAAACACCCTTTTAAATGTCCCTATCATTGCATAATAACCTGTGATTATAAAACAACTCCTTATTGTATTGCCTATGCTTTGCTTCATGCATCGACAGGAAATCTGGACCATGGTTTTGCTTTCGCGGGTGAAAATGTTTACAGGACTTTTGAAATTACATCCGTGAAAGAACTGATTGATTCCTTGATGGAAGAATATGATACAGCGAAATTAAACCGCAGTAAATCAGAAGTTCTCAAGGATTGAAAATTTCATGCCTTCAAGTTCTTCGAAGTTATTTTCAAGTACGCTGATATCGAATTGACCTATACGCGTGCGGCGCAGTGTTTTCAGATATGCACCGACTCCTATTTCCTTGCCGAAATCATTTGCCAGAGACCTAATATAAGTGCCTTTAGTTACGGATGCGAAGAATCCCACTTCCGTTTCAGATAAACGATTTACGGTGAATTTATTTACTTTTACTTTTCTTGCCTCCAGTTCGACCGTTCTTCCTTTTCGTGCGAGTTTATAGACGGGTCTGCCGTTTTGTTTTATGGCTGAATGAATCGGCGGAGTCTGAAGTATCTCTCCCTGAAATTTTCCGCAGGCAGTTTCAATCATTTCGTTTGAAACAGAGGAAGTATCCGTAATATTTATTTCTTCGGATTCCGTATCGTAAGTCGGCGTTACAGCGCCAATTCTGAAAGAACCTTCGTAATCTTTATCGGCTCCTATAATATCCGTAATAATTTTTGTCTTTTTTCCCGTGCATACAATCAGAAGTCCCGTAGCCCTCGGGTCGAGTGTGCCCGAATGTCCGGCTTTTTTGATATTAAGAACTTTTTTCATTTTGTTTATTACTTTCGCGGATGTCCAGTTTATCGGCTTATCGACGAGAATAACGCAGTCAGTATATTTGTTTACTTGTTCTTCCATCGACCAATATAGAATTTTTAAAAAACAAAAATAATGATATTTGCGTTCTTTAGAATGATTAAAAGGAGAGTGTAAAACGATGTTCTATAAAGAGGTAAAGCGCAGCAGAAATATACTATTTCTGTTATGATGATAACATATTATGGGTTTTTCGAAAACTATCTTTGATTACAGGCGTATATTAACCAACCGTTAAATTTTCGGCATTTTGAATCTGAAAGATTAAAAGCATTGAAAAAAAAGATAGATAGTGGTATATTTATCGTTACCGTAAAATAGAGAGATGGCTGAGCGGTCGAAAGCGGCGGTCTTGAAAACCGTTGTGGCGGCAACGTCACCGGGGGTTCGAATCCCTCTCTCTCTGCAAAAAAAGGTTTTTACTCGCGTAAAAACCTTTTTGTTTTTATAACCTTTGGATATTTAATTATTTACTTATTATGCCATTTTGTAAGTAACCGCATTTATATTCATACCTGCCCCTACGGAAGCAAAAACGAGATTGTCACCGCGGTTAATAGTATGAGTTTCAAGATTTCCTTTCAAAATAAGGTCAAGCAGAATCGGTATTGTTGCAACGGAACTGTTTCCGAGTTTTTCAATTATCATCGGCATAACTCCTTCGGGAACACCTTTCTTTTCGTAAAGAGAAAATATCCTCTGCAAAATTGCTTCGTCCATTTTTTCGTTCGCCTGATGTATGAGAACTTTGCTTATATTGTCAAGAGTCAGTTTTGCTTTCTCAATACAACCTTTCACGAGTGAAGGAACATTGCTGAGAGCATATTCATAAAGTTTTCTACCGTTCATTTTGAGGAAAAGGTCTTTGTTCCTTTTTTCCGGGTTGTAAGATTCATTCATCCATAGATAATATGCTTCGTTGAGCGTGTCTGATCTAGTTGAATGAGAGAGAATACCTACCGGTTCGCCACTTTCAACCGATTCAAGGATGACTGCTCCCGCGCCGTCGGAATATATCAAACTGTCCCTGTCATGCGGATCGGAAATTCTCGAAAGAGCCTCAGATCCTATTACAAGCGCGCGTTTCGCGTCGCCGGATTTGAGATAATAATTTGCCTGTATCACACCCTGCAGCCAGCCGGGGCATCCGAATATTACATCGTATGCAACCGCTTCCGCTTTCTTAATACCCAGTTTATGCTTTACGCGTGCGGCGAGGGAAGGAACGAAATCAGACCTTACGTTATCAGGTCTTACGTCTCCAAAATTATGACCTACTATTATATAATCGAGAGTTTCAGGGTCTATACCTGATGATTCAATTGCGTTTTTTGCTGCAAAGTATGCAATATCGGAAGTAACGTACTTATCGTTGAGATACCGTCTTTCCGATATATTCGTAATTTTTTTGAATTTCTTTATTAATTCCTCGTTTGGTATCTCCAATATTTTTCCATCTGCATCGTAAAAAACGTTGCTGAGAAAATCACTGTTCCTGACAACTTTTTCAGGGATATATGATCCTGTGCCTTTTATTACCGAATATAATTTGTTTTGCATTTAAAAGTCTTTCATATCGTAAAGTTATACAAACATGGTACAAAATAAAGATTTTAAATCATAGTTGCTATTTAATAAAAGCGGGCAAGTACTATTTATTTATACTGCTAAGGAAATATAGTATGAACATTTCGTTAGATGTATTGAGACTATTGAATAAACAGAATTGAAATTTAAAAATGCCAGAAACGAACAAAAAATCAATGAAATTTAGAATGATAAAGTAATAATTCTGGCACAAATATTGTCTTATAATTCGTATCATAAATCATTTGGGGAGTCAAAAATGGGGAAAATAATTGTACTACTAATGTTGCTTACTACTTGCGCTGTTTATTCGCAGGATATATCAGGTGGAGTCAAATTCAGCGGCAATTCAGATTTAAAAGCACAAAAAGCAATCGATATAACGAAAGATGTTTTTAATTATACAAAAATCAGCGGAATCAGGCAGATAAATTATGAAACGACAAAAACAGGTGATTTGGTTTTGAAACGTGACAGAATAGTGAAAAAATCTGAAGATACCTCGATAGAAGATAATTTCAACAAAAATTCGAATATGTGCCCGAATGGTAACTGCGGGTCCAATTTACTATTATGGGGCGCTGTTTCCGTAGCGGCAGGGATTTTCTCGATTTTGACATTGAAAAAGTAAGTTATTCAAAGAAATGAAGAATTATCTAAAATTCAAATCTTTGAATATTATCAATTTGAGAAAAATGTATAAGTTTGAGAATATTATTATATAAATTTTATTTGGAAATGCTTGAATTGGAAGTAAAATTAGTGTTTCTTAGCCCAATAAACGTGGCACATAACTTGCAAAATAATTTTATAAACAAATAAACATATATTATGAAGTACTTAATCACTATTGCAATTTTATTCTTTGTTTGCATCAATTTGAATGCACAGGGCGCAGCAGGAAATGACGATAAAGCGTCAGGGGCAACGGTTGGACAGGGCAACGGATATTCATATGAATTTACATACACAATAGTTGACGGTAATGTTCTTGAACAGGGTGCCGATAAATCGATTATTGAAAAAATCAATAAAGTTGACTTAAAATCAGGCGGAAAAGCGTTCAGAGATGATAAACCTGCAGGAAAAGACGGAAAAAATGTTTTAAAGTATTCTTACGAAGTTACATATTCCATATCTAACGGAATAGTTTCTCAGTAAAACCCCGGATAGAATACGATGAATTCTTAAAGAAATTTCTATACACGAACGGCGGGAAATAAATATATAATAGTTTTTATATCAAAGGGGCATAATCTATGCCTCTTTTTTTTATGTGAAAATTTATATTATTTCTTATTTTTGCCTATAAATAATTCTCATATTGAGAATTCCTATCTTTATTTGAGATTTTTGTGAACCTACATTTGTGACAGTATTCGTTTTTAAATTAAATTTGCAGGATTATAAGTTTAATGTTCTGGCATATATCTTGAACATTTATCGATGATACAAATTTTAAAAAGGGAGTTACAATGAAATTAATAGTCACATTTTTATTAGTCTTTGCATTTTGTGTGAGTTTAAATGCTCAGGATGCAGGAAAGAATTCAAAGTCCGCTAAAGAAGAAAGTTGTGAAAAGATATTGATTCAGGGTGCAGGTGAAATTCCTGATTTTGTATTTCCTGACACCTGCATTAAGATGCAATCGGGATATGAACAATTTAAAACCGATATAAAATCGACTAAGACAATAAAGACAAATAATATTCAGATTTGCTCGTATGACGACGACAATAGTTGTTCGAACGATAAGTCAGGTTCCTGTACTTCAAATATTTTTCTCTGGGGCGCCGTCTCATTACTTACGGGAATATTCGCAATAGCAGGAATAAAAGGGAGATAAGAAGGGCCGTAAAAATAGTTTTTAAAGACGCGGGAATGAAGAAATAAAAGCACAACTTTTATTCCTTCATTTTTTTATACATTTTTTAAAGCGAGAATTCTTATCATTTTTATATAATATGAATTATATTTGTTCATGCAAATAAAATTTGTTTTATATGGAACACAAAGAAAAGCATTTCAGGTCGAGTGAATTAATAAGGGATATTGTTATTGGAATGTCGGATGGTCTGACTGTCCCATTTGCATTGGCAGCGGGATTATCCGGTGCTGTAGACAATAATTCCATTATAGTAATTGCAGGACTTGCGGAAATTTCTGCCGGTTCAATAGCAATGGGTCTTGGAGGATATCTCGCGGCAAAGAGCGATGCGGAACATTACGAAAGCGAAAAGAAACGTGAAGAGCAGGAAGTCATAGACATTCCCGAAGCGGAGAAAAAGGAAATTACCGATATTATGAAAGTTTATGGTGTAAGCGAGGAATCATCGAAGCCGCTGGTGGAAGAACTTAGAAAGAATCCTCAGATGTGGGTCGATTTCATGATGAAGTTTGAACTCGGGCTGGAGAAACCCGAAAAAGAAAGAGCCCGAAACAGCGCAATGACAATAGCGATCTCTTACATTGCCGGCGGTATCGTTCCGTTATCACCTTATATTTTCATACAAAGTTCCACTACGGCATTAATTACTTCATGCATATCCACGCTAATTGCCCTCGGCATCTTCGGATATATTAAGGGCAGATTCATAAGTACAACTCCGTTCCGGAAAGCAATACAAACTGTTGTAACCGGAGGTCTGGCAGCGGGCGCTGCATTTGTTATAGCAAAATTAATTTCTTAAACGGGTATTAATATGAAAAAGACGAATGCAGTAAGGATTCTTGAACTTAATAATATAAAACATGAACTGTTCGAATACGAATTCAACGAAGATGAAATTGATGCGATAAGCGTTGCGAATAAGATAAACGCGCCACATGAAGAAGTCTTTAAGACTCTCGTTTTAACCGGGGACAAAACCGGTACGGGAGTATTTGTAATCCCGGGAAATGCGGAATTAAATTTAAAAAAAGCCGCTTCGGTAAGCGGAAACAAAAAAATCGAAATGATTAAAGTGAAGGATCTTTTAACGCTTACGGGATACATAAGAGGCGGATGTTCGCCGATTGGGATGATAAAAAAATATCCTGCATTTATTGAAGAATCAGCGCAGATATTCGAAATGATTTATGTCAGTGCGGGAATACGCGGAATGCAGGTGAGAATATCGCCTGTTGATTTGGCTTCGTTGACTGGCGCGAAATTCTGCGACTTAATTTAGATGTCCGGATTTAAGAAGACTTTTCTTTCAGATGTTTTTCAATCATGCTTGTAAGGTGTCTTTTCTCGAAAGGTTTGCCGAGATAATCATTGCATCCTTTTGAAAGAAATACGTTTCTGTCTCCCTCTAATGTTGAAGCCGTTACGGCGATTACCGGTACGTTATTGTATTCGTTCTTTTGCCTTATAAGAGAAAGCAATTCAAGACCGTCAATACCCATTCCCAGATTTATGTCAAGCAAAATGAGTTCGTATTTTTTCTGTCCGATTTTTTCGAGAGCATCCGCTCCGTTCTTTGCAAAATCAACAATATATATGCCGTTCAGAAGCGCCTTTACAAAATCTCTTGTAAAATCATCATCGTCTATTAAAAGTATATTCTCCATTTTATCCGAAACTTTAATAATCCCGTTTCCGTCTGATTTATTATTTTCCGTTTGAATATTTAAATTAGCGGGAAAGGTTATTTTAACAGTTGTGCCCTCATCCAATTTACTGTCAATATATAATTTCCCAGAAAGCATTTCCGTGAATTTTTTGGTAATAGTCAAACCGAGACCTGTACCTTCAAATACTCTTCCGTATCCCTCGCTTGCCTGTCTGAATTCATCAAAGATTATATTCATGTTTTCTTCGGATATTCCTATTCCGGTATCGGCAACCTTAATGGAACAGTAATTCGTGTTGTCAATTTTTTCTTCAAAAACAGAAACTGTTACGCAGCCTTTATTTGTATATTTAATAGCGTTACTAATAAGATTGTCCAATATGACATTCAGCATATATGAATCGAGGTATGCCGATATATTCTCGTCGCTGCAAATAAAATCCAGATTTAATTTTTTCCCGGCGGCAAGTTGTTCGTTATTCTCAATAACGGTTCTGATACATGAAGGTACATTCAGTTTCAAGGGCCTTACCACCTGACTGTTAGCCTCAATTCTGGATAGGTCCAGCAATTGATTCAAAGTATGGGTCAATCTTTTTCCCGCCTTGTACAGCATTTTTGCCATTTTTTTTGTCTGTTCTTCGAATGTATCCTGCGCAATAATTTCCGAGAACCCCAGAATTCCTACCATCGGAGTTCGCAGTTCATGGCTTATATTTGCAAGAAAATTCGTTTTTATTCGATTCATTTCCTCCGCATGTTCTTTTGCCTTTATGAGTTCCTGTTCGTAGATTTTTCTCTGCGTAACATCTCGTGTGATGCAAAGAACTGTTTCAACTTCCTTTTGTGAATTGTATTCAGGGATGATTTGCGATTCGTATTTTTGTTTTCCGTTAGGAGTATCGTAATCGAATTCAAAAATTACAGGCTGCTTTTTATGAAAAACAACCTGGAGTTTTTCTATCCATATTGTCTTGTAATCTTCCGGCAATTCAATACTGGTAATGCTTTTCCCGATAAAAGATTCATAAGGAATGCCTGTAGCCGTCTCGATTTTTGAATTTATGTAAAGGTGTTTGAAATCTTTGTCGTATCTGCTTATAATGTAAGGTAGATTGTTTGCCAGGTCTCTGTATTCAATTTCTCTTTTTCTGATTTCGTTATCGGATTTTATTCTGTTCGAAACATCCAAAAAAATAGTTGCAAAATTATTATCTTTGAGAGAAATAACGGATATACTGAAATGTTTTTGCATAGGCTCGAAAAACACATCGAAAAATTCAGGAATTCCGGATTGGACAGTTTTGGAATATATATCAATATAAGGCGCAGTTGATGTACCGTATAATTTTGTTCCGTAATTGTTTAATGCTTTTTCTTTGGATATTCCCGTTATGCGTGTAAAGGAAGGGTTGCAATCGGTAATAATGTAATCAACCGGCCGGTTATTTTTATCAAAAAGAAGTTTGTGTATTGCCACTCCCTCCGTCATTGTCTCGTAAAAAGAACGAAATTTTTCTTCCTCAGTTTTTAGCGATGCGAGCGCTGATGTAAGTTCCCCGATTTTTGATTTAAGTAAAATATTTTCCTGACCCAGTAACTCTGTTACAGAAAAATCCCCTTTTAAATTACTCTTATTGTTCCCCATAATATGCAGTATATATTAATATTAATAAATTACTTACTAATTAAACAGAGTAAAATATATCATCTTTAACTGAATAAATAATAATACTCTATGATGGAACTAAATTATAATTTTAAATTGTTTTAAATACGACTATATTAGTCCGATTTAGTAAGTTAAATATTTTTAGATGGTTAAGTTTTCAAAAAAACTCGAATATGCTTTAATTTCGCTAAGATATATTTCCAATTCCAAGGATGAAATTGTCAGAGTTCGCGATATATCTGAGAAACTCGGAATTCCGCATGATTTGCTTGCCAAGATTCTGCAGAAATTAAAGAAAGAAAATATACTTGGTTCGAGTCAGGGTATCAACGGAGGATATAAACTTATCAGGAAATTGAATGAAATACCATTATCCGAACTTGTAAACATAATTGAAAACGGCACATCGATTGTTGAATGTATGCATGACGAGGATAACGGTTGTCTTATGAACGATAATTGTTCAATAAAGGACCCTTTAAGCAAGATACAAAATGAATTCGAGAATATTCTGAAAACAAAAATGGTATCTGATTTTGTCTGAGAAAATAATATTTATGGATTACAATTCCACGACACCTGTTGACGATGAAGTTGTCGCTGCTATGCTGCCTTATTTTACGGAAAAATTCGGAAATGCCGCATCGAAGCATCATTATGGAAATGAAGCCTCGGCAGCAGTCGGATATTCGCGGAAAAAAGTCGCGGAACTGATTCATGCCGAAAGCGAAGATATTATATGGACAAGCGGGGCAACCGAATCGGTGAATCTCGCAATAAAAGGCATCGTTGAATCAAATTTTAAAGAAGGCGCAAATATTGTTACAACCGAAATCGAACATCCTGCAGTTCTTGATACATGCAGGTCGCTTTCGAATGCAGGGGTTGAAATAAAATATGCCAAACCCGACAGATACGGAATAGTTAATCCGAATGATTTTGAATCGCTTATCGACAATAACACAATTCTTGTCAGTGTAATGACAGCGAACAATGAAGTAGGAACTATACAGCCCATTCCCGAAATATCCGGTATCTGCGAAAAGAAAAATGTTTTGTTCCACACCGATGCGACTCAGGCTTACGGAAAGATTCCCATGGATGTTAATGCATATAAAATCGACCTGATGAGTTTTTCGGCGCACAAAATATACGGACCGAAAGGAATAGGCGCATTATATATAAATAGAAGAAATCAGGGAATAAAAATATCCTGTCAGATTCACGGCGGCGGACATGAAAACGGATTGAGAAGCGGAACGCTGAATGTACCGGGTATAGTTGGATTCGGCAAGGCGGCGGAAATAGCAGGGAAGAGAATATTTGATGATTTTAAAGAACAAACGGTATTGAGGGACAGATTAACGGAAATATTCCTGAGACGGCTTCCGCATGTTTATTTAAACGGTCACAGGACCAAACGGCTTCCAAACACTGCCAATATTTGTTTCGAAGGAGTGGATGCCAATATGCTTATAAATAATTTAAAGAAAATCGCAGTATCTACAGGCAGCGCATGCAGTTCCGCAACTTTACAGGATTCTCATGTGTTAAAGTCAATGGGATTGACTTCAGAGAAAATTAAATCCTCGGTTAGGTTCGGCGTCGGAAGGAATACGACGAACGAAGAAATTAACATAGTAACCGAAAAATTTATTAGTACAGTAAATAAATTCAGAAACTAAAATATACATTTTATGTCAGAAGAAACAAAATTCATTCCGGGAGTAACGGAAGACATCAACATCACTGAAAAAGCAGTGGTTGAAATAAAAAGAATAATGAAAGAAAACAATATACCCGAGAACTACGGATTAAGAATAGGCGTTAAAGGCGGCGGTTGTTCCGGCTTCACATACACTCTTGGGTTTGACGGAGAGTCAAAACCAACGGACAGTGTTATCGAACTCGAGGGTCTGCAGGTATTTGTTGATATGAAAAGTTTCCTTTACTTAACGGGAACAGAAGTGGATTACACGGACGGACTGAGCGGAAAGGGTTTCGTGTTTAACAATCCGAATGCAAAGCGCACCTGCGGATGCGGCAGTTCATTCGGCGCTTAATAAATATTTTAAAATGGGAAAAGATATTTCAAGAAGAAAATTTATTCAGTCCTCGGCAATGGGGGTGATATCTTTCGCATTTATACCTGGATTTCTAAAATTAATAAAAATAAAAAAACCGAAAGGAGATTTAAAACAAATGGCATTTGAATGGAAATTCAATCCGAGACCTTACTCGGACGAAGAAGCAAAAACTTTACTTAAGGGCGTGATGTCTCCTGAAACAACTGACTGGCATTACAATACGCACCAAAAGGGTTACGTAACATTCCTGAATAATATTGAAAAAGAACTCGAGAGTGCTGACAGAGCAAAAGCAAACGGAAATTATTCAAACGTAGGCGAATTAAAGAGAAGGCTTACTTGGAATCACGGCGGCGCATTATTACACGATGTATACTGGGAAGTATTGGGAGGAGACGGTGATATCTCGAAAGGAAAAGATATTGCTGACGCAATAGTGAAGGAATTCGGAAGTTTTGAAAAATGGAAAGAAGATTTTAAAGCGACTGCTTTATCCGCGAAACTTTCGGGCTGGGGTGTCCTTGTCTTTGACAGACTATACAGCGGAAGGCTGTTGAATGTACTCGTTGACGAGCATCATTACGGCGCAATATGGGGCGGTGTTCCTTTAATTCCATGCGATGTTTTCGAACATGCATATTATCATAAGGACGGACCCGGAAGAGCAAAATATATTGATAACTTTATTAATAACTTGCACTGGGGCAGAATAAATGATAGATTTGTGAAATTTTGCAAATAACTAATTCAATTGTGCGAAAATATTACGGTTTATTATTTATACTCATAGCACTCACATTAATTTCGTGCGGCAAGAATGAAGTCAAACAGAATACGCAGCAGAGTTCAAACAATTCTTTCGGCTGGAAAGAAAGTATATCCGCAAAGGATATACCCGATTTCCCGTTAAAAGGAATGATTGACGGAAAAGAAATCAAATTTGAATATGTCAATTTTGAATTCTGGCGCGGTTCCAACGACAATGTTTTTAATTTCAGCGACAAGTCTCCGAAGAACAAGTGCGGATTTATTGAAAACGATAACGCATTTCATCTGACAAAACTCGGAAGTGAATTCAAGACAGGCGAATTCATAAAAGAATCATTTGCAATGAACATAGAGGGATGCACCGGAGATTTCCATACAACCGTGAATGAGAATATGCAGAAATCCACTCCGGCCTGGAATTGCGCTCTCGTGATAACGGAAAAGAACGATGATATTGTCACAGGTAAGATTGCTATGTGTTTTAAAGACGAAAAGAAAAGTTGGATTGCCGGTACATTTACCGCAGTCCGCTGCAACAACTGATATTTACACCCCGTCTCCAACGACGGGGTTTCTTATTTATATAATCATTTGGAGAGAATATGAAAAAGTTATTATTTGTTATCATTTCGTTGACCGTTCTTATAGGTTTCGGCTGCGGCAAGAATCAAACGCCCGAACAGAAAAAAGATAAAACGGATGAAGTTAAAACAGACAACAAATCCCCGGATAAAGTAGTTGATACAAAGAAAGAAGACACAAAAACCGACGGTAACGATCTCGGATTAAAATCAGGATTACCCGCAGATTATCCGAAAGATATTCCGGTACCTCCCAATTCGACATGCCACGGCTCGATATATAATCAGTCCGAAGGAACAACGGTTACATTCGTTTCCAAAGGTAAGCCAATGGATATAGCAAACTTTTACAAGGAAGAGTTGAAGAAAAACGGATTCCAGCAGGAAGCGGGCTCCGATGAACTGATGAACGAAAAAGGCGGAATGATTAAATGGACAAAAGACAAAAGGGATGTTGAAGTGATGATGAGTTTCAAACCCGAATCTTCGGAAACGGACATAGTTCTGTCTTATAAAGAAAAGAAATAATTATTCCCGCATGAGGGAAGTATACAAAGATTTATTATCGAAGAAGGAAGTAAAAGTCTTAGTTTCGCGAACCGATAAGATAGGGGATGTCATTTTATCACTGCCATTAATCAATGAAATCAAAAGATTAATTCCGAAATCAAGAATTACTTTCCTTATCAGCAATCGTCTTGAAAACCTGATTGAAGGATACAGGGATATTGATAGTGTCGTTTATTTTGAAAAATTTGAAGGGCAAAAAGAGTTTATTGATTTCCTTGAAGCCGGCAAATTTGATGCTGCAATATCTGTCTTTCCGCGTTCGGAAATCGCCTCTGCTTTTTACAGGTCTAAAATCCGTATAAGGGTTGGAACATCATACAGGTGGTATTCGTTTTTGTTTAATTACCGAATTAAGGAACATAGGAAATATTCGGAAAAACACGAATCGGATTACAATTTAAATCTTCTTAAATTCCTGACTGACGATATATCATACGAAAAGAAATTTTATTTCACGTACACGGATACTGAATTTCAGGCTCTGCAAAATAAACTTGCATCCGCCGGATTCGATATAAATTCGAAATTCTTAATAATACATCCCGGGAGCAAGGGTTCCGCTTATGACTTGCCTGTCGAAAAAATGATTGATTTGAGTTCAAAGATTAATAACCGCCACGAAGATTATATTGTTGTAATAACGGGCAGCGAAAATGAAAAGGAACTTGCAGATAAGTTTGCTGATGAGCGTGGAGGCGTCTTTAATGCTGCTGGTCTTATTAATTTAAGAGAACTTATGATACTTATAGATAAATGTTCTTTATTCATCTCAAATTCAACAGGTCCGATTCATATTGCCGGAGCGTTGAATAAAAGTATCGCGGGCTTTTACCCGAATTCCGCCCCCATGAATTCGGAAAGATGGGGACCGCTTAGCAATAATGCACTTATAATAAGGCCTGATGACGGCGACGACATGGATAAAATCAATACAGACGAGGTTCTGGAAAAAATCAGCAGGCTTCTGGAATAGACGTTTAGCGGAGTTTTTCGACCGAATTTTAGTGCAATAAATAAGAAACATTTTTCATAATTTCAGGTTAAAATAGAAAAAGATATAATATGAAAAACAGATTAATATTGGTACTGGTACTATTGTTTGCACTTACCTGCAGTTCATTTGCGCAGGATACCACAAAAAACGGTTTCAGGAAAATTTCCCAGAGCGCTTTTGGTCTCGGGGAAAGGCTTGAATTTGAAATCAGTTACGGATTCCTTACCGCAGGTTACGTAGTAATGGAAATTGCGCCTAATTATTCATTGATAAACGGAAGGAATTGCTATGACATTTCTCTTAAAATAAATTCCGCTTCGAGTTTCGAATGGGTTTATAAAATTGCTGATGTTTACAGATGCTATCTTGACGCTGAAGGATTGTTTCCATGGAAATTTGAACAGGTGATAAGGGAAGGGGACTACACACAGGATTTTACCGCTATTTTTGACCATGAAAATTTGAAAGTAAATACTACGAAGATTGTCAAAGGCGAGAAAAAACCCGACGGGGAATATGTGATTCAGAAATATGCTCTGGATGTGATTAGTGCATTCTATTTTGCAAGGACACAGAATATTTCAGTTATGAATAAAAACGATGAATTCACAATGAACAGTTTTTACGGTGACGCGTCATATGACCTGACTGTGAAAATTCTCGACAAGGATAAAGCCGATGTCTCGGCAGGCGAATTTCGGTCCGTCATTGTTCAGCCGCTCGTAAGAGAAGGCGCGCTTATTAAAAAGGCGGAGAACATTGCAGTGTGGATTTCCGATGACGACAGGAAGATTCCTATTAAAGTGCAACTTGATGTGATTATCGGTTCGGTAAAAGCCGAACTGACTTCTTACAAAAATTTAGCGGGGCCGTTGAATTCAAAAATCAAATGAAGATATCCGAGTTATTTTTTTCGATACAGGGAGAAGGGAAACGCACAGGTGTCCCTTCTTTTTTTATCAGAACAAATCACTGCAATCTGAGATGTAAATTTCCCGGCGGAAATTTATGCGACACTCCTTATACGAGTTGGAATCCTGAGGATAAAACAAATCTCGGCGATGTTGATATTAATCTTATACTGCAAAAATTTACCGAAGGTAACGTAAAGGACGTAGTTATTACAGGCGGAGAGCCTGCTGTTCAGAAGGAAGAATTGAAAATTCTTTGCCGTGAACTTAAAAAACTTAATGCTCACATTACGATTGAAACTAACGGAACGATGATATCGGATTTCATTAAATACATCGACCTCGTAAGTATAAGTCCGAAATTATCTTCGTCAGTTCCCTTCGGAACGGAATTCGAAAGAAGTCATTCAAAGAACAGGATTAACCTAGATTCTTTCAGGGAATACAACGAGCATTCCAAAAGGAAAGATTTTGATATACAGTGGAAATTCGTTGTTTGTTCGGAAACGGATATAGATGAAATAAAAGATTTACAGTTACAGGTCGGTTTTTCAAACAGTGAAGTTTGGCTAATGCCTGAGGGAATAACGGCGGATGAAATAAATGAAAAGAGCGGAATGACGGTGCAAATGTGTCTGACCCACGGATACAATTTCAGCGGCAGGCTTCATATTAATATATGGGGAAACAGGCGCGGAGTTTAAAGTAAATGCAACGAATAAATCAACGTAAAAATAATATTTACGTGTTAGAAATTTGTAGAATTGAAACTTAACGCAGAAATTCATAATTTAACTAAATTTTCAAAATTCAAAAGAAAATATACTCGTCAATATATTATATACCTAATTAAATTATAAAATTATGTCCGAACAAAAGAAATTTGTACCGTACATATCTGCCGAAACGAGCCTTGCGGAGTTTACTATCCGCGGTCTTATTATCGGTTTGATACTTGCGGTAGTTCTCGGTGCGGCAAACGCGTATCTGGGGTTGAAAGCAGGTATGACAATCGCGGCTACGTATCCCGCGGCAGTACTGGGAATGGCAATTCTTAAGGTTTTTAAAGGCAATATTCTCGAAGAGAATTTTGTAAGAACGGTCGGATCCATCGGTGAATCTGTGGCAGCAGGTGCAATCTTCACACTGCCTGCATTTTTTATTGCCGGTATCTGGGATCCGAAAAACATCTCGATGGCAAATTACGCGACAGCAACGGTAATTCTGATATCGGGAGGTGTTCTTGGTATCATGTTCGTAGCATTGCTCAGAAGAGTAATGGTGGAAGATCAGGATTTACTTTTTCCCGAATCCACTGCAGCGGCGGAAATTCATAAATCAGGTCAGGGCGGCGGCGGCGGTTCAAAGTTCTTATTCAGTGCAATGGGAATCGGCGCATTGATTCAGTTCCTTGGTCAGATAAATTTCTTCGCAGCCAGTTGGGAAAAATTTTATGCCTTCTTTGAAAAAGTCAAAATCCCCGGAACTAACATAAACGCTCAGGGCGGTATGTTAATAAGTTCACCCGGAATCAGCCCCGCATATATGGGAGTAGGATACATTATCGGACCTAAATATGCATCGTTAAACTTCAGCGGCGGTCTATTAGCATGGGGTTTGCTTACACCAATAATTTATTATTTCATATATCCTTATATAAGCGATGTAAATTTCATTAAAGAATGGGCGATTCTTACAGGCAAGAGCGCGGAAGTATTATCGGATCCGGGATTCCAGATTAATCAAATCTGGAGATTCATCGTAAGACCTATCGCTATCGGCGGTATGCTTATGGGCGCTTGCTTTACGCTTTTCAATATGAGAAAATCTCTGTTCGCAGGTCTCAAGCGTTCGATTGGCGACGTCAAGAAAGCGGCGTCAGGCGGTCACGGTGTTGTATCAAGAACAGAAAAAGATTTAAGTTTCTCGTATATTATAACCGGTATTATAATAGTAGCGGTTGCGACATTCTGCATCACATATTTCGTTTTCGGAGCGTCGCTTATTCCGTCGCTTGCATCGGCGACAATCCTTATTATCCTCGCATTCTTCTTTGCGGCAATTTCAGGATATCTGGTAGGTATCATCGGTTCTTCTAATAACCCTATCAGCGGTCTCACGTTAACCGCGCTCGTAACGACTGCATTGATTCTTGTAGTTATCGGAGTCGACGCACAGCACGGCGGAGTTGCATCGGTACTTGGTGTGGCGGCAATCGTTTGCGTAGCGGCGGCAGTAGCGGGTGAAATGCTTCAGGATTTAAAAGCAGGACATATACTCGGCGGTACACCCTGGAAGATGCAGGTCGGCGATTTAATCGGCGTTATTGTATCGGGTCTTGTAATGTTTTATATTTTGAACCTGCTCAATCAGGCTGACATCGCTCAGGGTATTCAGCAGAACTATCAGGGCGGTTTCGGAAGCAAGAATCTTTCGGCTCCTCAGGCAGGTTTGATGGCAATGTTATCACAGGGTATTGTAGGCGGCAAGATGGCATGGCCGCTTATTATCTGCGGTCTTTTGATGGGTATGGCATTCATTATGATGCAGGTAAAGAGCCCGATGCTTGTAGCGGTAGGTATGTATCTTCCTTTGGAAACCACGTTCGCAATATTTATCGGCGGTATCATTAAAGGAATTCTTGATATGATGGTTAAGAAGAGAAAATTAAACGAAGCACAGAAAGTAAGAATTGAAAATGTCGGAATACTACTCGCCTCCGGTTTCATAGCGGGTGAGGCTCTGACAGGTTTGGGATTTGCACCGTTCAAGATAGCGGAATTCAAAATCCCGCAGATATTTGCCGAACCTCCTTTATTAATAGGTTTCGCAATTCTTTGCATAATCGGTTTAATATTAATATATATTCCTCTCAGGAATGCGGGCAGTCCGGATGAACCTGCTCCTCCCAGCGCGGGAATGTAATAACGAATAAGTATTTAAAAAGAAGGGGCAAAAGCCCCTTCTTTTGTATAAAAAAGGGAGAATCACTTCAACGAATTATCTTTTTTTAATCCGTTTTTAAAATTATTTTTAGAGTATGTTCAGTAAAAAGAAAAGGGAAGTATACAACCTGCTTGAGTTAACTCCTGTCAGAATAAATGAACACGAAGAGAACGACGGGCTGATTCGTATATTGATTCCGAAATTTAAAAATAAATTTTTTATATCCTTAATTCCGAAAAACCGGTCCAAACACATCAGAATAAAACTTGATGATATCGGAACGGCAACATGGCTGATGATTGACGGCAACAAAAAAGTCAAAGATATCGTAGAAGAATTAAGGGCATCGTTTGCTGATAAAATCGAACCCGCGGAAGAACGCGTATCAAAATTTATCGGAGGTTTAAATCTACATAATTTTATATATTTCAAAGAACTAAAAAAGGAAAAATAGTCATGGCAGTATTAAATAATCTAAAACCGGAAGGAATCTGGAAACATTTCGAAGAAATCTGTGCGATTCCGCATCCTTCCAAATTTGAAGAAGGAATGCGTCAATACGTAGTTAACTTTGCCAAGAAGAATAATCTTGAATATGAACTTGATGAAGTCGGCAACGTTGTAATACGCAAACCCGCAACAAAAGGAATGGAAAACAGACAGGGCGTCATTTTACAGGGACACCTTGATATGGTTCCGCAGGCAAACAGCGACGCGAATCACAATTTCGAAACAGACCCCATCAAACCGAGAATTGACGGCGAATGGGTAAAAGCAACGGGAACAACACTCGGAGCCGATAACGGAATCGGTGTTGCTACATCGCTCGCGATACTTGAAGCGAACGACATCCCGCACGGACCGATTGAAGCGCTTTTCACAATCGACGAGGAAACAGGAATGACAGGTGCATTCGGACTGAAACCCGGATATTTAAAGGGCGATATTCTAATGAACCTTGATTCTGAAGACGAAGGCGAATTGTTCATAGGCTGCGCAGGCGGTACAAACGGAAATGCAACTTTCAAATACAAAAAGACTCCGGTTCCTGCAAACTATGCAGCGTATAAATTAATTGTTAAAGGCCTTAAAGGCGGACATTCCGGATGCGACATTCACCTTGGCAGAGGAAACTCAAACAAACTGCTTTTCAGATTCTTAAGGCTTGCAGAAAGAAAAATCGGATTGGTTTTAGCATCGGTAGAAGGGGGTAATTTACGTAATGCAATTCCAAGAGAAGCACACGCGGTAGTAATGGTACCCGCAGACAAAGCAACGATATTCGAAACGGAAGTGAATTTGTATAATGAAACAGTAAAGAAAGAATTTGCAACAGCAGACCCGGGTCTTGAAGTTGTGTGTGAAAAAACAACGGCACCCGCGGAAATAATGGATAAAGATACACAGAAGAATTTAATCAACTGCATTTATGCTTTACCGAATAACGTAGTTAGAATGAGCAACGATATGCCGGGACTTGTTGAAACATCGACGAATCTTGCAATCGTAAAATCGGACGAAAAGACACAGACAATCGAAGTTAAGTGTCTTCTCAGAAGTTCGGTTGACAGCGGCAAGGAAGCCCTCGAAAGAAAGATGGAAGCAGTATTTGAACTTGCGGGCGCGGCGGAAATTTTATTTGACGGACAATATCCGGGATGGAAACCGAATCCGAATTCACCGATACTGAAAGAAATGCTTGAATTGTACGAAAAGATGTTCGGCAACAAACCCGAAATTAAAGCGATTCACGCAGGACTCGAATGCGGACTTATCGGCGGCGTATTTCCTAACCTCGATATGATTTCATTCGGACCGACAATCAGATTCCCGCACTCTCCGGACGAGCAGTGCAACATTGCAACAGTAAAGAAATTCTGGGATTATCTGCTTGAAACATTAAAGAATGTTCCTAAGAAATAATTATCAATTAGTAATTAATAATTTGTAATTAATAATTGAAATAATACATATGATTTGTCATTCCGGCGAAAGCCGGAATCCAGAGAAGCCGGCTGAAAACAGCCGGCTTTTTTATTATCATCTCATCCAATAAAACTCACGAATCAAAAAATCAAATATCGCTGTTTTTTAAAACGTAAAAATACATTGATTCTTATAATTAATAATCACTAAATTAAATGAAAAGGCTTCGAATGCCTTATACGGGTTAAACATACTTCATTTTAAAACATAAATCTATCGCTATGAAAAAGTTATTTCTGATTTTGTTATCGGGTCTTTTCTGTTTAAATGCTTTTTCAAATCCAAAAATTACTTTTAAACAGGAATCCCGCTCACCGCAGTTGATACAACAACAGATTTTGCTTGAACCGAATCGAATGTCCACCTGGATACAGAACACAGGTACTTTCAATCAGGATATAAGGACAAGTAACACTCCGGGATGTATGTGGCCTGCGGGTTCTAACAGATTTATAGGATTTTCGGCAGGTTTAACAATTGGTGCAAAAGTGTTGAACGCAATTCGTCTAGTATCTTGTTCTTATAAGGGTGAATATTCTCCCGGGTTTATAAATAACGGCGTTCCTGATTCGAATACGAATTTCAAATTGTACAAAGTCTCGAGAGGAGACGGTCCTTCGAATCCGGATTGGGCAAACTGGTACAGGATGGTGCCTTACGGTGCGCCATATTATGATGTAAACAATAATGGTATTTATGACCAGGGAATTGATACACCGGGTGTTCACAATGCCCGGCAAACCGTATTTATATGTATGACTGACGGATTCCAGTTTTCGCACAACCAAAGCGAAGGATTTTCGGGTGGCACACTTCCGCTGTTCACCGAAACCCATTTTACTGCATGGGGATATTCAAAAGAGGAATATGCGGACATGCAGTTTATGAAATATGAAATAATTAATAAAGGGAGCAATGTCTGGGATTCGACTTTTATGTCATTCATATGTGATGAAGATTTGGGAAATGCAAATGATGATTATATCGGCTGCGATACTGTGTTGCAATTAGGTTATATGTATAATGCCGATAATATGGACGGAGACGGGAACCCGCCGAGTTACGGCGCGAATCCTCCGGCGGCGGGAAAGATTATTCTTAAAGGTGCAAAAATAAAAGGTTCTGTTCCAGTAAATTTGAATATGACCTCGTTTGTTTATTTTACGAATGATCAATCATTGACATGCTTACTTGATCCCAGTTTACCCATAGAAGCATATAATTATTTAAGAGGATATAAAAAAGACGGAGCATATTGGCATCATCCTTTTACAAAACAGCGAAGCATTAAAGTTTATACCGGAGAACCTGAAACAAATACAGGATGGACTGAATTCGGTTACAATGGAAATACGAATATGGCTCAAATTAAAAATTGTATCGGTGGAGATACTATTACTACATTCTCTAATCCGCCAGGAGACAGAAGATACATCATGGGTACAGGGGCGTCTAATCTTGTTGTGAGTCCCGGTGATACTCAGACTGTAATAATATGTCAGTTGGTTGCGAGAGGAACGAACAATCTGAATTCAGTGACAAAGTTGAAACAACTTGCCGCTGTTGCCTGGCAGTTTTATAATAATAATTTTGTAATAGGAGTGCAGAATATTTCGACAGAAGTCCCGACTTCGTTTTCTTTGAGCCAGAATTTTCCTAACCCGTTCAATCCTTCCACTAAAATCAGGTTTTCGATTCCTGAAAACGGAAAATTGAAATCTGAAAACGGCATAATAACTCTTAAGGTTTATGACATTCTGGGAAAGGAAGTTGCGGCGCTTGTGAATGAAAGAATGCAGCCGGGAACATACGAAGTCAATTTCAATGCGGACGGATTATCAAGCGGAGTGTATTTTTATAAATTGTCGGCCGGTAATTTTTTGGAAACAAAAAGAATGCTCCTGTTAAAATAATATGTCAAACTGAAATCTTAAGTAATAGTTTTGGATTGATGGTATTATTGACCGGGATTAATTCCTGCATATTAAAAACCCGTTATCATAACTATGATAACGGGTTTTCATATTATCTAAAAAAATCCGGATTTATTTTTTGCAACTACATACTGTCCCTGATTCAGTTAAAGTGATAGTAATATCTTTCGTTTGACCGCATATTATTGCAGCGGAGCCGAATTTACCATCGCAAATCACACAAATAGTCTGATAAACAGTCCCGGACACATCGCAGTCGGCTATGAAATCGCAGGAACCCGGATAAATAGATGCACCGCCGTTTATACAATAATGCAATTTTGAGCAGTCATCACATCCAACGACATGAACCTTAAACTGGTCGGCTGTAATTTCTGTCTGCTGATTAATGGTAAATCCCGTGAATACAGTTAATGCAATAATTAGTATTCCGGTTATAATTGAGATTTTTTTCATGTTTGATTTACTCCTTAATATGTTTTTAATTAAAAAATGAACTTCAACTTATGTCTGTCATTTGCATTGGCAGTCTGAAGGAGATGCAATAAAATTAATTGTTACTTCTTTTGTAACACCGCAATGAATTAGAGCAGACCCCGATTTATCTCCGCATCTGACGCATATTATTTGGTCGGCTGAACTGCCAAAAGGATTGCATTCCGCCGTAAAGTCGCATGAACCCGGATAAACAGCCGAAAGTCCGCCGATGCAATAATGCAGTTGTGAACAGTCATCACAGCCGATAACATGAACCTTGAACTTGTCTGCTGTTGTATCTATAGGTTTATATATAGTGAATGCCATGAAAACAGTTAAGGCAATCAGCAAAATTCCCGAAATGATTGATAATTTTTTCATAATAGTTTTTACTCCTTAATTTATTATTTTGATTAGTGTAATTTTTAGCGATTATTAATCTTATACAGTTCACTTTTTATTGGAACAATTACATGGTTTGCTTGCGTTGGATACTTTTACTTTAACACCCGGCACACTTCCGCAAACTAACGTCACAGTTCCGTATTTGTCGCCGCAGCATGTAACGCAAATCTTTTGCTGCTCGCTTGCAGGGTCGCATTCGACATAAAAGTGAGTTGAGTTAACGCTAATTGCCGGACCGTTGTTCAGACAATAAGAAATGTTATCGCATTCATCACAACCGATTACATCTACCCAGAAACCTGTCAGATTAGAAGGCTGCTGCTTAAAAGCGCATGCGGCAAATACTATTAATGCGGTCAGAATGAGACCCGAAAATATTGATTTCTTTTTCATAATTGTTTTTACTCCTTTTAAGACTTTATTCGAAATTTTTTGATAAAAGAACTTCCTTTATTTGCAGTCACATGCAGTGCCAAACATCGAAACTTCGATTTTAACTTCTTTTGTCTGCCCGCAATAAATAGTCGCCGTACCTGCTTTATCTCCGCACCTCACGCATATTGTTTGTACGACAGGTCCAAACGGATTACATTCAGCAGTGAAGTCGCATGAGCCCGGATAAACTGTCGGACCGCCGCCTACACAATAACGCAGTTTGGAACAATCGTCACAACCTGTCACATGTACCTTGAACTGGTCGGCTGTTTTATCTGCCGGCTGGTATATAGTGAATGCCATAAAGACAGTTAATGCAATCAGCAAAATTCCCGAGATGATTGATAATTTTTTCATGATTTTTTACTCCTTATAATTTAGTTTAGTAAATGAGGATCGTTTAAGACCCTTTAATTTATTTTGTTTTGTTTTTGTCGCCGCAATAACAGGGTGCATTATCCGGGGAGACTGTTATTTTTACATTTGTTGTACCGCACATTATAGTTGCTGTTCCATAGCGGTCGCCGCAACACCTTACGCAAATATTCTGCTGAAGGCTGTTAGGATCGCATTCAACATAAAAGTGCTTTGTTCTGGAAATATATTCCGGACTGCCATTTACACAATAGACAATATTTTTACAATCGTCACAACCTAAAACATCAATCCAGTATCCCGTGTTTGGGTTTGGAGATTGTTGTTTAAAAGCGTATGCCGAAAAAATAATTATTGATACAAATAACAATGCCGAAAGAATTGAGATTTTTTTCATAATTTGTTACTCCTTTTTTTCCTTTAAGAAAACAGTTATTTCTTTTGCTACTTTTTCTTATTACCGAAACATGAGCATTCGGATGCATCAGGAGAGACTTTAATAGTAACTTCTTTGGTAATGCCGCAATCGAATGTTGCAGTACCAAATCTGTTATCGGGACAGCACTTTATACATATTATCTGTATAAACGGTAACTGTGGATTGCATTCGATAACAAAATCACTGGTTGTTGCTGTCTGAACCGGACCTCCGTTTATGCAATATTGTATGTTCCTGCAGGTTTCACACCCAATAACGTGAACTACCAATTTTTCAGCAGGATTTGATGCAGGCGGGCTGGTTGTGAATGCCGTAAAAGCAATCAATGCTGTCAGCATTAGCCCGGATAGAATCGATATTTTTTTCATAAATGAATTACTCCTTGTGTTGGATTATAAAAAATTATTATTATCAAAAAAATATTTCGAAAATCACGTGTTCGAGTTGCCGCCGGCTTTGACAGCCGGCGGCATTCAGTGTATCTGTGCAATATTGGAAGATTTTCGTTTTCCATTTATCGTGCAATAGTCAATAAAAAAAATCTATTATTAACATAATCAATTTTTATTATTAAGTCAAGTATTATTTTTAAAATTATTTTTGCACGAAATGACACTTTTATAAATAGGAAAATCGTATTAATAATCAGGGTATTTTGGGGATAGTGGGGTTTGTCTGCTAACGGCAGTATTCAAGTGAAAATAAGCAAGGTATGCTAAAAAAGCAGAGACTCCAGTGCGGAGTCTCTGCGAAAAAATTTTTAGAAATGATATGAAAGCGAAATATGACCCAGAAGATTTTTGAGACTGCTTTCACTGTTGTTGTATTCGGATGCAACAAGATGCGTGCTTGCGGCTGTGACCTTGTTGTTCAATCCGTATTCAACTGCCAGGTTTAAATCCAGTTTTTGCAGAAGTGCATACGTGCAGCCTGCCATTATATGATGTTCGAGAACTGCCGGCATTATCGGAATAATTGTTTCGGGCGGTATAGGATTTGTGCTGTATGCATATCCTGCTCTTAACGTTAAAACTTTACTTATATCGTATTCACCGCCGAATTTAAGAATAACAGCGTCTTTCCATTTCATTGGGAATTCGATAACAAGGTCAGATTGATTCGTTCCGCCGCTGCCTATCATTTTATTGATGTTGCTGTTATCGCCTGCGGACAGTGTGATTTTCATGCTGTTGAATGCTTTTGACCAGTTAAGCCATTCAAAATCGAAACCGAATCTGAGTTTTTCAATAGGTGAATACATCAAACCGAATCCGGCTGACTGGGGTGTACTGAAATCATTTGTGATTGTATATTTTCCAATGAAACCCGCGTAAGGACTGATTCCGTTTGCCGAAAACAATGCCGCTACAAGTTTTGCCGCCGAATCAACCGATATGTGATAAATGTTGACAAGATTCATTGCTGCTACTCCTGATGCTTCGTTGAACTGTGACGACATATCCATATCAGCCGTGCCGCTTTTGAATCTCAATGGAACTGATGCGGTATAACTTGCTCCAAAAGAAAATCTGTCGTTGTATTTATATGCAAATCCTATTTTGCCTCCGAACGTGTATGATTTCAATCCTGCTATTTGCGCTGCCGCGGTCAATTCCTTGTATCCTAATCCCATCGGTTTCGCAGTTGAAAAATACGAACCGAAAGAAGTCACACCCTGTGTTGTTACAAGCCTGCCCTGCAATATTGAAGGCGGAAGGCTGAAGGGCTGTGACATATCGAGTGTTGAATAAACAAATTCCCCAGTTGCACCGACTGAAAAATTCGGAGTAATAAGATATGCAGCGGAAAGCGTTGCTTCTACAATTGCAAATTTCGAACTGTAAGACTGCTGCTGATAATTTGTACTTCCCGGGGGAGTGGTAAATAACTGATGATTCAGTTTGAAACCGATACCCATTCCTCCTGTCGTAAAAACACCCGCTCCCAAAGTCAACTTGCTGTCTTTAATATTATGAACGTATGCAAGACTCGGCATTACATATAGAGTTTTGTCTCCTTCAGCGTCATTTAAAATGTTCGTTGTCGTGTTTCCGCTTGCATTTTTTGAATAATTTTTAAAATGCGGTATCGGAACCATGAAGATTGCGTTTGCATCAAGAACCGGTTTTTTAATGAACGATAGACCTGCCGGATTTGTCAGCATTAGCGACGGACTGTCAAAAAAACCAATCTCAGTTCCGCCTCTGCCTATAGAACGTGTGTTATAATCTACTGCTCTCGTTCCATTCTGTGAATAAACTGCTGAAAACGATACGACGAGAAGCAAAAAAACGGTAAGAATTCTTTTCATCATTCGACTTTGTTTGATTAAGGTAAATTTAACGTAAAATGAACAAAAATATTTAATAATTCAATAAACATTTATTTGTATTGAATTTACACGCACTATTTTTCATTTATCGGCGAAAAAACATGCATAACACAATCAGAATGGAATTGTAAATGAAAATGTGTTTGAATAATTTACACAAAAATTAAAAGAACATAATTTTATGCGTAAACTAATCTTTTTAATCCTCATTACTATATTTACGGTTCAAACTATGTATTCACAAAATAATAGCATAAAACAAAGAGTTGAAAGTTATAGAAAAGTAACTCTGAACGCCAATCTATCCTGGCTGAGCGAGAAAGAGAAAAAAATCATACCATTATTTATTGAAGCGGCAAAAATTGCCGATGATATATTCTGGAAGCAGAATTTCGGAGATAAAGACGCTCTGCTTTCAAAACTTACGGATGAATATGAAAAAGAATTTGTAAAAATGAATTATGGTCCGTGGGATATTTTAAACGATGAAAAGCCTTTTATAAAAGGATTCGGCGAAAAACCCCCGACGGCTAATTTTTATCCTTCGGATATGACGAAGGCTGATTTTGAAAAAATCAAAGACCCGAATAAAACAGGCGCGTACTCAATTATTGTGAAGGAAAAAGACGGTTATAAAGTTGTGCCGTATTCGAAAGCCTATTCAAATGAAATTCGTAAAATTGCCGATTTGCTTAAAGAGGCAGCAGAACTCGCGGAAAATCCGGGACTGAAAACATATTTGTCTTTAAGAGCCGATGCTTTGCTTACAGATAATTATCAGCCGAGCGATTTAGCCTGGATGGACATGAAATCTTCAAATATTGATTTCGTTGTCGGACCTATTGAAAACTATACGGATAAACTTTTCGGTTACAGAACATCGTTTGAAGCGTATGTACTTATTAAAGACCCTGAATGGAGTAAGAAACTTGAAAGATTCACAGGATTGCTGCCAGAATTGCAAAAAGGATTGCCGGTTGATGAAGTTTATAAATCGGAAAATCCCGGTTCCGGCTCGGACTTGAATGCTTATGACGCGATTTATTATGCCGGCGATTGCAATGCAGGAGGAAAGACTATTGCAATCAATCTGCCGAATGACGAAGAAGTACAGATGAAAAAAGGTTCAAGACGCTTACAGTTGAAAAATATAATGAAGGCGAAATTCGATAATATAATGGCGCCGATATCCGAACTAATGATTACACCGGAACAGAGAAAGTATGTGAAGTTCAACGCTTTCTTCGAGAACACAATGTTTCATGAAGTTGCGCACGGTCTCGGAATAAAAAATACGATTAACGGCAAGGGTACTGTCAGGGATGCATTGAAGGAACAAAATTCCGCGCTGGAAGAAGGCAAGGCGGATATACTTGGATTATATATCGTAACGAAATTATACGAAATGGGTGAACTGAAAGAAGGTGAAGTTATGGATAATTACGTTACATTTCTTGCCGGCATACTTCGTTCATGCAGATTCGGTGTTGCAGACGCACACGGAAAAGCAAATATGGTAAGGTTCTATTATTTTGAAGATAAAAAAGCATTCACAAGAAACAGCGACGGAACATATTCGGTCAATTTCGATAATATGAAAGACGCTGTTATTTCTTCATCAGCGCAAATATTGAAATTGCAGGGCGACGGCGACTATGACGGCGTAAAAGCGCTTATAGAAAAAGACGGTTTCATAAAAGAAGAACTTAAAAAAGACCTCGACAGAATTAATAGCGCGGGAATACCGCTTGATATAGTTTTTGTGCAGGGTGTGGATTATCTGAAATTCTGAAACAGTATTTGCTTTACTGTTCGTAAGTAAATTTCACTCCGCTTTCTTCTATGAAGGTCAGAATACAAAGTACCTGATACTTAATTCTGTCTTCAAGAGGCAGTGTTCGCAGTGTTTCAACCGTATAAGAAGGAATCTTAAGTTTCTCAATAATATTATCCATAGAGTGATTCGGTTTGTACGGGAAATATTGTATGTGAAATTTCAGTTCCGGACTTGTTATGTATTTATTTGTATTCAGATTAGCACGGACGAGGAAGTCTGAAAATTTTTCCGAATTCGTAATGAACGTCTGACCGAATGATTTGTCTTTCTGACGCTGATACATATTTTCATCGAACTTTGTCCATGCTTCATGAAGGTTTATTACGTAATCGGGATTGAAGTCATGAACGAAGTCCATAAAATCACTTGCGAGCCTGTCTTCATACATGGCGCCTTTCTTATCGCCAGGGAAAACCTGGTTCAAATCAACTCCGACGCCTCTTACCTTGAGATTGAATGCCTGTATATTCACTTTCGGGACAAATCCGACTGAGCCTTCATAAACATTGATGTATTTCATAACAGTATCACAGGCATACGCACCCGCCACTTCATCACCGTGTATGCAGGCATCAATAAGTATTTTCGGGTATTCCGTATCGGACCTCAGAATATAATAAGGAGTCTGGTATTCGGTATTTTCGCCGATTACAGACTGAATAACAAAATGGTCTTTTTGTGATTTTGGAACGGGCTGGGCTTGAAGAACGTTCACCGATATAAGTAAAAGCAATATTTTATACAATAATCTCATTTAACAAGATAACAAAATATGAGCGAAAAAATTCGATAAATAATTTCTACCTCCTGATTCTAACCGCACCCGAGTATATACACACAAATACCGCGGCAGTTTTTAATTCTACACTCACGCCCGGGAGGTTATCGGTTATATTCCAGTCTTTCCAAGCGCCGTTGCCTCCGAATCTTGTATTGATTCTCATACTTCCGCCGCTTGAAGTTATGTTCCAGTCTTTCCATGCGTCGTCTCCGGAGAAAACTGTGCTGATTTTCAGCGTATGTTTGCCGTCAGTAACTTCCCATTGTTTCCATGCATCTTCGCCCGTGAATACCGTCCGTATAGTTCCGCTGCAATTGCTAAAACTGAATCTCCAGTACTGCCATGCATCTTCTCCGCTGAATACAGTCTCAACACTGCCGTCTG
Organism: Ignavibacteria bacterium; assembly: GCA_028714695.1. Lineage (GTDB taxonomy): Bacteria > Bacteroidota > Ignavibacteria > Tepidaquicellales > Tepidaquicellaceae > CAIKZJ01. The sequence goes on along the minus strand of JAQTLX010000010.1, from coordinate 54,929 downwards.
AATTAGGAGTTGCAACTCTCCACTGTTTCCATGCATCTTCACCCGAATACATCGTAGTGTAAGAGCCTGAACCTTTATCGTAGGAAATATTCCAGTCTTTCCAAGCGCCGTCTCCCGAATATCGTGCCGATACGGAGGATACTTTTATTTCCTGTGAAAATAAGTTGATTGAAAAAACAAACAGAAATAAAAATGCAATATTTAAAATTTTTCTCATGTATCTCTTTATTCTTATACTCGATATTGCTTCAAATGTTCAATTATATTTTATTTCAGAAGCGTCATTTTCTTTGTTTGCGAAAAACTACCGGCCCTCAGTGTATAAAAATACATTCCGCTGGGTAATTCGTTAATCGAAAACACCGTTTCGTAAGTACCCGGTGATAATTTTTCATTTACAAGAGTAGAAACCTCTTTCCCGAGAATGTCAAATACTTTCAGAACGACGTTATCGCTTTTTGTTATTGAGAATTTTATTTTTGTTGACGGATTGAAAGGATTCGGATAATTTTGAGATAACAAATAACCCGAAGGGACTTCCGAATCCGTTTTTTTAATTCCGATTGTATTAATATCTATAATTGACGACCATATCTGGTATATACCGGAATGGTCATCCATCCAGTATGCAAAAATCTTATTTCCGTTCGAGGCTAAAGAAATGAAATCGCCCTGATAACTTGAAACCGCGCCTGCGATTGGTTTTGGCATGAACCTGTGGTCGCTTATAATGAATTCGTTCCATGTATTGCCGCCATCCTTTGAACGCGCGAGAATAACTTCGGCTGAATCCGATGAAGTATTTCTGTCATCATAAAAAATTACATTAACGCCTCCGGTTGAGTCGACATCTATCGACGGACAGTATTGTATCTTGCCGTTGTTAACCGCATCCTGATTAACTCTTATTCCTGCCGACCAGTTAATTCCGTTATTCGTTGAACGGTGAAGTATTATGTCCGGATCCGAGCCTGCGGGTGATAAATTCTTTTCGGCGGTTATCATGTATATCCAGCCGTTTCTTGGTCCGCCCGATTTATCTATATCGAATCTTGGTAATCCGTTTACTCTAATGTTATTCTTAGTAGTCAAAGTTCCGTTTATCCCGTTCATTGGATAAGCATTCTGAATAATATTCCAGTTAACCCCGCCGTCCGTTGAATATGCGAAACCTGCAAAATTTTCCGTGAACGGAGAAATACTCGAAACACCTGCCCATGCATCATAAACAGTTCCGTTAGAACCTGTCCTTATATAACCGCCTGAGCATCTCTGCGGCGGCGGCGAATTAATGGATGATGGGCTAGTCCAGTTCTGTCCGCTGTTCGTGGTATAAGAAACGAGGACAGGGAAGGGACTGACAAAATTTATCCATGAAGCATACGTCCTGCCGTAAAAAGGGCTGGAAGGATGATCATCCGTGGCGCTTGAGCCTTTGTCTTCCGGCTGCTGTGTAGTCAGCGGATAGGCAGACGACCATGTATTTCCCATGTCGGTTGAATAATGACTGTAAACTCCAGAGACTACGGATTGTTTGCCGATATGTGTGATAATTAATATTCCGTTTTTATCAATTGAAACACCGGGGTCTCCGCCATGGTTCTGTATGTTGTTTCCTTTGCATGTATCTGTTCCCGTCCAGTTTAAACCGCCGTTAGTGCTTATGTACACACCTTCGCTGATAAAACCGCTCGCAGTGTTGATAGTGTATGAACTCGCGAACATAAGGAGTTTATTCGTCGGACTGAAACAAACTACGGGTTCAGTCTGTGTAATGGGACTCGGGAATATTCTGAAATTTGTGAAAGCAGAATATTGCTGCGAATACATGTTCACGGAGCAGCACGATATTATCGCAATTGTTAAGAAAAAATAAATTATTTTTTTTAACATCTTACAAATATTTAAAATTTATAACTAATATTTAAACCCGAATATACACTTCTTGGTTCACCTGTTTCGTAATATCTGCCGAAGAAATCATTTATATTTATGTATCCGACGTATCGTTTGTCGAAAATATTATTCGCACCTACGTATAGAATCGTATTGAATTTGCCGACCGTAAAGTTTATTCCTGCCATCACGTTGCCGTAAAAATATCCGGGTGCGGTTTCCGAGTTGTTGTCGTTCACGTACATCTTGGTAAGATAATCGCAATCCCATTGCAGAAGCCCGTTTACGTTTTCCGAAAGTTCGAATTCATAATTTAATATAAGATTAAATATGTGCGTCGGAATTGAAGGAACCGTATTATTTGAATAAACTTCGAGATAATCTCCGGATGGTCCGTGTATTATTGCATTATAATCCTGATATTTGAATTTTGTGTAAGTATAATTTGATACAAGTTCGATTCCTTCAAAAGGTTCGCACATGAATCCGACCTCAAGTCCGAGCCTGTTGGTTCTAATCGCGTTTCTGAAAAATGTATTCTGGTTAATCGTGAACGGGACTATCTCGTTTCTCACAACATAATCGAAAAGCGTAACTTCGAATTTTACTTTCCTCATAAATTCGGATTCTTTGTTTAATACATTTCCTTTTATTCCGACTTCAAAGTTCTGTGATGTCTGCGGCTTTAAGTCCGGATTCAGTGTATAACTCGTGTTTGATGTCGTGTAATTATTGTCGAGTTCGCTGACAGCCGGAATATCGACGCCTATGCCGTATGATGAATAAAGGGCAATATACGGGGTCAGTTTATAATTGATTCCGATTTTAGGCGTGAAGTTGTTAAATACTCTGGACGTGTCCGTAAATCCGTGGAACTGCATGGAATTCTTCGACAGTGTTACCATATCGTATCTTGAAGAAAAGAAAATGTTGGATTTGTTTTTCAGAAGTTCAACCTGATCCTCGAGGTAAAAGCCCAGACTGCTTTGCAAGTCTTCGAACTGGTCGTTTACCGTGAGTCCTTTTTTACCGTTAACGTTATCAAAAAGTGTTCTTGGTCCCGACTGAAATGCATAATCCATTCCGACAGTAAACACATTGTTTCTGCCTTTCAATAATTTTGTCCTGTTTGTAAATCTCAGCAATGCGCCGAGTGAATTTCTGTTTGAAATCATATAACTTTCGTCATCTGTCTTCATGTAATCTTTCATCCCGCCGTATCCGGTAACTTCAAGTTCGTTATTATTATCTTTACCGAACATTGTTTTAAATCTTACGGCAAGTCTTCCTTTCTTGCTTTCATTTCTGAAATCCTGAGACTTCGCTATATCGCGCGCCTGCATAGGGTCTGTATCGAATTGCTGTTTTGTAAGCGAACCCGGTATTCTGCTGATACCTCTTACGTAGTTCGCGTAAAGAGATATTGTAGATTTTGTGCCGAGATAACCTTCGAAAACGGAATTGACCAGATGTCCGTACTCGCCGCTGTGGTCCCTGTAACCCTTTAAATTGCGGTAATTATAACTGGTGAAAAGTCTGTAGTCATTTGTTACAATTCCAACTTTGCCGCCGTTTTGCAGAAAGCCGAAACTGCCGTACTGATTATTCGACGTAACGAAATTTTTAGGGAAATACAAATCCGAAAGAAAGTTGACTACGCCGCCCGGTGAATTTCCGTATATTGAAGATAGGTTTCCCTTTACGACTTCAACACCTCCGAGAGAAGTAAAATCGATGGCGTCAACGACTGTTTCGCCGTCAGGTTCTGACTCAGGTATTCCGTCCTGAAGTATTTTAACTCCTCTGACTCCTGTGTTTGAGCGTGTACCGTAACCTCTTATCGTCACCCTAATGTCTTTATTGCCGTATCGTGACTGCAGAAATAATCCCGGTACATCCGCCAGAACACTCTTTGCCGATACTTTTTTTCCGAAATCGAGTTCTTTTTTATCGACTCTGAATATTGAAAACGGTATGTCAATTATTTTTTCAAACGATCTTGTTCCCGTAATTACAAGTTCTTCGGTTTCATATTTCAGACTGTCTCTTTCTTTTTCCTGAGAAAAGGATACGGCAGCAAAAAGCATTAAAACAATGAGTATTCTTTTGAACATAGTAGTATAATTAGTTATAATATTGTTATAATAATAAACTTAATCGAAATTGGATTATAATAAAAGAATAAATAAAATGCATAAGAAAAAAGTCCCGGATGATATCCGGGACTTTTTTGATAAAATTACAGATTTATTTTCAGACTGCCGAAGAATTGTCTTCCTGCGCCAGGTTGGTAAGCATTCCCGCCCGGATCGGGTTCGGAAAATGCAACATATTTTGTATCGCCTAAGTTTGTAACGTTAAATGAAATTTGTCCTGCGATTGATTTTAAGTTAAATTGATAAACCAATCTGCCGCCGAAGAGAGTATATGCTTTTACTGCTTCATCTTCAATATTTGCTCCGTCGATGTATGCTTTGCTGAGTGTTTCTGAATTTAATCCGATAAATAAATGCGGAACTATTTCGTACTGAGCATCGATATATAACTGGTGCTGCGGTGAATTCGGAAGATAGTTGCCGTCTTTTGCATATTTCACAATGGATGTGTCATCCATTACGATTCTGCTCGGTACATCGTTCGTATATTTGAAATTTGAATATGTATATGCTAACTGAACCATTAAAGGTTTTATCGGTGTGTATTTTCCGTAAACTTCAACGCCGATTCTTCTGCTTGAACCTTCCGTCTTGTAGAAAGTTTCCTGATTACGAAGAGGGTCAGTTATTCTGTATCTGTCAAAATCATTCTTTGTTGTAAGGAAGAAACCGCCGATATCATAGTATAACTTGTTACCAATTGTTCCTCTTACTCCGATATCTTCACCGATTGATGTTGCTGGTGAAAGATGTACGTTGAATCCTCCGAAATTATCCGGATTCTGTGCAAGTTCTTCAGTTGCAGGCGGCAGGAAACCCTGTCCTACGTTCGCATAGATATTGACGTTAGGAACGGGTGTATATGCGAATCCGATTCTTGCCGTTGTCTGATGGAATTTTGCATCGCCTGATGCATCATAAGGATCTTTTAAATTATCAGTCAGAGTGTTTTTAATATCGTCATATCTTAAACTTGCCATTACATTGAATTTATCGCCGATATCGACACGGTCGATAAGGAATGCTGACAATCCTCTTTGTTCGATTTTCTGATTTGACAATATTGTATTGCCTCTTACGGAATGCTGATTTTCTACTCTCGTTTCAAGAATTTTCTGGAATGCGAGGTCAGTACCGACGCTGATGTGGTTCTTTAACTTTTTTCCTCCAAAATGCAAGTTATACTGTACTGATGCGCCCGGGGTCTGTATGTTCCTGTCGTTGAAAGTGTGATTGTTTGCTTCCGTGAATAAGGTTCTCTTTGAATAAATGTTGAAAGAGAAATCGTGATTTGCGTTAATGTTTACGCTGCCGACGAGTCCGGCATAAAGTCTGTTTGTTTCAAGATATTCGTTATAAGGTATTGCATCCGGATTTGATGCTTTCGGATCCAGATTATATTGTTCAAGATTTATACCTTCAGGATTTTCATGATATTTTTCGCTGTAACTGACTATTGGTGTAAGTGTTAAATATTTATTCGGTGTATAAGTTGCTTTCCCGTAAATATTATTTCCGAAGAAATGTGTATGGTCGCGATATCCGTCGCCGTATTCTCTTGAATATGAAACTCTGTAATTTACATCACCGACCGTACCGCCGAACTGTCCGAGTCCTTTAAAGAAATTATTCGAACCGTATGAAATGAGTCCCTGTCCTGAAAGCGGTTTCGAACTTCCGTTCTGAGTAATGATATTAAGAATACCGCCCGATGAACTGCCGCCGTATAATGATGCGCCCGGTCCTCTTAAAACTTCAACTCTTTCCACTGTAGCCCAGTCGACATCAAAGAAATCAGGTGCAAAACCTGACGGGTCATTTACCGGAATTCCGTCGAGTAAAATTTTGATTCCTCTTATGCCTCTTTCGGTTAAGATTCCCTGACCTCTTATCGATAAATGGATTCTTTCTCCGTTTGCCTGATTGTCTACTTTAACACCAGGTACGAGTTTTAATGCATCGTCAGGTGAAATCGTGCGCGGCATAGTACTGAGAAAATCATAACCGACTATGCTTGTCGCAAAACTGTTTTCTTTAAGCGGCATCGTTAACCTTGGAGCCGTTATTAATATTTCGAGAGGGTATTGATATTCTTTTTTTGCACTATCGAGGCTTTCCACCTGGGGAAAGGCCTGCAATGTAGCCATAAATATAATTACGAATAATAAAATTAACTTTTTCATAACTTAATCATTTAATTTTTAAAATAGTCGAACCCCGTAAGATAAAACGGAGAATTAATCAAATGGAATTAAATTATGATAACTTCGGCGGCGGAATTTCAATTTTAAGAAAAGGAGCAGATGTAAATTCGGGTATATCGGTTTTAACCGCCGAAATTTCCGCTACTTCTAAAATGAAAGGATTTATTATCAAATATGCTGAAAATCTTTTGTTGTTGATAATATTTTGAAATGATGATGCGAGTTTGTTGTTCGCATTCTGCTCGACATGAACCGAGAATATTTTATCCAGTGAATTTTCCTTAACGTCTTTTACGCAGTATATGATAACCGAATCATTTTCTTCCTGATATGAACGCACATCGTATAATTCGTTTTCATAAATAATCTCGTCTTCGTCAATTTTTCTGAAATTATCATTGTTCTCGCTGAATTCGCTTTTGCTTAAAACTATAGTAGTGATATCGGGATCGTCCTTATCCGTGTTTTTCGTCTCGAAATTAATATATTTTGCGAGCGATTTCAGAGGAAGATAAATGGATACAAAACTGAAATCGTTTATTAGAAAAAGAAATACAAGAGATATTGCAAAAACTTTTTTCATATAATTCGATGTACAAAATTATATAAATTTTTTTATTTAAACTATATAATTAATATATGCTTGACCGGTTAAATAATATACAAATTAATCGTGTGGGGGATTTATAACATTTAATTACTGGGTGATTTTCGCTACTTTCAAAAATGGAATTATTCAAAGTCAGTTTTTTATCTTTCAGGTTAATAGATGTTATTGATATTCTGATTGTTACGTACGTTTTCTTTAAGTTGTATAAACTTATGAGAGGTACAATAGCATTTCAGATTTTCATCTCTCTGCTATTAATTCTGGGCATTTCTTTCCTTGCTCAGTTATTAAACCTGCAAGTAATCGGCTGGTTACTGAGTAAGTTAACCGATATCTGGGTGATTGCCTTGATAATATTATTCCAGCCTGAAATACGAAGAGTGCTGATTATTATCGGAAGAACAAGAATTGTCAGATTGTTCATGAGAATCGACCTGAAAGAAAATGTGACGGAAGTTGTCGATGCATGCGTGGAATTTCAGAAAAACGGCTGGGGTGCTTTGATTGTGATTACACGTTCAACCGGTTTGCAGAACATTGTAGAAACAGGCGAAAGAATTGATGCCAGAATCAATAAAGAACTTCTGGTCTCGATTTTTTATCCGAGGTCTCCTCTGCATGACGGTGCGGTTATAATAAATAATAATAAAATTGAGGCTGCGCGCTGCCTTCTTCCTTTGTCCGAAGTAGAGTTTATGGTGAATAAAAATCTCGGAACCCGGCACAGAGCAGGATTGGGGATATCAGAGCAGTCCGATGCCATAGCCGTAATTGTTTCGGAAGAAAGTTCGAAAATATCGGTTGCGGAAGACGGGAAACTGCATATCTGCAAGGATATTGAGGACCTTAAAGAGCAGTTGAAAGAAGCGATGAGCAGCACGAGCGTTACCAAATCACTTAAATCCCTGCTTGAATCAACGCAGGAGAATGAAGAAAAACCATAATTCAATGTCTGTATCACTACACGATTTCCAGAGAAAAGATCTCATTAAAAAACTTAAAGAGTCGGGAATAAAAAGCGAATCTGTTCTTGACGCAATAAACAAGGTGAAGAGGGAACTCTTCGTCAGTCCTGAGTTCAAGCGGTTCGCTTATGAAAACAATGCCCTTCCGATAAGCAACAACCAGACTATTTCCCAGCCTTATACCGTTGCTTTCATGACGGAAGTTATGAAAGTTGAAAAAGGAAACAGGATTCTCGAGATAGGCACGGGGTCGGGATATCAGGCCGCTGTATTATGCGAACTGGGGGCGGAAGTTTTTTCGGTTGAAAGAATAGAACAACTTTACAACGAAGCAAAACTGACATTGCAAAAAACAAATTACGATGTGAAATTAAAATGCTCGGACGGTACAAAAGGCTGGAAAGAACATGCACCTTATAACGGCATAATTGTTACCGCAGGCAGCCCGGGTCTGCCTGATGAATTAGTCAAACAACTCGCAGACGGAGGCAGACTGGTAATTCCCGTTGGCGATAAAGATGTTCAGGAGATATGGTGTCTTACAAAATCAAAAGATAAAAACGGCAAAGAGTCTTTCACGACGGATAAATATCAGTATTTTAAGTTTGTACCATTAATTGGCGAATACGGATGGCAGAATGCAAACAACAGATAATTATCTGACAATCGAAGAACACGCTTCAACTGAATTGAAAATCAACAAATCAAGATTTATCGCCGACGCATATCCGGTTAATTCCTCCGAAGAGGCGGATGAGCGCCTGAATTCAGTCAGGAAAAAATATTATGATGCGAGACATCACCCTTTCTCATTTATTCTGCAAGATACAAACAGATTCAGATACAATGACGACGGTGAACCTGCAGGTTCATCTGGGAAACCGATATATGACGTAATAAACAAATATAACCTCAGAAATGTTATAGTCATTGTTACACGTTATTTCGGCGGAGTAAAACTTGGAGTAGGAGGTCTGAAGAGGGCTTATTTCGATACTGCTGAAGAATGCCTAAAATTATGTAAAATCAAAGAGATATTGATTACTAAAACCGTTAGGCTGAGGTTTTCGTATAAATTCATTGGTCATGTAATGAAGTATCTTGAGAGGTCCAAAATCAGTATTAAGGAAAACAATTCAGGTGAGACTGTCGAGATTATTTGTGATGTAAGGCTCGGCATACTGGATGATATGAGAAAAGAATTGACGGAAATAACGAACGGCAGTATTGAGATAGTTTAGATTTGCAGCGTATTAATCGGAAACTATGCGGATATTCGGACCGCAATAAAACTAAATAATTGTGATTTTATGTAATAATGGTGTTGACTAAATTCATTAATTTTAGTATTTTTAATGTTTCAAATATTTTGATAACCAAATAATTAGTTACGTTTGCCAACAATCAATCAATTAGTTCGAAAAGGACGTAAGGATAAGGTTTACAAGAGCAAAGCTCCGGCGATGGATTCATGTCCTCAAAAGAGAGGTGTGTGCACTCGTGTATATACAACAACTCCCAAGAAACCTAATTCAGCGTTAAGGAAAGTAGCCAGAGTTAGATTGACCAACGGAATTGAAGTAACAGCATATATTCCGGGTGAAGGTCACAATCTTCAAGAACACTCCATAGTATTAATCCGTGGCGGAAGAGTAAAAGACCTTCCGGGCGTTAGGTATCACATCATTCGTGGTGCAATAGATACCGCTGGCGTCGCCAATAGAAAGAAGTCAAGATCTAAGTACGGTGCCAAAAGGGTAAAAGAATCCGTAGCAAAATAGTTTTCTAAAAAAATATATCTTTTTTAATGAGAAGAAAAAGAGCAGAGAAGAGAATCAGAATTCCTGATTTTAGGTATAGTGATGTACTGGTCGGGAGATTCATTAATTCAATTATGAAAGAGGGCAGGAAATTAGTGGCCCAGAGAATTTTGTACAGTGCCTTCGATATAATAGAGGAAAAGACAAAAAGCAATCCTCTTGAAGTATTTAATAAGGCAATTAATAACGTAATGCCGACAATTGAAGTCCGTTCACGCAGGGTCGGCGGTTCAAACTATCAGATTCCTACGGAAGTAAGACCTGACAGGAGAGTCGCTCTTGCAATAAAATGGATTCTGACATATTCGAGCGCAAGAAGCGAAAAGACAATGTCTTTAAGGCTTGCAAACGAATTAATGGCAGCATCCGTCGGAGAAGGCAGTTCCGTGAAAAAGAAAGAAGACGTTCACAGAATGGCTGAAGCAAATAAGGCATTTGCACATTTTAAATGGTAAAAAATAAAGGAAAGGTTTAAGTTTTAAATGCCGAGACAGGTATCCATAGAAAAGACGAGGAATATAGGTATTATGGCGCACATCGACGCCGGTAAGACTACAACTACCGAAAGGATATTGTATTATACCGGTAAACTGCATCGCATGGGTGAAGTGCACGAAGGCGCCGCAACAATGGATTGGATGGAGCAGGAAAAGGAAAGAGGTATCACGATTACCTCGGCTGCTACAACATGTATTTGGAGAGAACACAGAATTAACATTATTGACACGCCGGGTCACGTTGACTTTACGGCTGAAGTCGAACGTTCGTTGAGAGTCCTTGACGGTGCGGTCGCTTTATTCTGTGCAGTAGGCGGTGTAGAACCGCAGTCAGAAACGGTTTGGCGCCAGGCGGATAAATATAGTGTTCCGAGAATAGCGTTTGTAAACAAGATGGACAGGGTCGGAGCGGATTTCTTCCATACCGTGCAGATGATGAAGGACAGACTTAAAGCAAATGCTGTTCCGATTCATATTCCCGTAGGTCAGGGCGACATGTTCAAGGGTATTATCGATTTGATTTCCATGAAAGCAAGGATGTTCAATGAAGATACACTCGGTGCAACATTCGAGGATATTGAAATTCCCGCATCCATGATGACGCAGGCGAAAGAATACAGACAGAAATTGCTCGAAGCAGTATCGGATGTTAATGATACTCTGCTGGAAAAATTTCTTGAAGGTAAGGAAATTTCCGAAAAAGAAATTATTGATGTTTTAAGAACAGCAACAATTCAGGTGAAGATTATTCCCGTACTTTGCGGTTCATCTTTCAAAAATAAAGGCGTGCAGAATTTGCTCGATATGATTGTCGACTTATTGCCGGCTCCTAATGACTCAAAAGAAATTATGGGTCATCACCTGCATAAAGACGACCATATAATAAGAAGGGTTTCCGACGATGAGGAATTTACTGCATTAGCGTTTAAGATAATGACAGATCCTTATGTAGGAAAGTTATGTTTCTTCAGAGTGTATGCAGGCAAAGCCGAAGCAGGAAGTTACATCTACAATTCCATAACCGGAAAAAAGGAAAGACTCGGAAGAATCCTGCAGATGCATGCAAATCACAGGGAAGATGTTAAAGAAGTTTATTGCGGTGATATTGCCGCGGCAGTGGGATTGAAACATACGAGAACAGGCGATACACTCTGTACTGAAAAAGATCCTATTTTGCTTGAAAAAATGACATTCCCTGAACCCGTAATTCAGATTGCAATCGAACCTAAAACCAAAGCCGATCAGGACAGACTTGGAGAATCTCTGGCAAAATTGTCGGAAGAAGATCCTACATTCAAGGTCAAATCGGACGAAGATACAGGGCAGACGCTGATTTCGGGCATGGGTGAACTTCATCTTGAGATTATTGTTGACAGATTAAAAAGAGAGTTTAAAGTTGATGCCAATGTAGGTAAACCACAGGTATCATATAAAGAAACAATCAGAAAGAAAGTCAAACAGGAAGGCAAGTTTATCAGGCAGTCGGGCGGTAAAGGACAATTCGGGCATGTATGGATTGAAATCGAACCGAATGAAAAAGGAAAAGGATTCGTATTTGAAAATAAGATTGTCGGCGGCGTAATTCCAAGAGAATATATCGGACCCGTTGAAAAGGGAATTGAAGAAGCAATGAAAAACGGTGTGCTGGCAGGATATCCCGTTGAGGATGTAAAGGCAACATTATACGATGGTTCATTTCACGATGTAGATTCATCGGAAATGGCATTCAAGATAGCCGGGTCGATGGCTTTTAAAGAAGCGGCAAGGAAAGCAAATCCCGTTTTATTGGAACCGATAATGGATGTTGAAGTTGTTACACCAGATGATTATATGGGTGATGTTATGGGTGATTTGAGTTCAAGAAGAGGCAGAATCGAAGGCATGTCGCAGAGAAGCGATGCTCAGGTTGTAAGGGCAATGGTTCCTTTATCCGAGATGTTCGGCTATGCAACTCAATTGCGTTCGATGACGCAGGGACGTGCGATATTTACAATGCAGTTCTCGCATTATGATGAAGCGCCTAAGTCGATATCGGAAAAGATAATCGAAAATTACGCAGGCAGCAGAAGATAGTAAGATAGTTCTTTAATAGTAATATGGGTCAGCCCCTTGAAAAAGGGACAGAACTCGTGAATCAGACACAAAAAACGTTCTATAAAACTTTGACGCACTACTCCGCGGATTGTGTCCAAAGTTTCCGCCCGCAAGGGCAAGACTGGGTCAGTAGCTCAGTTGGTTAGAGCGCGTGCCTTATAAGCACGAGGTGGGAGGTTCAATTCCTCCCTGACCCACTACAGTTATACGAAAGGGTAAAAAGTTTATTTACTAATTTAATTAACTCTATAAGGAGATATTAAAAAATGGCAAAAGAAACATATGACGGCTCAAAACCGCATGTTAATATTGGAACCATCGGGCACGTTGACCACGGGAAAACCACGTTAACCGCTGCCATCACAATGGTTTTAGCAAGGAAAGGTTCTGCTAAAGTCAAAAAATTTGATGAAATTGATAAGGCACCTGAAGAAAAGGCAAGAGGTATCACGATTGCAACGGCGCACGTAGAATATCAGACTGAAAAAAGACATTACGCGCACGTTGACTGTCCCGGACACGCTGACTATGTAAAGAATATGATTACCGGTGCTGCACAGATGGACGGTGCCATTCTCGTTGTAGCCGCAACTGACGGTCCTATGCCTCAGACAAGAGAACATATACTGTTAGCACGCCAGGTAGGTGTACCCGCAATGGTGGTATTCCTTAATAAGGTAGATGCAGCAGATCCGGAATTACTTGAACTCGTAGAAATGGAAATAAGAGAATTATTATCCAAGTACGAATTCCCGGGCGACGATATTCCTATCATAAGAGGTTCCGCATTAAAGGCCATGGAAGCCGGTCTTGATGAATCAGTAGGCGTTGATGACGAAAGATTAAAATGCATCTGGGAACTTATGGATGCAGTAGACAGCTATATTCCTGAACCCGCACGTGAAACTGATAAACCGTTCCTTATGTCGGTTGAAGACGTATTCTCAATCACAGGCCGCGGTACAGTAGCAACGGGAAGAGTAGAAAGAGGAAAAGTAAAAGTCGGAGACGAAGTAGAATTAATCGGACTCGGCGCTCATAAGAAAACAGTAGTAACCGGAGCAGAAATGTTCAATAAGACTCTTAATGAAGCAGTAGCGGGATTTAACTGCGGTCTTCTTTTAAGAGGTGTTGATAAAAAGGAAATCGAAAGAGGAATGGTACTTGCAAAAACAGGTTCCGTAACACCTCACACGGTATTCGAAGCTCAGGTCTATGTTCTCTCGAAAGAAGAAGGCGGAAGACATACACCTTTTGCAAATAATTACAGACCTCAATTCTATTTTAGAACCACGGACGTAACAGGCGTCGTAACACTGCCTGAAGGCGTACAGATGGTAATGCCCGGTGATAACCTTGACGGATTAAAGATTGACCTTATTGCTCCTATCGCCATGGAAGATAAACTCAGATTCGCAATCAGAGAAGGCGGCAGAACAGTTGGATCAGGCGTTGTAACTAAAATTATTAAATAATAAATTTTTATTACCCCGGAAGGCTTCACAGCCTTTCGGGAGTAAGAATAAAAAACTAACAAAAATTGGCTACACAAAAAATCAGGATTAAATTAAAATCTTACGACCACGCTTTGCTGGATAAGTGGACAGAAAGAATTATTAAGACAATCAAACAGACTGGCGCCATTGTAAGCGGTCCTATACCCTTACCTACAAAGAAGAACATTTATACCGTTCTCAGGTCGCCGCACGTCGACAAAAAGTCGCGCGAGCAGTTTGAAACAAGGTCTCACAAAAGACTTATTGATATTCTTAATTCTTCGAACAAGACTGTCGATGCGTTGACCAAACTGGATCCTCCGGGTGGTGTTGATATAGAAATAAAAGTTTAATCGTAAGATCTATTAAAATAAATTATACTCAAAATGTTAGGTATATTAGGAAAAAAAATAGGTATGACTACGTTCTTTGAGGATTCCGGAAACGCGATACCGTGTACTGTGATCGAAGCAGGGCCATGCGTAGTGACCCAGATTAAGACAAAAGACAAAGACGGTTACGAAGCAGTTAAGGTCGGTTTTGGAACAAAGAAGGAAAAAAATGTAAATCAGCCTCAGAGAAAAGTCTATCAGAATTTAAAAATAGCTCCGCCGCGTTACGTTAAGGAATTAAGGGATTATCCTTTGGCAGACCTTAAAGTTGGTGATGAGTTAAAGATAGAAGTTTTGTTTAAAGTCGGAGATAAGGTTAAAGTTACCGGTTTATCAAAAGGTAAAGGATTCCAGGGTGTCGTAAAAAGACACGGATTCGGCGGCGGCGTTCGTACTCACGGTCAGAGTGACAGAGAAAGAGCCCCGGGTTCAATCGGTGCATCTTCATATCCCTCAAGAGTTCTCAAAGGCACAAGAATGGCCGGAAGAATGGGCGGTGACAAGGTCACGATAGCGAATCTTAAGGTTGTAAAAATCATTCCGGATTCAAATCTTATTTTGCTGAAAGGCTCTATTCCGGGAGCAAATTCAGGTTTAGTGGAAATTTATAAAAATTAAAAATGGAACTTAAAGTATTAAAAATAAACGGTAATGAAAGCGGTGAAGTAATTAATCTTCCTGAGGAAATCTTTGGAATTGAGCCGAATACCCATTTAATCTATCAGGCTGTCAGAACTTATATGGCAAACAGAAGACAGGGCACGCACAAAACTAAAGAGCGCAGCGAAGTGCACGGCGGCGGTAAAAAGCCGTACAGACAAAAAGGTACCGGTAATGCACGCCGCGGTACGAGCCGTTCACCCGTGATGGTTGGCGGCGGAACTATCTTCGGCCCGAAACCGCACAGGTATTATCTTGATATTCCCAAGAAGGCTGCCAAGCTTGCAAGAAAAAGCGCACTGAGCCTGAAGGCAAAGGAAAATGAGATTACGGTTGTTGAGGATTTCTCATTCGATAAACCGCGAACAAAGGATATGGTGGAGATTCTAAAATCATTGAAACTCGATTCCACAAAGACCCTTCTGCTTGTTCCTGAAAAGAACGAAGGACTTTATAAATCGGGAAGAAATCTTCCTAAACTGAATGTTCTTATTTCCGAACAGGCTGCAACGTATGATTTATTGAACAATAAAATGATTCTGATTCAGAAATCTGCGGTCGAAAAATTATGCAAGCCGTTATTATCATAATTGAATTTAATAAAAATGAAAAGAATTATCATAAGACCATTAATAACCGAAAAGAACACTATACTTCAGGAAGAGAAGAACCAGTATGCTTTTGAAGTCGGTCTTGATGCAAATAAAATTGAGATTACCACCGCTATTGAAAAGAAGTTCAATGTAAGAGTGAACAGCGTTAGAACAGTTATTATGAAAGGCAAACAAAAGGCATTGATGACTAAGAAAGGCAAATTCTCGGGTTACAGGGCTGACAGAAAAAAAGCCATCGTAACATTGCATAAAGAAGATAAAATCGACTTAATCGGCGGAACTCCGACTGAATAATTTTTCGGAAATTAATATTAACTATTACGATTAAATTTTAAATAATAGGGATTTAGTTTCAAATGAAACTAAGTTCCTATTTTTGTAGTTTAATAGAGTGCAGTTAATAATTTACACGCTTTAAAAAAAATATGAAATTAGGCAAACAATACACAAGTCGCGAAAATCAGTCTACGGATATTTACCTTAAAGAAATCAGCAAAACGACTCCTTTAAGTGTTGCGGACGAAATCGACTGTGCGAAGAAGATAAAAAAAGGAGACAAAAAGGCTCTAGACATGCTTGTTAAAGCAAATCTTCGATTCGTAGTCAGCGTCGCAAAACAATATCAGAATCAGGGACTGTCACTTAATGATCTGATTAACGAAGGTAACCTTGGGTTAATCAAAGCTGCTAAGAAATTTGATGAAACACGCGGATTTAAATTTATTTCCTATGCCGTATGGTGGATAAGACAGTCGATTCTTCAGGCGCTCGCCGAACAATCGAGAGTCGTCAGACTGCCGCTGAATATCGTTCAGCAAAAGAGCAAGATTTCAAAAACAATAAGCGAACTCGAACAGAGAAACGAACGTGCTCCCAACGTACTTGAAATAGCGGAGCAACTTGATATGAGTATCTACGAAGTTCAGGAAACTCTTAAGAATTCAAGCGGTCATGTATCTATGGACGCCCCGAGCATTCACGGTGAAGATACAAAACTCATCGATATTATGCCCGATAAAGCGGAAAAGATGCCCGACCAGGGTTTGCTTAAAGACTCTCTGAGAATTGAAATCGAAAGAGCTCTGGATACGCTTTCCCAGCGCGAAAAAGAAGTCGTAAAATTATATTACGGACTGGAAAAGGAAAATCCTTTGACGCTTGAGGAAATCGGAGATAAGTACAAACTTACACGAGAACGCGTCCGCCAGATTAAAGAAAAAGCAATTCGCAGATTGAGACAGGCTTCAAGAAGCAAAACTCTAAAGGCTTATCTGGGGCAATAATATTTGAATATGCAATTAAATGAATAGTTTAATTGCTTAAAATACATCGACGATTATAAACTGAAAGGCTGAACGGATGTTCAGCCTTTTTTTATGCTGTGAAATTCGCTTCAGAATAAAAATCGGTTTGATTTTTTTATCTCAAATAAATATATTGCTACTAGCAACTATAAATAATAAATAATAAACAATGCCTGTATTCGAATATAAATGCAAGGAATGCGATACTGTTTATGATGTTTTGCATAAATCATCAAAAGAAACAAATGGAGCAGTCTGTCCCAATTGCAAATCCTCAAACAGCATAAAACTAATTTCAACATTTTCATCTAAGATATCACCGGGAAATAAGGGCGGCTGCGAAAACGGTAACTGCGGAATGCCTTCGTCAGGCGGCGGATGCCCGGGCGGTATGTGCGGTATGAATTAATTGTGTCCGGATTTGTTTACGGCTTTCGGGACAGAAGTGTTTTACGTTTAATCTGGGTTTAAAACCCGATATTCAATTAATGATTCTTTTAAAAAGAAAGGCTGCATCGATTAGAATGCAGCCTTTTTGTTTTAAAGAAACTAATTATCAATTTTGCTTTCCGCTTCATAAACAGCCATGGCAGTAATATTCACGATGTCTTCAACATAACATCCCGGTCCAAGGAGATAAACGGGTTTCTTGATGCCGAGAAGTATCGGCCCTATTGCCGATGCATTTCCGAGATATGTTAGCAGTTTGTATGCAATATTTGCTGAGGTAATTCCAGGACAGATTAATGTATTCGCCTTTTCCTTTAAATCACTGAATGGGAAGTATTCTTTAATGATTTCCGGATTCATCGCCGTATCCGCCATCATTTCACCCTCTATCGTTAAATCAGGTCTTTTCGATTTAACTATTTGAGTCGCAATACGGACTTTCTCAGTGAACGGATGTTTTGTGCTTCCGAAATTACTGAATGACAACATGGCAATTTTCGGGTTCACGTGTAACTGTTTCACTTTATCGGCAACAAGTATGGCAATTTCTGCAAGTTCTTCTGCATTCGGGTCAATATTCACAGTCGCATCCGCAATGAAAATCCTCTGATTTTTAAAAACTAGCATATACATTCCCGCTATATTCCTTACTCCGTCTTCCTTTCCGATTATCTGTAATGCCGGCTTTACGGTGTCCGGATAATGCTGTGTCTGCCCCGAAATAAGCCCGTCCGCGTCACCCATTCTTACCATCATCATTCCGTAAATATTCGGAGTTTTAATCATTCGTTTTGCGTCAAAATATGTAATGCCTTTTCTCTTTCTCAATTCGTAGAATTCAGCGAGATATTTATCGCTTTTCTTTGATAATGTCGGGTCAAGAATAATGATGTCATTTGCATCTATGCTGAGTCCGAGTTCTTCAATATTTTTCTGTATAACACTCTTCTTTCCGAGCAAAATCGGAGTAGCGATTTTTTCGTCGGTAATTATCTGAGCCGCGCGCAGTATGCTCTTTTCCTCGCCTTCCGGGAATACTATCCTCTTGTGCGTTTTCTGTGCCTGATGTATGAAGAATCTCATTATTTCTCTTGACTTGCCCAGTCTCGCTTCAAGAGAATCCTTGTACGCTTCAAAGTCTTTTATAGGATTCTGCGCAACACCCGTATCCATTGCCGCTTTGGCAACAGCGGGGGCTTCCCATAAAAGAACACGCGGGTCGAAAGGTTTAGGTATTATATATTCTCTCCCGAATTCAATTCGCTTTCCTCCGTATGCTCTGATAACCGAGTCAGGAACATCCTCTTTCGCAAGTTGTGCCAATGCGTAAGAAGCGGCGATTTTCATTTCATCATTGATTGTTGATGCGCGCACATCCAGAGCGCCTCTGAATATAAACGGGAATCCGAGTACGTTATTAACCTGGTTGGGATAATCGCTTCTTCCTGTTGCCATAATCACGTCATCTCTCGCACTTTTAGCATCCTCGTAGGTGATTTCCGGGTCGGGATTTGCCATTGCAAATACGAGAGGATTGTCTGCCATAGACTTAACCATGGCTTTCGTTAATACGTCCTTTTTTGAAACACCGCAAAATACATCCGCTCCCTTCATTGCATCGGCAAGTGTTCTTTTTGATGTATCGATTGCAAAATGTTCCTTGTACTTGTTCATCCCTTCTGTTCTTCCTTTGAATACAATACCTTTTGTATCGACAAGAGTAATATTCTCAAGTTTTACACCGAGAGATTCATAAAGTTTCGCGCAGGCGATACCTGCTGCTCCGGCTCCGCTGAAAACAACTTTAATGTCGGCTATTTTTTTGTTTACTATTTCAAGAGCGTTTACAAGCGCCGCGCAGCTTATTATTGCTGTTCCATGCTGGTCGTCATGAAAAACAGGAATTGACATTATCTTTTTGAGTTCTTCTTCGATATAAAAACATTCGGGAGCCTTGATATCCTCAAGATTAATACCGCCGAATGTCGGTTCAAGCAATTTAACCGCTTTAATAATTTCATCGGAATCAAGAGTGTTAAGTTCTATGTCAAATACATCCACATCGGCAAATCTTTTAAACAGAACTCCTTTGCCTTCCATTACAGGTTTCCCTGCAAGAGCGCCGATATTCCCTAGCCCGAGTACGGCAGTACCGTTCGATACCACTGCTACGAGATTACCTTTGGCGGTATATTTGTAAGCATCGAGCGGATTCGCTTCAATTTCGAGACAGGGGTCCGCGACACCCGGTGTGTAAGCAAGCGACAGGTCTCTTTGTGTAGCGCAGGGTTTAGAGGCAATGACTTCAATTTTACCCGGACGTCCGATACTGTGATAATCCAGTGAGTCTTGTTTTCTAATCATAATGATTGATTAAGTTAAATGAGGTACGATAAATATAATGAAAATGTATATTAATTTATAATACAAATTTAAAATATTTTATTAAGTGCTGCCCGTCAGGACTTACATCCTGATGGAATTATTACTGTCCGGAGGTACTCGCCCAAATAGAAAGGCGGGACAGGCATGGTTACGAAAATGTATATGATTTTATAATACAAATTTATAATATTGTACAGATTTCTCACTCAGCACAAACTAAATTTATGAAATATATTATCTACTCAGTAATAATTTTTGCAATTATTAGCCTGTTCGGATGTTCTTCATCGGATAATGGCCTGCATTTTGAAAAATGGGAATCTGATACCATAGGTCATGATTTCAAACTGACGATTTCAACGGATAAACAGGAATATGAATTTGGTGATAAAGTTTTCATAACTTATAGATTAGTCAATACGGGTATTATGGCAGATACCATTATAAAAACTTTTTTCAATTCAAATCACCTGTCACGGCAGATGAATTGCGTTTACGAAAAAAATGATACTCTTAAATGGTCCGGTTACGACGCGACATACTCAAAACTCGATTATGTTATATTAAAGCCCGGTGAGGAAATTACTGCAGCGGATAATTTGAATTTCAATCTGGGAAATGTATCGTTGTTTTTCGGGGGCCGTTATTTTAAAGCCGGGGTTTATAATCTTGATTGCGGGTACAGTTTCCTTTCTCCTTCACAATTTTCGAAAAAATATATTACTTCTAACAGGATTAACTTTTCCGTTAAGAAGGCAACGGATGAGGATTTAAATATATTCAATCAATTGAAGAAATTTGAAAAAACTGTTCTTCCCGGCCCATACAAGCAGGAAACAATGCAGGAGTATATCGACTCAGCCCGTTTTTATATCAGGAAGTATCCGCAATCTATATTTGTTCAGCCTGTGTTTGATGTTTTTGCACAAAACAGGGAATGGTTCCACTATAAATATGATGAAACATTGCTTGAGGACATTGAACTTCTCATAGAGAATAACCCCGATTCAGATTACAATAAATACTATATTCATGATTGTATTAATTTGATTATTAAGAAATTGGGAGGAAAGGAAAAAGCAAAAGAATATTTATTATATCTGAAAGAAAAATTCAAAAATGAAAAACTTAATGGAATTATTGACGATGTTTCTGCTAAAGATGAATCATTAAATAAATAGATTAAGGAATATCATATTGCGGCTTGTAATTTTTATTTGATTTTGCAACTTTGCATTATTAATCCCCGTACTCAAAATAAACTCATTATATTGCTATGAAAAAACTTATATTTACTGCGTTATTATTATGCCTGATTACAACAGGCTATTCTCAGAATATCACGCGTAAAGCCTTTCTTGGTTTAAGACTTGTAGAAATTAACGATTCAATTAAAACCGCATTGAATCTTGACTCAAAAGACGGTCTTGCCGTTACAAGCGTAACTGCAAATTCCACCGGCGAAAAACTGGGAATGAAAGCGAACGATGTCCTGAAATCAGTAAACGAAATAAATGTAAATACTATAAAAGCCTATAAAGAGGCAGTGAAAAATCTCAGAGAGAAAATGCAGGTTAAAATTGGCGCCATAAGAGGCGGAGTTAACTTAGTGCTGACGGGCATTACGGAACCGCTTCCTTATGAAAAATCCGATAAATATGATGTGATATATGACGAGGTTAAATTCAAAGAAGGCTATCTAAGGATTATTACTACAAAACCGAAAGGCGAAGGGAAGTTCAAGACAATTTTATTTATTCCTGGTTATATGTGCTATTCTCTCGATAACATCGGCAAGCATCCGTACGGACAGGTTGTCGATAGATTAAGCGAAAAAGGTTATTCAGTTGTCAGAGTCGAAAAACCCGCGATGGGTGACTGCTTAAATACTCCCGATTGTTTTGAAATCGATTATAATACTGAACTAGAAGCATTCGAAGCGGGATTTCAAAAAATGCTTGAATATGATTTTGTGGATAAAGATAACGTTTTCGTTTTCGGACATTCGCTCGGCGGTTATGAAGCGCCTATGATTGATAAGAATCGCATTGCAAAAGGTGTTATTGTATGCGGCACGGGATTAAAAACATGGTATGAATATATTATCGATATGTTCAGATTTCAGAATCCCATTTCGGGTGTCGATTATATTGAAAATGAAAAAGTAGTTACCGATATGATTAAAGTTCTTTATGATTATCTCGTATTGAAAAAACATCCGAAAGACCTTGCCTTGACTGAAGAATTGAAAAACGAGATGAAGGAGTATCTTGAGTTCGACGGCGGCGACCGCGTTTGGGACAGAAACTACAAATTCTGGCAGCAGTTGCAGGATTTGAATATGCCTGTAGTTTGGAAGAACGTAAAAGCAAATGTCCTCATTATCAGAGGTGAAGGCGACTTCGAAGCATTCTCGAATAAAGACCATGAAGATATTGAAAAAATCGTAAACCTCTATCATCCGGGCAAAGGCAAGTTTCTCCTGATTCCGAATATGGACCATGGCTTTGCAACTTCAAAAACACCGGAAGAGAGTTTTAAGAACAAAAATATTCCGGGTTTCTATTACAATAATTTCAATCCCGCCGTAATCGACGAAATATCAAACTGGATTGAAGGCTTAAAGTAACTTGCTGAATTAGGATTAAACATTCTCCTTCCCAGGTTTCAGGCTTGGGAAGGTAACCGTTAATTGTAATTTTAGTTAGGATTCCCAATCACACCAAAAAATCGTCTTATTTTTAATGTTTAAATTCTCTATTTTTATTGTATCTAACCTAAAATCCCAAATTTTAAATATACGTATGCAAAAATTAGTTTTACTGGGTGACGAAGCAATAGCACAGGCGGCTATTGATGCAGGCATCTCGGGCATATATGCATATCCCGGCACTCCTTCAACTGAAATCACCGAATATGTTCAACACTCAAAAGAAGCAAAACAAAAAGGAATACGTTCTTCGTGGTCTGCCAATGAAAAGACCGCGATGGAATCCGCTCTGGGAATGTCCTATGCGGGCAAACGCTCAATGGTATGTATGAAACACGTAGGATTGAATGTTGCCGCGGACCCGTTCGTAAACTCTGCAATTACAGGCGCAAACGGCGGTATGATAGTTGTAGCGGCAGATGACCCTTCAATGCATTCGTCACAGAACGAACAGGACTCAAGATTTTTCGGTAAATTTGCGATGATTCCTGTTCTTGAGCCCGTTAACCAGCAGGAAGCCTATGATATGGTTCATTACGGATTCGAGATTTCCGAAAAATATAAAATACCTGTAATGCTCAGGATTACTACAAGACTGGCGCATTCAAGGGCAGGTGTATCGACAAAAGATAAAAGACAGCAAAATGAGGTCAGCCTTCCGAAGAACCTGACACAGTTCGTTCTTCTTCCGGCAATTGCAAGAAGGCAGTACAAAGATTTGCTGAAAAATCAGGAAAATTTTACGAAAGAATCTGAAACGTCAGGATTCAATAAATTTATTGACGGAAAAGACAGGAAACTCGGTATTATTGCCAGCGGACTTGGTTTCAATTATCTGATGGAAAACTATCCTGACAGAGTTTGCCCTAATCCTGTATTGAAAATATCTCAATATCCTCTTCCGTTCGATATGATAAAAAAGATTGCTGAAGAATGCGAAGAACTTTTACTGCTTGAAGAAGGCGCTCCTTTAATAGAAGAAATGCTGAAAGGTTTTCTCGGAAATAATCTGAAAATAAAAGGAAGACTCGACGGCACTGTTCCCCGCGACGGCGAACTAAATCCGAATATAGTTGCAAAAGCATTAGGCATGACTGATATTCACGGAAAAGATGTGCCGGCTATGGTTACGCCAAGACCTCCTTCGCTTTGCGCGGGATGTCCGCATATAGATTCATATCTCGATTTGAAAGCCGTTCTCGCTGAATATACACCCGGAAGAGTCTTCGCTGATATAGGCTGTTATACTCTCGGCGCTTTGCCACCGTACAATTCCGTGAATTCGACGGTTGATATGGGCGCGTCGATAACAATGGCTAAAGGCGCGTCGGAAGCGGGCTTAAAGCCTGCAGTGGCTGTAATAGGGGATTCGACATTTACGCATTCCGGAATTACAGGACTCCTTGACTGCGTGAACGACAAAACACCCGTCACGATTTTCATACTCGACAACGCGACAACAGGAATGACAGGCGGACAGAAGTCTTCAGCCACAGGCAGAATTGAAGATATATGTAAAGGTGTCGGGGTTGACCCTGAACACCTGCATATAATAAATCCGATGAAAAGATATCACGAAGAAAACATGAAAATAATTCAGAAAGAACTTTCGTATGAAGGCGTATCCGTAATTATTCCAAGAAGGGAATGCATTCAGACAATAGGTAAAAAGAATAAAGATAAAAGCGAAGCGGAGGCAGCAAAATGAAAAGAGACATTATTTTAGCAGGTGTTGGCGGACAGGGAATCCTTTCAATCGCTTCGGTAATAGGCGTAGCGGCAGTCAATCTCGGCTTATATTTGAAACAGGCTGAAGTCCACGGTATGAGCCAGCGCGGCGGAGACGTCCAGTCCCATCTCAGACTATCCGATAAAGAAATTTTTTCCGATTTAATTCCTTTCGGAAAAGCCGATATGATTATTTCCGTTGAGCCGATGGAATCATTAAGATATCTGCCGTATCTTTCTCCTGACGGATGGATTATAACAAATACAAAACCGTTCATTAACATTACGAACTATCCTCCTGTCGAGGATGTAATGAATGAACTCAATTCTCAATCTCATACAATTACAATAGACGCTGACGCTATTGCAAAGGAATCCGGCTCGCTGCGCTCTGCAAATATGGTAATTCTCGGCGCTTCCTCGCCGTTTCTCGATATTGAATACGGAAAACTCGAAGAAGCAATAAAATTTATATTCGCGCGGAAAGGCGAATCCGTTGTAAATGTAAATCTGAAGGCAATGAAAGCCGGCAGGGACATTGCGGAAAAGCACAACAAATAAGTGACGTGATTTTCAAGGGGACTGTCAAAAGCAGTCCCTTTTTAATAAGAAAATATTAATATGAAAATTATAATCAGTATATTCTTTGCATTCATTATAACAGCAAATATATCTTATTCGCAAACATCCATTACTATTGCTGATAATATTCCAAATCGGAACCTTAACAATGCCAATAATTTCAATCCGAATGATTCGGGAAAAATGAAAGTTTACGGTTCTTTCTCAAAAGACACATCGGGCTTTGAACTATATATGGCTCTTAGAATCGGCGGGGGCGGTACATACGGAGATATGGAAAATACTTATAAGGGCTTATTTATCGCTAATGTTCAGGTGATGTATAGATTATTCCATAAATTCTATTCGGGTCTGAGTGTTAATTTCATGCCAAGACTGACTTCGTTTTCCCTTAATTCAAGATATACGATTTATGATGATTATAAAAACGCTTCAATATATACCGAACTCGGTTTAGGATTGTACTCATCCGTACAAAAAGACAGAAGCATTACGAGTCACAGTGTATATTCGGACAGACAATTAAATCCCGGCGGGAATATAGGCATCGGCGTAAACATTCCTATCGGCAGAGATGTCATGATTGATTTGAACGGAGGATATCACGCGTATTACGACTCCCGCTATGGAGGAAATACCAATGGCTTCAGTTCAATACTTGCCGGATTCAGATTTATACTGAGATAATTCGAAAGTTCGTATTTTCTTCAATTTCTTTGCCAAAATACGCGCAATATATAACTTTCTATAAAAAACTTACCGATGTAAAACATTCTTTTTTTAATCGGAAACTTTTATTTTTTATATACTTAATAAAATCAAATAAATTATTAATTTTAAGGTTTTATAATAAAAATTTTCTTATTAATTTTAATTAAAGTACTAATATTAAATTAGCTTTGAGGAACAAAAATCTCTCTTTACTATTAAAGAACATCTCTCATTCTTTATCAAAATTATTTTATCAAAATTAATTAATAAAACACTTTATGAAAATTATTTTACATCAAATTTCCCTACGTAATTTGGTTGTTTTATTATTAGGGTGCATGTTCTTATCTTCTGCAAACGCGCAGGAGATTAATTATTCGGGCAATTGGGGTCCGTCGGGTTTCTCCATGACAAAACAGATGTCATCGGGAGTAGACGTGAATTTTTCTGTGGATAAAATGTATCTTGAAGACGTGAACGTTGATGGCGTTGTAATGAAAGCCGCAAAGGTTCCGAATATATTTCTTCCAAACGATGCCGGTAAGCCTGATTTGGCGGGTACCGGCCGCTATATTGCAATACCTCAAGGCGCAACTGTTACTTATAAAATAGTTTCATACAAATCTGAAATAATTAAGAATATCGATATTGCTCCCGCGCCGATAATTCCAATGGACAGCGATCCGTCTCCTCTGAAATATCCACGGGATAAAAGTGTATACGGAAAAAATACGAATTATCCCGAAAGCCCGGTAATGATATCGGCACCTTCGAAGTTGAGAGGTGTTGATGTAGTAATGCTTGGTATTACACCATTCCAGTATAACCCCGTCGAAAGAGAATTAACGGTATATACCGATATAAAAGTTGAAATCAATTTCATCGGCGGCAACGGTCATTTCGGCGAAGATTCATACAGAAACAGATGGTGGGAACCAATCTTAAGCGATGCTATCCTTAATTATTCCTCCCTTCCTGTAATCGATTTCGATAACAGATATAAAGATATTATGACTGAATATGGTTATGAGTATGTAATTATTATTCCTAATAATCCCGAATTCGCAGCATGGGCTGATACTGTAAAGAGATTCAGAACTGAACAGGGAATAAAAACCGGTGTATTCAAAATATCCGCTATTGGCGGCAATAATATAGAAACAATTAAAAGTTGGGTTGTCAATGCATATTCTAACTGGACAATAAAACCTGTCGCTGTTTGCTTAATGGCTGACTATGGAACTGAATCTTCCGGAGCAAGTACAATTAATTCTAAACTGCAGCCGGATTCGCCACCGTATCCGAATTTCGCGTCGGATAATTATTATGCTGACGTAAACGGCGATGAAATGCCGGAAATTGTTTTCTCAAGAATAATTGCAAACAATAACGATCAATTGCAGACTTTAATTACGAAGAACCTGAATTATGAAAGAAATCCTCCGACAAGTTCATCGTATTATGATAAGCCGATAACCGCGCTTGGCTGGCAGACAGAAAGATGGTTCCAGTTGTGTTCGGAACTCGTAGGCGGATATTTCAAGAAAATGAAGAATAAACATCCCGTCAGAATTAATAAAGTTTATCAGGGAACGCCGGATACACTGTGGTCATCGGCAACTAATACAGCGGCAGTTGTAAACTATTTTGGCACGAGAGGTCTAGGATACATACCTATGACACCTGATTCACTCGGCGGTTTTAACGGCGGTACACCTACACAGGTTGTAAATGCAATAAATAACGGCGCGTTTATTCTCCAGCATCGTGACCACGGTGAATATATCGGCTGGGGTGAACCTGGATTCAATACTGCATATGCGTCACAATTAAACAATACAAATTTCTTGCCGTTTATATTTTCCATCAATTGCGAAACAGGCGCTTATCACAATCCGTCAGGTTGTCCTGCGGAAGGCAGTTTCGTGGAAGTATTTTACAGATATAAATATAACGGACAGAATGCCGGTGCTCTCGGTATGGTCTGCCCGTCGGAAGTGTCTTATTCATTCGTTAACGATACTTATGTTTGGGGTATGTACGATAATATGTGGCCGGATTTCATGCCTGGATACGGTTCAACACCTCCGTCGAGAGATGAAAGACCTGCATTCGGTATGGCGGCGGGTAAATACTTCCTGCAGCAGTCTTCATGGCCTTATAATACAGGCAACAAAGTTGTTACATACAGGCTGTTCCACATGCACGGTGATGCATTCCTTGATTTGTATTCGGAAGTGCCGCAAAACTTAAATGTAGTTCATGCAGGCCAGATAAGTTTCGATGCAAACCATTTTAATGTAACAGCAAACAACGGAGCATTTATCGCGATTTCGAAAGATACATCATTATTGGGAACCGCAACAGGAACAGGCTCGTCTCTAAGTATACCTATTTCCGGTACGTTGAATGTAGGTGATGTAATAAAAATTGT
Organism: Ignavibacteria bacterium; assembly: GCA_028714695.1. Classification (GTDB taxonomy): domain Bacteria; phylum Bacteroidota; class Ignavibacteria; order Tepidaquicellales; family Tepidaquicellaceae; genus CAIKZJ01. Next base: position 27,221 of record JAQTLX010000010.1, on the reverse strand, counting down.
TATCACAAAACAAAACTATTTCAGATATACGGGTAATGCACTTGTTGTGACCGTTGCCGGTCTTCAGGGTAACGAAAACGAAATACCAAAAGTATTTTCGCTGTCACAAAACTATCCGAATCCTTTCAATCCGGTTACTAAAATAAGTTATGGCCTTCCGAAACAATCTTTGGTTACTTTGAAAGTCTATGACATAATGGGCAGGGAAGTCTCCGTGCTCGTAAACGATGCACAACAGCCGGGATATTATTCTGTCGATTTCGACGGAAACAAACTTTCCAGCGGTGTTTATTTCTACAGACTAACGGCAGGCTCGTTTACCGACGTAAAGAGATTTATACTGATTAAATAAAGTTAGACAAACTCCATATTATGAAGGCTGTCCCTTAGGGGACAGCCTTTTTTATTATATATCCCATTCCTTCGATTTTTATTTCGATTCCTTTTAAATAATTTTAAATCGATTTTCTAAAGCAATAAATTACCTCATTTAAATTAGTGATTGGATATTAAATAGGCTTCGAATAGTACAAAAATTATAATTAATAATATATTAAGAAATTTTGATTTTATATTTAAATATTAAATATTAATAAAAAATAAATATATGTGAAAAAATCTATAAATGAATTGATTTTAAATTGTAAAGTGATTACTATATCAATAGTATCGGTATAATAATAAATATATATATAGTTATAATATATATATATTATTAATCAAATTAATGGTGGCTTTCTTTCTCCAATAAAAACTCCATTAATAAAAAATCTAATTTTTCAGTATAGGAGGTACAGGCTATGAGACCACCGTAATCATTAAAGATAGAAACCATGTTTTTATAGGGTGTTTATTATCTATACAGAGATATATTATATCTTTCAAAAATTAAACTCTTTGCGTATGAAAAAAAATATTATTTTATTAGTCGTTATTATAACTATTTTAAGTTTATCCACAGTTATGTCTCAGGATAAAATGTGGGGTAGCCATCATCAATATGTAACGTCTCAGGCATGGTCACTAGTGAAATGGATACATGGCGAAGTGAATAGCACTGACCCAACTTCAATGGATCAGAGGATTGGTACAAATAATCCAGTCTATGGTACGGTACTTTACGCGTCAAATGATGAAGATAATAATGAAATTATGTATACTTATAATTTGCCATGTGATAGTTATGGATTATATACCTGTACTCATTTTTTAGATATCACTGAATTTGATGAAGGTGATGATAGTTATTTACATATTGGGCCTTGCGCATATCCCAACGCTTATATGAAAGCGAAAAATTTTTGGACTAGTAGAGTTTGGGAAGAAACCAATCAGCATCCATTTTTAACATTTAATTATCAAGATAGGAACGGTACAAACCATCAACAATTTTTTGTTTACAATAATCTGATGGATGCAATACATAATCATCAAAATATTTGGATAGCGCAAACTAATACCCAATTGAGAAGTTTCATAATTAATAATACGTATTTGACGCCCGCAGAAGTGGATGCTAAAATTGATGACATATTATATGATGTAGTTGGTAGAATATGTCATCTAATTGAAGATATGTCTATGCCTTGTCACGCTCTTGAAGACATTCATAATACTGAACCTATAACAATATTAGGAATCACTTATCCTGCAGACCCCGATTACTATGAACAAACCTATTTAAATAATCATTATCAGTATATTGGAATATTCGATGCAATTAATAAAGGCGGGATAATGAACATTAATTATCTTCATCAACCTTTGCGCTCGGTACTTTGTGTAACGAACGAGATAGCCAATACTTTTCCAAGTAATGATGAAGATGCAACGTCTGGATCAGCTAATCCGAGAGGTGATGCATTTTTCTTTAATAAAAAAGTATTACCAATTAGGTGGAATGTGAGAAATCTAACAGACCACTGGCCAGAAAATGATGAAGGCTTAGCTATTAGAATATGCGACTCGGTATTAAAATACTCATTTACCGGAGCAATCAGAGCTGTCGCCGGATTTTTATATTATGTATATAGCAATACTTCGCCAAGGAATGATGCACCATATATTTCAGCTGTTACGCAATATCCCCCAGTAATAAATTCAAATAGTCCAGGACGTGTCATTTGCAGTTTATCTTCCGGAAATTTTCCGGATGTTGAATATACGTGGCATTGGCATGAAAAGCCTGATTACATATCAATATCTGTCCCAAATGAATATGGCAATTATGTAGATAACGAAGATAGTATGGCGGTCACGACTAATAATAATTATCTGACAATTACCGTTTCGCCTAATACTAAATTAAATCCAAATGAAATGAATCATATATTCAGAATTGGTGTAAATGCAGAGAATAACAATGGTATGTCTTATCATTCGGCACATTTCCCTGTTGTATTTCAAAGGGGTTATATTTATTCAGGTTGCCCGTGGTTATATGTAGAAACACCTGATACATCTATAGTTGCGGAGAATAATATTCTTCATAAGTCACAGTTACCCCAGAATTCAGGTCTATTTATAACTGATAAATATGTCCTGCATAATAAACCCGGTGTATTTGACGGTAAATTGAATTTTAGGATTATTGAAACGAATAACGATTCTACGATTTTCAATTCGGTTAAATTATATGCAGTTGATCATCCTATTGGGAAAAAAATTGCAGTAACAAACAGTAATACAATTGTAATGTTTGATAGTGCATCGGTAATTCAAGACAACTCTGCATCGCTCTTCGATCCGGAAAATAATTATCAAGATATTACAGGATATATTCTATTCCATAATAATAATGGAGATTTACTCCCTATAAATGGTGATTCATTATATAATATTTACGCTGAATTTGCAAGTCGATCAATTTCGTATCCGGGTGTTATTTCCTATCTTGAACGAGGGGGAGGAATAGCAATTACGCCGACATATAAAGATAATTTTTCCGGCTATTTATATACAAATACACCGGATAGATCTTATATGTCTTCTTTCATGAGACGTGAAAACCCGGACATTAATGTTTATGAAGTCCCGGTAAACGGCGGAAAACAACATCTGGGACAAGTGGATAGTGTACATATCGCTTTTGATAAGAGTTTCAAAATCAAATATTCAGCAGTAGCAAGTTTGTTATATTCCGGTTTTTCAACTATAGAGTTACCATTGGTAAATGCGCTTCAGACTGCAGAAGGAAATGTATCGCAGAATTTAATGTCAAACGATAACTCATATTCATACATAAGTCCGAATTCTTACCTTGATTTGGAATTTAGAGATTCCGTACCGTATTCAGGAACTATCACTGTCCGTGACTATGTCTTAGAAGTTAATGGACAAGTCCTTGTAATGGGAAATAAAATGCTAAACCGGAAAATAACCGGGAAAGAACAAAACGGTATTCCGGATAAATTCTCGCTTTCTCAGAACTATCCGAATCCATTCAATCCCGTTACAAAAATAAACTACGGTGTACCGAAACAAAGTCTGGTTTCCATTAAGGTATATGATTTGCTCGGAAGAGAAGTCGCGACTCTCGTAAATGAAGCGAAAAATCCGGGAATGTACACAGTGGAATTTAACGGAAGTAATTTCGCCAGCGGTATATATTTCTACAGAATTACGGCAGGAACGTTTACTGATGTTAAAAGGCTTGTTCTTATTAAATAAAATGAATTTGTTTTGCAAAGGCTGTCCCTTAGGGGGCAGCCTTTTTTTCGCTTCGTTTACATTTAGTAAAAATGCTAAATTTAAAGTTTATTGCTGTTTATTATAAAAGAAAAATATTATCTTGTATAAGATGAATTTATAGTCTTAAGTTTTGCTAACTTTTCTTAATTATCATTCTATGAAATATACAGGCATCATAATATCACTGTTGTTGTTTTTCTTGCTGAATCTGCCAACAGCCGCGCAAGTAAGTAAAGATTATACTGGAAAAGCAGAACGATATAAATACTGGGAAGAAACAGTTTTGAAATTTAAAGTACTCGGTACCGCTTCGCCTTTTGCCGCGGATAATGAAACGCATTATGAGAATGGGTATGGGATGTCGATTTCTCTGCAATTTCCTATCAGCCGGACTTTTTCATTATACACAGAACTTTTAATCGGCGGGATAAGAAAAAAAGAATGGTCGGACCCGGCTCCTGTATCATATCTGAAATCGGATAAAAAAGAACCTTTAATTTATAGTCAGGTAGGGATTAGAACATATCCGGGAAGAGCGGACTTTCCAATTTATCTGAAGTCCGGTCTTGCTTTTGCATATGTCATAATACCAATCCCTATTCTGAATGTTGGTGCAGGGTATGATTTTATTTTGTCTGATAAAATCAGCATATATCCTGAAGCAGAAATTCTTACTACAGGATTCAAATCATCAATTTTATCTCTTTCTCTTGGTATCTCGCTTTTTCATTGATATGCTGACATATATAAAGAGATTTTAAAATATTCTTTCAAATCTATAATCTCAGAAATTGCTTTCTGAAAATGATAACTTAATATTCTTCTATGAAGGCTGTCCCTAAAGGACAGCCTTTTTTTTTCTGTAGTTTCCTTTTATATTATAAAACTGAACGGCAGGGTTAATTGTAATATTTAATCATCCATCTGATATTAAATAATTACAAATTAATTTTTTATGAAATCATTTCTTTGTTGTCTGGCGATTACATTATTTTCGTTTTCTGCTCTCTATTCACAGACCTTTAATTACACAACTCCTGAACATATTACCTTAAGGGAACAGGGCGGTTCCGCAGTCACTTTGAAATTATTGGCGGTCACTATTTCAAATTCAGGAGCGACATCTTATTTTACAAGCGGATACGGTGCCTCCGCCTCTGCTCTTTTTAAAATGGGTTCAGTTGTTTCTTTTTTTACTGAACTCACTCTTTACAGGATAAAGTACGTTGATGAAATTCCGTTGTCGTCCGGCAAAAATACTGTCTCCGAAGGCATGAAACCGTCAATATTAATCAGCATCGGCACAAAAATTTATCCAAGCAGAGATAATTTTAAAGGCTATGGAAAAATCGGATTGGGTCTTATGAGCCGTATGTCTGCAAAAAATAATAATACTTCGATTTCAATTCCGCCGGTTTTAACTTTAGGTCTCGGTTATGAAATTAAACTATCAAATTATATAAATATCTTTCCCGAAGGCGAAATAAATTTCATGGGGCAAAGTACGGAATTTATGTTCGGCGTCGGCGGTATGTACGTGCTTTAAACTCATGTTTTGATACATTTTATGAACTATCCTTTTAAGGTGGTTTTTTTATGTAAAACCCGCATTCCTGTGAAAAATCACACAAAATTAATGTCATGCATAAAAAAAGCCATATCAAGTAAATTTTAGATTTTGTATTTTGAATATCCATTCAAATTTAATATGCATTTATGTCAGTGATGAAGAAGATATGGGACAAGGCTCGTTCAAACAGGAAAACGATTGCACTTCCCGAAGGCTGCGAAAGAAGAAATCTACTCGCCGCGGAAAAAATCAATAAAGAAAAACTTGCGTTCGTTATTTTGCTGGGTGATGAAAAACAAATTCATGATGAAGCAAAAAAACATAACGCGGACATTTCCGGTATCAAAATTATTAATCCTGTTACTTCGAATATGAGAGAAGAATATTCGAAGAAGTTTTATGAGTTAAGAAAATCGAAAGGCGTAACTTATGAAAATGCGCTGGAGACGATGAAAGATACTATCTATTACGCAACGATGATGGTTAAAGTCGGAGATGCCGACGGTCTTGTTTCAGGCGCCATCCATTCAACAGGTGATTTGCTCAGACCCGGTTTTCAGATTATCAAAACCGCACCGGGTATCTCGATTGTCTCGAGTTGCTTCGTTATGGAAGTCCCCGACTGCACCTACGGTGACAACGGTGTAATAGTTTTTGCGGACTGCGCTATAAATCCGAATCCTAACGCGGAAGAACTTGCGTCCATCGCAGTATCAACTGCTTTCACGGCAAAATCTCTTCTCGGCATTGAACCGAAAGTTGCAATGCTTTCTTTTTCTACAAGAGGTTCCGCAAAACATGAATTGGTCGATAAAGTGAAAGAAGCGGCAAAAATCGTAAAAGAAAAAATGCCCGATATTCTCGTTGACGGCGAACTGCAACTTGATGCTGCGCTTGTGCCTGAAGTCGGCGCTTTAAAAGCCAAAGACAGCAATGTGGCGGGAAAAGCGAACGTTCTAATATTCCCTGACCTTCAGTCGGGCAATATCGGTTATAAACTCGTTCAGAGGCTTGCAAAAGCAAATACTATCGGACCCATTAGCCAGGGATTTGCTTTGCCGATAAATGATCTTTCAAGAGGCTGTACACCCGAAGAAATTGTCGATGTCGTTGCGATTACGGCTGTGCAGGCAATAGGTTAAAAACATTAAACAATTTATATAATTATTTATGAAAATATTTGTAGTAAACACCGGAAGTTCTTCGCTGAAATACCAGTTGATTGAAATGACAGGGGAGGCTGTTATTTCCAAAGGATTGGTCGAAAGAATCGGCAGCGAAGGTTCTTCAATGACATATACGGTTAACGGAGAAAAAAATAAAATAGAAAAAACTATTGCTAATCATACGGACGCTATCAAACTCGTATTCGACGTGCTGAAAGAAAAGAATGTTCTGAAAGATATTCATGAAATTGATGCAGTCGGTCACAGGGTCGTTCATGCAGGTGAAAAATATTCCGGCTCGGTACTTATCGATGAAAACGTTGTGAAAGCGCTCGACGAATGTTCATTCTTTGCTCCGCTTCATAATCCGCCTAATATTAAAGGCATCAGAGCCTGCCAGGCAGTGCTTCCGGATGTTCCTATGGTCGGCGTGTTCGACACTGCATTCCACCAGACAATGCCCGATTATGTCTATATGTACGCTCTGCCTTATGAGTTGTATGAAAAATACAGAGTCCGCAGATATGGATTCCACGGTACATCTCACAGATATGTCTCTCAGGTCGCAATGGAATTGCTCGGGAAAAAAGAATCCAAAATCGTTTCATGCCATCTCGGAAACGGAGCAAGCGTATGCGCGATTCAGAACGGTAAAAGCCTTGATACCAGCATGGGACATACACCAACAGGCGGACTTATAATGGGCACAAGATGCGGCGATGTAGACCCCGCTCTTATTCCTATTCTCGAAAACGTCGAGGGTCTCTCAGCCAAACAGATTGACGATGTGATGAATAAAAAATCGGGAATGCTCGGTGTTTCGGGTATCAGCAATGATTTCCGCGATTTGGAAAACGCGTTCCACGATGGCAACAGAAGAGCAAAACTCGCTCTCGAAATGTTCGATTACAGATTGAAAAAATTTATCGGCGCATACACTATCGTTATGGGCGGACTCGATGCATTGATATTTACTGCCGGCATAGGCGAAAATGATTATGAAACCAGATACGAAGCCTGCAAAGGACTTGAATTCATGGGTCTCTATCTTGATGTCGAAAAAAACAAAACTATCCGCGGTGAACTTGCTGAAATTTCGCTTCCGGAATCCAAAGTGAAAGTTTACGTTATTCCTACAAACGAAGAACTTATGATTGCACGAGATACTATGGAAATTGTAAATAACATGAAGACTGTAAAAGCCTGAATTTTTTGTAAATAGTATTTTTATAAAGACGCAGCCCGCTGCGTCTTTTTTTTATACCCCGTTTATACTTACCTTCTCAGCCTACTGATTATTTACTGAAACAATTATTATAAAAACTGTGTTTTAATTCTAACAAATACAAATTTAATTTCAAAAATATGAAAAAACTTAACGGCGAAGTTTATTATCCTTCGGAAGAAGTCATCCGTAATGCTATTGCAAAAGATTGGGACGCGATGAACGATTTTGCATCGAAGGACCTGCAGGGCTTCTGGTCAAAAGAAGCCGAAGAACTGGAATGGTTCGATAAGTGGGATAAAGTTCTTGACGATTCCGGGAAGCCTTTCTTTAAATGGTTTACAGGCGGAAAGGTGAACATTGTTCATAACTGTCTCGACAGGCACTTAAAGACCCAGAGAAAAAATAAGGTAGCATTTTACTGGGAAGGTGAAAACGGAGAGGTCAGGGTATTTTCATATTTTGCACTGCACAGGGAAGTGTCAAGATTCGCAAATGTTTTAAAAAGCCTCGGCGTTAATAAAGGCGACAGGGTTACTCTTTATATGGGGCGTGTTCCCGAACTCGCTATGGGTATGCTTGCGTGCGCAAGAATCGGAGCGGTGCACTCGGTTGTCTATGGAGGATTCTCCGTTGAATCGCTGCACGAAAGGCTCGAAGACAGTCATTCAAAAGTATTGATAGTCTGCGACGGCGCTTATCAGAGAGGTAAAATTGTGCCTCTTAAAGCAATCGCCGATGAAGCGCTGCAAAGAGCGGCTTCGGTCGAAAGCGTGCTTGTCATTAAAAGAACCGGTGAAAACGTTAACATGGAATACGGCAGAGATATCTGGTATCATGAACTTGTAAACCTTCCTATAATTAATTCGAAATGCGAAGCAGCCGTAATGGACGCGGAAGATCCTTTATTCCTTTTGTATACTTCGGGAACGACAGGAAAGCCGAAAGCAATTCTTCATACTCACGGCGGATATATGGTCGGCACTTACTCGACACTGAAATATGTTTTTGATATAAACGATTCCGACAGATACTGGTGCGCTGCCGACCCGGGTTGGATTACAGGTCATAGTTATATTGTTTACGGTCCGCTTCTGAACGGTGCGACTTCTTTCATGTATGAAGGCGCTCCGAATTATCCATTCCCGAACAGATGGTGGCAGATGGTTGAAAAATACGGAATAAATATCCTCTACACTTCACCTACGGCAATCAGAGGATTAATGAGATTCGGAGATGCATGGCCGAACAGACACGATTTATCTTCGCTGAGACTGCTCGGTTCAGTCGGCGAACCGATAAATCCGGAAGCATGGCGTTGGTATTATAAAGTTATCGGAAAAGAAAAATGCCCGATTATGGATACATGGTGGCAGACAGAAACAGGTTCGTTCATGATAACTCCTATGCCGTGCGTGCCTCTTAAACCCGGCTCGGGAACAAAACCGTTTCCCGGTATTGAAATGGATATTCTCGACGAAGAGGGAATTCCCGTAAAAGCAAATGAAGAAGGATTCCTTGTAATTAAAACCCCGTGGCCCGCGATGATGAGAACAATTTATAAAGACCCCGAAAAATATATTGAGAAATACTGGAGTAAATACGAAGGCATGTATCTGACAGGCGATTCGGCTAAACGCGACGAAGACGGATATTACTGGATAATCGGGAGAACCGATGATGTAATAAAAGTATCGGGGTATAGACTGGGAACTGCTGAAATTGAAAGCGCCCTCGTCAGCCACTATGCTGTAGCCGAAGCCGCCGCCATCGGATTGCCCCATGAAGTCAAAGGTAATGCTATTCATACTTACGTAATATTAAAAGCGGGAATAGAAAAATCCGAACAATTAAGGGAAGATTTAATCAAACATGTCGGACATGAGGTCGGTCCCATCGCTAAACCTGAGTCTGTTGAATTTGTGGATGTACTTCCGAAAACTCGAAGCGGTAAAATTATGAGAAGAGTCTTGAAAGCGCGTGCACTCGGGCAGGACCCCGGAAATATTTCAACTCTTGAAGAATAAAAAAAAACCCTTCCTGCCTTATCGGCAGGAAGGGTTTCATAAAGAATCATTGTATGGTGTCTTAAAACCTTCCGAATATTTCACCGGAAAGAATTATTATTAATAATCTGAACCGTATCTTTTAGGTTTGTTGTATCCGCCTCTGCTGCTGTTGGGTCTGTTGCCGCCGCTGCGATTGAAACCGCCGCCTGATTGACTGTCTGTTTTCGGCTTTGCAATGCTGACCATTAATGGTCTGCTGTTGAATAATTGTCCGTTTAATCCTTTAATTGCATTTTCACCTTCAGCATCGTTCGGCATTTCGATGAATCCGAATCCTTTCAGCATTTTCGTATAATTATCTCTTATAAGGTTAATGTCAGTAACTGTACCGAATTCTTCAAAGAGTGATTTAACTTCGTTTTCGGTTGATTCTCTTGCGATGTTACCTACGTAGATTTTCATTTCGTTTTCTCCTGTCCGTAATGGACTTTAAGTGTCTGCTTACTGCAAACTAATAATAAATTTGTTTTGGATGATCAGGAGTCGAAAGGGTTTCAATAATTCAAATGCAAGATAATTTAATGCAGATTTAATCTTTGATTAATATGCAGATTGCAAAAGTAATAAATGAAAAGAATTTTAGTCCTTATCACCTATTTAACATAGGGATTAAGATTAACAATAGCAATCTATATCGGTCGCAAATTATGTGAAAGAGGTCGTTTTTAATCAAAAAACGATGTTTTTTGCCTTTAATAAACCAAAACACTCGTCACAATACGTATTTCCCTTAATGTCTATATTTTCGACATTGTTCGATGCGTGCATCACACATTCCCAGTTCTTACAGTGCAGTAAACCGAAATTATGCCCGATTTCGTGAAGTACTTCCTTTAAACTTCTCTGTACAACTATTTTGTTGTCCGACTCTGCCGTGTAAAATTCTTCGTAAAGCCTGCATACTGAAACTATTGAAAATCTCCCGTTTAACTGGGCTTCCCCGAAAACGTGTGTAAGCACCGGCACAAATAAATCGAGTTCTGTAATTATTAATATATAACCGTCAGGTTCGGGATTTGACTTAATGACGGATTCAAGAATTCTTGTCGAGTAATATTGCCTGCGTTCCGGCGAATAAGATTTTTCGATATCGATTAAAGTATAGAATATCTCAATTTCCCGGAAAAATAAAGATAGATTTTCTATCAATTTCCTGAGCAAAGGGTCATTGGAGAATTTAAGCGGAACTATATTTAATTTCATTACTTAATCTTCCGTAATCCGTATTTATTAATTTTATTATACAGAGTAACCCGTTCTATCTCCAGAATCTCAGCGCTCTTTGATATATTCCAGTTGTTTTCGTTCAGTACTTTAATGATATATTTTTTCTCGATTTCCTCTAAACTGTTAGTTGAGTCGCCGTTCAGTACTGAATCGTTTGTGATTGTAAAGTTCGTTTCTTTCAGGTGCAAATCCTCGGGCTCTATGAAATCGCCTTTCCCGATTACGATTGCTCTCTCAACTGTGTTCTCAAGTTCGCGGACGTTTCCCGGCCATTCGTAATTCAACAATTGGTCAAGCGCCCTGTTGGAAATGCCGTTCACGTTCTTATTCATAAGTTCGGAATATTTTTTCACGAAGTGATTTGCGAGTATTGGAATATCCTGTATCCTTTCGCGAAGCGGCGGAATGTTAATCGTAATTACGTTAAGTCTGTAATATAAATCTTTTCTGAATTTATTCTGTTCGATGAGTTTTTCAAGCGGTTCGTTCGTTGCCGTAATTATTCTGAAATCACTTTCAACCATTTCATTTCCGCCTACTCTGTTAAACTTCTTCGATTCTATTACTCTTAAAAGTTCTACCTGTGTTTTTGCAGATACGCTTCCGATTTCATCGAGAAAAATCGAGCCGCCGTTTGCAATTTCGAATTTTCCTTTGCGCCTGAAATGCGCTCCCGTGAATGCGCCCTTTTCATGTCCGAAGAGTTCGCTTTCAAGCAGCGACTCCGACAGAGCGCCGCAATTCACCGTTATGATAGGGAAGTACTTTCTCTTGCTGTTCTGGTGTATCGCCTTCGCCACAAGTTCTTTGCCCGTTCCGCTTTCTCCTCTCAGCATAACCGTTGAATCAGTTTCCGCGACCGTCTGTATCAAATCGATGATTTTCTTCATCTGCGGACTTTCGCCGACAAGATTTTCGGGAACGATGAATTTGTCGATTTGCTTCTTGAGTTCTTCGTTCTCTTTCTTCAATTTCCTGCCTTCGAGCGCATTGTGAACTATGTTGTTAAGTTCATCAGGGTCAACAGGTTTTGTTACGTAATCGTATGCGCCGTCTTTAAGCGCCTGTATTGCCGTCGGTACCGATGCAAATGCCGTAATAAGAATTACTATACAGTCATCGTCTATCGCTTTTATCTTTTTCAGCAATTCAAGTCCCGTCATCCCCGGCATTTTCATGTCAAGCAGCGCAAGGTCGAATTTTCCGCGTGAGAATATTTTTAACGCTTCATTCCCGTTTTCCCCGGTTTCGATAATGTATCCCTCTTCTTCAAACCAGTGTGTCAGAGATTCTCTGACAATACGTTCATCATCAACAATTAGAATTCTGTTTTCTTCCATTTTATATTATATCAAATATTTATTGGTAAAGTAAGTTTAAATGTCGTTCCAAGCACCGATGTCGATTCGACTTCGATGTTTCCTTTGTGTGAACTTATGATTCCGTATACAATCGATAAACCGAGTCCTGTTCCTTTCGACATTTCCTTCGTCGTAAAGAAAGGCTCGAAAATAAACGGAATGTCTTTCTCCGAAATACCGTAACCTTCGTCTTTTATTCTTATTATCGCGTATACGCCGTCATGCGATAACTCTATCTTCAGCGTTCCGCCTCTGTTTGACATTGCCTCTATTGAATTTATCAGCAGCGATATTATTGCCTGCTGTATCTTCTGCGGATTGCATGTGATTATCAGTGAATTCAAATCGAAGTTCTTTATGAGTTTTATGTTGTGTATCTCAAGATGATGATTAATAAGCACACAGCATTTATCGATAATGTCAACCAGATCATTTTTCGTAAATTCGTCTTCGCTCCTGTGTGAGAATAGCAGAAGGTCTTTTACTATGTTGCCGCACCTAGATGATTCCTCGCTGATGAGTTTAAGATAATCCCTGATTTTATCCATCTGCGGATCGCTTTCCTTATCCTTCAGTTTCTTGGTTATCAGTTTGCTGTATGTTAGAATTCCTTCAAGCGGATTGTTAAGTTCATGCGCTACAGTCGCCGAGAGTTTACCAAGCGAAGCAAGTTTCTCCATCTGTACAACCTGCTCGTATATGTTTTTGAGTTCTTTTGTCTTTTCTTCGACTTTGGTATTCAGATTCTCCGACCAGTCCTTGATTTCATTGTATGCCTGCGATAATTGCCGCGACATTTCATTGAACTCTCTCGCAATCTCGCCCAATTCGCTTCTTGACCTGACAAGTATGCGGTAATTCCAGTTTCCCTTTCCAAGTTCGTTTATACCTTCCTGAAGGCTCTTAAGCGGTCTGTTAACGAGATAAAGTATGAATAATCCCGCGAATCCCGAAATAATAACTGTGATTATTACGGAAGCATATATCGTGTTTTTCTGATTTTCGATAACTGTATTTTCAGCGTCTTTCATCGAGACCATTACGTCAAGAACGCCGAGCAGTTTGTTGCGCGAGTTGTGTGCATGGCATTCTGCAGTGTAACAGTCCTTATCATTCCTGATTGGATTTACAAGACCCAGTATCTTTTCATTATCTTCCGATTCGAAAATTCTGATGCTGTCTCTCGGCGATGATACGTATTTTTTTGAGGTCTTGTCGTGGCATACGTTACAGGCTTCTGCATCCATATCCACTGTCTTCGAAACTTCATTTGAATCCGTTGAATATGTGATAACGCCGAGTTTGTTGTATATCCTTATTCTCTTTACACCTTTTTCGTTGCTGATTGCTTTTATTGTCTGGTATATGTCCTCACGCTTGTTGTGAAGCATACTGTATCGTGTGGAATATTTTATCAGGTCGCTGATGTTGTATGCGGACTGCATGTATAATTTTGTGATGTCCTTTTGCAGATTTGTTATTGTCAGGTATGTGTGTATGGATAAAAACCCTACGAGCAATATAAGAGTTGAAAGAAAAAGTTTAAAACTCAATTTATTGAGGAAACGGGGTTTCATCCAGTGTATAAATTATTTACATCAAATTACCGAAGCGTAAGAATATTATCAATTTATTAATTTCTGCCCAAATTTGGACCGGGGAATATGGTCCAAATTCAGGCTGCGAAATTCTATCTTATTTTAAACTCTGAGAAACAACTCTTCAAAATCCTTTATACTTTTTGCGTCAATATATGAAATTGCCCCTTCAACTATGTTACCGCCGTCATACATTGTGGCGCCTGCTAAGCCGGATGGCTCCATGCTGTATATCAAAAGGTCTTTTAATCTCTTGAATTCGCTCTTTATCCATTTGTGTGCGCTTGATGCCGGGATAAGGCTCATGAGATCGTCTTTGATTTTCAAAGGTTTTAACGATAAACACCATGAATTTGAATCTTTTACGGAATTATTGCTGTTTATTGCAGTGACTATACCTTCTACAGGCGAGCGGAATTTTAAGTTTACATTATTTACTGTTCCTTCGAATATTACATCGCCTTTGTTAATTTTTTTTCCCGGCTCCGCAATATGCTTTAGACTCAGTTTTCCAAGTGCATTCAATACAAATCCGTCCAAACCAATATTTACCTTTTCATTATTTTCAACTTTTACCCATGTATGTCCTTTTGAGTAATAAAAATCGTCGGGCAATAATGTGTCATTTAAATTAAATACCTGCTGGGCTTCCGCTCCCGCAAGACTATATGACTTTTTCGGCTGTCTGTTGAAAATAATTACATCAACCAGAATTAATGCCACAAATGTTAGTACTACTAATACGATAACCATGATATACTCCGTTTAAATTGTTTACTAATATATCAAGCAACTATTATGCCGGAAAACACAAAAAAATTGTTGCGATTCCTGTTCAAAATTCAATCATTTGTATGATAATTTTACAAGAAAATTGAACAGTTGTATTTAAATTATACAATCAAAGCATATTTCGTTATAACTATTTGAAATAACAATGAATTATACTGTATAATTATTGAACGTATAGATTGTATGATTTCTATACAAATTGTATAGTTTTTTATAATCTCTTTTTTAAAGTATAAAAAAATAAATAAATGAATTTACAATATTAATTTTCATTTATGTATATAATCAAATAATTCATTACCCGTGACGAATTCGGGATAATATGTCAAATGTATAATAATTATTCTTCATATCAAAGAGATTAATTATTAGTGCGAGGTGAAATTTAATTCTAAAACGAAGTGAGGGATGAAGTATTTAATCCTCATTTATAAAATAAAGTTTGTTGTCTTCAACAAGATACATCAGCGGCGCGATAGTGATTTTCGGATAACGCAGTCTGAGCCGCTTCGTTTCGCTGAGTATAAAATCAATTTCATTTCCGATTTCAAACATGGGCGCGAATGTATTAAAATGCTCTTCGGCTTTTTCTTTTTTCCATCCTGCCGTTTCAACCAGTCCGCTTATGAATTCATTCTTCCTCTCGATAAGATTTACCATTCCGCAGTGATTATGTCCTATAAGCGCGATGTGGCTGACCTTTCCGACTGAAATTGCATACGAAACCTTGAATTCGCTGTAACGTAGATTCGCGCCTCCTGAACGTATAATGAATGCGAAGTTGTCCGGAATATGCAGATGCTTGCGGTTGTCCATGCACATTCCCACAAGCAATTGCGCCTTTTCGTATTCATCCGGTTTGCGGCTAAGATTGTGATATTCCAAAAGCAGCCCAATCGGCGTCTTCATGTAAGCCGGAAGTATGTCTTCGTATGTATTTACGAGTATTAGTCTCTCCATTAGTACCATTAATGTTTGTTTTCTTTACCGTTAAAACCGTTATTACTGTATTTTAATTTCTTATGGAGAGAAAAATTACATTTAATTGAAAATGAATTGTAACTAAATTATTTCTGAACGATAAATAATGAAGAAAATTCTCTTAATATTGTTATTCATTATAATATGTAATCAGGCATACTGCCAGTTTAATCATTTCCCTTCATTAAATACATCCTCGTCCGGCGGACGGAATATCAATTCGCTTTATTCAAATCCGGATAATAAAATTTCAAAAGGAGTAATTGCATCCGAAACCTCAAGCAGTGTTTATCCAGTATCGATTATCTTTGCATCCGTGCTCTATATTCTCAGTCCTGTTATCATGTACGAGAACAATAAAATCAATCTCGGTCTTAATAAGGAAATTTCAGTTGGATTCGGCTACTTCGGCGAGCACAGGATTTCATTCGATTACGCTTATATTTTCAGAAAGGATTATACACAGCATCTGCGGGCGGGTTACAAATACGATTATCTATTGTCTAATCTGAGACCGTCGAATAATCTCCAGGCAACCTCGGCATTCACTTTCGGGCTTTCTTATTTCACGGATTTCACAAGAAGCGGCGTTTCGCCCGATGTCGGCTTCGGATATTCGATTCGAAATCAGAAATTACTTATATATCCTAATTTTAAATTTCGTTACACATATATTTTCGATAAAGGAAAAACAAACGCTTTCGATTTGTCTTTTGGTCTCATGGTCGGAATAGCAAATCCTTTTTCAGACCTGAATATAAGGAGAGGACACAGACAATGAATAGTTTTAATTCCGCCAAAAGTGCGCTCTACAAAAAAATCGAAACGGCAGGCGATCTGATGGCTTTCAGTTTCCGTTATTTCCGGGAAGCCTTTAAACCGCCTTTCGAGATAAAAGAAATTTTCAAACAGTTTTATATTCTTATTCTTAAATCCCTTCCGCTCGTCAGCATTACAGGACTTATTCTCGGACTGACGCTTGCATTGCAGTTGAAACCGACGCTCGGAAAATTCGGCGCCGAATCTTTAATTCCTTCACTTCTCTCTGTATCGATATTCAGGGAAATAGGACCGATTATAATTTCGCTAATCTGCGCAGGCAAAATGGGCTCGGCTATCGGAGCGGAACTCGGGTCGATGAAAGTTACCGAGCAGATTGCCGCAATGGAAGTTTCCGCAGTCAGACCTTTCAGATATCTTGTCGTATCCCGAGTAACCGCCGCGATTATAGGCGTTCCTTTGCTTATTATCTATGCGGATTCATTGTCTATACTGGGAGGATTTATCGCGCTGAAACTGCAAAGCGATATCAGCATTCCGCTTTATATCAGTCTCGCATTCGATGTGCTCGGATTCGGCGATATTGTACCTTCATTATTAAAAACTTTCGCTTTCGGCTTTACTATCGGTATCGTAGGCTCGTATAAAGGTTACAACTGCTCGCGCGGAACGGAAAGCGTCGGCATGGCTGCAAACTCTGCCGTAGTTTTATCATCGCTGCTTATAATTCTGCTCGATATGATTGCGGTTCAAATTAGTTCTCTATTCTGATATGCAAAAAGAAACTGAAAATATTATTGTTCTAAAAAATGTGTGCAAGGCATTCGCCTCCGTCGAAGTATTGAAAAATATAAACATCGATATTAAAAAAGGCGAAACTGCCGTGGTGCTCGGAAAATCAGGTACTGGAAAATCCGTTATACTCCAGTGCATCGTCGGACTTTTAAAACCCGATAGGGGAGAAGTAAACGTTTTCGGTAAAAACATTTTCGGTCTTAATGAAGATGAATTTCTTGAATTCAGAAAGAAGACCGGATTTCTTTTTCAGAGCGGAGCGCTTTACGATTCTATGAGCGTACGCGAAAATCTTGAATTCCCTCTGATACGGCATTTTAATTTGAGCAAATCGGAACTGAAAGAACGTGTCGCTAAATCTTTGGACGAAGTCGGACTGCTTTCCGCTATCGATAAAATGCCGTCAGAAGTATCAGGCGGAATGAGAAAGCGAATCGGTCTTGCCCGCACGCTCATACTTGCTCCAGAAATACTTCTTTACGATGAACCTACAACGGGACTTGACCCCGCTACATCAAGGGACATAAGTCATCTTATAAGAAAAGTACAAAAAGAAAGAAACATAACATCTGTTGTCGTAACTCATGACATGGAATGCGTTGATATAACGGCAGATAGGATTGCGGTTCTTAAATCCGGCGAATTCGTCACCGTGGGTCTGCCTGAAGATGTGAAGAAATCCGAAGACCCGTATATTAAATCATTTTTTATTCAAACTAATGAAAAATATTAAAATATTCTTATATGAATGAAACAAAAAGAAATCTGGCAATCGGAATATTTACAATGGCGGGATTGGCGCTGCTGATATTCGTAATATTCTTCATCAGTAAGAATAGAAATCTTTTTACTACATCTCTGCACCTGAAAACTTATTTCGAAAATGTTGCAGGACTGCAAAAAGGCACTAAGGTTACATTCTCCGGTATAGGAATCGGTTCGGTCTATGAAATTAATATTATCAGCGGAGATAAAATCGAAGTCGTGCTTGACGTGACGACCGATATTCAGAAGTATATTAAAACCGATTCGAAAGTAGTTATAATCTCGGAAGGACTTGTCGGAAACAGGATAGTTGAAATATCCGCCGGCTCTTCAAGCGCTCCAAGTGTAGAGAATAATTCAATTATCGAATCCGTAAAACCAATCTCGGCGGAAGATATTTTGAAATCATTGAAAGAAACCGGCGATAACGCGAGTAAATTATCAAAAGACCTCGCGGATATAACAGGCAGAGTGAATAAAGGAGAAGGAACTATCGGTCAACTTCTGAAAAGCGATTCTCTCTACTATTCAGTTAAAAATGTAATGGCGAGTTTCGCTGTATATTCAAAGGACCTCAACAGAATATTTTCTTCTCTCGGCAGTGCCATAGATAATATATCCGGAGATTTCGGAAAACTTACAAAGGAACTTGATAAAACAGTTGGCAACCTGTCCGAAATAACCGGCAAACTCAATTCCAGCGAAAGTTTTATCGGTACGCTCTTAACGGATACGTCATTCGCGAACAACCTCAAAGGCACTATAGAATCAGCAAACAAAACAACAAAGAATCTCGAAAAGGGCGCATTCAGTTTCAATCAGAATATGGAAGCCCTCAAACATAACTTCTTCTTCAAAGGATACTTCGAAGACATCGGATACTGGGATAAAGAAACCTATGAAATCGAAAGCGAAAGACGCCTTTCTCAACTTCGCGACGCACACATGAAACTCGACAGCCTCCAGAGAATTATTGAGAAAAAGGAAAAAGAACTGAAAAAGGAATGAATACGCAATTAATCCTTCAATCCGTATTACCATTTTTATAAAGTGAAAAAAATCTTTAAACAACTGTTTAAATTACTTGCTTAAAACAAAAATCCTTTCTATATTTGTACAGTTGATTTAAAACGATGGATGAAAAAATATTAAATACTGAAGAACGAATCAAAGAAGCAGCCCGCAGAGTCTTTATGAAAAAGGGTTTCAAGGGAACCACTTCCAGAGATATAGCAAAAGAAGCAGGTCTTAATGTCGCCCTTACGAATTACTATTTCAGAAAAAAAGAAATGCTGTTTAAAATTATTTTCATGGAAACAGCCCATGAATTTCTGGATGACATTATAGACATTCTTAACCGGCCGATAGATTTGTCTAAGAAAATCCGCCTCATTATGGAGAGACAACTCGAGATGCAGATGAGTGACCCGGATATGTTTGTGTTCTTCTACAGCGAAGTTAAGAATAATGCGAAAACATTTATTAGCGAAATGGGCATCAGGAAAACCGAGTTTTTGGAAAAGTGGAACACTCAGATAAAGGAAAATGTTAAAAAGAAAATAATAAGAAAAATAGATCCCGTCTCTGCACTGTCAATCGTGATAGGGTATATGCATTTTCCGATAATCGCAGAGCCGCTTCTGAATGAAATTGAGCAATTCACGGAAGATTCTTATAATGCGTTTTTGCATCAGCAAATGGAATATGCCATTGAAATGGTTACAAATTTCTTATTCCTTAAAAAGTGATTTTTTTTGCTCTGACTTTAAACAATAGTTTAAAATATTAATATAATGAATGCGTTTAAATATAATCGGTATTCCGGATTGAAATAAAAGAAACATTTTTTTTGCTTTAAAATTAAACAAATATTTAAAACACAACAATAAATGATATGTATAACACAACTAAAAAGATATACCTGACACTGATTTTCTTCCTGTCGATGGCGGTTTGCGCGAATGCTCAGGAGATATCTTTGAAAGATTTGATAAACAAGGCATTGCAAAATAATCAGAGTGTCAAATCTTCCATACTGGAAACGGAGATTGCGGATAAACGCGTAAGCGAAGTGAAATCCAGTATGCTTCCTCAGGTTAATGTCAGCGGTGATTATAAATACTATACGAAAATCCCCGTACAATTAATGCCTGTAGGAGGTGACATATATCAGCCGTTTGAAATAAGCACGCCGTGGAATTTAGGTACAACAATTTCCGTAGGACAACTGATTTTCAGCCAGGAATACATTACCGGAGTTCAAATGGCAAATACAGGAAAGGATTTGAACAGGCTGCTGGTCCGCAAATCAAAAGAAGAAGTTGCCTACAATGTAAGCGCCGCTTATTATAACGCTCAGATAATTAATACTCAGAGCAATTTCATCAGAAGCAATATTACCAATATGGAAAAACTGATTTCCACCGCGGAATTGTTATACGAAAACCAGATGATAAAACATACCGATGTCGATAAATTGAAACTGAACAAAACTATGCTCGAAACTCAGGAGAAAACTGTAAAGGTATCTTATAATGAAGTTATAAATATGCTAAAATTTCTTTCAGGGATTTCCCAGTCCGATAATCTGCAAATAAATAATGAAATATCTACAAACACCATAACACTGCCGTCCTATAATATCGAACCCGAAAGGATTGAAGTGAAATTACTGGAAAAGCAGAAAGAACTTAATTTGGTTGAAAGAAAAAATATTACAGCCGGTTATTTCCCGTCCCTTTCCGCATACGGAGTTTATAACAATACTTATTACGGCAAGGGCGGAGACGCGGGCTTTTTGAAAGGTCTGCCGGGCTCATGGGTAGGCTTGAAATTGAGTTGGAATTTATTCGACGGCCTGGGAAAGAAATCGAAAATTGACCAAAAAAATATCGAATATGAAAAACTGAACACGCAGTTAAATCAAATGAACGAAAATATAAGTATGGAACTGAAAAATTCGATTGAACAAATAACTCTTAATGAATCTACAATCTTAAGCAGAAAAGAGCAGTTGGACCTTGCTCAAAAGATTTATGATCAGACTCAACTTCAGTTTAAAGAAGGATTGGTAAATATAACCGACGTAATTCAGTCCGATAATTCATTAAGAGAAGCACAGAATAATTACATAGTATCGACAATAAATCTTCTGAACGCGCAGTTGGCATGGAAGAAAGCAGCCGGTAAATTACTTAACAATTAAAAATTTTAAACTTACTTATTATACAATGAAAAAAACAATCTGGATATTAATTATAGCCGCTCTGTTAGGGCTGACTGTTTGGAAGTTATTTGCAAATAAGCATGAGGTCGCCGATAAAACTTACATAAAAGATGAAAACGCAAAAATTCTTGTAACAACCGATAAAGTTGCATACAGGAATTTATATGAAGAGAAAAAATATATCGGAACAATTTCCGCTAACCGCGATAATAAAATTGCTTCCGAGACGCAGGGTAAAGTTGTCTATGTGGGAGTAAACGACGGCGACTTCATAAATAAAGGACATGTAATTGCCAGAGTTGACGATACAATGCTGAAACTCCAACTCGAATCCGCGGAAATTCAACTCGAAGGGATAATGCTGGATGTGAAAAGATACGAAAACCTCTCCAAAGGCGATGCTATTCCCGCCGTGCAGTTGGAAAAAACTTACATTGCAAAAAAGTCCGCGGAGGTGCAGATTAAAACATTAAAAGAACAAATATCCAGAACTACTATTATAGCGCCGTTCAGCGGTGTTGTTTCAATGAGATTTTTCGACCTCGGCTCCGTGCTCGGACCGGGTGTGCCTTTGCTCCAGTTAACCGATGTATCCGTCCTGAAATTGAATTTGAATATTCCCGAAAGCGAATTGACAAGATTTAAAGACGGAATGCAGACCGAGATATTCTCCGATGTCTATCCCGAATACAAATACAAAGGAACAATATCCATGGTAGGTTCAAAAGGCGACGATTCGCATAATTTTCCCGTGCAGATTACTATAGAAAATTCCAAAACTTATCCTTTGAAATCCGGAATGTTCGGAACAGTGAAAATCGGAAATACATTAAGCAAAACATGCTTGTCGATACCCGTTGCCGCGCTTGTAGGAACGATTAAAGAGCCGCAAATATATAAAGTCGAAAACGGAAAAGCGTATCTGAAAAATATTTCGCTGGGAACTGCGACGAATGATTTCCTTGAAGTAACAAACGGTCTTTCCGAAGGTGATGCGGTTGTAATAGGCGGTCAGGTAAATCTGTATGACGGCGCTTTGGTAAATACTATTAATTAAAATGAATTCCAATTTAAAATTATGAATTTAACACAAGTATCAATAAAACGTCCGTCGGTAATTATCGTAATATTCAGTCTGCTCGCTCTGTTCGGATTGTTATGTTTCCATTATTTGGGATATGAGTTAATACCAAGTATGGCAAGTCCGGTAATAACCGTTGCAACTGTATATCCGGGCGCCGCGCCGAGCGAAGTGGAAAACCAGATTACAAAAAAAATAGAGGACGGTCTTGCAACTTTAAATAATATCGATTTCATATCTTCACAGTCTATAGAAAATGTATCGATTGTCGCCGTTTATTTTAAAAACGGTACGGATGTGGATTTTATGCTTCAGGAAGCGCAAAGAAAAATAGACAAAGTCAGAAAAGATTTGCCTGATGATGCGAAAAATCCGACGCTTGCAAAAATTTCTCCTAACGATTCTCCCATTCTGACGTTAGTCGTGAATTCCAATCTGCCGAATACGGAATTATATCAGAAAGTTAAAGACCGGTATCTGCCCATAATTCAACAGGTAAAAGGCGTTGCCGAAGTTACGATGCTGGGCGGCGAGGAAAGAGAAATCAGAGTTAATGTAAATAAAGACAAGTTAAAGTATTATAATCTGTCGATACTGCAAATAACGAAAGCGATAAATTATGCCAACCTTGAATTCCCGACGGGCAAAATTAAAAACGCCGATGAGCAGTTGACCGTTAAATTGGCAGGCAAGTTCGCTTCCCTCGATGATATAAAAAATCTTGTTGTTTATAAATCTCCTGCGGGAAATCCAATCAGAGTATCCGATGTCGCCGAGGTTAAAGACGGATTGAAGGAAACCGAATCTATTGCCCGCTTTAACGGAGAAAACGGGATAGCAATCTCTATTAAAAAAACGTCAGACGGTAACAATGTCGAAATTAGTAAAAATGTGCACGATAAACTGAAAATACTGGAAACAGAAAACAAAAGCACAAATCTGAAATTTACCGACGTCAGCGATGACAGTGTAATTACAAAACAATCCGTTAACTCCGTTCTGAAAGACTTGATTCTCGCAATCGTTTTAGTCGGCATTATTATGTATCTGTTCCTTCATAATTTCAGGAATTCAATGATAGTTATTATCTCCATACCTATCTCGCTGATATCTTCTTTTATTATGATTCAACTTAGCGGGTTTACTCTTAATTTGATGACGCTCCTCGGTATGACTCTCGTAATCGGAATACTGGTAGATGATTCCATCGTTGTGCTCGAAAATATTCAGCGGCATCTTGAAATGGGTAAGGATAAAGTTACGGCTACTTATGACGGTATCAAAGAAATTACGTTTGCCGCTATTTCCATTACCGCTGTTATCGTAATAGTATTTATACCGCTTACATTTATTAGAACCATGGTCTCCGATATACTCAGACAATTTGCTTTCACTGTAGCATTTACAACAATGGTATCGCTTTTTTCCAGTTTGACTCTTTCAGTATGGCTTTCTTCAAGATTTGCAAAACTGGATGAACTGAATCCTAAAAAACCCGTTCAGAAATTTTTAGTAAAATTTGAAAGTCTCCTGAATAAACTTACCGATTATTACGGAAAAATTCTGGATTGGTGCCTCTCGCATAAAACAATTGTAATCGGCATCATAGTAATCTTATTCGTATTCACGGGATTGATAATGAAAATGGGAATACTTGGAAGCGAATTGGTCGCAATGGGCGATCAGGGCAAATTCCGTATGTCATTTGAATTTTCAAAAAGCACGGCTCTGTCTCAGAATAATCTGATAATGCAGGATGTCGAACATTACATTATGAACAAACCCGAAGTAGAATACGTGTTCGCTAATGTCGGCGGTCCCAAAACGGGTATCGGCGGAACGGGGTTCGGCGTGGAGAACGAATCGGAATTGACAATCCAGTTGAAAGATGAAAATCAGCGCGAAAAAATTTCCACTGAAAAATATATGCTGAATTTAAGAAAAGAACTGGAAAAGAAATATCAGGGAATAAAATATACATCATCGGTTGTCGGTATAACCGATATCGCGATTGCCCCCGTTGAAATTGTTTTGCTCGGCGATAACTACGATATACTGTTTAAGGAAGCAAAACATATAGCAGGTATAGTCGAAAATATTCCCGGCGCTATCGATACAAAAGTTTCAATAGAAGAAAAGGGGAATCCCGAACTCAGGATTGATATGAATAATGAAAAAATGGCTGATTTCGGATTAAGCACAGCAATAGTAGGCGGAACACTTCAGAATGCTTTATCAGGGAACAACGATTCGAAGTACAGGGAAAATGGTACCGATTATGACATCAGAGTTAAGATGGACGCTTTCGACAGAAGGAATCCCGATGATATAAAAGAAATCGGATTCATCAATAATATGGGACAACAAATACAGTTGAGTCAGTTTGCTAACGTGCAAAGAAGCGCCGGACCTAATATGCTTGAAAGAAGAGACAGAAGATCATCCATCAGAATCACGGCAAGTAATCTCGGAAGAAGCAACGGTTCTATAGTTAACGACATCAATGATGCATTGAAAAAAGACCCGGTTGACCCCTCGATATCGATTCAATGGGGTTTGCTTAATAAAGCGCAGGACGAGAGTTTCGGCGCTCTCGGAATGGCGATTGTAATATCCATTATGATGATATATTTCATACTCGTTATCCTGTTCGATAATTTCCTCTATCCTGTGGTAATTCTGTTCTCGATTCCCGTTGCATTAATCGGGGCGTTCTTGGCTTTGAATCTCAGCATATCGAACATAAGTATTTTCTCTATACTCGGTGTCCTGATGCTGCTTGGACTTGTATCGAAGAATGCAATTCTAATTGTGGATTTTGCAAACAAACTGAAAGCGGACGGAGTGTATTACAGAGACGCGCTGATTGAAGCGGGAAAACTTCGCCTGCGCCCGATATTAATGACAACTGTCGCGATGGTCGTCGGTATGATTCCCGTTGCGATTGCAAAAGGCGCTGACGCTGAATGGAAAAACGGACTTGCCTTGGTTCTTATCGGAGGTTTGCTTTCTTCGATGGTGATTACGGTGTTCTTAATCCCTGTCCTGTATTTTATAATAGACAGATTCAAAGAAAAATACGGCAGGAAAACAGCCGCAAATGCCGGCAAAGTTCAAATTGAAAAAATTTAATTAATAAAAAACTAACGTACCAATGAATCGAAAAATTTATTGGTCATAAATAAAAAACAAAAATAATTCACACGAAAGGAAAAATCATGAAAAAAACATTATTAGTAATCGCATTGTTAGTATTTGCCTCGATAGGGTATTCACAGGATTATCCCGGCAAAGGAAAAATCGGACTTGGAATAGACGGAATAACATCATCGCCAAACATAAATCTGAAATACTATTTCTCCGATAACGTAGCCGCCATGCTGATAGCAGGCGCGAATTTCGATATCAACGGCGGTGACGCTCCCGCAGGCTCGAAAAAAGTAACAGGAACAGATTTCCGCGGCGGTCTCGCAGTCATGTATCATTTTACAAAAACAAAAGTAAGTCCGTTTATCGGAATACAGGGAATTTATGAAAACGTAAAAGACGCCGGAATTTATATTGAAGGAACCGAACCGGATTCGAAAAGTTCTCTTAATGCAGGCGTCATCTTTGGTCTCGATTATTTCATAGACAAAAAACTCAGTGTCGGTATTAAAGAAACAGTCGGCGCCGACTTTCAATTCAAAAGAGATAAACCTGTAGAAGAAACAAACACAAAATTAAGCACAGGAACCGTGCTAACAGCAAGGTTCTATTTCTAAATATTGATTCGGAAATTTTGGATTCTGAGACCTTAGATTCAAAAGAAAGAATAAAGAGCATGAACGTGCATTACACGAGGTTTGATTTTTAAACCTTAGATACTGAAAACATGGATTCTTGAACCTTTGATACTGAAATCTTAGATTCTGAAAACGGAAAAGAGAACGAAAGTGCAATACGCAAGGTTTGATTTTTAAACCTTAGATTCTGAAACCTTAGTTTATGAAAACAGGATTGATTAAGCAGCAATAAAATTAACCATCATAAATTAATCTCGACAGGTCGGCAAAACCCCGGTTTTGCTGACCTGTCATTTTTTAATCATTTAACTCCATTGATTATTGTTTATATCGATTATCGAAACACCAATGTAGTTACGAAAAGTTCTATAAATTTCACCAATAACGCACTGACTAATCAATTGAACACAAGATTGAACATTGAACATAAGATTGAACATTGAACATAAGATTGAACATTGAACATCGAAGATTGAAGAATGTCTCTTTTGTCATCCCTCAGCCGTGGCGGATTCCTATCTGGGATCTTAAAAATCCTCTCTAATTGTGTATCCAACCTGTAAAAAGTAAAACGCTCTCCCTGTGTCATCCCCCTTTTTTCCTGTCATCCGAAATCCCTCTCTCCCTGTCATCCTCGATCGTTCCTATCGGGGATCTTAAAAATCCTCTCTAATTGTGTATCCAACCTGTAAAAAGTAAAACGCTCTCCCTGTGTCATCCCCCTCTCTCCCTGTCATCCCCGAGCGATCTTATCGGGGATCCATATAACGAGCCTCCTCACATCTTGTTATCATCCCCGAACCCTCTCTCCCTGTCATCCGAAATCCCTCTCTCCCTGTCATCCCCGAGCGATCCTATCGGGGGATCTTAAAAATCATCTCTAATTATGTATCCAACCTGTAAAAAGTAAAACGCTCTCCCTGTGTCATCCCCCTTTCTCCCTGTCATCCGAAATCCCTCTCTCCCTGTCATCCCCGAGCGATCCTATCGGGGATCTTAAAAATCCTCTCTAATTGTGTATCCAACCTGTATAAAGTAAAACGCTCTCCCTGTGTCATCCCCCTCTCCCCCTGCCATCCGAAATCCCTCTCTCCCTGTCATCCCTCCGCC
>JAQTLX010000009.1:78507-150314 GCA_028714695.1 Ignavibacteria bacterium | reverse complement strand
GTTAATCGCTAATTGTTAATCGCTAATTGTTAATCGCTAATTGTTAATCGCTAATTGTTAATCGCTAATTGTTAATCGCTAATTGTTAATCGCTAATTGTTAATCGCTAATTGTTAATCGCTAATTGTTAATCGCTAATTGAAAAGAATTAATTACTAATTATTAATTACTAATTACTAATTGAAAACGGGGCCTAAGCCCCGTTTCCTTTTTATATAAAAAATTTTGATTACTTTTTAATATACGCGATAACGTCTTTGTATATTCCGTCTCCGTCAAGCCCTGCCTGATGCAGCACGCTTTCAGCCGTGCCGCTGCCGAGGAAGCAATTGCCTCTGAACGGATGAAGAATTCTTTTTCTTCCTTCGTAACTGGTAATCCATCTGCGCATTGTCGGAAGTGTGAATCCCGTAATTCCCATTGCTGTTTCGGCTATCGAACTCGGATAAATGCTGTTTCTTTCCGCCTCGGGAAGCATATCGAATAATTCCGAACTCGATACATAAAATACATTTATGTTGAATCCTTCTTTATCTAGTCTCGGGAGTACTTTTGTTATGAACTCGATTGTTACGCCGCTTTCCTGAAGTACGATGCTTCCGTCAACTTTCGATTTCGGGTCCGCTTTTCTGAGTGCATACAAACCTTTTACGGATTCGCTTGCAGGCGCCAGATTCATAGCCTTCCTGTCAACTATTGTTTCATTCGGTCTTGTAACGAACGGCGATAATACCGCCGGATGTTTCATCAGGCCTGCAATCAGAAGATTCCAAACTTCTCCCGGTTCCCACGGTGTGAGTGTTATCATAATCCCGTTCGGGAAATTGCCTTGCAGTAATTGCAGACACTGCGGGTCTGCATGCGTTGGTCCGTCTTCGCCGGTTTTCAATCCGGCGTGAGCGTTAATTAGAATCCATGTATTATAAAAACCTCCGTAACGCTCCACTTTGCTCTGTTCGCCGATACCGTGCAGTCTTGCATCCGTATGTTCCATTGCGGAAATGAACGCGCCGTAAGAAGAACTTACACCGATATTTTTTCCGTATGCTCCGAGTCCTGCCATCATCGCTCCCATTGCGTCTTCGCAGATACCGCCGATTGCAAGTATTCTTGAATCAGGGTTATCAACGGCATTATAGAAACCGTTCTGAAATCCTTCGCCGACAAGGTTTACGCTTGTTGAACCGAGAAGGTCGGCTGCAACACCCATAAATCCGCCGTTGGTTTTTTTGTTAAGATATCCGAGCGAAGAGCCGAGAACCGCTCTAAGCGTTGTTACGCTGCCCGGGACAATTTTAAGTTCTTCCGGCGCTTTAGCGTCCGAAATAGTTTTATCGGAATATAATTTTTCAAGTTCAGCGTGGTTTTCGCGGGGTTTTCTGTTTATGGTATTTAATCTTTTTTTAGAATCCAAAATCGCATCGGCAAAATACTTCAGGTCTTTGTTATTTGCTATTACGTCTCTTATTATAAGCAGCGTATCCCAGTAATTTTTTTCCATGTTGATTCTGTTCCAGTCGCCTGCAAAAGTCGGAACCATTGCTCCGAATTCATTCTTCAGCACGTCTGTCGGTTTCGCTTCGTATTTCGGGAATTTAACTCCGAATGCATTTTCGAATTCAGACAGGTAAGCATAATATTCGGGGGAACAGAATTTGTGACCTGCTCCGTGGGAACCTCTGCCTTCGATTCCGTATTTCCATCCTTTTATTGTGCGGTACATGATTGCAGTCGGCATTCCGTTATTTAATTGTTTTGCAAATGCCTGTGCTGCCGATACTTTTGCGAAATCTTTTCCGTCGTCAACATAAATTACATTGAAATCGTGGAGATATGCAAGTTCGAGGGGAGTCCATTGTACATAATCTCCCTTAAGTTCGCCGTCGCGGCAAACCCTGTTGCTGTCTATAGATGCCTGATTGAAATCGATATGCATTATAATATTATGAAGCCTCATTGCGGATGCCGCCGCGAATGCTTCGGAAACTCTTCCGGGTGTCATTCCGCCTTCGCCTTCCACTACGTGAACTTTAGGAGCGTCTTTACCGAAAAGATCAATTGCTCCGAGTGCAAGTCCGAATGAAGCGGGTACGCCTACGCCGCTTGCGCCTGTTGCTACTTTTACGAATGGTGTTCCGGGTGTCGGATGTCCGTCAAGCGCTTTTGATTTGAATTTCACAAACAACGGAGTATCGTTTGTCGGGTTTCTTCTGAATCCGAGTAAATCTTCGAACCTCAACTGATTCTTTTCGTCGGGCAATTCGCTTGAAATGAACGCCCTCATTATTTCGTTTCTGAGCGCATACATGGAATACAAACCCATTGCTTTATGTCCTGCCGCATAAACAACCATGTCGTTTTCGTCCGCTCTTGGTTTATTGAAATCATAATCAGCAGTTTTATAAACAACCGATTCAACGAATCTTCCGGATGAAATTGAGCCGCCGGGATGTCCGCTTGTAGGGACAAAATTGTACAATACACCGCAGAGTGTTCTGTAAATTAAATCAAGTTTCTCAAATTTTTCTACTTCCTCTTTTTGCAAAGGAGATAAATGCTTAATAATATCGTTAACATCATAATACTGACCCCTGCGAGGTCCGAGTGTAAATGCAGATGGTTTAATTTTTGTAATATCCATATTGTTTCAAATTTGTTGAGGTAATAAAGAATGAAATTAATTATTTCGGTATTGAAAAAATAGATAATTATTAGGTAACGGCAGCAAACAAAATACCCGATTTATGCCCGATTTACCGGGGTTTTCCGTATTTTTTCAGGGCTTTTAGTACAACTTCCGGCACAACAGGTTTCGGTATGTAATCTACCATACCCGCCTCTATACACTTCTCTCTGTCGCCCTTCATAACCGCCGCCGTCATTGCAATAATGTGCGGTGATTTATTCTTATATGTGTCGATTATTCTTCGTGTCGCTTCGAGTCCGTCCATTTCGGGCATCTGAATATCCATGAACACAATATCATATTTTTTTGTTTTTAAGGAATTCAAAGCCTCCAGACCGTTCGCCGATATGTCTATCGTATATCCGAATTTTTTAAGAATACGCTGCGCTACTTTCTGGTTTATAGGATTATCTTCCACAAGCAGAATATCAAGCGGGTACTGCGAAGAAATGTTTTCGTAATCAAACTGTTTGGCAACCTCTTCTTTTTGTTTATCGATTTTGGATTCAGTTTCAAGTTCAACGGTGAAAAAGAAAGTCGAGCCTTTGCCTGATTCGCTTTCCACCCATATCTTTCCTTGCATAAGTTCAACAAGGTGCTTGCATATTGAAAGCCCGAGTCCAGAACCGCTGAACTTGCGTTTGTTTGTAGAGTCAGCCTGAGAGAACGGCGTGAATAATTTCGGAATGAATTCCGGCGGAATTCCTATGCCGGTGTCGCTTACTGAAAAAAGAAGCGTTACTTTCTTCCCAAGCAATTTTTCTTTTCTGACGGTAATTATAATATCGCCCGAGTCCGAGAACTTGACGGAATTATTTACCAGATTGGAAACAATCTGTTTTATTCTGAATTCATCTCCGCAAAGAGATTCAGGAACATCGCCTGCTATGTTAGCGCTAATTTTAATGCCTTTTTTATCGCAATATGCGCGGAACAAATCCCGCACATTATTTATGCAAACACTGAGTTCAAACAGCTTTTTTTCCAATTCAATTTTGCCCGATTCAATTTTTGAAAAATCAAGAATTTCATTTATTAAAGAAAGAAGGCTTTCGCCGCTTTGCTTAATAATTTCGACGGAATCCGTTTGTTCTTTGTTAAGACTTGAATCCAGCAGAATGCTCGTCATGCCTATAACGCCGTTTAACGGAGTCCTGATTTCATGGCTGATGGTTGCAAGAAATTCGGATTTGATTTTCGTTGCTTTTTCCGCCTGTTCTTTTGCCTTCGTTAATTCTGTCAGAAGATTTTTATAATTAGTTATATCTCTGCCGAAAACAATTAAACCTTTTCTCCTTCCGTTAGAATAAAACAAAGGGACATTGATAACATCGTAAACTCTGGTTATTCCGTTTCGCGCGGGAATATGTTCTTCGCTTCTCGTAAGAACCTGTTTTTGCCATGCCTTTTCATTAGTTTCAATGCATGAATAAAAAGTTTCTTTTAAGAATTTCGTGTCCTGCGCAAAATCTGAATCAGACCTGCCCTTATAATTTGATTCCGTAAGTTCAAAAACCTCCAGCGCCGCATAATTTGCTTCTACCCATCTACCTTTGCTGTCTTTAAAAATTATAATGTCAGGCGTAGAGTTAATAAGCATTCTTAGGTTTTCTTCGTTTTCATGAAGCGCTTTTTCCGCCTCTCTTTTTGCTGTTACGTCGTTGCAAACAACCAGAATTGCTGCAGCGCCGCTTTCGTCCAACTGTATCTTTGTTTCGTGAAGTTCGAGATAACAGGTGCTCCCGTCCTTTCGCAGATTCTCTACCTCGTGCTTAAGGCTTTGACCGCTCATTATTTCGCTAATGTTCTTTTCAACATCGCTCTTTGTTCTTTTGCTGATTAACTGCGTAACGTTCATCTTAGTGAGTTCCGAATGGGAATAGCCGAGAATCTTCGGCATCATTTCATTTACCTCGAGTATGTTTCCGTATGAATCTTCAAGCATTATTCCGCTGGGAGAAAAACTGAAAAGTTTTCTGTATAAAGATTCTCTTCTCCTCGCCTTGTCCGCCGCTCTTTTTCTGTCTTCCTCTGCGCTTATGGCAGAAGAAATCAGATTAAGAACTTCAATGTCCTCTTCTTTTGGAATGAAGTTTGCTGAGAAAAGTATGCACAGTGAACCTACTATTTTATTTTTCCATCTTACCGGAATTCCCACGTATGTTGAGAGTCCGTATTTTCCAATGTTAGGGTCGGTTAAAAAATATTTTGTCTTTTCAAGATTATTTAGAACAACAGGAACGTTTTCTAATTTTCCTTTTATAACATCCGTGCATATGTGCCCTTTTGCCGCATCAACTGGTCTATATCCTTTAGGGATATTCCACATTGCAGCGGTAACAAGATGCGTGTCTTCGATTTTGTTATACATGGCGGCATTTGCATTCAACAGTTCTCCGCAAAGCGCGACGAGATTGTTAATGTTATCAGACGGATTACTTGTGTTTTTAAGGAAGCATTCATTGATTTTGCGCAGTCTTTCTTCCGCTTTCTTTTTATCAGTTACATTTTCGAATACATAAATCAACTGCTTTGCTTTGCCGGCGGGGGTCTCCGAATAAACGGATATTACTTGTCTCAGCCATGTCCAATCGCCGCTTTTGCTCTTCGCTCTGAACTCAACGTCGATTATATCCTCCCCCGAGAGCGACTCTCTGTCTTTATCGGTCTTTTTAACAATCGCTAAATCATCGGGATGAACATATTTATATTTGTGGTCAGGGCTGTAAGTGTGATATTTCTTTGCGAATTCTTCATCGTATCCGAGAAATTCGTATAGCGTTTTTGAAAGAAATATTATTTCTTTTGACGATAGTTCGAATATAGCGACACTGAAAGCCGAATGTTTCGTAACGTATGAGAGAAATTTATCTCTCGAATTGGTGTCTTTATCGTATTGTTTTGTCCTCAGAAGAATTTCAAGGTCAATAATTCTCTTTCGTAGTTTTACGTTTTCTTCCCGTATTTTTTCAATTTCGCTGCTCATAAAGCGTAAAGAAGTGTTGTTTTTTATGTGTGTTATATTTAAAATAAATTTTTATTTGTATAAAATAAATAAAGAAAGAAATGGACATTTCTTGTGCAGAAAGAATGGAGAATAAAAGACCAAATAATAAATTAATACATGCTTAAAATCATATAAATCCCTCCGAGTATGACCAGCACGCCGCATGCTCTTTTTATGTATGAAACTGTTTTTGAGTTTTCCGTCCAGTTGAGATATTCCTGAACTTTCCTGCTCAGTGTTCCCGCGAGAACAATCACCGAACAATGCCCAATGGCAAATGCAAGCAGAAGAAGAACGGCATATATCAGATTTGTATGTGAAACCCGGAACACAACTCCAAGGACGGGCGCCATGAAAGCAAATGTGCACGGGCCAAGCCCGATACCGAAAAATAATCCGAGT
This sequence comes from Ignavibacteria bacterium, assembly GCA_028714695.1. Lineage (GTDB taxonomy): Bacteria > Bacteroidota > Ignavibacteria > Tepidaquicellales > Tepidaquicellaceae > CAIKZJ01. Next base: position 144,219 of record JAQTLX010000009.1, on the reverse strand, counting down.
ATGAATGCCGCGAGCACCCCTCTTTTCTTTGTCGCCTTAATATTTGCACCGTCCCATGGAGATTTGACTATATCCATCAGATATAAACCTATTATCAGAAATACACCCGCGACCAGATAATTTCCTGCAGCGCCTATGTCTCCCATTAACCTGCCCGCAGAAGCCGTGATAATTCCAATCAGCGCAATCGTCACGAGTATTCCCATTCCGAAAACCAGCGACACAAGAAATGTCCTTCCTGTTGTTATTTTTCCCTGCGAGTTTATAAATCCGATTACAAGAGGTATTCCCGAAAGATGGCACGGGCTTAGAAGTATACTTGCTAATCCCCAGCCGAATGCCGCGAAAACCGCTATCGCGGAATTTCCCGATAATGCTGTACTCAGAAATGTGAAAATTTCGTCTATCATTGCGTTATTTTTATTCCCTGCGATTGCAAAAACTTGTCAATCTCTTCTTCCGCGAAAAATCCCTCGTGACGCATTAATTCATTCCCGTTTGCATCAAGAAATACCTGTGTCGGTATCAAATCAATTCCGTATTTCTTCGCGGGCGCTTCGTCCTTCCATACATCGTGAAATGTCACTTTCACCAGACCTTTGTATTTTGTTTCAATTGATTTCATTACCGGCTGCATTTTCTTGCAGGGGATGCAATTCACGGAACCGAGTTCAACAAATTCAATCTTGTAATTTTTTGAAGCGAGGGAATCTTTGTTTCCCGCGCTGTCTCCGTTTACCTTTGTTTCGCTTTTTTTGCATGAGAGCAGAAAGACCGAAATAAGTAACAGCAGAACCAAAGCCGCTTTATTTGATTTCACCTGATTCCTCCTTTATCCAGTTCAATATCTGTTCGTCTTTAAGCGTTAAACCGCTCGATTTCACCTTGCCGTTTATCACAAGCCCGGGGGTTGCCATGATTCCGTACTGCACCATTTCCTGTACGTCGGTGATTTTTTCTATATCTGCCATAATATTGTTTTCCGCAACAACGTTGCGTACCTGCTGTTCAAGTTTCTTGCATCTCGGACAGCCCACTCCTAATATCTTGATGTCCATTTATTTTATATTGTTTATGAAATTGTCTATTTCTCTTTCCGAATATTTAAAGAACTGCTCTTTGTTTTCCGTGTATGACCAGACAGAATCCAGATTCTTCGAGTTCGTTTCTTTTCCCGATTCAATTTTGGAAATAATTACAGAACTGAACTTGAGCGCGTAATCTTTTCTGTAGTGCTGATTTTCTTTGTCTTCTATATTTACTTCCTTGAATTCAAATCCCTGTTTCGCGTATTTTTTATCAATCATTTCTTTAAGAAAAGATTCGAGATTCAGACAGCTTTCGCATCTTGCAGCGGGATGGAAGTAATACGCGACGTATTTGCCGCCGGCGGTTTGCTTGGTTTCAACCTGTTTCGTGCACCCCGTAAAAACGGCAGTGATAATAAAAACAATTATTAATATTTTGTTTGTCATAATTTTAAGGACACAGGTCCGGTGATTTTATATTTCCTGATTCAACTGTTTTAAAATATTTTTTCTGAAACCACAATGAAACATTTACAAGCGATATTAAAACGGGCACCTCAACAAGCGGTCCTATAACCGCCGCAAATGCTTCGCCCGAATTAATTCCGAAAACCGCCACAGCAACCGCTATCGCAAGTTCGAAGTTATTGCTCGCCGCTGTGAAAGAAAGTGTTGCCGTCTTTGAATAATCCGCGCCGATTTTCCTTCCCATATAAAACGATACGAAGAACATAACCACAAAATAAATTATTAGCGGAATTGCAATACGGACCACATCAAGCGGTATTTTAATTATCATTTCGCCTTTCATGGAAAACATTACAAGTATTGTGAAGAGCAGGGCTATCAGAGTTACAGGACTTATTTTCGGTATGAATTTCGTGTGATACCATTCTTTGCCTTTCAGTTTTATAAGCGCAAATCTTGTTATCACGCCTGCAAGAAAGGGTATGCCCAGATATATGAAAACGCTTTGCGCGATTTGCCCGATTGTTATGCTTACGACGAATCCCTTTAATCCGAAAATCGGCGGGAGCACAGTAATGAATATGTAAGCATAAATAGAAAAGAATAAAACCTGAAATATCGAATTGAACGCCACAAGACCTGCCGCGTATTCGGTATCTCCTTTTGCAAGTTCGTTCCATACAATCACCATAGCAATGCAACGCGCAAGACCTATCAATATTAACCCAGTCATATAATGCGAATCGTTCTGAAGAAATACGATTGCAAGAAAGAACATTAATATTGGTCCGATTATCCAATTCTGCACAAGCGACAGGGCAAGCACTTTGTAGTTTTTGAACACTTTACCGAGGTCTTCATATCTCACTTTTGCAAGCGGCGGATACATCATTAATATAAGACCAATCGCTATGGGAATGTTCGTTGTGCCCGACTGAAATTTTTCCCAGAAATTCACTACCTCGGGAAATAGATAACCCCATAAAACCGCCGCGAACATTACTGTAAATATCCAGAGCGTGAGATATCTGTCAAGGAATGAAAGTTTTTTTGTTAACTTGTCCATTTTAGTAAATTATATTAAATAAATATCCGACAATAATTATTCCTGTACCGACAACTCCTATGAAAATAAAAATCAAAGGCAGTTTCAAGACTTTTTTAAGTATTATCATTTCGGGAAGCGACAAACCTATAACCGACATCATGAATGCAAGCGATGTGCCCAACGACGCGCCTTTTTCAATAAGCGACTGCACAACGGGGATTATCCCAGCCGCATTTGAATACAAAGGAATGCCGATAAGAACCGATAAAGGCACGGACCACCACACGTCCTTGCCCATCAGTCCTGCCATGAAATTTTCAGGGACATAACCATGAACGCCTGCTCCTACTGCAATGCCGATAATCACATAGACCCAGACTTTTGATACAATATCTTTTACCGCCGTAATTCCGTATTCGATTCTTCCTTCAAAATTTAATTTCTCGTCCCGCAATCCGCTGCTGCCGGACTTTATTTCATAAACCCATGACTCGACAAAACGCTCAAGTTTTAATCGTCCAATTACCCAACCTGCTATTATTGCAATCACAAGCCCGGTTGAAATGTATATCACTGCGGTTTTCCATCCGAACAGACCGAATAATAATATTACAGCGACCTCATTAATCATTGGCGCTGCTATGAGAAATGAAAACGTAACTCCCAGCGGAATACCCGCTTCAACAAATCCTAGAAATAAAGGAACCGCCGAACACGAACAGAAAGGCGTGAATATTCCGAGTACACTTGCCAGAATGTTTCCGACAAATAATGGTTTTCCTTCGAGTGATTTTCTTGTTTTTTCGGGTGAAAAATATGAACGGATTATTCCGACAGCGAAAACTATCAGTGTCATTAAAAGCATTACTTTCGGTACTTCATATAAGAAGAACCTTATTGTTTCGGTAATTCGGGCGCCTGATTCAAGATTTATAATATCGTTTATTAGATAGTTGACTAAATCGCCAAGATATAAATACAACAATACCCAAACCGGTATCAGAACTAAAACGTAGCAACCGTGTATCCTGCTTTTTCCGCTCATGATAAAATAATTATAAAGAGGTATTAACCTACAACTGCATTTCTGTCTCTTTTATAAACTGTTCTATATATTCTTTTATCTCGTCTCTAACTTTTCTAACTTTAACCATTTTCTCTTCATCCGTACCCGTGAACTTAGACGGGTCATCGAATGATTTATGTATTTTTATTGCAATCCCGGGGAATAGAGGACATTTCTCGCCGGCTGCGGCATCGCAAACAGTAATAACGTAACTGAACATTCTCCCTTGCTTGAAAAATTCAAAAACATCATTCGTTTGTTTTCCGGATATCTCTATTCCCGATTCTTTCAGAGCCCTGACAACCAGCGGATTAAGAGTGCCGGGAGTTAACCCGGCGCTCTCCGCGCAAAACTTTTCGCCGGCCAGTGTATTCAGAAACGCTTCCGCCATTTGACTTCTGGCGCTGTTGTGTTCGCACACAAATAAAACTTTAATTTTTTCCATGTAATTATTTGTTTAAAATATTTAGTTATTGCAGCCGCAATCCGGGTCAATTTTCTTTGAGTGCGTCTCTTTATTCAAACTTAATGCGAATTTATCCATCTTTGCTGCGGCTCCTCTTCTTACGAGTACTCCCGTATTATTCGCTTCGGTTATTTCGCTTTCATCTGCTCCGTATTCCAGCGCTTTATTGTAATGATAATCGAGACAGGGCTGGCAGTTTGCGGAGACTGACGCTCCAACCGCAATTAATTCTTTTGTTTTATCGTCAAGTTTCATTGTCGTAAAGTTAATATTGTTTTTAACAGCAGCCTGTTTTCTTATCACAGCATGAATCTTCCGGCTTATCGGCGTAAACATTGATGCTTACGAGCGATACGCCCGATTCTTTGAATTTCTTTAATTCTTCCTCAGATATGAACTTAAGATATATTTCGTCGGGGATATTAATAATTCTTTCTTTCTGAATTTTCATGTTCACAAATCCCGTGTCAGTTATAATCTTAAGATACTCTTCTTTCTTTATCGCTCCGGAAACGCAGCCGGCATAAAGTTCCGCACCCGATTTAATAGACGGCGGAAGTTCTCCTGTTACCACAATGTCCGAGACGGAAAAATGTCCGCCAGGTTTCAGAACTCTGAATATTTCTTTAAACGCTTTCACTTTATCGGGTACGAGATTCAATACACAGTTGCTAATAATAACATCCGCCTTGTTCGCGGTAACCGGCATTTTTTCGATGTCGCCGAATCTGAATTCAACATTGTTGAATCCGAGTTTATCGGCATTTGCTCTCGCCTTATCTATCATCTCGTCTGTAAAATCTATTCCGATAACTTTTCCGTTATCACCTGCGATCGCCCTTGCTACGAAGGCATCGTTCCCCGCGCCCGAGCCGAGGTCAATCACCGTATCGCCTTCTTTAATAAGCGCGAATTCCGTCGGCAGTCCGCATCCCAATCCGAGGTCGGCATCGGGGTTATATCCCTTCAATTTTGAATAATCTTCCGAAAATACAGTATAGTCAACACCGGTGCAACTGCCTACTCCGCAGCATGATGCTTCATTTACGGTTTTTGACTGGTTTGCAATGTCAGCATATTTTTCTCTGACAATTTCCTTTATTTCATTTGAGTTTTTCATGGGTATAGAATTAAGTTTTAGAACACTTTTCATTTTACGATATAACGAAATGAATGTTTCGTTACTTACAGCATAAAATATTTCTGTCCACGCAGCATGATGTCTTTCTGTCCTTTTTTACCGTTTCGTCATCCTCTATCTGCATCTGAACAAAGAGAAGCGCGTTCGACACAGCCGGTGCAGGCGCGGAATTAATTTTATAATTTATCCACTTTCCTTCCTTCCAATCGCTTATAAAGCCTGCTTCGCGGAGAATACTTAAGTGTTTTGATACCGTTGATACAGCAAGTTTCAGCACAGCCTGTATTTCGCAAACGCACAACGGTTTCTTTTGGAGCATCTTAATAATGCGGATTCTATTACTATCGGAAAGCGCTTTAAATATTTTTTCGAGTTCTTCGAGCATATTACGTTTCGTTAGTTAACGAAATATAAATACACTGATTTTAATTTGCAAGTATGTTTTAACGGCATATTATTGATTTGCGTACGGATAAAGACGGGGCAGATTAGCAAATACGGCGTACAGGTGCAAAATTGTAAGCAAATCGAAGGGATTTTTCCATATTGTGTGATTCGATTAAATCTGAACCCATACAAAAAAGCCCCCGCTTACGGCGGGGGCTTAATATCTGACGAACCGGTTTATTTTTATTTCACGAGTATCATCTTCTTTATATCCGAATATTTTCCTGCGTCCAGTTTGTAAAAATAAATTCCCGATGCAAGACGGCTTCCGTCGAATTCATAGGAATATGTTCCTTCTGTTCTTGTTTCATTGCTGATAAGATTCGCAATCAATTTACCCGTCATATCATAAACTTTAAGTGTAACCGCGGATTGCTGCGGAATTGAAAAACTAATCATTGTTGTAGGATTGAACGGATTCGGAAAATTCTGTGCAAGCATGAACGAAATAGGTTCGGAACTCTGATTTGAAATTCCATTTACCGTTGATATCGTAAAGTTTGTATTTGATATATCGAAAAATATATTATCTGCCGCTTCAACTTTTATTCTTGCAGTTGTTGTTGCCGTCATAGGCAGCGTAACAGATTCGCTTCCGTCATTGGGAGTATTTGCTTTAAGCATAGTCGGGAAAGTTACTCCGCCGTCGGTTGATAACTTTATATTAACATTAGCGCAACTAACGGGCGCGGCGGTTGTATTCGCTACGTTCCATGTAACTGTTTGAGTGATGTTTGCATTCCATGTAACTGCCGTATTAGGAGACGTAACAAGGAACGGACCTGCTGTTGCGGTCACATTATAAGATGTATAATCAAAACCGACTCCGCCGCCGCCGGCTTTGTTGTCTCTTGCAATAAGGCAGAACGATATACTTCTCGTATATGTCGGAAGTATTTCGCCGATAACCTGCGTGTTATTCAGCAAACTTGATTGCTTCGGAAAGGTTCTTGAAGGAACAGCAACGGGGTTGAACGACCTGAAAATAGGCGCGTTTCCTGACGGCGCATTCCAGGTTCCTGCCGGTCCCAAGTCATATTCTTCCCAGCAGTACGACAATGTATCGTTATCCGAATCCGTTGCAGAACCGGTAATAGTGAAAGGTGTTGATATAGGGATTGTATTTCCGCCTGCTCCGGCTGTTACTACCGGATTATGATTTCCTGTCGATGTAATAACCGGGCAATTATTTCCCGAACTTCCTGTTGTATAAGTAAGAATTTCATCAAGGCTCTTTGAATGGAAATACGCGTCGCTGTGCGGCTGTAAATCATTCGGCGAACATATTCCCGCGTATGCCATAATTGTTGAACCGCTGCCCGGCTCGTACGCGGCACCCGCCGCTCTGTTGCCGCCGCCGCAACTGCCTGTTGTGCTGTTAAATGTATGATTACCGCCGAATTGGTGCCCCATTTCATGCGCCACATAATCTATGTCATACGGGTCACCTACCGGTGCAGTACTTCCAGTTACTCCCTGGGCTTTATAGCCGGGGACACAAACACAGCCGAGGTCTGCAACTCCGCCGCCGCCGGTACTGAATACGTGACCGATGTCATAATTTGCCGAGCCTATAACATTGTCAATAGTTGTCTGATTCTGTCCGAGCATCGTATTTCCGTTGTTATTTGTATATGGATCCGTTGATGCATTCGTATAAACTATAAGGTTGTTGTTTGATACAAGTACCATTCTAACCGCTACTTCGTGTTCATAAACACCGTCAACTCTGTTAAGCGATGTAACAATTGCGGCAAGTCCTCCGGAAACAGTACCTCCGAAATAGGCTGTGTATTCACCGGTTGCTCCGATTGCAATTCTGTATTTTCTTAATTGACCTTCGGAGTGAACGTTAAATTTGCCCGTGTTATCTTTTTTCGAAGTTCTTCCGTCATCAATCACTTCGCAGTTAAATTCCTTTCCTGCGGGATGATAATCGCTTTTGAAATAACTAATATAATTATACGCATCGCCCAGGGCATACGGATCTATGAAAATCATGTTATCCAATGTAATTATCATAGCATGAAATCCGAACTGCGTAACGTCAAGCCTGACGGTCGCATACGGATCATCGATTCCCTGTCCTGCAAAAGTCCTTATTTCGGGAAATTTATCGGCAAGACCTTTTTCCATTACGGGGGAATCAACTATTCTGAATCTTCCGAATCCGCCGTTCGGCAGAGGAAGCGAGATGATTGTATTTGAATACTTAGCCTGAATTTTTTCTTCATCCGGCGAAGTTATAAGTATATTTTTTATCTCCGGTACGTTCAGGGTCAATGTTCTGAATTTTGAGGGAATTATAACCCTGTTGCCGCTTGTCTGAACATCGGCAGGTGAAATTTCATTCCAGTATGAAGCGCTTTGCGCGTTCACCGAAAAATTTATGCTTGTTAAAAGCATAGCAACAATAACTAAACGAAAAATATTATTCATATTATTAAATAGTTTATAAAACCATATTTTAACAAATTGAAGCAGGGAGAGAAGACCGCTTTCTAATTTTCTATAAAATTATAATAAATAATCTTAAGATTCACGTTCAAATGCAGAGCAGTGATTTAAATATGGAATATGGGAAACGAAATCTCTCAAGTTGCTGTGTCGAGCAAATGTTCCGAGCATCTTAATTAATCTGGGTTCTTATCGTGGTTCAATATTACGGGACGCGCGATAATTCACCAGTAAAAAAAACACTCTCCGAAGAGAGTGTTATACTCGCAATATTATCCGGGTATTTTATTTCAGCAGCATAAACTTTTTTGTATCCGAGAAATTACCTGCTGTAATTTTATAGAAATAAACTCCGGACGTCAAATCTTTCGGAGCATTGAATACTTCTTTGTAATTACCGGTGCTGAGCATTTCATTAATAATTGTTGCAACTTCCTTTCCCGCCGAATTGTAAACCTTTAGTGTTACAAATTCAGATTTCGGAATCGAGAAACTTATTGTTGTTGAAGGATTAAACGGATTCGGATAATTCTGGTTTAATGCGTAATTAACCGGTACAATATTATTTTCAGGTGATACAAGTGTTACCGTCTGCGTAACTTTTGCAATTGCGCCGCTGACTGAAGTCGCATAGCCAGTAACGGTTGTGCCTACTCTCACAAAATCAAAATGGAAATAATTCATGCCCGGGGCTGTCATTGCAGTCCAGGTCAAACCTGCGTCTGTGCTCATATAAAACGCCGTCGATGCCGCAATCTGCCCGAGGAAGAATACGGTGTTTGTTCCGTTAATCCATTTTAACGCGCTGTTTGTTGTAGTGCCTGAACCGCCGAGACTAATGCTCGTCCATGAAGAACCGCCGTTTGTTGTTCTCGCAACCGACGGAAATGAGGTACTTGTAGCAGCAAGACCGATTTGTTTGTTATCGTGGAATGCCGCTGCGCTTGTGAATGTGCCTGTTACCGGAAGAGTGCCGGAAAACCACGTAGTACCTCCGTCGCTTGTAATACGCATGATTGCGCCAGCATTCAAGCCGTAACCATAAAATAAATTATCAATCATGAATAAAGAATTCTGCCCCGAAGCATTACCGGATACACCCGGAGGATTTGTCAGAGTCCAGTTCGCTCCGCCGTTTGTAGTCTTTTGCACATAGAAAGCGTTTCCCGCTCCCGAAGGAGGATCGCTTTCTATAAATCCATACTGAGGATTACTTCTTGAAAACACAATGCCGTTAAAGAATCCTGCTGAGCCGCCTGTATTGCAAAGAAGCGTCCAGTTTGTTCCGCCGTTTGTTGTAACGGATACCGCGGCATCGCCGCCCGTAGTCCCGCCTGCGTCTCCGCCGTCAGCGACATAACATATCTGATCGCTCAACGCCCAGATGCACATTAATGCTTTTGCGGGAAGACCTGTTGTAGATATAACCGTCCAAGTTGTTCCCCCGTCGGTTGTTCTGAAAACCTGAGGCGAGGTTGCTCCGGCCGATATCCATGCGACGGTCGGACTCACAACGCTGACACTTGGGTAAGTACCGGTTACCGAAACCGTACCTGCTGCTGTCCACTGTGAATACACTCTGACACTTACACTGAAAAAGAACAGAATAAAGAAAAGATGAATTAGTTTTTTCATTTTAGTCCCCTTTCGGTTTTATGTAACAGTTTGGAAAAAATATATAAATGGAATTGAACACAACTGTTTCGATGTTGAAATGTGAATTGCGTATGAATGTAATTCTTCATAGCCAATGTTTAATTTCTGTAAAAGACTTCTCCTGTTTTCTTAAACAGCATCATTGGAAAGAATAGAATCTTATTGTTCTCAAATTAACAAATGAAATATATTTATTTTAAATATTATTATCAACCGGATTTAAAGTTAATAATTTTGTATTTCTGTTTTTCGGAAAATTACCAACGGCAGAAAAATATCCTGCCTGGTATTTAGACGTAAATCACCCCTTAAAACAATAATTTCCATAACTTTCAAACTATTCAATAATAGTTCTCTTACTTTCTTTGCTCTCAATAAGATGCGGAATTTCTATATTTTTGGCGTTTTTCTTGGCTCGATAATTGCAGAAATACATTGAAGGGAACAGGAAGAAAGAGAATGCAAGTTGAAACAAATAAAATGTTTTAAAATAGAACTGCTTCAACCGATAATAAGTGTTATCGGAGCACAAACTGTAAACAATTCGACACTATTTAACAGTCAAAAACATTACTGCCAAAGGGATTCAAATTTTTTAGGAATCAAAGACTGCGGATTAACTTTTAAAATGACGTTCGCTTATCACAGAAAACATGACGAGGCTTATATTAAAGAGTACGATGTATTAAAACTGGATGTAGAAAATCTAAACATGAATTAAGTACATTTAGATATATTGGGGTCGATAAACTAAACAAAAGGATTCTCCCGGAATCCTTTTGTTTTAAACTTTAATTTATTTCCTCTTGCCAAGCATTAATTCAATATCTTCCTGAAGCGAACTCAAATCTTCTTCGTGTTCAACTTCCTGCGTTAATATCTGAAGAATAATATTGTACGTAACCGGATCGCCTTCGCGGGTTATCCCGAGTATGTGACTATAGGTTTTAATGGCGCACTGTTCGCCTTTGATATTCTGTTTAAGCACTTCTTCGACATACGGGTCAACGGGCGCATCGTATGCACAATGGGATATCTTCGTCCACTCATCGGGGGAGAGAACAGGTGTTCCGCCCAACTGGATTATACGAGTGCAAATCATTACCGCGTGATTTAATTCTTCGGTTGCATGCAGGTTGAGTTCGGAAATCACGGCATCTTTCATTGGTCCCTTGACAACCTTTGCTCCTATCCAATACTGGTAATATGCAAGCCATTCGTCCGCAAGCGCTTTATTTAAAATCGTGATGAGTTCATCAACGTTCATTTTAACTATTTCGCGTCCTTTTTGTCCCATAGTTTTATAGTTTTATTATTTAGAAGTAATATAAAATTATTCAAACTTTCGAAAACTGCGAATTTCGACTTTTATAAATCTTCTTTATTTAATTCCAATTCCGGTAATAGATTATTTCACAAGAATCATCTTTCTTGTTTCGGAATATTTACCTGTTTCAATTCTGTAGTAATAAACACCGCTTGAATAGGAAGACGCATTCCAGTCGGTTCTGTACGAACCTGCTTTCAGGAATTCATTGACCGGAGTGCTGATTTCTTTTCCGGTAATATCATAAATCCTGATTTTTACAAAAACGTTTTCGGGTACATCGAATTTAATTGCCGTAACCGGGTTAAACGGATTCGGATAATTCGAATAAAGTTTATAGACCGATGGTATTTCGCTGGTTATGTTTGAAATGCCGACAGACCCTGTAGTAAATTTCCACCAGACGCTGTTTGTTCCCCAGCCGAGTTGATTCCTTGCGCTGACGCGCCAGAAATATTGAGTGTAGGGTATTAGACCTGAAGCCGATACAGTGGTATCTGACGTTACTTTTGTAACAATACTTCCATAAGTTACCGTATCGGTTACAATCTTAACCAGATAATTATTTATTGATTTTGACTGCTCCGAAGCCTTGTACCAGTTGAGTGTCACCGGTATGCTAATATTAGATGAATTGTTTGCCGGACTGCACAGATTTACAGTATTGGGAAAACCCATCGTTCTTAAACTTCTTACAGCGGAAAAGTCGCTCGAGCCCACATGATTTTTTGCTCTCACGCGCCAATAATAAGTTGTCGACGGATTCAAAACGCAGACGCTTGTTACGGTATCCGTAATCGAAGAATCTTTTCGTACAATATTGTTGAAAGCGGCATCTGAAGCAAATTGATAATAATATTGTTCAGCGGATACCGATTTATTCCAGTTTATAACGACATCAGTATAAAGATTACTTGCTCCGTTAACAGGTGAAATAAGCATGGGTGTCTGCGGAAGCGGCATTATCGTTATTTCTTTTCTTAATGTATCATCATTTCGGTTCTGATCTCCTGCGAGAGAAGTAAAAATAGTTATCCTGTAATTTCCTGCCGTTGAGATCCAGTTCTGGAATGTCACCTGTCTGCATTCGCCCGGAGCAACATTACTGACAGCGCTCGTATATGAATAAACAGGAGAATTATTTATAACCGAACTTATGTTCATTGTAACATTAAAACTTTCTGTATTTCTTCCGGAATTTCTGATTGTAGATTTCGGTGTCATAGAACCGGGTATCGAATAACTATCCATATCTACCGAAAATGAACCCACATTATCCGTATAATTCGGACCGAGACGCAGATTAGCGTATACGCCGGTTGTATAATCAGGTATTGTAACAGGAGTTTCCGAAGATACGGATCTCATATTCCAGTTAAGATTTGCGGCAGAAAAATAATTTATTACGCCGCTGCGGTTATCCGCATGCGTATCACTTGCACAAACCCAAATTCTGTTTGAGTCAGTCTGGGATATCCCCGATATGCCGTCCGTTAAGTCAAATACTATATTGTTATTCGGAAAAGGCTGGTCTGTATGCGAACCCATGTTGAAATTGAAAAATGTCCTGCTCCACGACGGAGAACTTTGCGAGCCTATGCCGAATTTTATTCCCATTTTTAATCTTGAACTATGAGTAAACTTTGCTATTCCTACAAGACCGGGAGTATAATGAATTTTGTCGGTTGCGTAATATGCAGTTTGTTCCGATAATACATTGCTCATTACGGCTTCATAAGACATCCACCAGTATCCCTGAAGACCAAAGGTAGTGCCCCAACTGTTGACCAATTTGAAAGCGCCGACACCGTCGTGAGTTACCTTGCTGTCATCATAACCCACTATTGTAACCGCATGATATCCGCGAATTGCCCCGGAAACGTCAGCAAGACAATAAGTATAATTGAAATTTTGTATATTATCGAAATTGGGATAAACCGGAATACCGATTACAGCGCAGTTACCGTCGGAAATATACTGTTTTAATTGATTTATTCCTGTAGAGTTCGATATATTAATTGCATATGCCTGACTGCATCTGAACTTTAAGGCATTCAGATACATCGATTCAGTAGGCCAATTTGTAAAATTGCTTGAATATGGAAATTCGGAAATAGTACAACACCCGTTATCGACGAGCATTTTGAAAGCATCCTCGAAATCAGCGCCGTAATCTGCTCCGCCGTTAATTTGATTGTACACGAAAGAAGGACTGCAGATATTTTTTGTATCCGTTGTGCTCCATCCGTAATCCATATATTCCTGATGCGATTTGAAATAATAAGCCGCCGCCCATGCAACACAACTTCCTATTGCTCCTTGATTTCCTACCGGAGGCATTTCAGATGAATGGTCAACAAATGTTTTTGGTGATTTAACTTCTATATCCGAAGGTTTGAAAAATGTTGAATTTTTTAAATCTCTTCTGATTAATCCTGTTGGATGGTATTCCTGTGCAAATGACTGCAGGAAAAAGAGAGATGCTAGAACCAGTAAACTTAATATCTTCATAATGTAATTTAATAGATGTAAAAATAACTGATTTAAATAATTAAAGTAATATAATTTTAACTGTTTAAAGATTTTTAATTTTTGTCCCCGGAAATAGATACCTTCTCCAGTAACGCGTTAAAGAAGTATATTCGAAAAATTTGTTTATCGGTTTTAATTTCAGCAAAAATGAAAATATCAGATATGCCGCGAAAACGGCGGTTAGTGTAAAAATCCAGTTTAACATCTTCGTAATTGCATAATTCAGAACTCCGTGTCCGATATTAATATTAAACGCATTATATATTGCTGCGGCAACAGGCAGGACAGAAAGAAAATACAGCATTGGAATTATGAAAGAATGCGCCGTTTGTATGGACTTTTTTGGACAAGTGCTGATGCATCGCATGCAGGATTCGCATGTGTATTTCCAGTAAGGTCTGCTTCCGACAATTTTAATTGATTCCGTCGGGCAATTCTTCACGCAAATTCGGCAGTCATTACAATCCGATGTCGCGTAGAATGACTTCGCAAGAACAAACCTGAAAAAGAAGTAATATCCGGCTGCTATAGGAATCACCGCTATATCAAGAGGCATATAAAGGAAGAACTTATAATTATACGCCTTGCCGTTTTTAAAAAGCCTGCCTGCAAAATTTTTCATTTGTCCCCGGCGTCTGTTCACAATATCGTTTACCGCATTATTGGTCAGACCGGGATGAAGCGATATCCAGTTTGAAGGCAGATCAAAAGGAAGCGAGCCTGCGATTTTGTATCCTTTAATTTTCAGTATTGCCATCGGGAGAATTTGAGCCAGTCCGCTGAGTCCGGGAAAATACATTTTTTTAAACTTTAAGCCCCCCCGTGTATTTACAAAAACCACATCCGCTTTTCCGCGCGGAAATTTAAACATGAATTTTAACATAAGCGGGGCGGGATTAAATCCGTGTGTCGGATAACAGAACGCGAATAGTGTTTTATCGTTTGTTTCCCGTAAAACCATATCCTTGAATCTATCTATTGAATGAATAGATGTCTTCATTCCGCATTCAGACGCTTTTTCAATCAGCCATTCCGATGCTTTCAATGCATTGCCTGTTCCTGAAAGATAATATATTATGAGGTTATTAAATTTCACAGTAGAAATAGATTCATCGAAAAGTCCGATTTACATATACTTTCCTTTACAAACATACATACGGCATTATTTTTTAAAAAGGAAAATCATTCTCGTGAATGCAGAATGTGCAATAAAAAACGCCGTCTTAAAAGCCGGCGTTCTATATAACCTTTAGATTGAAACTATTTTACGAGCATCATTTTTTTAACTTCGGAATAAGATTTGTATCTTGTGACCTGCAATTTGTAAAAATAAACGCTGCTTTGAAGCGCGTTTGCAGTGAATTCAACGGAATAACTTCCGGGTGTAAGTTGCTCATTTACAAGAGTGGATACTTCCCGGCCTGTTACGTCATATATAACAAGATTTACGTTTGAGGCGCCGCTGTTTATTTCCTGCGGTAAATCAAATTTAATTTTTGTTGAAGGGTTGAAAGGGTTCGGAAAATTCTGGGCAAGAGAAAATTTCTCAGGTATTGTAATCCCTTCATTTATTGCCGTTACTCCGGTGACTTTTGCCAGCCACAAGGAAGCATTCAGATGAAGTTTCGCATGATTTCCGTTTGCTTCCGCAAGCCAACTGCTGTATAGAGTGTGACCTGACGAGCCTGTTCCGTCGTCTGCAGGAGAACTGTCGCCTATTGCAAACACACGCCCTGTTCCGTAAGTCGAGGAAACACAAAGCAGACCTGTATTTCCCTGTGAAACACCAGTTTTCCAGATTAATCCTTTCACGTTGGAATTGATTGCGGGATACATTGTGATTGTAGCGCCGGCATTAAAGTTTAGTTGAGACACGGCGCCTTGCGGACCATTAAGAATTGGATTCGAAGACCACGCAGAAAGTACGTTGGTTGAACTTGGGGATACATTTACCGAATCAATTTTAAATCCAAACACCAAGTTGCCGTATGAATTATTCCTCATTAAATCATTCCAGACCCTGAGTGCGTCCCATCCATCATTGTTTCTGTCGGCATTTACATGATCCGAAATCATAAACAAACCGCCGCCGTGCTGAACATAATTTATTATGGCGTTTTTCTCTGCTGTTGTAAACGGTGAATTAGGTTCATCCACTATAAACACGTCATAATTCTGTAAATCCTGCGGATTGTTAGTGCCGTATGTAATTGTTGTGCCGGCGGGCAGCGTTTCAACCGTGTGACCGAGTTTTACGAGCGCAATACCCCATGAAGAAATACCCCCTGTCCAGTATGTTTCAACGGTAGAAGACGTTATTGTATTTTGCAAAGGCGTCGGATATCTTGCCGCGATATGGTTATCCTCGTCAATAACCCAGTCCGCATTTCCGGCTGTTTGATAATGCGCCGCATCGAAGAGAAATTTCTTCGGCGTTGCATTGGATAAAACCGCAGAACACAAAACAAGAGCGAGTAAAACAAAAAATTTCTTCATATTAAAGTAAGTTTATCTTTTTAAAGCGCTGACAAAGCAATTTAATTTCACAACATTATTACAGATTAAAATGTGATGTGATATTCAAATAAAAAACAGGAGGGTAAATATAGTGATTATATTT
Source organism: Ignavibacteria bacterium (assembly GCA_028714695.1). Taxonomy (GTDB): domain Bacteria; phylum Bacteroidota; class Ignavibacteria; order Tepidaquicellales; family Tepidaquicellaceae; genus CAIKZJ01. Next base: position 127,963 of record JAQTLX010000009.1, on the reverse strand, counting down.
TTTTATTGTTGTACAATATTTTGCTACCAAAGAAAATCGTTAAGAACATCGGCGGAATATATCCAAAAAGGTCAACAACTAATCCTATAAAAACCAAGGGGCTATTTATTTTCTGTTTTGTTTTGTATTTCCCATGCTTTCACATACGTCAGCATATTAGTTATTACATCGAAAAAAGTTACCATAAGGCCATATATGCCGTCAAGAAAACTCTTTCTGATAAAAAACTGCTGCAGAAAAGTAGCAGCGGGACGAAACAAAATATCGGAAAATTTGATTTGTTTCTTTTCCGACTTTTCTAGTGCCTGCAGGGACGAGTAGTTATTTATTTTTTTCACATAATCGGATATAGAAGATATAGTATAGTGCAAAATAGCACCCTTTAATTGACCCACATCCCCTTTTACTTCATATCCTTCGTGTACATGCCTGTCCGTTACAACGGTATTTTCTTTAATAAAAAGCCTTATAATATATCCTGGATACCATCCTCCGTGTTTAATCCATTTTTTGAGAAAATAACTTTTTCTTGGAATCCTGAACCCCGAAAAGTTCGTTTTAGAATTAATGATTGACAATATTTCGTCTTTAAGTTCGGGAGAACACCTCTCATCCGCGTCGAGAGGAAACACCCAATCATTAGTAGTTTTCGAAAGTGCGAATTCTCTCTGTTTTGCATACCCCTGCCACTTTTGGAGAAATACTTTGTGAGTATATTCCATTGCAATGCTGACAGTATCATCCGTACTCAGACTATCAACAACAATTATTTCATCTGCCCATTTAACGCTTTCAAGGCATTCGCGTAAATGATTTTCTTCGTTTTTACATATGATTGTTACAGAAAGCATTTCTATTAATTAAACTTTTATAAAAACAAGCCCGCATATGAAAATACCTATTATTCAAACCTGCTTCAATTGTTTTCGGTTGCAACAAAAAAAGAGTACAATTTACATCTTCTGAAAATTACCAATATTTTCTAAATGAGAATTATATCTCATTTTGAAATTTTCCGGATTTTTAGAAACACAAAAACCGCAATACCGGCTGGCAAACGCACTTTTGCCTCTGGCACAGTACTTGATTAATAATTAGTAAAACTAAACTGAAAGGTATTAAAATGAAATCGTCTGAAACAAACACAAAAAGTTCTTATACAAGATTAGACTTCAGCATCTTTGCGATACTGTTCACATTAATCGCCGCTGTGGTTGCAGGATTCATAGCAAGATAAAGCAAAATTAAAAGCATTATAAAATCATAAAAAAAAGGATAATGATTACTTCACAGTTAAACAAAATTAAGGCATTTACAAAATTAGATTTAAGCATCTTTGGTATCTTGCTGACATTATTTATTCTTGTAATTGCAGGCTTTATTGCCAAATAGAAATACTTTAAAATTTTAAATTTCGGAATTATGGATACGAAAAAAATACTTTTGATAGATGATGACGAATCAACATTGGAATCAATATCGTCTTACCTAGAAGAATCGGGCTATAAGGTCTTTACCGCAAAAAACGGAATAGCCGGTTTGGAGATTGTAAAAAATCTGAATCCCGATTTAATTATAAGCGACATAAGAATGTCTGGTCTGAACGGAATCGAGTTTTCATATATAATGAAAGGACTCAGATACAACATTCCGATAATTCTGATATCATCGTTCGACGATAATGATAATAAATTCCTCGACAGGTGTTCTTTCGGATACTTACAAAAACCGCTGGATATACACAAATTAAACGACATGATTAACGATGCTCTGATAAACGGTATGATTAATCAAAACAGTACGGTGAATTTTTAAATTGTTCATTGTTCTCCCTAATAATGATAGGCAAGGTTGTAATTGATTTCTTGTTCTCCTAATTGATAAATCATACACTTTGCCTATTTTTTTCATTTTAAGTTAACCCCGCTTCGCAGATAAATCTTAGACCCAATAAACACGTTTTTTACGATTAATTTGATTGTCATTTTATATGGAACTTTAATAAGTTTTTTTTACTTTTATAAGTGTAGAGATAATTTACAAAGAGGAGATTATCTTTGCAAAGGGAAGCAACAATTGCAATTTGATATAAAACTGTTAAGCAATTAAGAAGGGGTACAATTATGAAAAACGCAAAATTACATATCTGGAACACATCTCCGGTTACCTTTCATATTAACATCTAAAATATCGTTTAATTTTTCTCGAACCAAGGGAGAATTATAATTTTTTATTATTCCCGGTTAAAGATTTATTTTCAATAATTTGAACCAAACAAGACATGATATTTGAAATAGTCCAGATATTAATATGGATAACAACAATAATGTTGACAATAAGCGGACTGGATGACCTGTACGTAGATTTAATGTACTGGGTATTAAGGCATAAGCATAAATCCAAGTTACCCGATTTTTCGGAGATGTATGACAAAGAAGAAAAACCAATTGCCATTATACTCGGAGCATGGAATGAATCGGGCGTTATAGGCAGAACTTTAAGTTTTGCCGTCAGAAATTTAAGATACAAAAATTACAGATTGTTTGTCGGCGTTTATCCAAACGACCAGAAAACAATTGATGTTGTCAGCAAAATTTCCCAGTCGGACAGAAGGGTGAAGATGGTGGTTAATCCTCAGCCCGGTCCTTCGACCAAAGCAGACAACCTTAACTGCATTTACGCAGCAATTTGTGATTTCGAAAAACAATTCGGCGAGTTTGAGATACTGCTTGTTCACGATGCGGAGGATTTCATACATCCGCGTTCTTTGAAATTGTATAATTTTCTCATAGGTTACAAAGGATATCACGGAATACAGATTCCCGTAGTACCGATTAAGAGCAATCTGGGAAACATGATTCACAGAACTTACTGTGATGCATTTGCGGAGACGCACACAAAGGACATGATTATCAGGCAGGAAATGAAAACTTTTCTTCCTTTCTCGGGAACGGGAATGGGTTTTCACAGAAAATCCATGTACTGCATCGAGAAATACAATTTCGAGCATCTGCCTGCACTTGAAACAGCAGCAAGTGCTGAAAGACATGTATATCTGGATCCGTTCGGCAGAACGGTGGAAATAAATCAGAAATATTTCAACAACGACGAAGTAAAAGAACCTTTGCCAGAATATTTCAATAACACTTCTTACAAAGAAAATCCGTTTGAGAGTTTGAAACACAAGCCTTCGATGTTCACAAGAACAAACAAAAGGGCAATAATAAGTTACACGGCTGCATTCTTGCTTGCAATATTTTCTTGTGCCGGTTTATTTGTTTATGCGGGAAGTTCTCTTCCGCTGTCTCCTACATTTAATGATTCGGTCAAATCTACGGAAGATAAAATTATTGACGAAACAAATCAGGAATACATATCAAATATGCTTAATGCAAACGATACATCTGTAGTTTCGGATAAAAAATCCGAAAACACAGTGAACAAGAATGCATTGAATACAAAAAATACCGAAAATATGCCGGATACAGAAAATACACCAAATACAAAAAGTAAGAATACAATCAGCCACAATAGATTGCAGAGCAAGACATATCAATCCGGCAACAAACATTTCATAGGGGATAAAAAGCAACTTTTCAAATATTAGACTTTTATGTTAATATCAAAGATGTACGAACAAATAAAAATCAATGAAAAATAAGAATCAACAAACAACAAAATATAAAAACGATACGGATAATTCAGAAGAAAATATTCTGAACGGCAGACCTGAAGTCAGCAAACTATCCGAAAACTTCATTCCGCTCGATGCAGTAACAAACAGCGGGCTTTACAGAAAACTTATAGAAATCTTTGATAAAGAACTCGAAGATGACGGGAGAAAAGAAGCGGGTATATTGGTTCAGGCATATGAGGAAAGCATACTGAAAGACGAACTGAAGCGGGCTAAGGCGATTATACAGGAATTAACAAACAAACTAAACGGCAAGCAGAACACTTCACCGAATACTGAAACTGTTTCAAACGGACAAGCGATACTAAGTCTTGATACATTGGAGGCAGAGCCTGTCACAATCCGTCCCGAAGAAAAACGCGAAGGAATTTTTAATGATGTGAACTTGACCGAAGATTATGAACTTGGTCTGAGATTCTATCAGTTAGGGTTGAAATCGGGATTCTTTAACGTTAAACTCGACGGCGACAAAAACTCAACACGCGTTTCAACCGCGGAATTTTTTCCGAATAAATTTTGGCCGGCCGTTAAACAGCGTTCAAGGTGGATAGCGGGGATTTGCTTTCAAAACTGGAAGGCACACAAATGGAACGGAAACCTGAGAACAAAATATTTTCTCTTCAGAGACAGAAAACCGATAATCAGTTTCTGGTCAACTTTTTTATCCAATGTCATACTACTTTATTTTATTTATCTGGCAATCGGTACTGCCTTCAATATAGATAACTCTCTAATCAGCGGAAAAATACCGGAACCTTTGTGGTTCCTGATGATATTTAATCTGGTATTCATGATTTCCAAGAGCGTGCACAGATTCATATTTACCTATAACTGGTACGGGTTTAGTTATGCTCTTGCAAGCATATTCAGACTGGCAATTGATTCATTTATAAATTTCTTCGCAATTATAAGGTCGGTAAGCGTTTACCACAAGACAAAGAAAAAAGTTGTCTGGGACGCAACGACGCATTATTAATTGGAATGCTTTTATGATAACATTATAAAATTGCATTAAGAAATATCAGTTTTTTATTTAAGGAATTACCGATTATAGAATTGAACTATTTTGCGCAAAAAAGTGTAAGTAATTTAAAGGGATATTTTTTTATCATTCTGTTTTATTTTTACAGGGCAGTATGACATTCCTTTAAATTCATCTGACGAAATCTTTCGTTTTAAAACAAAGTTATTTCTTAATTTTTTAGATATGAAACTCGCCTTTATAGGAACTTATCCGCCGCAAAAATGCGGAATTGGAACTTTTACTTATAATTTAGTTAAATCAATTGCGGATAATTTCGGATATACAAGTTTATTTCCAAATCTCTATATAGTCGCCGTCAGTGATTCCGAACAGGGATACAATTTTCCGGCTGAAGTTGCTTTCGTTGTAAAACAAAACATTCAAAGAGATTATGTCAGCGCCGCCAAATATATAAATTACAACAAAGCGGATGTATGTATTCTGCAGCATGAGTTCGGAATATTCGGAGGTGAAAGCGGAGTTTATATACTTTCGCTTGTCAGCCGGCTTAAAATTCCGCTGATTGTTACTTTTCATACCGTGATAAAGGAGCCGTCACATATACAAAAAATGATTGTTCAGGAACTAAGCAAAAAAGCCTACAAGGTTATTGTGATGAGCAAGAAAGCGGTAAAATTTCTTCTTGAAATATACAATATACCCGAGGAAAAAATCGAAATCATTGAACACGGAGTACCTGTCAGCAAGGTTTTTCACAGGGAGACAGTCCGCGAAAAATTCAATTTCAATGATAAGACAGCATTATTTACTTTCGGCTTATTAAGCAGAAACAAAGGCATTGAAACGGTAATAAAAGCATTGCCGCGTGTGGTCGAGAAACACAAGGACATTCTTTATGTAGTGCTCGGAAATACGCATCCGAAGGTCATCACAAAGAACGGAGAAGAATACAGGGAATATCTTCTGAGGCTTGTAAAAGAAAACGGACTTGAAAATTATGTTTACTTCTATAAGAATTTCGTTCCCGAAGAATTGCTGATGGAATATTTATACGCGACCGACATTTATATAACACCATATCTGAACGAAGCGCAGATAACAAGCGGTACGTTATCGTATGCAATCGGCGCAGGCACTGCAGTAATTTCCACTCCTTACTGGCATGCGCAGGAACTGCTTGCGGACGGCAGGGGGATGCTGTTTGATTTTCATAATCACATACAACTCGGAAACATTCTTCTGGACCTTCTCGACAACAAAGATAAAATAGAACTACTGCGCGAGACGGCCTTTGAATACGGTCAAAAACTGAAATGGCCTAAGATTGGCGGTAAATATATAAAAACGGCAGAATCCGCAATACTAACATTCTCTTATGTACCGAAGATAAAGCAAACAACTCTCGACCCGTACCTTCTACCGGATTTTACACTCTCACACGTTATTAAATTAACTGATGATACGGGTATTGTGCAGCACGCGAAGTACGGAATTCCGAATTTAAAAGAAGGGTATTGCACGGATGATAATTCAAGAGCACTTCTAATGACTGCGATGGCATATCATAAAAACAAAATTCCCGAGTCACTCAATTTGATGCCTGTTTATTTGAGTTATATACATTATATGCAAAACGATGACGGTACATTCAGAAATTTTTTAAGTTTCAACAGAAGTTATCTTGACGAAGTCGGGTCCGAAGATTGTTTTGGAAGAACAATCTGGGCGCTGGGATACTTAATCTGTAATTTTCCGGTTGACTCGTACCATCAACTCAGTCTGGATATTTTTTCCAATTCCATGCCTGTCTTCGGGCAACTTAAGCACATGCGGGGAATTGCCAACTCAATAATAGGTTTATCTTATTATCTAAAACACTTTGTTGCGGATTCTAAAACGGAATCCCTGATGTATGAACTTACCGACAAACTGGCGGCAATGTACGACAAAGAGAAATCGGATGAATGGAAATGGTTTAAAGATATTCTGACATATGATAATGCCATAATTCCGCTTGCTATGTTTCACGCCGCGGAAGTTTTCAACGAAGACAGGATTCTGAAAATCGCCATCGAATCTACGGCATTTCTCGAAAGCGTAACAATGAGCAGCGGTTTTTTGAAGCCTGTCGGAAGCAAAGGCTGGTATCGGAAGGGGGGCAAGTGCGCTGAATTTGCACAACAGTCTATCGATGTAATGGGAATGGTTCTTCTTTTTTCAAAAGCATACAGCATAACAAAAGACAAAAGTTATCTTGACAAAATGTTCACGTCCTACATGTGGTTTTTAGGAAAGAACGTTTTGAGTCTTCCCGTTTATGATTTTGAAACAGGAGGATGTAATGACGGACTCGAAGATTACGGGCTTAACAGAAATCAGGGAGCGGAAAGCACGCTGTCATATCTGATGTCACACCTTACCGTACTCGGCGCATTCGAACTCGAATATGAATATGAAAAATAAAATTAAACAAGCGTGTCAATAATAAAACGATATCCCGAAAATCCCATACTTACAAAAGACGATGTTCCGTACAAAGTTGCAACGGTTCATAATGCCGGAGCGGTAAAATACGGCGGCAAATATTTATTGCTCTTTCGTTCGCATCTTTTAAACGGACGAAGCATCATAGGGCTTGCAGAAAGCACCGACGGATATAATTTCAAAGTAAATCCGGAGCCGTTCATGATTCCATCCGAAGAAGGTGATTTTAAATTATATGAAGAATACGGCGTTGAAGACCCGCGAATAACCTTTATTGAAGGCGAATATCTTATAACATACAGCGCTTATTCAAGATACGGCGTTCGTATTGGTCTTGCCAAAACACGCGATTTCAAATCCATCGAAAGATTTTCGCTGATTACTGAAGCCGATTACCGCAACGTTGTAATTTTTCCCGAAAGAATTAACGGTCTTTATGCAAGGCTCGACCGGCCTCATTCCGAAATTACTCCATGGTCAATCTGGATATCGTACTCAAAGGATTTAAAGTACTGGGGTGATTCTAAAGTTGTTATGCGTCCGGTAAAATATCACTGGGATGAAATGAAAATTGGTCCCGGAGCGCCGCCGATAAAGACGAGCAGCGGCTGGCTGAGTATTTATCACGGAGTATTTCAAACAATGGACGGAAGCGTTTACAGGCTGGGGGCTGCTTTGCATGACCTGAAAGATCCATCAAAAATGCTGGGTGTTTATGATGAATGGATTCTTCAGCCTGAAGAAGAATATGAAATAACGGGTTATGTACACAACGTTGTGTTTACATGCGGCGCTATACCTGAGCCTGACGGAACGGTAAAAATATACTGGGGGGGCGCGGACAAAGTTATGTGTGCAGGCGAGGCTGTTCTGGACGAACTTGTTTCGTGCTGCTTGAATAAATCACGCAGTGCATTATGAAAGCGGCAGTATTAGCACCCGCCGTATGGAGAACTCCGCCCAAAAAATACGGTCCATGGGAACAGGTTTCATCGAACATAGCGGAAGGACTTGCGGAGAAGGGAATTGACGTAACGCTGTTTGCAACAGGCGACTCTATCACAAACGGGAAACTCGATTATGTCATTGAAAAACCGTACGGTGAAAATCCGGATTTCGATTCGAAGGTTTGTGAATGCCTGCATATAAGCAATCTCATGGAAAAGGCATCGCGATTCGATATCATTCACAACAACTACGATTTTCTCCCTCTGACATATTCGAATCTTATTAAGACTCCTATGGTCACTACAATTCACGGATTTTCATCGCCCAAGATTATTCCTGTTTATAAAAAATATAACGATACAAATTATTACGTTTCGATAAGCAATTCCGACAGAAGCCCGGAATTAAAATATATTGCAACGGTATACAACGGTATTAATGAAAATGAATTTACATTTAAAGAGAAGCCGGGAGATTATCTTTTATTTTTCGGACGCATACATCCCGAAAAAGGAACTTATGAATCTATCATGATTGCAAAGTCAGCCGGCATGAAGTTAATAATTTCCGGACTTATACAGGATGAAAAATATTTTGAGGAAAAAATAAAGCCGTACATTGATAACAAAAATATTATTTATGCCGGTAATTCCGGACCGGAAAAGCGCGATGAACTTCTCGGAGGCGCTTTTGCGCTGCTTCATCCCGTCAGTTTTGAAGAACCTTTCGGTCTGAGCATAGTCGAATCATATTTTTGCGGAACACCTGTTATAGCATTTGAACGAGGGTCTATGCCGGAACTTATAATAAACGATAAGACGGGATTTCTCGTCGCGGAAATGGACGAAGCAGTTGAAGCGGTTAAGAAGATTAAAGACCTGAACAGAAAAGACTGCCGTGAACTGGCAGAGAATAAATTTACACGCGCTAAAATGGCTGATGAATACATCCGAATTTATAACAGAATTTTATCGGAGTGATATTTAATCTTTTTCGATCAGTTTGCTTATGAGAGTTTTCACGTTTACTGTCGCGAAAGACGATGCGTAATCGGAAATAGCGTAAGGAATAATCAATTCGCCGTTATGAATTATTGAACCGCAGGAATAAACAACGTTCGGCACATATCCTTCCCGTTCGTCTTCATTGGGAACAATTAGAGGCTCTTTAAGACTTCCGATAACTCTCGTCGGGTCGTTCAGGTCGAGCAGCAAAGCGCCTATACAGTATTTTCGCATTTGACCTACTCCGTGAGAGATAACAATCCACCCGTCATCGGTTTCAATCGGCGAGCCGCAATTGCCGACCTGTATCAGTTCCCAGGTGTATTTGGGTTCCCATAGCAATTCAGCGGTTTCCCAGACTGTTACATTATCGGAAAACATTATATACTGATTTAGGCCGTCAATTCTTGAAAGCATTGCATATTTTCCGTTTATCTTCCGCGGGAATAAAGCAAAATTTTTATCCCGCATGCACTCACCATGCAGAGGCAGGTTTTTAAAATGATAAAAATCTTTTGTTTCGAGAAGTTTCGGAAGAATTGTATATCCGTCGTATGCCGTATATGTTGCATAATAAGCGGATTCGCCGTTTTCTTCTTGAAACCGTACGAATCTCGCGTCTTCGATTCCGTTGCTTTCCGTTCTTGAAACGGGAAACAGCACTCTTTCGGAAATATCGGTATCGAGGGAAAACACTACTTCGTAATGCGATTTCGCGAGCCACATCATTTCTTTCAAAGTTTTTTTCTGATCGAGATTCAGTTTTTTTGTATCCTGTTCTTTTTGAATGGACTCTTTCAGTCCGGTATAAAAAAATGTGTCTGATAATTTATCAAGGATTGTAATTGAAATGCCGTCTGAAATTCCGTGTTCCAATAAAATGTTTTGAAATTCTTTTTTATTGTACTCATACCCTTTTATTATTTCCGCTTCGCTCACATAATTTCCCTGATGGTCAAGTATTATATTGTGATCCTTATCTATAATTCCGCTTCTGAATACGATTGAAGAGATATGGCTTTCGCCTGTTCCCCTGAAACTTAATATGATTCTTTTTTGACCCGCTTCAAGCCCTGTCTGGTCTGGATGTTCCACGACAGAAGGATTAAACAGCGCCGCAGATTCGATTGAATATTCCATTGTGAAATACGAGCCTATCAATAATTTCTTTGTGAATGAAATTTCCTGATTCCCTATTATCCTGCTTAAATGATGATATGTTTTAGCATAATTGGTAAGGAAAATCTGAGTGATATTTCTGTGGCGTTTGGAAAATTCTCTAAGCACCTGATTGAGAGAGTTATCCGCTTCAATCTCGCTCATATCAAGAATTTTTGTCACGATGGACTTTGCTTTAATTTCACCATGATCGAAGAATCGTGTTATAACTCTTTTTGAATCAGGATAAATTCTGTCTTTCTTTCTATTTACTGTAAGCCTCATAATTGTATATTAGAATAAAAGTATACTATAGGTTTATCAATTGAAATGATAATTTTCAAAAGCAGATTCAAGAAGTCAGTAGAAAAATTAATATTACCTAAATTTTCGATTCTTGATTCTAACTCTTTGATTAATATGCGGTTTAAAATTAAACGGAGTATGTCAGCAGTACATTACCGTTTTTATATGTTTTTGAGTTTAAGAGTTTTAGGGTTATTTTGTTCCGTATATTTTTGAAAAGGGGGCTGCCATTTCCGAGTATTACGGGGTTCAGCATTATTTCGAATTCGTCGATTAAGTTATTTTGAATCAAAGTGGACGATAAATCCGCGCTCCCAAAGATAACCATATCTTTTCCATTTTGTTTTTTCAGTTTCAGAATTTCTTCCGCTGCATTATCCTTTAAGAGAGTTGTATTATTCCAGTCTGCTTTTTTCAGTGTTCTTGAGAAGACAATTTTCTTCGTGGTGTTCATAATTTCGGCAATCACAGGATCGTTTTTAAGAGCCGTTTCTGTCGGCCAGTATTTTTCCATTAACTGATATGTTTTCCTGCCGAAGACAAACATATCCGCGTTCTTAGAATTCTCTACCGCAAGTTCGCTGAATTCATCGTCAACATTATGCCAGTGTATTTCACCGTTCGGACCTTCGAAAAAGCCGTCAAGTGTTAAAAGGTTAAAAGATTTTAATTTTCTCATTTTTTTGTTCTCCTTTTATTACGAAACCATAATGGCGGCAATAAAAATCCGCGCAATGCTCGTTCCCGTTTATATGCCGCATCAAAGATAGCGTTCTTTTATAAAATTGCAGTGATGCATATTGTGACCCGCACCCATCCAGCCGAGACTGCGCGGCGCATATAACATTTCATTTGCAATTCCTTTAAAATCGAGCATTTCGTCAGTCATATATTCGTATAACTTAATCGTGGATTCTCTTATTGATTTGTATTCTTCGGTGATTTCCTTAAGGCTGCGTATAGAAACATTTGCATTAACCGCGTATTTATCTTCTTCAAAGCCCTCCAACTGCGTATTATCTCTTCTTGAAAATCTCAATGCCCTATAGGCGTATATCCTTTCGCAATCTGCGATATGGCATACCACTTGTTTCAGCGTCCATTTGCCTTCTCCGTAAGAAAAGTTTTCCTTCTCCGCGGGAACAGTTGACATAAGATTCAGCGTATAGTCACGGCTGTTTTTCAATGCTTCAATTAAATCGGTATCTTTTATAAGGTCTATAAAGTAACGGCAGTATTCGGGAATATCTTCGTATTTGGGTTTAAGTATCATAGTTTTTCCTCTTTATTTTTTATTCGAACAAAATAATAACTATAATTGAATCTATTCGTTATGCCAATTTCCATATATATATATTTTCGTGCATGCGCATATTGCCGCAACAATATTTTCCGAAAGAAGCGCTCTTATCAACCGTATTTACAAAGACTTTAATAACATAATGGTTGTTTATGTAATTATAACTTCAATTTGAAAAAAAGCACCAAATACAACCGGAAATCAAATAAAGTGAATATCAATAAAATTTATATTTTGCTGTTATTCTCGATGATATATTTTAATAACGGATATACTCAAAATTATGAAATTGACGATGTTAATTTTATACATATTGATAAAAAATCTTTTGATGACGGTGATTTAAAGGATGCCGTTGTTATTTCGGGATTGAAATATTTTAAATCCTCCGTATTGTTTCAGGACGTTTCAAACCTGACAAGTTTTTATTTTGACAACGGGTTTTTTGATGTTATAATAAAATCCGAAACCGTGTTCAACAATATTGACAGCACGGTTATAGTGAATTTTTTAATAAACGAAAATCACCGTTACTCCATATCCGATATAAAACTTACCGGTCTGGACAGAGTCACTGATTCCGTGCATCAGATTATCGACACAATGAAATTGGTGAAGCCGAAAGATTATTATTCAAAATCCGCAATGATAGATTATTCGGATGGCATTTCGGACCTTCTTCAAAACAACGGATATTTATCGGCAGGAGTCAAAAGAGATTCCGGAATGGTGCTCACGAAGTATGACACTTCCGTAAGCCTTACTTTAAATTTCATCAATGCAGACACGGTATTTTTTTTCGGTAAGACCTCTTTTGTTATAACCGACAACAAGTACAACGTTTCGACAGATTTTCTCGGAAAAGGAATCACGTACCGTGAAGGAGAAGTTTACAGCAGGAAAAAAAGGCAGGACAGCGAAAAGAACATGTCTCAGATGCCGATTGTAAAAGCAGCAAGGATAAGAGTTAAATCGACGAACGGAAATATAGTAGATTTTAACGTCAATACTGTTTTTGGAAACAAAATCGAAATAACGCCGTTTGTTGAAGGAACCAACATCAGCAATTACTTTTTCGGAGGCGGCGGAATACGTTATTACGATAAATATTTTTCTAAGGGCGGAAAAACTTTAACATCAGAGTTTCGCGGATTGTTCAATTCAATCGATGTAAATTTAATAGAACTTGTCACGCAGTTGATTGTGCCGTACGTCATAAACAACAAATCATCCTTAAGCGATAAATTTTCTCTCGGTTATTACAATTATCCGGGTTACACGAATTATTATCTCGGTAATATTGCCTCTCTCAGATATTATATTTCTGACAATACTTTTTACAACAAGGCAACCATCGACCTAAACGAAGAATTGGCGCGCATTAAATATAGTTTCGGAAATCTCGGAACAATAAATCTCTACACATCGTTTTTAAGCGTCACGTTTATTCACGACAATACAAACAACGCGATAGCGCCTTCGCGCGGTTATTATCATTCCATAACTGCCGGCGAGGGCGGTTTACTCCCCGGAATTATTTTAAACGCCGTAAAGAGCAATTTTTTTGTATATTCAAAGTTTGCAAAATTATCGACCTCAAACAGATTTTATTTTAATCTTGCGAATCTGGAAGGCGAAAATGTAATAGCGTCTAAATTCATTCTCGCCGACAATTTTGAAAAAGAAAGCGGGAACAGGGTAGTCCCGCTTCAGCCGCAGTATAAATATTACAGCGGCGGCAGCAACAGCCTAAGGGGATGGAGCGCAAATTCAAACGGATTCGTGAAAGATACAAGATTCGGCGGAAATTTCTGGATAGAGGGAAGCGTAGAGTTTCGGAAAAAATTATTTCCGGGTTCAAATAATTTCAAAAGAAATATCGGTGCGGTATTATTCGCGGATTTTGGGAATGTATGGGAGAATCACAGAGATTTCAGATTAAATCAAATTGCAATAGCCATTGGAACGGGAATCAGGTACAATATTTTCATCGGTCCGATAAGAGTCGATTTCGGTTTTAAGTTATTCGACCCGTCGGCAGACGACAGCAAGAAATGGCTTTTTCAAAACAATTTAAAGACGATTTTTAAGAATAAATTCGTAGTGAATTTTGGAATTGGAGAAGCATTCTGATTTAGTATTTAATAGTGTATATAAGTTTAACTCCCGTGCTGTATCTTATATCCGTATCAGTAATTATATTTTTGCTCATTTGGGCGCGGGAAAACTGCAGCATAACCGGTTCCGGAACGTCAATTTTTATAATCCTTTTCACATCATATCCCAAATCGAATTCAAGATAAGTTGAATTGTTTACAACGCGGCTTCCCACGGTGATATCCGCATTATATAGATTTGCAGAAACATTACCGCTTGTATTTTCAATACCGCCTTCGGAATAATTAATTTCGGCATCGTTTATGAACGGCACAATATTTCTGATTATCTGTCCGACGAATGAAGACACATATAGGGACCCGACCGTAGAGCCTATTCCCGTAGCCACTGATTGTTGTTCCGAAGCGCTTAATTCGTTTTTATATTTTCCAAAAAGAAGATAAGTAATTGCATCCGCAGTCGCGTCATTCCCCTGCATTTCGGTTCCGTTTTCATAAAGTTTCAAAGAGATTTCGGGATCCGAGGGCGGACCTTTTACCGTTAATATAACCTGAATAGGGTTATTTGAAATTGTTCCGAACTGTTCTGTTGTTTTCCTGTTTTCATACACAGCCCGAATATCCAGTTCGGGACTGCCGATAGGTCCGGAAAATGTTATTTTACTGTCTTTAACTTTAAAGTCTCTGTAAAATCTGTAATAAGAATTCCCGACAACATTCAGTTCACCGCGGGCGAACAAACGCCCTCTGCTGCTTCTGAGATTTAAGTCCGCGGTTATTTCTCCGTAGAGCCTGTCCCTTGTAAGATTATGGAAATCAATCGACACATACATGTTTTTTTCGGTTTTGACATTCACATTAATCATTAACATTTCAAGAACGGAAATACTATTTGTGTCCATTAAAATATATTTATCTCTTTCGAAAGGATTAATTTTTTCATACTCATTTAAAGTCTGCACGTATTTTCTTCTTAATTTATTCACCGTATCTTTTGCGTTTACGTATATTACTTTTTTATCCGGTGTTTTATATCCCAGACCTGAAACAGGAAGCGAAGTAATAGTCGCGGATTTAATTAAAAACTGCCCGGCAATATTTAACTTTTCCAAATTACCTTTTATCGTTATAGGCGGTGTACCTATACCTCCGAGAAGACTTCCGGTGATGCCGAATGCATTTTCCCGGCTGTTTTTGTCGAGGATTACCACATCTCCCGAAGAAGACAAATCTATATTATTTAATTTGAAACCGCCGAAATCGATAGTTCCTCTGAAATCTATATGTTTTGTATCGTCATCCGGATTATAAATACTAATGTTATCTATAATAAGTTTCGAATCGGACGTGCTGACTTTGAATTTAAAGTCATAGTACATTCCTATCAGGCTGAGGAAATATTTCCCCTGCACCATCGTCAAATCGCCTTTTAAATCAGGGTTTTGTATTGTGCCCTGAGCGGTCAGCGAACCGTTTAGCAGTCCTCT
Organism: Ignavibacteria bacterium; assembly: GCA_028714695.1. Lineage (GTDB taxonomy): Bacteria > Bacteroidota > Ignavibacteria > Tepidaquicellales > Tepidaquicellaceae > CAIKZJ01. The sequence continues at coordinate 112,480 of JAQTLX010000009.1, read as the reverse complement.
TAAATCTCCGGCTCCCGGAATCAGTTTAGTAAAATATTGAATCTGAAAATTAGAGGCGACGAGTTTTAAATCCGCCGGTTTATCGTTCATGTTTTGCAATGTATCATGTGCTTCAAAGGGATTTGCCAGCGGATAGTTGCCGGTAATTTTTATGCTGCCTGTATTTCCGTTGTTAGTTATTACAATATCGGGAAACAATGTTTCGTCTTTGTATTTTATGCTGCCGATAATATTTCCGATTCCGATGGAATCATATTTAAGCAGACCGGTTTTAACTTCAAGGTCTAAGTTTAAATTCCCGGGCGTTCCCTGAATATTAGCCGACAAATTTGCCAATTCGCCTTTGACGGGATACGCGACTCTTTCTCCCGTAATGTTTGAATCCGACGGCGATATCATTTCATATATTTCGCCGATATCCATATTTTCGGCATTTATATTAATATTGCTGTTTCCTGTAAACGAATAAATGCCGTCGACATTCAATATCATATTTCCGCTTTGAAGACCGAGTTTTTTAATTTCTATATTTTCGGCAGGCAGGTAATTTATCGTCCATACATTGCTGTTTTTAAGACTATAATTATTATACCTTGCATACACGCTGTCAATGCTTGCCGATATCGCATTTCCGTTCAAATCAAATTTGCCTGAAACTCCGGCGTACTTTGAAGAATCCATTTTTCCTTTTGCGCTTGCCTCCGCAACGCCGTTATCCATAATAATTTTCACAATCACCGAATCGATACTATTCGAATTATTTCTTATTCTATCCGCGTTTGCAGAGACATTCATGCTTAAAGATGAGATTAAGTCAGGATTGTTATTGCCGCTGTAATTGTTTTTAAATATGATATCCGAATTGAAATTTTTCAGTATTATAGATGTATCTTTGTAACTGAAATTCTTAATATTTGAAGTTGAAACAAAATCAAACGACCCGGGCGAGTTTTTTATATTTCCCGACAGGCTGCCATTAACAACGATGCCGAATGGTTCGGTAAGTTTGTTAAGTTTTACTGTGTCTTTTGTTATGAACTTATAGTTTAAGTTTACTATTCCGAAGTCAGATTCGGGGTATGTGTTTTCAAATACAATGGTTGTATCGGAATTTAACTTTTTAGTTACTATACCGCTTACGGAGGAAATGTTATACAAAATTGCTTTTACAAGCGAGCCGACATTGAAGGTCCCGTCTGCATTAAACTCGAATGCTTCCGAGTTTACATTTACAGAACTGTTATCTTTATCTGCGTTTATAATTGCTTTCACGTTCGTTTGGGGAATCGAATATTCCGAATACGAAGAGTTTCCTATATCGGCATTATATTTCCCATTCAGTTTATCAACAGAAATTCCGCTGCCATTAATATCAAATTTTAAATTAATATTACTTTTATCGTCACTGTTTTTTGTTAGACGGGAAGCGTCAAAATTATTCACGGTACCCCGTAGCGAATAAACGGGATTTTTCGTATTTGATATATTTATTTTACCGTTCACCTTAGCGCTGCCCGCGGAGGAGAGCGCCTGAATTTTCAAACCGACTATATTACGGTTAATATCAACTATTCCTGAGGAACTGCGGATATCATATCCTGCAAAATAAGATTTTTTCAAAGTGTAATTCACATTTGTGCGCATATTGCGCGGAGAATATCCGCTTCCATTGATATCGGCTTCAAACGTAAGGTTGCTTTTAAGGGCGTTGTTTTTCAGAACACTACCCAGATTCAGATTATCGGCGCTTATTTTTCCGTCATAATATTCCTTATCAAAATTCATGCTGACGTTTCCGTTCACATTTCCGGAGGATGACTTAACCTCAAAGATGCTGTTAAATTCATTAAGTCCGCCCTTGTAAAAAATTCTCGCGTTAATAATACCAAGACGGCTGAAGTCAGGAAATGTTTTTGAATTATAAATTGTCTTTATATCTCCGGCAGAAATTTTACTGTCGGTGTAAGTGTCAAAATAAAGGCTGTCGGGATTGTTAACATTTTTCACATTTCCCCGAATTTCAATAACAGAGTTTGGAAGTTTTAAATTTAGATTTTTAACGTTTATATCACCGAATTTTCCGTCGGCGTCCAGACTAAGCGATACCGAACTATCGAGCATATCAATTGTCGGAATTAAGAACCTCAAGTCTGCAAAATTAAATTTTCCAATATCGATTTTTGCCTCGATGTTTTTATCTTTGAAGGAATCGAAATCGGTTAAAACCATCGGGTTGTAATCCGATAATTTCAAATGCGGAATTTTGACAGATGTTCTTTCCGTAATAAGTTCCAGGTCGGTAATCTGCGTAAAATTATTTTTCACGTCAATGAATGCCTGCAATGCAAAATTTTTCAGTATGAAATCGGTATTAGAATTGAAAGAGAGATACCTTATATTAAGTTTTTTATATTTATCGGAATACTCGCCGTTAATTTCTGTTTCAATGTTTTTCAAACTGAGTTCGGATAACTTGAATTCCTTTTGTGTTTCCCAATCGGAAGCATACAACGGAACCAATGACAAAGTATCTAATATTTTCGCGCTGCCGTTTTCGATGCGGAATTTGTCGACATAAACATTCCATTTAAATTCCGAAGTAGTTGTATCGGCGGAAGGAGTGAATAAGTTTGAGAAATTCCACACGAGCGAATCTCCCGCTCCTTTTATTTTAACCAAATTAATTTGAGGAGAATTCAGAACGACGTAATCGAGATATATTTTTTGATTAAGCAAACCCCAGACATCATATTTGAGGTCAATATATTTGAATGACAAAAGCGTATCGCCCCGGATTGTAACGGCTCCGTTATTAATTCTTATGCCCTTTAAGATATTTCCGTTTATAGATTCTGCATAGAGATGATTATCTTTTTCAGACATGGACTTGTTAAGATTATCGAGCGTGAAGTCAAGAGCCCATTTATTAAACGTTTCGGTTTGTATAAATATATAAAGCCCTAATAACAATATTATCAAAACCGTGATTACCCAAAGGAAATATTTTACCGTTCTTTTCAGAATTCGCATACGAGAAACATGTTAGATCTTTATATATAAAACATACATTGTAACTTATAGTTACCGTAAACCTGCGATTTGTTCAATTCCGTTCCGATTTTGAAGAGAAAACTGCATATTTTTTCCGGTAGTTGTCCTGTACGTGTGCGGATTTCGAAAGAGGAAATATTGAGTCGGATTTGATTTTTACACTGATATAAACCTTTGTGTTTTGCATAAAGGAAAAGGGTTCATCCTATAAGGATAAACCCTTTTTGAAAATCGTAAATCAATATTCAACGTTTGATGATTTTATGTTATCATCAGCCCGCCACAACAAAAAAGGCGGGTCTCGATAAAATGACTATGAATGTTTTTATCATCAGCCCGCCACAATAAAAAAGGCGGGTCTCGATAAAATGACTATGTATGTTTTTATCATCAGCCCGCCACAACAAAAAAGGCGGGTCTCGATAAAATGACTATGTCATTTTATCATCGACATTTTTTTGGTTTCGGAGAAATCTCCTGCTTTAATACTATAGAAATAAATACCGCTTGAAAATTCACCCGCTTTCCAGTCAACGCTGTATGTTCCCGCGTCACGTTTTTCATTAACGAGCGTTGCAACTTCTCTTCCGAGCATATCAAATATCTTCAATGTAACAAAAGAACTTTTCGGCAAATCGAATTTAATGTTTGTTACGGGATTAAAAGGATTCGGATAGTTCTGATGCAGAGCGAACTTTTCCGGGATTGCATTTAATTCATTATTTATTCCTACAACAAGTGATGCTGTTTTAAGAACTATGTCATTATTCGGGTCGAACAAAAGCGATGTCGGCTGCCTGTTGAAATAGAATGAAAACATCTGTCCGTTTGCATCATTCATAACTCTTACTAAAGTATCCGCGCCGCTGTTGAAGGAAATCTGAAGAACGATGGGCATTTTATGAAACGTTGTATTGCTCAGTGTCTGGTAAGCGCGGAAATTCACGCGCCAGTTTCCGCTTCCAAGGTTTGTAATGTTATAACTATTCTGGTACGCGGGATGATTCGGCTGTTTTACCCACTCATCTATAAACCATGTTAAATCCTGTCCCGCCACCGAACTGAATTTCGCGGTGAAATCATCCGTTACTGCATTTTTCAATTTGAAATTCACGGTGTCCGTTGCATACGCTTTAAACGCGGCAAAGAATAATGAATCACCGAGTGTATATCTGAGCATATGCAGGACGCATGAGCCTTTATCATACGTAATGGCACCGTTGAACAAAGTTCCGGTCGGCGGTGTTGTTATTGCCCATGACGGGTTATAAATCGGCCATCCGGGGTTGCTGCCCATATATGAAGAAGCATTGTTGAGTATATTAGTTTTATATGCGGAATAACCCGTTATGTGTTCGAAATAGAGCGCTTCGAGATAAGTTGCAAATCCTTCGTTAAGCCAGATATCCGCCCATGTGCCGCATGTTATCATATCACCGAACCACTGGTGTCCGTATTCATGTGAAATCAAACTTGTAACAGAATTCCAACTTGGAGAAATGGTAGTCAATGTTTGATTTTCCATTCCGCCTCCGTAACTTGAAACAGCAGCGAAGCCGTTTTTTTCAAAAGGATGTTCGCCGAAAAGTTGAGAGTAAAATGTTGTCATATCCGCGATAGCGTTCTTTGTTGCGGATATATTTTCACCTGTTGAATAATACAGGCGGATAGGAATGCTGTCGTTAGGATTTGAAATCTTATGCCACCAGACAATATCGCAGTTATAGTTTGTTCTTCCCGTCAGCACCGTAAGATATGTTGAAAGCGGATCGCGGCTTATCCAGCGATACCGGATTGTATCTGCGCTTGCAACCGAATCAGCGAGTCTACCGTTCGAGCCGATTTTTACATTAGAAGGAACCTTGACTGTGATATCGGTTGTGGCTTTATCAGAGGGTCTGTCCCAGCAAGGAAACCAGTTACGTGCACCTTCAGGTTCGCAGTCGGTATAAACAAATCCAGAAGAATTCACATTGAACGAACCGTCGCTTACATTGTTGTGATGATATTTTATGTAAACGTTTACAGTTTCTCCCGGCGAATAAGTTCTGTCGAGAGTGATTGTTAAAATGTTTGCTGACGAACTGTGAGAGTAGACAAGATTTGTTCCGCTTAACAGTTTTACGGAATCTATGCCTAATGAATTATAAATCGCGTTAAGTTGTATTGAACCAAGTGTAGAATCAACTCTGAATGTTATTACTTCTGTTCCTGTAAATGTTTTTGCTGCAGTCTTAAAGCAATTATATATGTCTAAATTCAATTTATAATTCTGGACGTCAAATGAATGTCTCGGTGTGTTAGGAGAAACATCCATCGGGTTGATAAAAGCGTTTCTGGATGACTTGCTGCGTGAACAGATTTCCGCGCCTGTCATTCCGGAATAATCCTGTGCCGCCGACATACTGCCGATAATCAGCAACAGGCAAAGATATATTATTTTTTTCATTACTTGAAATTAAGGTTGTATAATAGAATAACATAAAATACTCATTACCTTTTTAATAATCTATTTTCTTTCTATGGCTGAAACCTGGGGTTTACAAAATAATACTGGGCAGCAAGCAGAGTAATTGCAGTTATCATTTGACAAATTAAAATATTATACGTTAACAATGAATTCCAAGAATGATAGTAACTATATTTTTTTAAGAAGGTACAGAAAAACACTGTCAAACATTTTATCCGAAAGTACACTTCTCAGGAACAAAATTATTTTCGCGCCTCCTCCGGATGAATATCTTGTGCGCGGATGATTAACAATTGCGGCTTTAGCAACTTTACGCGCTATCACAATAGGCTGCGAACCTTTTTTATCAAATGCTTCAAGCAATTTAAAATGTTTTGCCGCTAGATTTTTATAAACAGTATCACCCGATACTTTCATCAGATTGTTTCTTGCTATAGTATTCCATTCCGTGATTATCGCTCCGGGTTCTATTATTACCACATCAATGCCAAATTGTTTAAGTTCCATGCGGAGGCATTCGCTTAATCCTTCGACAGCGAATTTTGTCGCGTGATACCATGCTCCGTGAGGTTCTCCGAATTTTCCTGCAATTGAGGAAATATTAATTATCCTTCCCGAGTTTTGCGTCCGCATATACGGAATAACCAATTGTGTAAGACGTGCAAGTCCGAATATATTAACTTCGAACTGACGTTTTGCTTCCTGAATCGGAATATCTTCAAGCGCGCCGTAAGAACCATACCCGGCATTATTCACCAATACATCAATACGTTTTTCTGTATTTATGATTTCCATGATTCCTTTTGTCATGGAATCATCATCCGTAACATCCATTTGTAACAAACGAACACCAGCATCTTTCAGGTCGTGCATTTTTTCGATGCGGCGGGCAGCGCCGTACACTATAAAATCATTTTGAATTAATAATTTTGCAGTTTCTTTTCCTATGCCGGATGACGCGCCGGTTATTAATGCTACTTTTTTCATTTTTGCTTGATTGAAAATTATTGTATTTCAAATTATGGAAATTAATCCATTTCAAGTTCCTTTAATAATCTTGTGAGCGTACGCATTCTTTCGCTTAACATTTCATCATCTTCGCGCAGGCGTTTGTCGAACAGGTCAATGTCCTCTTCGATATGTTCGTTGTCAACGCATATAGAAACATTCATCGCTCCGCCCTGCAAACCGATTCTGTCGAGAAGCGGAAATTTAGGATAATCTTTCTCGTTCTTGCGATATCTTTCTTTGAATACCAGTCTGCTCTTACAAATTAGAATTGCAAGATCAAGAACGCGATGAAGCGGCATTTCTTCGGATTGTCTTGACCATTTTTCGCCTGTATGGCGCCACACTTTGGCGGAAATATCGAGTTTGCCTCTATCGTTCCATTGCGCAAGACCCAGAGATAACCCTTTGGCGTCCGAGTTGTTTGCCAGCCTGCCGTCGATTAAATCGTAGTCTTCCGAGACAATAACAGGTTTGTGCTTTAATTCTGTTGGAATTTTCATGTTTTCTTTACTAATTTACTAAATAACTAATCTACTAATATAGTATTTTTATATTTTTAGTGCAAGGCTTTTTCAATTAGTAATTAATAATTAGTAATTGGTAATTTAAAAACTACAGATATTATCTGTGACAAATAATTCAAAGTTGTGACACCGGTGAATTTTTTTAAAAAATGGCTCATTATCGCTCATTTTCGCTCATTATTATGTAAAGTAGATGCGGTATTGGAAAAGAACGATTGTACAAATATAATAGGTTATGATTGATTTGGTTCAATAAATGACCACATTCAAAATATATAATTGAAATTACTAGACTTATTTGAGAGTATTTCCGGTTGGGGTTGTTATAAATCGTTAAAACGGTTTACATTAATGTGGGTTTCGGATTTAAGGTTAACCATTCGGGTGAATGCGGTGTGAAAAAGATTAGATGCCGCCCCGATGGGGCTCAAAGAAATAGGATAAGGTATTTCATCATTCTATTTAATGCCGCCCGCGCTGCGGGATTAAAACAAATGACTACATTTTTCAACTTCGATTTCGTCCAGATGGGGCTCAAAGAAATAGGACATGTTGTTTCATAATTCTATTGGATGCCGCTAACTACCCTTTTCCTTTACCAGCAGATAGATGTTGAAGGCAGGTATTAAAGACAGAAGTAATACACAGACGTATCAGACAGATCGACGAGATATAACAAATGCTTCGTTAAATTTTAAATTTGCATTTTGCGAATGTAAATCACTTTTTATTAATTCCGAAATTACTGTTGTTTCGGCAGGTTCTTTAATATTTTAAGAATCATATCGTTCTGGTTTTCAAGGTGAAGAAGGATGGTTTCTACTTCTATTTCGGCGCGTTTATCGATTATGAAATCCTGTTCTGCGCGCATTTCAGAATGTTTTGATTGCAGGTTCTGCCCAATCATAATCAAAGGCATAAGGAAAATCTGAATCATATTAGAAATGAAGAGCCATAGAACAAATGCGGGATAAGGGTCGAATCTTGCATCGACCGGGGCTAACGTGTTCCAGCCCAGCCAAAGTGCGGTCCATGCAAAAATAATTAAAAAGAATCCCATGCTTCCGACGTGATTTGTAATCCACACAGCCAGTTTATCAAGCGCCGAGAGTTTTTCCTTATGCTGAATATTTACGTTTCTGATAGGCGCGTATTTTTTTCTGATTTCCTCAATTGTGGGGATTTTCTTTTGTTCTGTTTTTCCCATATTATTATAGTACTTAATTAATATAATTAAACACCGATAAAATAAAATAGTTGTAAGCAAAGGAGTGAATTACGGGAAAATGGAATTTGAGGGTTGATAATTTGAAATTGAAAATTGGGAATCGTGATTTAAAAGATTATAAATATAAGCGTTATTCTGCAAACAAGTTATTTCCGCTTATAGAGATAAGGATGCGGACTAAAGTCCCTATCAGGGGATTTCGGTCTACCCCATTCTAAAGAATGTGGTTACTATAAAGAGCGAAATAATTTACCGGGGTGTGAGCGCAGGAGCGTAGTCACAAGGGAAAATAAAATTATAATGACGTCCCTCTGCCTCTGCCTGTTTGTTGCAGACAGGTGTTGCAGACAGGTGTTGCAGACAGGTGTTGCAGACAGGTACGGGACTCTATTAATTCAAAATTTAAAATGCATCCGCCGCGGCGGACATTTTTAATTTTAAATTGTATTCAGAACCAGGTTGTTTTTTTATAAGCCGCATAATCCAGATATCTTTCGATTAATTCCTTTTCTTCGAGGTATCTCCAGAGCAAAACATTTGCAACAAATATTACGGCAAGTATCATTGATAGACCCGCGCCGCAATAAACGGGAAAGCCGATAAGCCAGAAAACAAATCCGAGATACATGGGATGTCTTAGTTTCGAATAAATTCCTTTCGTCATCAAATCGCCTTCATGTGTTTCAAACGCTTTGATTGTAAACAATGCCGTGAGAAAAATACCAAAGCCGATTGCCGCCAATAACATACCGGCATACATTATGATAACAGAAAGATTAATTTTGAATGTATCGAGTCCGCACAAAGCAAACCAAGAAAGCCACAACAATGCCATGTCCGCAAATATAATCGCGAAACTCAATTTACCCGGTCTGATTTTCTTTTTATATTTTAATATTTCGTAAACGGTGCGGACGACGTGTGTCAATACGCACACGCCTGCAAAAATAATATATTTTTTGTTTTCCATGAATCAATTACTAAATTTATGGGGGATAGTTTTACTTTTGTCATTTAACAATCAGCGGCAACAGGTGAAGCATGACACCGATTAAAAATACAACGGAAAGAACTGTGACCATGGTTGATTTTATTCTCAGGAATATGAACTGCTCTATTGTGCGGCCGACCCAGAATCCGAGAAAGCCGATGAGGAGAACAAAACCTAACGGTGTTTCCGCCAACTGAGAAGAATAGAACAGATACACGAATGCCATAAGCAGGAAAACATAAATCAGGCGAATGTTAAGTATCTGCATAACGGCGCGGTTGCCGGCTCGTAATTTCGCAAGGTCGTCTTTCCAGTTGAAAATTTTCCAGAACATAATGTGGAATACCGCGAATGCGAGATTGTAGATTCCGCATATTTTAAGAAGCAGTAGTTTGTCCATTTTAGTTTGTTTTTTGTTTTATGGTTTCGATTTTTTCTTTTCGCAGATAACAAAACAGCGGGATGCCTGAGAGTATCAGTCCTATACCGGAAAAGCCGCCTGCGAATCCGCCGAAATATTTTCCGGTTACGATTGTAGCAATGTTGTGCCCGAGACCGTTCAATATCATAATGAAGGCATAGATTAAGCCCGTATAGTAAGCCCATTTTTTATCGAGCAGATAAAAGTAAAAACATGCAATCGGCAGGGCAAACAAAATCCAGTTGAGCAGTATGAATGTTTCCATGGAATAATATCTGCCGACAGGCCAGAATTTAGCCCAGACTTCTTCGAGTATATGCGCGGCGTGGAACAACAGTAAAAGAAGATAGAACAAAATAACTTTTCTACGGACGGGGTCCATATTTCCTCCTGTTTAACTTCTACAAATATAATTATTTCGGGGAGAGATTTATATTGACTTTAAAATTCAAAGTTGAAAGTGCAAAATTACATTTTAAAATTTAAAATTGTGAGCCATGAATATCGGGGAATTATAAGTTTAAATAAAACGTAGAAAGAAGAAATTGCGAGACTACGCAGGAGCGTAGTCACAAGAATTTAAAATTGAAATTTAAAATGTAAAGTTGCATTTTAAAATTCAAAATTGGGAATATTTAACATCGAGATTAAATTCTACAAAAATATTTTTCTACTGCCGCTGCCGCTGCTACTAATTCTAACTGGAGGGTACGAAACCTAATGTTTCTTTTTATCTTTCCAGTTCCACCATTTCAATTTATGTGGTTCTCGTTCGTCCGGCGGAGTTTCGGCAAAATATACTGCGCCGCGGAAGACATAGAGCAGGCATCTGTCCTGAACGGTGCCTGCATGTTTGTTTGACAAATCGTATAATTCTTCCGGACTGCGGTCGACAAGGTCGGAAACTTTTTTGATGCCGATATTCCAGAGGTCTTCGGCGATTGATTTGCCGACTCCGGGTATTATTTTCAATTCTTTTATTGACTCTTCCTTCAGCATATTATTTTTTATTCTTTGACAAGTGTTATTGCGCCTATATTCAGCAGGGCTGTGAAAAGATTTGCCGCACCTCCGTGTTCAACAATTTTTCCATCGACCAGCCTGTCAAGGTTAACGCCTGTAACTTCGATGTTTTTATTTGTAGGTTTTATCCCCATCCATGTACCCGAATGCGTTCCGCTCATCAAGTAAGATGTAGCGACCCAGTCTCCTTCCGCAATTTGAAAATCAATTTTCATATGAATATCGGGATAAGTTTCTCTGACTCCCAGTATATGATTCTTTGCACCTTCTATTCCTACGGGATATTTTTTATTATCAAATACTTCCGTGTATTCGGAAGAAACAAATTCCGGGGTTCTGCCGGCATCGCCCGTGTTCAATACTTCCTCAATATATTGGCGAACGATTTTTTTATTGTCGTACTTCATAATGAATAAGATATTTTTACGAATGACTCAATGATATTTTATTTTTATCGGCAGGATCATATTTCACCCATATTTGTTTTCCCGCCTGATATTTTTGAACTGAAGCCGCTGAAATCAAGGCGAAGCAGGAAGCATCGTATGCCGGTTGATTATCGGGCATCACAACAAGTTCGAAAAAATTAAGCGGGTTGTCACCGTTAGCGTATATATTAGTCCAGTTGCATGTTTTTATAACGGCTTTGCATTCGGTTCCGATTTGCCGGATTCTTGTTTCTTCCTGACCCATTTTTGCGAGTTCTTCTTCGATCTGAGCAGGGGTTTTGCCGGGAAAATACGGACTGGACTGAGCGGGAGGAGCGTTGTATTCACCCGCATAAGAACCGAATTTCCGGGATGAGTTAGTACTGCCGCCGAGCGAGTCGCCGAGGCTTTCAATTGCAACTGTTTTCTTATCGTTCGGGTCATACCGCACGATACAATTCACGCCGACCTGATAGTATGCGGTTTGCAGCCTCGAAATAACGAGTTTAATTTCTGAAGTAAACGGGGGTCCCGAGACAGGCGTAACTTCAATTTTTAATCCTACTTGCGGCTGATTGTTAACCGTAACCCCGGTATCATACATTTCAACAATTCTGCCGTTCGCGCGTGTTCCCATTGCAAGCAATTTTTTTTGTTTTCTTCCGCGCAGATATAAACCTCCGAATACCCAGCCAAACACAACAATAAAGAACAACGAAAAGAGGCTGCCATATAGCGGCGAAGCGGCTATGGCAACAGCCATTCCGAGCAATCCGCCTAAAATACCGATAGTAGTGCCGATGTACATTACTATTTTTTGTCCTTCAGGTCTCATAGATGTTGTTTTTGTTTTTGAAAATACAATTGGACACATGTCCCCTTTAAGAAGAAGGAGCGTTTTAATTCTTTGATTTTTGCATATTAAAGAAAAATGATTAAAAAAGCAATTTTATAAGAGCAGAATTTAGAAGAGCAGAATCTAGAAGAGCAGAATCTAGAAGAGCAGAATCTAGATTCTAGATTCCGCTTTTTACGTTACCGCTGCGAAGTTGATGGCGCCTTTATCCCAGGGTTTTGAATTTTTGATTGCGTCTAAAACTTCTTCGGGTTCGCTGACGACTTTCCACATTTCGAGGTGTATGCTGTTCATAAAATTTTCGCGAACGCATTTATCGAACATCTGCAGAAGCGGGTCGTAATATCCTTTTGTGTTGAGTATCACTATTGGTTTAACAAATTGTCCGAGACGTTTCAGAGTGATTGCTTCGAGCAGTTCTTCGAGGGTTCCGCTTCCGCCGGGGAGTGCAACGAGAGCGTCAACGTCCTCCATGAATTTTGCTTTTCGTTCGTGCATGGTATCGGTCATCACAAGGTCGGAAAGTCCTTTGTGCGCCCATTCAACTTCGACCATAAATTTCGGTAGTATGCCTTTGATTTTTCCGCCGTGCTTTATTATTGTATCGGCAATAATGCCCATTAGTCCCACTGCACCGCCGCCGTAAACGACCTCGACATTTTCTTTTATAAATTCGTTTGCAAGCCGTTCCGCCGCATCGAAATACACTTTGTCAACTTTTGCGCTCGAAGCACAATAAACACATATTCTCATGTTTGAATTTATTTCTTTTTAAAGGTGTGAATATATTCATAATAAGGATTTTATACTATATAATATATTGAGTATCCGTGATGCACAATTCTACCAAGAATGCCGCCCGCCCAGGCGGGTTTAAAAATATTTAGTGTTGGATTCCTGTTTTGAGGAACATCATCAGCATTTTTATAATAGCATTAATAGCCTGAGAACTCTTCGGTTCTGATGAAGTCGTCATCAACGCCGATTTCAGATAATATTTTTCTCATTGCCGCGACCATTTGCTGAGGACCGGCGCTGTAATAAATCGGAGATTTCAGGTCGGGCACATATTTTTCAATCATGTTTTTGGAAATAAATCCTTTTTCTCCCGACCACTGCATTTTCGATTTTTCCATTTCCGACATTGTGCAGATAAGTTTAAAATTCGGATTTATTTTTTCAAGATTTTCAAATTGCTTTAAAAAGGCTGAATCTTCAGGGCGGCGGTTCGAATAAAATAAATAAATTTTATGAGGTAGTTTTTCGTGAGACGCATTTTTTACTATGCTGAAAAAAGGAGTAATGCCGATTCCGCCGACAAGGAAAACGGCAGGTTTTGAAATATCGTTATGCAAAGTGAAAGAGCCGAAGGGACTTTCAATTTCTACTTCAGAATTCAGTTCCATATTCTTAAGTGTTCTTTTAAATGCTGTATCTCTCATCCTTGTTGCGACCGCTATAAAATCTTCAAACGGAGCGGATACGAGAGAAAAGGTTCGAATATTTCCTTCGGCATCAGTTCCTTCCGGACTAACAAGCGTCATATCAATTGCCTGTCCCGCTTTAAACACGAATCCTTCGGGTTTTTCGAAAGTGAACATCATTGTTCCTTCCGCGACATCTTCTTTTTTCAGAAGCCGTACTAATTGTTTATCCATTGTAATATCTTTTTATATATACAACAGTGTTATTAACGATAGAGTTTAAGCAAACGGGCGGGTATTTACCAGATATTTGGAATCAGCCTGTATTTTACTTTGAGGCGGTAATCGGTGTAGCCGGGAAAATTCTTTTTAAGAAATTTTTCTTCGTTCAGTATTCTTAATATAAGAATTATAATCATGAATATGCTGAAAACAATTCCTGTCATCGAGCCGAGCGCGGGAGGCGTGAAAACAAACAAAAGCATTGCGGCGGAATACATCGGATGACGGACGAGCGAGTAAGGACCTGTGGTTATGAGTTCCTGGTTTTCTTCAACCGTGATGATTGCATTCGTGAAACTGTTTTCCCTGAACACGAGGAATATGAAGTAAAAGCAGAGTGCAATTATTATTTCCGCGACAACGGTTAATAAGACGGAGACGTGTGTCCAATTATAATAATTATCAAGCGCGGAAACAACAACCAGTGCGATAACGGACAGTCCTGCAAATGTCTGAATTATTATCTGGCTCTTTTCTTTTTCGGCGGTTGGTCCAGCATTCATCCGTCTTTCTATAAGATTTACATCGTGTTTAAGAAAATAAAGAGTTATGAACAATACCGAGAAAGAAAACACGGCAAGATACAGCCAGCCCTGCCAGTAATAAAGATTACGGGCAGGAATAAACAGCAAACAGCCCAAAATAATTATAAGCCTGAAAAACCCGTTTATTGCTTTAGATTGTATCTTGTCCATGTTTCAATTTAAATCGCTTATCTATTAAATAAATTCAAGAGTATTTATTGTTCGTAATACTTCACCGTCACGTTTGCGGAAGCAAGTTTCCTTCCGTTACAGTCAACGGCATAGATTTTGTATTTACCGTCCCAGTAAAACGTTACCTTTTTCCAGAACCATGTCCATGTAGGTTCCATACTGTCCTGCTCGATTGTTCTTAAAAATGTTTCATCGCCAAGACTGCTCACCAGATACAGGTCATAATTAATATTTTTGCATCCGACCGGTTCCGGCAAATTAACAAGAAAATAGAAATAACTTCCTTCGGGTGAAACATAAAACGTGGAACTTGGTTTTATCGCGTTACCTTTTTCATCCACACCCTCACAGAAGGTCAGTGTCTGGGAATAAGTTACAGCGGAAAACAATAGTACAAACAGAAATGTCGCGGAGAGGGCGTAAATTTTCTTCATAATAATATATTTAATTTAAAAAATTGTATACGCAAGATATAAAATATAAACATAGGATAAAACATGTAAATAGTGGATACGATTGGGTTTTAAAAGGCTGCAAGATTTATTGCATTAATGATTATCAAACTTTAAATGTTATGAACAAATATATATGACATAATCATTTGCTTTTACTGCGCAAGAACAACCGATAACGAGTAAGAATATATTTCCGCACGAACATTTATTTAGCGACCAATTGCAAAAAGATTAATATAAAAATATTAATGTTTCGTTTTTTGTAACCACTAAATTCAGAGTTTGTTTTGCGATAATATTTGATTATTCTTACGGCTAATTAATTAAAATTTCCCGAAATTATTCATTAACCTTAAAAAATCGGACATGAAAAAACTTGCTCTGTCAGTTTCCGCTTTTGCTTTACTTCTAATTGTAAACATTTCCAATTCGCAAACATTGACTTTCTGCGAAGGCGTGGACGATTCGGGCGCCGCTATCGGTGCAAGCAGTACTTTCAAAATTCCGTTTATCACCGGAGGCTATTTTTATTTTCTGGTTCAACTGCCTAAAGCGACAAACTGCAAAGAGGTTTCTTATGATATTTACCAAATAAAGGAAGGCAGCGAAAATTATTATACAAGCATTTCGCAGACAGGACTAACAAACGAATGGACGTGGTTCTGGAAGAAAGCAACTTTTTACGATGCAGGCACATACCGCGTTTACGTAAACGATTGCAACGGAGCAACACTGGCTGCATCTATTGTAACAATCAAATACGAATAAACCCGCGCGGGAAAAACAACGATAAATTAATATTGCGGCAGCAATTATTGTAAATGATTTTAATATCTTTGTTGATTAAGCAGAACAAAAATGATAACAGATAAACTCGAAAACGCAAAATTATATTATTCGCTCGGCGGCAGGATTGAAAAAGCGCTTAAATATCTTGAAACGACTAATATTGCCGATGCCGAAGAAGGAAAATATGAAATTGACGGGGAAAATATTTTCGCGGTTGTAAGCGTATATGAAACGAAGGACAGCAGTAATTGCAATCTTGAAGCGCACAGAAAATATATTGACGTGCAGTATGCCGTGCGGGGAAGCGAACTTATCGGATATGCGCCTTTGAATTCACAAGCCGTTATAAAAGAGTACGATGAAGAAAAAGACTTTGCGCTTTACGGCGGCACTCCATCTTTTATTAAACTTGAAGAAAAAATGTTCGCAATATTTTATCCCGGCGATCTCCACATGCCCGGAATAAAAGTTTCTGAATCCGCGCATGTGAAGAAAGTCGTGATAAAGGTTAAGTTATAGTTATAATAAGCGCGGGGCGTTAATTATTTATAACATACCACGTCTCAACGGTTTTTGCCGGATGCAGTTCAAACCACAAATCATCGGGAAGATATATACTTGCATCGCAATAAGTGCAATCAATAATCCGTTTTGTTCCGTCCACTTTCAGGTTAGCGGCGCATGCGGGGCAGGTGAAAATCACAGGTTTATGTTCTTCGGGTTTTTGTATTCCCTGAATTCCCGTTTTAATCTGACCGGTATCTTCGCCCGCGATAAATTTCGCGGAAGGCAAAATCTGTTTTACAAAATCGTCGGGCTTTCTTATGCTGATTGCGTTGCCGCATTCAGCGCATTTATACTCCCCGCCTTCGAATGATTCAAAAACATTATCAGGAATCATGGTTCTGCATTTAGAGCATCGTGCATTTCTTTTCCCGTAACTCATTGAGAATTCAAGACCGCCTGTAAACATTTTAGTTGTTCTTTTCTGTCCGTCCTGATAATTTGACGCTTCGTTTATGCTGTCAACGACAATCACTTTCCAAAGTTTTGCACCGATAATATTATCCTGATTGCATTTGTCGCATCTTATTTCCCGTGCAAATGCATTAACGAGCAATGGGTTTCCGCAGTGGCTGCAGTCGGTTTTAATTTCGAAAAAATATGTGTGCATTTGTTCTCCTAATGATTTCGAAAAGACTTTTATCAGCAATAATATATTCAGGAAATATAAATTAACAGGATAAATTGATTTCCCTTAATTGAAAATAAAATTATTCAATGGTATTAATAATAAATTCCTTCACTCTATTTTGCATGAGATTCCGAAGTCTTCGACTATATGCATGAAGCGGTTTAAATCTTCTGGAGGAATGTTCAATTTTTCTTCCATAAGATATTTTCTGCCGAGGAATGAATATTTGTCTTCGCCGAAACTGTGATAAGGAAGCAGGCGGAGTTCTTTGATTTTATTTTCTTTGCAGAATGCGGCTATGTTTTTTATCTGAGCATCGCTGTCGTTCACGTCCGGCACAACAGGAACGGATATAATAATAATCTCCGGGTTTATTGCCGCAAGTTCTTTAAGGTTGTTCAATATTGTTTCGTTCGGACTTCCGGTTGCTTTTTTGTGAATATCGCTGTCCATGCATTTAAGGTCGTAGTAAATAAAATCGAGGCTGTCTGCGATTTCACGCACCTTTTTCATGTCAAACATTCCGCAAGTTTCAACACCAACGGTTATTCCCAGCGGCGCGATGTCTTTTATAAACTCTTTTATGAAATCAATTTGAAGAAAAGGCTCGCCGCCTGAGAACGTAACTCCGCCGCCCGAGTTTCTGTAAAAAGGAATGTTTGCTTTAACTCGTTTTATCAAGTCTGATGATGAAATATATTTTCCCGTAAATCTTAACGCACGTTCGGGACAGGAAATGATACATTCGCGGGTTTCGCATTCGCGGCACTTAGCGTATTCAAAAACGGGAAATGAATTTTCGTTTGATGCATCAGCAGTTGCCGCATTGTAAGGACACGCTGAAATACATTTATAATGTTTTTTGCAGATTGTTTTTATGTGCATTAATTCGGGGTGAAGATTCTGTCCTTCGGGATTCGAGCACCACCTGCATTTCAGCGGGCAGCCCTTCATGAATACCGTTGTCCTTATTCCCGGACCATCCTGAACGGATAAATCCTGTATGTCGAATATTAATGCTTTATCAGATGTAATGTTCCGTCCTCCTGATGATTTCGTCCTGCATGGATTTTCCGAGTTCTACGAAGAAGGCGCTGAATCCCGCGACGCGGACAATAAGGTCCCTGTAATTTTCGGGATGCATCTGCGCTTCTTTAAGCATTTCGCTGTCAACAACGTTGAACTGTATCTGGAATCCAAGCGTTTCGAAATAAGTTTTTATCAGGCTCAGAAGTTTTTTCGAGCCCTGAATTCCTTTAAGCGCGGAAGGATGGAATTTCATATTATGAAGTCCGCCGCGTATTTTCGAGTGGTCAATTTTCCCTGCCGAGAGCAGAACCGCAAGCGGTCCGTTAGTGTCGGTTCCCGGGAAAGGCGACGTAACGCCGTCGCAGAGTGTTTCGCCCGAATGCCTACCGTCGGGAGTCGCGCCGCATACTTTTCCGAATGGCGCATGCGTGCTGATTGCCAGCATTGACGGGTCGTAAGGCTCACCGAGATAATTTTTCTGTTCGGACACATAAGTGCAGTATGTGTCAAACAAATCTTCGTATATGTCGTCAGCAAAGTCATCGTTGTTTCCCCACTTCGGCGCGTCGAGCGCTTTGTTTCTGAGGACATCGAATCCTTCCCAGTCTTTATTTATAGCCTCGCGTATTTCGTCCATTGAAGTATCAGCGCCGAGAAGTTTTTTCACGACTGCCATTGAATTTACAACATTTACCATTCCGCTGCTCAACGTGGTCGGAGTTCCGTTGCATATCGCGCCGCCGTCATCGAGAGAAAGTCCTCTTTCTATGCAGTCTTTCACGAGCATGGAAGAAAATATAAGATTGCACGTTTGCCTGTGCGCCGACATAACGAAGTTCCAGTATCTCTGCCAGTTTCGGATTGAGTTTCTCATGTGAATCAGATACGCGTCATAGAGTTCTTCGTAAGTTTCCGGAATTTTCGTTTCATCGAAAACCAGACCTGTGCGCGGGTCTTTGCCGCCGTTCATTGCCAGTTCAAAAAGTTTTCCGTGATTTATAAATCCCGCCTGCACGATTCCGTAACTCATTCCTTCCATCGTCGGTTCCGTGCATCCGCCCATCGCGGCGTATTTGCGGATTGTTGAAACTGGCAGTCCGGATTTTTGAAGTTCATGCTGAATAAAGACTTTAAGATTGAACCATGCGGGAAAACCGCATCCTGTTTTTACGCAGTCCGCTGCTTTCAGAAGAAATTCTTCGCTGAGTGAATCATCGTACCAGATTGAAAGCGTCGGTTGTGTGGTCTGGCAGTTGATTGCAGACTGCAGCACCAGAACAGAAAGTTCGTTGTCGCCTCTGTGTCCTTTTTCATCAAGCCCGCCCAAAATCATGTTCTGGAAAAGATTTCCCGAGCCGAGTCCCGCCCAGGAGAACGAAGCGACGTATTCTATTTCAGTCATTTTAACGCGGAGCATTTCGAGAAGTTCGAGCACTTCGGAATCTTTGATTGTTCCCGCGTCTTTATCCATTTTGTAGAACGGATACATATACCTGTCGAATCTTCCCGGCGAATATCCGAGTTGCGCGCCTTCAATGTGTCCGGCGAGATAAACAAACCAGAAAGCCTGCATCGCGTCTTTGAAATTACGCGGTTTGTTTGCGGGAACGTAATGGCAGCGTTCGGCTATTTCTTCGAGTTCTTTTTTTCGCTTAGGATTTTTTTCCGCTGCTGCGAGTTCAGCGGCTTTATTGCCGTAGTTTTCAGCCCATTTGATTGTCGCTTCAAGAGTTCTGATACCCGCGCGCCAGAAATAAATTTTTTCCGCCGACTGATAGTCGGTTACTTCTGCATCTTTGATTTTATTTCTAAGTCTTTCAATAATTCCATTCAGACCCTGATTAAGGGCTGTTTCAAAATCAAGTACATATCTTCCTTCCGGAGCGGGGTCATGCGGCGCGGTATAGAGTCCCGCCTGCCAGCCCTTGTCGATATAATCCGCCTGTTCAAAAACACTTTTCCAGAGCGCGTCTCCGACATCCTGCATGCTCTTTCCGAGAAAATATTCGGCGGATTCTTTTAATATATGTTTATCTTCTTTTGATATGAGATACTTCCTGCAGAAAAATTCGTAGTCACCCTTTTCGGCAATCTCTTTCGACTTTGCAATCCCGCCGCCTTTGCCGATATCGGTGAACGCGTCCTGCGCTTCGGCTTCTTCGTTCTTGAATTCGCGTAGAATATACCGCGAAGCATAATTGCAATATGGAATCGCGCCTCTTACGTAACGTGTTTTGCTTCCGGCAAAAAGTTCGCCGTCGCGAATAACGGGCGTAAGCCTTTCGATGGCATAGGAATGGCATTCCGCGCGGCGTTCGAGCGGATTGCGGCCGTCGGTCTTTGCATGCGCTTCGGTGTAATATTTAATATATTCCGAATCTATATAAAGAGGTTCGTTCAAATATCTCGACCTCATCAGTTCAACTTTTTCAGTAGAGGGAACAGACGTGATTTCTTTTTTAAAGGTATCCATATATTATTATAATGTGTAGATGTTTGTGGTACAAATTAGTTCTTTTTGGAAACATAAAAAAGATAAACAGGGATTCGCTCTGAAGTTAAACAATATCAGGCGTTTACATTACGAGTTTATCTTAACATGCGCCAGAGACATTATTTTAAGACTGTCCGAGATGTTAAATCCTAATCTTTTGAAAACCGGGTAATTCATTTTGAATTCATGGTACATCGGCATATTGCTAAGAACTTTTATACCGATGTTCCATTTTTCTATATCGTATATGTTATCGATGCCCCATTTCAGGTATGCGGATTTATCCATTCCACCTTTATCAATAACTTTTTTATTAGAAATATTCATGCCTCTTATAGAGCAGTGGTCAAAAATAATTTCGGCGCCGGGCAAAAAATTTATTATATCATTAAAAAGTTTTTTTACCTCATTTTCATCGAAGTAATAAATGACACCTGCAAGCATCAGCATTACATTCTTTGCGTTCTTGATTTCGCTGTACCAGTTTGTATCGAGAACAGAACAGGAAATAAAGCGGCGACGCTCCGATTCGGAAATATACTTTTTTCTCAGTTCAATTGAGTCGGGCAAATCAAGGTCTATCCATTGTATTTTGCCGTTATCGACACGGTCAAACGTTGTATCGAGCCCGCAGCCAAGGTTAACAATCGCCGCATCGGGAAACCTATCGATAAACGATTTTATCTTTTTATCAAAGAACATACTTCTTGCAATCCATGCAGCAAGTATAAGTTTGTTAATATTTTTGGAAATCCGGGCAAAATCATAAGGAATGTTTTGAATTATTGAGACGGCTTTGTTGTCAACCAAAAGCGGTTTTTCTTTTTGAGTCTCAATTGCCCTTCCCCAGAGCGGAAGCAGCAATGTTTCCTGAACGCTTCCAAGATTTACTTCTTTGGAATCTGCCATAATATTATATTTTTATTTTTGGACGATGAACCATTCAAAGTCAGACTGCATCACGAAATTTTTTCCCGAATCAAAGAGTTCTACCCTTACCGTGATTAAGGCTCTGTGACGTGTATTCAGTTCTTCGATAATTTTAGTTTTATCCGTACCTGCAAAAGACGCTTTTGAATAAACGCATCCGTATGCGGGCTTTTTAAATTTCGTTTCCGTTTTACGCACAACGGGGATAATTCCGGTCAATTCACGGAATTCGTTCAGCAGGAAATGTCCGCTTGTTGCTTCTGCCAGTGCAAACTGCGCGCTTGCATGGACCGTTTCCAGATGATTAAGGTACTCCTTCTTGTTTTTCAGCATTAATAAGTATTCAGGATTATCGTACGGTTCAAGTCCGACAAACTTATTAAAAGGTAAATCACAGACATTCATTTTGTTTACAATATTTAGATGTTTCTAACTTAACTACATCTCCAGCCGGCATACAGTTTGCCGTTTCTTTCCATACCGGCGCCGTAATAGACCGTCTCGCCGTTGCTTATCCACGTCAACTCATAATAATTTTCGTTCTTAGAAATTTTCAAGTTAAATTTCGAAAGTTCGTCGCCCGCGCGGTTATAGTACGTAACAATATATTCGCCTTCGTAGCCGCCGGTTGATTCTCCCTTTGCAATGCCGGTGCCGATTATTTTTTTGCTGTCTTTAATATAATACCAATCGGCAAGTATGCAGTTTTTTTCAGTGTCTTTTGAATATTCTACAATTCCTATGTCGTTCATAAATAAGATTTTAAGATGTAATTTGTCGGTTTTAAATACAGGTATTCAAAAATAATTACTTGATTTGAAAAATGCATGATAGTAATAAACCTCTTTGAAAGATAGAATAGGAATTATAATTATATCACGGATTGCGGTTAAAAAAAATCCCCTCCATAAAGGGGAGGGGATTTTAAGCGGGTAAAAATATTTTAAAGTGTCGCGATATCAATCACAAAACGATAGCGAACATCGCTCCTAAGCATTCTTTCGTAAGCCTTGTTGATATCCTTAATGTCTATCAGTTCTATTTCCGAGACGATATTATGTTCGGCGCAGAAATCAAGCATCTCCTGTGTTTCCGGAATTCCGCCTATGAGCGAACCCGCGAGACTTTTTCTTCCCATTATCAGACTGATAGAAGATATTTCAGACGGTGTGGGAGGAGCGCCGACGCAGATATGCACGCCGTTTGTTGAAAGCAGCGACATATACTGGTTGTAGTTATGTTCAGCCGATACGGTATCGAGAATGAAATCGAAATATCCGGCTACACTCTTAAATTGTGCTTCGTCTTTTGTGACCACAAATTTATGCGCGCCCAGTTTAAATGCGTCTTCTTTCTTTGAAGCCGATGAACTTAATACGGTAACTTCCGCGCCGAAAGCAACGCCGAATTTTACTGCCATGTGTCCGAGACCGCCGAGACCGAGCACACCGAGTTTATGTCCTTTGCCGACTTTCCAGTGTCTAAGCGGCGAGTAGGTTGTAATACCCGCGCAAAGAAGCGGCGCAACTGCGGCAAGGTTTAGTTTATCCGATACCTTAAGAACAAAATCTTCATTCACGACAACGACGTTAGAATATCCGCCGTATGTAGGAGTTTTTTTGTCGCGTTCATAGCCGTTGTACGTCATTGTGCTGCCTTCTTTGCAAAACTGCTCGAGACCTTCTTTGCAGTTATCGCAGGTTCTGCATGAATCAACCATACAGCCGACTCCGACGAGGTCGCCGACTTTATGTTTTTTCACATGTTCGCCGACTTTTGTTACTTTTCCGACGAGTTCATGTCCGGGAACCATTGGAAATATAGAGCCGCCCCATTCGTCCTTAACCTGATGGAGGTCTGAGTGGCAGACTCCGCAGAATAAAATATCGAACTGAACGTCATGCGGTCCGACTTCGCGTCTTTCAAAATTCCACGGCGTCAAATCCGCTTTGGCGCTTTGCGCGGCATATCCTTTTGCTTTAGTCATAGTTTATAATGTGTTTTTGTTTGGTTTGTGAATATAATTTGTTGAATTGCGTATGTTATTGTTCATATAGTAAAAACTGTTTTTACATCTTATTAGTTCGTGAGTCTAAAATAATGCCGTTCCTACGGGACTACAAATAATAGAATTCCATTTTTCTAAAAGACTAGCGTCCCTACGGGACTTAAAACCATGGACTAAAGTCCATAAAATGAATTTCAATTTACCCCATTATAAAGAATGGGGTTACTATTTCAACAATTATTATAAAGAATGCACCTCTTCTGCTAAGATGCCGCCCCGATGGGGCTAAAGAATCTATTTAATATCGTTTTCTACCAAGATTTCGCCCGCGATGCGGGCTTAAAGAATATTTCATTCAATCCCCAGTATTAAAAATTTGTATTAAAATAAAAGACCTCCTTAAAATTCCCAAAAGATATGGGGTTACTATTTCAACAATTATAATAGAGAATGCACCTCTTCTGCTAAGATGCCGCCCCGATGGGGCTAAAGAATTTATTAGGTATCGTTTTCTACAAAGATACCGCTCGCCCAGGCGAGATAAAGATTATTTCATTTGATCACTAAAACAAAAAAATTGTAAAATAAAAGACCCCCGAATTATTCCCGGGGGTCTTAATAATCATATCAAAAAAATACTTTCGCAAAGCAGTCACAAAACTTACACAAGACTAAAAATAATTTTGTGCGTTGTTTTCAGACTTATTTTTTCTTTTTGTGGAATCTGTGTTTTTTCCAGTCGAGCCAGCCTTTGGCTTTTTCGAAAATATCGGATTTTCTAAGAGCCTCTGTCATCTTAGGAATTCTCAATACCTGTCCCGGATAAACGAGGTGAGGATTTCTGATTGTTTTCGGAATTCCTCTCGGCGCGCTGACTACTCCATTTTCGTTTGCTTCCCAGATTATCGGCCACATATGATGGTTGTTGTAAATTTCTTTTTTCGCGGCGATAACGAATAAATATTCACCCTGTAAAATTGTGTACTCGGGAACGGAAGTCTGCCAGTTGTCGAGGCATGCTTTTAATTTTTTGAATCTATCGAAAAATTCAGGATGGCATTTGGCTTTTGAGTTGTTCATTTCGTCGTACTTTTTCATAAGGTCGTCTCTCATGCCGTCTTTCTTGTTGCACTGTCTTTCCAGTCTGTCGAGATCGCCTTTAAAAGAAGTATAGGCGTCTTTTCCGCCGAATGTATCCCAGTAAGCGTCTTCTGTTTTTTTCAGTTCTGCGGTTTTCATTTCATTTGTAGCCGCCAGACCGTCAACTTCTTTTTGTATTTCCGCAAGTTTAGTTGTTAATTCATTTTTCTTTGCGGTAAGTTCTAAAATCTGAGCCTCCCATTGGTCTTCGTCCATTTCTTCGGCTTCTTTAACGCCGACATCCTGAGCGCGGGAAACCTTTACCGAAAAGAAGAGGAAGAAAGCAGCGAGCAGCATTATCGGAAATTTGTAAAATTTCATCTTAAAAAATCTCCTAAGTTTAAGGTTAATTATTAAAATTCAGTATCTTGTAGACTTCTTTCATGTAATATAGAAATAATTTACAAAACTTTGTCTGATTATTTTACTGCATTAAATAATCCTTCAGGCGGGGGCATTTTGAAGAAAAAGGAATAAAATCCGGAAATTAATGCAAAACTGCGAAGTACGAAATGTTGAATTTATTTTTGATGTTATTGTCGGGGCGAATTTACTTTGTGAAAAAATAAATTTCGCAGTAAGGGAAAATTCGCTTAAAACAAAAACCCCCTGAAAAAAGATTCAGAGGGTTCCGTGACAGTAATATCTTTCCTTATGTTCCCCCTCGTGGATTCGAACCACGACCGTAACTTTCAGAGAGTTATGTGCTAACCGTTACACTAAGGGGGAGTGATAACAATCGAGAGACAAACTATCAAGATTTCCAATGTTTTTCAAGCCAAATTACCGGGTCGGTGTATAAAAGTGTATTACTAATAAAACCTTTTAAAATTCTCTTCATTTTGCCAGAACCGGCGGCAGTTTTCAGCCTCGCTGAAGCCGTAAAGTTCTCTTTTAAGTTTTCTTGCGTTTCCTTTTCCGAGTCTTTCGGCCTGATAATAAAATCCATCGCCGTGGTCATTTCTGCGCACATCTTTATAAATTGCCATAGCGCTAAGCAGGGGTCTGCCCGCGGAGTTTTCAAATTCCGATATTTCGTCTAAAATAGCATTCAATTGTTTTTGTCCGTTTGTTGTCCTTAAGTTTATCCTGAGGCCGCAGTCCCCGACAAGTTCGCTGTAGTAAACAAATTTTCCCTGTGCTCTTGCGGCTTCAATCAAATATTTCCTGACCTTTTGATTCATAATTTAAAATACATTCAAATACAATAATCAACAAATCAATTTTTCCTGCGGTACGACAAACTATAAATTAAGCGGGATTTTTGTTCACCTATTTCACTAAATTTTGAATTTTATATTACGCATTAACGGTTTATCTTATTCGGTTAAATTCTTAATGTAATCAGGAATCTTATTTGATTGTAGGAATACAATATTATGCCTTGCTGGCTGCGACTGCCGTTATTTACTGGATAATTCCCAAACAGATTATTCGAAATTATTTTCTTTCGGCAGTAAGTTTATTGTTTATATATTACTTCGACAAGAGTTCCGCTCTGGTTGTAATTATCCTGACTGCATATTCGTATTTATTTGCATACCTGATTGAAAAATATAACGGCCGTTCAGTTTTCCACAGAACAGGAGTAATCGGGCTTGTTTTGATTCTGGCGGCGTTTAAGTATCTGGGATTTTTCGGCGGGATAATTGCGCATATGAATAAGTTTATTTCCGCGCTTCCTGTTTTCAAGATTGAATTTCTGCTTTTGCCGCTTGGAATATCGTACATTGTTTTCAAACACATCAGTTATCTTACTGACATATACTGGAAAATTAACGTCAAAGGTAAACTTATTGATTTCGTTTTATACAGTTCACTTTTCACGATTTATGTTGCCGGACCGATTGAGAGATTTTCACGATTCAAAGTTGAAGCGGAGAGGGAGAATAAATTTTCTTTTTCTTTCCTTGAAGAAGCGTTTACAAGAATTGTTTACGGGCTTTTTAAAAAGTTTGTTATTGCCGACTGGCTCGGATTTTTAATCGCTCCCGTATGGGCTAATCCGGGAGATTATTCAATCTGGATAAGGGGCGCCGCGCTATTGGGTTATTCCGTTCAGATATATATGGACTTTTCGGCATACAGCGATATTGCAATAGGGGCTTCCCGCGTTTACGGATTTAAGATAATGGAAAATTTCGATTATCCGTATTTCAAGCCGAACATAAGTCAGTTCTGGAGAAGTTGGCACATATCTCTTTCCGACTGGATAAGGGATTACTTATTTTTCCCGCTGAGCGCGATGTTTGGAAACAAGGCTTGGCAGATATTTTTTGTTCCTATGATTGCGATGGGTATATGCGGACTGTGGCACGGACCTGCACTGCATTTTCTGTTATGGGGCTTATGCCACGGGTTCGGGCTTTTCGCTTATCAGGTGTGGGTGCGTATAAAAAGAAAGCAGCCTGCGCTTGCGCGGCTTTCAAAGACAAAATGGTTCAATGCCGCAAGCATTGTATTTACATTTTTATACGTTACAATGTGCTGGATATTTTTTAAATAATCATGAAGGGTTTGTACAAAATATTTTTAAAATATTTCGTTTTATTTCTGATGCTTGCGCTTTCGCTCGCATCGCTTTCGTTTTTCAAATTAATCGCGAAACTAAGCAGGCCGTTTATATACGGTGATTTTTAAAATTATGCGGATTGATTAAAAAACCTTTGCTAATATTGACGGCTTTAATTTGTTCCTTAATTGCCGCCGAACTTCTTATAGGAAACATTCTTGGTTTTCCGAAGTACGGTGTATTATACAAAATGAAAGGAATGAGAAGTTCGCCCGGACATCAGAACATTTACAAGCCTCATTCGGAGTACTGGAATTCCAGAGGAAAGTTCGAGATATACAGAAGAAACAACATCGGGCTTCCGGGCGCCGATATTGATACGGCTGATGCGCCCAAATATGTATACGTTATGGGCTCTTCTTTCATAGAGAATCAGTTTTTAAAGCCCGAAGCAATGTCAACAACCGTTTTTCAGAATCAATTAAAAAATACAGACAGGCATTACAATGTATTGAATTTGGGTTATGCGGGATTTGACCCGTATGATTCCTACAGAAGAATGTGTTATTATGAAAACGCTTACAAGCCCGAGTGCGAAATTCTGGTTATAAACGGATACAAAGCCGCTTCATACAAACTGGCGGATAATCCATTTGAGTTAAACAGAAATTCCTTTTCCGTCGATAATTCTTTTAAATCAAATATAAATCTTTTTTTCAGAAATAATTTTTCTTTCATACGGTTAGTTTCAATTCTGGTTCAGGAAGGCGAAGAGCAGACAGTTAAACCCGTTGAAGATAGCGTATACGCGGTCAATGCCGACCTTACCGACCTTAATGTATGCCTCGGGCAGTTCGGGAAAAGATGCGGGGACAAATTCTTATGCGTTTCAATTATGAGAAACGATACATTGAACAACAGAATAGACGCGTTTTGTAAAAAAAATAATGTTAACTTTGAATATTCGAACATAATGATACCCGAAAATCAGATGAGCGGCGACTGGCATTTGAACGAAAAGGGTAATATTGCTTTAGGAAATTTTTTATTCGCTTCTTTTCAAAAATATTACAATACAAAGAAATGAATATATTCATTACCGGAATTTCGAGAGGACTTGGCAAAGAACTTGCACTGCATTACACGGGACTCGGGCATAAAGTTTTTGGTTTTTCGAGAAGCGCACTCGATAATCAAAAGAATGAAAATAAAAAACTAATCGATTCGAAGAATTTCAAATATTATACGGGTTCAATAAACATAGATTCGGACGCAAGCGCAGCGATAGAAGAAGCGATTAAATTCATGGGAAGCATTGACGTATTAATTAATAACGCCGCTTACAAATTGTTCAAATTGCCGGATGAAATAACCGCGGAAGAATACAGAGAGTCAATAGACACAAATCTGACATCGCAGATTATTCTTTGCAATAAAGTTATTCCGCATTTAATAAAAAACGGCGGAGGTAAAATTATTAATATGTCGTCAAACGCCGGAATGGTAAGTTACGAAGGCGGAACGTCATACTGCACTTCAAAAGCCGGATTCATTTCATACTCATTAAGTCTTGCGAAGTATTTAAAGGACAAGAAAATTTCGGTTAACGTCATAAGTCCGCCGACATTTTCAACTGGCGATTACAGAACAACCCGTCCGGAAATCAATCACACTAAATTACTTCAGTCGGAAAAAGTAATTAAGTTAATCGATTATATCGTTTTCAGCAAAAAGTTTATCACGGGTAAAAATTTTCCGATGTTCAAATTAAAAACCCTGATTAAGTATTCGGTTCTTAAACAAATAGAATTTTTAGATTATTTATTCCAATTCAGGTTAAAATGAAAAATCCGGTAATATCGCTTGGTTTATCGACTCCGGGAATTTTCCTGTTGAGGCATTTTCCGAAATTCGGAATTAAAGCATACGGTCTTGATTCCAATCCGTCGGAACTTGGCTTCAGGTCGAGGTTCGGAATTAAAAGCATCTGCCCCGATCCCGAAATTGACGGGAAGGGTTTCTTTGATTATATGATGAAGATGAGGAAAGATTTCGACGTAAAGCCTGTGCTTATACCTTCAAGCGATAAATTCGTTCTGCCTCTTAATGATTATGCGGATGAACTTTCGGAGAGTTTTTATTTCACTGTACCCGAAGGCGGGCTTTTGAGGAAACTTACGAGCAAGAGATATACATACGAACTTGCCGTGAAATTCGGATTCCCCGCTCCGAAGACTTGTTTCGTGAGCGATGTTGAGGACCTTCATATTTTTATTAAAGATGCTGAGTTTCCGTGCATATTAAAACCGGAATTTCCCGAATCATGGCGGTCGGGTTTTCTTGAAGAATATTGCGGCGGAGAAAAAGTTATTATAGTAAACAGCGCTGATGAAATCCTTGAAAAGTATGATGTGATTCGAAAATACGACGACAGGGTAATTGTTCAGGAAATAATTCAGGGCGAAGACAGCAACCTGCATTATTTTGTTTCTTACATGGACAGGAATCAGAACTGCATCGGTTCGTTTACGGGAATAAAGGAAAGAATCGCGCCTGTTCATTTCGGAAGCGCGTCATACGTAAATCTGGTTTACAACAAAGAACTTGAGGAAATGTCGGTCAAATGGCTGAAGAACCTGAAATTCCGGGGGGCTTCGGGGATTGAGGTGAAAAAGGATTTACGGGATAATCAGTACAAACTTATAGAAGTCAATCCGAGGTTCGGTTTATGGGATGAAGTCGGAACAAAATTCGGAATAGATATCGCGATGATGAGTTACAAAGAATTGCTCGGAGAAACGCTTGAACCTGTAGTAAACAGAAATATTAATATCAGGTGGATATCTATACACAGGGATATCAGGAGTTCCGCGGAATACGTTTCAAAAGGAATTTTGCCGCCGAGCGGTATTTTGCTTTCGTATTTCGATTTTCCGATATATGTAGGAGATATGAGATGGAATGATATCGGATTATCTTTTCATTTAATTAAAAATCTTTTCAAAGGAATATTCAGAAGGCTGTTCAAAAAAAACAAAAACTAATAATGTTCGATTATTTTCAAATAGTTTATTTCGGGAAAAACTCAGGCGGGAACAGAAAGTATTCATTTCTTAATAATCCGTATTATAAGAATTTAACATCGGTTGAATATGAAAAAGAATTTAAGAATTCGTATGCTGTTTATCTGGAAAGGGAAAAAACTGGAAAGAATTATTTTGCGAAAGACGGTGTAAATATATTTTTATTCGGCACGGTATACACCAATAACCGGTATAAAAAATTAACGGGGGAGTCTCCGAAAATAATCAACGCGGAAATGATTTACGGACTGCATTTAAATTCAGGCGATAAATTTACCGATAATATAAAAGGTTCGTTTGTCATTACAATATACGATGAAAACAAAAACACAATTAAAGTAATCAGCGACAGACTTAACGTTCTCCCATTATATTATTCCTTTAAAGAAGGTGTATTAGTTATTTCATCATCGGTCAGAATGATACTTGAATCAGGGCAGGTATCGAAGGAATTGAACCACACCGCTTTAACGGAACAGTTAATTTTTGATTTCACGTTAGGAACAAAAACTTACTACAAAGATATTTCCAGAATTGACAACGGCACCATTTATGAGTTTTCAAGCGCAGGAAAATCGGAAAACCGGTACTGGAACGTTGAGAAATTATACAACGATAAATTATTTTCCAAAAAAGAGTCACTTGAAATGCTCGGCAGGCAATTGCATGAGAATACAAACCTTTACAGTTTCGATACGGATAAAATACTTGTTGCATTAACCGGCGGATTTGACGGCAGGGCTAATGTTGCAATGCTTGATAAAAAGAAAGAGGATTTTCTCTGCTATTCATACGGAATGCCCGGAAGCAGGCAAGTCGAGATACCGAAAGAAATATGCGGCAAACTGAAAATTAATTTTTCTCCGGTAATACTGGACGAAGAATATGAGAAAGAGCATGACGGCTGCGCGCTTGAAGCAATAGAGCATTCCAATGCCTCCGCACCGATACTGCGTTCGAATTATCCTTATGCATACAAAAAACTGAACTCTTTTTCAAAGACCATAATGACAGGGTTATTCGGCAGCGAGGTTATGAGACCTTTGCATAACGCAGGGATAATGGTGAATGACTATTCGGAGAAATTATTTTTAAGCGATTCTCCCGCGGAAACTCTCGATGGAATATTCGAAGACATAAAGAAGAAAAATTATCTTGACCCGAAGATAATCGATGACGGCATGGAAGAAATTAAACGCGAACTTCTCGGAGGATATTTCGAGAAATACAAAGAGCGCGGCAAAGTATTGCGATTTTTCTTTTTCATAATTCAGGAAGGCGTCAGAAAATATTTTTCGCAGGAAATACAGATTGAACGCGTTTATGTGACAACGAGATTTCCGTTCTTCGATGATGATTTCGTTGAACTTATGTATAAGACACCTTTCGCGGGTATGTATAACGGTTTTCTCGGCAAGAGTAAATTCAAGAGAAGGAAAGGACAATTGCTTTACGCGCATATTTACAAAAGATTCAAACCCGAACTTGGGAAAATCAATCTGGACAGAGGTTACAAGCCGGATGATTTACTAAAACCGTTTCCGTTTAATTTCATAAGCATTTATAAAGGCGTTAAGAAGACCGCCGCTTATAAAAGAGCGTCTGGCAACGATACATTTAATTCGGAGAAATGGACAGAGAAGTTTATATCCGACGTTTTACATGAAGGCTCCGACAAAACGGGCGTATTCGGAAACAGGCTTAAAGAAAAGTTCAAAGATAAAAGTTATTTAAAAGACCTTCTGAAATATTCGCATTTTATTTCTTTGCAGAAGTATTTCAATTCGATATAAAAATGTTAAATCATCAAATCATGGGTTTTGTGAATTGAGATTGCCTGACGCCTGTTGACTCCCGCTGTTTTTGCAAATTCATTCCACGAAGATACAGTATCTTTTATTTGTTCTATTATTTCATTCGGCTTTTTTATGTTCATATTTTTTGCAACACAAATAAGATCTTCTTTTGTAATATCATCGCGTTTTCCGTTTATACTCATCCGGTGTGATTTTATCCATCGGTTGGCGGGATTAAATGCGAATGTGACATCATAAGCGGGGGACAAACTCCATTTTGCGTTTTTATCCATTAGAAAGGAGATGTTTTTTGTGTGATCGTCATTATTTTTGGCAATTACATTAAAAACCATCCGCCTGTATAATTCTTCCGAATCCAGGTAAAATAATTTCAATTTTCGAATGGTTTGAAAAGCCTGCTCATAAGAATAAGATAACGGATCGTTGTAATCAAAATGTTCCAGAGCGCATAAAGTCTGCATATGATGTTTTTCAATACCTGTCCTGTCGAAACGTTTCGTCATAAAATGTGATCTTCCGTTTTCATTCAGCAATCTGCTATAACTCATATTAATACCGCATGCTTTAGCCATAAGATAATACGCATATTCAATTTTTCCGTATCCTTTGGAGTCTCCAAGCTCTTTGTTTGTTACGCCGTCGAATTTAATAATCCAATATTCGTAGCCGCTTAAATTATCTATTTGACCGGAGCGCACATCGCCTGTTGTCTCGTTATATGCGATAACCGCTTTAGCCCTTGCCCCTCCTGCAGAAGTTCCGACTTTAATAATTTGTTCTAATCCTGTAGATGTTTTTTTACGAATATTTATTTTTATTTCATTTCTATCATTTAATATTTCCGCGGCCAATTTAACTAATTTCTTTATATCAACCTGCCCGGAATCATCGCCGTATAAAGAGGCTGCCGGTTCATACTCCAATGCTCCCATTCCACGCTTTCCGGTATAGCATAGTCTTTCAACGGAATTAAAACTCGTCTGGTCGCGGCCTTGCCGGGCCAGCCAGGAGTCTATTATTTTGTTACCGAATTTATCCGGTAAACTATCGGCAAGAAGACCGGGCAGGCCCTTGAAGGTTTCAGCATTTAATGAAGGAAATGAAAATATTTTATTATTTGAACGCGCTTCTTCGACAGGCATTTTCAGCGGAGATAAATCCAGCCCTTTATTTAAAAAATCATTATAAAATTCAAACGAAGCATACCCGGATGAATCAATCCAGGCAACAGCGCCTACATCATACCCCCATATTTTTACTTTTGCTATAGTGTTCATAAATCTTATAAAATGAAATTATCTTTAGGACGAGCCGAAGATGCTTTTTTACGTTTCTTTTCCTGCATCTCTAATAATTTAATAGGGCTAATTTCAAGTTCCTGTTTGAATATATTCAATCTATCAAGTATATCCAGCGATCTTAATATTTGCACGAAAGTAATTAAAGTGGTTACCCGTCCGGATTCCATTCTGGATATCGTAACTCTATCGACGCCGGACATATTAGAAAGTTTTTCCTGCGAAATATTTTTGTTCAGCCTCACCTGACGTATGCCTTTTCCAATTTCTTTAATTATTGCGGAATCGGTCATAACATACCAATTTGAAAAATTATTCATGGCATTAATAAATTTATTTCTATCAATAGCAAATATAATAATATCATATATCACAAGCAATATTGTGTTGTATATATGCTGCAATAAAGGCGTATAATACATATTATGTTGTATCTATACTGCAATATAATTTCGATTTTATAATTTTTTTATTGATTATAAAATATTAGTAGCAATTAAGCAATAAATAAACGGCTTTGATATATATATGTTACAATATATTAGTAAAAACAGATATTATTTGTATGAATATCGATATACGAATATTTATAATTGAATCGGCATTATAAGCACAAAAGTATCCGGCGAATTAAATCACCGGATACTTTACAAAATTTTTTCATGCAAGATACGTGTTTGCTTTCTCCCGAAAATCTAATTAGAACCTGTATTTTTTATTTCACTTTCATCACGCCGCAAAAACGGCGGGTTTCGATAAAATGACATAACTTTTTTGTCATCAGCCCGCCGCAAAATC
>JAQTLX010000009.1:0-78407 GCA_028714695.1 Ignavibacteria bacterium | reverse complement strand
GGCGGGTTTCGATAAAATGGCATAACTTTTTTGTCATCAGCCCGCCGCAAAAACGGCGGGTTTCGATAAAATGGCATAACTTTTTTGTCATCAGCCCGCCGCAAAAACGGCGGGTTTCGATAAAATGGCATAACTTTTTTGTCATCAGCCCGCCGCAAAAACGGCGGGTTTCGATAAAATGACAATGTCATTTTATCATCAACATTTTTCTTGTTTCGGTGAAATCGCCTGAAATTAGTTTATAGAAATATATTCCGCTTGTCAGCGGATTTCCGGATAATTGATTAATTGAAAATGACGTAGTATTTAGGCCGGGTTGAAGTTTTTTGTTCAGTAATATCACCGCCTCTTTTCCACGTATATCATATATTTAGAATCGTAAAATTCCTTTTTTCTATTTTTCCTTTTCCCTTTTAAGGTATTGAGAATATTATTTTTGTTTCCAGATTGTATGTATTCCGGTAATTTTGCGACAAACAATATACAGATGGTATTTTTCCCGTAAGTTTGTTTACAAAAAGTGCTCCACCGTTCTTTGTTTTGTAGATTTGCAAAGTTATATACTGTCGAAATATAAGTTGCACTCTCACGCCACCTCGTTTGTGAATAGCGAAAGTAATAATCGTTAAACGGGCTATCATATATCATTTCCGTCCAATATGGTTCACATCTGAATCGAAAAAAAGAAACATCGAATTTGGAGACAAAATAAATTTGTTTTTAAATAGAGTCTTCTCACTTGAAGTCCGCGACTCGGCTTGGTTGTAATTTTTATTTTATCAGCACCATGCGTTTTGTTTCGCTGTATCCGTTCGCTACAAGTTTGTAAAAATATACTCCGCTGGGAATTTGCGTGCCGAAAATCTGGCCGCTCGAAAATTTCACTTCATAAAATCCTGGTTGTAAATTTTCATTTACAAGTGTGGCAATTTCTTTTCCGAGAACATTATACACCCTGAGCGTAACATGGCTGTTTTCCGGATTCTGATTTCGGTTTTGCGGAACAGCGAATTTAATTTTTGTTGCAGGATTAAACGGATTCGGATAATTTTGAAATAAACTGTAACGATCAGGTATAATCTCTCCCGTTTTTCCGATACCTATAAAATCCTGTATCAGAAGCGCAAGCAGCCGTACAACCTGCGGCATTCCTTCAGACAGATTACAATGTATTCCGTCATTCCACAAATACCGAACCGAATCATGAAACAGGTTATAGAAATCAAGACCTTTGATAACATTGTGGTTTCCTGAATATTCATTCATAACATTGTTCCAGACGTTTCTATATACAACCTGTGAGTCTTGATTTGCATATGTAAGGGCGATTGTGTGATGTATTGAATTAAAAATCACTTTTACATTTTTGGATAAAAGAAAATCCGTAATCCACCTTATGTCGTTTGCATATAATGGCGACGGATAAGAGGCATTGCAGTCATTTGAACCGAAGAAGAACATTGCATATTTATATTTGCCGGTGTTTTCGAACTCGCCGCCGGGCAAATAATATTTATTGAGGGAGTCGCCTCTGAACCATGCATACTGCATGGAGCCAAACTGCCCCTTGTTGATTACCTTAATGTTTTTATTTGTGATTCTCTTAAGTTCGGTCTGAAGCATGTGCGCAATATTATCGCGCAAAAAATAATCATCCTCCCCAAGCCGTATAGTGGTTTTAATTGTGCAAAGGTCGCCGAGGTGTATTAATGAATGTCCCCATAAAACAATAAACGTTGTGTCATTTCCCTGCATGGCCGGTTCAAGAGGTGTTGTAAAAGTAATTGAATCACTGAAGGGGGACCAGAGTGTACCGCTATTATAACTAACTTTTGCTGAATACTGCGTGTTTGGTTTACACCCGAGTATTTGCTTGGTAACCAGATCAAATCTGTCGGCAGTAAACGGATACTGGATACTGCCACAATTTCCCCACAGGGGGTCCAGCACGGTATCGGCTCCTTCAAAAATAAGCCATCGTGTGTTTTGAGGATACTGATTATACCCCGTCATGTTAAGAGTGAACCAGCCCCAATTTACATTAGAAACAGTGACAACGGGCTTTGATAATTGCGCTGAAAGACAAAACGGCAGCAGCAGTAAACCTAATAATAATTTTATTTTCAAACTGATAATTTCCTGAGCTAGGTTTGTGTTATTAAATAAAATAAATTACAAAATGTAATATTAATAATTTTCTTAAACAAAATATATGCGGTTATTTGAATTGAACTTTGACAAAAGTTGAATTACTTGCATTCTCTCATTCAGGATTGAAAAAATGCAAAAAACTGATTCCGTATTTGGGACTGTTTTTATATTATTTTATAAGCGAAATACAAAGCATTCCAGACGAAGGATTAACAATATAAAGCAAGAATGAACATCGTAATAAACGGCGTAATCTAAATAGCAGGTGCGCACATTTATTTCAACAGAATCATTTTTGTTGTGGCGCTAAACTCATCAGCAATAATTTTACAAAAATACATGCCGCTCGAATATCCGGAGGCTTTCCAGTCAACCTGATAAATGCCCGCCTGCAGTCTCTGCGAAAGCAACGTTTCCACCTCTTTTCCCGTCATATCATAAACGGCAATTTTTACATTTGAGTATTTCGGAATTGCAAATTTTATATTGGTCGTTGGATTAAATGGATTCGGATAGTTTTGAGATAACGAATATGCGGATGGTACTTCCAAAGATATATTTTGTATTCCATTAAAATCTGATAGTGAACGACGCCAGACGGAAATATCCCATGTCCCTGCAAAAATATATCCGTTCGAAATCAATAATTTATACGTATAAGGCGGAGCAAGAAAACCTTCGTTTTTTAAAATCCAGCTTGTTCCATTATTTGTTGATACATATATGCCCCATGTAGGTAAAATCTCGACATTATCGTCTATCTCTGCAAAAAGGCTGTTAGCACCGGCATAAACAAAATTCCCCGAAACCACAATTGATCTAACGTTGACATTATTTAAAGATGATTGGGCCCAGGTTATTCCATTATTTGTCGATAAATATACGCCATATGATGCTGTCCCTACATAAATATTATTCCCATTCACGGCAATTGAATTAACAACCTTGTCAATCAAGGAAGTATGAATCCAGTTATAACCATTATTAGTAGAAAACATGACGCCATTTACTGTTCCTCCGAAAACATTATTTCCGCTGACAGCCATACAGTTTATTAATTGATTAGAAATTAGGTTCCAGTTATAACCATTATTAGTAGAACGATATACACCCTCCATTCTGGTTGCAATAATATCGTTTCCGATCACTAGAAGATTATAATCACCTTGATTGTTCAAAGAGGTTTGTGTCCAGGTATTTCCATTATCCGGTGAAACA
The DNA here is from genome assembly GCA_028714695.1 of Ignavibacteria bacterium. Lineage (GTDB taxonomy): Bacteria > Bacteroidota > Ignavibacteria > Tepidaquicellales > Tepidaquicellaceae > CAIKZJ01. The sequence goes on along the minus strand of JAQTLX010000009.1, from coordinate 75,038 downwards.
TAAATACCGTTGCTATCTGTACCCGCTAATAAATAATTTCCTACTGTGGCGAGGGAATAAACATTGTGGTAATTAAAAGATGTAGGTATCCAATTTATTCCATTGTTTGATGAACGATATACCCCCGATTGATATGTCCCCGCAAAAGTAAAATTCACGTTTGCAGCTAAAGAATAAATAGTTCTTCTATTTAAACCAAGTTGCGTCCAATTTGTTCCTGCGTTCGTGGAAAGATATATACCACAGCCACCACTTATTCCGGCAAAAATTTTACTTCCCATAACCGAAAGAGAAAGGACCTGTATATTACCCCAAGCGGTCTTTGTCCAGAATGCCCCATTATTTGTGGAGAAGTATATGCCGTAATTATTATTGTAATCTTTTGTCCCAACGAATATATAATTTTCGTTAACAACAAGTGTTAAAACGTTTTGATTAGTCAATGCCGTTTGTATCCATGTAGCACCATTATCAGTTGTGAAATAAACACCCCCGCTTGTCCCTGCAAAAACAATATTCTCGCTAACAGCAAGCGAGTAAACGGTTCGATAATTCATATTCGTATATGACCAGTTTAATCCATTGTTTGAAGAAAAATAAAGACCGTTACTTCCTGCGCCGGCAAAAATATTATTTCCGTTTACAGCAAGAGAATTTATTGATTCATTATTTAAAATAAAATTGGACCAGACTAATCCATAATTTGTCGTGAGGAAAACTCCATTACCCCAGGTACCTGCATATATATTTGATCCGTTAATCAGAACAGAATAGACGTCTTTATTTTGCAAGCCTATGTTATTCCAGTTTGTTCCGTTATTTGTAGACAGATATACTCCTGAATTTGTCCCAGCCACAAAAATTGAAGAATTGGATGATAATGATTGGATATATCTATCCGTTACACCTAATATCGGCCACGTAGTACCGTTATCCGTAGAAACACAGAGTCCATTCTCCCAATTTCCGGCAACTAAGACACTTCCATTGTTAGTGAGAACCAAAACACTACCACCATATATTCCGTCACCTTGAATCCATTGAGCATTTGAAATATTTAATGAACACTGAATAATGAGAAATGTAAAAAACAATTTTTTCATTTCTAACTCCTAACATATTAATATAAATTAATTTATGCCGCCATAAATAGCAACAATTTAATAAATTAATTTACATACGTCGAAAAGTAATTTCGTTCCGCGATAAATACAACAAAATTCAAATTAAATTTTCCCGCATTACTAAAAGACCGGATTTATCATTCTTTGTTTGACCTCTGTCAATAACGAGCAAATATTGCCGACAATAGAAATGATGATTGAATTTTATCTGCCATTAACTGGTTTTCATTCCCTTTTCACGACAATCCCGCTATAAAAATCGGCGGGTTTCGATAAAATGACAATGTCATTTTATCATCAACATTTTTCTTGTTTCGGTGAAATCGCCTGAAATTAGTTTATAGAAGTAAATTCCCGAAGACAAATTATCCGCGGTGAACCCAATTTCATAAAAACCGGTGCTGAGATTCTGATCAACCAGAGTTTTTATTTCTTTTCCAAGCGCATCATAGACTTTCAGAGTAACAAATCCCGATTTCGGAATTTGAAATTTTATTTTTGTTTCGGGATTGAACGGGTTCGGATAATTCTGATTAAGTTTAAAATTCGCGGGTGTTTCATTTCCTAATTTTTTAATATCCGCGATAATCGTGTGGTATGCAATTCCGCCGTTTGAGCGCACAGCCCATATACCTCTTCCCGGCTTAGCCTGACTGATTGCGTTAAAATTTCCAGCAGGCGCGGTGTATTCAGTAGTCCAGGTAGTACCGTTTACGCTTGCGTATATCGTCGTACTGGTCCTTACATACCATGCGGGTATGGTAAAATTATCCACGGGTAAATTTGTAAAAGTAATGCCAACGACATTTCCGGTACCGAGCATCGTAACGGCAGTCCAGCCGAATCCGGAGTTAGTAGTCTGGAGCATTGCGGTAGCGCCCGCCATTAACCCCGCATTTCCATTCGCCCAGTCGAAGCATAGCGCGTATCCGTTTACTTCTCCTGGGGTCGGAAGCCCCGACCAACTTGCGCCCCAGTTGCTTGAATAACGTATCAATGTATTATTTGTGCCAATCCATATTTTCGGATAGACAACGTACATTGCGTTGTTCCAACCCGCTTCGGAGGTTGTACCTGCTGCACAAAAAATTCCCGTGCTGTCCCAGTTAACTCCGCCGTTCGAAGTTTTCCAGAGCGACCATCTGCTGTTTACCGGGTCGCCCGCCATGAATCCCGTATTGGCATTAACCATAAAGACGGCGTCATAAAATCCGGATTCTGTTAAAACCTGCGTCCAGTTTGTTCCGCCGTTTGATGTTCTGTACATATAAGTGTTTGTACTGTTATAACCCACGACCAGGGCGAGGTTCTCATCAACCGCGGAAATAGATATAAGTGTGTTTGCCGAGGGAATTCCGGAACTTACGTTTACCCAGTTTATGCCCGTGTTTGTTGTTTTGAGCACAACACCGCTTGCGCCGCAAATCCAGGCAGTGTTAGATGATGCAGCGGATACGGAACGCAACGCAGTTGTAACGCCCGACGTCTGTTCGCTCCATTGTGATTGTAAGTTTGTGAAAATTGACAGTGTGAGAATAAGAAAGAATAACTTTTTCATTTGACTCTCCTTCCATTGATTTTGAATCTCAACAATTCGTATTCTGCAGGAAGATTCTTACTGAAATCTAATAAATATTATTTAATTAAAAAAGTAAACTACTTGAGAGAAAAGTTGTTTTTTTGAAATATTGAATCGTTTTAAAAGAGACAGGTTACTTTAATTAATATATTGGTATTGAAAAGTACTTGCTGAATTAATAAGTTAATATAGAAATATATTTGTGTTTTTTGGTCTTTTACAACAACATTCCCCATCATGAAAAAACTAATAGTTGTTTTTATACTTCTTATTTCATCGGGTACTAGCGCCCAATGGGTTCAGTTATCAAACGGAATGGGAACAAACCGGGTTGTTACTTCGCTTACTTATAATGGGAATTATCTTTTTGCCGGAACATACAGCGGTGTTTACCGAAATGTAAACGATACTTGGAGCAGAATAGGACTTACTAACAAATCCGTTACGGCACTGGCCTCAATAAGCGGCAATATATTTGCTGGTCTTTCAGACAGCGGGCTTTTCGTTTCCACAAACAGCGGTTTTAACTGGACACAAACTTCTTTGGGTGTTACAGGAATATCTTATTTGTATGCAAACGGCAACAATTTATACGCAGTCACAAACCAATACTGCTTGGCGGTAAGTTCAAACAACGGCAATAACTGGACTTATCTTCTAACTAACGAATTAATTAATACAGTTGCAGCCTCAGTAAATAAGATATGCGTGGGGTGTTTAGACAAGATTATGGTTTCTTCCAATAACGGAGCAAACTGGAATTCAACCGATGTATATAATACTGTTTTATCCGTGGCAATAAAAGGTAATTACATTTTCGCCGGTGTGGGCAGCAATGGTCTTTACGTATCCACCAATAATGGAATTCAATGGCAAACTTACGCAACAGATATTTCGACGATACTCGCTTTTTGCGTAAGCGGAAATAATCTATTTGTAGGGAAGTCAGATTATCCCCAGATTGCTGCGGGCACATATCTTACAACAGACAACGGGCACAACTGGATAAATCTCAATCAAGGTTTCTACGGTCTTCCGGCTATAAGTTGTTTGTTGATTGTAAACGATTATATTTACGCCGGGGCAAAAAACAACTACACAGATTATAATGCTGTTTGGAAAAGACCTATTTCCGAAATTATAGGCATACAAAGCATAAGTACGGAAATCCATACAAAGTATTCTATTTCACAGAACTATCCCAATCCGTTTAATCCGTCAACGAAAATTAAATTCTCTATTCCGGAAAACAGAAAATTGAAAACGGATAACAGCGTCGTTACTTTGAAAGTTTATGATATACTAGGGAAGGAAGCAGCGACTTTGGTAAATGAGAAACTTCAGCCGGGAACATACGAAGTGAACTGGAACGCGGCAAATTATCCGAGCGGAGTTTATTATTACAAATTAACATCCGGAGATTTTTCGGATACAAAACGAATGATTTTGATTAAATAAAATTTTTATAAATTACCGTATTCTTATGAAAAATATTCTTTTCATTCTATTATTTTCGATATTTTCGGTTTCTTTAAATGCCCAGTGGGTAAAAAGCAATGGGGTTTATGGAGGCGATGTTTCCTCGCTTGCAGCAAGCGGGAATAATGTGTACGCGGGAACAAATTCAGGCGTAATGCTCTCCACAAATAACGGAATCAATTGGGCTCAAACTTCATTGGACAGTTTATCTATCCATTCTATTGCAGCAAGCGGAAATAATGTTTATGCAGGAACGCATTGTGGTCTTTGCATTTCAACAAACAAAGGAAGCAGCTGGAATCAAACAACTTTGAATAACACACCGGTTTGGTCCATTGCTATAAGCGGTAATTACGTTTTTGCTGTGGCCGATGGTTTAGTTGGTGTGTATATCTCCAGTAATAACGGATATAACTGGACTCAAAGTGATTTTGATACCACGATTATCTTTACGGTTGCCGTGAACGGAAACACTATTTATGCAGCAGGCAGAGGTGTTTATCGTTCAACTAATAACGGCATCAACTGGACAGGGCTTGGTTTGTACGATGATCTTATTTCTTGTATCGCAGTTAGCGGAAATATTATATGCGCCGGAGACATTCTTAACGGTATTTACCTCTCGACCAATAATGGTTCCAGTTGGAATCAAATTTCTTCGACCAGCCTATTTGCTAATTCCATCATAATAAGCGGAAGTAATATTTTTATAGCATCCGACAGAGGTGTTTATCTCACAACTAATAATGGAATGACTTGGATCAATTCTTTGAACAGAATTAGCCGTGCACTTTTAATAAGCGGAAATAAAATCTTTACCGGGGCTTATGGCGGCAATCACAGCGGTTTGTATACAACTACAAGCAACGGAAACAATTGGTCTTATACTCATCTTGGTAATGCAAATACGGTTTCTTTTGCAACAAACGGGAATAGTATTTTTGCAGGAACAAAATACAACGGCGTTTATTACTCCTCTAATAATGGGAGCGACTGGACTCAAACTGCATTGGACAGCACAATTGTTAACGCAATTGCTATCAGCGGGAATAATATTTTTGCAGGTACGGATCGAGGCGTATTTCTTTCAACAAATACAGGTAATAACTGGACTCATACTGTAGCAGACACATTGTCTGTGTATTCCTTTGCGGAAAGCGGAAATAATTTTTTTAAAGGAACAAATTACGGAGTTTATCTTTCCACTAATACGGGAGGAAACTGGAATCAAACCGCTCTAAACAACAAGATTGTTTATTCTCTACTTATAAACGGAAATAATATTTTTGCCGGAACAAATTTAGGCATTTACCTGTCAACAAACAACGGGGGAAACTGGAATCTGAATGGCTTGAACACTGTAACTGTTAACTCTCTTGTAACAAATGTAAACGGCATTTTCGCAGGAACAAATTCCGGTGTTTACCGCTCGACAAATAACGGTAACAACTGGGTTCGGATAAGTTCGACTGAATGGTGCGTTTATTCTCTCATCTCAAGCGGGAATAATATATTTGCGGGTTTTGGCAACTTCGTTGACAACGAAAGAGGTGTTTTTCTCACAACAAATAACGGAACAAACTGGATTAATAAGAATCAAGGTTTATATAATAATTCGGCTGTCAAAGCTTTAGCACTCTCAAACAATTACATTTTCTCGGGTTCTTTTTCGGAACTCAATGGCGTCTACTCAGGATCTTCTGTCTGGCGTAGACCGCTTTCCGACGTGATTGGCATAAAACAAATCTCTATAGATGTTCCTTCTTCTTATAAACTGGAACAGAACTATCCAAATCCGTTTAATCCGTCAACGAAAATAAAGTTCGCAATTCCGGAAAACACCGGACTGCATGATGCAATCAAGCAGGGAAAATTGAAAACGGATAACAGCGTCGTTACTTTGAAAGTCTATGATATACTAGGGAAGGAAACGGCGACTTTGGTAAATGAGAAACTTCAGCCGGGTACATACGAAGTACAATTTTCCGGTAACTCGCTTCCGAGCGGGATTTATTTTTACAAACTTTTTTCCGGCGATTTCAACGAAACAAAAAAAATGTTGATGATAAAATGACATTGTCATTTTATCGAAACCCGCCGATTTTTTTGGCGGGGTGATGATACACAAGTCATGACATTTTATCGAAACCCGCCGATTTTTTTGCGGGGTGATGGTAAAATAATAGTGTAGTATAATAATGATTTATAAAAATAATATTTAAATCATTTTTATTTTTGCTTAGATGCTAAACGGTATCTTAAACATTTAACTTAAAACCGCTCTCGCAATAAAGAATGTGTTAAGGCTCAGATAAACAGTTAGTATCGACCAGAACGCTATTTTGTCGAGTTTCTTTTCTGCTTTGGGTTTATCTGAACTCTTTAAGACCAGCGCGATAATGCTCAGTACAATTATAGACAAGATGGAAATAAATGTTACAATATGAATTGTATCCATCAATGTGTTTTTCAATGTATCGGGAACAACCGATTCCACAATATATTTATTGCCGATTGAAGCGAACAAACTGCCTACGCAAAGACCAAAGCGCACTTCAATGGGACGGATGAAGAATACGGATAGCGAGATAAAGAAGGCTACAAGCACGCCCGTTATGAGTTTAAAGAAAGTTGTCCAACTGTTGTTTCTTTCGAGAAATATTTTAAAAACAAGCAAATCGAAACTGCTCGCGCCGGACAATCTGGGGTCGCCGAAAGTTGTATTATAAACTCTTTTCGTTCTTTCGAAAGAATATTTTTTAATGTTGTATTCCTCCAATCCGTTGCCCGAAGAGATTTTGGAGTTCATTGTGTCCGCGATTAAAGTCGTTTTATTTTCATCCTCTACGGATTCAATTTTTAAACTGATTTCCTGTTTATCGAACGGAAAGTTAACAAGGTCCCAGTTATTCTTCAGTCTGGCTTTAACTTTTTTCGCGCACCATATTTCTCCCGGTTCTTTTACAACGCTCATCAAGGCGGATTCCACGCTTTTGGCATTCGGAAAATCCGTCATCTCGACAATTTTATTTGTGTCATTGGCATAATTATACCATATCCAGAAATTTAGGTCGAAACTTCTTTCGGGATAATTTATATCGCTTATCGAATTAATATATACTCCTATTCTTGTAGTGTCGGATTGAGCAAAACACTTGCCGGCCAGAAGAAAGACAACGAACACAAAAAATATTTTTCGGGGCATAATGGTTTATTTATTGTATTAACCTAATATAAACAAATGCAATTTGATATAAGCATTTTTAAAAATTCACATATACTTAAAAACCCTCCGGTGTAATATGCCGAAGGGCTTTTAAATGCTCGATGATAATTTTCTGCCGTTATTTTTATTTCGTACCTGCGAATTTAAACGGCTCGGTAACTACGAAGTCTTTCAAAACATTTCCCGTGTATATTTCGTCGTTTACCAATGTAAGTTTTTTAACCTGACCTTTTGGAGAAATATCGGCTTCTTTGAAATCAACCCAGATAACGCTCGGGCAGTTTGCTTTTTCAAAATAAAAAACTTTGTTTTTGTGGTCATAAACGGTTCTCCATCTTGTCGAAGAAAGGTTCGGCTTATCCGTTGTCGATATTCCAAAAGGAACGGAAACGTTTCTTATAACTCCGAATGTGCTTGTAAGCGCCTGCCTAATATCGTCCGTTTTCTTGATTGCATTGAGATAGAAAGACGCTCTCACAAATCTGTCTTCGGATTTATGCGTACCTGGCAGCATATCGAGTCCGTTAATCGAACTCCAGTACTCGTTCAGCGCGAGTTGTTTTTCGTAAAGAGGGGAGTTTGTTGTAACGATATAAGACCTGTCGTGATGAATTATTAATTTACCTTTGACGTATTCAAAAATCGCGTTGTCGCCGGTAGCGTCGGAAACCACAAGATGCAGTGTTCCGTATATATCTGTTCCCGGAACATTTAATCCGACAACTTCAAAATTTTCCTTGCTAAGTTCCGTTACTGTTTCGTCAACTGTCGCATAGTTATCAAGAACATACTGCACCCACGCAGCAACCGACAATCCCGGCTTTGATGTCCTTACGGGATATTCGGATTCCGATAACCATAAAACACTTGCAACCAGTCCTTTTTCATTCATGCCGTCTGAACTGCATATTTCGTATGCAGATGCAACGACGCTTCCGTATTTTGATTTCCACGAGACTGTGTTGCTCCCTATTGCCCCGTTGCGGTCCATGCCGGCGGGAAATATCCATAAATTTGTCATAATATCAAACGCCCAGTCCATCGAGCGCGCTGTTACTATTGTGTTGTTTGGTCCTACGTAAACCAACCTTGAGCACGCATCGGCATTATTCTGATTTACTAAAAGCAGCGCCATGAATAAAAGCAATGCGGCGGAAAAAGATTTGATTATTCTCATAATAATATTTTGTTAAAAAATTCCGGTTCTCCCGGCTTTCTGATTCTCCTGTTTTTTAAAGTGAATTGCGGAGCCACTGTTTCAGAATTTATGTTCCTAAATTATTGTTTTAATATTACCGTTTTGTAATTATGTTTTTAATTAATTGTTTAGAAATTACCGTTTCAAAATTATTAAAAAATACTTTAATATTTTAGTCTTTTGTGTAGTTGAGTTACACTATAAAAACATATCTTTATTTCTACAAATGTCAAAAATGATGCCAGATAAAAATCTGATTTTATGCAAATTTTCGATATATTTCCGCCGCTTTTTTCAAATATTGAGATAATTTCTCAAAATGAGACGGGGTAAAAGCAATTTAAATTGCAAATGGAGAATTTAAAAATCGTTGGGGAAAAGTTAAGCCTTTGGTTTCAAATAATGATTGCGCTTATGCAGGTTTGACAGTGTCAGGAGTATGCCCTTTACAAATAACGGTTTGATACGAGGATGAACGTTTTTAAGGAAAATGTATAACGCCGCTGAAATCGGAGAATATTTCAGTGAAGAAAATTCTCCGATCGGAATTCATACAATGCTTATTGCCTGTAAACTTTTTACTTTCTTAATTCGGCAATCTCTTTTACGGCATTAATTGTTTTGTCGATGTGTTCTTCGGTATTAAAATGACCAATACTTAAACGGATGCTGCCGTGAATTTTATCAGTTCCTAAAACGGCATGAACATTCGGCGCGCAATGCAAACCTGTGCGGCAAGCAATATTATAATCAACGTCAAGGATTGTGCCTACATCTCCCGCTTCAAATCCTTTTATGTTAAAACAAAGTATGGGGTTATGATTTTCAGCGCTTTCCGCGCAGTATGTTATAACGTTTTCAATACTTTGAATTCCTTTACGGAGTTTTTCAAAAAGCGCCATTTCTTTTTTTTGCAGTGTTTCCATATCATTTGCAAGAATCCATTTTACACCCGCGTTCAGCCCTGCCACGCCAAGAAGATTTAGCGTTCCGCATTCGAGGCGATACGGAAATTCTTCAAGATGCGTCTTCTGTGCCGAGCGTACACCCGTACCTCCGAAACGCGTATATTTCACGGGGACATTTTCTCTAACGTAAGAGCCGCCGATACCGGTAGGACCCATCAGGCATTTATGACCGGTAAAGATTAGAGCATCTATTCCCATAGCCTGCATGTCGATCGGTATCGAGCCTGCGCTTTGAGTACTGTCAACAATCAGCAGTACGCCTGCTTCTTTGCATATCCTGCCGACTTCCGCAACCGGCTGAATTGTTCCGATAACATTAGAGCAATGGTTCATCACGACCATCTTTGTGTTTTTGCGTATTGCTTTCTTAATATCATCGGGATTAATATATCCTTTGCTGTCGAAACCTATGTAAGATACCTCTATGACGCCGTTCATTCCAAGATGATACAAAGGACGAAGAACGGAATTATGTTCAAGCATTGTTGTTATAACGTGGTCGCCTTTCACTGCCAGTCCCTGAATTATCATGTTGAGAGAATCGCTTGCGTTATAACTGAAAGTCAGTCTGTTAATATCCTCTCCCGCGTTGAAAAAACCTGTCAGCATTTTGCGCGTATTCATAACTATTTCTTCCGCTTCAAGCGCCGCATCGAATCCGGACCTTCCGGGATTAACGCCGTGCGTTCTGTAAAAAGTGTCCATGAACTGATATACAGGTTCGGGTTTCGGATATGTAGTGGCTGAATTATCGAGGTATATTAAATTATCCATAATTATATTTTTTGCGTATATATTTTAAGTTAAGAGTTTATTTTTATTCAAGAATAATTGCATCGGCAACAACTTCAGAAAGCGTCATTACTTTCACGCCGAGTTTAAATTTATTATCAATCTGCATCAACTGGTCCACGCAGTTATGGCAGGGTGTTACGACTATTGAGGCGCCCGTTTTGCGTATCTGTTCGGCTTTAATCTCCGCGTTTTTCATTCTGCGCTCGTTATATTCGCTCATTGCCAGTTGGCCGCCGCCCCCTCCGCAGCAGAAATTATCGGTGCCGCAGGGCGTCATTTCTACAAATCTGCTTGCCGCATGTTTCAGAACATACCGCTGCTCGTCAACAACGCCGCCTTCTCTTACAAGATTACACGGGTCATGCAGAGTTATTAATTCTTTATTTTTTTCCTTGTCGAGTTTAAGTCTTCCCTGAGATATATATTCGGCGAGAAGTTCAACCGAAGTTAGCACTTCAAACGGATATGTCCGCATAAGATAATTCGGACCTTCCCAGCGAAAAGCCCTTGAGCCGTGTCCGCATTCGGCAAGCACACATCGCTTTGCGTTTAATTTCCGGACTTCGTCATATAATCTTTGCGCGATAGTTGCAGCCTCGCCGTTGTTGGAAGTAAAGTAAGCATAGTTTGTAACGTCGTACATTTTAGTTGACAACGACCAACTTTCTTTTGCCGCATAGAATATTTTCACCATTGCGGATATTGAAAGCGGAAAAAATTTCGGCTCCCGCGGATTTAGCGTATATAAAACATTTACGTCAGGCACGTTTAGAGGAATTGAAGCATTGGGGTCGTTCACTTCGTCTTTAAGTTCATCTTCCAGCCATGAAAGTGTATCGGTGAATTCTTCGGTTGGAATTGACATGTTATTGCCGGTAGTAAGTGCGGCATTGACCGTTGACTGCAGGCTTGCGGGAATAATTTCCATCTCGGTAAGCATTTTTCTTCCCTCTCTCACGAGGTACGCGATGTCTATTCCTATCGAACAATGTTTCGTACAGCGTCCGCACAGCGTGCACGCTCCGAACAACAGGTCTGTCATTTCTTCCGTGAGTTCTTCGTCCAGTTCACGGGCATTTGTAAGTTTCGGAAAATGTTTTCCCGTAAACGTGCAATAGCGCCTGTAAATGGAGGAGACAAGTTCAACTTTTTTTGCAGGTATATAACGTTCGTCTTTCGTTGTGAGATAATACATGCAGCTCTCTGCGCACAGTCCGCAATGAACGCAACTGTTGAGGTACGTAATCAGTTTGCTGTCTTTCGGTTCGGAAAGAACCTTAAGCGCTTTATTTTTTTTATCGTTAAAATTATTCATTTGATTTGCCCGTTTCTTTTAAAGGCCATATTCCGCGCCATCCGTAAAAAAATCCAAGATGATATCGGGCAGCAAAAAAGTATAATGAGTGTTTAAGTTTTCCAATCGGCAGATAAAGAAATAAAAGACTCGTTACTATGAAATAGTACGGGGCATAATTTCCGTCCGCAAGCGCCATCAGAGTAATTAACTGAAAAATCGTAACAATCAGATTTGAAATATAGTCGTCAATATTTGAGAGGTGTCTGACTTTTTTTACGGCGGTCCGTTTTATGAATATACCGAGTCCGCTCAGGACAGATGCAATCAACACAAAAATAATAATCCAATGAATTGAATTTGCAAGTCTTACATTAAAGAGAAATAAAAAGTAAAGAACCAGGCTGACAAACGTGCCGAAATGATACAGCAGACCGGCGGTATATGTCGGTAAATGCATATACGCGGATTCTTTTTTTGAGGGGCTCATAGCTCCGACAAAAGAATAAGAAATTGCCGCGCTCAGATTACCTTTTTTTTGAGAATAATCTTTGGGCGGTCCGAGTCTGACAAGTCTTAAAAAATGATATGTCAAAGTTACAAAACAGATCAGAAATGCTGTCAGCGAAATTATCTTATACAACATCATAGAGGTTTAATTTTACTAAACACATCCATCCGGTTTCGGTAATCCGGCAACGCGGCAGGCGCCGCGGGCAGGACCTAACGGGAACAATTGATATATCTCTTTAAGTTTCACGCCTGTTATCTGGCAAATGGAGCGAATCATCGGCGCCATTCCTTTTTCTTCCCAGTTTTTGCGTATAAAATTTATGATTGCCCAGTGTTTTTCTGTCAGTTCTTCAATTCCGTCATACTTTGCAAATAATCTTGCAACTTCTTCATTCCAGATATACGGATCGGATAAAAAGCCGTCGCCGTCAACCTGAAATTCTTTGCCGTCTATTTCCATATTGGTAAATAATTTTGTAGGTACTTTATTTTCGAACAATGATTAATAATAAATGAGTATGTAAATTTAATAATAATAAATTTAATTTGACGTCCAAAAATTGTTCTGTTACGAAGAAAAGAATAAAAATTGTTCAAATTGCATTTACTTGCTTTTGGCAAGGAATACGTGAAATACATAATTTAAAGTGTTTCCGGGAGTTATTCCTTGGATTATACAAGTATTTGCACGATAGAGAATATTCGCGGTAATGCAAAAGGCGCATAAAGTTTTTTTGTACCGCTTACACTAACCATCTGTTTATCAATGAATTTGAATTGAATAAAACAACAAAGGAAAGTATATTTAAATAACAAACAATAACTATGAGACCTGCATACCTATTGCCGTTCATACTTTTAATTTCCTTAAAATTATTTTCACAGCCTGTAATAAATAATGATACAACTTATTTTATAAAGGGAAAAGTTTATGTTGATTTCATGGGAAATAAGGAAGCGATAAGCGGTGCGGTTGTCGGAATTAAAAATACCGGGATTGGTTGTATTACAGATTCTCTGGGAAATTTTATTATTAAAGGATTGAAATCCGGAACTTATAAAATTGATTCACACAGTCTTGACGCTAATTCGATTGACACATCCATAATATTATACAATCAATCTATAGACAACCTGATGCTGACCTTGCCGATAATATGCAGCAAAATTAGTCCGCAAAAGGCTAAAGAAGATATAAAAAACAATAAGGCAAAATTATATTTATCCGGTTCAATCGCTCCTGTTTATTATCCGGGTCAGGAGAATTTCGAAAACAAGTACGATGTTGAATATTATGAATTAGGTGACAACCTTGAAGAATCTTTAGGGTGTAATGAATCATACAATAAAATTATTTTCAAATACCTCGACGAGAAATTCGGCGCCGCATGGCGTAAGGAAGTAAGAAAAGATGTACTGGGATTTACAAAAAAATAATTTAACAAGACCTATGAAAAAAACTATAATGTTGGTGTTTATTTTTATTTTATGTTTGGTTTCCGGATTTGTTAAAGCACAGAGTTATGATACGCTTGGGTATGTGAAAAGAGTTGATTCAAGTTCTGCCTGCGGATATAGGATGGAAAGATTATTTCCAAATCCATATTGCGCTGTTTATCAGTGTAAATTCTCCGTAGCAGATACATCGGTTGTAAAAATAATATTATGCGATACTAATAATATCGTGATAATAAAAATATGTGACGGAGTATTAAAACCGGGAAAATACGCATTCGATTTACTCCCGCATTTTTTAAAAAAATCAATGGAGACACCTTCTATGCATCATTTCCTCGTAAAACTTGATGCCGAAAAGACGGGCGCAGATAGAAAATGGTATAAGGTGAAGTTTAATACTGAAATGTTAGTTTTATACCTCTGAACAAAATAATTAATTCTTTGTGCCTTCTTGCCCGGTACAATCTTGAAAAGCGGGAAAATATAGGTATCTGAAGCCTTTAATTCAAATAATAATAATGAAAAAAATATTTCTGATAATACTTCTGGTTTCCGCGTCCTGCCTGTATTCGCAGGGTAAAAAGCAGGATATAGATTTAAGAGTTAGGGTATCGGGAATACCGCAGATGAGAACTCTTCAAGTTACTATTCTGTCTCCTGACAGCCTGAATGTATTTGAACATAATGAATATGAAGAAATCCGTTATCTCCAATTTACAACTAACAAATGGTATAAGAAACCGGGTTCGTACAAAATCAGTGTCAAGATCCGGGATACATATACATTGCGGTCAACAAAAAAGGAACTCGCATTTGATGTTGACGGAACGGAGTGCATGATATATGTCCCTATCGATTTTGAAACAGGCAATGGAAAGAAAAATTATTTGTCTTGCAGCAAGTATTACTGTTCGTCTGACAGCATTACGCTGACAGAAAACTGGACTCCAAAATCAAAGGGGTATCCGGAATATATAATTCAAAATAACTCGCAAAGAAATATTTACGGGGACAAATTTGTCGATAATATTATTGGAGATATTGAAAAATTTGACTCCGGCAATTGGGAACCCTATTTTCGCGGCGGCGGGATATGCGGATATTATGTATTTGATGTTGATCTCAAACCCGGATGTTCTAACACAACAAGCGAGTCTTCTTTTCCAATCGACCTGAAGCCGTTTGAAAAAGGAAGGTATAAATATGTTGTGGAGTACTATACAAAAGATGAAAAAAACGCGCGGAAACATTACCGTCTCGAAAAAGAATTTGAAATAAAAGAGGACTGATATGAAAAAAAGATTTCTGATAATCTTATTGCTTTTTTGCTCGACTCTGTTATCACAGGATAATTCGGAAATTGGAATGAAAATCTCTATTTCTAATTTGCCGTCAAACCGGATTATTAGTCTTAACCTTGCTTCGCCCGACAACAAATACGTATGGGAATATAAATCGGCAGGAGCGTGCAGTAATTTTGATATTACGGCAAAGAACTGGTTTTCGAAACCGGGCATATACAAATTATCCGTGCTTGTCGAATATAAAGATACTGTGCGTTCAAAAAAGGAAGAATTGGAATTTGATATGAGCGGAAAAGAAAACGGAGTAAACGCAGATATTTGTTTTACGAACAGAATCCAGATAGACAACGGAGCAGATTTTCTGTATGGTATCTATTTAACAAAAACCAATCCGTGGTCAGACAGTGTTACTATTAAGGAAAAATGGACTCCTAAATCCGACGGAAAACCGGAATATATGGTTACAAACAATTCAAAAAGAATTGTTTTCGGGACTAATTTTTTGGGCGAATTATCGGGTTGGGTGGAAAAATTAGACGCGGGAAGATGGGCTGTATGCGAACGCGGAAAAAGGATATGCGGAATGACCGCAGAAAAGTTTTCTCTTTACCCGGGAAGATCAGCTTTATTGTTTGAAGAGAATTTCGACAGGGATATCAAACCATTTACGGTAGGAAAATACAAATATCGGGCTTATTATTCTTTTGATGAAATAGTGATGGGTTACAAATTATCCAAGGAGGAAACCGTAGAGAAAAAAGTATGGAACATATATCTCCTCGAAAAAGAATTTGAGATTAAGGATGATTGAGAATCGCAATATTACAAACACAAATTAAAATTATGGTTGTAATATATCCGAATTGAATCTTGATTTATATTGTTGTTGTCTCACTATCGGCTGAATTATATTAATTTGTATTTGTTCCGATGTCCAAAATTATAAATTGAACGTTCTTGCTTTTTACATTATCTTGTTAAAAAAGAATGCTATGAAATACTTATATTTCATATTTTTTTACCTCGTATCGTTAAATCTCTGTCTTGCGCAAATGCCGTTTAATACTTCACCGTTCTGGCAATCATCAAACTTTCCCAAAACATCTACAGGCTGCGCTTGGGCTGATATTAACAACGACGGCTGGCTTGACCTTGTAGTTGCAAACGGCAATGACATGAACAGGCAAAAAGTTACGGTTTATTTCAATAACAACGGCATACTCTCAACTACACCCGGATGGGAGTCGAGCGATGTGGATTACCACGGACACGTTTCCGTCGGCGACGTTAACAATGACGGCTGGACTGATATCGCAGTATCCGTATATCTCGGCGCAGCCGGATTCGGCGCTAAAGGCAAATTAAAAATATACCTTAACCACAACGGAGTCCTTGATATACTTCCCTCGTGGGTTTCAGCAGATTCAATGTACACATTCTGCTGCTCGCTGGGCGATGCCGATAACGACGGCTATCTTGACCTCGCCGCGGCATGCGGTGAAAATTATTCTCTTAATCCCGACCAGATGAGAATCTATAAAAATGTCAACGGTGTAATGCAGACTCTGCCGTATTGGAAGAGTTCAAACATTACTTACGCATACGGCGTTGACTGGGCTGATATCAATAAAGACGGAAAACTCGACCTTGTCTTTGCCTGCGAAGGCGGACCGAACCTTGTATATCTTAACTACGGCGATTCGTTAGGACATACTCCATACTGGACATCAACGGATGCAAGCCAGTACGCGAACTCTTTGTTCCTCGCCGATGTAAATAACGACGGAAACATTGACCTTGCAATATCCGACAATAAGCAGAGCGGCGGAACAGGAAGATTTAAGATTTACCTGAATACAGGCACAACCTTAAGCACTACTCCGTTTTGGTCTTCATCGACCTCAATTTACGGCTCCGGAATTGCTCTTGCCGATGTGGATTTCGACGGATGGAAAGATTTGATCTGCGGAGGCTGGTGGACGAATTGCTGGATTTACAAAAACAACGGAGGGACTTTTTCTGCAACTCCTCAGTGGACATCTTCGGTGTCAAGCGTTGTGGAAGCGATTAAATGCGCGGACTACAACAATGACGGGCTTGATACATTAACTGCCAACTTTACGGCGGACGGAATAAGAAAACTGTTCTATCTCGAAAGAACCCCCGTACATAAAATTGTTCAGGCAAAATTCGGTTCAACTGTCATACCTGCAAGCGACTATTGTAATAATCCCGAAAACGGATGGATAAGTTTTAAAAATACACCCGGAAATTCAGTTCAGGTATCGGTGCTGTATATCTCGTCTCACAGCATTGATTTCGCGGTATCAAACTGGGATAATACAGGCACGGCGAATTTTGTATACAAAAATACAAGAGTAACCGGAATAAACTTTACGGCGCTTAACACTCCCATGGAATATAAACTTTATCAGAATTTTCCAAATCCGTTTAATCCTTCAACGAGAATTAAATTCTCAATTCCTGAAAATGCCGGACTGCATGATGCAATCAGGCAGGGAAAATCGAACAAAGGAAATAATATCGTTACTTTAAAGGTCTATGATATACTTGGAAGGGAAGTAGTTACGCTGATTAACGAAAAACTTCAGCCAGGTACATATGAAACGGAATGGAATGGTTCTGCCTCTTCAAGCGGAGTGTATTTCTACACCCTGATTACAGAGGGGTATAGCGAAACAAAGAAAATGATGTTACAGAAGTAAATAAAGTACAATTTTAAATTATGATTGTTAAATTGTAACCGGACAGCGCGTTTTGTTAAAAACAGGTTTTTGTATCTTTTCTTTAATCCTGTTCGTATAAAATATAAAGTTGTTTTGCGAAATTTAAATTTTGTTTATGAAACGCAGAAATATTTTTGTTTTATACCCGCTGATAATTTTTATTCTGTTCATTCAATCATTTTCTTATTCACAGGATTTCGGCACGCTTTATAACATGTACCGGGGAAAAGATTATTTCAGGTTAAGGGATGAAATAAAAAATTTCATGCCAAAAAGCAATTCCTGGCAAAAGACGTATCTCGAAGCCCTTTCAGACTGTGTTTTCGGAAAATTCGGAGAGTCAAAGAGCAAGTCTTCTTATTTGATTTCAAAATATTCCGCGGTTATTCCCGATTCCCTTTTTGCAGACTTGTATCTCAAAAAATACTATGCGCATGCTTTTGTCTATGAATATAAAGATGCTCTTGAAACCGCGCGCATATTAAATTCAAGGTACTCGAACTATCTTTCACAGGATGAAAAAGATTTCCTTCCCGAGGATATAATCATGTTCACCGCGCTGAAAGAAACACCGGTTCAGAAAATTACAAAGAACGGAGAAACAAACATTAAAATGAAAAAAGATATTGCCGGGCTCTGGAACATGCCTTTAAGTATTAACGGCAGTGATTTCGAATTTGTGTTTGACTCCGGAGCCGAATACAGCGTGCTTGTAGAATCGCTTGCAAATAAACTCGGACTGAAAATCTCGGACACTTACTTCAAAGTCGGCACTTCTACAGACAAGAAAATCCTTTCGCGTGTTGCCGTCGCAAACAACCTTAAAATCGGCAATGCGGTTCTGGACAATGTCGTGTTCTACGTTATGAAAGACGAAGACTTTACATTCGGTCCTTATAAAATTGAGGGTGTCGTTGGCGCTCCCATCATGAGGGCCTTCGGCGAATTCCGTATTACAAATGAAAATGATTTTATCGTTCCAGCGGTTCCGGGAAAAAGCAGCATAAAAAATTTCGCTTACCATAATTATACTCCGGTAATTCAAATGTTTTATAATAACGATTCGCTTTCTTTTATATTTGATTCCGGCAACATGGGTTTCTCGCTGTTCAAACCATTTTTAGAAAAATACAAATCCGATATTACGGCAAAATATACTCTCGGAAAAATTTTAACCGGCGGCGCCGGGGGCATGATTCAAACCGAAGGATATATAATCGATAATTTGATATTGAAGTCTGGTAATCTGAGCGGAGAATTAAAGAATGTCAATTTGCTTGCAAACCCTCTTACTGAGGACCAAAAGTATTTCCACGGAAATCTCGGACAGGATTACATTAAGCAGTTCAAAACGCTTATTATGAATTACTCTGATATGTATATTGAATTTCAGAATTGATATTTAAAATTGGCGTTATCCGATTTTGCCGCTTTATTAAGCAGATATAATTTATACCAAATGAGCAGCCGCTTATGATGCAGCGTTGATTACAAATATTTAAAAGGTTATTAACTTACCTGTGTTCGATTATCGAACGATTCAATATCATTAATAATCTTCAATAATATTTATTAATATCCTTTTTCAGTAAGCCACGCATCGAATTTTTTAAACTTCTCCGTGTGGTTTTCCAGCCAGTCCATCGCACTTTTGCTGCTTGAAACGCTGACATAATAACTGAACACATCAACAAAATCCGCAGTGACCAAATCACTGAAAAACGGCGCGTAAACGTCTTTCCACACCGCTTTCAATTGTAGTGTTTTAATGTTGTTAAGGAAACTAAATAAACTTTTCGTGTTGTCAAAAAAGATTTCAGTTTTTGTTTTTGTGCTGTCATAATCTTTCATTTCCAGCACTTTTTGCATGGCGTAAAGAAAATCAGTGGTTGTGGATTCGTTTGCTTCCGTTTCCATATATATAGTTGTTCCGACGCCGTTCTCATTTTTTTTGAATAAATTGTTATGGAGTTTATTCAACTGTTTATAGGCATCTTTCGACCTTTCTGATTCCGGTTCCAGATACAGAAAATAATACATGCACATCATAGCATTTAATTTTCTGTGCGTATCGCGCATAACGTACCCCAGCATGTAATGGCTTCCCGCGTGATCTTTCTTCTGATTAATAGCATTTAAGAATGATTCTTCCGCCTTCGCGTAGTTTATTGTATTATAATAATCCACGCCTAAATTATAATATACTAAATAGTCCGGACCGTAATTTTTTATACAATCCTCAAATAATTCTATTGATTCCTTTCGCCTTCCCAGATAATCCAGAGCCGACCCTTTGGTTAAGATTGCCCTAATCTTATTTTCTTTGCCGGCGTTTTTATCTTCCAGAGCCTTATCCGAATATATTAAACACTTGTCGAAATCCTGCATTTTAAAATAAGAAAACGCTATCTCGTAATTGAGAGCGGGATCATCCGGTTTGATTTTCAATGCCTGTTTATATAATTCTATAGCCTTTTCATACTTACCTTCGTCATGAAGTTTTATGCCGGCTTTATACAAACTGTCCAACGCCGATTGCGCAAAAATTAAGTTCGCGCAGAACAAAAAGAATAAAACGGAAATAATTTTTTTCATTATGATTGAATTTAAATTATTAACAACTGCTTATAATGTTAAGGTCGATATCGTAATCTTCACACGGTATGTAACGGACAAATTATTTCTGTGCCCGACGGGCAATAATACAGCGATGGGTTTGAAAACAAAAATCCT
Source organism: Ignavibacteria bacterium (assembly GCA_028714695.1). Classification (GTDB taxonomy): domain Bacteria; phylum Bacteroidota; class Ignavibacteria; order Tepidaquicellales; family Tepidaquicellaceae; genus CAIKZJ01. Next base: position 54,620 of record JAQTLX010000009.1, on the reverse strand, counting down.
GATTTGTGCGGGCACGGGAAATAAACTTTCCATAAAATACTTTTTGTTTTTATCCCGATTTAGCCGGCGGTGGAGTTACGCGAAATTCGTTTTAATTACCGGGTTTGTTTCTAAATACAGAATAATTAATTTAAATTATTAACAATTCGCGGCATTTTCAAGTAATTTATGGCGGATAATGTATTGTTTAAATAATTCCTTAAACAGGAAATATCGAAATGTCAATTTTATTGATTTGATTTCATAATTTTATGCCAACAGAAAACCTGCTGCGGCTGCGGCAGTTACAAAAATTAATACTACAAATGAGCAGCCGCTTCTTTTGCTGGTGACGGAAAGATTTTCGGGTGACTGGCCTGGTGTATCAGGCTGAGGTTTTTCCAGTCCGGCGCTGATGGATTTATACTCATTTAAAGGAGAGTTTTCATCCGCCTTTGACTTTTCCTCAAAATCAGACTTAAAGAATGCGCCCGATGCGATTTCGCCTAAAAGCGCCGGAACGTCTTTGTTGTCGGGATCATACTCCTGTGCTTTCTCAACCGTTTTTTTCACATTCTCTTTTAAATTCGTAATCTCCTTGCTAAGATTGGTGTTCAGTTTATCGTCATCTTCTTTAAATACAAGTAATTCGCACGCGAGTTGAATCATGTCGGCGGATTTCCGTATTACTTTAACAATTTCAGCGGACGCGTTTTTTCTGAAATTAATTTGTTTATCCTCCGGAGCATACCTGATTGAATTTTCAAACATCTCAACCATTTGTCCGAATGAGTTTTCTCCTATTTTGCCGATCATCCCTTCGCAGACCGCCTTTCCAAACCACGCATTCGGATTTTTTATATCTATTTCAATTGCGCGGTTAAAATGGTCATAGCCATCTTGGTAGTTTTTTCTTTCCAAGGCGGAATAGGCAAGCATCATGCAGTTCTGCATTACTGACGTCGTTCCAAAGATATCCGCCACAAGAATATTTCCGCCGCAGTATTCGCATATTACAGAAGTGCTGCCTTCGGGTATATTAAGATGAGCGCCGCAATCCGGGCAATTAGCCGCTATAAGTTTCATAAGTCAGAATTTATTTAGAATTGTTTGTATTATTTGGGGAAAACTAATTAATTAAGATACATAAGTAAATATAATTTCGTAAACTTATTTTCGGGAGTTGATGGGGGGGGGGTACATCATAGGGTGGTTTTTTAAAAATGCTGAATGAGATTCCCGACGCGTCGGGATAGACTCCATCGAATCCGCCACGGGCGAAGGCTCGCCGTGGAGAGCGGACCCTTTTCAGACAAAAGAATATTAAGTCCCGGCTGAAACCCAATGCAGACACCAAATAATAATTAGATAATATGGAGCCGGACTTCCGTTGCTGTTGCTTGAAATAACAATAATGACCCGAAACGAAGGAAAAACAATGAGCAAAAAATGCTTCTTGACAATTAAATAATTTATTTATAGTTTTATGTACCCCATATGGGGTATCTACTCCTTATGGGGGTATAAAAAACAAAATGCAATTATAAAAAAGGGACAATATGGATTTAATAGAAAAACTGCAAGGTTTAGGAATTCCCAAAAGAGAAGCCGAAATATATTTAGCTTTACTGCATAAAAAAGAATTCAGCGCCGGAGAGATTTCAAAAATAACTTCGATAAGCAGGAATAAATCTTATGAAATCCTGCAAAGCCTTGTAAAAAAAGGATTATGCTGCGAAAATTATCGAAACGGTATAAAAGTCTTTAGCTGTATAAAGCCGAAGACAGTGATAGGTAATATAACCTCCGATTTCGATAAAAAGAAAAAAACTGCATATGAACTGGAAAAAGAGTTAACGGAAATATTCGATAAGAATGGAACGGACGATAGTCCTGTCGATTATATCGAAGTTTTAACCGATAAGACTAAAATAAAAGAAAGGTATGAATCGATAGAAATAAAAACGTCAAAAGAATTACTTGGTTTTACAATTCCTCCGTATATAATCAGTGATGCATTAAGCGATAATGTGGAGAAGCAAGCTGAAATATTGAGGAAAAAGAAAATTAAAATGAGATGTTTATATGAATTCTGCAACAACTCGCCGCAGGAATTAGAGAATCTAATTAAAACCATCGAGCTTTATCAGAAGACGGGGGAAGAGGCGAGAATAGTGAAGAAACTGCCAATGAAATTGGTTGTAAGCGACGGCATGATAACAATGCTGGCATTGAAAGACAGGGTTTCATTAAAACCATCGATGACTACATTAATTATAGAGCATCAGAGTTTTGCGGAAGCGCTAAAGGAAGTTTTTGAAAGCTACTGGTCAAAAGGTATTACTATAAAAGAATTTAAAAGAAACAAAAAGAAATATTTAAGTAATGAATAAAATATCCATATCATCAAAAAAATAAAAATACAATAAAATGGAAAAGTCTATTATTAAGTGTAATTATCAGTTTCTTGTAATTACTTTTATTTGTGTTTTTGTGTCTAATTTTTCTTTTGCTTCGGATTGGGTCTGGCAGAATCCCACTCCACAGGGTAGTAACCTGATAGGTCTATCGTTTATAAATGCCAATACAGGAACAGCCGTCGGTTTGGGAGGAACAATTCTTCAGACAACAAACGGTGGATTGAATTGGGTTTCGAAATCGAGCGGTTCCAATGCATCTTTGTTTTGTGTATGCTATGCGGATGTAAATAATATAATTGCGGCAGGAAGCGACGGAGTGATTCTTCGCTCGACAAACGGCGGGTTGAGCTGGGGCTTTCTGAACAGCGGAATAGCAACATCGATTTACGGCTGCTTTTTTTCGAATGCAAATACAGGAATTGTCGTCGGTTCATCAGGTGTAATTCTACGTACAACAAACAGCGGCGTAAACTGGAATTTACAAGCAAGTGGAACTACAGTGACTTTTAATGATGTCAGGTTTTTAAACGCCAACACAGGTGTGACTGCTGGAGACGATGGTACGATTTTATCGACAACAGACGGCGGAGTAAGCTGGATTTCCCATATAAGCGGTACGACAAATCCATTAAATACAATTTGCTATGCAGATGCAAACACTTTAATAAGTGCAGGTTCAAACGGAGTAGTTTTACGCTCTACTAATGGTGGAGCAAACTGGACTCAACAATCTTCCGGCACGAATGCAATTCTTATTTATTCTTCATTTTCAGATGCCAATACCGGCTGGTTAGCCGGTGCGAGCGGAACAATTCTGAAAACTACGAACGGAGGTGTAACGTGGAACCCGCAGATAAACGGTATAGAAGGGACAATCGTCTACAATATTGCTCCATTAAATGCGAACATAGTTGTTGCGATAGGTACTGCAGGAGCTGTTATCCGAACTACCAATGGCGGAGCAAATTGGAATTTATTAACAAATACAATAACTGCTAAAAACTTACTGGGATTACATTTTATCGATGCCAACACGGGAACTGCCGTAGGATTCAGCGGAACGATTCTTAGAACAACCAATGGCGGTACAAACTGGATTTCACAAACAAGCGGCACGACAAATGTGCTTCAGAAAGTATTTTTTACAAATGCAAATACAGGAATGGCAGTCGGCTATAACGGTTTAATAATTCGTACAACCAATGCCGGGCAAAGCTGGGATTCGTTAATAAGCGGAGCAACGGATAAAATTAATAATGTATTTTTGATTGATGCAAATACGGGCATTGTAGTTGGTAACGGAGGTGTAATATTCCGTACGACAAATTGCGGAACAAACTGGACTTCACAAGCAAGCGGTACAACTAATAATCTTTTGTCTGTTTCATTTGCTAATGCGAATACGGGAACAGCCGTAGGAGCTAACGGCACAATACTTCGAACAGTAAACGGCGGAGTGAATTGGAGTCTTCAATCATCAGGTTTTTCTTCAGGTTTTAACGACGTATTTTTAGTGTCACCGGAAATTGGAACAATTGTTGGAGCAGGCGGTGTTATCTTATACACATCTAATAGCGGAAATAACTGGATTTCGCAAACGAGCGGCTCTTCATATACTATATACAGCGTTTCCTTTGCTAATAGTAATTTTGGTATAGCAGTCGGATTGTCGGGTTTGATTCTAAAAACTACAAATTCAGGGAACAATTGGGTAATCCAATATTCGGGATGTGGAAATATATTAAATGATATTTGTTTGTTGGATTCCAATAATGGAGAAGTTGTTGGAAATTTCGGTACAATCATGCGCTATAATACTGCTACATTGCTTCCGGCTCCCGTACTTATCTCTCCTTCTAACGGGACCGTTAATTTGCCGCAACCAGTAATATTTAAATGGAATTCCGTACCGGCTGCAACAGGTTATAGAATTCGTATCGCAAGCGATTCATTATTTAATACAGTTGTAAAGGATAGTACTATTGCCGTAGATTCGGTAATATTTTCCGGTTTTGCAAACGGATATTATTATTGGAAAGTTGCCGCTACAAATTCGGGGAGTGCGGGTGCGTATTCGTCTGTATGGAAATTTCAGGTAAATTCTTCGGGAATTAATAGCATATCTTCCCAAGTTCCGAAAGAATATAAACTTTACAATAATTATCCCAACCCGTTTAATCCGGCTACTAAAATAAAATTCGATATTCCGAAAAATGGTTTTACGAAAATTGTGATTTATGATTTATTGGGACGGGAAGCAGAAATTATAGTAAATGAGAATCTTACCAAAGGGGCTTATGAATTTGTATGGAATGCAACGAAATTTGCATCCGGGATTTATTTCTATAAAATGACAGCAGGTAATTTTACATCGATAAAGAAAATGATGTTAATAAAATAGTATTGTGACTTATTTTTCGTTCACAATGCCCGGGTTGGCATTTTGGAATTGAGAAAAAAGGTATTCTTATTAGAATACCTTTTTTTATATGTGTTATTGTTATTAGTTGTTTTACTGCTATACTCGCCATCCTGTTTTTTACGACGATGATTTTCACAATATCTTTTCTATAATATGGCAGAGATTTGAAATTTACAATCAGTAGTGTCCCGTTAGAAATTAAATAAAAACAATTGTTTATTTTCGGTATCGACCATATTACCGGGGGTTGTTTTCGTAAACAATTCATTTAACAGTAACTTGCTAAAAATATTAACACTTAAAACCTGTAAAATTGTGTAGATATTTTCTTTTAGCATAAGTTCTTTTTTCATAATTACAACAATCGCATAAACAGAGATTGCAATCCAAATTTGAGTTTTGATTGCATTCTGACTTCTGCCATAGAATGATTTTATTTTTGAATTTTGCTTTATCCATCTGAAGAATAGCTCTATTTTCCATCGTTCTTTATATAGAGCGGCTATAGTATTGGAGTTAAGATTTAAATTATTAGTTATGAAAATCAGATATCTATTATTTTGCATATCGTAATATCTTATCCGTCTTAATTTGTGAGGATAATACAATGAGGTTTTTGGCCCCGTCATTTTTATTACTTGATCAGAGATAACACTTTCTTGTCCCGAAGTCGGTAATGAATAGATTCTTTTATATGATTGATTTCTTTTTGCTCTTATAATAAAATAAGCATTTAAGGAATTTAGTCTGTTGAACCTCTCAAAATCCATAAAACCTTTGTCCATGATATAAATAGCCATCGGTTCTACGTTAATCAAGTCAAGACTATTAATTTCATGAACGCCGCCGGAGCTAATGTTTATAAAGGCTGGAAGCAATGTTCTTACATCAAGCAAGGTGTTTATTCTTATTGCTGATTTGTTTTGTCTGTGCTGCGCCCAAGGAAATAATGTCAAGGAAAGATCTATAACCGTAGAATCTAAAGCATACAAGGCATTGTTGAGTTCTTTATATGCCATGTCGTTTTTATCAAATAATGTTTGGGCGTGTTCAATAAGTTTTAACGCGAGACTTTCGTATATCCTATAATCTTTTATTTCATTTGCCCGTGAGAGATTCGTTCTGGAAATATTTCCTTTAATTCCCATATGATAAAGTTTATTTCTGTTTGATCTCAGACAAGCCTGAATATCCCGAAGACTTTCTCTGTAGGTTAATTGAGCAAATGCCATTGATAAATATTGGTCCCAGCAAGAAAATGTTCTTAATCTGCGATTACCTTTGTATTTAAGAACCATTCTATCGAAGTGTGTTTTTGGAATATAATTTATTAATTGCGAAAATATTGTTTTACCAGAATTCATTTGGACTGATCAATTAATTAAATTTGTTTCAGCCAAAAATGAATGAAATAATTAATCGAATAAATTCAAATCGATTTTGAAGAAAAATCCTCTTACTGCTTTATTTTATTAGCAGTTGCAGCCTTCCGTGTTTTTTAAGCGGGACACTACTGATTTACAATTTAAAATTAAAAACCCGCTGATGCTTGCATCAGCGGGTTTGAAGTGCCCGAGATTCCCGACGTGTCGGGATAGACTCCATCGAATCCGCCGCGGTCGAAGACTCGCCTTGGAGAGCGGACCCTTACAGGCAAACAGTGTTCTGCGAAGCTAATCCCGATTTAATCGGGACACGTCTTTCCTAAATACAAAAAGCCTGTTTCTTTCGAAACAGGCTCTTGTGCCCGAGATCGGAATCGAACCGATACTGCCCTTACAGGCAACAGGATTTTAAGTCCTGCGCGTCTACCAATTCCGCCACTCGGGCATTCGGAATAAATTTGTTTTTCCGAATTACAAGTTTACAAAATACCGAATTATAAATTTTCTTACAATGCGAATTATTGTCATGCTGACAAAAATCGCCGATAATTATTTATTTCCTGCCCCGTTTCCCAGGCGACTGCGCAGGATAAGATTTATCGTCGTGGCAGGTTTTGCATTCGGGCGTCTTCGAAAAATCGCTGCCGGTGTGGCAGCTTATGCATTCCATTCCTTTGTGATTTTCGGAGAGCACGAGTCCCGCTTTGCCGTGTTCGAAATTTCCGGTTATAAAATTTTTGTGACACGATGTGCAGTTTCTGTCGAGTTTCTTATAAGGCGTCTGGCTGCCGTGGCATTTCGCGCAACTTAACTGACTGTGATATGATTTCAGCACCCATCCGCTCGACTGCACATGGTTGAACGGCTCTCTTTCGCTGTCCCTGTGGCATTTCTGACAACTGCTGCCTTTGTGGCAGTCTATGCATGCCTTGTGATGATTCTCAAATGATTTTTTTATTTTGACCGTACCGCTGTAATCATCGTGTTTTTTGTTTTCGTGACACTTCAGGCAGTTATCCTGCTTGTGGCAGGTTTCGCAACTGATGTTAAAAATTTTATTGTGTTCGTTATGAAAGAACGTTACAATTTTTCCCGTTTCAGAGTTTGTTTCCCATACCATTTTCATCGGCTCTTTAAGCGGCGGATGTGTCTTTCCTTTTACTGACGGCGGAGACTGAACCGAGCCCGTGGAGTTTGATGTTTTGCGGGTATGGCACATTGTGCTGCATCCGTTTTCGTGGAACCACTGTTTGTGGCACGTAAGACACTGGCGGTGATATGCCGCTTTCAAATCAGGCACTGTAATATCTTCGCGCGAACGCTTGCTGTCGTGGCATTCGAGACAACTTAACAAACGTCCCGATGTATTATAATGATGGCAGCCGGAACAGCCCGTTGACATATCTGACATCTGCGCGTGTATCTTGTGAGAAAATGCAACTCCGTTATAATTTTCCGACATCGCGTCAATCACAACTTCATCAGGACCTTCCGGGGAAAAATGAAACGTTGCCAGCATGCTGTTGCGCAGGCACGCGCGCAGCATAGGGTCGTTCTTATTGGGATAATCGCCGGCGTGACAGGACTGGCATTTAAGTCCCTGCATCATATTTTCATACGGATTCTCCGGCATTTTCTTTTTCTTAATCTTGTCCTGCAAGAGAACCATATTTTCTTCCATCTTCGGATTCTTGGTCTGCAGTTTGGGATTTGAGCCCAGCAGGCAGCATACCAGAACAAGCGGTATAATTATAAAATATATTTTATTCATCGTTAAATTCCAGTTCTTATTTTTTTAAATGCCTATATCTTTCTTATTATTTCCCTTTTTTCCTGACTGATAACCGGGAAATACATGACAATAGCCCTGTAAACAAGCACGAGCAGGGCAATACATCCAATCGTTACGGATATTTCACCGAATGACGGGAAATATTTTACCGGATTATAAAACGGATTGTATGCAATAATAAAATTATTCATGCGGTTTATAAGCACGCCAGCAATTACAAATGACGAAGCAATAAAAAGTCCGAGCGGCGAGCGTGTCACTTTTCGTGAAAGAAAAAGCGCAAACGCAATCATCATCAACGCCATTTCAACTATAAACATCCATGCCGCGGTATCAAAAATAACTATATACTTGAATGTTTCGCGTATGAAAATATCGCCTATCTTGAAAGCCAGATATACACCGAGAATCGGACCAATCATTCTTCCGAGCCGCGAAAGTATTTTCATTTCCGGTTTGAGTTTAAAACTGCGCGAAGCAATCAATGACTCGAATATTACCATCGGAAAACCGACCGAGATTGCTGAGAGCAGAAATAGCAGCGGCAGTATCGGCGTCTGCCAAAGCGGATGCATCTTCTGTCCCGCAATAACCATAAGCGTTCCCAGCGATGACTGATGAAGAGTCGAAAGCACTACTCCTGCAATTATGAAAATAAACATCGTCGCGGAAAGACGGCTGTCAAGATATCTCAATATCATATCGACGGGTTTGTTCAGGAAATCCAGAAACTGCGGAAAGTTTACGCGTCCTATAAATTTTTCCGTGACCATCGGGAAAAATTCTATATAAAGGACCGTCACATAAATCATTACGCAAATACCGACTTCAAACAAAGCGGAATTTCCGTTCCACATAATAAGCGGATGCCAAATGAAATAGAAGCGCCCTATGTCGACAAACACTGCAAATGCAACAAATGTATAACCGAGCATAGCGGTAAGCAGCGCGGGACGTACGATTGAATGATATTCTTCGCGGTGCATAATGTGTCCGAGTGCGGCAGACGTGAAACCGCCCGCGGCAAGCGCTACACCCGCGGCAACATCGACCCCTATCCAGAGTCCCCATGGAGTCGCATTGTCGAGATTTGTAACTGCTCCGATTCCGCTTATGAACCTGATTGCAAGAAACACAAGACCGTTAAGGGCAATCAGTATCAGGAAAATAACACCCGGAGTAATAAATTTGTATTTAATCGGCGCCGGTATCATAATTTGCCTCCTTTGCCTTTTTCTTCTTCATCGGAAATTAATTCATCATCATCGCCGCTGCGGCGTTTTGTAATCCACATGATTGTTCCGAGTAAAGCATACAAAGTTACGGGGGGTACGAAGTAAGCAAAAATTCCGTGCTGAATGGATTCCGAAATGCCGGGCGCGGGATTGGCCGCAAGATGAGGCATATTAAGTTTATCGAAACTTTTTCTCGCGATGTACATCCATGATGTACCGCCGACTTCATGTTCGCCGTAAATATGATTTACGTATACATCGGATTTTCTTTTCACGCGTGTTTTCGCAACTGCAAGAACTGCGTCTCTCTTGCCGAAAAGCAATGCCTCGTTCGGACAAATGTTAACGCACGCGGGGAGTTCATCGTTCTTTCTGCGGTCAGTACACAAATCGCATTTTCTTATGTGCGGGTCAATTGACCTGTCGTAATCATAAGTAGGTATCTGAAACGGGCATGCAACCATGCAATATCTGCAGCCGATGCATTTGTCGTCATCCCAAACGACGCTGCCGTCATCTCCTTTTGTAAGCGCTCCGACAATACACGCCGAAACGCATGCGGGGCGCTCGCAGTGCATGCATTGAACTTTAACGTGAATGGGAAGCAGGGGATTTTTTTCATTTTCGAATTTATTTACAACCGTTAACGAGCCCGCATCGGGGCGTCTGTATTCTTTGAAAACGGAATTGTCGGAATAGTTATCCAGGTCGGGCGTCGGCAGGTTATGCGCGACGCGGCATGCCCACTCGCAATGGCGGCAGCCAACACAGACATCCGTATCGACAAGTATTCCCAGCCTGTCATCCGAAAGCATTTTATCGGAGCCCTTTGCTTTCGATGTACCGAGAACAGTAAGTGAAACACCCAACGCCGCTGATTTGAAAAAATCACGTCTGTTCAGGTTTTTCATATAATCCTATCCTTTCAATTAAAAATTATTCGCTAAATTTTGCAGATTATATTTTGAAGACACTATAATAGTGAAAACAGTTTTTTTATTAAAATTTTCAAAATAAAAAACCGATATAGTCCGCCGTAGAATATTGGAGAATCCATCATAAGGTAATATATTGGTGCATTCAAACATACATGGGAGAAATTGAATTACACTAACTGAATATTGTTTACTTCAATTTATATATAAGCGTTTAATAATAAAACACTTTTATTGTTTCTTATTTTACGTGTATGTACTTATAAAATAAGGGGGTTAACGCTCTAAGTTGGCAGAAACAGGTGACTAAAATTAGAGTGTGTATAATTATTGAGCAGTTTTGTGTTCTCTGTCTTTGCATAAAATTTATACAGTTTCCGGTTAGCGCTCCGCCGGCCTGTTTGTGCAGCAAGACGTAAGCGCAGCAACAAAAATGTTTCACTTGCGGCTGTATTGCCGCCCGAAATTTTTCAGGAAGTAAATTTTTATTAAATAATATTACGGAAGAAAGCCGGGAGTTCGGCGAACAGAAAATGATTTTTTATAATATAAATTAAGCGATTATAATAATTTAAGTTATTGAATAATTTTTAACGTTTGTTTAGTTTGTTGAACGTTCAGAAAACCTGTAGCAAGCGAATTTTGTATGCAATCAGACAATAACAAATTTTACGGGAGTTTAATAAAATATATTTTGACCGGTTTTGGAATTGCCTTAATGTGTTTTTTCTTCATTCCTGTATTTTTTACTCCCGCTCATAGAATGATTTTTCCGGGCACATTCATGGCGGCAGATATTATTGGCAACGACCTGAGAATTATAGTATTATATGCAAGTTCGTTTTTTAAAGACGGCGTATCCCCTTATGCGAGCGAATACTATTACTATCCGCCGTTTACGGTTTTCTTCTTTGCACCTTTATCTATGTTCCCGCATATTGGAGCATTTATTCTGATATCACTGGTTACATTTATACTCTACCTGATGTATCTTGCCTTTTATGCTCTGAGATTTTCGGGGAATAAATTTTTTACTCCTCTGCTGATCTTTTTTATTGTTACAGGTCTGTTGTCTTACGGTTTTCAGTTTGAAATTGAAAGAGGTCAGTTTAATATAATTGCCGTGGTTCTTTGCATAACGGCGATTTACTTTTTCCACTATAAACCGAAATTGCGCATTCTTGCTTATGTTTTATTTGTTCTTTCGGTACAGTTAAAAATATATCCCGCGATATTTATTTTACTGCTTGTGGACGACTGGCATGAGTTGAAAGTAAATATAAAAAGGTTTGCCATATTAGCCGTTGTTAATATTCTTCTTCTGTTCATTTTGGGAACGGGGATATTTTCGGATTTTTTTAATAATGTTTGCTATTATTCCGTTAATCCCATTTCATGGACTGGCAATCACTCAATAAGTTCGTTCATAACACTTGTCACTCAGAAGTCGGTTGAAAGGCTCGGCATGACGCAGTTGGCATGGACGGCACCTTTTGCGCCAGCGGCGAGAATAATCCTGCTTGCGGTTTATCTGATTACTCTCTTCTACGTTATTACAAGAATATATAAACGCAGCGAAAAGGGTTTTAACAATCTGCTGTTCTTTGTCTGCATGATCGGGGCGCTGATTATTCCTTCCGTCAGCCACGATTATAAACTTGCTTTATTGACGCTGCCTGTATTTTTGCTCTTCAACGATTTTGAAAATCTTTGGAATGCCGGAAAGGATACTGCCGGAAAGGTTCTTATAATTTTTGCTTCGTTTCTTTATTCTTCGCTGTTGTTTTCTTATACAACAAAGCCGGTTTATTTGAGCAATAATTTCCCTTTTCTTTTTCTGCTGCTGTTTGTTATGATATATTTGAATTCGAATTTAAGAAAGAAATCCGTTCAGCCGCGCATATAAATAAGTATAGCGGATATATCGGAAGGACGCACGCCGGCTATGCGTGTTGCCTGCCCTATCGATAAGGGTTTTATCTTTTTAAGTTTGTCGATTGCTTCGGATGAAATTGATTTTATTTTCTCGTATTTGAAATCGCGCGGTATCCTTAAATTTTCATTTGCATTGAAATGCTCGACCTGCTCCGTCTGCCGTTTTATATAACCTTCGTATTTAATTTCTATCTCTATCTGATTAAGAACCTCTTCGTGATTTCTAAGTTCTTCGATGAAATTATTTCCTCTGAATGATTCGAGCGCAAGAAGTTCTTTTATGCTCACTTCACTGCGGCGAAGTATGTTAGAAAGAAATTCATTCTGCGGAAGCGGGCTGGAATTTTTTCCCGATAAAAACTCGTTTATGTTTTTCGGACTGATTGTGTTCGAATGAAAATATTTCACGCCGTCATCGATAAGGGTTTGCTTATACCTTACATAATTAAGGTGCTTTTCTTCGACGAGTCCGAATGAAAATCCTTTTTCCATCAGACGCATATCGGCATTATCCTGTCTTAAAATAAGTCTGTACTCTGCTGAAGACGTAAACATCCTGTATGGCTCTTCGGGTACTTTAATAATCAGGTCGTCAATCAAAACACCGATATATGCTTCGCTTCTTTTTAATATAAATGGCTCTTTTTTCAGTAATTTAAGCGCCGAATTAATCCCTGCTACCAATCCCTGTCCCGCCGCTTCTTCATAACCGGATGTACCGTTCACCTGCCCGGCATTATAAAGTCCTGACACAATTTTAGTTTCCAGTGTCGGGTAAATCTGATAAGTCGGAAAGAAATCATACTCAACCGCATATCCCTGTTTCAGAAGTTTTACATTTTCGAGTCCGGGAACAGTACGCGCGGCTTTTTCCTGCACGTCAATGGGCAGAGAGGTTGAAAAGCCGTTCATATATATTGTATTTCCGTCGAGCGTTTCGGGTTCGAGAAAAATCTGGTGTCTTGGTTTATCGGAAAATCTTGAAATTTTATCTTCAATCGAAGGACAGTACCTCGGGCCGATACCTTTTATTCTGCCTGTAAACATTGGCGAGTCTTCGAATCCCGTTCGAAGTATTCTATGCGTCTCAGCATTTGTGTGTGTAAGATAGCAGTCCACCTGTCTTTGTTTTGGAAATACAAGTTTATCGAGTACGGTCTTATAAGAAAACGGCGTTGGAATAATATCGCCGGGTTGAATATCCGTGGAAGAAAAATCAATTGTACTTTTATCGAGTCTTGGCGGCGTACCCGTTTTCAGTCTGCCGGTTTCGAAGCCGAGATTCAGAAGACATCCTGAAAGACCGGTCGCGGATCTTTCGTCAATTCTGCCGCCTTCAACTTTATCTTTTCCTGTATGCATTACGGCATTGAGAAACGTGCCCGAAGTTATAATAACAGATTTGCATTCATACTCGAAACCGAGTTCTGTTTTTACACCCGTTACTTCGAATTTATAATCGCTGCCTTTAGAAAATTCTTTGACGGTAATTTCCTTTATCATGTCCTGAATAACGGTCAGGTTCGGGAAATTTTTCAAGTACAAAGCAGCATGCTGCGAATATAAATCCTTATCGGATTGACATCTTGGCGACCAAACTGCCGGACCTTTGGATTTGTTCAACATTTTGAACTGGATTCCCGTTTCGTCTGCAAGAATTCCCATTGCTCCGCCTAAGGCATCGACTTCTTTAACTAAATGACCCTTCGCTGTACCTCCAATTGCCGGATTACAACTCATTCTTCCTATGGCATTTATGTCCATGGTTACAAGTCCTACAAGTAAACCCATTTTTGAAGCCGAACAAGCGGCTTCTATGCCGGCATGCCCTGCTCCGATAACTATAATATCGTAGTATTTCCCGTTTTCTGTGCTCAAATATGTTGAATTTTCAATGTTTTCTTAAATTGTTTCACGTGAAACAATTCCTGTTATTCCTAAAACTGTTTCACGTGAAACATCGTTCCTTGTGGGCTTATAAACTGCTTATTATTCATTTGACACCCTTGGACATCGACTCTTTATTACACGTTTTAGTCTTGATTCCCGCCTGCCACGGCAGTTCTTCGACGTTTGCGGAGTGACAAATAGGAAACTGGTTCTCGACGTTCGCAGGAGTGACAAATATGGAACTTAATAGACCCAGTTTGTCCTGTCCAGACTTCTATATTGCACTGCTTCGCTAATGTGTCCGGGGCGAATATTCTTCTCCCCTGCCAGATCCGCGATTGTTCGTGCGACCTTCAGGATTTTGTCGTATGCTCTTGCTGAAAGTCCGAGTTTTCCTGTTGCCATTTTCAATATATCTTCGCTTTCCGTGTCGAGACGGCAAAATTCTTTAAGTTCTTTTGTGCTTATATTTGCATTCGAATATATTCCCTTTTTACTTCCGAACCTTTTCAATTGCAGGTCTCTTGCTTTGATGACTCTCTCCCTTATTTTTTCCGATTTCTCGGATTCGTGCCTGCCCGACAGTTCTTGTATGTTCACCGGATTGACGTGTATATGAATATCTATTCTGTCCAGAATCGGTCCCGAAATCTTTGAAAGAAATCTTTGTATATCGTAATCGGAATACATCGACATTTCCTTCTGCGTTCCTGCCGGCGTAGGATTCATTGCCGCCACAAGCATGAAGTTACTTGGATATTGCACCGTAAGTTTTGCTCTGGAAATTGTAATCACTTTATCTTCGAGCGGCTGTCGAAGAACTTCGAGTACGTTCTTTTTGAATTCGGTCAACTCGTCAAGAAATAATACTCCGTTATGCGCATAAGAGACTTCGCCGGGCTTTGCATTGATTCCCCCGCCGACTATAGATACATCGCTTGCAGTGTGATGCGGCGACCGAAACGGTCTTGTAGTTAAAATCGCCGTCCCGGGCGGAAGTATTCCTGCGATTGAGTGAATCTTCGTCGTCTCAAGCGCTTCTTCTCTTGTTAGCGGCGGAAGTATCGACGGCAGGCGTTTCGCAAGCATTGTTTTTCCGGAACCCGGCAGACCAATCATAATTATGTTGTGCCCGCCCGCGGCAGATATCTCCATTGCTCTTTTCACTTCTTCCTGTCCTTTTACATCCGAAAAATCAAGCAGGAATTCCCTGTCGCTTTTAAAAATCTCTTTTTCATCAACCGTGTGCGGCACAACGTCCAGTTCATCGTTTAAAAAACTTACCACATCGATTAAATTCTCAAAAGGATAAATTCCGACGCCGCCTACAATTGCTCCTTCGTCCGCATTCCCTTTCGGAATTATAAGTCCTTCGAAATTACGATTTCTGGTTTCAACCGCAATCGGCAGTACGCCCGTTACGTTTCTTAATTTACCGTCGAGCGATAATTCACCTAAGATTATGTAATTTTTGACTTTATCGGGCTTGACCTGGCTGGTCTCGGTGAGTATTGCAATTGCAATCGGAAGGTCGAGACCCGCGCCTTCCTTCTTTACGTCTGCAGGTGACAAATTTATTGTAATCTTTTTTCCCTTAGGAAAATG
This sequence comes from Ignavibacteria bacterium, assembly GCA_028714695.1. Taxonomy (GTDB): domain Bacteria; phylum Bacteroidota; class Ignavibacteria; order Tepidaquicellales; family Tepidaquicellaceae; genus CAIKZJ01. The sequence continues at coordinate 39,022 of JAQTLX010000009.1, read as the reverse complement.
AAAACCCGAATTCTTAATCGCTGCTATTACTCTGTCCCTTGCCTCCTTTACAGTATTATCGGGCAATCCAACAACCGCAAAAGCGGGCTGCTGACCCGAATCAAGGTGTGTTTCAACGCGTATAGTAAACGCGTCTACACCAAGAGTCGCTGATGTGAATACTTCGGTTATCATATTGTTTAATCAATATGTTATGTCGTTAGTTTTTCTTTTTGAAAATCAGAGAAATGGGCACACCCGAGAATCCGAAATGCTCTCTGATTTTTTTTTCCAGATATCTTTTGTAATTTTCAGTAATCAACGTGGGTTCGTTCGAAAAGAATCCGAATACGGGCGGCGAACTCTTCAGTTGAGTAATGTAATTTATTTTTATTTCCTTCCCCCTTGTAGCCTGCGGAGGCATCCTTTTTATTTCTTCGGAAAGAACATCGTTTAAAGCGGATGTTTTTATCCTCTTTGCTCTTTCGTCATAAACAGACTTTGCTTCTTCAAGCACCTTATGAATCCTCTGCTTCGTAAGCGCCGATACAAAGGCAAAGCGGAGGAAGTTGAAACTCTTCAGGTGTTCCGCTATTTTATTCTCAACTATTACGGACGTCTTCGAATCTTTTTCAATCAGGTCCCACTTGTTCACGACAATCAGCAGACCTTTTTTATGCGCATAAACTTCTTCAATGATTTTAATATCCTGCTTGTCGAGTCTGAAATCGGAATGCTTCAGGTCGGAAACAACTCCCATGCCTTCCATAATAATCGTAGCGTCTATAACGAGTATCGCTACATCGCATCTTTCGAGCGACTTATAAGTTCTCACTGTAGAAAAGAATTCAAGGGATTCGTCTTTTTTCATTTTGCTTTTTCTCTTAAGCCCTGCCGTGTCAATAAGGACAAGGGTTTCGCCGTGGAACTTGATTTCCGAGTCGATAGAATCGCGCGTTGTTCCGGGTATGTCGGTAACAATATTCCTATCCTGTTTGAGTATAGCGTTCACAATAGACGACTTGCCGGCGTTCGGTCTTCCGATAACCGCAAACTTAATTCTCTCGTCATGGTCTTCGTCTCCTGCGGGAAAATCCTTTACAATATCGTCAAGCAAATCGGCGACATCTTTTCCTGAAAGGGCTGAAACGCCGTAAGGCTTTCCGAGACCGAGAGTGAAAAACTCGCTTGTGTTAACTTCGCGTCTGGGATTGTCGATTTTATTTACAACGAGAAAAATTTTCTTTCCTTTTGAGTTCTTTCTGAGGTTATTTGCTATTTCACTGTCGATGGGGTGGAGACCGTTTTCGCCGTCAGTTACGAATATAACTTCATCTGCCTCTTCGATTGCTATTTTCACCTGTTCTCTGATATGTTTATTGAACTCCTCGTCGGAATTCGGTACGAATCCGCCTGTATCGATGAGAAAGAATTTCTTTCCCGTCCATTCGGCTTCGCCGTAGTTTCTATCGCGTGTAACACCGCTCTGGCTGTGGACAATAGCGATGCGCCTTCCCATTATTCTGTTGAATAATGTTGATTTGCCTACGTTAGGCCTTCCGACTATTGCAACAACGTTTTCCATTTTTATTGTTTTATGTGCGAAAAAGAAAAAGCCCGGTTTTTACGCCGGGCTTTAAAATAACCTAAATTATATTACTTATAAATTCATTTAGAAATACTTTCCCAGGACAAGTTGAAGATTGTCGATTCACAATTTATAACTTAATCCGAATGTTATTTTCATATTCGTTTCATAGTTTCTGAAAACGGGTCCTTCATCCAGCGAGTATAAAATATTAAACAAAGGATTTACTTCAAGGGTTAAGAATTCATTCAGAGGGATTTCTGCGCCCACACCCATATTGTATCCGAATTTACTGTCGGGATTATTAATTGTTTGCGTCATAAGGCTGCCTGTCCCGTGATAAATCTGAACAACTTTTAAATTAAAATTCCAGAACACCCTGTACTTACCGGCACTAAGACACTTCGGACCGATTTATAAAGAATACCAGTTCGATGTTGTTTCATAAACATTCCGGGATTCCATGCCGTGCATTTCAAAATGCGCAAATATTGCCTCAATACTCCCCGAAATTTTTATATAGTTTGACACTTCATATGACGACTCAATATTGAAGCCGTATCCGGTTGAATAATTCGAATGCGCCTGGTCTTCTCTTACAAGAATCGTCGGTAAAAATGCGATTGAAAATTTGGGTGCAGTATTTGCCGGGGGTGATTTATAAATCCCGGTGTCCTTTGTGCAAGATATATTCCGGTAGTAATAATCGGAATTTATTTGCGCGCTCAAGAAAAAAGTGTTTGCCGAAAGAATTACAAGCGTAATGAAAAATAAATTATACTTTGTTATCCAATACATTTTGAGAGAATTAAATTTATTAACCCGGTATTAGTTTTGTAAAAGTATAATTATTCTTTAATGGCAGAGTTTAGTTTGAGAACTTAAAATAAACTTAACGATAAATAAACAAATATTAAACGATATTCAAACAAAATAAAACCCGGCTGTTGAAGCAGCCGGGTTTACGCAAACCAATAAACTATTTTATTATCTTACTACAATCTTATTTTGAAATACTTTTTGATATTCTTTATTCTCCTTTACAGGCCGAAGGCTCACCTGGGAGAGTCAATGATCCGCCGTACTTTGTGCAGAGGGTACCCGAAGACTGCAGGCTCGCTGTGGTGAGGCGGGGGAGTGAATCTCACTTTTGAAATATTAATAGCATTGATCATTGAAGACCGAAGATTGAGCACTCTATGTCCCCCTTTGGAGGTCGAAGATCCGCCGTTTTTTTGTGCGGAGGGTGCGGCCTGCCACAGCAGTTCTAAGACTTTAGCCGCGGGGGAGGGTAATCGCAAGAATCACTTTTTTGTGATTTCAAATATTTTCTCTTTTATCTTTTCCGCGACCCCTTCAATCCCTGTTAACACTTCATTGTCTGTAAATCTCATAACAATAAACCCTGCGTTCTCCAGATCTTTTTGTTTCTTTATATCTTTTTCAATAACATCGTCCAACATATGAGTAGCTCCGTCGAGTTCGATTACCAACTTGAGTTCCACGCACATAAAGTCCGCAATGTATTTAAGTACCGATCTCTGTTGCCTGAAGTGATACCCGCACATTTTTCCAGACTTGAGAACATATTTCCACAAACAAGATTCAGACTTGGTCATTTCTTTGCGGAGATTACTTGCAAACGGCTTTAATCTTTTATTATAGTTGGTTATTTCGGAAAGTTTATTTGTCATATTTATTTGCTCTCCTCCGTCTGCTCCGCAGACACATCGCCCCGGCGACTCTTCGACTCCTCCTAAGGAGAACATCAACTACTTGTTTATTTCGTTTGTTTTTTTGTTCCTATAAATAATCTGGAAGGATTAACTGTAGGAATAAACACTGTTTTTTCATCAACAAAAATGATCTTTGCAGGGATTTCGGAGTAACTAATTGCTAATTTCCTTTCGTAGGTTAATTTCCCATTATCGTAAATTAACCCAACGTTATCATGACCATTTACATACTCAAAATCCAAAAACGAAATCAAGTAATTTCTTGAAGTTCCATTTAATGCGGGTCTAAAATGTAAATCGTTATTTGAATAAAATGGATTCCATGTATTATTACCGAAACTAAAGTATGTATGGAATGAAGACATTACTATGTCTTTGTTTAAACAGATATTTTCAACACCATAGTATTTTTGACCATACGAAGTTATTCGTTCTGTATAAATCGTTGCACTCGTATCACCTATTATTTTTTTTACTTCATAAATTCCCGGATATCCAATGTTATATACGCAGAAAGCTAATAGTTGATCAGCATTATCTTCATAAAATCTACAGAAAATTAGACTATCTCCTAGGTTGAATTTTTTGAAAGTTCCGTTAGAGAACTTATATGGAGATTTGTCTGTCGATAACCATAAATTATCCTGTTTATCTATAAACATAGAACCCACATTTCTCGTTGAATCATCCGGTACAGAGTATGAAGACACTTTTCCATTTTCCACTATTCTTAATTGAGCTCGTGTGTCTCCATTCCCATATAACAATCCGCCAACATATATTTTGTTCTCATTTTTCGCTTTTATTGGACCACCCCTAAAATATGGGTATCCTAAATCTATGTTGCTCACAGTACCTTGTTTGTAGTGTTTAAGATAAGGTAATGCAGAAAAAGTCATAAAATAGTTTGTGGAATCAATGGGTAACACATCGGTTATTTGATAATAGAACGTATCAATTTTCCAATTGAAATATTCAACTGTATCTAAACCTGGGATTGGATCCTGAATCTTTGCCGGATTATCTTCAGAACAGGAAATAAAATATATTGACCCGATTAACAAAATAATATATATGATTGCCTTGTACACCCGATGTTTTCGCATTGCTATACATAGACTATAAATTCCCATAAGTGACGTGATATTTAATTTGTTTTTTATAGATTATTCCTTGAAGTTTTGAAATAAATTAATGATAAATAAACTAAAATTAAACGAATATTCGTGTAAATTAAATTTTAAACCATTCTGCACGGTGTGAATTATTTTTAAAGGTTTGTAAATGCTTTTGGGACAAAATAAACTTCTTGCCCTCCCCTATCTGCTCCCCAGACACATCGCCTCGGCTGCTCTTCGACTCCTCCAAAGTTGAACATTTGTTATATAATAAATTTAATAAATTGATATTTTATTTTTCAGTAACTATCCGTTCTCTTGCCCTGCTCCGTCAGCACCGCAGGCACATCGCCTCGGCTACTCTTCGATCCCCCCTAAGGGGACACAAAGAAATGGAAAACAAAAAACCCGGCTGTTTGAACAGCCGGGTTTACGCAAACCAATAAACTAATTTATAATCTCACTACAATCTTATTTTGAAATACTCTGGAGGTATTTAATTGCGCCTTCGGGATTGAGTTTTCCGGCTCCCCAGTTGTCATTCGGCAGCGGTCCTGTGAATTCATCCTGAGTCGCGGTCTGCATCAATATATTTCTCACCTGCGAATGCGTCAGTGTTGGGTCATACTGCAGAAGCAATGCGACTGTGCCGACTACGTGCGGCGCCGCTGAACTCGTTCCGCTGAATAGTGTATATGAACAATTCGGACCGCAAGTGAATGTTGAATGTCCCGGCGCGCAGATGTCGATTCCGCGTTTGCCGGAAATATTCAATCCTCTTCCGCTGTAACTGCAGAGCGCTCCTTTTTTGTCCTGCGGGCCCCACGCGAAGTTAACCGTGTAAGCGCCGACCGCTATGCAACTGTCAGCCGTGCAGGGGAACGTTACCGAACCTTCGTCGGAAATTTTATCCGAATACCACCTTGTGGTTCCGCCCCATGACTGCGTTACGTCAACAATAAATCCCCATAATTCCATATCGTCTTTTGATTTGACCTTAATCAGCCAGTCGCCTTTGACAGCGCCCGAATCTTTTTCCGAGAACGAGAACTTAAACATCACGGTGTTTTTCGAAGATACTTCTCTCGAATAATATATATTATAATTTCCGACCTTTATAAATCCCGAGCCTTTGCTTAAATCCGGCGATGTTTTAAAGTCAGGCGTTACAATATTAAATACCGCGTTCTTGTCTTTTCCTTTCCACAGGAAAGAAACGAAAGAGCCGTCATTCTTTTTTCCTTCTCCTGCAGCAGGGCTTGAGAATTTATATTCCGTCTTCTGTCCTTTTTTCAGTTTGTCTCTTAAAATCATATTTCCGGATGCGAGATTTCCGCCTCCGCCTATCACTGTAATTCCGGAGCGTGCAATTTCATTCGTCAGCATTTCTTCTTCCGTTGAGCCGTCCATGAATTCCCACATCCACTCGCCGTCTTCAAAGAGAAGTATATTAACTTTTTCGTCTCTTATGAATTTAAGCAAATCGGGAAATGTACGTACGAATCTTGGCGTATAAGCGTAATCTATGTTCGCCATAACGAGTTCTGCGTCTGGCGCGAAGCCGTGCATTTTCTGCACTCCCATGTGTCCGCCGAGAACAATACCCGAAACGCTTGTGCCGTGCTGGATTGTGTCGGGTTCGGTTTTAATCAAATCAATTCCTCGTCTTCTGATTGTTCCGCTCTTTTCTCTCACCGCGCGGACTTTAGAAGTTTTCAGAGCGACAATTTTTTCTCCCGGGTCAAGCGTACCGTTGCCGTTCGCATCGATTGCAATGAATAACTGTTCGCCGTAGGTAGCGTCGTTTTCGGTGAATCCTTCATTTTCGCCGAAGTCGCGTTTTCCGTTTCCGTTTTTATCGGCATACAGAAAATCCATATCGGGATTAAAATGTTCTTTATCGGTTTTCAATACATTGTATGTATTGTTTTTCATTTCGATATATCTTAATATCGAACCGGCGGATGCAATACCGTCGCCTTTGAAATCAACGGCGTCTATTCCCGGTGTGAATTTTCCGTCTTTATCGACGTCAATCCAGTTGAATTCCCCGCCGTCGGCAAAGAAAAAGAACGGCGAAAAAATATCGACGCCGGAATCGATATCGCCTACCACAACGCCTTTGCCAGTAAGGGGATTTCCGTTCTTATCAACAAAATTCTCTTTTAAGACCGTAGTGTACCAAATATCCTGCGAAAACAGATTTACGGCAATAAAAAGCGCAAATAATGTAAAAATGAATTTAATTCTCATGATATAGTTTTAATATGTTTAAGGTAAATTAACTTTCTTAAAAAATTTAAACAACTCTTTCTTATTTACGAAAAAAACCGGAGATTTGTTCTGTGGTTTTGAATAAAGGACGATATTTCGGCGGTATTTCATCGAAGATTGAAGATTTAAAAATGCCCGTTCTTTGCGTCCCGTATGAGCGTTTTGCACATCCACCAAATTTTAGGCGTGAGTGGAGCGAATCGGGAAAGATTGAATATTTATTTTCCCCGTGTTTGAAACTTTTAGTATGATTAATTTCTCATTACTATATGAAGTTAAGACTTTCAATATTATTCGCTTTTATATTTCTGTTACAGGTTTGCGGATTTTCGCAAATCAGGGGAGGTTTCAGACCGCGTTTGCCGCAATTTGACAGGGGAACGTATTATGTCGACCCGCTTGTGTTTTATGATATCGACTCTTTAAAACCGCGGCTCGATGCATTCGTAGAACTCCCAAAGGACAATCTGCTTTATACAAAAAAGTCAGGCACATATACAAACTCATACGAAATTTCGCTTACACTAAAAGATTCAAAAGAGAACGTCGTTTTTGTTAAAAAATACAACGAAACCACGACTTATACGGAATCGGATTTCAAAGCGGAACACAAGAAATCAGTTTTCTACCTTCATAATTATTGCCTGAATCCCGGAAATTACAAACTCGAGACTGTTCTTAAAGACATAACCGCGGGAAAAGAATATCCGAAAACAAATGAAATAACAGTCAAAGATTTTACAAACAGAACAGTAACGTTCAGCGATATAATGCTGCTTGCTGAATTTTCAACCACGAGTGAAGGACAGAAGGAAATCACTCCGCTTATAAGCAATAATATTTTCGGACATCCGAAGTTTCACATTTTCTTTGAGGCATACAACAACACCGCGGCAGCAGCCTACGGGGTTTATGTTTATAAAGTCACCGACCACAATGATGATGTTATAAAACAGGGAGTACTCAATTACGCTTTATATGATAAGAAAACGGGTATGTTCGAAAACATAATAATAGGAAATCCTTTCGGTGAAATGTTTTCGCCCGAAGACCCCGACATAAAAGAAATTTCCAAGAAAGAATTCGGTCAGTGCAAGATTACGATTACTGATAAATCAACAGGCGAAATCATGACCGAGAAAAAAATATTTTTTATCCCCGGCAAACTGCCGTTCACAAAGCATCCCGAAATGGGAGACAGGTAAACAGCCTTTAACGATACGGCTTTTCCTATTTCTATTTAGCCTGTATTACTCGATAAATATTTCATCAATGAATATGAACGCGTCGTTGCCTGCTCCTTCGTGCCAGTCAGGAATCTTACCGTAATTCTTTGCGAAGATTTTTATATATTTTACTTTAACGGGATTAATCGTCTGCACAAAATCAACTATCTGTACTTTTAAATCCTTATCCGAAACAGTATTTTCTATTCTTGCAACTTTTGTGAAATTCTTTCCATCAAGAGACACTCCAAATTCAACATAGACGGGCATCCATATCCAACTGCGCGCATCCTGAAGGAATCCCGCGCCGACTTTCTTTATTTCTTTCGGGTTATCGAGCGTCAGCATTGCGGAAAAATCATTCGGCTGATATCCCTGCCAGTTGCCCAGCCGCCAGTTTTTCGGTCCGCGAATGCCGTCTATAAGAGCATCAGGTCCGCCCGCCGTATACTGCGAGTTCGGCGTTGAGTATATTTCTATTGAAACCCCAGCGGGGATTTTATTCAGTACTGATTCGGTAAGGAAACTTTTCTTATTGTTGTTTTCGGTGATTGCTTTTATTTCCGTTGTGCCGAAAACGTAAAACGGTTTTTCGTAAACAGGCGAAGTTTCTCCGGGCGCGCTGCAGTCAAGCGTGTAGCGTATTGTTCCTTTTCCGTCAGGAACAAACAGCGAAACCTCTATTGAATCCCTGAAAACGAATTTATCCGCTTTTACAATCGGCGGTACGGGATTTTCATCCGTAATTGCTGCTGCATATTTTTCAATGTCTTCGTCAAGAAATCCTCTGTACTTTTCAGGAGTGGAACACATTTCAAACGTAATTTTTCCGCCCGCAAAAATATCTTTGAAAAATATTTCGGGATTTTTCAGTCCGCTTTTTTTGAAGTCGATATAAATGTTTTTATCGGAAAGATTTTTCGCTTCTATCGTAAATGTTTTTCCGTTTTCGAGATTGATTTTAACTTCGTCGAATAAAGGCGTTCCGGTTACATACTTTCCGCTTCCCGGACACATTGAATAAAATCCCATCGCGCTCATTACGTACCACGCCGACATTTGTCCGCAGTCTTCGTTGCCGATACATCCGTCGGGATTGTCTTTGTAAAATTCCGTCATTACTTTGTATGCGATATCGGCTGTCTTCCACGGCGTATATGTATAGTTGTACAAATATGCTATCTGATGGCTCGGTTCATTGCCGTGCGCATACTGACCTATAAGCCCCGTGATGTCAGACTGATCGCGTCCGGACATTTTCGAATCGGAGTTAAACAACTCATCAAGTTTTTTCTCCGCGTGCCCGTAAACTTTCGTAAAGAACCAGGGCTCCTGCGGAACGTAGAACGAATACTGCCATGCGTTTGCTTCGGTGTAATTATTGTCCACGTCCGTTGCAAGAAAAGGCGTCTTCCATGCGCCGTTCATTCTCGGACGCATAAATCCCGTCTGCGGGTCGAAAACATTTTTATAATACTGCGCGCGATTCTTAAACTCTGCCAGACGCGCATCATCGCTTTTTAAACCTTTCTGTTCCATATATTTATATATGCACCAGTCGTCGTATGAATACTCAAGAGTTTTCGATACGGATTCATGTTCTTTGTCGCCCGGTATGTATCCGTACTGCCTGTAAAATTTCAGACCGTAAATATCAATCGCGGCGCTGTGCGTCATTGCATCGAGGGCAATGTCTTCATCGAATCCGCGTATTCCGTTGACGTACGCATCAGTTATAACGGGAACGGAATGATATCCTATCATACAGTCGGTTTCATTTGCCGCAAGTTCCCACACGGGAAGGCGTCCGCCCTGTTGATACATAAGCAGAAATGTTTTTATAAAATCAAGCGAGCGTTTTCTTTCTATTATATTGAATAGGGGATGGTTCGCCCTGTACGTATCCCACAACGAAAATACGGTGTAATATTCGTGGTCGGATTTATGCACATTGAAATCGTGTCCGAGATAAGAGCCGTCAACGTCGTTATAAGTATTCGGGCATATTGCCGTATGATACAAAGCCGTATAGAATATTCTGAGTTTATTTAAGTCGTTTGATTTCACCTGAATTTTATTCAGGTAGTCATTCCACTTTTCATCGGCTTCTTTTCTCACTTTGTCAAAATCCCAGTGATTAATTTCGGCGTCAAGATTCATTTTTGCATTCTGTTCGCTTACTGCAGACAGCGCTACTTTCACAAGTATTTCGCCTGAGTTTTCGCCGAAATCAAAAAGCGCTTTTATGTTTTTGCCGCTTAGCATTGTTTTCTCTTCGGATTTTTCGTCGTTCAGGTAAAGCCCGTAATAACTGAACGGTTTTGAAAACACTGCCGAGAAATAAACTCTCTGGTCCCTTGCCCAGCCTATCGAACGCCTGTATCCAGATATTTCGGTATTACTTATTACTTTGATATAAGATTCGTTAACATTGTCACGGTGCTTAAGGTCAACAAACACTTTTGGAATTTTATCTTTAGGATATGTGTATTTATGAAAGCCGGCCCGCGTGCTCGTTGTCAACTCCGCTTTTATGTTCCAGCGTTTTAGAATTACGCTGTAATATCCCGGTGCTGCGCTTTCCTCAGCGTGGCTGAAAGGCGAGGCAAAATTATTAACGTGGTTATAACTTATATCGCTGTCAGGGTTATCCGCCGTCGGCATGAAAAGTATATCGCAGTAATCCGGGACACCCGTACCGCTAAGATGCATGTGAGAAAATCCGTATGTCACGCTGTCATCATAATGATAGCCCGAGCAGCCGTCCCAGCCGGTTAAGCGCGTATCGGGACTTAACTGTACCATGCCGAAGGGAACCGTTGCTCCGGGGAATGTATGTCCGTGTCCGCCCGTGCCCACAAAGGGATTCACATATTTCGTAAGATTGTATTTTTCGGTGCCCGAAGGTTTAAATCCGAAAAACATAAAGGGGATAAGGAAAAACAATATTGCTTTCTTCATATTGTATAATCTATTTAATAATTTTAATTTCATTGGGTTTACAGAAATAATATTCGTTTGAATAGATTTTGCCGTCGTCCGTTATTAAAAAAGCGGAGAGATAATCAGTATATCTGTCTATTGTTTTTAACGCCGCCGTTAAATCTTTTTCAAAAAATATTTCCGATGAGTTTCCTTTAACAACAACTTCGAATAAATATTTTTCAGGGGGCCGGATACCGTTGAAGGGCTGTATACTGATTTCCAGCGTTCCTTTTATATCTTTCAGCAGGTCGTTCACAATATAAACTCTTAATTTTCCGTTTTCTTCTACGGGGGAAACGAGAATGTCGGAAAATGCATTCGTCACGGCGCTCTGCAGAAGTTTGGGGCTTCCGTAATAATCGATTCCCGACCAGGAAATTACGGGATTGCAGTCGTTAAACTGCCAGTAGAGCGTTCCCATACAGTAAGGTTTTGCGCGTCTGTGCGCTTCGATGGCTGTTTTTATTCCGTATGCCTGAAGTCTCTGGCTCGTCATAATGTATGCCGAAAAATTTGAAGGCGTTTTGTAATACATCTCCATGTATTTTTGTATCGTCTCGAATCCTACAGGGTGTTTCTGATGGGCTTTCAGTGAATTCGAATAAAGAAAAAGTTCTTCGTCGGCTGCAAAACTTTTCAAAGTCGTCATATTCGGAAATCCCTGAAAACCGTATTCGCTCATGAATCTGCCGACCTTGTTATTAAACACTTCAAACGGTTCCATGCCCCACCAGACGCCCCAGTAATGCGAGTCGCCTTCCGTCAGGCTTTCTTTGTGCCCCCATCCGATTTTAGGTGATGACGAAACGTAATTTGAGTTTTTGTGTAATTCGGAAACAGCGGAGGGAAGTACATTAGTGAAAATATTTTCGTATGCACCGCTCAACAATTTTTTCTTTGTTTCGTTTAAATCATTCTGCCAGCCCCAGTTTTTCCATCCTTCATCCGATTCATTGTTTCCGCTCCAGAGAGCAATGCACGGATGATTTCTAAGGCGTTTTATGTTATAGACCGCTTCTTTGTAAACGTTTTCGGAAAACTCTTTTTCAATTGGCACCATCGAACAGGCAAACATAAAATCCTGCCAGACGAGAATTCCGTTTTCATCGCAGAGATTATAAAACTCATCGTCTTCATATACGCCGCCGCCCCAAACGCGAAGCATGTTCATGTTTGAATTTACTGCTGTTGTAATCAATTGTGAATATTTTTCTTTTGTAACTCGAGGCAGAAAATTATCGGGAGGAATAAAGTTTGCGCCTTTCATAAAAACGGGAACGCCGTTCAGTTTAAAATAAAACGATACGCCTGCGGAATCCTTATCCTGTACGAGTTCTATTGTTCGAAGTCCGATGTTAAGTGATTTTTCGTCGATTGTGTTTTTCCCGTTGCGAAGAAGAATTTTATACTTATACAGATACGGTTCGCCGAGCCTGTTGCACCACCACAATTTCGGATTGTTTATTTCCGTTGATATAACTGTCCGGTCTTGACCGGCGGGCGTTTTTCCGATTTCTTTGCCGTTTTCAAATATTACCAATTCGTATCCGTCGGGATTATAGCACGCTATGTTGAAAGTTATCACAGCCTTATTACCGGATATGTTTTGGATTGTTTCGACGTCCTGTATTTTGCCTCGCTCGTAAAATTCAAGATATACAGGTCTCCATATTCCGCACGTTACGAAGCGGGGACTCCAGTCCCAGCCGTAATGATACGCCGCTTTGCGCGTAAACACTCTGCTGCCGCCGGGCATTTCTTTTATTCCGGTCTCTTTTGTAAAAGCCGCGGAGAGACTGTCTTCGATTATTACGGGAGAATGAAACAAAACACGCATTGTATTCTTTCCCGGCTTGAAATAATTTTTGCATGAATTCCGCCATCCGCGGAACATATTGTTTGCGGAAAATAATTTCTCGCCGTTTATGTAAACATCGGCGTATGTATCCAGTCCTTCGAAAACAACATCGCAATTATTTTTTAACTGCTCTTCGCTGACATTAAAATCAGACGTGTATTCCCAGTCTTCTTTTTCAATCCACTGAAGCGATGATTCGGTTGTTCCGTAAAAAGGATTTTCAATTAGTTTGTTTTCAAGAAGGTCAGTATGAATCGTACCCGGTACATTTGCTTTGTGCCATTCCGCTTCTTTTGTGTTTTTGAAATTCCAGTCAGACAAAGAAATTTTCTGAACCTGCGAATAGGATATCGAAGCAATCAAAAATAATATTACAATCAGGCGTTTCACTTTAAATGTTTTTCTTCCTTAACGAATTGATAAAGTTTTATGAATCCGTCGTATGCCGGGAAATCTGTTTCCTCAAAAGGTTCTTTAAGCGATTCAAAATAAATTCCTTTGTTTATTGCATCAATTTTTTCCGAACTCAATGTTTTTTTATCCTTAATAAATGTGAGCAAAAGCAAGACCGAATTATTGAAATACTCAAAACGCTTTATGAATAATTCAGTTTTGTCCTTGTAGAAATTATCGTTTGAAGGAAGAAGCATCCCGTCTTTATATTGGAGAATATCGGATTCGATGCCGTGAAAATATTTGAGTGCGTTATCGATATCATCCGGTACGGCGTTTCCTTTTAAAATTTTATCCGCGAGAAAATTAAACTCAATTGCCATTGGCGCGTCTGGAGTCGATATATCCACAATCCTGTTCAGAGGCGTGAACTGAGTATACTTTGTATATTTGTGCCGCTTGTAATATTTGAGCGGCTGGACGAAAGCAATAAGGTCTTTTATTGCGTTAATGGTTTGTTCGTTTGATATTGCTTTAATCATTACTTCTTTATTTGCTTTATGCTTTAATCCGATTTCATCGAGGTAATTTGAAAATTTTTCAAACCGTTTATATATGCCCATTTTCATTTCTACTGTGTCGCCGGAAAGCGAAGCCGCATTGTCGATAAACGAATTACCCGACCAGAGTATTTCCGCAATCGCCGCTGTTCTCGGCCAGATTCTTGAGTCAATATTTTGTTCCGTCACCAGTTCCGCCCACATAGTTGCTTCGCCGCCGAGAATATGTTTTCTTTCTTCGGGGCTTAATGATTCAGTTCCTGTAAGCGGAGTATTTGTATAATGATCGAAAATGCTCTGGCAAAGGTCGATATAATATCCGTTTGAAAGTATCGATGAATACCCGAGTTTCGCGGCATTAATCATTGCATCCTTTCCGCGCCAAGAATGAATTACTATATCCTTCGGAAGACTTTCTGAGAATATCTCGTCCCAGCCAATCATTTTCTTTCCGTACTTCTCAAGAATTTTTTGAATGCGTTTGTTAAAGTATGCCTGAAGTTCGTGATTGGTTTTTAAATTATTCTTTAATTTAAATTCCTGAATTTCAGGATTCGCGTCCCACTGCTTGCCTTCGTTTTCATCACCGCCTATGTGAATATATTCATCGTTGAAGAGCCCGGACATTTCCGCGAAGAACTTATCGAAAAACTCATACGTTTCTTCTTTCGCGGGATTGAAAGACGGATCGAACACACCGAAATATTTTTCTATTTCATACGGACCCGGAGCGCTTGCATATTCGGGATATCCGGCAAACCACGCGGTGGAGTGTCCCGGAATATCGAATTCAGGTACAACGCGGATACCTCTGTCGTTCGCGTATTTAATAATATCCTTAATTTGTTCCTGTGTATAATAATCGCCGTTTGAACCCATTCCGTGAAGTTTCGGAAATGTTTTGCACTCAACGCGGAACCCCTGGTCTTCCGAAAGATGCCAGTGAAACACGTTTAGTTTCGCGGCCTCCATGCCGTCGATGTTCCGCTTTAACACATCCATCGGACTGAAATGCCTGCAAACGTCTATCAACAGTCCTCTCCATGGAAACGCGGGATTGTCTGGATATTCGCCGCCTTTGAAAAAATAGGTGTTATCTTCTTCGTCGAATAATTGAATAAGCGTCTGCAGACCGCGTATTGCTCCGATATCCGTTTTTGACTGCAAATAAATTTTGGTTGAAGAAAATTTCAGATTATAACTTTCATCCGTTCCCAATTTAATATCTTCTTCTTTTTCCGCTTTAATAATTAATTTTGCATTCTCCGTTTTTCCGTTAACAACCTTCGGAAGTTCGAATCGTGATTTGACACTGTTTGAAAGCCTGATATAAAATCTGTTTACCGCGTTCATTAGTTTTTCTGATGCGGCGCCTTCAACGGAAATTACAAAAGAGGCGTCAACATTGATGCGCTCGTCCTTTTTCTCGTAATTTTGTTTCGGTTCAGGAATAACGCCCGGATAAGTTGTCAGGTACGGCTTAGGAAAAATCTGCGAATTGACAATTGAAGGAAGAACAAATAACAAAAATACAAGTAGTGCTTTTCTGCAGAAAGAAGATTTCATTTGCTACGGTTTTTTACAAAGTTTGGAAAATTTTAGATAAGTCTAAAGGCAATTTTAAACAATTGTATATTTTAAATGCCGGATTATAAATATTATTGCGGAATAATACTTATTATTGGTTGATTATATATGATAGTTGTTATAATTTGCATTAACTATTTTGACGGTTTGAATACCGAAGGAATCTTATAAAAGGTAAACGGATTCGCAATATAGTCCGGTAATTACTTGCTACCGGCGATTTTAAATTTATTTCACGGATTAAATTCTTTATTTTTTCAAAAAGTATTATATCTATACATGGAAAAAAAATTCGAACGGTTCAGGAAGAACACAATAGGGCATAACGTAAAATACAAAAGCCCGTACGGAACTCAGCGTCTTATATATGCCGACTGGGTCGCGAGCGGAAGACTTTACCGTCCGATAGAAGAAACAATCGCAAATTCAATCGGTCCGTATGTTGCCAACACTCACACGGAAACGAGCGAGACGGGCACGCTGATGACAAACGCATATCACACGGCGCACGGGAAAATCAAAGAACACTGCAATGCGGACAGGAATGACGTTATAATAACGGCGGGATTCGGCATGACGACGGTTGTAAACAAACTTCAAAGAATGCTGGGTTTGAAATGCTACCTTAGAAAGAACATAAAAAAATATATTCCCGAATCTGAAAAACCTATTGTATTCATTACGCACATGGAGCATCACTCAAATCATACATCATGGTATGAAACGGAGGCGGACGTAGTTGTTATTCCCCCCGGCGAGGACCTTCTTTGCGACCTGAACAGATTTGAAGACGAACTTAAAAAATATAAGAACAGAAAAATTAAATTCGGTTCTTTTTCGGCATGCTCAAATGTTACGGGAATTCAGCCGCCGTATCACGAAATGGCGAAACTCATGCATAAATACAACGGATACTGTTTTGTTGATTTTGCAGCGTCCGCGCCTTACGTTGACATAAACATGCATCCGAAAAACAAAGCCGAAAAACTCGATGCCGTGTTTTTTTCACCTCATAAATTTCTGGGGGGACCCGGTTCATCGGGAGTTATGATTTTCGATTCCGAATTATATCAGAATTACATTCCTGACCAGCCCGGCGGCGGTACAGTAGAATGGACAAATCCATGGGGTGAATATAAATACATAGACGATATTGAAATCCGCGAAGACGGCGGAACGCCGGGATTCATACAGGCGATAAGAACAGCGCTCAGCATCGAAGTAAAAAAGCAAATGGGCGTTGAAAACATGGAGAAAAGGGAAAAGCAACTTGTGAAAATTGCATTTAAAGAACTCCGCAAGATTCCGGGACTCCGCATACTCGCAGACAACACAGAGAAAAGGCTGGGAATATTTTCATTTTATATTGACAACATTCATTATAACCTCATAGTCCGTCTGCTCAGCGACAGATTCGGAATACAGGTGCGCGGAGGATGCGCATGCGCCGGAACTTACGGGCACTACCTTTTGAACGTCGATTACAAACATTCGAGAAAAATAACAAACCTTATAAATCACGGCGATCTTTCACTTAAACCCGGATGGGTAAGGCTTTCGCTTCACCCTACAATGACGAACGAAGATTTGTATATAACGGCAGACGCATTAAAACAGATTCAAAAGAATTACATTAAGTGGGGCGCGGATTACATATACGATAACCGCTCAAACGAGTTTTATCATAAATCGGGAAGGCACAACGCCGTCGATATCAACAAATGGTTCGTGCTTAAGTAAATCACGGCTTTTTAACCGGCACAGAAACCGTAAACACGGAACCGCTTCCGGGTTTGCTTTGAACGTATATTTTACCGTCATTTTTTTCCGCCAGTTCTTTGCATAAAATAAGTCCGAGGCCCGTTCCTTTTTCTCCATGCGTTCCAAGCGAAGTAGTCGATGTGTCTATGCGGAAAAGATTCTCCACAACATTTTCGGGAATTCCAACGCCCGTATCGCCGACGGAAATACTAATTCTTCCTTCTTCGTTTGACGAAAAAATTCTTATCGCTGAGCCGGACTGAGAAAATTTAATTGCATTCGAAATGAAATTACGCAGTATGGTCTTAATCATATCTTCGTCGCAGTAAATCTTCGAATCGAAAGGCACCTCCGTCAGTATTTTGATGTTTTTTAACATTGCCGTATCACGAAGCATGAAAATACAGTCGTTTACGAGGATGCTTGCATCGTGTTCATGCAGGTCTGCTTTAACTACGCCTATCTGTACACGCGACCACTCAAGAAGATTTTCAAGAAGTTTGAAAGTTGTGCGTGTAGAATTCTTTATTATCAGAATCATTTTTTTCTTTTCTTCATCCGTATACTGGTCAAAAGAATTATACAGCACTTCGGCAAAACCGAGCAATCCCATAAACGGGTTTTTCAAATCGTGGGAAATTATCGAAAAGAATTTGTCTTTTGAGGCATTCATTTCTCTAAGGTTCTTTTCGCTTTCAATTAACTGGTCTTCTATTTGTTTTCTGAATAAAGTGTTTACAACTATTTCGCCGAAGAGACTAAGCACCAGAATATCGTTTTCGTCCCATTTTTTCTCTTTGGATATACTGTCGGACCCGACTATGCCGATAATATCTTCTCCGGATTTAAGAGCAATAAGAATAATTGAAACGACGGATTTATTAAATATAACATTAATGTCTATAAGTCCCGTATCACGAAATTTATTTACGTCCGGAATATATAAATACGGATTCTTTTTTAAATGTTCCATAATGCCGGGCACGCTGCAACTCTTAATAGTCTTCGATTCACCTGTTACCTCGTTTTCCCGAGAAGCATACCACTCGTTCTTAATTGAATACGAATCAGTGGATTTATCGTAAAGGTAAATATATATTCTTTCTTCTTTTGTAAACTCTCCGATTTTTTTAAGCGCTTCGTTGAGACCTTTATCCAGTTCTCCGGTTTTAAGCCCGAGTAGTTTTCTTGAAATATCCGATATCAGTTCCTGTATCTTATGTGTCTTCTCGAGTTTTTGTTCAACCTCGTGTTTATAAAGCGCCATCTCAATACTCGAACGCAGTTCTCTTTCTTCGAAAGGTTTTATAATGTAGCCGAACGGCTGTGTGTGCTTTGCGCGGGAAAATGTTTGCTCGTCTGAAAAAGACGTCAGGAAAATAACGGGTGTTTTAAATTTTTCCCTTATAATTTCATGAGTCTTTATGCCGTCCATTTCGCCTTTGAGAACGATGTCCATTAATATCAGATCAGGATGTTTTTCTTCGGTAATTTTTATTGCCGCTTCGCCCGTGGATGCAATACCTATAACGTTATAACCAAGAGAATTTAACCGGTATGAAATGTCTTCCGCGATGATTTGTTCGTCTTCTACTACCAGAATATTTTTCTTCTTCGTGTTGGAACAATTAATTTCCATTAATCTAACCTCAATTTAATTGTAAATACAGCCCCGCCCCCGTGCGTGACGTTCATTGTTCCCTGGTGTTGTCTGACAAGCATGTTTACCAGCCGCAAGCCAAGCGTTTCGGAGTTTTCGAAATCATGGTTTCCTTCGAACCCTTTTCCGTTGTCGCTTACGGTTATGCAAAGAAGGTTGTCGTCTTCTTTTTTAATTATAATTAATATACTTCCTGCGGGTTTATCTTGAAAGGCATATTTGAGGGCATTAGACACCAATTCGTTAATTATCAGCCCGCAAGAAATCGAAATATCAACATTCAAGAATAATTCCGGTATGTCCGTTTTTACTTTTATAAGCGCCGTGTTTACAGTATACGCTCTTATTAGATAGTCAACAAGCCCCTTAATATAAGACGAAATATCGATTGTGGAGTATCTTTTTGACTGATACAGTTTTTCGTGTATAAGCGCCATCGACCTGATTCTGTTCTGGCTTTCACGCATTATTTCAAGAACTTCAGGGTCTTTTATGGTATTCGACTGAAGGCTGAGCAGACTTGAAACTATCTGAAGATTATTCTTAATCCTGTGGTGAATTTCTTTTAACAGTGCTTCTCTGTGTTTATCTTCCGTCTCTTTCAGTTCCTCTGTAACTTTTGCTACTTCGGCTTTCAGAAAACGAGTATATTTAAACTGTGAAAAATAATTAACGCCTGAATATACGATTCCAAAAAGAACGAATGCCGAAAAAAGAAGGAACCACCATTTTAAATACAACGGTTTTTCTATAGTTATAACACCCGAGGCGGTTGCCGGACCAAGCACTCCGTCCGCATTTCTCATACGCACATACAGTTTGTATTCACCCGGAGCAAGATTATCGTAAGAGATTTCACCTGTCTGATAAATTATTTCCTTTTTCCATTCATTGTCAGCGCCTTCAAGCATCCAACTGATTTTATTTTCTTTCTCGTTTATAAAAGAACACCCGCTTACATAAAATGTTATGTTATCGTTTTTGCTTGAAAGTGAAACGTCTTTATCCGCCGGATATATCTGCCCTTCGGATGAAAACTCTTTTATTCTCAAAGTTGTGAAATCGGTATTCGCGTTATTTTCGTCATATTCCTCATAATAGCATGACGCGCCGAAATTTGTACCGAACCATATCCTGCCGTTTTTTTCAACTATCCCGCCTGCACGGTTTAGTTCGTTGCCTGCAAGCCCTTCTTTTGTTGAATATCCCCGAAGTGTTTTGCCGTTGTATTTGTAAACTCCGAAATCAGTACCAAACCAGACGTTCCCGCTCTTATCTTCAAGAACTAAATAAACGGGACGATTAATTGTTTCGTTGTTGTTCAAAACCGCCCGCTGCAGAGAATCGTTCTTTAATACATACAATCCGTCCATTGTTCCTATCCACGTAGTTCCTTTTGTATCTTTTTTTACCGCATATACGCTGTTTGTTTCCTTGTTCAACGATGCAATGTGCTTTGTGCTGTTCTTCGTTCTGAGAAATAATCCTTCCATAACGGTTACAAACGCCATAGTGCTATCATCAAGAGCAAATACTTTTCTGATGACGGAATTTTTTTCGGCTATTACGTGCTTTGTTAGTTTTTTGCCGTCGTATGAATATATGCTTTCATTTGTTGTTAGCCACATATTCTTTTCACTGTCCATTGCAACAGATACAACTCTCTCGTTCAGACCGTGAATTTTACCGAAATCCGTTACCTTCCCATTCCTGTCTACAACCAAAAATCCTTTCGTTATTGAAGCAATCCAGATGTTTCCTTTTGAATCCAGAGCCATGTCAAGAATACGCTCTTTTTCCGTGGCGGGATAGGTATCTTTCGCCGTGTTGTAATATCTGTAAGTTGTCCCGTCAAACAATGTGTACCCGCTATTTCCGCCGAATATTATTTTCCCGGGTTCATATTCCAGAATGGCGGAAACTTCTCCGTCGCCTTCCCTGAACAAATCAAGAAAATTCACAAAGCGCCGGCTGGATATTTTATTTACTCCTCTTAAACTTCCTATCCATATATTATTTTCTCCGTCAACAAATACACAACTTGCTCCGTTTGTAACCAATCCGCTTTTCGAATTCAGCCTTGTAACTATTGTATCCTTTAGCGACACATAGTTAACGGTAAAGTTGTTGTAAAGATAAAACCCTGAATGATTGTCCGGTTGAATGTTTATGTTTACGATGTTATAGTCAAAATCCGCATAAACTTTTTTTGTAACAAGGTTAAAGACGCCGTTTTCAATATATCCGAACCAACTGTCCCCGGCAAGAAAAACTTTATTTTCATACTTTGTATCGGTATATACTCCTCTTGGCATTGAAGGAAGTGTTACTATATATTCATGCAGTTTGTTGTCCTCGTTAAGAAAAAAAAGCCCTTTATCGGTTGCAAGCAATATGGAATCGGCAGCAACACAGCCCGAATAAATATACGCTATTCCGAAATCATTTTTAAAATCGACGTGCGTCCAGGCATTATTTGCATAATAAGAAATGCCTTCATTCTGTGTAATGATATAAAATTTTTCATTATCGCCCGTCCCTGAAACTAAAAACGAAGATAACAGACTCGCCGTAACGAATCCTGAAGGGGGCAGCGTTTTCCACGAACTTCCGTTATACGTTGCCACAAGGAAAGAAGGGTTTTTGAAAAGCGCTTTTATGCTGCCCTGTTTATCTTCATGTAATGCAAAACATTCGTAACCGCTGATACCGTCCGTATTTAAAAAACCTTTCCATGAAAGTCCGTCATAAACGGAAATACCGGAGCGCGTTCCAAACCATATTCTCCCGGATTTATCCTGTAAAATGGTCCATACTTTTGAATTTGCAAGACCGTTAGATTCATTGTAAAATTGCGTATTGAATGACTGCGGTTTAAGTACGCTCGAAACAAAAATCAATAATAGCAGAGCCAGTAGATGTTTTACCCGGATTTTAAGCACTTGATTAATTTGTTATGTTATGCGACAGATATAATAGAAATATAGATAGAAAAAACCCTATAAAGAAATATAATATTCAGTGTTTAATTTTTTCTTTTATCAGTTCTTTTGCGGTATTTAAAGACGCGTCCGTTATTTTTTCGCTGCTTAACAGCCTTGCTACCTCTTTAATTTTTTCGTTTTCATTAAGAACGGTTATCTCGGCTATTGTTTTTTTGTTCGTTTCGTTCTTGCTTATATAAAAATGGTTGTCGCTTAGCGCCGCTATCTGCGGAAGGTGTGTAATTGAAATTATCTGATGCGAAGCCGAGAGATTTCTGAGAAGTTTTCCTACCTTGCCTGCAATTTTACCGCTTATACCCGCGTCTATTTCGTCGAATACGAGTATCGGCACATTGTCTTTTCCGGACGTCGATGCTTTTAACGACAGCATAATACGGGATATTTCTCCGCCTGATGCGGTCTTGCGCAAAGGTGTAAACTCGCCGCCTTTATTTGCTTTTATTAGAAATTCAACATCGTCAATACCGTTGGAAGTAATTTTTATGTTCTTTCCGCCGTCTTTGATTGAATAATTATCGCTTTCTCCGCTTTCCTGTATTTCAAAATTTATCATGAACTCCGCCGAATCCAGTCCCACTTCTTTCAAATAAGAGTTTACGCGTTTTTCAAGTTCTTTCGCGGTTTTCTTCCTGTTCTTTGATAGTTCTTTACAGATGTCGTACAGTGCTTTTTTCTTTACTGAAATTTCCTTTTCGAGTTTTTCCAATTCGAAATCAAAGTTCTCAGAAAGGTTAAGTTCTTTTGTCAGCGCTTCCGCTTTATCTATCAACTCCTGCATTGTCATTTTGTATTTTTTCCTCAGGAACGTAAGCGCTCCGAGGCGCGTTCTTACCTGCTCTATCTGCAGAGGATCAAAAACCACGGAGGCTGCGTATCCGCGCAGTTCTTCCGCAGAATCTTTTATGGAATGATAGCCCGATTCAAGCGTTGAGATAAGCCGTTCAAGTTCAACATCGTACTTCGCGGCTTTTTTAAGTTCTTTTATCGAATTAAGAAGACCCGCGAGAACGTTGTTTTCGTTCTCGTAAATAATATTTATTGCGTTATCGAGAGAAACGGATATCTCTTCCGAATTTTCCATTTTCTTCAAATTGTTCTCGAGTTCGTCATCTTCGCCCGGAAGAGGGTTTACGTTGTTGATTTCTTTCAACTGAAATTCTATGAATCCTCTTTTTTCCGCAAGTTCTTCTTTCCTGCCAGTGAGTTCGTTGTAATTTTGTATAAGAATTTTATATTCCGAATATTTTTCGACGAATGTATCCGTAATTTTCTTATCCGACATGAAGCCGTCAAGAAAATCTATATGCATTTCCTTTTTCAATAGAGACTGGTGCTCGTTCTGCGAATGTATATCTATTATCAGATTTCCGAATTCTTTAAGCGAGGATATATTTACGGGCGTGTCATTTATAAAATTACGGCTGCTGCCTTTTTTTGTTAGTTCACGCCTGACAATAACACAGCCTTTATCTTCACTGTCGCTGAATAAATCGTTTTCTTTAAGAAACCGCAGCACCGATTTATTATTCCCAAATTCAAAATGTCCTTCGATGATGAGTTTCTCGCTCTCGCTGCTGATTATCGAATAATCTGCTCTCTCTCCAAGTATAAGCATCAGTGCATCAAGTATAATTGTTTTACCTGCGCCTGTTTCACCCGTTAAGATGTTTAAACCCTTTTTGAATTCAAGTTTTGCATCTTTTATGATGAGATAATTCTTTATGTAAAGTTTCTCTAACAATCTATATTAATAATAAGTATATAATACAATAAGAGTAATAGGGTTGTTGATAAGGTTAAAAAATATTGATTTATGTTGAAATTAAAAAGATAATAAAGAAAATACTGTTAGTAATTTGTGTATTACTTTCCGGTGTTTTCGGCGTACTAAACAATGCATATTTGATTGTTATGATTTTCACGGTGCATTTTGTCAGTAAGTACGGGTTGTTAATAAATTATTAAGAGGATACTAACATTCATTTTAAATTTGATTTATAATTTTTAGTTTTATAAAAATCTTTCGCTATGAATACAACAATAAAAAACATTTTAGCATCCGGCAAAATTGGTCTTATAGGTATATCGTCCAATAAAATGAAATTCGGAAATACTTTATATAAAGAAATTTCAGCAAAAGGGTACGATGTTTATCCCGTAAGCCGCAATTGCGATGAAGTTGATGGTAAGAGATGCCTTAAAGATATTTCGGAGCTCTACGGCGTCGTTGACAGCGTTATAATCGCAACAGGAAAGAAGAACGCACTTGACATGGTGAAGAAAATAGAAAAAGGAAAAATAAAAAACATCTGGTTCGCCAAGGGAGCGGACACAACTGAAAGTATTGCCGAAGCAAAGGCAAAAAATATAAACGTTGTCAGCGGATATTGCCCGCTTATGTTCATGAATCCAAAGGGATTTCACAAATTCCACGAAGTGCTTTCGAAAATATTCTTTTTATATCCAAAAAATTACAATTAAAAAAAGGACAACGCCTTGCAGCGCTGCCCTTTCAACAAAAATGAAGATTTTTCGTTTCTACCTGTTTCCATACGGACACTGACCGCAATTGCCGTAACCTCTTCCATTACTTCTTCCGTTTCCATTACCGTTTCCACGGCAATATCCCCGTCCGTTGCCGTTTCCGTTTCCGCTGCCATTCCTCCAGTATGGAATACCTTTTTCGTCCGCAAGTTTAATTGTATTTCCGTTCTGCGTGATTTCAGAGGGATAAAGCATATTTACACCGTTTATCACTTTCGTTTCGCCTTTTACAACGGCTGCATCGGTGGTAAGTTTATAGTTCTTTTCGCTCCAGAACCAGTAAGGACCCATTCTAATCGTATAAATTGTACCGTCGTCAGTTTTTAAAGCAGCAACGGGGTGATTCACATCTGTAATTTTACCGCTTATAACTATAGGGTCATAAGAGACACCCGAATTAATTTGCGAATATACGATAGTTGTCAGTAATAAAAGTGCAGCGCTTAAGAATAATTTAAATTTCATGGCGGTTGTTTTAATTTTAAAATGTTTTATTATACATTTATCAATTAGCGTGCCGTAAAAGAATGCCTTAAACTTTGTATTCTTGAGGATTAAAATAAAAAATCAGGAAATCTTTTCAGAGAATTCGTCAGAATTGTCGTATTGGAGGTGTGTTATTACATTCTCGAGAGAGAATTTTTAATATCGGATATAATATTCTGGACCTCGGAATTTTTCTTTCTGCTTTCGTTTATCATATTGAATGCGTAAAGAACCGTTGCATGGTCTTTGCCGCCGAAATTCAATCCGATTGATTCAAGAGTATAACTTGTCATATCTTTTGCAAGGTACATTGCCACCTGCCGCGCAAATGCGATTTCTTTTGTTCTTTTACGCGAGAGAATCTGGTTTTCGGATATTTTGAAGTATTCCGATGTTGCAAAAATAATATTTTCTATTGAAACACTCTTTGCCCTTCTTACGTTACCGAGAAATTTATGAACTACGCGTTCGGCAAGTTCGAGATTTATTTCGCCTTTTGTAACGAACAGGCTTTCGGCAATCAGGTTTACAATACAGCCTTCTATCGAGCGGATGCTGTCTTTAATATTCGACGCGATGAAATGTATTACGTCATCGGGAACGTCGTTTATGTTTGCCTCGTCAAGTTTTTTCTGTATGATGGCAACGCGCATTTCCCAACTCGGCGCTTGAATGTCAACCGTTATTCCCCACTGAAAACGGGAAATGAGTCTTTCGGTTATGCTTTTCAACTGGCTTATTGGTTTGTCGCTGGAAAAAATAATTTGTTTCTTGTTATTATAAAGATAATTGAAAATCTGATACATAAAATCCTGTGTTCCGGGCTTTCCCTCAAGGTTCTGAATATCGTCGAGTATTAATACATCAAGCGATCTGTAGAAATTATCAAGATTCTTTGTTCCGCCTCTGCCGTGGGAGAAATCAAGTTTCTGTGTTGCGATGCTTGTTGTGAATTGGTTTGTAAACTCCTGTGTGGTGAGGCAGTAAACCCTTTTGCCCGGATTCTTTTTAAGTATTTCATTTCCGATTGCCTGTACAAGATGTGTTTTGCCGACTCCGACGCCTCCGTAAACCAGATAAGGATTGTAAGCACCGCCCGGATTGTTTGCAATCGCGTATGCTGTTGCAACAGCAAGATCGTTGCTTTCGCCTTTTACGAAATTTTCGAATGTATGTCTTATTAATAAATTAGAGGAAAACGGCTCTTCTTCCTTTTTGGTTTCGTATGAACCTGTTCCGTAAGGATATTTGAAGTTTGTTACGTTTGCGTGTTCCGAAGGTTCCGTTCTGTTCGCGGTCTGATTTTCTTCGAAAAGACTTTCCTGAGCAACAACATAATTCAAAGAACCGTGTTCTCCCAGAAGACCGCTTTCAATAATCGCTGAAATTTTCTTGTTGTAGCGCTTCTCAATCATTCCATAGAAGTCCTTGCTCGGAACTTCTATAGTCATAACATTACCATCGAAAGATTTAGGGTTAATGACCGAAAACCAGGTTTTGATTTCCGATTGTTTTATGCTTTGAGAAAGAAGATTTATGAATTGTTCCCAAATTTCCTTCGCGTTATCCGCTGCATCATCCCTTTCGGGAGCCGTTTTTCTTTCTTCATCCCGTAATTCAAACGAGTTGGTAAAGGAATTGCTCATCTAACAAACTTATATATTTATTAACAAAACAAATTTATTTAATCTATTACTTTAAGTGAATCGGATAACTTACCTTTAACTTTTAAGGTATTTTTTAACAACTACTAACAAGTTTGTGGATTTGCTAACCGGTATATTTCTGTGGCACTTAGCGTTTCCCTAATAAGTTATCAACAATCGTTGTTAATATTGTTGATTTGGTAACATCCCGCGAGTATTTCCGTAATGGGTATAGACAGACTTATTAACAAAATACTAACAGGGGTTTCAAATAACTTTAGACTGATTAATATTAATCAAAGAAAATAATTAAGTCAAGTTTGAAATATTTATTTTTCCTTTTTTCGGAAAAGTTTTTTTAATTACGGAATTTTTTTTATTTTTGTGAGGTAAAAAGAATTATTTTTCTCCATATACGTAATTTAACCTTTACGGTTAAGTAATCTTTGTTTAATTTTTATAAATTTCCAAGGGAAGATTTGAGGAATCACGATTATATTAAATTTGTATTGTCAAAAGTCGAAACCGACTTCATAAAATTCATAGGCAGTCCTGAATACGCACGTGTGATGACCATACTCAGTTCGCTAAAATCTTCCAATGACATTCTCAGAGAAGTATATGTACTTTCCGGCATAAACAAACTTCGCGAACTTTCTTTCTATCTTGTTTTCATGTTCAGAAAACTTGAATCCGGCAGAATCAATCTGGATAATTTTATGGAAAATTATTTTGCGGACAGAAATTTCATAGAAAGTTATCTTAAAACATACTTTAATCTTGAACCTGTTCCCGAAGAAGATGCCGGCGAAGAAGAAAAAGAAATAAATATTTTCGAAGATGCCGGCGAAGACAAAGATGCGGAAAAAGTTTACTCCCTTGCAGAGCCGAATTTCAAAGTAGAAGAACTGGACAACGAATTGGTTTCGGAAGAATTCAAAGAAACAAAACTTCTTGAATTATATGATATTTCCGAATCGAAATACATGGAACTGATTCAGAACAACGGGGCGGGTTTGCAGGCAGCGCCTGAAAAAATCGATGAAACCCCCGGCTCGGAAAACGTTTTTGACCTGCCCGGCATGTCGGCCGGCGCCGACACACCTGTTAAAACAGATGAACCCGAAATAATTGCTGTCCCCGATATTTCGAAAGAGAAAAAGACGGAACAG
Source organism: Ignavibacteria bacterium (assembly GCA_028714695.1). GTDB lineage: Bacteria > Bacteroidota > Ignavibacteria > Tepidaquicellales > Tepidaquicellaceae > CAIKZJ01. The sequence continues at coordinate 11,444 of JAQTLX010000009.1, read as the reverse complement.
CATGATGATGTTTATACGGGACAGATACAGAGCGAAGACGCGAAACCGGATGAAATGGGAAAACACTCTGAAATGGCATCTTTCTTTGAGGCAATTGAAAGCGGGGAAGAAGAAAAAGCAAAAACAAAAGAAAATGCAGCGCATGAGCCGGAAGAAGAATTGCCGTTCTTCGATGAGGAGACAAAAAAACAGGAAACAGAAACTCCTCCGGAAGAACCTATCATAGAAATAAAAAGTAAAATTCCGGAAAGTAATTATATTCGGAAACAGGCAGACAGCGAAGAAGAAAAAATCAACAAGCCGGTTGAAGAAATTCCCGCGATGACGGAAAGCGATAAAGAAGTAGAGAAAAAACTTCAGGAAATCGAACAGGAAACGAACACTGAAATTATAAATTCCGCGTTTCAGAAATACGAAGAAGAACTTTTCGAAAAAAATAGAACTATAAACGGTTTGTTCGACGACCTTTTGCTCATACTCGATTCGGAAGAGCAGGATTACGAAATGAAGAATGCCATCGCGGACGAGATAGTTTCAATCAGCGAAAACCTGAAAGAATGCTCAAAGAAAATGTCATTCGAAATAATAACAAAGGTTTATTCATCATTTGCATTCTGCCTCGACAAGAAGTTCCGCGAAATTTCAGTAACGAAAGAAAACATAGATGTTTTCAAAAACTCGATAACCGGAATTGAAAAACTTGTAAACGGCGAAGAACTCGGCGGATTCGAAAAAACAATAAAAATGCTCGAAGAACTTTCTAACGATCTTGAAGACCTGCTCGCAAAACGCGTTGAATTCGAAAAGAAAAAATTTGATTTCGGCGAAGAGGAAAGAAAAATCATAGAAGAGTTTACTGACAGCGGTGAAAAAGAAGCATACCTTGCGCTGAGAGACAGGATAATTGACATGGAAGATGTTTTTGAATCTCTTGTTTCAATGAAAGAAAAGGTTGCTCCATTCGAAGTACTGCGCAGGCTTTCGTCTGCATTCGCGCAGTTCCGCGAAATCGTTAACATAGCAAGGATTCTGGAAATGCACAAAATGGCGCAGTTAGCGGAAGCATCCTATATATTCGTCAAATTCCTTCAAAACTACCGAATGGACCCGTATCAGAAAGAAGTTTCGGAAGTTCTGAAATACATCATCTATTGCTGTAAACTTATTTATCTCGACAAACCCGTAAAAGACCTTGATACATTTATTTCATATTTGAACGATCCGGTCAGGATATTTCATACAAACCCAAAGAATAACAATGAATAATTACGCTGTCATAATGGCGGGCGGAATCGGAACCCGATTCTGGCCGAAAGGGACCTCGAAACTCCCGAAACAATATCTGAAAATTGAAAACGAAAACGTTTCAATGATTCAGCAGACTTTTAAAAGACTCGAAGGAGTAGTACCGGTAAATAATATTTTTGTAGTTACAAATATCGCTTATAAAAATATAACTAAAAAGCATCTTCCGAAAATTCCCGAAGAAAATATTATCTGCGAGCCGTTCGGAAGAAACACCGCGCCGTGCATCGGACTCACGTGCCTTTTCATAAAACAGTTCGAACCGAAAGGAAACGTTCTGGTTGTTCCTTCGGACCATATAATTAAAGACACGGAAGAATTTCACCGCGTCGTTAAATGCGGACTTAAATTCACCGATGAAAACGGCGGAATTGTAACTCTCGGAATTAATCCGACAAAACCGGAAACCGGGTACGGTTATATTCAGTATGATACTGAAGACTTTACCGAAATTCAAACAACCGTAAACCACAAAAATACAAATACCGTCGAAAACGTCTATAAGGTAAAAACATTCGCAGAAAAACCGAACCTTGAAACCGCAAAAGCATTCATCGAGAGCGGTGATTTTCTGTGGAACAGCGGCATGTTCATATTCAGGGTGGATACGATGCTGGCGGAAATAAAAAAATCCCTTCCGGATTTATATGCTTCTCTTAACAAACTTGAAAAAGAACTTCTATCCAATACTTTTGCAAAGACACTTGAACTTATTTACTCGCAATTGAAAGGCATATCCATCGACTACGGAGTTATGGAAAAATCGAAAGAGGTTTATACCATCAAAAGTCATTTCGATTGGAGCGACGTTGGTTCGTGGGATGAGATTTATAACATAAAAGAAAAAGATTCCGACGGCAACGTCAAACAGGGGATGACGCTTACGATAAATTCGAAGAACTGTCTGATAATAAACGACCAGCGCATTTCAACACTGATAGGCGTTGAGGACCTGCTTGTTATAGATACTGACAACGGTCTGCTGATTTGCAAAAAAGGAGAGTCGCAGAACGTTAAAGAAGTCGTGGATTACCTGCGGCGCAAAGGTCTCGACCAGTATTTGTAGAGATAAAATAAAAATCCCGGTCTTAAGAGACCGGGATTTAATTTGGCAGACAAGAAAAGGAGAGACATCAAGGTTTATTTCCGTCTACCGTCCCCATTGCCCAATAAAACTGTCCTGTAATGATATCCGTATATAGAATGTGTAATTGCTTCGGAAATTAATTTCGGCTTTCTGAAAATTGTCCAGAATATCATTTTCCAAAAATGAAATTTCCCCTTTCCTTTAATTCCGATTTTCCACACAGATTTTGAGAGAGCCTTCATCTGCATACGAAAAGACAGTTTCGTGTTAACCGCTATCTTATTATATTCTTTGAGATATGTGATTATTCTTTTATTATAATATTTGGGAGAAAATAATGTATCGATTACTCTTTTATATCCTTCCATCAGCGAATCGAGCCGCATCTCCGGAATGAAGTTTAAAGAAAAATCTGTATTGTCGCCTGTGGGCGTTGAGATTATTCTTTCTTCGCCGTGAAGCCTTTTGTACAGCGCAGTTTCCGGAATAGCGTGCAGAAGCCCAACCATAGCCGTTACTATCCCGCTCTTTTGAATGAACTTTATCATGTTGTCGAAAGTGTTAGCCGTATCGGTATCGAATCCCAGTATAAATCCGCCCTGAACCTCAAGTCCGTGCCGCTGAATTATTTTTACTTTTTCAATAAGGTCTTTATTCAAATTGTGCAGTTTACCGCATGACAAAAGACCTTCTTCCTCCGGAGTTTCGATGCCGATGAAAACAGAATCGAAATTTGCTCCCTGCATAAGCGTCATTAATTCCTTATCGTCGGCAAGATTTATTGAAGCCTCAGTAAATAGCGTAAACGGTTTGTCCATTGCGTCCATCCACTGTACAATTCTTACGAGTATTTTCTTCGCGGCAATTTTATTTCCAATGAAATTATCATCAACAATAAAAACTCCGCCGCGCCACCCGGAGTAGTAAAGCACTTCGAGTTCGTGAATAATCTGTTCTTCGGATTTATATCTCGGTACGCGTCCGTTCATAATTATTACGTCGCAGAACTCACAACTATGCGGGCATCCGCGTGATATCTGAATCGACAACGTCGCATAATCATTGTAATTGAGAAGTTTCCAGTCAGGTACAGGCGTCTCCGACAGGTCGGGTTTTATGTCGGATTTATAAACATGTTTAAGCGTATTGTTCTTCATGTCTTCCAGAAACAGAGGTATTGTAATTTCTCCTTCATTTAAAACAAAGCAGTCCACATTCTCGAAGTTTTTGTATTCGTTTGAGAATAGTGGACCGCCTGCTACCACAAATTTACCCGCTGATTTTGCTTTGCTAATAACTTCCCGGGCCGATTTCCGCTGCACGACCATGCCGCTAATAAAAACGGAATCTGCCCATTCGATATCCTCGTCCCTGAGTTGCAAAGCGTTTAAATCAACGAGTTTTTTTTCCCAGTCTCTCGGAAGCAAAGACGCTACCGTTAATAAACCCAAAGGAGGCAATGATACCTTTTTGTTTATGAACGGCAGAGCATGTTTGAAACTCCAGAATGTTGCCGGATATTCGGGATATACAAGAAGAACTTTCATATAATTATTTATTTATAATTGAGATACTTCCGGAAAAAATCGAAAGAGTCTTTTTAGGTGTTTCAAAATTCATCGGGTCGAGACGGGCATGCAGGGTGAGTTTTTCCAGTATGTTGTGTATACACCCTCTCACGCTTATTTCCGAAATGCGGAGTTTTAATGCAATTTGTTTATTCGTAAACGCATTTCCCAGAAAAGTAAGAACCGCTTTCTCCCTCTTCGTCATTTTAATGGATTGGATTAATTTTGATTTTCCGCTTTTAACGGCGTTTTTTATAATGCTTGCAAACAAAGAATCGTCCGCCTGCCTGGGAAGAATTTTCTCTCCCACCGCTACGGCTCTAATCGTATTCAGAAATTCATCCTGAGAAGCATCTTTTAAAATGAAACCTTCGGCTCCGGCTTTTACGAACCTCAGTATATCCGCATTTACCGGAACAAGGTCCATTACGATTATTTTTGCTTCGGGAAATTCTTTTTTCACATTCTCGACAATTCTTAAACTGTTCCTGCTTCGCAAACCAAGGTCCAGAAGAATTACGTTCGGTTTAAGTTTATGAATTTTTGAAATTGTGTTATCACCGCCCGGATGTTCGGAAATAATGTTTATATCGCGGCAGGGCTTCAGCATTGAAATGATGCCTTCGCGCAGGATGCGATTATCCTCTATAATAAATAATCTGATTTTTCTGCCGGGCTTTTTCATTTTACATAAATCATTAAATAACACTTGAATGTAAAATAACATAAGCCGTTAAAGTATTGTATAAGTCAAATGGATGAAAAAAGGGTTAATCCTTGTGGATTAGTTAATCGTCTATAAGCGATACGGAATCTTCGAGATCTTTGAATTCTTCTCTGTCGTGGGCGTATTTGGCAATTTGCACGCGGGTATGCAATGCCATCTTTTCGAGTATGTTGTGAACGTGGCTTTTAACGGTGTAAGGGGAAAGGTGAAGTATGTGCCCGATTTCTTTGTTTGTCAGTCCGTCGGCGATTAGTTCAATAACCTGCCGTTCGCGTTTCGTCATCCGGACTGCCCGCAACAGTGTTTTTTCCTGATGTCCGTTTGCTACTCTTTCAATGATTTGCGTAAACAACGAACCCGCCATATGCGGCGGAAGTACTTTATCTCCGTCCGCAACCAATCGGATAGTTTTTAAAAATTCCTGAACGGAGGCTTCTTTAAGTATGAATCCCGAGACACCTGCCTTCACGAAATCGAGAATATCCGTCTGCAAAGGCAGAAGGTCCATAACAATAATTTTCATTTCGCGGGATTTTTTCTTTATCATTTTTACAACATCGAGGCTGTTCCTGCTTCTTAGTCCGAGGTCAATTAAAATAATATCGGGTTTCTTGCTGAAGATGTTCGACATGGAGTTTTCAACTTCGCCTAAAGCAGCAACGACTTTTAAATCGGCATGTTCGTTTAACATAACGGTTATGCCGTCTCTTAAAAGACGGTTATCTTCAATAATTGCAATCCGTATTTTCGTTTTTGATTTTACTGGTTTTTGGACTAAATCGGCCACAGATACCTCCTGCTCAAAAGACTAGTTTTAATATTAAAATTTAACAGATAGTTTATTAAAATTCAAGATTAATATTACAAACATGCAAACAGGCATGGCGGGGGTCGGACAACAGAAAAAAACCTTGAATTTCGGAGAGAAAACCGGCAAAAGACACATTGTTTACAGAAAAATGTATACCGTATATAACATTTTTAAGTAATATTTGCTACATTATATAATACAATTAAGCGCTGAAGATTATGAAAAAGCCAAACGGCAGCAAAAGAGGAATTAAATCGGAAAAAAAGATTATGCCAATTGATACTCCTGCAAAAAAAGTTTTTAATAAATCGGAATTTCCCGTTGTGGGGATAGGAGCGTCTGCAGGCGGACTCGAAGCGCTTGAACAATTTATAACCAATATTCCCGAGAACAGCGGAATGGCTTTCATAATAGTCCAGCACCTGGACCCAACGCACAAAGGCCTTTTAACGGAAATACTTCAGCGATTGACAAAGATTAAGGTGTTTCAGATTACCGACAACATGAAAATAAAACCGAATAGTATTTATGTAATTCCGCCGAACAGGGATTTATCAATATTCAAAAGAACACTGCATTTATTCGAAATGAGTGAACGCCGCGGTTTGCGTCTGCCGATTGACCATTTTTTCAAAACTCTTGCCGAAAACGAGGGGGATAGAAGTATTGCCGTTATTCTCTCGGGCATGGGCTCTGACGGTACACTCGGGCTCACAAAAATTAAAGAGCACGGCGGTATTGTTTTTGTTCAGGACCCCGGGCTTGCGAAATTTGACGGAATGCCGAGAAGCGCTGTAGATGCTGGGCTGGCAAACGTTGTACTTCCGGCAAATGAGATTCCTCCGAAAATATTTTCAATACTTAAGCATAATTTATCGGGTTTACCGGAAATGAAAAGCGAGGGTCGTAATCAGACCGCTCTTGAAAAAATAATTATACTTTTGAGAAGCCATACAGGACACGATTTTTCTCTGTATAAAAAGAATACTATGTACCGCAGGATTGAACGGCGCATGAGTATTCACCAGATTGACAGCATGGTTTCTTATGTACATTATTTACAGGAAAATGCCGCAGAACTTCAGATTCTTTTTAAGGAAATGCTAATAGGCGTAACAAATTTTTTCCGCGACCCCGAGGTTTGGGAAATACTCAGCGGTAAAATTCTCCCCGAACTAATATCAAAAAGTCCGGCAAAAAGAATTTTAAGAGCGTGGGTTCCCGCCTGCTCTACCGGCGAAGAAGCCTATTCGCTTGCAATTGCTTTCAAAGAAGCGGTTAGCAAACAGGAAATTCATAAAAACATCGCGTTACAGATATTTGCAACGGATATAGACGGCGATGCTGTTGAAAAAGCAAGAAGGGGCGCATTTTCCGTTAATATTGCTTCCGAAATAACAGCCGAAAGAATAAACAGGTTTTTTGCAAAAGAGGAAAACGGATTCAGGGTGAGGAAAGAAATCCGCGAAATGATTATTTTTGCTCAGCAAAATCTGATAATGGACCCGCCGTTTACGAAACTTGATATTCTTTCTTGCAGAAACCTTCTTATTTATCTTGAACCCGAACTGCAGAAAAAAATATTTCCTTTGTTTCATTACAGCCTGCTGCCGGAAGGTATATTGATACTCGGCAATGCAGAATCGGTAGGAGAATATTCAAACCTGTTTAATTCTGTTTACAGTAAAGAGAGAATATTCCGCAGAAGCGAAGAAATTTTCCGACAGAGCAGTCTTATCATTTCCCCCGCTTCTTCAAAACAAAAAAAAGCAGCAACTGAAATAATTCCCCAAATGAAAGAAACCGACAATTTGCAGTCACTCGTAGAAAAATTACTTTTTCAAAAATTTTCTCCTTCGGCAGTTCTTGTAAATGACAAGGGAGACATTTTATATGTCACGGGAAGCACGGGAAAATACCTTGAGCCCGCATCTGGAAAAGCAAACTGGAATATTTTTGCAATGCTTCGCGAAGGACTTCGTAAAGAGATTTACTCCGCATTTCAAACCGTATTAAGGCGGGAAAACGAAACCACGGTTAAAAATCTTAGAACGGATTCAAGCGGCGTAAGACAGGTAGTTGATATTACAATACAATACATAACTAAACCCGATGAATTGAACGGGTTGTTGATTTTATTTTTTAATGACGTAACGGAACCGATAGATATTAAAAAACCGGTAAAAGGAACAAGCAAAAAGAAATCCGAACAGGAACAGGAATGTAACCGGTTGAAGGAAGAACTTCGCGCTGCGCTCGAAGAAATGCAGACTTCGCAGGAAGAGCACAAATCCACAAACGAAGAACTCCAATCCACAAACGAAGAACTCCAGTCCACAAACGAAGAACTTACGACCTCTAAAGAAGAAATGCAGAGTCTTAATGAAGAACTCCAGACTCTGAACGCCGAATTGCAGTCGAAAATTGACGACCTTTCCCGTTCAAATAACGACATGAAGAATCTTTTCAACAGCACCGATATTGCCACGCTTTTTCTTGATAACGACCTGAACATAAGAAGATTTACTATGCCGGCAACAAAGATTACAAAACTGATTCCGGGCGATATCGGAAGGCCGATTTCAGATCTTACGACAGTCCTCATATATCCTGACTTAATAGAAGACGCAAAAGAAGTTCTGCGCACTCTTAAATTTTCCGAAAAAACAATTTATTCGAAAGACGATAAGTGTTATCTTGTGCGCATAATGCTTTACCGCACACTCGAAAATAAAATTGACGGACTCGTAATCACGTTTACCGATATAACAAAAGCAAAAATTCTCGAGGCGGAACTTGTTGAAACGAGCATATTGCTCCGGTCGCTCATTAAAACGGCGCCAAACGTAACGCTCTGCCTGTCAACTAACGGACACATTGTCGAATTTAATACCGAAGCGGAAAAATTATTCGGCAAAAAAAGAGAGGATGTAATCGATAAAAAATTTACGGATATTTTTATATTACCGCCCTTAAGGAAAAAAGTCGATGAAGATTTCGCAAAGTTTTTCACGGGAGGTACAAATGGAAGATTGGAAACAAAGGTTTATATTTCGGAGAGTAATGTATTCCGCATTGAGTGGTTTCTGAATAAATTATTTAAAGAGAACGGGCAGGTTGCGGGAATTGTTGTGTTTGCTCAAAAAATATTAAAAGAATGAAAAAGAAAGCGGGTTCTGCGCCGGGTCAATCGATTTTAAGAAAAAAGGCTGAAAAAAAGTTAGGAAAAAAAATCGTACACGAAAAAACATCCAATTTACTTGCGGATGCCAACAAACTTGTACACGAACTGCAGGTTCACCAGATTGAATTGGAATTGCAGAACGAAGAACTAATCCGTATCAGATTGGAACTTGAAACGGCGCTTCAGAAATATACAGACCTCTTTGAGTTTGCTCCGGTCGGATATTTCACCGTTGAAGCGGACGGGAAAATAGATCAGGTGAATCTTTCCGGCTCGATTCTACTCGGAAAAACCCGTTCTCTAATTAAAAACCGTTCATTCTATTTGTTTATTTCCGAAAAAGAAATGCCGATTTTCGAAAACTTTTTAACGGAGGTTTTTAAAAGTAACGGCAAAAAACAGTGCGAGTTATCAATAATCGGAAAAGAAGGAAAACACCTCACGGTTCACATCGAAGGAGTTGTTGCGGCGTTGGAAAAGCATTGCAGAATGTCTGTAATAGATATAACAGAACTAAGAGAATCGGAAAATTTTCTGAAAGAAAAAGAGTTACTGCTGAGAGAATCACAAAGAGTCGGAAAATTGGGCTCGTATGTTTTGGATATTCCCCTTAACAAATGGACGTCATCGGAAGTTCTTGACGATATTTTTGGAATAAGCGAAGGATATAAAAAGAATATAGATAACTGGAACGCTATTATACACCCGGATATGAAGGAAGAAATGAAGATTTATTTGAAAGAATATGTTCTTGCGGAGGGAAATACATTTGACAAGGAATATAAAATAATCCGCCCCTCGGATGGAGAAATACGCTGGCTGTGGGGCAGGGGTGAAGTTACATATCAATACGACGGAACGCCCGTAAGGATGATAGGCGTAATAAAAGATATTACGGAAAATAAAATTGCCGAACTCAAACTGAAGAAATTAAACGAAGAACTTGCCGAACTCAGCGCCTCAAAAGACAAATTTTTATCTTTAATAGCCCACGACCTTAAAAGCCCTTTTACAAATATTCTCGGATTCAGTGAAATACTTCTTGAAGAAGCCGAAAACATAAGTCCGAAAGAATTAAAAAATTTCGCCGCCGAAGTGCACAAGTCGGCGCGGCAAATTTTTGAACTCCTTGAGAATTTACTTGAATGGGCTTATTCTCAGCGCGACAAAATAAAAATAGCGCCTGTTGTATTTAATCTCAAAAACTTATTCGATGATGAACTTAGAATTCTAAAGATTAATGCTCTAAGAAAAAACATTACTTTGAATTTTGCTCTTCCAGAACACGTTAACATCAAAGCGGATAAAAATATGTTTAAAACAATTCTGAGAAACATAATTTCTAATGCGATAAAATACACACGAAAAAACGGGAACGTCGATGTAACCGCCGAGATAAAAAGCGAATTCGCGGAGTTCTCTATTACAGATGACGGCGTCGGCATGGATAAACAAACGCTCGAAGGAATTTTTAAAATGGGAAACAAACACAATTCCCGCGGCACGGAAAACGAAAAAGGCACAGGACTCGGACTTATACTATGCAGAGAATTCATTCAAAAACACAACTGTAAATTATGGGCGGAAAGCGAATTGGGAAAAGGAAGTACCGTAAAATTTACAATGCCGATCGCGTGACAATTAATAATTAGTAATTAATAATTATTAATTTTATCGTAACAACCAATTACTATCTTTGAATTAGTAATTAATAATAAATAGTTTTATCTTAACAACCAATTACTATCTTTGAATTAGTAATTAGTAATTAGTAATTAATAATTAATAGTTTTATCCTAACAACTAACAACTAACAACTAACAACTAACAACTAACAACTAACAACTAACAACTAACAACTAACAATTACCTTTAGATTACTAATTATTAATTACTAATTGAAAAGAACTATTCCGCCAGTTTTAATCCGATAACACCCATTACTATAAGCCCGGCAGAAAAAATCCTGAAGAAACTTGCGGGGTCTTTGAAGAAGAATATACCGATAAGAAAAGTGCCGACAGCCCCGATGCCCGTCCAGACAGCATACGCGGTGCCTATTGGAATCTGTTTCTGAGCCAGCCATAAAAAATATCCGCTTAGAGCCATTGATATAACGGCAAATATAATCCACGCGATTTTATTTTCCGTCACCTGCGATAACTTGAATCCGAGCGGCCAGCCCATCTCGAATACACCCGCCAATATTAAAATTAACCAGGACAATTTGTTCAATGTTATATTATAAATTCTAAATTACAAATTTTAATTCGAAATAATAAGAGCAGGAGTTAGAATCTAGAATCTAGAATTTAGAATCTAGAATCTAGAATTTAGAATCTAGAATCTAGAATTTAGAATCTAGAAAAAAGTAAAAATCCTTATTTGTCATTCTCGCGTGCTTTTAGCGGGAATCTTATAATATTAATTTGTTTTAACACAAAACTACTTTCGAAGCAAAACACTCTCAGCCTGTCATTCCGGCATGCCGAAGGCTCGCCGTGGCGGGTTTTTATCGAAGTGTACCCTCCATGTCATCAGGGAGAGTGACAAAATATTCAAACGTGTGCGAGCGAGTTAAAAAAAGGCCGCCGCGTCGAAGCGCAGCAGCCTGATTACGGTTTTTGTTTTCCCGATCAGTAGTGTCCCGCTTAAAAAACACGGAAGACTGCAACTGCTAATAAAATAAAGCAGTAAGAAGACTTTTCTTCAAAATCGATTTGAATTTATTCGATTAATTATTTCATTCATTTTTGGCTGAA
>JAQTLX010000008.1 GCA_028714695.1 Ignavibacteria bacterium | reverse complement strand
TTAGTTACAATCTTTATCAGAACTATCCCAATCCGTTTAATCCTGTTACAAAGATATCGTATGACATGCCGCAGGATGGAAAGGTGAAACTTATGATTTACGATATACTGGGAAGGGAAATAAAAACACTGGTGAACAACGAATTCCGTTCGGCAGGAAAATACATTACTGAATTTGACGGAAGCGGTTTTGCGAGCGGAGTGTATTTCTATCGTTTACAGGTTTTGGGCGGGAAGGAGTTTACGGCGGTTAAAAAGATGATATTGATAAAATAGTTGTGTGATAATAGCACCATCAGGAGGTAACCCACCTAACGAAATAATGGCGGGCAGGCTCATGACGGGCACAAAATATATCCCTCCCCCGCCTCTCCACAACGAGTCTTCCCTCCCCCGCCCTGCGGGCACATCGCCGCAGCGATCCTTCGGCCCCTCCGAAGGGGGACATACATCAAATTTAGTTACGGAAACTATAGTTTATATGTCTCAAAATAATATACATTAGATTTATGGCCGACGAACGTAAAAAGGGAAAGGCGGATTTTGGTGTAAAATCCTGTAATTTTAGAATTTATGCAATAATATGCACTTTGATATCGCATTTTTAACTTGAAATATTTAAATATTTTAAGAATATTTCATGTTTATCATTTTAAAGAGATGAGTTTTAAGGTTTTATGGACAATTTGATTATCACAATTGACGGACCTTCAGGGACGGGCAAGAGTATCACGGCGAAGATGTTAGCGGAAAAACTGGACGTAGGGTACTTTGACAGCGGTTCTTATTACAGGGCCATTACGTATGCCGTGCTAAAGGGCAATATAAAACAGAATGATTACAATGCTATATGCAAGACGGCATCGAGCATGAATTTAAAGTTCATTGACAATACGGTTCTTTTAAACGATAAGGATATCACATCCGAACTTAAGGCGCTTGAGATTACGAACAAGGTCAGCAACATAAGCAGGATTAACGCGTTAAGGCGCATGGTCAACGAAAAACTGAAAAAGGCTGCAGACACTTCCAAGGGTTTGATAATGGAAGGCAAGGACACGGGAGTAAATGTTTTTCCCGATGCGAAATACAAATTTTATATAATAAGCGATTTAAGCGCGAGAGTAGCGCGCAGGCATCAGGATTTTCTTGACTTAGGTCAGAAAATCTCGAAAGATAAGATTGAGAAGGAATTGAAATTAAGGGACGAGATGGAAATGAGAAAGAACCCCGTCATACTGAAAAAAGCCGAGAAGGCGATTGAGGTTGACACAACGAACATGATAATAGAAGAACAGGTCAATTATTTATACAGAATAATTACCAATTCAGGAATTGAATAAAACAAACCCCTGAGGGAGCATCCCGAAGGGAATTTAAAAACTAAACCTTTGCTTTTTTCCGGTTGGGAGCAAAAGGAAAAATTAACCGGAATTACTCATTATGCAAGATACACACAGACCCTCCGACTTGAGATCAAACCAGCAACGGAATGATGTCAAGAACGAAAACGAAAAAATCTCAACAAAATTCATCTCAACGGATTACAACGAGGATGAATTCCAGAACATGTTAAAACTTTATGAAAAGACATTCAACGTCATAAAGGAAAACGAACTTGTAAAAGGAAAAATTGTAGCAATTCACGGTGAAGACGTATTGATAGATATCGGTTCGAAGTCAGACGGAAGAGTTTCAATCAATGAATTTTCGAATCCCGAAGAATTAGTTGTCGGAAATGAAATTGAAATTTTCCTTGAAAAGATTGAAGACAAAGAAGGACAACTTGTCCTTTCGAAGAAGAAAGCCGATTCGATAAAGATGTGGGATAGGATAGTAGACGCGCAGAGAGACGGAACGATTGTAAAGGGCAAGTGCCTCAGAAGAATCAAGGGCGGATTTGTAGTAGACCTGAGCGGTTTAACGGCATTCCTTCCGGGTTCACAGATAGACACGAAACCTATCAGGGATTACGATGAATACGTAGGCAAGGTAATGGACTTCAAGGTTATAAAGATTAACAATCAGATTGAAAATATCATCGTATCGCACAAGGTTCTTATAGAAGAATCGATGGCGGGACAGCGCGAAGAATTACTGAAGACAATCAAGAAGGGAATGACACTGAAAGCGACCGTAAAGGCAATAACAGACTTCGGTGTATTCGTAGACTTAGGCGGTCTTGACGGTTTAATTCACATCACGGACCTTTCATGGGGCAGAATCAATCATCCTTCAGACATAGTAAAACTTGACCAGATGATTGACGTATTTGTAATTGAATTCGACGAAGAGAAACAGAGAGTTTATCTCGGTCTTAAGCAGTTACAGGCTCATCCGTGGGATAACATTCAGGAAAAATACAAAGTCGGCGACAAAGTATCCGGCAAAGTTGTTTCTCTTACGGATTACGGTGCATTCATCGAAATCGAAAAGGGTATCGAAGGACTTATTCACATCAGTGAAATGTCATGGACACAGCACATCACAAGTCCGAGCCAGATGGTAACAATGGGACAGTTGGTCGACGCGCAGATTCTGAACATTGACTTCGACAACCGCAAGTTATCGCTTGGAATGAAGCAGTTAACTCCGAATCCGTGGCAGAGTCTTCTTGACAAGTTCCCGGTAGGAACAAAGCAAAAAGGCAAAGTCTGCAACATCACAAACTTCGGAATATTCGTAGAACTCGAAGAAGGTGTTGACGGATTAGTTCACATTTCCGATTTATCATGGACGAAGAAAATTCTCGACGTCAATGAATTCGTGAAGTTAGGCGAAATTATAGAAGTAGTAATTCTCGGTATAGATGTAGCAAATCAGAGAATATCACTCGGACACAAGCAGTTATTCGAAAATCCGTGGGATTCGCTCGAAGCGAAGTACAGAACGGGGCTTGAAACGGTAGTTAAGATTGTAAAGCCGATTGAAAAAGGAATTATAGTCGAACTTCCGGACGTAGTGGATTCATTCATTCCCGCGTCGCAGTTATCGGTAGCGCCCGTAAGGAATTTCGCTGAACTCTTCAGACCCGGCGATTCACTCAATGCAAAGGTAATAGAATTCGACAAAGCCAACAAGAAAATCGTTTTATCGGTAATCGAATTCTTTAAAGATAAAGATCAGGAGACGATTGATGCATACACGAGCAAATTCAAATTAACGCGCAAGTTCACTGTTAAGGACGTTCAGGAAAGATCGAAGACATACGAATCCGAGCAGATTGATTTCAGGATTGAAGATATCATCGGAGACGAAGTTCAGGCGCCGGAACCGGCGGTGGTTATTCCGGAAGCACCGAAGACAGAGAAACCAGAAGGAAAATAATAACATTCTTTCATATATTAAAAACCCGGGAAACTTCCCGGGTTTTTTATTTTAATGAAATTACTAAGAATAGAATTTTAATCTTAAATTACTTAATTTGAAAATAAAAAATTGGAACGAAAACTATTATACGAAGGCAAAGCAAAACGGATTTACGAAATAAAAGATAAACCCGGTTTGTACATACAGGAATTCAAGGATGACGCAACGGCATTCAACGGATTAAAGAAAGAACAAATCAAGAACAAAGGTATTCTGAACACATCGATTACCACTGCCCTATTCGGATATCTTATGAAGAACGGCATCCCCACGCATTTCGTCGAAAAAATCTCCAATACCGAAATGATTGTGAAGAGGGTGAAAATCGTTCAGGCTGAAGTCGTGTGCAGAAATATCGCGGCAGGAAGTCTTGTAAAGAGATACGGCATAGAAGAAGGAAAAGAACTGAAGCCGCCGATTGTGGAATATTATTTCAAGTCGGACGAACTCGGAGACCCGCTGTTTACGGAGGCGCACATATACGAACTTGGTCTGGCGACACCTGAGGAATTAGACCACATTAAGGAACTTACATTAAAGATAAATTCACTTCTCAAAACATTTTTCGCGGAAAGGAAACTTCTGCTTGTAGATTTCAAACTTGAATACGGAAAAGACGACGAGGGAAATATTATTCTAGCCGACGAAATCTCTCCCGACACATGCAGGCTGTGGGATTCCGAGACGCGCATGAAACTCGACAAGGACAGATTCCGTTTCAATCTCGGAGGAGTTGAAGAAGCGTACGAAGAAATCAACAAACGATTATCGTGATTTTCATTAATTAAGATTTTAACTTTGTTCAAGATTACAAATTACGGAAAAGACGTAGTAATAAAGGTTTTATTCATAACTCTTGCACTCGATGCAATAGCATTCCTTGTTAACATCCCGGCGGTAAAATTATCGCTGTTAGGGCTTTCTCTTTTTCTGCTTGTATTCACGCTATATTTTTTCAGAGACCCGGAGAGAAAAGTTCCGGCGGGCATGTCACCTGACAGCATAATATCCCCTGCAGACGGCAAGGTTGTTCTGATTGAGAAAATCGAGAACAAATATCCCTCTTTCTTCGAAGGCAGCGAACTGATTCAGGTGAGCATATTTCTTTCGCCGTTAAACGTTCATGTGAACTGTTATCCCGTAAGCGGAATATTAAAGTATTTCAATTACATTAAAGGAAACTACGTAGTAGCGTTCAACCATAAATCATCCGAAAAGAATGAAAGAAGCGAGATAGGGCTTGAGACAGCAAAAGGCAAGAAGATACTATTCAAGCAAATCGCGGGGTTTGTCGCAAGAAGGATAGTATGCGACCTTGCTTTAAACTCGAAAGTTAAAGCAGGCGAAAAATTCGGAATGATAAAATTCGGTTCAAGAATAGATGTGCTTGTACCGACCGGCACAGCAATAAAGGTACAACTCAGGCAAAAAGTAACGGCAGGCATAACGGAAATCGCGAAATTCCAATGATTGTATCAAAAAAATTCATACCGAGCCTATTTACGATACTGAATGCTATTTGCGGATTCATGTCGGTAATAAGTTCATCGCACGGCGAATACGAGCAGGCGATATATTTTATATGCTATGCGGCGATATTTGACGTTTTCGACGGCATGGTTGCGCGGATACTTCATACATCATCGGATTTCGGCGTAGAACTTGATTCGCTTTCGGATGTTGTATCATTCGGCTTCGCGCCTTCATTTCTATTGTACAGTTTTTTCTTCAAGGATTATAACGCGATAGGAATACTCGTCTCATCGCTTGTACTGGCTTTCGGAGCAATCAGGCTGGCAAGGTTCAATATAAGCCTGACGGGTTACACAAAGGATGTCTTTTACGGCATTCCGGTCCCGATGGCGGCGCTGATAATCTGTTCTTATGTACTCTTTTATCACGACAAAGTTTTCACTCCGCAGTTGAGCGAAAAGTTCATTTTCGGACTTACGATTTTTGTATCTTTAATGATGGTAAGCAAATTCAGGTATCCCGCGATGCCTTCATTTAATCTGAGGACAGTTAAAGAGAGACCTCTTATATTTATCGGGCTGCTGACAGCGGCTGTGGTTTCAATATTGACTAAAGGACTGGCGGTCTTCCCTATTACAGTTCTGTATATTTTTTACGGAGTTGTCAACACATTCATACCGGTAAAAGAAAAGAAGAAAATCAGACATTAAGAATTTCTTTCATCGCTTTAGTTAATGCATCTACATCTTCCTCTTTGTTGAATCTGCCGAGAGATATTCTAATCGACGACAGAGCGGTTTTTTCATCTTTGCCAATTTCAATCAAAACTTTCGAAGGTTTCAGAGAGCCGGAAGAGCACGCTGAGCCGCCCGATACCGAAATTCCTTTAAGGTCAAGGAGCACAGGCAGGAGCGCTTCGGGAATTTTCATTTTATACGGATTGAAAGACACGTTCAAAATATTAGGAAGAACATTCTCGACGCCGGAATTGAATTCAACATTTTCTCCGAACACGGAAGATAATTTTGTCTTAAGGATTTCTTTAAGATGATTGTAATGCACGATATCGGCATCCATTGATTCTTTCAGTATTTCAACCGCTTTTTTCAGACCGGCGATTCCCGGAACATTTTCGGTTCCGCCGCGCATATCTCTTTCCTGACCGCCGCCGTGAAAGTATTTGTCAATCCTGATATTCTCGTCTTTAAAAAGGATACCGACGCCTTTAGGCCCGTAGATTTTATGAGCGGACATAGTCATAAAATCCATTCCTGATTCTTTCGGTGATACTTTCATTTTACCGACGCTTTGAACCGTATCGCTGTGAAAGACAACTTTGTTCTTCTTACATATATTGCTTATTGCTTTTACATCATTCACGGAGCCAAGTTCGTTATTCGCGTGCATCACTGAAACCAGAAGTGTACGGGGCGTAATCAGTTTTTCTATTTCCGCCGGACTGACGAATCCGCGGCTGCCGGGAGCGACGAGAGAGATACTGTAACCGAATTTTTTCAGATATAAAATTGTATCGAGAACTGCGGGATGTTCTATTGTAGAAGTGATTAAGTGATTTTTATTTTTATCCGCATTCGAAAACGCGAGACCTTTAATCGCGAAATTATTTGCTTCCGTTCCGCCGCTTGTAAAGAAAATTTCTTTGGGCTTAGTACCGAGGAATGAAGCAATTGTTTCCCGCGCTTCTTCGACCAGAACTTTTAAGTACTTACCTTCCTTATGAATGGAGGAAGGATTACCATAGTATTCTTTCATAAAAGGCAGCATTGCATCGAGCACTCTTTCGTCAATTTTTGTCGATGCGGCATTGTCAAGATAAATGTTCATGTATAAAATTAACCGAGAAAATTTATTTAAAAAATGTAAATAATATAGTTTATTTTATTTAAAATTACTAACTTTAGTAAGTTACGGTTTTTATGACAGTTAAAACGTGAAAAAAGAATTTTTTTACATATCAAATCTATTATCGGTATTGAGGATGATACTTGTTATTCCGCTTATATTTTTATTAACCGGCGGAAGCGACAACAGGGCGGCAGTAATCATATTGCTGTTATTGATGTTTATATCGGATTTACTTGACGGGTTTCTTGCGAGGAAACTTAATCAGGTATCCGAGTTAGGAAAGATAATAGATCCGCTTGCGGACAAGGCAGCGGTAGTATCGGTAGTGGTTGTATTGTTTTTTATGGGAAGGATAGAAACCTGGTTTTTTTGGGTAGTTGTGTTAAGGGATTTGCTGATTTTATTGTTCGGATTGTACTTAAAATCGAAAAATAAAATTGTACTTATGTCCAACTATCCCGGCAAGATTGCCGTATTAAGTATAGGATTAATAATACTTTTGTGCGTAATAAATGACAATACTTCTGAACTTTTAAAAAAAACTATCAGTTATCTATACTATATATCGGTAATATTAATAATTTATTCGTTATATCTATATTATAAACGATTTTCAAAATCTTTAGGAGATACCAGCAATGGCTGAAAATGAAAACATCCAGAAAGAAAAGACAAGACCGGTGAGAATCCAGACTCTAACGAGAAAGGACGTAGAGAAAAAGATGGAAGAAAAACTCATCGGCAAGAGGGTTACACGCAAATTAATAGTTGATTCACTTTTTGAATCGATGCGCGAATTAATCATGTCCGCGAATCCGGTTATCAGAATTGAGATAAGGGAATTCGGAGTATTCGAAGTGAAGAAGACAAAGCCGAAACCAAAAGCCAGAAATCTGAAAACGGGAGAATTCGTTTATGTACCGGGAAGAAGAAAGATGCATTTCAAGCCCGGAAAATTGCTGAAGAATTTCCTAAAAGAAGTTACCGAATAGCCGGCATTAATTGGATGAAAATACCAAATACTTAGGTATTGATTACGGCATAAAGCGAATAGGGTTATCAATAAGCGATACGGGGAAATCGTTTGCATTTCAGAGGGATTACGTATATAACGATTCAAATCTTATGAAGACCCTCATGGTACTAATAAAATCGGAGAATGTAAATAAAATTATTCTCGGCTATCCGACAAGATTCAATTCAGAAAAAACTCATATTACAGACGACGTCGAAAAATTTTCCGCCGAACTTAAAGCCGCGTTCATTAAAGAAAGTTACGAATGCGAAGTTGTATTTTTTGACGAACGTCTTACAAGCAGCCTAGCGCAGTATAATCTTGCAAACTCGGGAGTGAGCAGGAAAAAACAAAGGGACAAGGGAAACATAGATTCAATCTCTGCGCAGATAATACTACAGGACTACCTCGATTATATTAAGAACAAAAAGTAATTTATTTCATGTTTACGGTAGAACTATTCAAACTCATCGAAGACGGGGAAGGTCCCAATATAGAGTTCAAAAGAAAATTTTCCTCTCCTCAGAAAATCGCAAAAGAAATGATTGCGTTCGCGAACACTAAGGGAGGTTATATTTTGTTCGGCGTGGATGACGACAGGACGATTTTCGGCGTAGAAAGCGAAAAGAGCGAACTCGACTTAATCGATACAGCCGCTAAATTTTTCTGCGAGCCTGAAGTGAACTACAGGACAGAGATAGTGCCTATCAGGAGCAAGGACGTTGTTGTAATCGACGTTCCGGAAAGCAAGGTCAAGCCGCACAAACTAATAGACGAAGACGACAAAGACACATCGCGCATATACGTAAGGTACAACGACAAATCAATAATAGCATCAAAAGAGACAGCCAACATTTTAAAATATTCAAACTTCGATTCGAATCCGCTTATTATTTCTCTGGGAGACCTTGAAAAAATGCTTCTGACCTACCTCGGAGAGAACGACAATATCACAGTTAAAGGATTCAGGAAACTCGCAAACATTTCGGAAAGGCGCGCGAGCAGGACGCTTGTGAATCTCGTGAGAGCGGGGGTTATAAGGCATCACAGGCTGGACAACAGGGAATTCTTCACGCTAGCATGATCAATTAACGATTAACAATTAACAATTAACAATTAGTAATTAGTAATTAGTAATTGATAATTGATAATTAGTAATTGATAATTGATAATTAGTAATTGGTAATTGGGATTTGTGATAAAAAAAAGGGACTAATGTTAGTCCCCTGTAATAATTAATAATTAGTAATCAGTAATCAGTAATCAGTAATCAGTAATTACCAAATACTAATTGAAAGAATTATCTTTTTTCGAGTATCTTTGAAATTTTCTTAAGGTTCTTTTCGGCTCTATCGAGTATTTCTTCGCCTTCTTTTATCACGGTTTCTTTATAAGTATTATCTTCTATTTGCGGGAGATTAATTTTTACGTTTTTGAATGCTCCCCATATTCCAGTTTCGAGGCATTTCGCGCCGACTTCGAGGTCGCTGGCAGAGGAAAGGTTTCCGTATTTTGCCATTTCGTTCATAAAGTCCCAGCATGAGTCGGCGGTACGCATAACTTTCAGAGGCACTTCAACCGCTTTCTTCAAGCCTTCCTGCATTTTTTCGTGTCTGAGTTTCTTTTCAGCATCAGTATTCTTATGCATTCTCATAGCGAGCATATAATCGTTGAAAGCGTTTGTATCGGCATCTATCATTGAGATTAAATCTTTCATTGCCTGATGTAAAGGGGGAATGAATTTTCTCATTTTGGAATCAATATGTTCGAACTTTTTGCTGCCGTAACTCATCCAGCCCATCATGGCTCCGAGTCCCGCGCCGAGCGATGCAGCAAGAGCCGATACGCTTCCGCCGCCGGGGGCAGATGTTCTTGCGCCGACGAGTTCGACAAAATCTCTGACGGTCATAGACGCCAGCGGTTCATTCTTTTCGTCTTCTATCATATATTCGATGATTCGTTTTTCAGGAATGAACTGAGAAATTGACGATAGTCCCATTCTTTCTATAACAAGTCTGATTTTTTGTTTTTCGTCTATTATAAAAAGATTTTCTTTTTTCATGTAATAATCCGCAGCCATAAGCATTGCTTCGAGGGGTATAAGTCCGACGAGTTCGCTGCCGCAAGCGGCGAGGTTAAGTTCCTTCGCGTCCTTCACGCATTCTTCGAAAGCGACGTGCGGAGGAGTAATTTTGAAGTTATCGAGATTTATAGACACCTGTGCCATTTCATATTCCTCGACGTACCATCCGATAGCCTTTACCGCTTTGAGTCTGCCGGGTTCATTTTCGTTTCTGCCCTGTTCTCTGATATTAAGGGCAATTCTGTGCGCCTGTTCTTTAGTACCGAGTATATTCACGTTGTAAGCGATAAGGAAAAATCTTACGCCGGCGGCTGTCGCGCCTGATTTAGGAACAAATTCCTGAGGACCGTAATCGGGTTTCCATTCGGGTTTATAGATTTTATCTTTGATGCCTTCGTATTCGCCGGAGCGAATCTGTTTGAGCATTTTCCTTGCGGGATTTACAGATGCTTCTTCATAAAGATAAATCGGCACGCCGAGTTCTTTTCCCGCTCTTTCGCCGAACTTCTTGGCGCACTGCACGCATTCTTCTACAGTAACTCCCGAGACGGGAACGAAAGGAACCACGTCAACGGCGCCCATACGGGGATGTTCGCCCTTATGAGTTGTCATGTCAATAAGTTCGTATGCTTTTTTAGCGAACTGAAACGCGCCTTCAACGACTGATTCGGGGTCGCCCACGAAAGTAAAAACGGTTCTGTTTGTTGATTTTCCCGGATCGACATCGAGCAGTTTCACGCCTTTGACTTTTCTGACCGCTTCCGCGCATGCATCTATTATACTCTGATTTCTGCCTTCTGAAATATTCGGAACACATTCGACTATTTTTTTCATATCAATAAAATTTTATATTATATTTTAAATTACTTGGAATCGTAAACAAGTTTCAGGAATTCAGCGACCCCGTCCTCATTGTTTGTTTTATCGGTGACATAATCAGCCTGCATTTTCAGTTCAGCAACGGCATTTTGGAGCGCGACGTTGAATCCTCCGAATTCGAATAAATCCCTGTCGTTGAACCAGTCGCCGAGCACTGCGACTTCATTTCTTTTGAAATTCAGGTGGCGGGCGAGTTTTGTCATGCCTGTAAATTTATTCGTACCGGATTTTCTCACTTCCAGATGATAGACGCCGAGTTTACTGCTTGAGCGGAAATATTTTGCAGTGAGGAAAAATTTTGCGGGGAAATTCAGTTTATCCTGAATATATTTCATTACTTTTTTTTCATTGCCGAGCATAATAATTTCGAGAACATTGTCCCTGTAATTTTTATAGGAATCGACCATTCTGTAATCGGTGCCGAGGCGGAACATAAAATCTCTTAGAACAGAATTATCTTCGGTAAAGACGATTTCGTCGCCGTAGCATAAAGCAATCCTTACAAAATGTTTATTAGCAAGCGAAAGAGCCTTATCGACATGTTTTTCCCTGATAACGGAACTGCTTATTACGTTATTATCGAGTCCTTTAATAAGAGCGCCGTTTACTGTAATTATCGGAATCCTGACATCGAGTTGTTCGGCAAAACGGACAATTGAAGAATGAATGCGCTGCGTAGCAAAAGTAAACAAAACGTCCTTTTCCTTTAATTTTTTCACGAGTTCAATTGTTTCATCTCCGATTTCGTTTTCGTTATTGGTCAGAGTTCCGTCAACATCCGAAACAATTAATTTAATCTTGCTGAGTTTTTTTTGTATGTTTATTTTGTTTTGCTGCATCCAGTAAAAACGACCCAAGAAGAGGGTCATGTTAGTAAAGGATGTAATTTTAACTATTTTTTTTCACATTTGAAATGTAATTGGGTTTCCGTACGAAAGCGGAAAATAGGAAATTGGATATGGAAAATGTGGGAATGGGATGTGGAAAATGGAAAATGGGCGAATGGAAAATGGAATATGGAATATGGGAAAATGGAATATGGAATATGGAATATGGAAAATGGAATATGGAATATGGAATATGGAAAATGGGAAAATGGAATATGGAAAATGGGCGAATGGAAAATGGTAATTTTTGATTTCCATTTTTGATTTTTTATTTTTGATATTTAATATGTCTTAATATTGGCTATTACATTTATTTAAAATTTTCATATATTTTGTTATGAAAAGCAGTGAGATAAAAATCGGACAGGGCAGTATGCTCATATCGGCGCCAAATCTGACGGATTTTTTCAAGAGAAGCGTAATTTTTCTTGTTGAGCATGACGAGAACGGTTCGATTGGATTTGTACTCACAAAACCACTTAACTACAGAGTAAGCGAAATTATCGAAGGATTTCCCGAGTTCGATGCACCGGTTTTTATAGGCGGACCGGTTCAGACTGACCTTGTAAATTTCATTCACAGAGCGGGCAATTTAGTGGAAGGCAGTTATGAAATTGTCGAAGGAATTTTCTGGGGCGGCAGTTTTGAGAGTTTGAAAAGTCTTGTAAGCGAAGAAAAACTTGACCCCGCCGATTTTCTTTTTTTCCTCGGTTATGCCGGATGGAGTCCCGACCAACTGAAGAACGAAATAGTAAACAATTCATGGATTGTTACAAATTCGAACAAGGAATTCGTTTTCAGCAAGCATCCCGATAAACTCTGGCATGATATACTTAAAGGTATGGGCGGAGAGTATTCGCTTATATCGACATTTCCGGAGGACCCTTCTGTCAATTAGTAATTAGTAATTAGTAATTAGTAATTAGTAATTGGTAATTGGTAATTGGTAATTGTTTATTGCTAATTGTTTATTGCTAATTGTTTATTGCTGACTACCATTCCTTTACACATTAAAGCATTTTTGATTTATTTATCATTGTGTTTTGATCCCCGCTAGAAACTTGCGGGGATGACAAACGAACAATTGTTTATTGCTAATTGTTTATTGCTAATTGTTTATTGCTGACTACTATTCCTTTACACAGTAAAGCATTTTTGATTTATTTATCATTGTGTTTTGATCCCCGCTAGAAACTTGCGGGGATGACAAACGAACAATTGTTTATTGCTAATTGTTTATTGCTAATTGTTTATTGCTGACTACTATTCCTTTACACATTAAAGCATTTTTGATTTATTTATCATTGTGTTTTGATCCCCGCTAGAAACTTGCGGGGATGACAAACGAACAATTGTTTATTGCTAATTGTTAATCGCTAATTGTTAATTGTTAATTGAAAAGAATAGGATTATATTTGAAAAAATGATAGCAAAGATTCTGAAACCGGTTTATCCTTTATCGAATTTCGTAGATTCAATTTACTGTTATTGCGGGACATCCGACGGCATGATTCAGCAATTGATACCTGACGGGAAAACGGATCTTTTGCTTAATTTCGGAACAAGCATTTACATTTTCGATGAAAAGAACAAGAGAAAATCACTTACAGACAGTATATTTCAGGGAATCAGGAAAAGACCGTACACATTTGAATTCGGAAAGAGCCTCAACATAGCCGGCATCAGATTTTTACCGCTCGGATTTTCTGCGCTATTCAAGATTCGGGAGAAAGATATTTCCGACATTCCCGTAACGGCGGAACTTATCGCGGGCAGGGCGATAAAAGAAATCGAGGAGAGAGTTTACGAAGAAGATGACATATCCGGGAAACTAAGAATTATCGAGAAGTGGCTGTTTGAATATTTCACGAAGAGGGATAATTCAGGCATAATTGCCGCCAGCGCGTTAGACGAACTGAACGTTTCAAAAGGTCTGCTGAAAATAAAGGACGCGGGCAGGGACGGCGCGGGATACAAAAGGCTGCAAAGAACGTTCAGAGAATACATCGGGATATCACCCAAACTATATTCAAGAATGCTGAGATTCGAAAGCATACACGACGAACTTAGAAAAATGAAAGAAACAGACTGGATGAACATTGCAGCGAAATACAATTTTTACGACCAGCCTCACCTCATAAAGGAATTTAAATTCTTCACAGGAATCACGCCAAACGAATTCGTTTCAAAAATAGACATGTTCGTCTGATATTTTTGTCCGTTTTTTACAATGACAGCCGTTTTAATCTTTTTAATTTTGTATATAAATTAAAACGGACTAAAATGAGACATATCACATTAATTATTTTTACTGTAATAATACTTTTTTACTCTGAAACATATTCGCAGGAACTTTCACAGACAGTAAGAGGAAAAATCGTAGAAAGCATAACCAAATCCCCTATTGAAGGGGCTGTAATAAGGATTAACACGGGCAAGGAAAAAGCGGGAGCGGAGTCTTCAAAAGACGGTTCTTTCAGCATTGAAAATATTCCGCCGGGCAGGCACGATATCACTGTAACTATGACGGGATACAATCCCGTAGTGCTTCCGAACGTGCTTGTTTCAACGGGCAAGGAAACAAATCTCAGCATCGAGATGGAAAGCGCGATAATCAGCACCGATGAAATCGTTGTTACGGATGAAATTGAAAAAGACAAATCATCAAATCCATATTCGATAACGAGTTCGAGGTCATTCAGCATAGACGAGACAAAAAGATTTGCAGGAACGTTCGACGACCCGATGAGGGCTGTACAGAATTTTGCCGGAGTAGTAAGCACTCCAAACGTGAACACAAACGGCATAGTCATAAGAGGCAATTCGCCGAAAGGGCTGCTGTGGAGGCTCGATGAAGTTGACATTCCCAGTCCTAATCATTTCAGTTACGCGGGTCAGAAGAGCGGGGGTCTAACGATATTCAGCAGCCAACTGCTTACGAATTCGGATTTTTACACTTCCGCATTTCCTTCGGAATACGGGAATGCGCTTTCGGGAGTATTCGACATGAAGTTCAGGAACGGAAACAGTTTCAAAAGAGAATATACATTACAACTCGGGATACAGGGAATCGAATTCGCGGCGGAAGGACCTTTTGCAAAGAACAGCGGAGCATCGTATCTGCTGAATTACAGATATTCGGTTTTCGGATTTTTGCAGTTAATCGACAAAGACATGAAGAACAAAGTGCCGGGTTATCAGGATTTGTCGTTCAAGGTGAACCTGCCGACTGAAAAATACGGGACGTTCACTTTATTCGGAATAGGCGGAATTGATAATTCAAGATTCAATCCCGACCTTGACAGTACGAAATGGGAGAAACTCGATGACAGGACAAAAACGGTTTTGAATAATAAGACGGGCACGATAGGTCTTGCTTATTCAGTACCTGTTGACGGAAACACTTTGTTCAAAACGATTATATCGGCACGGACACAGCAGGTAGATTACGAAAAGGGATTTGTAAATTCGGATTACAACACGGAGCCGACGGACAACGTAAACTATTCGACATCGGGAATCAGCATTTATTCCTATCTGCATCATAAATTCAGTCCGCAGCATTCGAATAAAACGGGAATCAGATATACGCAAATGTATTTTGACGCAAAGATAAGTTCGCAGAACCAATTTACGGGGGCATACGAGGAATTCATAAACGATAAAGGCAATACGGGATTGATACAGGCATTCACGGAATCGAATTACAATGCGGGAAACAGGGTATTGATTTCGGGCGGAATTAATTTCACGCATTTCGCGCTTAACAATTCGAATACATTCGAGCCGCGATTGTCAGCGAAATACAACATAAGCGGGAATCAGACAATCAGCGCGGGTTACGGGAATCACAGTCAGATTGAAGACGTATCGGTATATTTGTCAGGGAAAAAAGACGCGGACGGAGTTATTTCGAATCCTAATATAAACCTAAAGCCGGGAAGAGCGAATCATTTCGTGCTCGGTTATGACGTGATGTTCTCGAAGAATCTGCACATGAAGATTGAAGGTTATTATCAGTATTTATACGACATACCCGTAATGAGGAATTCATATTATTCGATGTTGAACAATCCGGGAGGTTATTTCAACGATTCACTTGTAAACACGGGTTCGGGAAGAAATGCGGGAATAGACATTACGTTCGAAAAGTTTTTAAGCGATAATTATTATTATCTTTTGACTGCGACATTATTCAACTCAAAATACAAAGGCGGCGACGGGATTGAAAGGAACGGAAGATACAACGGGAATTTCGCGTTCAATCTACTCGGCGGAAAGGAATTCATAACAAAGTCAGGGAATATCTGGAGTCTGAATCTGAAAGCGTCATATACAGGCGGCGAATATTACATTCCGGTTGATTTGCAGGGTTCGATGAATGAAAGGCGCGAGGTGCTTGATTACTCGCAGGTATATACACAGAGGCTGAAATCGTTTCTTTATATTGATTTGACGGCGGCATACAGAATCAATTATAAGAAGTCATCGCTTATTTTCACGGCACAGGCAAAGAATATACTTAATCAGAAAGTGGTGCTTGGATATTCATATAATAATTATTCAAAAAGCGTGGATGAGCAGACTGAACTGGGTTTGGTGCCGATGGTGAGCGTGAGATATGAATTTTGATAAGAACCAATTTTCAATCTTCGATCTTCATTTGACAATTAGTAATTAGTAATTAGTAATTAGTAATTGTTTTTAATTACTAATTACTAATTGTTTTTAATTCTTAATTACTAATTACTAATTATTAATTGTCTTTTATTTCATTTGCGATTTAGCGTCGTTCAGGAGTTTTTCGACTTCCGGATAATCGGGATAGTCTTTTGTTACCTGATTCAGAAGTTCGACAGCCATTGACCAGTTTGTGCCGTCCATTGCGCGCTTCGCTACAATAATAAGCAGGTTGTTTTTAACGGGTATGAACTTCGATTTATAATATTCGTATTCGATGTCTTTTCCCGAGTACGGGTCATAGTATGACGGGGTAATCAATTTCATATAATCGATGCCGTCGAGATACATTTTATCGGAGATGTACTGGTTCAATCTGTCGAGTCTTGTTTCCATTATATTATTCACGACTCTCTGGCGGAGGCTGTTGACTTCGTCTATCTGTTTGAACGTTTTCGGAAAATCGGAAAGGTAAATGAGCAACTGAGTCGAGTCTTTTATAGGATTCAGCGTCATAACATACGACCATTTTTCGTCGAAGAAACTTGTAACGGACTGATTCAGCATGAAATCCACAACGGAGTTTTTCGTAAAGTCTTCGGGAAAGTCCGAAAGGTTCAGAAGTGTTTCGTACCAGTTTCGCATTTCGAAGAATTTCTGTCCGGCTGCGAACATATCGTTATAACTTAATTTATTCGGCGGCAGAGTTCTGTGCATGAGGCATCTGTAATTCGTATTATTGAGGTCATTGACAATATTAATATCGAACACATCGACGCCTGTCTGGTCTCTGTTGAGTTGTCTGAGAGCGAAGACTTTAAAGTTCTGATAGTTCTTAGAGAAAATTTCAGCCTGGAATTTAGGCACTTTAACTTTTGTGCTCACGTCTTTATTTGTAAGGTAATCAACGGGAACGGAAAGTGTAACATCGTACATTTCGGTAGTGGGGTTATAATATCCGATAGCCGATATTTTCAGTTCAACGAGACCGAGGCTGTTCTTTTGATTTTGTTTTATGAGACCTTCGGAAACTTTCATTTCATCGGCGACATTGGCAACCATTGATGATTTTTGGAATTTCACTCTGCTTGCTCTGTTTTCCTGGTCCTGGTCATTTTCGAACTGGACTTTCTGCATAAACAGGTCGGGATATTTCTGAGCAAGTTTGTTATAGTATTTTATCATTTCGAAATCATAGACATATACGCCTTTATCGGAGAGGAGTGCCATTCGTTTATCTTCTTTGCCGAAAACGAAAACCGTTTTTGATAAATTATAAGAATCTATTCTCGATTTATAAACGAGATTGCCTCCGAGATTATAGACGCCTCTCATGCCGGCGTTATCGATAACAAAATAATCGAACATAGAACTCGCGACAGGCATAATCGAGCCGTCAATTTCTTTCAGAGTAACAATATTTTCCTGAGTAAGTTTAATAACTTTGATACCAGAGTTTGTAAGGCTGAGAATTATTTCTCCCCTATCGTCGAAATCAACCGTTTTATAGTCTTTGAACTGGAAAGCACGGAGTTTCTTGCCTGTTTTGGTATCTATATAATCGATGCTGCTTCCGTTCTTGCAGAAAAGTGTATTGCCGTCGGCGCTGAGGTCGAGGGCTGTTTCACCGGCATAACTTAGAATCGGGTCGCCTTCACCGAGGTCAAGCAGAACGGAGCCTGTGATATCGGTAACGACTATATATCTTCCGTCGGGAATGAGGAAAAAGTCTTTAGCGCTTTCGAGTTTGAAATCCTGAAGAATGGTGCCTGAGTTCATATCGACATAAGAAAGCACGGCTCTATCGGGAGATAATTCAAGGACGCCTGCTTTAGACCCGTCGCTGTTGAATTTTACCTTTACTTCCGAAGGGTCATTATTGAGTTCAAGAATTTTTTTAACGGTATAAGAACCGTTATCGTCATACTTACCTATTTCGAGATAATAGGAACCGTCTTTGGCAATCTGCCTTGCGGTAACGAGATTATTATCATTATCGAAATAGCCGGCGAGGGAAACGATGTTATTCTTGAAATTCAGAGCAACGGCATCTTCAAACTTAGATTGCGAATAGGCGTTTAAGTATGCGAGGAAGCCTATAATGAGGAATAATAATATTTTCTTTTTCATCTTTATAATAAGTTATTATTGCTTAAAAATATATTAAAAATAGATGATTTAAAAGAGCAGAAGACGGGGGTGAGGAGTACGGCAGATATTTATATCGATATAAGAGAAAAAACTTCTGCCACGGATTTACACGAATTATAAGAGCAAGAAAAAAGATTCACCGCAAAGGGCGCCAAGGACGTCCTCCCTAAAAACGGCGGATCGACGACAAAGATTTTTTCTAATTTCCGATTAAGATGCCGCCCCGACGGGGCTTAGAGATTTGTATTACAATTTTTCTACAAAGATGCCGCCCGCTACGCGGGCTAAATGAAACAAAATGTTATTCGCTGATGAAATCGGAAACAACGAATAATATAATTTTTAAGATCCCCGCTAAGATCATGCGGGGATGACATGAGAGTATTTGTTTTGTCCCCGCTAAGATTCGCCGAGGCGGACGGGGTGACAAGGGGGTATTTGTTTTGTCCCCGCTAAGATCATGCAACGGCGGACGGGGATGACAGGCAAATAAATATATGACGCTACGATGGGGCTTAGAGATTTGTATTACAATTTTTCTACAAAGATGCCGCCCCGACGGGGCTCAAAGGTTAAAGTTGCCAATGTCCTACAAAGATTTCGCCCGCTACGCGGGCTTAAAAACAATAATTTTCGAGAAACAATAGTCATTTTCAAAGAACAAAATGCGGGGAACAATATTTTTGGGAAACAATAGTCATTTTCAAAGAACAAAATGCCGGGATAATATAGAAAATATTAATATAGATAAATTATCAATAATTGATAATTTTTTCGGAATGAATTTCAATATACAATTCGAAGAGTTTTTACGAAGGAGGTCGAGAGCCGGGCAATAACATATTTTCCGTTTTTCATTCCGCCATTTTCTATTTTCTAATCACCCATTTTTCGTTTTCCAGTAAACCATTTTTTGTTTTACCAATTCCCTATTTTCCATTTTCCATTTTCCCACGCTTAGCGGAACTTTTATTTTTTTTGAATATTAATTTAGTGTAAATAATTTTAAATAGTATTTTAAAATGGGGCAAAAATTATTATTTTGGAATAAGTTAGAGTAAGGGTAATGCTCTAAACTAATTAAGCAACATAAAGGGTATATTATTGTACAACTCATTCATCAGGAGTGCTCATAAACTGAGCAGGGGCAAGACCGCGTTAAAACGATGTTCACGGCATCGAGTATTTCCCATATTTAAAGATTTTACACATTTCCCCCACACAGTACTAAAACTACATACCCGATATTATTTTCGATAAAAATTATTCAGGGAGAACTGTTTTTATCGGTTTTATTAATTTTTAAATAAAACAAAAAATTAAATAATACAGGAATGAAAAACTTTACGAAATTTTTCTGGTTGTCGGCTATTCTGCTGATTGTATTCGCAAATGTAGGGTGGGGGCAAACTTATTATGATATGTCTTCTGGAAATTATTCGCAAACATTCACCGGTTGGTCAGGATACGCAACTAATTGGAACGGTTTAGGAGTTCTATCAGTTGGGTCAATTCCGGCTGCTACTAAGACAACGACAGCTACTAATGGAACACTCGGAGTTGTTAGTAATGGCACTGCTATTGGGTATGATGCGACTTCATCGACAAAACTTGTTTTCCTAGCTACAGGAACAACGGATAATTCAACCGCTGTTGCTTGCGACTTAAATTTAAATTTTACTGGTCGCAATGCAGGAACAATTTCCTTTGATGCTGCAGAAATAACTAACGGTACTACTGGTAACAGAGTCTCGACTCTAAGACTTTACTATTCGATTGACGGCAGTACATGGACCGAAATTATCGGGACAAATCTTCCTTATTCTGCGACCAATAATGTATCTAATTCTACGAATATTTCAGTATCATTACCTTCTGCTTTAAATAATCAAGGAACTGTAAAACTAAGATTCTACGAGCATAATGGCATAGGGGGTTCTTCCGGGAGTAGACCTAAAATTAGTATAGACAATGTTTCTGTTACATCAACAGGCTCAGCTGCGTCGACAATCACAACCGGAATAGTATCATCTCCCCCATTTTGTTTAAACGCATCTACCAGTGCTACAGGAACGGTAGCTTATACTTCAAGTGGTTCGTTCTCAAGCGCTACTTTTACTGCTAATTTATCAGATGCTACTGGTAGTTTTACTTCCCCGACAAGTATAGGCACAGCAAGTGTTACGGGAACTGATCCTTCAGGAAATATTAGCATTACCATTCCAGCAGGAACGACATCGGGCACAGGTTATAAAATAAGAATTGATTGTACATCCCCCGCAATAACCGGTTCGACAAGTTCAGCATTTGAAATTGTGAATGGCGCTAACAATGTAACAAGCCCGACTGCTTCTGCAGGCAATCAAAAGGTAACACTTTCGTGGACTAATCCAAGCGGATGTTGTGATGAAATCATGATTGTTGCAGGCACTTCATCAATCTCATCATCACCCAGCGGTAATGGATCAGGATACAGCGCTAGTTTAATTTACGGCAACGGTACGAGTTTCGGCGGAGGATTTGTAGTATATAAAGGAATAAGCAGCGGTCAAATAGTAACTTCGCTTACAAATGGAACAACTTATTATTTTAAATATTTTACACGGAGAGGTACTGACTGGAGTTCGGGAATCGAAATAACCTCTACGCCCAACAACAATAAATATGCTCACAGTATTATCACATCATGGACAACAGGACCTTGGTATGATGCTGCGACCGGAGGGAATACGGTATCTTCACCTACAGCAGGTGATAACGTTTTTACAAATGGAAACTTAGTAACAGTTGATGCAGATGCAACATGTGATAATCTTACAATTACAAATTTAGCAGGAGCAATTACGGTTAGTGATGGAATTACGTTAACAATTAGGGGACTATTAGATGTAACAGCCTCTGTTACGAATGATGTTATTGGCGGAACAGCAGGAACTATAAAATTTACAGGTGCTTCTTTGGGTACAGCGCCATATAATATACTTGGTAGTAATTTTACGGCTTCAGCTGTTTTCCAAAATGTAACTTTTTCTTCCGGAAACATAAACAAAGAGTTAAATACTAATTCAAAGCGCTTCAAATTCGACGGAACAATATTAGTCGAAACCGGTAGTGTAATATTAAGCGGTGATAGAAATTATTCGTCTGGTTCAAACGTAGGAATAATTACAGTTAATGAGGGCGCGCAATTAACACTTCCTAGTTCAAGTTTCATTTCCGGCGCAAATGCTGCGGGTACAAAAATTAATTCAATAACGGTTAATGGAACTTTCGTTACTTATAGTGTTTTTGATGCTACTACTCTGACAATTGGTACAAATGGACTTTTGAAAACATTAAAGTCAGGTGACTTTTATTCTACTGCTCCTACGAATTTTACTTGTAACGGTACTTTCGAATATGGAAATTCAGGCACACAAAATATTTATGGTACACTATTTAACAATTTAAAACTATCCGGAACAAGTATCAAAACATTAACAGGAAATGCCACCGTTAACGGAACTCTAACAATGGGTGGAACAGCGAGTCTGTCATTAAGTACATATTCATTGACATACGGCGCAGCATCAGTTTTAGATTATGCAGGAACAAGTTCACAAACGACAACAGATGCCGAATTTCCATCTTTAGGTGGTCCGAAAAATTGCAATATTAGCAATACCAATGGAGTCACTTTGAATTCCGATAAGACGATAGACGGCACTTTGACAGTAAAGCCTAATACTATTTTTGATTTGAGCACGTTTGTTGTAAGCGGCAATGGCGACTTTGATGTACAGAACAATGCGACAATTAAATCCGCTCACGTTAACGGATTGAATGGCAATAATATAACAAATGGCGGGTTATCATCATATGGCTCTTCTTTAAATATTGAATTTAACGGTACATCGTCACAAATGACAGGTTCTTATTTACCGGCAAGCGTTAATACATTAACTATAAACAACAGCGCAGGTGTAACCTTAAGTCAAAATACTTCCGTTTCAGGTGTATTTGCTTTATCCAGCGGTTCGCTTTCACTCGTGAATAATACTCTTACATTAAACGGTACGACAACAGGGACAGGAACATTAACAGGTTCATCAAATTCAAACTTAGTGATTGGCGGAACAGGTGATTTAGGAATATTGAATTTCACACCGGGTTCACAATCATTAAACAATTTAACTATTAACAGGACATCATCAGGATTGATGACACTCGGAACCGATTTAACCATAAACGGCACATTAACATTAACTTCCGGTATTCTTAATACAAAAAACGGAACGACTCTTAATACTTTATATTTCAGCAATACGGCAACGCCATTTACTGATGCTAATGAAACTACTAATAACAGAATAGTCGGAAAAGCAATCATGAATCAAAGAACTGTGCTTGCTCCGAACCCGTTAAGTTTTCTTGGCGTAACACTTCAGGGAACAACAGAATCAACAGATTTCACAATTGAAAGAATTACGGATGTTGACGAAAGCTTTGTTTCTTACGGCTCATACAACGGAATTAGATGCAAATGGCATGTTTCAACAGCGGTAACTCCAACATTACCCAGAAATGTTACTTATAAATGGCTGCAGGCTTTGGATAACGGAAATGATTTTAATAGTTTAAACGCTCAGATATGGGTCAGTCCAGACGGAGTAACATGGGACAGAGCGGGATCAGGTTCACTGGCTACAGGAAATCCGAGAAGCATGCAGGTTTCAACAACGACATTTTCATTTTGGTCTGCTGCGGACGCTAATACTCCGCTGCCGGTCAAACTTGCGTCGACGAGCACGAATCTTTTCAATAAGAGAAACATTGATGTGAAATGGACGACTACATCGGAAACAAACAATGCGGGTTTTGAAATTCAGAGGCAGAATATATTGGAAAACAACTGGGTGAAGACGGGATATGTTTCGGGTAACGGGACGACGAACAACACGAAGAATTACACTTTCACAGACAGAAGTTTAATGACGGGCAAATACAAATACAGACTGAAACAGATTGACTTTAACGGCAATTACGAATATTTCGATATTAACGGTACGATTGAAGTAGGCGTACCTTCAAAATTCGATTTATCGCAGAACTATCCGAATCCTTTCAATCCCGTAACGAAGATTGATTACGATTTACCGCTTGACAGCAAGGTGACAATCAAGATATTTGACATAACGGGAAGAGAAATAAATACGCTCATAAACGAAAACTTAAAGGCGGGTTATTACACATCGACATTCAACGCTTCGAATTTTTCAAGCGGAATATATTTCTACAGATTGGTTACAAGTTCGGCGAAAGGCAGCAATGCCATGACTAAAAAAATGATGCTTATCAAATAAAGTTTATCAACAATCCAAAGCCCTGTATCCACAGGGCTTTTTTGATGCTCAAAACGGGCGAGAATTAGAAACAGGCACACTATTCAAAAGAGAATTTTTGGAATGAGAGTGCAGCAGTAAACAAAAAGTAAGTACGCGTTCCGGGAGAGGACTTCCGGAGCGGTAAAACAGTATTTTTCGATAAATAAATTATTGTATTTTATGAAGCGCATTTTTATTTATGTATCGGTATTACTTTTCGTTACGAACTGTTTCTTGAACGCTCAGGATGACGCATATTACTCGTCAATCAATCCGGGTCTTTCAACATTCGTATCGGATTTAAAAGCCAGAATAAGGAGTCCGTACACAAAAGTCAGTTACGACGATTACACGACAACAAACATTCCAAACTTCGCGTCGTTCGACAACGGCAACGGGACAAGGAGCGTTTATTGCGTTTATTCAGGCTACAATTTTATTTACACGCCTCCATTCGCATGGGGAACAACGATGAGCAGGGAGCACACATGGTGTTACAGTTGGCAGCCGACGAATCCTTCGAAGACCGCCGAGCCGTATTCCGACCAGTATCATCTCTTCCCTACCGAGCAGAATCATGCAAACAGCGTGAGGAGCAATCATCCGCTCGGGATAGCGGCGACAGTAACATCAACATATCTTAACTGCAAATACGGGAGGGACGCTTCCAACAATCTTGTATTCGAGCCGCAGGATAAGCACAAAGGCGACGCGGCGAGGGCATTATTGTATATGTGCATAAGGTATGACGGCGTAAACGGTTACACATGGAATTTCAATTGGCTGAACGGCACTTTGCTACCGTCAATAAGCGAAGGACCCGAAGACCTGAACACGCTTATACAGTGGCATTTGCAGGACCCGCCTGATAAGTGGGAAGTGAGCAGGAGTAATTATATTCAGAGCATACAGCAGAACAGGAATCCGCTTGTAGACCATCCGGAATATATTTACTACATAAATTTCAATGATATGACGAAGTTGAATCCGTCATTTTCAACGGAGCCGGACAATTACGCGACGGGATTTACGGCAACGGCGTCGGGAAATTCAATCACGCTAACATGGACAGACGCGGCGGCGGGCACGCAGGCGCCGAGCGGGTATCTGCTTGAAGCGTACAACACGGATAATTATTTCGTTCCGATAGACGGAAATGCATACACGGATGATGCAGTATTATCGGACGGAAAGGGGCTTGTGAACATAGATTATTCGGCGGCAAACACATACACATTCAGCGGTTTGAGTTCGAACACGACGTATTATTTCAGGTTATATTCTTACAACGGAACAGGAGCGGCAAGAAATTATAAAATTACGGGTACGGTGCCCTCGACGAGCGCGGCAATTTCGGGAGCGCTTTCAACCGAGCCGACGAATTACGTTACGGGACTCAGTGCAGGCACGGTAACATCGAGCAGCATCACGCTGAACTGGACGGATGCCGCAGCAGGTACGCAGGCTCCGTCGGGATATTTAATTCAGGCTAACAATACGAACACGTTTTCGAGTCCTGTCGACGGGAATGTGTACGCGGATGATTTAACTCTTTCGGACGGCGCTGCAACTGCAAATGTCGATTATTCGGCGGCCGATAATTTTACTTTTTCATCATTGCCTCAGAACACGACTTATTATTTCAGGGTGTATTCGTATAACGGGACGGGCACGGCAAGAAATTACAAGACGGACGGCACTGTGCCTTCAATCAGCGCAACTACATCGAATCAGCCCGTAGTTCAGAATACTTTCACATTGCTGGATAATTTCAACAGAGCAAACAGCAATACACTCGGAAGTACGCCTACAACCCCTACATCACTAACATGGACTGAAAACGAAACCGTATCGGGTTCGGGAATACAGATTGTATCGAACAGGATGCAGGCGGGAACGTCGACGGTGGGGTTTGATTACGCTATTGTAAATCTTTCGGGATTAAATTCCTATCCGATGATACTTTCATTATCATCGAGCAATTTACAGTGGGCATTTAATTTCAGGCAGACAAGAACGAACCCTTCGGGATTCGACAATAACAATTACGGAATAGCGTTTATACTGGGGATGAGTTCATCAAACGCATCGACAGCGAACGGATACGCTGTGGTTATAGGTCAATCGGGCGATGTGGATCCGATAAGGCTTGTATATTTTACGGGAGGATTAAACTCGAATTCAAAAGTTACGAATATAATTTCAGGCGGAGATTACGGAAACGAATATATAAGCGTGAGGGTGAAATACATTCCGGGAACAAATACATGGACGCTTTTTGCAGAAAGCGGAGCGAGCGCTTTTCCACAGGCAGACCCGAGGAACACAGCCGTGCAGACGGGGTCGGCGGCTGTTAACGGAACATACACGGGTTCGTCATTAAGTTATCTTGGTTGTCTATGGAATCACGCGACGGGAAGTTCGGAAAATGCGATATTCGACGATATATATGTTTCGGACCCGGGAGGCGCGCTGCCGGTTACACTGGGGTCGTTCGTTCACAGCGTGAGCGGGAATAATGTTAGACTGAACTGGAAGACGGAAAGCGAAACGGGCAATAAAGGATTTGAGATTTACAGAAAGATGTTCAGCGACAGCGCATGGCAGTATGCGGGATATATGGGAAGCAAGGACGGTAACGGACCGGCTTCGTATTTTTTTGAGGACAGGAAATTGAGTTCGGGAAGATACAAATACATGCTCAAGCAGATAGATTACAACGGGAATTACAAGAATTACCAACTTGACGGGAATGTAGAGATAGGAGTGCCGGAAAGATTTTATGTTTCGCAGAATTATCCGAATCCGTTTAATCCGTCGACGAAAATAGATTTCGCGATACCGATAGACGTTAGAATATCGCTGGCAGTTTACGATATAGCGGGGAGGAAAGTCGCGGATTTATTGAATAATGAATTCAGGAGCGCGGGTTATTACTCTGCGGAATTTAACGCGGGGAGTTTTTCAAGCGGGGTTTATTTTTACACATTGACGGCGGGTAATTTCAGGCAGACGGGGAAAATGGCGGTTGTTAAGTGATTGGTGCTTGGTGCTTGGTGCTTGGTGCGTGGTGCTTGGTGCTTGGTGCGGGGTGCGTGGTGCGGGGTGCGGGGTGCTTGGTGCGTAGTGCGTGGTGCTTGGTGCTTGGTGCGGGGTGCTTGGTGCTTAGTTATTAATTGTTAGAGCAGGGTGGTTTTATTTTTTCGGGATAAAGACACCCTGCACTATTGTGTTGTCCTCAGTATATTTGACGACAAGTTTCGACGCGTCGATTGAAACGATGTTCCATATTTCTTCGTCGTCAGTGCCTTTATCAAAAACAATTTCGTTTTTGTCCGTAAGAATCCATACGCCGATGTCCGTATCGGAATTTTCGTTCGTGAAATCGCTTTCTTCTTTATATATGTATTGTCCTGAGTTTTTGAACATGATGTAGATTACGGGAGAGTCGGTTTTTACGCCGTTTTCAGTGTATTCGGAAAGCATCCATTTGGTGCAAAGAATTTCTTTCACTGACGGTTTGGTTTCGGCGCTGTCCTGCGAATGGGCATGGCCGGAGAACAGGAACGCGAACAATACGAGGGAAAAAATTATATTCTTCATTTATAAATTAATTTGTTTGAGAGGAATATAACATTTTTATTATTATTTCAAATAGTTTTTTTTCTGAGGTGACGGGGGGAAGGCGCCTGACATCACAAAGAAAATTCATTTTCTACAAAGATGCCGCCCCGATGGGGCTTAGAGATTTGTATTACAATTTTTCTACCAAGATGTCGCCCGCTACGCGGGCTAAATGAAACACAATGTTATTCGCTGATGAAATCGGAAACAACGAATAATTTAATTTTTAAGATCCCCGCTAAGATCTTGCGGGGATGACAGGCAAATAAATATATGCCGCGGCAGACGGGGTCAAGACACCAAAAAATGAAATGAAATGTTTATTCGCTGATGAATGCGGAAACAACGAATAATATAATTTTTAAGATCCCCGCTAAGATCTTGCGGGGATGACAGGCAAATAAATATATGACGCGACGATGGGGCTTTCAAATAATTTAATGCTGTTGTTACCAAGATACCGCCCCGATGGGGCTTTCAAATAATTTAATGCTGTTGTTACCAAGATGCCGCCCGCTACGCGGGCTAAGTGAAACAAAATGTTATTCGCTGATGAATGCGGGAAACAACGAATAATTTAATTTTTAAGATCCCCGCTAAGATCCGCCGCGACGGACGGGATGACAGGCAAATAAATATATGCCGAGGCGGACGGGGTCAAGACACCAAAAAATGAAACAAAATGTTATTCGCTGATGAAATCGGAAACAACGAATAATATAATTTTTAAGATACCCGCTAAGATCTTGCGGGGATGACAGGCAAATAAATATATGCCGAGGCGGACGGGGTCAAGACACCAAAAAATGAAACAAAATGTTATTCGCTGATGAAATCGGAAACAACGAATAATATAATTTTTAAGATCCCCGCTAAGATCTTGCGGGGATGACAGGCAAATAAATATATGACGCGACGATGGGGCTTAGAGATTTGTATTACAATTTTTCTACAAAGATGCCGCCCCGATGGGGCTTAAAGATTTGTAAAACGAATATTTTACAGGTCTTCGAGATTTTCTATATAGTAGACAAAGTTAAAAGAAAACATCAGTGAGCCTTGCGCGTTTATGCCTATATTGTCAGAGGGTATATTCCATTTGACAAGCGGGGTAAGGCGGATATATGTTTTCGGATAATAGGTATAGGAAGCGACAAATCCGAATGAATTTTCATTGGAGCCGTCAATTTTGCTGCCGTCAATTTTATGATTTCCCTGAACGTATCCGGCGAATGCGAGGGATACGGAATTATAAAAGTTAATCAGGTAATTTGCAGTTACAGCGTAATTAAATCTTTCGCCGAGTTGTCTTTTATAAGGAGACGACAATTCCGAGCCGTAATATTTATTATAAGTTTTTTCGAAACTATGCTGCCAACT
Organism: Ignavibacteria bacterium; assembly: GCA_028714695.1. Taxonomy (GTDB): domain Bacteria; phylum Bacteroidota; class Ignavibacteria; order Tepidaquicellales; family Tepidaquicellaceae; genus CAIKZJ01. The sequence goes on along the minus strand of JAQTLX010000008.1, from coordinate 147,520 downwards.
GAGGTCGGTGCCTATTTGGAATTTATTTTTCAAAATTGTTTTTATCATCGAAAGACCGAGAGAGGTCGTATAGAATCCTTTTCCGGTTACATCAATTTCATTATCGGCATTTTCATCCGATTTACCTGTCGGAAACGTCATTCCGAAAGTGACGGCGATATAGGGAGTTTTCTCATCGAGTTTTTTACTGTCTTTATAGAGCGCGTATTCATGAAATATTTCATATCTGCCTGAGGCGACTATGTCGCCGATTCCCGAGCCGTTGGACGGAAGTCCGGGCAATTCATTTTTATTTATGAGATACGGAACGAGTACGCCTGCCTGAAGGTGTCTGTTGAATCTATACGCGCCTGAGAATGCGGGCGACATCTGCCAGTTTGTCTGTTTTGTTTTCAGCCAGTTTCCGGACCGGTCCCAGACACCCGTATAATTATCGAATTTAAGTCCGACGTTGAAAAGAGATTTTTTATTGAGCGAAAGAACGGCGATATCATACACGCCGCCTCCGCAGCATATCTGAGAATATGCATTTGCAGAGAAGAGTAAAGCAAAGACCGCTGTAATAATAATAATTTTTTTCATATTCACCTCACATCAAATACAAAATAAGGAATGGGGTTCGGAGTAATGAACTGACCATTCACTTTAATCGAATCATAAAGGAACCACTGACCCGCCATAGTGAAATTCGCTTTTCCCTGATACATGCCGTGGTTCTGCCATGCGGGATTCACGTTACTGCTGGAGCCGTGACCGTGTGTTGTCATCCAGGGTTTTATGAACATTTCCGCGGAATCAACTTCGTAATAAGTAAACTGGTCATAAGTTTTATGGAGCATGCATTTAATATCATTCAAACCAGTAACGGCATCAAGGGGTTTAACAAGTGTCATGTGATACAAGGTAGTGTCAGTGAGCCAAATTCTCATCTGGCTTCCCGTGCCGGGAGCGACATTAAAGCCGGCATGATTCACAATACGGGTGTCATTGAAACTATAATCGCCGTACCAGTGAGAGGTTGTATCCGACAGCATTATATATGATGCATAGCCCGTAAACAAACCCGCGTTATTATCGTAAGTGAAAACTTCTTTCACCGGAGTTCCGTGTCCGCGTCCTACGGTATGATACATGACGGGTTTATATTTCACGTAACCCGATTTTTGTTCGACGCCGTCGACATAAACTCTGAAGCCTATATCGTTATAGCCTACCCATAACATGCTTCCGCTTTTGCTGTACAATTCGAATTTAGTTCCGCCTGAATCGGCTGTAAGGATTTTTGTGTAATCGCTGTTAACGTTTGAAGTTACGGGGTTATCGTCTTTACTGCAGGAGAAGAACAATAAGTCAATAATGAGTAAGGGGATATAAAGTTTTCTCATTCGATTAAAAATTATTTGATATGCAATATACTAAAAATCATTTAATAATTAAACATATCAGATAAAAAAGGCTGTTTTCACAGCCTTTTATAATCATGTATTTTTTTTATTTATTGTATATATGCGGGATAATCGGTATAACCTTTTGCATCGGCGGTATAGAAAGTGTTTGCATCGAGAGTTTCGGATAGTTTCCATCCGTTTTCAAGTCTTTCAACAAAATCGGGATTATTAAGGAACGGTTTTCCGAATGCAACGAGGTCGGCAAATCCATCCGTAAGTTCTTTTTGCGCGGATTCGAAATTATAGCCGCCGCTGAGAATCAAAGTGTTCTTAAAATTATTTCTGATTATCCGTTTGATTTTCATCGGTACTTCAGGAGCGCCCATTGAACTATGGTCGACAAGATGGACATACACCAGACCGATTTTATTGAGTTCAGCGGCAAGATAGTCATACGTTTTTTCCGTTTCTGGATATGCGGGCATGTCATTAAACGCGCCGTACGGTGAAAGTCTGATTGCCGTTTTATCTTTACCGATTGCTTTCGCTACATCGGCGGCAGTTTCGATTACGAACCTGCATCTGTTTTCAATGCTTCCGCCGTATTCATCGGTTCTTTGGTTGCTGAAGGGAGACAGAAACTGTTCGAGCAGATAGCCGTTTGCGCCGTGCAATTCGACACCGTCGAATCCGGCTTCAACGGCATTCAATGCCGCATCCACATATTCTTTCTTTGTGTTTACAATTTCTTCTTTAGTGAATGCTTCGGGTACTGGATAGTCCTGCATGCCTTCGGTATCGGTCCACATCTGCCCTTCCGGTTTAACAGCAGACGGCGCTAAAACTTTTGCGCCTTCGGGGAGATTATTTTTATGACCGATTCTGCCGGTATGCATTAACTGGACAAATATTTTTCCGCCTTTTTCATGAACCGCTTTTGTAACGAGTTTCCAGGCTTCGACTTGCTGCTTGCTGAACATACCGGGAATTCTGGGATAGCCGAGACCGTTTGGCGAAGGCGAAGTGCCTTCGGTGACTATAAGACCCGCGCCTGCGCGCTGGGAATAATAAGTTACCATTAAATCATTAGGTACGTTTCCGATAGCGCGCGAACGCGTCATTGGAGCCATAACGATGTGATTCTTTAATTCAATGTTTCCGAGTTTATACGGACTGAATAATTTTGATTTGCTCATATTTATTTTATTTATTTAGTTAGTTTAATTTTCTTTATTTACAAAACACATGTACATACATATAAGTTCATACACATATTCTTGCTCTACAGTATAGTTTTCATGAAACTCATTAGATGCCGCCCGCCCAGGCGGGTTCAGGCAATTTTTATTTCTATCAACCTGCAAAGATTTCACTCCTACGGAGTTTTAATTAATTTGGTGTACAATTTTTGATTTGGAATGTTTTATTTCCGATAGAGTTGTCATATAATAAAAGCCGGGTAATCCCGGCTTTTAAAACTTACGAATTTGATTTTCCGATTCAAAATTTCGAGATATTGATTACCCTGCTCAGCAGACCGGAAATAATATTAATGCCCATCATTTGATCGCTTCTGACCACAGTACCTACAATGAAGTTATTGACTGTAGTGTTGTAAGACGCTTTATAGTTGACAATCCAGAGGTCCTGAGGCAGACCGACGAGGCTTTGAATATATTCCGGCATATCGAGTCTGAGAGTTCCCAGAGCGGGGATAAGAAACATATTCACTGTTTTTGTTGTGCCCGAAGGATAGGATTGATTCATAAAACTATTTCCGTTGAAAGTACTTGATGAAGGCACGAAAGATGAATTAAATTTAATTACGGGATTCGCGGAATAACTGTAACTATAAGACATGTCGCTGTCAACGAGACTATCCTTATTAGTACTAATATTGAAATTTGAATTATTAATGAGCGTAAGAGAACCCGACACAATATTTTTTGCAGAAGTATCCTGTATGAGATTCAGCAGTGTATTAAGATTAAAAACGGCTGTTAGTTCGATACAATCGCTTGCACCCGGAACAGGATTCGGTGTATAAACCGCAAGGTCGTTCGAGCCCGGTTTTTTGAATACATACAGCCATGCGCCTAAATTATTCGGGTCGGTGATACCGGTTGACAGAGAAATATCGGTTTTGCCTGCGTCGGAGCCGTCATACAGGACATTTTTTCCGAATATCATAACAAGTTTCGCGCTTGGTGTATATTTTCTTTGAGCCTGCGCGTAAGCGGAATCGAGTCTTTGTTTAGCGGTAACTTTATTGCTAACTATCTGATTTATCACTGTTGCCGCATCGTTGCAGGCATAAATTCCGATTGAGGAAATAAACACAATAAGAATCAGAATAATTTTCATTAAACCATTTTTCATATCACTCCTTTTTTGTTTACTTTATAATATAATATAACAAAAAAATATTTGACTTTGTCTCTAAAATGGATTTGATTCCCGCAGGAAGATTTGGGGATGGCAAGCAAACAAATATATGACGCGCTGATGGGGCTTTCAAATAATTTAATGCTGTTGTTACCAAGATGCCGCCCCGATGGGGCTTAAAGATTTGTATTACAATTTTTCTACCAAGATGCCGCCCGCTACGCGGGCTAAATGAAATGTTTATTCGCTGATGAAATCGGAAACAACGAATAATATAATTTTTAAGATCCCCGCTAAGATCTTGCGGGGATGACATGGGAGTATTTGTTTTGTCCCTGCTAAGATTCGCCGAGACGACGGGATGACATGGGAGTATTTGTTTTGTCCCTGCTAAGTTTCGCCGCGGCGGACGGGGATTATAAGGAGGTGACTTATAATCACTAATTATTAATAGGAAGAAATTATACGAAGAACAGAACGGGATTGAAAGAAACAATTGTTTTGTTATGCGCGGATTTTATAATATAATTACTAACGGAGTTCTTCGATATTAAAAACGCCTTTGTTAACTTTTTTCAAGACAATTTTAATTTCATCTTCGGGTTTACGAAGATTGCCAATGTCTCTTATATTGCCCACGACCTCATTTGCTGTACTTAGAACAAGTCCGTTCAGGAAATAGGTTTCCTGTTTGTAATTATTAAACGTTACCTTGTATTTTCTTTTTTTTACTTTACTCATAGTTATATCGAATTCGTTTTGAATTTAATGACTATCGCTTCCTTTTGAACTTCGCATAATAGTCCTGTACTATTATATAATACCGAATTAAAACATCAATACCTAATGTTATTATGAAAATCGTAACAGTCCTTCGAAATCACGCCGTATTTATGCCAGAAAAGCCGATTTTTAAGAATACAGTCAAGGTTGAAACAGTGAAAATTGGTATTATTTTCGGCAGTAAAATACCGGCCGGCAATCATTTGAGAAGAAGCATCTTTCGTTTTTTTTTATGAGTTTTTGCAGCAGGTACCGATAATACAGTTAAAAGGACTGAATTCATAAGCGGGATTATTTATAAAACTTTTATGCATTTTGCCCATCATTTTATTTTATATTTATGACTTCATATTTATTTTTGAATAAGAAAAACAAAAATAAAAATGAAAACTAGAATAAACATTTTAATTACCGCGGCAATTATTTTTCTTATGATTCCGCAAACGCATTCCCAGACTGTCATCACGCTCAGCAGGACATTCATAGATTCAATAAAAGACAGAATCACTTTAACGCTTGACTACAAGATTGATTATGCAAATGACAAAAATATAAGCGTGTTCACCAATAACAATTTCGGAAGAGTTCGGGCATCTTCATACAACAAAAGGAGCAATGATTTAATTATGAGAGGCAGCAGTGATTTCATTGGTCTTCCAATAACGGCTAAGATATCTGACGCGAAAGAATATCCGGAAGCAGTAGACTTAATATCCAAGCATATTGGAGACAGGGTTAAAATATCTTCCGTATGGCGCATATGGAATAATTATTTCGGCAACGATACATTTCAATGGAATAAAAGCGGAGGAAAAGACAAGAGAGCGGGGATTGAAAATGTATTTGAATTATCACCCGTTACGCAAATAGATGATTTGAATATTACGGGTTATGATAATATCAGCAATTCCGTTCAGTTCATGGACGCAGAGACTGCATTTGGGTTATTTTCTCAGACGAAATGTGAAATCGATATCGAAGACACCGCTATAACAATCAGCACACGGGGGCTTTCAAGCAATTATGTTGAATTCACAATTAGAGAAAGCGGATTATCCGAAACAGTAAATGACGGAAGAATTGCAGAGTGTAATGTTTATAATAACGACGACATATTAATTCACAAAAATTTAAGAGCAATATTCGTTAAGGATTCCGAACCTGAAAAAATATTTCGTAATCTCAGGAAAGGCGAGATGCTCAGAGTTATCGGTATTCCGAGAATCAGCCTGCATGAGATTGATTCGAAAATGAGAATTACAGGCGCCAATAATATAAAGTTTGACGGTCTGCCCGTTGAAATGATAATTATATCCGTATTAAACAAATAATCACAGGGAATTGAATCATGGAACATAAAAGATTAAACAGAATATTACCGGCATTGCCGGCTGTTATTTTTATAACGATATATTTGTCCGCTGTCATTCTTCTAAACGTTTTACTGAACGCTGATTATTTCAAGAGCAAATTAATTCACGTGGATTCAAAGGTCGTTATTGCTAAATGGGTCGATTACGAGCAAAAGTAGATTTTTAAAATTTAAAATTTATAAAATGAAAGCAAAACTTTTAATATATACACTTATATTCATTCTCACGCTTTGCTATACGGCGGGAAATTCTCAGGAAAAGATTAAAGATAAGCCTGAAAAATCACAGGAAGAGAAGCCTGAGTTAAACAGAATAAAATCCGGTGCAACACATGACAGCATTACAGTTAACGAGGAATCAAATCAGGAAGAACCTTTTGCGTTCGGGGATTTTACATGGCTGAACGGGAACGACCGAAGGCACAAGCAATTATTGGACACAAAATATTTCACGGGAAGTTTTATGCTTGACATGAATTATTCATATTCGAATCATCATCCCGTTGACAATACGGTTGTAGGTTCCACGGCATTGGCAAGGAACAATGAATTTCAGGTATCATTTGCGGGAATCGGCGGGGATTTTCATTATAACAATGTAAGAGGGAGGATAATGCTGCAATTGGGAACGCGTTCGACGGTTGTGCCGAGAAACGATTTCAGCACAACCCGCGGTCAGTTTGATCTCGGCAACGCATATCGTTATATTAGTGAAGCATACGCGGGATACCACTTCGATGTTTGGAACGGCATAAACCTCGATGCCGGTTTATTCATGTCATACGTAGGGCTTTTTTCATATTACAACAGCGAGAACTGGGCATATCAGCCTTCATTTACATCAGACAACACGCCATGGTTTTTTAACGGGCTGCGTTTGCAAACATTTCCGAGCAATAAATTAAAACTTGAACTTTGGGTAATAAACGGATGGCAAAGTTACGGGAAGTTCAATGATTTTCCGGGATTGGGATTGCAGGTACTTTACAGACCGAAAGAAAATATTTCGATGCTGTCGAATACATATTTCGGAACCGACACACAGAATAAATCCGACAGGGTCAGGTTTCACAGTGATAACAGCATAGAATACAGATATTACAACCGCCCGGGAAAATTTTTACACAGGGCTGCATTTTCCGTTACGGGTGATTTAGGATTTGAGAACGGCGCGGGAGTATCGCCGTTTGGCGGCAACGGAGTGCCGGCGCAGAATTTTATAAGCGGCATGGTTTACAATCGCATTTGGATGGCAAACGACCATCTCGGATGGACATTTGGCGGCGGGTTTATACACAATCCCGGACGTTATCTTGTACTGCTTCCGACAGGCGCCGCGGGTCAAATTTTCGATACATCTCCGGGTACAAAGTTTGACGGATGGGATGTTTCGACAACGTTTGACTGGATGCCTGATGAGAATATTACATGGAGGCTTGAGTTTGTTCACAGGGAATCGAATGTTCCTTATTTTGCAGGGCACGGCGGCGTGACCGCACCGGACGGACTTAACACGACACAGATTCCGGCGGGCTGGATGCCGGACCAGGTAAAGGCGGAATCGCGTTTGATATTCGCCGTATTATGCAGATTTTGATTAAACAAAAATAGCAAAGAAAGTCCGCCGGAGCGGACTTTCTTTTATTATTGGATTTATTTTGTCAGCAGCATTCTGATTACTTTTGAATATTTCAGTGTATGCAGAATTGATTCAGTGACTTCGATTTTGCAGAAGTAAATTCCGCTGGGGAAAGCGGATGCGTCCCAGATTTTTTCATAACTTCCCGCGGGAAGAGTTTCGTTTATAAGAGTTGAAATTTCTCTTCCGAGGACATCAAACACTTTTAAGGACATTGCGCTTTTGTTTGGAATATCGAATTTAATTTTAGTAACGGGATTAAAGGGATTTGGATAATTCTGAGACAGTCTAAAATCTTTCGGTATATCCCCTGCCGGATTTTCAATTCCTGTCGGATAAGGAAAGAAGAAAACTGAATACAATTCATGTGTGGAACCGCTTGTTTGAGGAATCCAGTTAACGCCGGCATTTGAGGTTTTAAGAATCACATCTCCGCCGAAACCTCCGACAATCCAGCCTGTCTGCGAATTAACGAAATTGATGCTTTCGAGTCTCACGTTTGTACCGCTTGATTGTTGAGACCAGTTAAGACCGCCGTTAGATGTTTTCAATATAAGCCCGCCGTCACCGGAAGCATAGGCTGTCAGGCTATCGGTGAATACAAGAGAAAACAGTTCTCCCGTTACGCCGGTTGGAATTTTTCTCCATTCAGCGCCTCCGTTTTGTGTCATAAGAATAATGCCGTTTCCGCCCGCGGCATAACCGAGATATTTTGAAAAAAACTTTGACGTATAGATATTGGCTGATGTTCCGGTTTCTTGAGTAAACCAATTATTTCCTCCGTTGGTAGTTTTCAGTATATTCCCCGACCAGCCAGTAATCCAGCCTGTATTTTCGTCGGCAAACCAGATAGATTCTATCAACAAACTTGATTGTTCAGTTGTCAATACTAACCAGTTAGTTCCGCCGTTAGTTGTCTTCAGAATTGTGCCGGAAGCGCCTGCAGCCCAGCCGGACTGCGAATTGATAAAGCAGACGCTTGTAAGCCAGTGTTTAACGTTAACAGGCTGTTTAAACCAGTTACTTCCGCCGTTGGTTGTTTTAAAAATAATACTTGAATCGTTGCTTAAACCGCCTACAATCCAGCCTGTTTGTGCGGAAACAAAGAACTGGGACCAGAGGGTTTGGTTTGAACCAATTGACTGAGAGGTCCAGTTCACGCCAGAGTTTGTTGTTTTAAGCAATGTGCCGTTATACCCCATTGCGAAACCGGTTTGCTGAGAAAAAGATTGAGAAGTCAGGAAAATAAGCAGTATCAGTAATGAAGAAATAAACAGCACGGGTTTTTTAAAATCCTTATTCATATTTATTACTTAGTTAAAATAAATTTAATCAGAACAATAGAAACAATGGATTTTTACAGTAAGAATAATTTTATATATTTTAGTTATATAGTCAATGTGAAAAAGGCGAAAAAGAAAAAGCCCTGTAAAGTATATATTTTACAGGGTTTTCATGTATGTGGAGATAAGGGGAGTCGAACCCCTTACCTTCTGAATGCCATTCCTATATACTTCCATTTCCTTTCTATTTTTAAACTTTTTGCATATAACCAAATATAACCAAACAAATTATGCAGTTATCATTTGAAATACGGAACTTTTATTTTTTTACTTCCAAAACTATTTTTCAAATAGATAACAATCTGGTAACATTTTCAGGATATATTTGTAGTGCAAAAAATAAAATGAAAAGGAGTTATTAAAAATATGTTTTTAAGTTTTCAAAAGAACACAGGAACTTATTGGATATTTTATAAGAATGAACTTACAAAGAAATATAATAGAAAAAATACTGGATTAGCAGATGAAGAACTGGCAAAAGGTGAATTAAAAACCTTTACGCCTCCTATAAAAACCCTATCAGTTTCAAAGGCAAAAAACCTAATGATGGTCGACGATAGTGATGCTGCATTTTTAAAGGAATGTTACCAGAAAATCTATGATTATTATTGCACAAACAACAAAAAGAACAAATATGATGTGAATTTTATTTATGATAATCTAAAAAAATGTTTCGGTGAAAGTATCAATCTGAACAAACTAACAGCATTACAGATTGAAGAATTTAAGAGGTTTTTACTCAAAAATAAGTATGGTGAAAGCACAATAAACCATCATCTTAGGAATATGAAAGCGTATTTGAATAAATTGAAGTTCTGGGAGCTGGTTAAAACTGATATTGCTGATAAAATTCATTATTATAAAGGTTGTGAAAAAGAAAGATTGAATTTCACTGATTTAGAAATAAAAACAATATTTGAAAGCATAACTATTCCATTATTCTATAATTTCTGCAAATTTGCACTTCTTACAGGCATGAGAAAAGCAGAAATTACTCATTTACAGTGGACCGATATTGATTTTATCAATAGAAGAATAAAAGTAATCAATAAAGCAAATCATAAAACTAAAAGCAGAAAAAACCGATACATTCCTATTACGGATAACCTATATAATCTATTGGATGGAATGTATAAAAAGGATAATTTCAAAAACTATGTTTTTACTTGCAAATCTGGAACTAAACTTAATGACGATTATGCGACAACACAATTCACCAGAACAAAGAAACAATTAAATTTAAATTCTGATTTGTGTTTTCATTCATTCAGACATAGTTTTGCGGTGAATTATCTAAAAGCAACCAATAATATATATGCTTTAAAAAAACTGCTCGGGCATTCAAAAATACAAACAACAGAAATTTATTTGCATTATTCGGATACGGATGAATTATTAGACGGAATGAACCAAATGAAAGTAGCAATCTGATTAACGTAATAAATAGATTAAATTTAGCAATTTAAAAACCAAACATCCCGCCAACATTGAAAGGAAGGTATAAATAACCTTCCTTTTTTTATTTCGCTTAACAAAATCTTTTCTAAAATAAAATCAAAATAGATAACATTTTGGTAACAATTATTTTATAACTTTATAAAACTAAAAATTAAAAGAAGGAATAAAGATTATGAAAATTGAAGTGCAAGAAAAAAACGGAGAAACCATTTATTTCGAATTTCCAAATTTGCATGAATACAATGCTATTGTTTATTACCTAAATTCGAATAGAAAAGTAAAAAAGAACGGTCTTTTTTATATCAATAAACAAAATGAGTTGGAATTTAAATTTTACGATCAATTTATCCAGAATAAGGGATGGAAAAGAAACAAAAAAACTGGTTATTTGAATGATATAGATTCTATGGGTTATATGCTTGAAAGAAGTGATTTTCTGCAAACAAATCTAATTCCAATCTTAAGAATGTTTTTTGAAAAATATATTACGCTTTATTTTATGTGGAACCCAAAATTATATGTAAAAAAATATTCAAAAGAATTTCAAAAACTTCCAATCATCAAACTATATAAACTATATGAATGGTTTGTGAATGGGAATGTTTATTCTAGACCATTTAGTGAAAAAATATATAAAGAAATTATAACTGGCAAGAAAAATCATGAATCAGAAAATTTTATACTGTAAATACAAATGATTGGATATTTATGGCTATTATAATTATGAATTGAAACAGTGTTACATAAAGATTAATTTAATAGTAAGTAATTTTTTATTATTAATTCATCTAATTTTATAAATGTCCTCAATTTATTTATTGTATTTTATATTAGGTAGCTTTTTCATAGTTGCTTTGATTTTATTATTAATAGATTACAATAATAATACAAAAGGTAAAGAAAGCAATTTAACTTCATATTTACATTCACAAAGAGGCATAATTCATATCCAACTTACAGGCATTATAATAACCGCTCTTTTTGGGATTACTGCTATTATAATTTCTGCTATTACCAGTAATAAATTATCTGAACAGATTGATATTGAAAACAAAACATTTTTAATGCAAATTGAACCTATCATTAAAACATATCAAATATTAGATACTAATCGAGTATCAATAATCGGAATAAAAATAAAAAATGAAGGTGTTAACGATATTTTAAATTTGCGAATTACCAAAGATGTTATGTGTGGCAGATTTACCGATGGGTTTAACAATATTGACCTAATGCAATATTCCAAAGATATGAATCCTAATTATATAAAAGAATTACATGTGAATGATAGTATAAAAGTTATGTTTAATGCTATAGAAATAAAAGATATAGAGAGATTTATTAGATTAAATTCCACATACAAACGTATGCCTTTAAATGGCATACTTGCATTTAATATCTCATACAATAGATTCCCCGATATGAAACAATTTAATTTTATTAATTATTATACTTCGGTTTGGGATTTTGCAGTTGATAGTAATGATAAAATTGTTGATTCATCTATGGCAATAAGGTCAATTAACAATAAGATTCTAGCAAAAAATGTTGACTCAATTTATTCTAATTATTGGTATAAATAATTACTTCATTACTTACACCATAATTAAGGATGAATATGAATACAAATCCTTATAATAGAAAAATTATATTTATTAATATAAATAATATGCAATGATTACTATTTTATCATATTTATTAATCGGTCTACTTGTTTTATATTTTATATTTTTTTTAATTATTCCGATTATAAAGGATTATAAAAAAGAAAAGAAATCTAACTGGAAAATAAATAATATATATGATTATTACTCAAAAAGGAGTAAAACAATACCATCCGTTGGGAATGGGATAACTAATATTATTGGAATCATTGCTATTATCATCGCTGTGTTTACTTATACAAGCAGTAATCAACAATCCGAACTAACAAAAGAATCTTTGATGATAACAAAGAAAGGGATTGATACAAGTATAGTTGCGTATAATAGAATGATTAGCACTTTGGATTCCATTTCTGGGGTTTCAAATAATAGTATAATTGCTTATAGTAAAATGATTAGCACATTAGATTCAATTTCTGGGGCTTCAAATAATTTTGTTGAGAACTTAAATTCAATTTCAAAAAGTATTTCCACATTACCTTTAAGTGTTGACTCTATTACAAATAGTATTGCATATTTGAATAAAGCTTTATCGGAACAAAGAATATTAGCAGAGAAGGAATATTATGCAAAAATCCCTGCATTATTAAAGATTCAATATACTATTGAAGATATGGCTACAACAGAGATAATCTTTATTAATGAAGGGTTAATAGATATAAACGATATCAATATTAATGTTACGGCAAGAATATATACAGTAGAAAGCAATTCTTTTTTTGAGGAAAAGTATAATTATGGTAAAATATATTTAGGTAATGTTAAAACAAATAAATCTATAACTTTCTCTTTAAACTCTTTTTACAGTAATAGTTTCTTAAAGGATTACAAACATAGAATTTATAATGATGAAAATAACCAACCAACAATAGACCATTCGGGTTTTAATAAACTTTACTATGTCATTCTCATTTTTGATGTTTCTTATAGAAGAGCTTCTGATAATTCTATGTATAAAAAAAGAAAATTTCTAATTCTTGATGCTGCGTATGATGACAAGGACGATATATATTTTTTCTACGTTTCAGAAAATTTCTTCCCGTTTCTAATTTATGAAAAATTATTTAAAAAGATTGAACTCTTGTTAAATTCATTGTATCTTGAAGATTAATAATTTAAAAAATACCAAACAAGTGTCTGCAGCCAGGTGACCGCCCTCCTACTCTGCAATACTTATTATATGATATATCATTAAAAGAATAACGAATATAGCATCTAGAACCAATAATATATCCAGTTTTTTATTCAATCCCCAGCAAATAATTACTGTTATGGTTTTGAATACAGCAAGAAATACCGCATAAGAAATAAGAAATATAGTCATAGATATAATTCTCCTTATTTTAAGTTTTGAATTATTCTATGCTATCAGGAAGGACACGCATAATAAAGTAAAATTATTTGTATATAATGTCAAGACACTTTATTGCTGGTGAAAAATTTTGGTATGGTAAAAAATAGTGCCCTTTTTTCGAGCAGTATTATTATTAGTAAAGGATAGATAGATAGTATCTGATTAGACTGTTGTCTCTATTGAAATATAAACTCAAATTTTTCTCAAAAAAGTTTTTGCACCCCTCCGACACCTCCTCCCCCAATTCCTCGAGAACTTTTTTTATATATGGGGATACAATGACAGTATGATTGCTAATCAGAAGGTTTTCTTCATTTTTATTCTATTATTGCAGTATTGATATAACCAAATGAATAAATATGCTTATAATTGGATATAACCAACCCCCCGATGCCCTCCTATAACGCTTTAAATAGCGAAATATGGCATATTAAAACCCTATATCACAATCTTTGATTGGTATTTGATACCTGATTAGATACGTATTTCCTTTGTTTTTTGCTTGTTTTTCAATGATTTTGATGTAGAATTATTGCACATACTGCTCAAAAATCTAGCAATGGAGGAAAGGGTGTTGGTGGAATAGGAACTAAACTGCAAAATTAGTCTCTAATTGAAGTATTCGTCAAATGTCATAAGATACAGATTAAACTCATTTAAATATCTTATTCGGATAATAAGTTTTATTCATTTCCAGATTTTCAAGTTTATCAGATGGGAATATTAAATTTTTATTGGACTGAAGGTTCTTTATGAATAAATAGTTTTGTGTTTTGCCTACAAAGACTGAAATAGAATCTGATGTATATAAACTATCTTTATAATGAAATGTTACATAATATTCTGGTTTACCTTGAAGGACTTTCGTTGCTTCTTTTAAATTTGATAAAGTATTTACTAACAAAAAGAATATGATAATTTCAGCAATAGTCGTTATATGTCCAATATTTTTATTATATTTGCGAAAAACTTGCTTATCAATATATGGTGATATATAAAACGTAAGTATCATATAAAGTATCACAATATCAAAAATTACCATACCATAATACTTATATAATTCATTTATTTCATATTTAAGTATTATAAACGATTTAATACACGTTGCTACAAATCCCATTAAAAGAAAAGATGGAGCAACAATATTCATTGATTTGTAAATAAAAGTATGTAATTTATAATACCATTTATCACCTTGATAAGATTCTTTATTAAAAATTGTTTTAATATTATAAAGAAATTCTCGTTCTTTCATCATTTTTTTCCCTGATTCGGTTTCTTCGGGTTTGACTATCACTAACATTATGAACAATAAATAAACAAGCATCCATAAGAATGTTTCTAATGCAATCGGGAAAAAAGAAACTATTACTTCACCTGTATTAATAAAATCATAAATTTGTATATCAAAATATCTATAATAGAAATGTAGGTTCCAATATCCCATGAATATTAATGCAGCAGTAAATAAAGGAGTGGCTTTAATGAATTTTTCCATACTGTTTTTTTCTAAAATAACAATAATTCAACAAATAACTTATTCATTTTTACATCATTTTAGTTCTGGTATTGTTTCAATTAGATATTGATATAACTCTCTGGTGTGGATTGAAGGAGCGGATAAATACAAACCTTTATTTATTCTAGGCTGTATTAGGTTAGGTTTGCAGTCTAATAATGCTTGATATATTCTATTCTTTAATGATTGGTTATTTACTTTAATGTATAGGTATAGTTTTTTAGAATGATAATAGTCATCTGATTGAGTCCATATTCTTCCGATATTAATACCGCCATTCCAATTCAGCATCTTGAAGTCATAATCAGGATTGTAAGGGATATTCTTTCTTAATTCCCAGATGTTCAGGTCTTCTAACTTATATCTCTTATATTCAATCTTACTTATTCTTTTATAGATTATAAAGCAACAATTAACTTTCTTAGTTTCACCCTGTCCATTGTCAAATATGATGTTTCCTAAATGTTCTGAATAGATAATATTTAAATTCATTCGGTTAATCAAAAATGATGCTGGTAATATAAAGGCGTAATATTGACTTATCTGATTTGCTTTTTTTATAAATGTTCTTGCCTTTGATGAACAAACACCAAAAGGAGGATTTGAAATAATAAGGCGGTTTTGTTTATATGGAATATCCAGTTTTAAAAAGTCTTGTTTAATGACTGAAGGATGTTCTGGAAATAAGTCAAATGCTTTGCAGTTAGGAATATGATTTGAGAAACTTCCATTTCCTGCTGCTGGTTCTATTACTTCCAATTCGTCAAAGTTTATATTTTCTTTCTGTAATACAACGATTGTTTTTTGAATTAGTTGTTTTGATAGTTCTGGATTTGTATAATACTTATCGTTATCAAATTTCGCCAAATGGTCTCTCTTATAAAAAGAAAAGAAACCTATTGATGAATTATGTTATAACTTATAATAATTATACTGGTTGTTCTTCAGTCATATCATTTGCATTATCATTTCCAGTTCCAGAATTATCAATTGTATTTCCTGAATTATTCGGTGTTAGATATGTTCCAACTGTTTTGTTACCTGAATAATGTAAATACTTTCTATATTCTTCTATGCTTATGGCTCCGTTTTGCAAACCGAAACTTAAAGTCTTATACTCCAAATCAGGGTCAATGATATCAGGGAGCTTATGTTTTAAGAATATATTATCTTTTTTATAATTCAATTTAAGATATAGATTACATTTTTCATCAATTACATTTAGCATTGGTTCAATCGTATTCTGATAAAATGAAGTCAAATGAGTTTGTGAAGTGCTACGATTTACAGTCTGCGATGTTCCGAGTAATACTTCAGGAACTTGAAACATTTCATATACTTGCTTTTGAAATAGTTTGAATGATTCAATATAATCTAATTCTTTTGGTGACAAACTCAATTTTTCAAAAGTCATTCCACCTTCCAGAATTGGAAGTTTTCCTGCATTTTTAGAACCTGCATATAAACCCTGGAACTGTTCCTTTATTGCTTTTATTTGTTCTGCTGATGGGTTATCCTTTGCCTGCAAATAAGCTCTAGGGATACCATCATGATTTAGGAAATTGGATTGATAAACTGTCATTTCTAAAAAGATATTTAGAACAAGTGCATTTTGTTTTATAATACTTAATCCATAAGGTGAAGATGAATTAATATAATTCTGATGTTTAAAATGAATTACGTCATTTACATCATAGAATATATTTTGAGTTTTTCCACTATCTACAAAACTATAATTATAACCATTAACCAAACCTGTATTATAGTCAATTGATATTTGAACAAATTTAGGATTTAGAATATGAATTTCTCTTAATGAATTATATTTTTTTGTTTTGAGTAAAAACCAATAAGCATCACCATAGATGTCCATATTCGCCAGTGTATTAATCATTAATTCGGCTCTTGATAAATTTTGATTTGGTGTTTCCAATACATTTATAAATTCATGGTCTTCTACTTCGGGATTGTCTTCCGCTTCATCATTTCTATATAATACTGGAATTGCTTTTGCTAATGATTTGCTACGGAAGTCAATGCAGGAATAAACTGTTCCGATACATAATTCCTCTGTTGAATGATTAATGCTACTAAATAAATCATAAAATGAAATAGGTGTTCTGTTTGGATATGAACTATTATTTCCAGATATGAACATATTTTTCAAATTCGTCTTAAAACTCTTTACATTATCAATTAATTTCATCTTTATTTCCTAAATAAAATCAAATCGAAACCATATTATTTTTTATATCTCTATGAATGATATTCTACTAACTCTATTATTCTTTACATTCCATCTATAACTCACCGCATAACTGATGCAATCGAATAAATGCCCGATATAATGAGGCTTTTTTTCTCTGGATTTATCTATTCCCTTTCCATCGGCAGACTTTCTAATACTTTCAATATCTTTTATTAGATTTTCACAATTTTTATTAATCAATATTCCTGTTTGGTCCAGATAGTTTCTAACTTTTGAATTAAAATTAGTAACTCTATTCATCTGTTCTTCAAACTTGTCAACGTATAAATTTACATTTGGAAAATATAATTTTATTTCGCTCCAGCTATTTGATATTCTACCTTCAGCATTTCTTGTAGCATTTACATTTCGAGCAATGCCGTGTGGATCGCCATACCATTTAAGCGAATAGTGACTTGAGTCATAACCTATCTCTAATAAATAGTTTGTTATATTCTCACAAAGTTCTGGAACCAACGTGTCAACGTTTTCATATTTCCAATCTTTGAATACATACATTACTTCATCCTGTAGATTTTCATATTTTAGAGTATTATTTATGTTTAATCCCTTATCTAATATTCGTTCTTTTATTTCTTGTTTTGTTAATACAACAAATGCAATAGAAGTCATGCAGGAAATATTAAAGTCACTGGATATACATATTGTTTTATCCTTTATGATATCCCAATCAACTACATTTTTTTCTCTTTTGAAATACTTGCATAAATTACCGCCAACTTTTTTCCATTTTGCCTCAAATTCTCTTTCAAAATCTTCAGGCGCCATTGATTCTGCTGCTTCTTTTACAATAGTTTTTATATTTTCGTCAGTTGGATTATCCAGTGTTTTAAATACCCAACTTCTTATATCTTCTTTTTTATCTTTGTTTGGCGTTCCATCCTCATTAAAAGGTTGACCTTGTTGAACTAATTTATATAGTAAATCATAATTTTCAGGCGGTGTCGATATAACAACTGTTTTTGCTTTTCCTGATAGTCTACCTTTTGCAGTTATCCATAATTTTTCGTTATTATCAATAAATGACAATTCATCATATACTTTTACACCTGTAATTCTAATTCCTCTTATTCTTTTATCGTTATAACCACTCAATAACAATACTTTTGTTTCAACTAATTTATTTTTGTAAGGAACTTTGAAAACTATTTCACCATCTGCGAAAAAATTAGCGTCCTTTTCTGGTGTATCAAATTGTTTAAAATATCTATCGTATGTTTTCAATAAATTCCAGATTTGTTTAAACGTATCATATATATTTCTTTCACCCTGTTTATCTGTCGGGCTAAATATGACGCTTAATGTTCCAGGATTTAAGAATACACATTGAATAATAATTAATATTGCTAAGAACGTTTTCCCCCATCCCGAACCAGCACAAACAATTCTAATTTTGGATGGGTCATCATATACTTCCGCTTGTTGCGGATGTAAATCAACAATTCGTTTTCCCTGCTTTAAAGCATTTGCAATTTTTTCTTCTTGTTCTGGAGCTAGCATTTATTAAATCCCTGAAGGTGATATATCGTCTGATATTGACGATGCAGAAAACTTAGATTTGGTATTATGAAATTTTTCATAGACTTTTATTGCCTGTTCGATTGCCTGATGACGAATTTTATCGTCATTACTTTTTAAATTTTTACCGATTGCCTTTTGAGCTAATGCGTAATTCAATCTAATTTCGTCTATTGTGTTATACATTTGCAAACTTGCAATGAAATTATTTACTTTTTCTCTATTCTTAACTTCTGATATCCAGACAACCGAACAACCACATATTTTTGCTGCATCCATTCCACTGATGAAGGGATATTTAAGAAATAATGCAATAACTTTCTTTTCTGTTTCACTGAATTTATTATAATCTTCGATTAAATTTGTATCTTCAATTTCATTTATATCAATTCCGATTATGTCATCCATTGAATGAGTTATGCTATATTCTTCTAATCTGGAATTAAATTCATTTATATTTTCGGTATCTGTTGTCATTTGATTTCCTTATTTTCAATATTTTTTTGCCATTCTTTTCCTGTAACATAAATTCCAACAAGCGGAATTATAACAATAAAATAAAAATCCTTTAATAGTTCCAATTTTCCAGTAATGAAACAAAAGACCGCAAATGCAATAAACACCAGTTCAATTATTATAGTGAAACTCACTAAGCAAAATCGAATTGAACTTGCTACATTATTGTCACTTAACATATTTTTAATCCAGTCAATCATTACTTATTTTCCAGAATTTTTTCTAACAAATTATTTATTTTATCATCAACGAAAGTCTTTAAATCAGCGAATCTGTCCATATAATTATATTTCATTTCTTTTTGTTCCTTTTCAAGCGAATCAACTTTTGTAATATATTTTTTCAATAGAAACCAAATCACACCAGCATTTATAAAAGCCGCAATAACACCACCAATTACAGTTGCTATGATTGTTATAATTGTTGCCATATTTCCGTCCATTTATTTTCCTATTTAATCATATTATACAGAAAAAAACTGATTGCAAAACTGATTTATAAATCTGTTCATCTATTTTTTGGTGTATACAAAGGAATTGCATAAACCGTGCTCCCTATTGTCACATTCACCCAGCTATCAGGTTGCATCAATACTTTATTGTTTTCCGACATGCCAAAAGCATCAGTAATTGAATTTGCATCATATGATTTTGATTCGGGTTCTGATTGAGAAAATCCTGTCATTATCAAATCATTACTTACATTAATAGAACCATTAAATTGTGTGCTACCGCCCGTATCTTCAATATTTTGGTTGCCAAGAATTATAAAAGGTGTGCTTATATTTGTTTTAAATGATGCACTTGAGTTTACTTCTAATGTATTTGATGTGCCACTTAACTTAACAAGTCCTAAATTTAGTTCCCCTGCTGTAATTGAGTCCGCTGAAAGAGAAGTCATTTTAAAATGATTGTTCTCATCTTCCAGTTTTAATGTTCCAATGCTTAACTGTGTTGGTGTATAATATTGAAGTTTTGAACTGCCTTGAATAATCGGAACAACTTCACAATATACTCTTTCACCTTTGCAATTATTAAAATTAAACGAAGAATTTGCAACACCTCCATAAAATTCATTTGTTCCTATAAACTCACATCCTAAAAAATTGAATGTTGCGTATGTTGAATAGTAAGAGGTATAATTTGAAATAAACTTACAATTCTTGAATACAATTTTTTCCAAAGTTGTTGAATAATTTTCACCGCCTGGATCCATTATTGTAAATCCTTCAACAACAATTTTCCCTAATACTGTAGCAGACAATGATTCACCCCTTACACCTTGTCCAAGAATTAAAGTCATATTTGAACCTGAATAATTCTTGAAATGAACATAATCAGCATAACCATAGACACCACCTCCTGGAAAGTGACTTGCTAATGTAATTGCACTTGCACTATTTCCGCAACTTTCAAATTGAATATCGATTTGGTTTTTTACGGTTGGTGTTTTTGCTACGGCTGCTGCCATTGCACCTTCATGAGTAATTGCAGTTCTTCCCGATTCTGATGTTCCACCTTGAATAAGTCTAATAACGGTTGATGCTTGTTGATTGGTTGCTGACAATCCAGTGCTAAACGATTGAATAGCTGTTTGGATTGATTGGTCCGTATAATATTTATTGCTTAGATGTGCATTATCGGTCGGGTTATAAACACAAATTGGCGGTTGATTTATAAAACTATTTCTTCCGTAAAATCTATTTTCGGTCGCCATTGTTGAACCGCCATATAATTTTGTTTGTCCATTAAATACATTCAGTCCAGACCATGCTTGTGTTCCTCCTAATGCACCATAATTTGCAAAGTTTGCATTTAAATTTGCTGTTGCTGATTCAAGTCCTGATACTCTTGTTGTTACTGACGCTGGCGAATATCTACTATCCAAAGTATCGTCATCAATCCATATAGTTCCATGTTTTGAAATCCATGATGTTGCATCCCAAAGTTGATATAAACCTCTTGCAACAGTTCCAAAGTCCCATATACCGTCTCCGATATGACTTCCTGTATAAGTATTTGAAGTGAAAGGATATATTCTTAAATAATAATTTCCTGTTGTTATAATTGTATCAACACCATTCACTGTTTGTCTAACAGGTATTTTTATACTATTTGCCATTTTGTTTTATTCCTTTTTATAAATAAGCAAAACCATATTTTGTGAAATTAATATTGTTAGGGTCAACCATTTCCAATTTATTCTGAAGTTTTTTTGTTCCTAATTTCAAAGTTATCAATCTATTTCCTGGGGCATTTTCACCGCCTTTCATTATTCCCATCGAAAATCCATCTAAGAAATAAACCGAATAATATTTAGACAATATTTCTTTTCTTGGAAACAAAATTATTTCGTGTCCATCCTGCCAGTAATCCCATATTCTACCGATTTTTAAAGTATTGTCTGCTGGTGAATATTCTTGATAACTTAGAGTAAAAGTGTAATGGAAACCTTTAGGAACCGCAACAATGTCACCGCTTGCTAAAGGATGAATTAAAATATTCGGAATCATATCCCTGACTAATCCTTCCGCTCCAGTAAGCATTAATTCAATTACTTCAATTTCATTGCCTTCAGAATCTCTTATAATAAATTTTGGATTTTGCCATCCGTCAACATAATTTTTGATTGCCATTATATTTATTCCACGTTTATCAGACTAAAACTTGTTTTGTCATTTATAAAATCTATTTTCATTTCACTTATAGAAAAATTTTCATTCTTATAAATATCGTTGTCCTCTTCAAAATGAACGGTTTTTAATATATCCGTTTCGATTTGATTGATTGAACAATCAGTTGCTACATTATATTTTGTTTTCAATAAAGCTCTTAAATTTTTTACAAACATTGAGTCCGCCCCAGGATATTGATTATACATATTTATTCCTTTTACATAATCACAATAACAATAAACCAAATCCCAATCTTCGCCCATACTTCTCTGATAATTATATGTCCATGCCAACATATTTCCGTAATTTCCAGAATAATCCAATTGTGAATTTGAAGGTGTAGAACCATCTGAACCGTCATTACATCTATTATAAATATTTAATCGCATTTTTGAACTTGAAACACCGCCATCAATTAATAATACATTCTTATTACTTGTCATATATTTATCTAAAGCCCATACGTCATTTACACCATCTTTATTTATTTCAAATGCAATTTCATTATTTTCTGAATTTAATAATTTAATCCAATCTGCATTATCCCACCAATATCTAAGCATTGTAGGAAATCCCCTTCCTTCAAATGCAATATTATCAAACCAATCTGTCCATATTGGTATTCTACTATCATTGCTTATAATAAATATTCGGCTACCATTTATATTTACTAAACTATTTGCAGCAGTCCATCCCCCATTCTTCAAAGCAATGAAAGGATAATTTATTCTATTTGCTTTTTTTCTTAATGTATAAGGATTCAATAAATTGTTTCTATTTACATTTATATAATTTTCTGGGTTCGTTGAGGTTGTATCATATCTATTTTTAATTACTAATTTCATCATTTTGGATGTTCCAGATTCTAAAAATTGAAAATGAAATATCCATCCCATTGAATTACATATTTTTCTAAACCAATCGTAACAAGAATCGCCATTTGCACACGCTTCATCAAACGAACAAGTAACATTTTTTAATCTGAAGTGTGGTCTTGGATTATACGTTGGTTCATTTATAGCATATTTGAAAAAGTGTCTATCTCTAAATAAAATCCATCTGGCATTATCCAATAATTTATTTGGATTTACTGGATTTAAATTTATTCCAGTTGTTACGCCACCAGCAGTAACAAACATTTTATTCAATATAATATCTAATTGTTGCCATCTTACTGGATATTGTTGACCGCTACCATAAGGGATTGCATAATTTGTATTGCCAATCCAAAGATCAACATTCTTCGGGTCATCTCTAAAATCAATTAATTTTATATTTGTAAAATAATCTTCAAACTCTTTTTCTAGTCCTACTGCTGTTATTTTAATTTGATAACCTGATGAATCTGAATTATTTATTTCTTCATCAAACATTTCTGGGGGAATATTACCCATCCAAGTCAATTTATTTTTATAATATAATTTTACTAAATATTTTATATAAGTTGTGTCTCCGCTAAATTCACCATTTGGAACAAGGAAAAACCAATCACGGACTGCCATTGGTTCTGCTGCATTTGAATCGTCAATTTGAAGAAAATCCGAAACAGTAAATGAAAAATCCGATGCTCTAAAAAACTTTTCGTTTGTAGTTCCACTAAAAAAGTCTTCCAATGAAAATGTCAATTCTGAAATACTATCTTTGATTATATAAGGGGTTATATCAATTTCATCTGTTAAAGGTTCTGCATCGCTAGGATTAAAAAATGAAATTTTATAAAAATCATTTTCTATTTTTTGACTATCCCATTCCCAGCCTTGAACTGTTATTTTGATATCTTCAAACATTTATTTTATATTTACCCCTTCATCATAGTTGCATTTTGTATCATACGAAACTTCTTTTCATTGACTTGATGGAATTTTTGTCCATCCAATGTTCCTGCCAAATAGATATTATTATTATTTACACTCCTGTTGACATAACCGCCTGATGCATATTTTGCAATTTGTGAATATGGATTAGCTCCGTTTATTGCCTGTAAAAGTGGTATAGTTTGAGGTGTAACTGCACTTGCTTTTATGACATATTCACCGCCATGAACAACACCAGCCACTGCATTTGTTGGTAAATTTCCTGTGAAACCTCCTTCAGCAAACCCAAAAAGACTTCCAACAAGTCCAAATATTCCTCCACTTGCAGCATTTCCACCGATTGCGCCTAATTTTGCAAGCATACTTACAACACTATCAGCCAATTCGGTGACTTGTTGAAATCCAGAAATCATTTTCCCTATAAATGAGTCCGCGCCTAGTCCTAATATATTTACTGTTTGTGTTGCTACATCCATTATTGCCTGAACTTTTTCCTGTGCTTTTTTATAATCATAAACTGGTTCCTGTGCTTTAGTATTTTTATCTGCTGGACTTAATCTTTTTGCTTTTGAATCACTAAAAACAAATGCTTCAGACTCTTTCTTTTGAGCTTGAATAGAATGACCAAAAGTTTTATTTATTTCTTTTGATATTCTATCTTGTTCGTCTAAATTCTTTACTTTATTTTTATCATACTGCAATGATAAATAATTTAGTTTTAATTCTTTTTCAGCGTCTTCAAGTGCCTTTTGTCTCTCAAATCTAATTTCAGCATTACCAGACTTGTCTAAATCAAGTAATTTGATTTTATCTTTATATTTATTGATTATTGCATCTAATGTTTTTGCTTCTATTTGTTCTGGTGTTTCTTCTTTTCCTTTATCCTTAGAAAATTTGGTTGGTGTATAATGTTCTTTTTCCTTATCCTCTTTTATTTTATCGTTTATATCTTCAAGTTCTTTAATAGTATCTTTTAAACCGCTTTCACGTTTTGGAATTAAATCTGCTGGTTTTTCTCCATAATCGATACTTTCTTTTTTACTTTTATAATTACCGTTTTCGTCTACTGTAAAGTCACCTGTATCATCCAATCCTAATATGCTCATCACAATTCCACCAGGTGTCCAGCTTCCGATTTTATGAAGTGTATCTAATACTTTTCCTAAATTTCTTAAAAGAAAACCTAATTCAGCTGCTGCCATTTCATTTAGAATACTAGTGACTTTTGCAAGTGCTGAAATTAATTCAGGATTTTGTTCAATAATATTTTTTATATCACGAATAAATATTTTTAAATTTGGAGCAATTTTTTCTTCAAATATTTGCCATAATCTTTCTAATCCTTCTTTAATAAGTTTAATTACTGCATCTTTCATTCTCTTAAATTCTTCATTACCGCCAAATACTTCTAATATTATTTCTTTTACTTTATCTATAACTTTACTTCCATATTGAATGAAAGGAACTATTCCTTCTGCTATTAATGCCCCAATTATATCTTTTAAATCTTCATATGCAGCACCGACCCATTTAATCCAATCTGCGTTGGTTTTTTCTTTTTCATTAATATCGTCATAACTTTTTTTCATTACATTAAAGTATGCTTCTTTTCTCAACAACTTTAAGTTTTCGTCATCATAATTCTTTAATGTAGCTCCTTGAGTTTTTGCAAGGCGTTCCATTTCTTGATTAATTTTTGATACATCGATTCCGATTTTATTTAAAGCCCTGCCCCTGCCTGTTTCAATGAACTGAATTATTTTATTTGTGCTATCTTGAATATCCCTTCCATTATTTTTCCACATTTCATGGGATTGACTTAATATTTTTGTGCTTTGTTCTGTTGAATAGCCTAATTCGTCTAAACGATTGATATACTGCAAAATTTCTTTTTCTGTAAACGTTCCTGCTGTAACTTGTCTTAATTTTGCAAATTTTCTTCCAGCTTCTTCAGAACCTCCATTCATCTTATCAAAGAAATTTCGCATATTTTCTTCCATTGCTCCTTCAAGTGCAAGTTTTCCAATTTCTTTTGTTAACTCTACAATTTTCTTTATTGCAATTGATATCCCTGCTGTTATAACTGTAATGTTTTCATACATTTCCAATAATTGTTGACCAGACATTTTTGCACTACCTCGCAAATCTTTTAATTGGGCATTCATTGCCTTTAATTCATTTGCGGCTTGTGTGTATTTTTGTCCCGCTTGTTTGACTTGATCGGCGTTTGCATTTACATCTTTTGATGTTGCTACAAATGCGTCTCTCGCATCCCTAACTGCTTTCTGCAAATCTTTGAGACCTTGAATATCTGCGGAGGTTGTTACATTTATTTGCTGTGTATTTGTTGCCAAGAATATTACCACTTGTAAAAAGAGAAGAAAACATTTGGAAGGAAACCTAGAAGACTTATTTTTTATTGCTTAAATATATCTGAGATTATTTTTTCTACTTTTTCATCTATATCTGGATTTAAACCAAAAAAAGGTCTTGATACCATATTTTCAGTTCCATTAGTCAAATAACCTACTATTACATCCCTTGCTGAACCTATATAAATAGTTGATAAAAATTCATTTACATTTTGATTAAAGACCGATTTGAATAGTTCACCAGTTTCAAAGAATATACGCCCACCTCTTTTTTTCGGAGCAACTATATTACCTCTATAATCCAATCCAGAATATAAATTTTGTTCGATACTTTCCTTAATCATTTCAGCAATTTTTTCTTTTGCCTTTACTAACTTTTTATTTATATCCTTTGCTTTATCGTCAATTGATTTTTCAATATTCTGGAATGTTTGTTCACTATTTAGGTTAATGTTTATCATCTTTTCATCATATCCTTATTTATTTTCCATTCATAATAATGTTCCATTTGGCGCCATGAACTTTGTTCTATATAATCAATTACGTCACAATTATTCATTACCCATATTCTGTCTCTATTATACCATTCGCATAATTTGAAAATCATAAAATCAATGGCGACCAATTCTTCATTATCATTATATTTTGGAAAATCTATTTCAATATCTGGAACTTCATCTATTTTATACTTTTTGAAACTATCTTTTGCTAATTTGATTAGGTTACTTTCTTCAATTGCTTTGAGAAAAAAAAATCGTTGAAAACATCCATCACTAAATCATAAAATTCTTTATAGTCTTCTTCAGTATTTATGTCATATTTCATATCCTTTTCATTTTCAAAAACAATATTAAATAGTATTTTGGTATTTTCTAAATTGTTTTCTAAAAAGAATCTTTCCAGAAATTCCTTTTTATTGATATCTTGTATAATAAATTCAGTAAATAATTCTGGATTTTCTTCAAATAAAATGTCTTCATATTTTTCCTTATCGTTTATTTGAGACGCTTTTCTAATTTCTTTACTTTTTAATGTTGCTTTTATTAATTCTTCATTAAATCTATCGTCAATATCACCGATTTTTTCCTTTTTGTATTTTTTAAACTTTTCCTTAAATTCTATACTAGGTATTCTATAACTAATATAATTAGTTACCCTCGGTTTAAGCACAATATTTTTATAGACATATTCTTTCATTGTTTTTACTTCCTATTTTAAAAAAATACCGAAACCAATAAATATTCTTATTGAATTGATGTGTGATATTTACCAACTGCTATTGTTGCCCCTGTTGCTGTAGTTCCTGTAATTCCCCATCCTGCACTTAACGATGCAGTCAAAGCAGTCCCAGACAATGTCCATTCTGTTTGATTTTCTGCTATGTTCCATGTAACCTTGATTTTACCATCGCCCGTTTTAAAAACGAAGTCTGGTTTTACTGTAACATTGTTTGCTAATATCCATTGATTTAACAATGCTGATTTTTTCCAAGCAAGTATGTAATCACCATTTCTCATTTCCTCGATGGCGTTCATCATGTTTGTATCAGATTGCCAAAGGGTTGTATCCAATGTTACGGTTCTTTTTTCATTGATTGTTTTAAATGTTGCCCCAGTTTCTTCATCAAGGTCTTTTTGTCCTGTGACATCCTTAAATTCGGAATCTGCTACAAATCCCATATTGATGACTGGTTGCACTCCTGCTGCTTTACTTTGAATTAACAAGATACCACCACCATTTGGATCAACTGCTGATGCTGTTTTATTTACGTTCATTTTTATTATTCCTTTTGTATAAAATAAATCGAAAATGATTATTATTGAGATATGAAAACTTTTGGTAAGACTTATGTATATAAATATTATTATATTATTTTTAAATTAAACTGGTAAGCAAGCCGTTCGTAAACGTTGCTGTTTGTGTTCCTAACATTGCCGTTGTGCTTATACCGCTAACACTTCCTGTCCATATAATGCTTGCAACTTGATTTTCTAAATTTATAAAGTCACCTGTCAATGTATATTGATTATGCTGATGACTTGTTAAACTATATCCTTCTAATATATTCGGAATGACTGGTAATTCATTTGAACCGTTTGCATTTCCGTTAAATTCTGATAAATAATAAATGCTAATTGGATAATGAATTAATCCAGCTTCTGTTATTTGACTTATTTTTCCAATATTCAAACAACGAATATTTTCTTCACTCCATACACCGTCAATTTGATTTATTTGTGATTGATAAATTGGTAAAATTGAATCATCGTCTTTAAACAGTTTGTTCATGTCACAAATCATATTTTCTATTGCAACAGGTTTATTTTCTTCATTTGTATAAACTACAATACTTATATCTAATTTTCTTACTTCCAAATTTAAATCTTCAGTCAAATATTTATAAGGTTCGTCTGAATTTACAACAAATCCAGCACTAGGATACATACCAATCGGAATTTCATTTGGCATCAAAGCACCATTTTTAACATACTTCATTGAATTTATATATCCATTTGGCGGAAGAATTTGTGCAAGGTCACTTGATAACGTATTTAATATATTTGTTCTAGTTGTTGGCATATTATTATATTACTGGTCTTTTATAATTGTCTAAAACACTTTGCCAGGATTTCTCTGGATTTGATAAATATTGTGCAGATTGACTAAAACCTCCAGTTCCTAAATTTAAACTTTGTAGGTTTTCTGTTCCTGTTCCGTGCGGGCTTTTTTGCAATAAATACGCTACATATTTTTTTGCTTCTAATTTAATATTTTCTGGAATTACATCCCATCCAGCCCTATATTCAATTTTAATTATTTTTTCAAATCCGTAAAATGGTAATGTAGCATTAAATATACATCCATAATTCTGAAACGATATTGAATAATCACTTACAATCATATTATTCATTGTGTTGCTGTCATATTCAATCCAACTATTATTATTAGTTCTGTAATAAATTTTGGTGACATCTAATATCGGATAATTTTTAGTTTCGATATATAAATTAGAGTCATAAACACCTGTATAACTTGCAGCAGATAAACCAGAATTTAAATAATCCTCAAATGTATTTGTTACAGAATTTACGAATGAAGTAATTAAGCCTGTTAAACTCACATCAGAATTTTTTAGATAGGCTTGTGCTTCTTCTAAAGTTATGATTTGAGTTGAACTAGGCTTGTCATATTTTGCAATATTTTCTATCATTATTTTCTGTCCGTAATATTTTTAAATGCGGGATGATTTATGTCACCCCGCGGAGATTATAAAACAATGAAAAACAAAAAATCTTATTTTAATTCATAAGCCATAAAAGCGTTATCATCAACTGGTTGAATATCTACTTTTTCATCTGATTTAATTGCTATACAATTTTCTGCCCATAAATTGACACCACCGACTGTTGCTTCTCTTGCGACTTCAAAATTATAAACACCACGGTCACCGAATAACATATAATTAAAATCACCATATGCAAGAACGGTTTTTCCACTTGTGGTCGTTGTTACACCTGCCATCTTGTTTGTTTTGTAAACAGGTTTTCCATAAATGTAAAGTGTTTGTGTTGCTGTATTAAAGTCAATCATTGGATCGCCAGTTGTTTTCTTCAATTGGAAGAAATACCAATAAACTGTTGGATTGCAAATGAAACAACCATTTTCAAATGCTGCATTGTTGCCTTCAACACCTGCAATCAATTGAGGAAATATGTCAAGACTTGTTACGGATGCTGTAATGTTACCAGTGACGGATGCTGTAAGTGTGTTTGCATTTGGAAGTGCTTCAATTCTGGAAATCAATAAAGCGTCTTCTTGAGCGTTTAATGCTTTTTGAAAACCAATTCTTGCGTCATTTTGCAAGTTGATAACTGCATCTTGTTCTAAATCTTTTGAAAAGATATAATCACCTGCAAATCTTGCTGGGGTTAATGTTACTTTACCATATACAAAATTAGTTCCAGTCATTGCTGCTGCTTCTGCTGTGGTATAAGTTGCAAGGTCTGTGCCTGTATAAAAATCTTGTGCCTTTCCGTTTACTGGAACAATTCTACAAATACGTCTTGCTAAACCAAATTCATTTGGAGATTGGTATAAACTATTTCCTGGAAGTGTTGGAGCTACATTTCCACCTAATGTTGCGGATGATATGACACCAGTGCTTTTAAGTTCTATGGTTTTTTCTTCATTATTATATACTTTCCAAATACTTTCACCTAAAGAAATATTTTCACTTGTATTAAAACCAACTCTTTTTTTCTCGTCAACTGTATCTTTTGCTTTTAATTCATCGACTGCTGACTTTACTGCACTCTTAATTTCTTCTGCAATATTTATTCCTTTATTTTCTGAAGTTTGAACTTCTTTATTTTCTACTTCTTTACCCATTTTTTTCTCATTATAAATGTCATCAAAAACTATTCTTATTCATCATTCCTTTTAAATCTAAAGCCCCTGAAATTATCTATTGTTTTATCCTTCTAATATTTTATTGAATTATGCATTATTCAAATGAATATCCCCAAAGGAACAATAAACTAATTTCTAACTTCCCCAATCATTGAGAAATGGAATATTATATATTAAAAATATTTTCCTAACTCTGTCTTTACCAGTTCATGGATTTGATGAAAGGTTTTGTTAAATTCTATCTTGTCAATTTTGTTTTTATAAATATTCAAAACGTTATTCATGTTTGCTATTTTATCAAACAATTCAGTATTTTTCTTTTCTAAATCCTTATATTTTGTTTCTAAATCGTTATCAGTTTTTGGATTGCCTAAAATATCTTCCAGATTTTTTATTTTCAGGTCTCTATCAGTAATTGATTTTTTAAATAATTCAATTTCGTCTTTTAACTCATAGTATCTCAATTCTTTTTCATAATAGTCTACCAATAATTCATGTTCGGAGTTTTTCAAACATTCTTCAATCAAACTTTTTGTCACGCAAGAAGGATGCATAGGTATAGGGGTTAATGAATATTCTATCAATTCTGATTTGTTGATTTGCCTGAACCCGTCTTCGGTTTTTTGAATATCATTTCGATCCATGCCTATTCTTACACTCCAACCAAAAGGTCTCTCACTTGCTTTTTTAAATAATTCGGAAGATAAAGGGTCGTCATCAAATTTCGGAGACGATAATAAACCGTCTGTTTCGGGGCGTATCCATAACGAATGTGCGATTATAGCATCTGGATTGTGGTTAAATAATACATTGGCTCCAGTTTTTTCAAAATTCAAATAATCAACACCTTTACTAATTACAATGTCACCTATTCTATCTGGTGTTTGTGCAGATATTAAGCATTTCAATATTCTTTTTTCTGCATCAACTATCGTTGGTTTGTTTTCGGAAAAATAGTCTTTATTAGTTTTTAGTAATTCCATTTTCATTTATCCAGAATAAAATAAAACGAAAACTTTATAAGCGGAGGATTTACGGTTTTATGCCAACCTCCGCATTTGAATTACATATATTGTCGTATATAAATAAATAGTATCGAAAAACTTTTAAATCCGAAAATAATAAATTTATACAGTCATATTTTTCATTTCTTCTTTATTTATTAATAGATTTTTGCATTTATCAATTAAATCTTTTGTTTCTCTTTCTTCTAATTCTTTTGCTTTTCTAAATTCTTCTATTTCTTCTGATGTGGTTCTCCATAATGCGTATTCTGTATTTCTAGCTCCTGCGATACCAATTTTTGTTCCAACTTCTTTTATGCTATTTAATTGTTTCAATCCTGTCAAGCTCCTGCGGACTGATGTGATGAAAATATTTGTAAGTTCCGAAAGTCTCCAAGCATCCGCTACTTTTTCAATTTGTAGCATTGCTAATATTTTTGTATCCTGCTCTGTGAAATTTTTCTTAAATAAGAATAAATTTCCGTTTCTTGTTTTTTCTGCTAAACTTTTATTTGTTTTCCCCACTGCTTTCTCCATTATTTGTGAATCTGAATGAAACCTTTTATTAAACTATTTCTTTATTTTCTATTCTGAAATTATTTATACTTATTTTTCCTTTTTTATTTGTAATTGTTAAGCCTCCATTACACCAATTATTATGTAACCAATAATCCATATTTAAACACATCGCCCCAACCGAATAGCTTTCTAACATTTTTCCATCTCTGGTTTTGTGTTTAAATTCGTCAATTCGATGCAGGTGACAAAATATCAGATTTGTATAGTTCTTGTTTAGAGTTAATCGGGCTGGATTTATTCCACTCGCTGCAATTTCATCTCCATGAGCTATTATATAATTTGAATACTGGATTAATTGCTTTTCTTCTACTAATTCAATATCATATCTTTTTAATTCTAATAGGTTTTCCAATTTCAGACACCTTAAATTCAATAATTCGGAATGTTGGTAAATAAACTTTTTTACACGGGCATCATGGTTACCTAGTTTATAGATAATCTTAATTTTTGGAAATATTTGTCTTAATATTGCTAATATTTTTGTGGCAAAATCTAATTCATTTTGAAGGTCCGATTTGGCGGGATTGCGTAAATATTTTGAAAGTTGATATGCATCGATAAAATCGCCATTGATTATCAAACAATCGATTTTGATTTTATGAAAATATTTTATTGCGGTATTGAAACTTTTGTTATCTAAAAATGGAATGTGCAGGTCGCCTATAATTCCAATTTGTTTATACTTGTTACTATCTAATATATAATTCTTTATTTCGTCACTGACACTTTTCGGAACTGATTTTAAAATTTGATTGATTGAGTTTTCATCTTGTTTCAATTATTTCTCCAATAATATTCCAGATGGTTAATCTGGAATGGAAGAAAACTATTATTAATATCTTCTTTGAAATATTACTTCACCAGTTTCGTCATAAAAGAGAAAATTCAAACCTGATGTTGCTGGTGTATCAAGATGACGCCATCCTGGTTCTATGTCGACTTCCAATACTCGAATCATATTTTGTGCATCCTTAAATGATATAGGATTTTTATATTTCTTCCATAACTTTTCACCTTGCTCTATAAAATCAAACATATTCACTCCTTTCTAATTCATATTCTATATTTCGAATTATAATTTGAATATTTTCTATTGCTTTTTTAATTCCTTTAAGTGTTCCTATAATTTCTTGTTTTGCCATTTTATTTCCCCCTAAACAATATCCTAA
This sequence comes from Ignavibacteria bacterium, assembly GCA_028714695.1. GTDB lineage: Bacteria > Bacteroidota > Ignavibacteria > Tepidaquicellales > Tepidaquicellaceae > CAIKZJ01. Next base: position 114,290 of record JAQTLX010000008.1, on the reverse strand, counting down.
TTCTTTCTACAAACGAATACCTTTTTATTGGTGCTTTATAATTATTTATAATTTTAACAATGTTAAATTTATACGCATCTGCACCAACTGGTTCATTTTCCAATACGCCTTTTGCTGTGTAATTATATCCTGCGAATGGAAAAGTATAATTTATGATTTCATCCCCAGCTAATTCATGTATTTGTTTAGCAATTGAACTTAATTCTTCCCTTTGTTCTTTAGTTAAATTGTTCATTTTATTTCCCCTGATATATTTAAATCAATTCCATAAACATTTCTGAAAAGTTCAACATTGAGGTTCATAACCCTTAACACCTCATCAACTGGTAATTCAGTATTTAAATCATCAACTGCCTCACAAATGTAAACTAAATAATCACCATGCTTTATACGATAGTATTTATTGCCAAATATATACTCTGTTTCCAAATATTTTCCCCATTTATAACCTTTACTTATTACATAATCTTGTAATTTATTTAAATATTTAGTATTAATTTTATAAAGGTAAAACAACAGTATAACAGAACCAGCGATGGCTAAAAAACCTAATGTTAATACTATTATTGTTTGTGTTGTCACTGTTATCATTTTAATCTCCTTATTTTTACTTTAACAAATCTTGACAAAGTCTTACGAAACCATCGTATTTATCTTTTTTTATTTCCTGCATTTTTCCAGAATTTGAAATAATGCTTGGCATATTTACTTGCATCCAATCGCTTTCTGACATCAAAGAAACGCTTTCTAATTTTTTTTCCCCATCTTCTCCGATTGAATATTGTATTCCTGCAAATCTCGGGGCATCGGTGAAACCCTTTTCTATTTTTTCCTTCCATTTTTTTAATTCTTCTTTGTTTTGTTTTTCCATTTTATGTCTCCGTTATAATATAAATTGTTCGGTTTCTTTTGAAACATTTACTGTTTTTATTTCTTTTGGTTCTTCTTGTTTTTCCTTTTCTTCTTTTACTTCATTTCCAAATTCATCAACCTTATAAAGTCTGGGCTTGTTATATTGATTGTATATATGTTCAAATAATATTTGCATATATTCTTCACTCGGTTTAACAGTCCCCCAATTCTCCACTATTGAATAGTCTATAGGCGTCATTTTTAATTTAATTTCTTTTTGTTTTTTCTTAAACCAGTTCATTATTTATCTCTCCGCTTTTAATTTTTCTATTACTTCATGTAAAACCTCACATATTTCAGTTTGTGTTGCTGTATTTCCTGCAATCGTTAAAATTAAGTCTTCAATTCTTCCAATCAACTTTGCATTTTTCCCAAACATCCAATTATAAACTGGAAGGTTTGGTTTGTCATTTTATTTCTCCCTAAGAATAAAATATTTTTTCCCTGGCTTTGTAAATCCAGCGGCGGTTGTTACTAAAGGTGTTCCGATTTTCAATTCCCATTTTTCACCTTCAATAATTTCTTTTACATAATCATATAATATTTTTATTTTTTCTTTTTTACTTAGATTTTTCATTTTAATCTCCTTGTTACTTTTTATTGAGCAACAAAACCTTTTCGTAAACAAAATCTTCTTGCAAGTCATCGTCAAACTCTGCACTATCAATATATTTTTTTGCTTGACTTAAATTCGGATACGGTTCGATGTAACTTCCCAAATCCGAAATTAAGACTTCCAGATTATTGTCTTTGTATTTATTTAGTTTATTTTTTAATTTTCCCAGTTTCATTTTGTCTTTTTCCCTTTTTCAATAAATACATTTAACTTTATTGAAACCCTCAAAAAAATGTTGTCAAAATATTCTTTAGAATAACCTTATTTAGTCCGATTTGGGGATGACTTTTACAATTCTATCGGATAACATGTCTTCTAAAATTTCTTTATAATACATTTCCATATTATATTGAGACTTCGTATTCAACAACTGCATCCAATCAATGTTATAAATAAAATCTGGATAATCACTATTGATGGTTATAAGCCAAGAATAAAATAAATCTGGATTATCTTTAGAAAAATCTTTAGAAAAATATCTTTTAACTATACGATACAATTTGTTTTTCAAAATATTTTCACCTTGTTCTAAAAAGTCAAACATTTTGTTCCTCCTTCCAATATTCTTCACCAGATTTTCCTTTATAATATTGAATAGCAACTTTTTTCAACTGCTGCAAATCTTTTATAAATTCATCAATATCACAAATATGAATATAATCCTGACAACAAGGGCAATCATCATCACATTCATGGTCATAACTATAACCATTGCTATAAGTTCTATAATCTATACAACCATCCCATTTGCAAGCAATATGAACTGAATATATTTTTGTTCTTTTATCAAGTTCACCAAAAGGATATTTTTCACCACCGTCCCAGCCTTTCAGTTCCAACCAATAATCTTTTGAGTTTTCTTTTATTATTTCCCATTCCATTTTATTTCTCCTTTTTAATATATTTATTTTTATAATCTGAAAATTTCTTATAACTTTCTGGTGTATATACGCCGACTTCCCAGCGGTGTGTGTTGTTATCAAAATATTTTTGCAATATAAAACCGTTTATCTCAATTACTCTTAATGTATCTTCTCCAAAGAATGATAATAATAATGCTTGTCGAGCTGTTCCCTTTTCCTTTTTGTTTCTAAAATCTTTCATTTGTTTATTTCTTATAAAATGAAACGAAACCTATTTGCATTTTAGAAATTCTTTATAAACGATAATCCAATTTTAAACCCTTCTTTTGGAGGTGGAACAAAAATATTATTTTTGTAAACAGAATAAGACACTACTGCACCTAATTTCATAGGAGCAAAAATTCCGAATTGCAAATCAGTTTCTCTGTTTACAGGATTAACTAATCCTGACATTTGCCATTGCCATTTTGGACCTATTTCGGGAGTTTTAATCATCACTGGGTCTATTAATGTTTCAACTGAATCTAAATGAACATATGGATTAACATTTTTTGTATATACAGCAATTCTTCCATTTGGCAATTGTGTAGTAACCTGCGTTAATTTATCATGCATCAACATTTTACTAAATTCAAAATTCCAAGGTTTAACAATTTGATATTTCGCCTCGAACTCATACCATCCTTGTTTGTCCTTTGCTGTAGCAATTCTATATGTAGTATCTTTTGGATCCTGCATAGTTGTATCTGCTGGAATTTTTTCAAGATAAATTCTTTCTATGGTATTTGTAACAATCAAAGGTTTTTCTTGTCCCTTTTTAATCAGTGCGCAAATATCTTTATTAGAACTGATAATGCTATCCATTTTCTTTTCATTTATATATGCAGTATATTTCCAAAGTGAATCTGAAATGCGTAAAGCAATACCTTGTTTGTTTGCTTCAAGTTTCCATTCATCAACTTGATTTTTCAAGTCATTGACTATATAAAAATGATATGCCACAAATCCAGCAATAATCACTGCAATTGCTATATAAATATATATACGAATTTTCGAAGTCATTTTTTATTTTCCTTTATAAAAAGAACGAAACCTATTTTATGCATACCATTTTTCAACTTTATCATATTTATTTTTAATTTCTTCGTCATCAATATATTCCAGCAATAATTCATCTGCCATTTGATGTTCTATTTCGATGTCCCCAGCGGGTTGTAACTCTTTTTCAATTAATTCTTTTTTATCCATTTACGTTCCTATTATAAAAAAATACGAAACCTATTTCTGACTCCAGTCACTTTTTAGTTCTTACCATATTCATTATATAATCTCTTTTTATATTTGAATAATTTGCGATGCAGAAGGAAAAAGCCTCAATAGCAGATATATTCAGTTCTTTTATTTTTCTTTCTGCAATCTTGTCAAAATGATAAAATAAACCATCCTTATTTCTATTATATATTTCTTCATCGTCTTGAATAATATTCCATAGTTCTTTTATTTTCTTGTTATTGCATCCAATTTAGATTTAAGTAACTCATTCAGATACTTTAAATAATTACCAGCTCCCAATGTTGTTAAATCGTCCTTCATAAATTCACCTCCTTAAATTTTACACCATAACCTATTTTAGTCTTTACCAATCTTTCGATTTCCTGAACTGATATTTTTTCATTTGATACCCAGCCATCAAACATTTTTAGAACAATCGAATTTGAATACTCAGAACATATTATATTCAATACCTGACTTTCTAAATTCTGAAGGAGATGAGCCATTACTTTATTCCTTACAATTCCAGAATTGAAATGATAATAATAAACCAGTTCTTTTATTTCTGCTATTTCCTTTTTGAGATTGATTATAAAACTATGAGATAACACGTCATCAATCTTACTTTTTTTCATATCTTCAAAAACTGAATTATAATTATTATTCACTCCTGAATTTAATAATGCCAGAAATATTTCTTTTATCTTCCCTTTGCTTAATTTGAATTGATTGGATAATTCGTCTATAATCTCGTCTCTTTGATTGATGTATTTATTCAAACAAATATATTCATCAGTTTTAAACCCTTCCGTATTCATCCATTCTCTTAATAAAGTGTAATGAGCATTTACTATATCATAATCATAATAACCCATATCCTTAAATAATCTATTTCTCAATTCGGAATAGAATTTTTGTAAATTTGATGCTGAAATGAGAAATAGACGACCTGTTTTCTTTTCTTCATAACTAATTGTATTTACATTTTCCAAAATCATAATTAAACCGTTCTTTCTTGCTTTCAATTCTGCTAATGTTGTAATTTCTTTTTTCGGTTTGAATATCCTGTTATATTCGTCAATTCCATCCGATCCCAACATCACCAGTTTCATTAATAATTTGGCATCTTCTAGTCCCTGTTCTACATTTATCTTAATTTCATTTTGTTTATTATTTTCTCTTATATAATTTTCATTTAATTGATGTGAATTTATGATTTTTTTGAGTTTATAAGAATAAGTCCATCCCCTAGCCGTCCCTTTATAGAATTTTGGATTTGACAAGATAAAAAACGGTTTAATTATAGTTTTCCAGTTCCTAAAATTGATTTTCTTTCTCATATAATCAGCTACAAGAATAAATACTTCATCATTTTTGGAATATAATTCATGATAATTTTTCCCTAAAAGAGAATAATTTAAGATAAATAATAGATTATACCTTTGTCTTATATTCAGTTTCTCAAATTCTGTCTGGAAATTCGTCTCTATTCGCTGTATTAAAGAAGAATTATTCATATAGAAAAATCCCTCCTAAAAAAACTATGGTATTAAGATAAGAAATGAATTTGATATATACCCTTAGATGTGCACTAGAATGAAAAGAGAATTTTGTATAAATTTTTCTCTTAAAATCTATGGTAGAATACAAGGAATGAATTTGATATATACCCTTAGATGTGCAATTGATTTTATTAAAAAAACGCAACATTAAAGACGAAATTGACGATGGGATTTCAGTTGATTTATTACAATAAAAGGTGTTTGGTTTCATAATTTGTGCATCCATAAATAAATATTAATTAATACGAAACCAATTTTTCGATAATTTGCATCCTTTTAATTTGGCGGTGAAGTGGATGCAGGTTTATGAGGACCTTTATTTCTTCACCGCCATATATTATTTAAACTTTGGAGATTAATATAAATAGTATCGAAAAACTTTTCATTTGAAAAAAATGTTGTCAAAATATTTTATTTTCATCGAAATATAAATAAAAAAAGAAAAACGATAATAAGGCACGGATGCCATTTTCATTTTTCTTTTTAGTTGTTATACAAATATATAAAATTAATTATATATTGTAAACTGTTTTTGAAAACAGATTTTTATGGTTTTGTTACCAGAATATTATCGACTGATAGTATTATTTTAGATTTTCAAAATATGTTATTGCAGTTTCCATATCAGTTAGTTCTGGGTTAGACTCATAAAAGAGTATTATAACATGCCCTTTTTCAAATTGGACATTGCATGAGTTTGAAGCGAAAGTAACATACGAAATATTAGATACATTTATAACAACATCTCCAGCTGCAGAAACTAAACGAATCATGATATTTTTTTTAATTTAATAAAAATGTTATTGATTAGTGCTATCTTTATATATCTTAACAGGTTCTGTAATGATTATTTTTGAAGTATCTTTATTTTTACTAATTATGACCTCACGTTCTTTTGAATAAGTGAAATATTGAAATGATGTTGTGATACATCCAAAAATAATTGATGCTATTGCAATAATTAAAGTTAGTTTTTGTGCTTTCTTCCTATCTTTATTCTCCTCAATGCTGAAATATTCATCTTGAGAGATAAAACCCCTTCTTGCAAAATCAAATAATTCAGGTGTGGGAAATATCAATCGATATTCATAATCTTTGATTAATGAATTGATGAGCAGAATTTTATCAGCATGAACTATCGATATTGTTTGGAAACTAATATCATATTTATCGTTAAGATTCCGAATAAACACCAATCCTTTTTTTTCAAGCATTTCTATTAATACCAAAAAATTCAATAATGAATTATAAACATCCTCCACATCTTTTATTAAAAATGGTTTACCCCAACCAGTTTTGATACGATATACAAGTGAATCATAATCAGATTTTTCCTTTGCTTCTTCCAATTCAATGTTTTTCCCGATAAAACTAAATATATCAGTTATTTCACCTAGCAATAACTGATTTACGTATTTCTTTTGTTTTTCCGATAGTGTCATAATGGTTTTATTTACTTATGTAACCTGCATTTTTTAATTCTTCGATTAATTTTTTGTTTGCTTCCTCTGCTTTTTCCATAGATTCAAAATGAATAAACAAAGGTTCTTTTTTTCCTGAATAATATATCATTAAACCTGGACCGTAAGAAGCGGAATCAAATGTCTCTGAAGTTAATAAATTATCTAATGCAATTACTTTGTTAAAAACATCTGCGAATTTCATTTTAAAGCTCCTTCAATTTGTTTTAATTAAAATGTAGTTCCCCCAAAAGTGTTTTCAATTTCCTTTGTAATTTCAACAGGATCAAAATCAAATTCCTTAATTTCATATCCCTTATGTTTTACTATTAAACTTTCAATCCATCTGCATTTAACCTTTCCATCAATTATATCAATGACAATCATTGGAATGACATTGTTTGTTTTGTGTAATACTATATCGCCTTTTTGAAATGTTTCCATAAATTTAATTATAATGTTTAATTAAACCGATTATTTCATTTATATCAAAAGATTTAACTACAGTCGTGTATATGTGAGTTATATGAATATATCCGATTTCTTTTTCAATTTCTCTAAATTCAAAAGGAAAAGGTTCTGGATTTCTAGGATTTCTTCCAAATACACTATTTTTATTAATAAGCATATGCCATGTTCCATACATGTCGTTTTTATTTTCGACAAGAATTAAATTATATCCAGCATTTTCATAACTTTTTATAAATCCCCAGGCTGTAATTTTTTCACCATTTAAAACAGGTCTTGACAATTTATTCATTGTTCCTCCCCATCCATTTGGAATGTCTCTGTAAAAATTATCATCATACAATAATTCAATTTCTATATACAAGGTTACACCAGAAATGAGAACTATTTTGCCTCTTAATTTATTATTTGGTTTATCTGAAAAATCAAAAGTAATTTTCCCTTTAATATACCCTTCATTAATCTCATCAATTATGCTTTTAATAGGGTGGACAATTCCTTCTATAAATTGATAATGGATTAACTCATTATTATCCTGAATATCTTTGTCTTTTTTAGCCTGTGCTAATTGTTCTTGAGTCAATTTATTATCTTTTTCCAGTCTGCTGGTTATTACCTCTTTCAAGAATGGATTTCCAGTTGTTTTAGTTACATCTTTGTTTAAATCTTTTCTAATATCTGCCCAATTTTTATATCTTTTTGAAATACTTTTTTCTAACATTTTCATAATCACCTGTGATATTTTCAAATCTATATCAGGGACTATTTTCTCTGGTAATTCTGGAGTTTGATATAAATGAGCCTTTTTCCAATTTTCAATATCCATTTGATTTTCAACTTTATATGGATATTCTAATGTAACTAATTGATAAAAAATTATTCCCATCGAATAAATATCCATTTGAATATTATTCTTATCACCCTTCCAGCATTCTGGTGACATATACATTTGCTGACCGAAACCTTTAAATGTTAATGTTCTAGTTGCTTCCTCTGCCATTTTCGATAAACCAAAATCTGTTATTTTCAATATTTCATCACAGACTAATATGTTATTTGGTTTTATATCTCTATGAATTAATGTAGAATCAATCGCCTCAATACCATCTATTAATTGAGTAATATAATTTGCTAATATATCTTTTTCGATATGCTTTTTTGTTTCACGGTGTTTCTGTATTATATTTTGTAATGTTCCTTGATTGGCATATTCCATTATTATATAAGGAGGTAATTCTGGATATAGAGAACCATCATGAACAAAGTAATATTTAATGATATTTTTATGTTCGACTTTGCTTATCATTTTAGTTTCATTCAGAAACGCTTCAATATTATCTTTATTCAAACTATTTAATATAGTTTTTAAAGCATAAATACTTTTATCTTTTTCCTTTTCAATTTTATATACAATTCCAAAACCGCCAGTATTAATTTCGCTTATGATTTTATATACTTCCTTTTCAAAACCGTATATCTTAGTATTTTTTGATATCAGCATAATTATAGTGTATGTTAATTAAGCCAATTTAAAAAAATATTAATAAATAATAACTGTCAAATTAAATATTTATTTAAAAAGTAACTTAATTACTATTTATAATAGTGGAATTAGCATAAAAAGGATAATATTCTGACCATAAAAAGGAGCGAAATTTACGGGGTGATATCGGAAATATTTCCTCTTAGGTTCCTGACCATATATAAATTAAAGGAGATTTAAAACAAATGAAAACAATTATTACAATATTATTTATATTAATCATTTCAGCATTTATATTTGGATGTGATAAAAACTCAAATCCAATCATTCCAGAACCAACAAACAATGAAATATTGATTTTCCAAAAAGATTTGGTTGATAGTTTATATTGCACAGCAGACAGTATAATGGCAAACCATACAATTACATTAATAGATAATTTCATAATGCCGAATACTGATAGTTTAATTATTTATTTCTTACTTGAAAGTAATTATATAGAATCAAACAACACCAGACCAGATTTTAATTTGTTTTTTTATGATTCTACAAATCATTCCAGAATTACTATTAGAGAATTTTATCAACTTGGAAGAAATGATTTGAGATATGCTTATAAAATTAATTATCCAAATAACACATTTAATATAAAAAGCCAAACGATAGTATTCAATATAGGTGAATGGATTAAAGTAAAGAATTTTAAAATCTATAAGAAATAATTCAGATAACAGAATATTATTATATGATGACCCTGAAGATAAATTCAGGGTTTTTTATATCCAATACACTCTATATATGAGGTCATTTGGATTTTATAAAAATTTTTATTAAGTTGCATACGCAACAAAGTTCTTTGACAAGGCTGGGTTATAAAAACAACTGCAGAACATTTGCAGCACTTTTAATAATTTTAATTTTTGAATAATGAATTATAAGAAAATGATTATTGAAATCATTAATGAAGTAAAAGAAATAATGAAAATACTTGCAGATACTTATAAAATACATAAAATATTAAATATAATCTTAATTATATTAGAAAAACTTATAGAAAATATCGTATAAAAACTAATGTAAAACGATTGAAAAACCATTAAAAGAACACCCAGTCTTGTCAAAGAACTTCAAAATACCATAATTTTGACAGCCTAACACCTTTCAAAACATTCAAAATATGCCTGTAAAATGCCCCAATTTTCACCCAGATGCCCCAGGATAAGCGATAAAAATTATTTTGATATCTGTTCCATTATTCCCCTTTTACTATTAATATATTCAAATTGTCTGCAAAGCCCGTCAGCATTGCATTTGCAGCCGAATATAACTATTGACAAGTCTTATAATGGTCGGTATGTTTATACTAACAAAACAAACAAACTAAAAAGAAAGGTTACGAAATGAAGAACTCAAAAAGAACAAACAGCAAAAGAAACACCAGCAATTCAAACACTGCAAAGAAAACCACATTGAAACAACTTGTAATGCAAGAAACAATTTACTTACTGAAGAGAAATAAAAAACATGGTATTCGTTATGGTGAAATAATTAAATCCGTAATGAATAAATATAGAGTTGGAACAAAAAATTCCATTCATGGTTGCATCCAAAAAGAAGCAACGAAAGAAAACGGGATTTTAAAAAATCTTGTTACTGTTCAATCTGGAATCTGGAAATTAAAAAGTGCAATATTCCTTTTTTTATAATAAAGGGGATATAGCTCATCTGGTAGAGCGTCTGATATAACCAATTGGTTATATAACCAAAAAAATCAGAAAAAATTAAATTAAAATAAGGAAATGGTAAGTAATATAAATATAAAGGAGTTGCTTTGTGGAGATAAGGGGAGTCGAACCCCTTACCTTCTGAATGCCATTCAGACGCTCTACCAGATGAGCTATATCCCCTGAATTGCAAAATTACTTAAATCACCATAGAAATACAATTGGAAAAAGAGATACCGAAATTGATATAGATTCGAAATAATTCAATTGAGAAATAATTATAAAGTTAAAATTTACAGTAAATTAATTTTAGAGGGGTTTATAAAGCGAAAAAATGTGCTTTAATTTATATATTAATTTCATAAATTCATAAAAACACCTCATAAGTTTAAAATTTTACGATTGAAAAATATATTAACTTATAATTAAATATGGCGAATCTAACTACCTCATCATTTTTTTCCCGCTGGGTTGAAGTTCTAATTAATTACCGGAAACACACCGGAAGTTGGGCATGGATACTGCACAGGATAACAGGGCTTGGACTTACGATTTACATTATGATGCACATAATTGCGCTTACGGGGCTTCTTAAGGGAGAGGGCGCGTTCAATGCGGAAATGGCAATGTTCAAGTCGCCGTTTTTCCTTTTCGGTGAATGGCTGCTCGGCGCTCTTGTGATGTTTCATGCACTGAACGGAATAAGAATTGCTCTGATTGATTTCGGCAACGGCGCCAGATTTCACAAAGAGATTCTTGTATTCGTTTACTTAATCGGAGTATTGATGACTGCAGGAATGGCTTATCTCATATTCTTACATTAATTCAAAATTAAAACGACAACTCAGATAAATGAAAACTTATAAATTTTTCGGTTCAAGAAGTTCGGGCGCGAAGAACTGGTACATGCAGCGCATATCGGGAATAATACTTGTGCTTGTTTTGATAGGACATTACGTTCTGATGCATGCGACACCCGACAGCGGGCATACATACAAAGCGGTGATGGAGAGGCTGCATTCGCCGTTCTGGAAAGGCATCGACCTTACATTCGTTACGCTCGGCCTGTGGCACGGATTAAACGGCACATGGAACGTATTCAGGGATTATACTATGAAACCCTGGCTGATAAATTTGATATATATATTATTGATATTGCTTGGACTGACGTTCTGGTTCATTGGAATAAACACGATATTGTCTTTTTAGAACATTTAGAACATTTTAACCACTAAGGACACGAAGAACACTAAGAAAATAAAATATGATATTTATTTACCACTAAGGACACGAAGAACACTAAGAAATAGAATATTTGATTTATTTATTAACCACTAAGGACACGAAGGTCACTAAGAAAATAAAATAAGATATTTATTTATTTACCACTAAGGACACGAAGAACACTAAGAAATAGAATATTTGATTTATTTATTTACCACTAAGGACACGAGGAACACTAAGAAATAGAATATTTGATTTATTTATTTACCACTAAGGACACGAAGGTCACTAAGAAATAGAATATTTGATTTATTTATTTACCACTAAGGACACGAAGAACACTAAGAAATAGAATATTTGATTTATTTATTTACCACTAAGGACACGAAGGTCACTAAGAAAATAAAATATGATATTTATTTATTTACCACTAAGGACACGAAGGTCACTAAGAAAATAAAATATGATATTTATTTATTTACCGCTAAGGACACGAAGAACACTAAGAAATAGAATATTTGATTTATTTATTAACCACTAAGGACACGAAGGTCACTAAGAAAATAAAATAAGAAAAAATAATATCTTGGATATTTAAACAATAAATGGAAATTACGCAAAAATATATCAATGACTTAGCATATAAAATTGTAGGCCGTGCAATTGAAGTTCATAAAATTCTTGGACCCGGTTTGATTGAATCCGTATACGAGCATTGTTTTTTAAGCGAACTGAAATCGGCAGGGTTGGAAGTAAAATCGCAAATTCCTGTCAATATAAAATATAAGGATGATATAATTAATTTTGCATTAAGATTGGATGTATTGGTAAATGACATTATTGTTGTTGAACTAAAAGCAGTTGAAACTATATTACCATTGCATAAAGCTCAGTTACTCTCATACTTAAAATTAGCAATGAAGCCAAAAGGATTACTTATTAATTTTAATTGCGAAAATATTACAAATCAATTGGTTCCATTAGTGACGGAAGAATTTTCCAATTTACCTTTGGAATAAATATGTTCTTTTATAATTTTTATAAGTTCTTCCAAGTGCACTTAGTGCACTAAGTGGTAAATAAATGATAATTGTTACTTAGTGTTCTTAGTGTCTTAGCGGTAAAATTCTTTAAGAAATTAATTTTAATTAATAATTATATATGATACACAAACACGATTTAATAATTGTCGGAGCAGGACTTGCAGGGCTTCGCGCCGCGGTGGAAACTTCGAAGTATGCAGATGTTGGTGTTATATCAAAACTTTTCCCGACACGTTCGCATTCGGGCGCGGCTCAGGGCGGTATTGCAGCGGCGCTTGGAAACGAAGAGCATGACACGGTTGAATGGCACGTTTTCGATTCAGTAAAAGGAAGCGATTATCTTGGCGATCAGGATGCAATTGAAATGATGTGCGGCGAGGCGCCTGATGCCATTTATGAACTCGAACATCTCGGCGTTCCGTTCAGCAGAACGAAAGACGGGAAAATTGCGCAGCGCCAGTTCGGCGGACACACGAAAGAGATTTTTGACGAGAACGGAAACTCGAAACGCATTCCGGTTCTGCGCGCGTGTTATTCAGCGGACAGGACAGGTCACGTTATACTTCACACGCTTTATGAACAATGTGTTAAGAGCAACGTCCGCTTTTATTCCGAATATTTTATTCTATCGCTTATAATGGATGAAGGTGTTTGCAAGGGTTTGACTGCATTTAACATACGCGACGGTCAGATACATACTTTTCACGCAAAAGCGGTAATGTTCGGAACGGGCGGTTACGGGCGAGCATACAGAGTAACTTCAAACGCATACGCGAATTCTGGCGACGGCGTCGCGATTGCATTCCGAGCGGGAATACCTCTTGAAGATATGGAGTTTGTACAATTCCATCCGACAGGTTTATATCCGCTGGGAATACTTGTAACGGAGGGCGCACGCGGCGAGGGCGGTTTTCTTGTCAACAAGGACGGCGAACGGTTTATGAAAAATTATGCGCCGACCGTAATGGAACTTGCTCCTCGCGATATGGTTACGAGGAGCATTCAGACTGAAATAAACGAGGGCAGAGGGATTGACGGAAAAGATTTCGTAAATCTTGATCTTACGCATCTTGGCGAAGCGAAACTGAAAGAGCGTCTTCCTGAAATTACGGGATTCGCAAAAACATACGCGGGAATAGACCCTGTTAAGCAGCCGATCCCGATACTTCCGACCGCGCATTATTCGATGGGCGGAATTCCGACAAATCTTTTCGGCAACGTACTTGCAGACGAGAAAGGAAATATTGTTAAAGGATTTTTTGCTGCAGGCGAATGCGCATGTGTATCGGTGCACGGAGCAAACAGGCTCGGAACGAATTCACTGCTTGACGCAGTGGTTCACGGCAGAAGAACAGGAAAGACAATTGTAAAATATCTGCGTGACGCGGAATTCGGTACACTGCCTGCAAATGCGGAAGAAAAAGATATTGAGAAGTTTAAGAAATTATACGCGACGACATCGGGAGAAAACGCGGATAAAATACGCGTCAGGCTTAAAGAAGAGATGACAAATAAATGCGGCGTATTCCGCAATGAAAAAGATTTGTTGTCGATGCTCGATACGATTCACGAACTAAAGGAAAAATACAAGAACGTTCACATGATGCACAAAGGAAAAGTTTTCAATACCGAACTTCAGGAAATAATCGAACTCGGCAACATGCTTGAATATTCCGATGCGATTGTAACAGGAGCGCTTGCACGGCAGGAATGCAGAGGCGCTCACTGGAGAATCGACCATCCGAAACGCGACGATGTGAACTGGCTTAAGCACACGATTGCTTTCAAAACGGAGAAAGGCATTGAATTAAAATACAAACCCGTTAAAATATTAAAATATCAACCACAGGAGAGGAAATACTAATGAAAGTTACATTATCAATTCAAAGGTTTGACCCGGAAAAGGACAAGAAACCTTACAGGAAAGAATATGAGATTGATGTTGATCCGACATTCAGGATACTCGACTGTCTTGATAAGGTGAAGTGGGATATAGACGGGGGGCTGACATACAGAAGGTCATGTTCGCACGGCATTTGCGGTTCGGACGCAGTGATGATAAACGGAAAGAACATGCTTGCATGTCAGGTGCTGGTACAGGACTTTAAGAAAAAATATATAAAGATAGACCCGCTGCCGTCGCTTCCGGTTATAAAGGATTTGGTAGTTGACATGGACGGTTTCTTCGCGAAATATGAAGTTGTAAAACCGTATTTAATTGCAAAGACACAGCCTCCGGTGAAGGAAAGATATCAGAGTCAGGAAGACAGGGCTTTGATAGATGAAGCGGTGAACTGCATACTTTGCGGAGCATGTTCGGCTTCATGCCCGTCGCTGTGGTCAAACGATGCTTACCTCGGACCAGCGGCAATGCTGAAAGCGTACAGATTTGTTTTCGACAGCCGTGATGACGCGCAGGCGGAGAGACTTGACGTTGTGGACACGCCCGACGGACTCTGGCGCTGCCATACGATATTCAATTGCGTAGAAGTATG
Source organism: Ignavibacteria bacterium (assembly GCA_028714695.1). Classification (GTDB taxonomy): domain Bacteria; phylum Bacteroidota; class Ignavibacteria; order Tepidaquicellales; family Tepidaquicellaceae; genus CAIKZJ01. The sequence continues at coordinate 99,168 of JAQTLX010000008.1, read as the reverse complement.
TCCTAAAGAAATAAACATAACATGGCATCTTTCTCAGTTGAAGAAGAAATGCGCGATGAGGGAGTTGTAATACTCAGGTATACTAATAGGATAAAAAAACAAATTAATTTTACCACTAAGTACAAAGGGTAACAAGATAATATATATAACTCATTTATTCCTAATAGTGAATGGTATGCACTTAATTATATTTATTTTACAAATAATAATATCTAACTAGAAAATAAATCGACAAATGCCGACAAAGAAAGAAATAAAAGAGCAGTACAAGAGAATGAAGTTTCCGATGGGAGTATTTCAGATAAAGAACATTTCAAACGGAAAAATATTCATTGGCAGCAGTATGAATCTTGATGCAATCTGGAACAGACACAAATTCCAGTTGACGATGGGCGGTCATGCGAACAAAGAACTTCAGGAAGACTGGAAGAAATTCGGGGAAGAAAATTTCGCGTTCGAGATTCTTGAGGTTTTAAAGGAATCAGAGGACCCTGCAATAGACAATAAAAAGGAAGTTGAGATACTGGAAGAAATGATAATCGAAAAACTTCAGCCGTTTGATGAAAAGGGGTATAATAAGAGAAAAGGAGTTAGGAGTTAGGAGTTAGGAGTTGATGATTTGTGGCAGCGAATCGAAGACCCTTCGTGAAGGGGCAGGAGTTTGTTTCAGTAAATGATATATTATTACGGAGTGATAAAAGCAAGTACAAATAAATAATATCTTACGGATTATCACATCGTTTTTATTTTTATACAAACTAAGTCCTAAGGGCATTACGCCGCTTTATTAACTAAGTGTCATGCCACCCATAGGATATTTTCACTACATTTTCTAATTATAGCATAGTATTTGCATGTCACAAAAAAATATATACTATAATTTTACTTGACTATTAACCTTATTCTACATAATATCAATTGTAATTAAAACCACTGTTAATACTTTCGGCAATATATTCCTTACAAGATATATCAGCAAGTTCTCAATCTGGCATTAGTTAATAAATTCCGATTTAAGATTTTCTGCGAGTGTTTTTCAACATTTGAAACGCTTAAAGTAAAAAGGAGGATAAATTGGATTCAACATCGACACTTCGAACTGTTGTCACAACAACTTATGATTCAGCGGGAATACGCATAACAAAAACCGACACCACGGTTAAACAAACATCCGAAACAATATTATCCAAAAAAGATTACAATGTTGAATGGATAAAACCCGTAACGGAATTAATATCGGCGTATGCTTGGCCGATAGTGGTAATAATTTTATTGATTATTTTCAAAAAACAAATTTCGGTGCTTATAGGTCGAATTAAAGAAATAACTATATCAACCGGCAACGTGAATATTAAGACATTAGAAACCAAACAATTGGAGAGTACAGATTTATCAGCGAAAAGAGGTCTAGGCATATTAGGCGCTAAGAAAATACAATATGATAAAAATAAATTCGAAGAATTGAAAATACTTTTAAAAGATAAAATGATAAACAAAATATTAAGTACATTTTGGAAATATCAGAGAGCAGACAAATCGGGTAATCACGAGAACAGATGGACTTTCACATTATTAGCGACAAATAATGAATACCAGGATTTTATAGCCTCAATTAACGTTTTGTATAGGGCTAAACTTGTAGAACAAAATATGCCAAGCCAGCAGTTTTATTTGACAAATGATGGCATTGCGTTTTGTGAATTATACCAAAATGAATTGAACTCGGATGGTTTTAAAATATAAAACTAATTATGAAAACAAAATTTATAATTTTGATTTTTAACGTACTGATTTGTTGTTATAATTTAATCTTTGCTCAAGACCACGATACACTGAGTAAGGTATCCGGGATACTATCTGATAGTCAGTATTATACATGCATAAACAGAATTTTCTATGATGTAGCAAACAACAGCAGAAAAACAACCATAGGAACATTTGCATCGGTAGATATTAAGGAAGGCAAATTAGCTTTTAACGGGACAAAATATTTTGGAAATAGTGATTGGGTATCAGTTAATATTTACGGAGTCATTACAGACGGAATATTTGCGATATTCAACAAATCCGAATTAAATAGTAATTTAGGTTTTGAAGTAAAGTACAGCTATTTATTACCCTATTCACACTATCTTCAGTATGACTTAGAAGTTGGTAAAAATCTGCAACGAAACATAAAAAAACTTACTGTATATTACAATGATAAGGATATGAATAAAATACGGATTTCTGACGAATGCAAAACTAAAACATACAAATTAAACGACTCTATCAATAAACTGACTCAATCACTCTATAGAAATAATTTGACCATGAATCAAATTGACAGCATAAAGAACAAAAAGAAAACATTGCAATTTTATAAAGATTCTTTAAGTGTATACATTTTAGATTCCATTGATATTATAAAAATGAAGGATAATACTAATAATACAATATCATCTGAAGAAAAATCATTAATTGAAAAACTCGATTTTCCAAAATTAAGATTCGATTGGGTAAGCATAGCAGGTGGTTTTATAAGCAATAGTTTTAACAAATTCAATCCATCAGTATCATTCGATAACCAAATCACACGTATAAAAAGCAGTTCTTATTATTTAAATTTCGAATATAATCGCTGCAATTATGATTCAAGAAATATTATGAATTATAATTATTTATCAGTTGGGTGTAATTTAACTTACGGAGATAATTTTGATAAACTGGACAAAATCGAACTAAATGATACCTATCAATATGGAGATTCAATAAATCACAGGGTCAAAACTAAGGACATAACTGCATATATGGGGGAATATAAGGATAAATTACTTGGAGGAAAAATATATTTAGATTTTTATAAGTTTATTTCATTTGACAATACTTCTCTTCATTTTTTCCCTGAAATTATATTCGGGCAATACGTACAGCCAATATGGAATGCAGGGATAGGGCTATTATACGGTTTTAAAAATTTTAAAGACTCAGAAGGAAATTCAATACTATACTCTGAGTTATATTTTAAACTTTTTGATTTGTACGATATTAATAATTCAAATAGTTCTTTTTTAAAAAGAAATGAATTAGGAATGCGTTTTTCTTTCCCGATATCATTTCTAAAACTATAATCATAAAATAATGAAAAAGGAAAAGAAAACAACTCAAATGAATGTCACATATATTGCTGTATGCGACTCGTGTAAAAAAGAAATTGGGTCCGGGATGTCCGAAGAAGAAGCAAATACAATTTTGCAAAATCACACACAAAACACTTCGCATTCAGGGCATATTGAAGTAAGACATAGTGCGAAATAATAATATTGGGTTTTTGAATTCTTGTATACATTAAGACGAAATGCAAAATTATTGGTAACATTTAAGTATCAGTAATGATACGTGATACTATATTTCCCGACCCCATATACCTCAATGAGAGCGGGCGTACACTCAAGAAAAGAAGTTAGAAGTTAGAAGTTAGTATTTTATATTCTTACTAATTTATTATTTTTTATTCTAACTTCTAACTACTGAATTCTAGATTCTGCTCTTAAAATATTTCCTTAAAGAAAGTTTTCATTGCTTCCCACGAACGCTTATCCGCTTTCTCGTTATAGGCAGCGCCTTTCGAGTTATCGTTTCCCGCGGCGGGGTTTGTGAAACTGTGAACCGCGCCGCTGTAAATGAATAACTGATAATCGACTCCGGCGTCTTTCATTTCTTTTTCGAATGCATTTACCTGTTCTCTCGGCACAAAGGGGTCATCGCCGCCATGCATTACAAGAACTTTGCCTTTAATATTTTTCGCATCCTGCGGTGTTGGAGTATCCAGACCTCCGTGAAATGTAAGAGTTCCTTTTACATCCGCTCCGCTTCTTGCGAGTTCAAGCGCGACTGTGCCGCCGAAACAATATCCCATTACTGCAATCTTATCCGGGTCAACGAATTTTTGTTTTTTGATTTCGTCTAACGCGAGATTGATTCTACGTCTCATCAACTGTCTGTCATTCTTGTATATGCCTGCCAGTTTGCCTGCTTCATCCTGATTTTTAGGTCTGAAATCCTTGCCGTAAATATCCGCCGCGAACCCTACATAGCCGAGTTTTGCCAGCGCTTCGGCTTTTTCATTCGTAAAACTACTTTCACCCATCCAGTCATGAACAATGATTATTCCGGGCGCGCTTGTTTTAAGGGATACATCGTAAGCAAGATAGCCTTCGAGGACAACATCTCCGTCTTTGTAAGCGATATATTCGGTTTTGATTTGTGACATAAGTTGCTGGGATAATATGAGAAGAACAAAGACAAAATATTTTCTAAATCTCTTCATTATGGTGTTTTTAATATACAAACGGTTGGAACCGAGAAATAATTCCTTGCTGTTATAAAATTACCGTCAGGTGATGTCCCGGGGGACCATGGGACACGCACCTGATAGTTTTTACAGCAATAAAACTTATTTTATGAGAATCATTTGTTTTGTGAGTTTTGCGCCGTTAGTCATAAGACTGTAGAAATACACTCCGCTTGAAAGGCTTCCTGCATTGAATTCGGCAGTATGATAGCCCGCTGTCTGCTGTTCGTTATTGACCAGTTTTGCGACTTCCCTGCCCGAAATGTCATAAATGACAAGCGACACTTTAGTATCTGCCGGAAGATCATAATTTATTTTCGTAGACGGATTGAAAGGATTCGGATAGTTCTGCGAAACGTTGAATTTTCCGGGCAAACCGATTACAACCGTTGAAGACAATTCAAAGAACTGATAGTTGCCGTTATAATCGCTTTGTTTAAGTTTGTATTTATAATTTCCCGATACCAGATTATTATCGGAAAAATTATAAGAAGTCTGCGAGTTTGTTGAACCATTTCCTTTTACAAATCCCGCGACTTTATATTCGGAAGCATTTCCGTTTTTATCAAGAGATGCTCTTTGAATTTCGAAGCCCGAATTATTTAATTCAGACGATGTTACCCATTTCAATTCCACATTCCGTCCGTTTGCAATACCGTTTAACGAACTGAGTTGAACGGGCAATGCACCGTTTTCTCCTCCGGTAAATGTACTGAAACTTGTGAGACCGGATGATGTATATGAATTTGTTCCGGTATTAGGCTGACCCAAGACCGTCCATGCACCGCCGGAATATTTTCCGATATAAATAAGATTTTCATTTCCCGCGACATCCGCCGTAACGTAATTAATTGTAATATTATAATTAAATGTGCTTAATCCTGCAGGAGTAACTGTCCACGCTCTTTTAAGATAGTTAGACACGCTTGTGTTATTGGGGTCTTTAAGATTCTGCATTGAAAGAGATATAAATGAAGACGAGTTTGTTCCCGAAGCGAAGTTAACCGTTACGGGTGAATATTCCGTAGTTCCTCTCGTATCGCCGACAGGAAATAGATATGATGTGTTTGCGGGAACTTTGTATTTCAGTGTTCCGAAATTCGTACCGTCATCAAGCACAATCATTTTAGAAGTACCCGGAGAAACGGCTGTAATGCTGCCGTAAATCGAAGCCGTGTATTGTTTCAAACTCAACAAACCGCTACTTAGAGTCAAACTATTGTTCACTGTAATATCAGTACCGAGCGAAATACCTCCGGAATTATTTATAGTAAGATTATTGAAAGTAATATTTGAGCCGTATATGCCCGCGGGTATAAACGAACCGGTCATATTAAAATTATTGCTCGTACCCTGAGTAAATGTTCCGTTGTTAGTAAAATCGCCGGCAACATTTATTGTCTGCGGCACTCCTGAAGTTGACTGCAGAGTCCCGTTGGAGGCAATATTAATAAACCCTGAAAAAATGCCCGATACAGATAAAGTTCTTGAATTTCCGTCAAATTTTAATTTTGCAGGCTGGACACCACCCTGACCAATTTTGATATCCCAACAAAAGGCGGAACCATTAATAGTAACAGTTGTGCCGTCAGAAATAATTACCTCGTCGGTTGATGTCGGCACATTACCGCCTGCCCAGGTGCTGGCGGAACCCCAGTTACCGCTAATTTTCGAAGTAATCTGTGAAAAAGAAACCGAAGAAGAAAATAAAATAGATATAGCAATCAGCAAAAACGTTAATTGTTTTTTCATTTTTTTACCCTTTACTTAATATTTAAAACCATTGCAATAACCTGTTCCGGAATTAACCGGTATTAAGATATTGCGTATGTTTGTAAAAATAATTTTTGTTCTTTAAGTATGCTTAAAGTTTGTGGTTTGAGATGAAATGAGAAAAGATACTGCTTGCCGGGCAGGTTCAATTATATTAATCATAGCATCTTAAATTATTTAACTTTAAGATTACTCCCCTTGAGGTCTAAAACTAAAAAATAATCTATAAAAGTTCCTTAAAAACAATTATAAACTACAAATTTTAAATAAAAAATTGCGTTACGGAATGGGATTATGCCGCGCAAATAAAGATTACACGAGGTATAAGAAATCAGAAACCGAAATACAATTTTGTCGTGATGCCTATGAACGTAATATTTGTCGATGAGTTCATAGCAAGCGGCGATGCAGTATTTCTGTGCGGGAAGAAATTGGTGACTTTAAGTTCCGCTTCGCCTGACATAAACGGAGAAATCGGATATACAAATCCAAGTCCGACTTTGATGCCGCTCAGCCATTTCTTTGATTCGGCGGAACCTATAACGTATCTATAATTCGAATAGCCGTAATTATAATCATATTCTTCTCTCACCCTGTCAACGGATTCGGAAGTATACTGCTGTCCGTAACCGGCAGTAATAAAGAACGAGGACCGTTGTCTGCCGAGAGGATATAATTTCAGATTCAGGAACAGGGGCAGCGCAAATAAATTCGCGTTGTCCCATTTATCTATATAATCCATGCCGTGGGTTACTCCCGTTTCGTACTGCCTGTCGGGATATCCGTTGAAATGCCAGATAAACGATGACTCAACGTTTATCGCGGCGTAATTATTAAGATAAAAATCCATGCCGAGGTCCAGTATCACGGGACTATAGAAATTATATCTGTCGTATGAAGGATGGTAGTAATAGTTTTTGTAATAGTAATCATCATTAAAACTTGATCTTGGGAAAGAAACAGCCCAGGTCTTTCCGAAATCCGCTCCGGCATAAGAACCAAATGTAGTACCTATTGAAACGGCAAAACCGGGTTTCGTCTGCGGATATAAGTAACTGCAGACTATAAGCAGCAATATAATTGAAAAAGTAATTATTTTTTTCATAACATTGTAAATATACTAATACAAAATAATAATTTAAAATTACTTGTTTATACTTTTTACTTTTATTTAGAGTCAAATGTTCCTTTGCAATTATAATATTGTTTTTACAATATTTAAATTAATTAAATAATCAGGGATTAGGGAAACAAAATTGAGACTTTTTGCATTCATTTTATAAAATATTATAGTTAAATTGAAGAATAAACAAAACTAAAATAAGGAGTAATATACTTTGGCAGTAAAGATAACAGACGAATGCATTGCATGCGGTGCCTGCGAAGCAGAATGCCCCAATGAAGCAATATATGAAGCGGGAAAAGAATGGGTTGTCGGCGGTGAGTCACATCCAGCAATTTCCGAAGAGCATACATATATCGTTCCGGATAAATGTACCGAATGCGTAGGTTTCCACGATGAACCTCAATGCATTCCGGCATGTCCGACTGAAGCAATCATTACCGACCCCGATCATCAGGAAACGAAAGACCAGTTAATGGCAAAGAAAGAGCATCTTGATACGGTAGGCAGATAACAATCGATTTTATTTTCAGAAAGAAGCCCGGTCAAGCCGGGCTTTTTTTATATCAAAATTGAAATTTCAAAGTTTAAAATTACAGTTTAAAATTTTTAATTATAATAAAATATCATCACAGAATTAGTGAAGCACTATTTTCATAATACTAAATTTTGAATTTCAAATTATAAAAAAGCCCCGCAAGCGGGGCTAAAAAATCAACGGATTTATTTATTTATTTATTAGTTTTCCGTCAGAACAAATTCATCGTATTCCATTTCAAAACGGAGTTTATGTTTCGATTCTTCCTGAGCAAGCGAGAGGAATAGGGCTTTCAAATCCGGCACATCTGTCTTTGTTGAAAGGCGGGTGTAAAGGTTGAATGCTGCTTTTTCCCTGTTCATTGCAACTATCAGGGCTTCCTGATAACTCATTTCGGATTTAATAACTACAGAATCCACATAATCGCTGATTTTCAGGTCCAGAATTTTTTCCGCGGGAATGTCAAAAACTCTTTCCTGTTTCACCTTCGTTAGTTTTGCTTTGTGTTTCACTTCTTCCAGAGCAAACTCAACGAATACACTTTTCATTTCTTCGTTTTTCACTTTTCCGGCGAGATCATTATAAAAATCTACTGCTTTCTGCTCGGATTCAATAGCGAAATCGAGAATTTCATCCACGTTTTTAAATGTTTCCATAAGATTATTTTAATTTAATGATTTTGATTCTTCAACATGTTTATTGAAATATTCTTCAAATCTCTTCGTAAGATAGTCGCATCCGTAATCAAAGATTCTGTTATCATTGTCATCTCTTGTTATTTCGAGTGTTTTCTGTGCACCGTTCTCATTAACTAAACCGCCTTTAAGAAGATTTGCAATTTCAATCGTGATATTATGAGTCAGGTCGAATTTATTTTTCACACCGAATTTATTCATCAGGTCAATTAACTGTGCAAAGGATCTTTTTTCAAGTTTAGATTCTCTTTCTTTATCGAACGTGAGTATGAACTTCTGTGTATTCGAATAACTTCCGCCGCTTTCAAAAGGAAAAGACGCCGGCAATACAAGATCCGCATTCTGAGCCGTTTCCGAAAGGAAATAATCCTGTACCATAGTAAATTCAGCCTTATCAAGCAATTCGCCTGTTTTCTTTTTGTCTAAGGCACAACCTACAGGATCTTCGCCGTATATGAATAAGTTTTTAATTTTTCCGGCACTGAGAAGTCCATGAATATCATTTGTGTTTTCGGGCAGACTGCTGACACCCCATACTTTTTTTGCCTGTTCGTTGTAAGACGAATCATCCACTCGTTTGCCGCCCACGCTGTATTCCGGCTGGATGCCCATATCGAACAATCCCTGTGAATTATTTTTTTCTTTCAGGGCAATCAAACCGCTTGCAAATTTTCCGTATTTGCCCGTGATGAGGATAAGATTAAACAATTCTTTAGCCGTTTCAGACGATATATGTCTTTCAGCGAATACTATTATTGCTTTTGAATCATTATTGAATTCCGTTGCAAAGTCAATGAGTCTCTTTTCAAAGAACACTCCGGACTGTTTAAGCAGGTCGTTGAATTCTTCGGTCAGAAGCGATTTCTTATATTCATCGAATCCTTTCACGTTGTCTTTTAGGAATACGCTGTTTTCGAGTCCGTTCGACAGGATGAAATGATTGACTGCTTTTAAGAAGTGATAATATGACTTCACATAGAGTACTTTACTTGCTTTATTAATATTTCTGTCTTTTTCGCTGTTTGTGATTACTTCGACCTTCGTTCCGCATGTTGTCTTAGCATTATTAATCATAAATCCGACAACGGCATTTTCATAATTTGTTTCTGAGCCCAAAACATAAACCGTGTTCGCGCTATTAATCTGTGCGAACGGTACATTTCCGTCAGTGATGTTTCTGTAAGCATCTCCCCTGTTCAGGTAATGGAAACTGCTGACATTATTTGTCTTCACAGCCGCACGTGCAAATTTCTGTACGAGATAAAGTTCTTCGTTAGACATTCTTGCACCGGCGAAGAAAGCATTTTCATCCGGCTCGACCGATTTGATTTTCTTTTCAATAACATCAAATGCTTTTTCGAAAGTTATTTCTTCGAATTTTCCGTTAACTTTAAGCAGCGGTTTCATTAATCTATTTCCGTCGTTGAGATAACCATAGCCGAATTTCGGGAAACGGCATATGCTGCCGAGTTTGTTAATCGTACCTTCGCCGCCAGTTACTTTCATTACGAAGCCGTTATGATGGTGTACTTTAATAGTACATCCTGTGGAGCAATAGTTACAGATAGTTTCAAACGATTCGAGTTCGAGAGGACCGGGTTTGAATTTGAAGTTCTCGGATATTGCTGCTGTCGGGCATGTAGAGATGCACATACCGCAGGATTCGCATTCCGTATCGAGAAGTTCTTTTCCCATACTCGGAGCGACGTATGTTTCGAATCCTCTGTTGACAAGACCGAGGGCATTTGCGCCGACAACGTCTTTGCAGATTCTTACGCATCTTGAGCACAGAATACATTTATTGTTATCAATTTCAATGAAAGGATGTCTGAAATCGACTTCATGTTTTTTATATTCTCCTTCAAATTTATTCTGATGCGCTTCATATTCGGATGAATAACGTTTCAGGTCGCATGTATAATATTCAGTACATCCGCATTCGAGACATCTGTTAGTTTCTTCCTGCGCCGCTTTATCGTTATATCCCAGTTCGACTTCAATAAAATTCTTTCTTTTTTTAGGATCGAGAGTCGGCATTTCTTCTCTTTCCTGTCCGCCGAATTTGCCTTTATAATCTTCCGGTTGTTGTTTCTCGAAATTGTCTCTTCTGCTTATAAATTCATATTTCACACCGGTAAGAGGCAAACCTGAGAGATACTGATTGCAACTTACGGCTGCTTTTCTGCCCTGTGCGATTGCTTCAATCAAAGTAGCAGGTCCCGTGACGCCGTCGCCGCAGGCAAAAATATTTTTCACGGAAGTTTGAAGTGTTTTTTTATCAGCATCAATATCGCCCCATTTATTCACAATTAGTTTTTCATCAGAGAACTTATTTATATCATCGAGGAAATTCACATTTGTTTTTTGTCCGATTGCAGCGAGTATATAATCGAGTTCGACTTCGAATTCCGAGCCGTCAACTTTCACTGGTCTTCTTCTTCCGGATGCATCGGGTTCGCCTAACTGCATTTTATAGCAGGAGAGCGATTTAAGTTTTCCTGTTTCATCCACATTCACTTTGGCGGGAGCAGTAAGGAACATATATTCGATACCTTCGAGTTTCGATTCATGAATTTCGATAGGATTTGCCGGCATTTCTTTTTCCGTACGTCTGTAAATCACATAAACTTTTTCCGCTCCGCATCTCATCGATGTTCTGCAGCAGTCCATAGCCGTATTACCGCCGCCGATGACCGCCACTTTTTTGCCCGAGAAATCGTATCTCTGCCCTGTCATTTCCATATTTCTGAGGAAATCGATTCCGGAAAGAACGTTCTCGGCTTTATCGTTATCGCAGCCGATGCTGGTTCCGTTTTGAGAGCCAATACCGAGAATCAGCGAATCGAATTTTTCTTTTAAATCTTTGTAACTCAGGTTACCGCCGAGTTTTGTATTATAGTTTACTTTCACACCGAGTTGTTCGATGCTTTCCGTTTCTTTATCTATAATTTCGTTCGGAAGTCTATACGGAGGAATACCGTATCTGAGCATACCGCCCGGATGCGGGCTTGCTTCGAATATTTCAACTTTGTGTCCTTCGAGAGCGAGGTAATAAGCCGATGTCAATCCGCCCGGACCTGCACCGATGACCGCAACATTCTTGCCTGTAGGCGGTTTCACTTCAGGCATATATTTATCGTCTGATGCAAAATCCATATCGGTAGCATAGCGCTTCAGATAATCAATGCCGACGCCTTTACCTTCGAGAAGATTTCTTCTGCATGCAACTTCGCAGGGTCTGACGCAGACTCTTCCGCAGATTGCGGGAAGAGGATTCACTTTTTTTATTAATCCAACCGCGTCGCGGTATTTGCCTTTATTCATTAAAGCAATATACCCCTGTACATCAACGCCTGCCGGGCAAGTTTGTTTGCAGGGCGCGGTACAATCCGCATAGTGATTGCTGAGCAGTAGTTCAAGAGCGGCTCTGCGCGATTTTCTGACTTTTTCATTGTCGGTATTGACCTTCATACCTTCCACTATTTTCGTGGAGCATGCCGGCTGGAGACCTCTCATACCTTCTACTTCAACGACGCATACAAAGCAGGATGAAAAGGGTTCGAGACGTTCATCATTGCAAAGTGTCGGGATTTCCGTACCGTATCTTTTAGCGAGCTGCAAAATTGTTTCACCCTGAAATCCGTTAACTATCTTTCCGTTTAGTACTATGTTTAATTTGTTGTCCATCGTTTAATAACTTTTCTTTTATACTTTTTATAAATTCTGTTTACAAATCTTAGTTTAGAAAATAGAAAATGGAAAATAGAAAATGGTATTAAGAACCACTCTCTTTTTGCCTTTTTAAAAAATTGATATAACCGTTTAATAATTTAATGACAGATTCGCATCTGTTTTTTAATTTATCAAATTCCTGCTGATTTAAATAATTATTATCTCTGCAAATAATAAAATCATCAAGTAACTCATAGGCAGAGCCTCTGCTTTGCATGCAGAACCGGATATTTTCCTGATAATGAAATCTCCCGTATCCTTCAGCAATGTTGTTCGTTATTGACCTTGATGCTCTTATCATTTGGTCTTTTAGTTTATATTTTTCGTCAATAGGTAAATTATTTGCAACATTTTCAACATCTATCCTTAATAATCTTCCTTCTTTCCAAACTTCCAAATCTTCAAAATTATATGTTTTACCATCCATATGTTTAATGAAAAATACTATTCAAACTATTTTCCATTCGCCCATTTTCCATATTAGAAGATTCTAATAGAATCAAATTTACACTTGGAGTAACAATCTCCGCATTTAATGCAAAGTTCCTGATTAATAAGATGCGGCATTTTCTTTTCGCCCGTTATTGCTTTTGTCGGGCATCCGCGTTTACAAACCATACAGCCCGTACATTTATCCTCTATAATTTCATAAGTAAGAAGTTTTTTACAATTCAACGCCGGGCATTTTTTATCTCTTATATGGGCTTCATATTCATCCCTGAAATACTTGATTGTAGTAAGAACGGGATTCGGCGCTGTTTGACCGAGACCGCAGAGCGAACCGTCTTTAATCTGGTAAGCAAGTTCTTCGAGTCTTTCTATATCGCCTTCTTTGCCTTCTCCCTCGGTAATTCTTGTGAGAATCTCGAGCATTCGTTTGGTACCAACTCTGCAGAACGTACATTTACCGCAGGATTCCTTGCACGTAAATTCAAGGAAAAATCGCGCGATATCAACCATGCATGTAGTTTCATCCATAACCACCATACCGCCCGAGCCCATGATAGCGCCCGTAGCATTTACGGAATCATAATCTACAATTGTATGGGACAGATATTCAGGAATACAGCCGCCTGAAGGTCCACCCAACTGTACGGCTTTGAATTTCTTGTCGTCTATTATACCGCCGCCGAGTTTATAAATAATATCTTTAATCGTAATACCCATCGGGACTTCAACAAGTCCGCCGTTTTTAATCTTACCGGTAAGGGCAAATACTTTAGTTCCTTTGCTTTTCTCTGTTCCGTATTTAGCATACGCTGCAGCACCATTTGTGATAATCCAGGGAATATTAGCATAGGTTTCAACGTTATTGATGTTCGTCGGTTTTCTCCAGAGACCGGATACAGCGGGGAACGGAGGTCTTTTTCTCGGCATACCTCTTTCGCCTTCTACTGATGCAATCAATGCAGTTTCTTCACCGCATACAAAAGCGCCGGCACCTTCTTTTATATACATATCGAAATCAAAGCCTTCAATACCGAGAATATCTTTTCCGAGATATCCTCTCTCACGTGCCTGACCGATGGCGATATTCAGACGTTTAATTGCAAGCGGATATTCAGCGCGGCAGTATATAACACCGTCCGATGCGCCGATTGCATAAGCGCCGATAATCATACCTTCGATAACCGAATGCGGATCGCCTTCAAGTACCGACCTGTCCATGAATGCACCCGGATCGCCTTCGTCAGCGTTGCAGATAATATATTTTTCTTTTGACCTGTTGTTATTTGCAAATTTCCATTTCAGTCCTGTCGGGAAACCCCCGCCGCCTCTTCCTCTTAGACCCGAATCGAGAATCGATTTAATTATATCCTGAACACCGACTTTTTCATTTGCAATTTTTTTAATTGCCTGATAGCCGTTGCGTGATTCGTATTCATCAATATTTTCAGGATCGATATAACCGCAGTTTCTAAGCGCTATTTTAACCTGTCCTTCGAAATATTTATCAAAACTTGTTTCCTGATTATCCGATTTTACTACATATTCTTTTACGGGCGTGAAATTTACAATATGTTTTTCTACGATTTCATTTATTTTTTTCGAATCTACTTCTCCGTAAAGGTATGAACCCGATTCATCGACTATTTCAACGAGAGGTTCTTTAAAACACATGCCTATGCAACTCGTTTTTTTCAGTTCAAAATCAAGGCTGTCGGCTTCTTTAATTCGCTGCAGTTCTTCGTACACTTTTCCTGCACCGGCTGCAATTCCGCAGCTTCCAAGTCCTACTATTATTTTTGTTTGTGCCATTTATCTGCAATTCATTTTAATTCTTTGATATATTTTCAGTTAAACTCTTTTTCTGCTGAAGAGTCTCTTTTCGTTTTATTTCTTTTATGACTTCTACCGCTTTTTTACCGCTCAGTTTTCCGTATGTCTCGTCGCCTATCATCATTACAGGAGCGAGTGAACAGCATCCCAGGCAGGCAACTGTTTCAAGCGTGAATATATTATCGGGTGTTGTGCCGCCGTCTTTAACTTCCAGAAAATTCTGAATATCTTCGGTTACCGCTTTTGCATTCTGAACGTGGCATGCCGTACCGTGACAAACTTTAATAATATGTTTGCCGACAGGATTCAATCTGAACTGTGCATAAAATGTAACGACACCGTACATATCGCTGACTTTCAAACCCGTTTCCTTTGAAATTATATGCATCGCTTCGGGAGGAATATACCCGTACATATTTTGTGTTCCCTGCAGCAATGGAATTAAGTTGCCTTTTTTTCCTTTATATTTCTTAACCAGTGGGTCCAGTAATTTCAAGTCGACTTTTCCCCCCAACCCGGGAGCAGTCTCCTTTTTATTAATACGCGCTACTCTCATATGAATTAATATTTATTAATAATTGTGAAATGATATAGAAGTGAATCTATATTCGATATTTAAAAATTATAATATATTCTTTATTGCGTTTTTGATAATTTTTTATGAATTGCATTCGCCGCTATTCTTCCCGCGCCCATTGCCTGAATAACCGTAGCCGAACCTGTCACGATATCTCCGCCTGCGTAGACATTTTCTTTAGATGTTTCATTTGTTTCGGGATTGACTTCAACGTTCCCCCATTTATTTCTTTTGATATCGGAAGCAGTCTGGAATAGAATCGGATTCGATGTATTACCGATTGCTACAACAGCGATATCACAGTCGATAACGAAATTTGAACCTTCAATCGGCACAGGTCTTCTTCTTCCAGATGAATCGGGCTCGCCGAGCTGCATTCTTATGCATTCGACACCTTTTAATACACCCTGATCATTGCCCAAATATCTTACCGGATTTGTAAGGAGCATGAATTTAACGCCTTCTTCTTCGGCGTGTCTTACTTCTTCATGTCTCGCCGGAAGTTCCTGTCTTGAACGTCTGTAAACAATCATCACTTCGTTTGAACCCGTTCTGATTGCGGTTCTTGCGGAATCCATCGCGACATTACCGCCGCCGAATACGACCACTCTGTTGCCTCTTGGTTTTGGAGTATCGTATTCAGGGAATTTATAGGCTTTCATAAGATTCATTCTTGTAAGATACTCATTTGCCGAGAACACATTGCCGAGTGTTTCACCCGGAAGGTTCATGAAAACGGGCAAACCCGCTCCAACGCCGATAAAGACAGCATCGAAGTTCTGAAGCAATTCATCCATTTCGATTGTTCTGCCGATAACAGTATTCATCTCGACACGGACTCCCATTTGTTTCAGAAAATCAATTTCGAAGTTGACAATTGTTTTCGGAAGTCTGAATTCAGGAATTCCGTAAACAAGAACTCCGCCTGCTTCATGGAGCGCTTCAAAAATTGTTACGGAATAGCCTAACTGAATAAGGTCAGCCGCGACTGTAAGTCCTGATGGACCCGAGCCGACGACAGCGATTTTTCTGTTCAATCTTGTTGATATAGCCGGGACTTTAACCAAATCCATTTTTCTTTCAAAATCAGCGACAAACCTTTCCAGATTGCCGACTGCAACGGGTCTGTCTTTTATACCCAGAATGCATAATGCTTCGCATTGCGATTCCTGGGGGCATACTCTTCCGCATATTGCGGGCAAAATATTTCTTTCTTTTATTCTCTTAGCCGCG
Source organism: Ignavibacteria bacterium (assembly GCA_028714695.1). Lineage (GTDB taxonomy): Bacteria > Bacteroidota > Ignavibacteria > Tepidaquicellales > Tepidaquicellaceae > CAIKZJ01. Next base: position 82,884 of record JAQTLX010000008.1, on the reverse strand, counting down.
CCGTCAATATCATCTTCTCTTACAAGTTTTATGAATCCGGGAATATCGACATTAACGGGACATCCGTTCACGCACTTTGGTTCTTTGCATTGAAGGCATCTACCCGCTTCGAGTTGAGCAAGTTCGGTTGTATAACCGTAAGGCACTTCACCGTGATTAGCGATTCTAAGTTTCATATCCTGTTCAGGCATTTCCTGACGAGGAATTTTCAGTTTTATTTTATTTTCGTCCGCCTTAGTGAGACCGTGCCAAGTACAGCCGTGTTTCATGCACATATAGAAAGGCAGAAGTCTTGAAAATGCAGCGATTGTAACTTCCGCTACGGACGAGCCGCACTCTCCGCATTGTTTGTCCGGAACAATAAGGCTTTTTTTGCAGCGCGGACACAACAAATCATCGAGAAGGTCATCTTTGGTAATAGGTTTCGTAGATTCGACATCAAATACGTCGAGATACGGACTGAGTTTTAAATCAATATCATCACCCTGATAGATTGCTTTAAACTGAATATACTTTCTGTCTTTTACCTCTACGTTAAAAGTATTCCTGCAGTGAGGGCAATAAGTGTTCAGGTAAGACTTGAACTTCAAATATTTTACGTCTTCGAACATATTGATAAACTTAGATTAATAAAAATTACCTTATTGAAGCCAGAAGCGAATCTTTCTCGTCTTTAAGATATATTGAATTCCTTTTTTCGAGTTCATCAAAATCAACAAGATGACCGTTAAAATCCGGACCGTCGACACAGCAAAACTGAGTTTTATTATCTACAGTAACCCTGCAGCCGCCGCACATTCCCGTGCCGTCTATCATTACGGGATTGAGGCTCACCATTGTAAGTATATTATATTTCTTTGTAAGGCTGCAGACATTCTTCATCATAATGATAGGACCGATTGCATATACAAGTTTAATATCATAACGTTCATCAAGATATTTCTTAAGAGGCTGAGTTACAAATCCCCTTTCGCCGAAACTTCCGTCATCAGTAGTAATTACAATTTCGTCGCAGATTGCCGACATTTCATTCGTGAGAATGAGAAGGTCTTTATCTTTTGCGCCGAGAATACCGATCACATGATTTCCGGCTTCCTTGAATGCTTTCGCAACGTGATGCAGAATTGCAATACCCGTTCCGCCGCCTACCATAACAACCGTACCGATTTTTTCCGCATCGGCAGGTTTGCCCAGCGGACCAACAACGTCTTTTATTATATCGCCTTCTTTCAGAGATCTCATCAGTGCAGTGGATTTACCGACTACCTGAAAAATTATAGTAATGGTACCGGAGAAAGCATCTTTATCCGCCACAGTAAGCGGAATTCTTTCTCCCGTTTCATTAACTCTTATAATTACAAACTGTCCCGCTTTAACCTTCGCCGCAATTCTGGGAGCATTAATATCAAATCGAACTATCGAACCTTTTGCAAGTAATTGCTTACGGATAATTTGATACATTTTTGATAAATTAATTTATTAAAAAATTTGACGCCCCCCAAGCAAGAGATTACCATTCCAGGCTGTCTTCAAGTTTTATTTCATTAATATCATCTTCGCTCAAGCCGTGCCATCTGCATCCTTTTTTAGAGCAAATGAAAAAGTCAATTAGTTTTGAACGGGCGCTGATCGATATTGCAGCGACAGGAGAACCGCACGCTTCGCACGATTTATCCTCCACCATCAAACTTTTATCGCAGTGGAAACACCTCAGGTCATCCACGGGTTTACCTTCCGCAAGAAAGACTGTTGATTTCGAGGAAAACACGTTCAGATACGGGCTTAGCAGAACGTATCCGGCTTCATTTTTATCATTAACCAGTTTAAGTTTCAGCATATCGGATTCAATGAGACTTCTCCGGCAATGCGGACAGTATGCATATAAAAACGCACCGCTTTCAATAGTTTCTTTATCCTCATTTACGGGAACTTCGGGAACAGGTTCAATTTCTTCATCCTCGTGAATATGAACCGTTTGGTATCCGTATTCCTGATACATTTTCCTCAATGCATTATTGAGATCTTCGAATTCGACATTATGATTTTTACATCCGCTTCTAGAGCAGAAATTAATCTTGCCGCCCATATCGAGAATGAGAGTAATCATCGAGGCTTTGCACACGTTACATTCCGCTGTTGTATTAACGTCTTTTCCGCAATGAGGGCAGGAAAACACGGCAATTTCATCTTTCGGAGTATCGATTGTGCATACATAATTATAACTCCCGTAAATTGAACTGAGATTTATGTCGCCTTTTTTCTTGCCGATATCGATATGCAGCATAATGCTTGCTTCATTGTCAACGAGATTCTCGGAATCCATTAATGAATGACCGCAATGCGGGCAATTCAGGATTAATGATAAAAAATTATACATAGTACGGCTCCGTATGTTTTATAATTTAGATATGATTTTAGGGAAATCATTTTAAACAGTAAATTTATTCAAATATAAAAAATACCCCTTTAAAAATATATGTAATATTTATTAGCGGAAATATGGCTTGACTTTTTAAAGTAAATCAATTAAGTCAAAAACGGTCTAAAAGTCTAATATAATACGCTCATTTTGACAAAAGCGTAACCCAAATCCGTTTTAAAGCCTTTTGTTATATTACTGTTGATATTATAGATGTATGAAAAGTCAAAAATGTAGTTTCTAATCGGAATAAACCTGAAAGTTAAAGTTACAATTTGAGTATTTACCCTTTCTCCTTCAAGAAAGCGGGCATCCGGATTGTCGATACTGTCTCTGAATGTCTGTGAAATATCACCGCCGACATTCACAAGATTTCCACCGGCATCGTAATAATTGTTTCCTTTTCTCCGGTATCTGTATTCCAGTCCAAGTCTGCCCCAGTTGCTTATATTATAATTGAGTTGTGTAAATATTTCGTCCGCATTCGGTCCTAAGGGATGCCCCATGCTCAGACCATAGGCAGTATAATCGTTTTTAATATCATAATGGGAATAAGTATAAGGCCGGATTTTTGTATACTCGATTGAGAAAGAAAGGTTTTTTACGGATAAGGGTTCGTATATCATTGTTCCAATCTGGTAAGCAAATTTTTCACCTTTATTTATTTTTCCGGTTACCAGCCCGAACAACTCATCATCGTCAACATACAAAGTGCCTTGCAGTTCGACATTCTTAAATAATCTTGTCTGAAAATCGAGGGCAAAGTTCTTGTTATCCCTGTCCTGAAGAGATTTTTCCGCAAATGTCCAGAATAAAATCGGATTTATATAAGCGAAATCGATTCGTCCGTTATAGACGACATTGCTTGTTATGCCAATATCGAATAAATCAGGAATCGCGATTTTCATTCTCTGCATAGAGATATATTTTGTGTATCTTTGGTCTCTGATTGGCGAGAAATAGCCGACTGTTGAAGCAAAAATTGTCGTGTATCTTAAAATACCGTATTTTGCATTCAATTTAATCATATCCAGGTCAGGATTATTTCCGGACAGAATAGTTTTTCCGCTGTATCCGTAGCCAAGAGTTGTTTTTTCCCTGCCAAGTTGTATAGACAATCCCAATCCTTCGGTCGGTTCGATATAGTACTTCAGGTTTGCAGATGTATAATCATAGTTTCTAAGTTTCTCTTTATCTTCATTAAATTTAAAATCAACTCTCATGCGGGGTTCCATCAAAGGCGCAAGGTCTTTCTGACCGAACATCATTCCTTTTCCGAGGTCCAGATAATAACCGAGATGATTAAACATCGTTCCTCTTAAACCGACGAAACCGTCCATCATAATAGTATTAATTTTGTTGTCCGGTTTAAATTCATGACCGAGATAAACATTTCCAATACCTTCAACGAACAGATTGTTTCCCGGTTTGCCTGTTGAAAAGATATACTTTTGTTTATTTGAGAAAAAGCCGTCAATCATATTATCGGCAAATTTTTTACCGCTTCCGAACATATTCCATGTATTCGAACTGTTGGATTCCTCGGGGATATACTCAACCTTATATTCTTCAAGGAGTTTAATTTCAGTACGGCTCAGTTCTTGTTTCTTCGATTCAATTATTTTTAGAAAATCAGCAACTTCAAATCTCGACAGGTTCGGATTATCATCATCATAATGTATGATTTTTTTCACGCTCATTTCTTTAAGGAAAGTATAAACGGGAAATTTCAGTTGAACATTCTCAATCTGTGCAAAACATTTAAACGATAATGCCAGTAATAAAGAAAGAAAAAATATTTTCTTCATAAAGTTGCCGTTATTTTATTAATTGGGAAAAATAGCAAATAATATCACGAATTTTCAGTGAAATAAAAATTATAAACTTTAGATCTCTTAGTTATTATAGCAAGTTTAGAATTGCAATACAGGCATTATTCTTAATATTCATTTCATTTAACTGCCGGCAAATATAAAGCGCATTTCGAAAATCAGAGATTAATTTCGTTTAGCAAGAAAATAGTCATAAAAAAAAGTACAGTATATATTAATTCCTTTTTTTCGCTTTCGGAATTCAAATATTATTTTTAATTTATTTAATAGAGTTTTAAAGGACCGGTTATACATGAAATTAAATTGTGAATTTTAAGCCGCTAAATGAATTTTATTAAAAAAATAAGCCCTGTTGATATACTTTCGCTTCTTATTTTTGCTGCTATTGCGGCTTTCATTATATTAATATCTTCTTACAAAATTTCCAATGACGATGATTTCTTCTGGCATCTTGCCACAGGAAGATATATCGTAAATACAATGTCGGTTCCCTCACAGGATGTTTTCAGCATATCATCAGGGTCTGCGAAATGGGTTCCTTTCGAGTGGGGATGGGACGTTACAACGTACGCGATATACAATGCAGGCGGGTTTGTTTTGCTTTCAATATTCCGTACGTTATTGATTCTCGGCATATTTTATTTTCTATTTCTTTCGGTCAGGACAATGAAAGTTAAATTGGCGCCTTTCTGTTTATTTACAGTCTTATTTATATTTGGAATTTTTGTGAGGTTTTCAATAAGACCGCATTTAATTTCATATTTATTCATTTCAATCCTGATATATACGCTAATTCGTTACAAGGACGATAACAAATCCGGGAAAATGTTTTTCTTTCTTCCTCTTATGTTTTTGATATGGTGCAATATGCATATGGGTGTCATACTTGGGATTTCATATTTCTCATTATTTGTTCTGTATGAATTTTATGATTACAAGAAACAAAAAAAATCCGACATCAGAAGAATAAAGACTTTGGTATTAGTTTTTTTGGGGTCGCTGGCTGCGATGCTGATTAATCCCGGATTTATCGACACATATATATACGCATTAAATCATTCAAACATGGCTATGCTTGAAATGATTAACGAATGGAAATCACCATTCGCAGTTCAAACAACCATAAATATTAAAATATATTTCGTAATTCTGTTTTCCGGCATATTAATTTTTTATTATTCATATTCGGTAAAAGATTATTTTCCGTCATTGATTTTCGCAGTTTTTGCTGTTTATTCGACGCGGAGTGTAAGATTCATTACGGATTTTTTGATAATAGTATTTCCGTTTTATACTGCCGCAATTGTTTATTTGTTTTCAAAATTCGTAAAACCGGAACGGTTTCAGAAGAACAGCGTTTTTACCAAACTGATTGTGATTTTATTACTTATTTATCTGGATTACTCTATACTTAATAACAATATTTATTCGAACTTTCTTGATACATCCTTCAGAGAAACAGGATTCGGGATAAATGAAAAAAACTATCCCTCGGGTGCTATGGATTTTTTACGAAAGGAAAACATACCGAATATGTCGGGAAAAGTTTTTAATAATTTAAGCACGGGCGGATATTTCATATGGTCCTTCCCCGGTAAAATGAATTATATTGACAGCAGAAATTTGAGCGATTCAATTTATTTTAACTATAAATCGATTGATGAAAAACAGCCCGGATTTGAGAACAAACTTTCGTCCGAAGGAATTGAATACGTTATTTACAGCAACCCTTATCTAAGCAAGAATGCCGCCGTCATTAAAAAGAACTTGATATCATATTTATGTACTAATCCCGATAAATGGAAACTGGTTTACTGGGACGACAAATCATTTGTTTTCGTGAAAAACACGGATAAATTTCATGATATAATAAAAGCAAATGAATACAAATACATTTCTTCCTACAATCTGATTTTCAATGCGGATATTATCAAGTCAGGCATGACTTCAGATAAAGAGACATTATATAATGAATATAAAAGAAAATTATCCGAAGAGCCCGAAGGTAAATTCACTAATGAGTTAAAAAGAATGTTGAAATAGACTTAAAGATTAATGTTCGGAAATATTAAATATGTTTACTCATTCCAAGATACATACCGCCGAAATATGGTATCAACCAGACGACCCATACAATAAGACTGTATTTGCTGAACTCTTTTCTTGATTTTTCAGTCCGTTCTTTATTACCCGGGTTGCCACATATTGCATGAGACAGCATCAGCCGAGCGAAATTTGTCCGGCAAAAGTAAGCGGTTCGAATAATTTAAAATGACCTGAATTTAGCCTGTGCCTTGTCAACGTTCCAAGAGTATCAAAAAGTAATCCGCACCAGAATGAAATCACATGTCACGAATTAAGATAATGGGCAAACCTTTCAGCCCAGATTCCGAGAAAATAAAAAACCAGCGCGAAAGAAATGAGAACCGACGATAGAATTATTGATGACGGCATAATACTATTTGTAGATTACGGAAAAATATTACTGAAAATTATATTAAATTCATAAAAGTTTATTTTATCAAAATCATTTTCTTAACTGAAGTAAAGTCCCCTGCTGTCAGTTTGTAAAAATATATTCCGCTGGGTAATTGATTACCGGAATATTGATTAATTGAAAATGGGACTTCGTAAGTTCCGGGTCGAAGTTTTTCGTTTACTATGGTAGCAATTTCTTTTCCAAGTACATCGTATACTTTTACTGTCACCAAACCATTTTCCGTTTTCCATTTTCCGCTTTCTGTAATTGAGAATTTTATTTTTGTCACAGGATTAAACGGATTCGGATAATTCTGGAATAATTTATATCCTAAGGGCGAATCGTTTTTTACGGGTCCGACATTTGATATTCCCTGCCCTTCAATGGCGGTTAAAAATTCGTTCGGTTGAATCTGACTGTATCTGTCTATTATTCCGCTCGACCAGACAATTTTCAGCGAATCAATGATTGCTGCATTGCCCAATCCGAAAAATGCATTTAGACTATTTTGTCCGCTGATGTTTCCGCCTGACTGGCTCGATATTTCTCTTTTTTGTGTAACGGCAGTGCCGTTTATAGTTACTTTCAATAGAACTTTTGCACCAATACCCGCTTTGTTGCTCGCCATTCCGACACATTTTATGTTTATCCATTTATTGCCGTTGCCTTCATTGTGATATAAGCAATTATTGCCGCCGAAATAATTATTCCTCGCTACGAATAAATCCAGACTCCCGTCATTATCGTAATCGCACCAGCCCGCGCCTTCTTTGTAATTTCCGTCGGTTACTATTATACCTGTATCAATTCTTGTAAAACTTCCATTACCGTTGTTTGAAAAAAGAAGATTGATTCCGTCATAGCCCCCCACAAATAAATCGAGATAGCCGTCATTATTAAAGTCACCCCAACTTGAACCGCCTGCCCAGTGGTTGTATGTTACGACAGGGTCAGTTGTAATTTTTGTAAATGTACCATTGCCGTTATTCCTGAATAAACGGTCGAAGCCAGTGCCTATCACTCCTCCCGTAACGAATAAATCCATGTATCCGTCATTATTATAATCTCCCCAACTGCCGCCGCTTGAATTCAGCACATCGGTTACAACCGGGTCGCTTGTGATTTGCGTGAATGTCCCGTTACCGTTGTTATGATAAAGAAAGTCCGCGGCAGGTCCCGCATTCGCAACGAATAAATCAAGATATCCGTCATTATCACAATCCGACCATGCGCATCCTCCCGAATTGCTGTTGTTTGTTACAATCGCACCCGTTGTTATTTTTGTGAATGTGCCGTTGCGGTTATTGTGATAGAGAAAGTTCGGCTGATTGCGGTTGCAGACAAATAAATCAACATACCCGTCATTGTCATAATCTCCCCATGCGCAGCCCGTAGAATTGCCGCCGTCACTGACTATCGCGCCCGTAGTAATTTTAGTAAATGTACCGTTCCCGTTATTGTGATACAGAAAATTATTCTCGCCGTAGTTTGCGACAAAGATATCAATGTATCCGTCGTTGTCATAATCGGCGCACGTGCAACCGTATGAACTTCCGCCGTCATTCACTACTATTCCTGAGGTCACTTTTGTAAATGTGCCGTTGCCGTTATTCATGTATAAAAGATTATTCTTGTTCGTTGATTGGTTGTTCACAACAAAGAGGTCCTGATATCCGTCGTTGTTGAAATCAGCCCAGCAGCAGCCGTAACACCACCCGCCGTCATTCACAATGGCGCCTGTAGTGATTTTTGTAAAGGTTTGAGAAAAGGAGACAAAAGGAAACAAAACAATTAGCAGAACTGAAATTGTTATGAGTTTTTTCATAGTGCAAAAAAAATGATTAACAGAAATTAATAATTAATTTGAGAATATTAAATGTGAAATGATAAATACATCAACCCTTCTGCCTGAAAACGTTTTAATAGAAACGAGATAACAGGAAATTAATTATGTAATAACCGAATTCCAATACGAAGTAATTCATGAGAAGGCGGTTTTGGGAAATCACCTTATTTGAATAAACTTGTTCGGCAATAATTTAGAACATATAGCCTGCGGAAATAAGCAATCCGTATTGGTTTACTTTCCACAGATAATAGTCTTTGTCATAATTTATGTAGAGATATTTAATACCGAGAGTAGTATTAAAGTGTTCCGTTATTTTATATCCCGCACCTCCAAGAAGTGAGCCTGTGAATTTTGAAGAAACGCCGAATCCGCCTACATCGCCTTTAAGATATGAAAACCAGTGCTTTGACAGATTCAAAGTGATATCCGCTCCGATAATCGGGTCAAACCATGTTTTTGATTTGTTCGCAGAAAAAACGTTTTGTTCCTCATAAAGTAAATCGAGTGTATTATTAAGTGATGTAACTCTTGTACCCGCATATCCGGTCAGGAAAATATTTTTATTCTTAGTAGGAATTGAGTACCCGAGACTAAAATCGCCTGAGAACTGTTTTGCAGTAAGTTTCGCTGATAAGAAACCGGATTCAAGAGGAACTTTTCCATTGTATTCTAATTTCATATAATCCACATCGTAAAGAAATCTGTAGTTTTTAAACCGGAAAGCGCCTTCAATCATTGCAGCCATTTTAACGTATTTAACCGCGTCAGAAAAACCCATTTTCACGCTTGTAACGGGTGTTTGAGGTATTGAAGCATTATTAATGGGTAAAGCAGTTACGCCATCCAAAGATAAAGCCCATAAATATAAATTCACATTGAAAGAAATGTCTTTGCACTTTTCAGGTTTATAATGTGTACTGCTAATATCGGACAGTATATCCGATTTAATCGAAGATTGTTTGAAATTCTTTTCCGTTAAATTATCGGTGCTATATTGCGATGACGCAGTAACTGCAAAAGTTACTAAAAACAATATCACAAAAAAAGTTTTCATAAGTGTTTTCACTGTTTAATAATTTTCAAATTTTCAATATATTAATTGACAATTATTGTGCCATGACTTTACCGCAATATAAGCATATAAACTCATAGAACTATCACAATCAGTCTCAAAATGAGACAGAATTTCCCATTATGAGTTAGGAAATGATTAGAATATCAATCATTTAGTATTTAGAATATGAAAAAATAATATTTATTGCAGTAAATAATATGGCATTAAAATTGCCGATGTATTTAGTAAACTCATATTATCAGCGATATACAAATAATTAATAAAATTGAAATCATGAAAAGAAACAGAGTATGGATTTATCCATTAATCTTAATTGCATTTGTGTTAGTAATGAACACAGGTTGTAAGAAAAATTCCACACAACAGAAAGACAGCAATACAACATCAATCTCATCGGATCCGCTTCCTTCATGGAATGATACTGAACACAAGAAGTCAATAATCAATTTCGTAGAAAAAGTGACCAAAAAAGATTCACCTGATTTTGTACCTGTTGCAGAGCGTATCGCGACATTTGACAATGACGGTACATTATGGCCTGAAAAGCCGATGTATTTTCAGATGGTTTTTACTTTCGACCGGATAAAAGCAATGGCGCCGAATCACCCCGAATGGAAAACCAAACAGCCGTTCAAAGCGGTTCTTGAAGATGATATTAAAACCGTTCTGGAAAGCGGAGCGGAATCAATAGATAATTTGGTGATGACAGTCAGCGCGGATTACACAACCGAAGAATTTTCAAAAATTGTAAAAGACTGGATTGATACGGCTAAGTATCACGGGACAGGCAAGTTATACACTGATATGGTTTTTCAGCCGATGCTTGAACTGCTGACATACTTACGAAATAACGGCTTTAAAACTTACATAGTTTCAGGCGGAACTTCGGATTTTATGCGACCATGGGCAGAAAAGGTGTACGGTATCCCGCCCGAACAAACGATAGGTACAAGTTTTAAAATGAAATTTGAGATGCGCGACGGTAAACCGGTGATAGTCCAATTACCGGAAATATTTTTGTTGGATGATAAAGCCAACAAACCGATCGGAATTTATCAATATATAGGGAGAAGACCGATTGCTTCATTCGGTAATTCCGACGGTGATTTACAAATGATGCAATGGACTATGGGCGGCAGCGGATTAAGGTTTGCGCTTTTCGTACACCATACTGATGCCGAACGAGAATACGCGTATGACAGAGAATCACCTTTATGGCTTTTTGACAAAGCGCTTGACGAGGCAAACGCAAAAGGATGGACGGTCGTAGACATGAAAAAAGATTGGAAGATTATTTATTCGTATGAAAAAAAATAATTTTTCAAAATGGATTCGCTTCAAGGGTTACGCTTTGAAGTCTGCCACAAATGCGATTTTAATTTTACCGTTTTAATATGCAGAGAATACGAATAAACAGATTTCAATATTTCTTAACAAAATGACTAATAACTTTTTAATAAATAAAACTATTATGAGAAGAAGAAACAGTATTTGGATTTGCACAATGCTATTAATAGGATTCGTATTAATTAGTAATTGTAATTCGCAGCAAGCAACTAATCAGTTAAATTCAAAAGTATTTACGACACAAGACAGGACAATCGTTCCTGATTTCGTACCGGTGGTTCCCGCAGTACGCATAGACGATCCTGCGAATTTCGAAAAATATGGATACGGCAAATGGCATTATGGACCGGGTCTGCCGATTCAAAAACGTCTTGATCTTATGCCCGCCGGTTATGTCAATACATCGGTATCAAACGCGGCAACGCTGCTCCGTTTTTTTACAATGACCGACATTCATATAACCGATAAAGAATCTCCCGGGCAGGCATTATTTTTTGCTCCTTATGTCGGAGAAAACGGAATCTCAGTTTGTTCGCCTTTAATGTTATATACCACACAAATGCTCGATGCAGCGGTACAGACTATTAATGATCTTCATAGAGAAAATCCGTTTGATTTTGGCATAGCGCTGGGTGATATGGCAAACAGTACTCAGTATAATGAAGTAAGATGGTTTATAGATGTACTTGACGGCAAAGAAATAAATCCTGATTCAGGAATTAAGGACGACCCGATTCCGGGACCGAATAATGATTATCAGGACATATTTAAAGCCGCGGGACTCGACAAATCAATTCCGTGGTATGCAACGATGGGTAATCACGATCATTTCTGGCTAGGTTCAAAGCCGCTAAATGACCGTATGAAGAAGGCTTTGGTTGGAGATTCAATTCTTCAACTTGGTTTTATTTTAGATAAAGACCCGAATGCAATGAATGAACGCACTTACTCAACGGGCACTTATGATTGCAGTAAACTTTATGCTCCGATAATCGGCTCAGGCGTAGTTGCAAAGATGAAAAATATTCCGACTATTCCGCCCGACGCAAACCGTCGTTCGCTTTCGACAATGGAAGTTTTAAACGAATTCAGCAATACGATTTCAGAGCCGAAGGGACACGGGTTTATTCAGAGCAATCCGGAAAACGTATTCGGAGCCTGTTATTCATTTGAACCCAAATCAAACTTACCTTTAAAGATTATAGTTCTTGATGACACACAGGATAATTCAGATGCGCCTGTAAAAGAAGGCATATTCGGACACGGCGAACTTAATAAAGGCCGCTATGAGTGGATGATGAAACAATTAAAGGCAGGTCAGGAAGCAAATCAGTTGATGATAATTTCCGCGCATATTCCCATCGGTGTTTGTTATGATACCCCGATGGATTGGAATCCGGCGGAAGGTTATAAGAGCGAAAAAGATCTCGTTGCACAATTGCAGTCATTCCCTAATTTAATACTCTGGGTAGCGGGACACAGACATCTTAACAATGTAACCGCATTCCCATCAACGGATGCAGCGCATCCGGAAAACAGTTTCTGGGAAGTTGAAACAAAATCATTAAGAGAATTCCCCGAGCAATTCCGCACATTTGATATTGTCCGCAACAGCGATAACACAATTTCGATATTTACAATTAATGTGGACCCAAATATAAAAGAAGGTTCGCAGGCAGAAATTGGCCGCACATACGCGATTGCTTCCGGTCAGATTTACGGATTAACCGAAAAACCATTGCCGACCGGTTCAGTATCCTATAATGCAGAACTCGTAAAACAATTGAGTCCTGAAATGCAAGCAAAGATAAAAGATTACGGAACACCGATAAAGAAATAATTTTTATAATGTATAATTTTTGATTAAACCCGGCAAATCAATTGTTTGCCGGGTTTTTAATTTGGCTGCATTAATTCAAAAACATGTTTTCGTGTTTCAATTTATTTATTCCTCTTTTATTAATCTAAAAAGTATTTGATATATTTAAAATCTTCTCCCGAAACTCTTTCGGGTAAAACTCTAGAACATTTAAACACACATAATGTCAAATATACTTGACATTTTGTAAAACAAACTTTACTTTTGTATAGAATTTAAGACATTAATACGAGTTTATGAAAACAAATTTAAGGAAATACAGATTTGAAAATGGGAATATCAGCCAGCAGAAATTGGCAGATTTAGTAAACGTATCCCGGCAGACTATAGTAGCGATTGAGCGCGGGGATTACAATCTATCTGTAAAACTTGCATTATTGTTAGCGGATAAACTCGGTACAACAGTTGAAGAACTTTTTAAATTGGAGGAAAAAGATTATGTTTAAATGGGATAAAATTTCCTGGTATGCTTCGGTTATTTTCATAATCGGTCTTGTGTTAGGGGCTATTAATAATGCTTTCCTGGGTTTACTCGTAGTTGCTTATTTATTGCGCCCGACAATTCTTGCATTTGGCGGCGGGAATAAATATGCTGATGAAAGACAGAAGACAATACAGTTTCAGTCGGGCAACATTGCTCTGACTATTGTTATAGTAGCGATGATTGTATTTTCCCTTATCGATGTATTTCAAGGAAAACGCGGAGATCAATATAACAACATACTAATCATTGCATTGCTTGCAAAGGCGGTTGTAGGACTGATTATGCTGCGTGATTATAAAACCGCAGGATTCAGAAGCGGATTTTTCTTCGGTTTATTGATTACATTATTTATTTTGTTCGATTCCAATTTTCAACCGATAGGATTCTTAATTGCATTACCGGGAATAGCATTAATGGCAGTCAGTTATTTCGGATTAAGGAAACCGATGATTGCTGCAATAGTATTTGGAGTTATCGGTATAACTGCAGGTATATTTAGAACTATAGCATCATTTAGAAATTCAATCCCGCTGCAGAATGAAATTACAACTATAGTTTTAGTTTCCGTGCCGCTTATCGTAACTTCTTTTTTCTTTTATAAAGGAGCGAAAACTGAAATAGATGCAGAGCCTGAACCGGAATAATAGTTTTTATTTTGGATTGAATTGGAAATATAATGTATTTCATTACTTATTTTCGCGAATATATTATTATATGGTTGTAATACCGCCGCAAGAATCTTTGAATAACAAAGCAAACCGAAGATTTAAAAATCATCGTAATTTGTTTTTCTAGGATTTTCCTCATCAAATTTTCCATTTTGATGATATTTTCAACTATAATGCTCCGTATAGTGCACTTTATTACACTTTTGGTATTATACATTTGTTTATTTTGAATATCCATCTATTATGTGAACTATGTTGCACTTTCTATTGCTTATCAGGAGAATTGTATCTATATTTATATAAAAGTGCTACATATAGCACTTTTGATAATAAATAATATCAATGGACAATTTAATTGTATTAGGTGAAACAATAAAGAAAAGAAGAAAATCTTTGAATATAACTCAGAATGATCTTGCTGAAATTTCAGGAGTTTCCGTAAGGAGTTTGAAAAATATTGAATCCGGGAAAGGAAATCCAACTATAGTCCAATTACTGAAAATTTTAAATTCGTTAGGATTAACATTTAATCTGAATGCAAATGAATGAACAAAGAGCCGAAGTTTTTTGTAATGAGTATCTAGCAGGTGATTTGGTAAAAACTAAGAACGGATATATATTTACTTATAACGATAAATATTTTAACGATAAGGACAAACCCGCAATTTCTATTTCATTTCCAAAAAGCAAAAAACAATTCGTATCGGAATTTTTGTTTCCGTTTTTCTTCGGATTATTATCTGAAGGTGTAAACAAAGAGATTCAGTGCAGAACGCTGAGAATAGATGAAAAAGATTATTTTACAAGATTAATAAAAACTGCTTCTACTGATACTATCGGAGCGATAACATTAAAAGAGATAAAATGATAATTAATAATTGTCCGTCCTGCCTGAAGCCCGGTTATAATACATTCTGTATACCGTGCAGGAAAAAACTATTCGGAGGAAGAAAAATAAGCCCGATATTGACTTTTTCTAAACCGGTGTATGAACAAATTGTATTGGAACAAAGCGGTAGAATCTCAATTTCCGGAGTTCAACCGAAGCACTCGATAAAAATAAGCAATAGCAATCTCGAACTTACGGAAAAAGGAGGGGAATATATTATCAAACCTCATCCGAATTCCATAATGAATTTCGCAGACCAGGTTCCTGCGAACGAGCATCTCACTATGCAAATCGCTTCTCAAATATTCGGAATTAATGCTGCGCACAATGCGCTTGTGTTTTTCAAAGACTCAAAAGAACCGTGCTATTTGACAAAAAGATTTGACAGATATGATGACGGAAAAAAAATTCAGATAGAGGATTTTGCTCAAATCGCGGGAAAAACAGAAGAGAATGACGGCATAGAATACAAGTACAATTTGAGTTACGAGGAGATGGCAGAAATATTAAAAGCCGTCTGCCGACCATATCCTGTAGAGGTTGAGAAATACTTCAAAGTAATTATTTTTAATTATCTGGTAAGTAACGGCGATGCACACATGAAGAACTTTTCACTGATTAAAGATATTTCTTTCAACGATTATGTATTTAGTCCGGCTTATGATTTATTAAACACACGAATTCATTATCCGAAGGACGCGGAAATAGCACTAAACCTTTTCAAAGATTTTTACGAGACAGAAAGTTACAAAATAAATGCACATTTTTTATATGAGGATTTCTATCAGTTCGGTATGAAAATCGGGATTAAAAAAAACAGAGTGGAAAAATTTTTGTCAGATATAGTTTCGAGGTACAGTGAGATTGAATATCTTTTAAACAATTCGTTTCTCAACACGGAGGCAAGGAAATTATATCTGGAATGCGTCAGATTAAACATCGAGAAACTAACAAAGAAATAACCATATAGTGTAATTACTTTATATACCGGTTATCACAAATGCAGCCGAGACTTCCCTATCAATCTGGAAGACCTCAATATGTATTAATTCAGCAGCCTGTTCTTATACTCTTTAGGGCTTACGCCGGTTTCTTTTTTAAAGAGTCTTGAAAAGTAAGGCGGATTCTCAAAGCCAAGTCTATATGCAATTTCCGAAATGCTGCGCCCGCCCTCAACGAGTAAATTTTTAGCCTCTGCAATTACGTACAGATGTATCAGTTCCAGAGCAGTTTTCCCGGTTTCTTGTTTCAATAAATCGCTTAAGTATTTCGAGGACAGGTTAAGTTTTGAAGCCGCGTTATTTACGGTAGGCAATCCTTTTTCCGTAACAACTCTTTTTCCAAAATATTCATTCAGGTACTCATTAAATTTTGTAATCGTTACTCCCGTTAACGGTTTTCTGTCAACAAACTGTCTCTTGTAGAATCGCTGCGCATATTTCAAAATTGAATCAAGGTGTGACAGTATAATAGATTTGCTGAACTCATCCGGATTATCGCGATATTCCTTTTCCATTTTATTAAAAAGAGACCATATAGTTTCTTTTTCTCTTGGTGAAAGGTGAAGGGCTTCATTAGTTTCATAATCAAAAAAATTATATTTCCTGATTTCAGAAAATAAAGGATGCCCCATTAAAAAATCTTCATGCAAATGGATAACGAATCCTTTTTCGGCTATTTCAAGACCGCGTGTAAGCAGTATTTGTCTTGGCTTTGTAAAATACATCCAGCCTCTGTCATGGTCATATTTTGTTTTCCCGTATATCAATTCACCGGATTTAAGTTTCTTAAAACAAATAATATAGAAATCGCATGAAAACTCGATGTTTTTTTTAAATGGAGAGGACTGTGTCAATACATTCAAACTGATTAAAGGATGTTCAGGCGGAGGAAATCCCTCCGCCTCATCCAATTCGCTTATTGTTCTAAAATGCATCATACAAAAATTATATATTATTATCTTATTCGCAGACTACAAACTAATCCAGAGATTTAATCTATAATTACAAGTTCGTAACTCCTGCTGCCTAATCCAAGTTTCTCTGCATATTCAAGAGTGTGGACACCGTTTTTCTCTTCCATACGTTTAATCAAATCATGCCCGTCGAGCACTTTGTATATCCAGTCAACGCAAGCCTGATCTAGCGCCACAGGATCGAGTGATGCCAGAATTCCGATATCCTTCATTGTCGGAGCCGCAGGATTCGAACTGCAATCGCAATCTACCGAAAGTTTATTCATTACGCTGATAAATAAAATATTATCTCCAAGATATGACATTACAGCGCCTGCCGCCTCTGCCATTGATTCCAGAAATTTATCCTGAGGAGTAACGAAAGCCTTTGTAAAGTCACTCGTATTGTCGGTTACTCCGGCGGTATGAATCCACATTTTCCCGTTCGCCGAAGCGATTCCGATGGACATATTTTTCATCGCGCCGCCGAATCCGCCCATCCTGTGTCCTTTAAAATGCGAAAGTATAATGTAGGAATCGTAATTTTTAAAATGCGAGCCGACAAAATCTTCCTTAATATTCACGCCTTTTTCAAAAGGCAAAGAAATAGAACCTTCTTCATCCATTATATCTACAGGCGCTATGGCAGTAAAACCGTGGTCCTCCGCAACCTTTTTATGCTGTTCGGTACTTGAGCGCTGACCCTTGTAAGCAGTATTGCATTCGACAATTGTTCCGTTTACGTTTTGAACCAGTTCTTTAATTAAATCCGGTGAAAGATAATTTTCTCCGCCAGGCTCTCCCGTGCTGATTTTAACCGCCACTTTACCCGGCAATTTGCGTCCCAACTTTTTATAGACGGCAATCAATCCGTCAGAACTGATATCCTTTGTCATATAAACGATCGGTTTATCGGAATTCTTTAATACATTTGTATTCGCTGCTTTTTTCGAATCGTTACTTTTATAATAAAATGCGCTGATACCGAAAAAAACTATTAACAACAGTATTATAACAGACGGGGTTTTTAAAAATCTGCTCATACTTTTTCTCCTAATTTTAATTGTGCTAAAAACAAAATTGTTATTTTTTAAATAATGCGAAATACATTAATTATATTTCAGGCAATAATTAATTTCTAAACCGATGACCCAATCAGGAACGCTTCTTTATACGCAGGTGAATTTTTTATTTCACCTTTATTCCAAGCCCCCGTACCGTAAATAATTCCTTTTTCTTTTGCGCCGTTAAGACAATATGTAAATCCACGAAATTCCTCGATAGTTCTTTTCATGGCAGGTTTGCTGTTGTCAGCAGCAGTTACAATAAAATAGAACTCCTTATTGCTGATTTCAGTGTATCGCGCGCAAGTTCTGTCAATCATTGTTTTCATCTGACCGCACATTGTATAAAAATATACAGGAGTTGCCATGACAATCACATCGGCGGCAATCATTTTCTCCAGTACTTCGCTCATATCGTCCTTCTGTGAACAGCCCTTTGCACCGTTAATGCAGGTCCCGCATCCTGTGCAATAGTTGATTTCTTTGTCTTTCAAATAAACCATTTCTGCCTGATGACCCGCTTCCAATGCGCCCGTTAAAAATTGACCGCAAAGTATTTCGGAATTACTTCCCTTTCGGGGACTCGATGATATTATTAAAATATTTTTGCTCATATTCTATTCCTCCCAATAATAATTATTATATTCTTCTGCTATAGCATGCTCCGGGCATGCCGCAGCATATTTAATTATTGATTATTTTAAAACTTACAGTCCCGTACTTTTTTCAAATTCTTCGGGATAGCGGTCGCCGACTACTAAAATTTTTGCAAGCGCAGATTGGATTCCGTTCAGTTCATCGGTATTTAAAGTAATTTCGGCGGATTTGATGTTTTCTTTCAGCCTAATCAGTTTTGTTGTACCGGGAATCGGAACTATCCACGGTTTTTGCGCCAGCAGCCATGCAAGCGCTATTTGTCCGGGCGTTGCATTTTTTTGTTCAGCAAATGTTTTCAGCAAATCCACAAGAACCTGATTCGCTTCGAGCGCTTCGGGAGTAAAACGCGGAACCATACTGCGGAAATCCGAACTTCCGAATTTGGAATCTTTGTTAAAACTACCAGTCAGGAATCCTCTGCCTAAAGGGCTGAAAGGAACAAGTCCTATACCCATTTCTTCAAGCGCCGGAATCAATTCTTCTTCGGGTCTTCTCCACCAAAGCGAATATTCGTTTTGCACTGCTGCAACAGGCTGAACGGCGTGAGCGCGTCTAATGGTTTTAACACCGGCTTCCGAAAGCCCCCAGAATTTTATTTTACCTTCCTTTATTAAATCGCTTATTGTACCGGCGACATCTTCAATCGGAACGGCGGAATCCACACGATGCTGATAGTACAGGTCTATATAATCGGTCTTCAGGCGTTTCAACGAGCCTTCTATAGATTTTCTGATTACTTCGGGTCTGCTGTCCTGAATCTGTTTACCGTTCTGATGTTTAATACCGAATTTAGTGGCAATCACAATTTTATTCCTGTAAGGTGCAAGGGCTTCTCCGAGCAATTCTTCATTTGTGTATGGACCGTACATCTCAGCAGTATCGAAGAATGTAATGCCCTGTTCGACAGCGGCATGCAGCAAGGAAACCATTTCTTTTTTATCGGGTATTTGCCCGTATGCATGACTCATGCCCATACATCCCAGCCCCGGAGCAGAGACTTCCGGACCTTTTAAACCTAATTTTCGTTTTTTCATTTTTTATCGTTAATTTATATATTTTTAATTTAATGAAAACATAAAAACTTCTTATACAAAATTAAGTAAATAAATGCGAGTAGACTTATACAAAAGGCGGTAAAATAGATACACATATCTTATATCCCGAAATTGTCACTACTTGCAGCAGACGGATACAATAGGTTGGAGCAAGCACCTACGAGTCTACCCGATTAATCGGGAATATCTCCAGAGCAGAGGTCTCTGGGTGATAAATTCATTTGATAAACTGATTGAAGGTTATCAATATAATTGATTTTTTGTTCACAGATAGAATTAAAATACTGCAATTTATATGGAACAAATAATAGATAAAAACGGGAAATTAAACTTGAAGAAAACACTTTTCCATTTTTTTCAAATGGAATTTTAGCAGCAGTGACAGAAGTTGTTCAATCCTCCAACTCTAAACATTCAAAGCCAGATTGGTTAAGCAGGCGGATTACTGCATTTGTATTAACAGAAGTACCTTCGATACGCAATATATTGTCGCAATCCTCCAGATCGAAGTTCCATTTACCGTATTTAATGACTCTATTGAGTTGCTGCCTTAATTTTGATATATCGGATTGATTGCGGACAGAGGTTTTAAAAACAAATACACTTGTTACTTGCTTCCGGTTTAGTAATTGCGTTTTCAATAAAGGTCCCTCCCGTATGATATTTAGCGATTGTTTCTTATTCATAATTGTTCATTTGTTTTTCCCGGAAGGTTCAAAAAAGTACATCCCCATTACGAAAATAATTATTGAGGATGCTATAATGTCCGGCAAATTGTAATTTTTATCAGACTTTTTATTAGTAGACGGTGAACCCGACTTTTTGCTCATAGTTTTTTATGATATAATTATAGACTAAATATTACTTATTTTCTTCATTTTGTTGATTGACGTTATCGTTTTTTGTTTTGGTCCACCAAGACCTATGTTCTTTCCATTGGTTTCTAAATTCATTTCGTTCTTGCTCGTTCATGTGTTCCCATTTTTCACGTAAATCAACGTGACGATTGTGATGACTGTGCTTTGGTATTTTAAACCCAAAAAGCAGACGGGAAAGAATTAATAATCCGGCGGTCTGCCAAAAAGATAATGCCGGCAAATGAAAAATATCGGGTATGATAGCGTTCCATAGTAACATTGTTATAGCGCTGAAACCTGCAATTGCAATCAAAAACATAGGAACAAAAAAGAATCTATTTCTTCCGCTAAATGGTCTCATAATTATTATTTTAATAGTTTATTAATTCGTTATACAAAGTATTTAAACGCTCACGCAAATACAGTACTGCATATCTTTTACGTGAGATAAGAGTATTTATTGTTTCTCCTGTTATTTCAGCAATATCTTTAAATGAGATGCCTTGTAATTCATGCATTTCAAAAACGGAGCGTTGATTTTCGGGAAGTTCATCCAGCGCTTTTTCGAGTTCAACCCAAACCAAGGATTGCAGATACCGGGTTTCAGGAGTATCTTCATTTTCGTGAAACAAGTCCGCTATTTCGGAAATATAATCTTCTTCACTATCGTAATAAAATGAGTCGGATGTTGACTCAGTCTTCTTTTTTCGATAAAAGTCAGTTATCCGGTTTCTTGCTACTGTAAAGAGCCATGCGGATAGATTTTCAATAGGTTTCAATAATTTATCCGTTTCTATCAGTCGATAGAAAACATCCTGAAGAATATCATCGGCATCCTCTGTGTCTTTTACACGATTCCGTATAAATCCTTTTAATCGATTAGAATAATATCTGAATATTTCCGAAATATTATTTTTTTGTTCCAAGTTATATGTCATTAAAGAGATCATCAGTTAAAGAATGCCTACAATAGGTTAGACGATCTTCGGAAGAAAATATTTTAAAAATATATATAAATTTTACAAAATAATTCCAAGCATCTGTTTCGATCGGAGATATGTAACTGTCAAGACTTCCCGATTAGGCGGAACGGACTCCTGAATACAGGAACCTCAGGAAAATTTACAAATTTCGAATTACTTATAAAACAATAATATAGGCGCACTTTCAGGGTGGAATTTTCTTTTAACGGACCCGGTAACCTTTGTATTCACCCAACAAACTAAGTTTATTAATCGAACATTTAAAGTTAAGGCTTACTAGATTTGGAATGCTCGGCCCATTACTCCACTCATTACATAGAAAATAGAGTTTGGAAGAAATAAACCGCCGATAAAATATGAATCGGGATAAATCCATTTCAGAGTCTTATAATTTAATTAATTAATAATTATATATTAACTTTCTCCATTAAGCAGGCATTGTTTCTTTATATATGCGAACAAGATGACGGCTCGTAAATCCAATCAAAACCAATTGGAAAACAATCAATGCAATAAAAGGAATTAAAATGGATAAAAAATTGAATCGGAGTGAATCTCTCCGGAAATCGTGACAATGACCGCCAACGCAGTTGTCATAAATGATCCACCAAGCCTTTATACGATATTGATTGCTGTTGTTGCAAAGCTCAGTTTCTCTTTTGGTACTGTAGCGTAAACTGCGGACTTAGTTAAAAGTTTATATTTTCAAAGGAGATTTATAATCAGCAGGTTGAAGGACAAATCTTTCTATCTAAAATTTCTCTTTTTTGACCTATATGAATTTTAAAAATCAAATAATTGTTCCTTCTGATAATTGAAATACCATATAATGAAAATTTTAGTAACAGGTCCGACAGATAACAACAGCAAGAAGTTAAAAAATGAGATAGTGCAAAATGAACATTCGATAAAGGTAATCAGTAGTAAAGCAGATAGAGAAAAAACACTGCATAGAGGATTAACATCCCGCAATTTTTCTTCAAAACAACCCCAAAATGAGCAAATTTAAACTGACCGATTTTATTAAGGAATTTGCGGTTTCACAAACAAAAATAAAATTTATTTAGAATCAACCAAATTAACGTTAAAATTTATAGAAATGGCAACAATAGAAAATAATAAGCGCATTGCCTTAGTTACGGGAGCGAATCAAGGAGTAGGTTTTCAAGTGGTTAAAGAACTCGCTGCGCAAGGTTTCACAGTGCTACTTGGATCGCGCAATCTTGAGCGCGGCGAGACTGCGGCAAGAGAGATTGGTAAAGGAGTTCATGCGCTCCACCTTGACGTGACGGATCAGGCATCGATTTCAGATGCTACAGAGCATATTCGCAAAGAATTTGGACACCTTGATGTTCTCGTCCAAAACGCGGCGATATCAAATACAAGTAAGGGCAATTTGTCCCTTCAGGAGTACCATCAGTTAACTCTTGCCAGCAAAGTGTCTCTCGATGAAGTTCGTACTGTGTGGGAAACTAATGTGTTCGGTGTCCTTTCTGTATACCAGGCGATGTTGCCGCTTCTGCGCAAATCTTCTGACGCACGCATCGTCAACGTAACGAGCGGCTTAGGCTCGCTGACAATGACGTCGGATCCCGCTTCTCCATACCACAAAATCTTCGATCCTGTTTACTCTGCGTCCAAGACAGCTCTCAACGCCATTACGGTGGCCATGATGACAGAACTGGAGTCGACCGGTATCAAAGTAAATTTAGTTTCTCCTGCCTACACCAGGACGAATCTTAATGGATATGAGGGTACGGAATCCGTAGCGGAAGGCTCGCGTGAAGTAGTGCGAGTCGCGCTTCTTGGTCCCGATGGACCGACAGGTACCTACACGATGTGGGAAAACGTAAATATCCCGTGGTGATATGAAACAGCAGCACGTTTTTCAACGATTGGCAACACAAAAGAAATGCAGGACCGGACAAAGCAAGACAGACGGATTTTGTAAATGGACTAAAATCAAAACTTAAGCAAATTATAAAGAATAGAATTATGAAAATTACAGTAACAGGTTCGTTAGGAAACATCAGCAAGCCGCTTACCGAAGAATTGGTTAGCAAGGGTCATTCGGTCACGGTCATCAGCAGTAAGACCAAAAGACAAAAAGATATTGAGGCACTTGGCGCTAAGGCTGCCATTGGAACAATGGAAGACGCTGATTTTCTAACGGAGGCTTTCAAAGGCGCCGAGATAGTTTATGTTATGGAAGCTCTTGACGTTAGCAGTTTCTTTGACCAAAATTTTGACATCATTGATGCTATTAACAAGATTGGCAATAATTACAAACAATCTCTCGAACGATCGGGTGTAAAGCGCGTGGTTCATCTCAGCAGTATAGGCGCCCACACAGACAAAGGTAATGGAAATCTTGCTTTTCATTACAATACGGGAACCATTTTGAAGCAACTGCCGAAAGATGTTTCCATTAAATTTATGCGTCCAGTCGGTTTTTACTACAATATGTTTGCTTTCATACAAACCATAAAAACACAAGGCGCCATCATTCAAAACTATGGCGGCGATGAAAAAGATCCCTGGGTTTCACCTTTGGATATTGCGTCCGTTATAGCAGAAGAAATTGAAAAACCTTTTAACGGCAGAACAGTTCGGTATATAGCGAGCGATGAAGTTTCACCCAACGAATTAGTAAAAATATTAGGCGAAGCTATCGGTAAACCGGATTTGAGATGGCTCGTTATTTCTGATGAGCAAATGCTTAACGGTATGATAGCATCCGGCATGGCTCCGCAAGTTGCCAAAGGTTTTGTGGAAATGAATGCAAGCGGACGAAACGGAATTTTGTACGAAGATTATAATCGTAACAAGCCAATATTAGGAAAAATAAAACTGAAAGATTTTGCAAAAGAATTTGCTGTTGTATATAATCAGCAATAAATTACAAATTTTAGTATAAGATATGAAAACTGTTTTAATCACAGGAGCAAACAAAGGAATTGGTTTCGAAACAGCAAGGCAGTTGGGGAGAATCGGCTATATGGTTCTTCTTGGTTCAAGGAATGAAGTAAGAGGCAGATATGCCGAGATTATATTAAAAGATGAAGATATAAACGCGAAATTTATTTTACTGGACGTTACGAATATAGAAACAATAAGAACCGCGGCCGGATTTATTGAAAAGGAATACGGTTCGCTTGATGCATTAATAAATAATTCGGGTATTTATATGGATAATGGAATACCACCAAGTCAGATTGATCTTTCTGCGTTGAAACAAACCTTTGATACAAATTTTTTCGGTGTATTTGCAGTGACCAAAACGATGTTACCATTACTTAATAAATCAACTGAAGGCGGGAGGATTGTTAATGTATCAAGCGGGCAAGGATCTTTGTCAAGAAACGGTAATTTGAATTCTACAAGCTTACTCCAACTCGCTTATAACAGTTCTAAAACAGCCTTAAATGCACTTACAATACAATTTGCAAGAGAATTCAAAGAGACGCCTCTTAAAATCAACTCAGCCGCCCCTGGTTTTACGGCAACGGAAATGAACGGTGGTAAAGGCATACGGACTGTCCAACAAGCAGCAGTAGTAATCGTAAGGCTTGCGACATTGGACAAAAATGGACCGACCGGAGGATTTTTTGATGATGCAGGGGAAGTCCCCTGGTAAATTTTTCAGTATAACTTACAACATTTTAACAGGATAAGATATCAAATGAATACAGAACTTAGAAATTGAGAATTCACATTCGGGCAAGAATCATAGATGGACATTCGTTGTTTAGTGCCGCGTGAATTCTAAATGCCTTATCTATGTTTTATAAATAAACGACCATTAATTAAATATAAATAAAATCAATTTGAGGGAAACAGAAGAAATTATAATTGCGGAAGAAAGTATTAATCCTTTAAAAGTTAGACGTTTCGGATACGGCACAATGCATCTGACCGGTGAGGGAATTTGGGGTGAACCTGCGGACCGCGGCGAGGCTTTGCAAATATTAAAACAATGCGTTAAAAGCGGCATCAACTTGATAGATACAGCCGATTACTATGGAGATGATGTAACAAACAGGCTGATAGCAGAAGCGCTTTATCCATATCCTAAGGATCTTGTGATATGCACTAAAGTGGGAGGAGCGAGGAAACCGGATAAAAGTTGGATTCCGTTTAATCGTCCGGAAAATTTACAAAGCAGCATTGATAAGAATTTGCGTACTCTTAAATTGGAACAGATAGCACTCGTTCATTTCAGGGTATTAGCCGGCAGCGATGTACCGTTTAAAGAATCCATGCAGGCAATGTTTGAAATGCAGAAAGAAGGAAAGATTTTACATATAGGAGTTAGTAACGTCACACCTGAAGAATTGCAAATAGCAATGACTATGGGAAATATTGTCACGGTTGAAAATTTGTATGGACACAGCCAGCGCACAACATTAAATTTAATGACGGCAGATGAAACCAGGGGAGGAGAAGAAGTGCTTGCAATGTGTGAGCAAAGTAAAATACCATTATTGCCATTCTTCTCTTTATTTTTATCGATACCCAAGAAAGATGAAAGGATTTCAATTATTGCCGAGAAATATAACGCTACCGATGCACAAATAAACTTAGCATGGTTACTGCATCGTTCTCCGTGGATTTTGCCAATACCCGGCACTTCTTCATTAAAGCATTTTGAAGAGAATTTAAAATCCACCGAGATAGAATTAAGCGAAGAAGACATGAAGTTCCTTGAGTAAGTTCATCCGTTTGAGATAAGGTTCATTTGAACCGAATGACGGATTTAAATTTCACAGCAACTTATTAAAAGATGGCGGCTATTACCTGAATTGTGTCTTTCTAATCTTAGACTTAAATCTTCGCAAGATTCTATATACTATTTATCTTTTATTTTACTTTTTAGTATGTAAGTATAAAACGGCATATATAAAAAATGCCGGGTTTTTGACCCGGCGTTTTGCGCCTACCTGCCGCAGTCAGTGAACCGACGATTCCGATATATCGGGACCGACTAGTCGGGACGACCTCCTGAGTTTATCAGTCTTTTAATAAAGTCTTTGCTTTTTTGACGTTTTATATAATATTCCCTTTTTAATGCTTCCGATTTAGTTTGATATTCTTCCGAATATACAACTTCCCATGGAAGATATCCTTTAGTTGAGCGGCTATTACCTGAATTGTGTCTTTCTAATCTTAGACTTAAATCTTCGCAAGATCCTATATAATATTTATCTTTTATTTTACTTTTTAGTATGTAAGTATAAAACGGCATATATAAAAAATGCCGGGTTTTTGACCCGGCATTTTGCGGAACCGACGAGACTTCCCGACTAGTCGGGACGACCTATGTGTCAGTCTCTATAATTCCCGGGTTTAAAAAATTATTTTAAATGAAAAATGCCGGGCTTATGACCCGGCATTTTGCGGAACCGACGAGACTTCCCGACTAGTCGGGACGACCTCCTGAGTTTATCAGTCTTTTAATAAAGTCTTTGCTTTTTTGACGTTTTATATAATATTCCCTTTTTAATGCTTCCGATTTAGTTTGATATTCTTCCGAATATACAACTTCCCATGGAAGATATCCTTTAGTTGAGCGGCTATTACCTGAATTGTGTCTTTCTAATCTTAGACTTAAATCTTCGCAAGATCCTATATAATATTTATCTTTTATTTTACTTTTTAGTATGTAAGTATAAAACGGCATATATAAAAAATGCCGGGTTTTTGACCCGGCATTTTGCGGAACCGACGAGACTTCCCGACTAGTCGGGACGACCTATGTGTCAGTCTCTATAATTCCCGGGTTTAAAAAATTATTTTAAATGAAAAATGCCGGGCTTATGACCCGGCATTTTGCGGAACCGACGAGACTCGAACTCGCGACCTCCTGAGTGACAGTCAGGCGTTCTAACCAAACTGAACTACGGCTCCATATTTATTTTTGAACTTTGAGACGAGACTTCCCGAATTTTCGGGACGACTCTCCGTAGTGACAGTCAGGCGTTCTAACCAAAACAACTACGGCTCCATATTTATTTTTGAACTTTGAGACGAGACTTCCCGAATTTTCGGGACGACTCTCCGTAGTGACAGTCAGGCGTTCTAACCAAAACAACTACGGCTCTTTGTGCAAGAAATAAAAATAACATAATATTTTAAATTTTTCAATATCAATTGCCGTACAAAAGCAGATATTCGCAATAATTTATGCAATAAATATTTTATAGTCCCATCTCGTTTTTCACTATAAAATGGGGTTTGTCGGAAAATGGATTTGGAATATTCTCCATTTCTATATTGAAAACATCATTTACGATTTTCTTATCTATATCATATATGGAATCGAATTTACTGACGAGTTCGCCATTCTTCAGAAAGACTATATTATCGGCGTAAGCGAGAGCGAGGTTCAAATCGTGCAGTACGGCGATTACCATTACATTTTCCTTCGTGAATTTTTTCGCGACCTGAAGCATGAAATACTGGTACTGAATATCCAGTTGCGAAACAGGTTCGTCAAGAAACAAAATCTTATCATTGTTGTTTTCGTGCTGCCAGATTTGTGAAAGTACACGCGCCATCTGCACTTTCTGCGCTTCCCCGCCGGATAGCGTATCGTAACTTCGTTCCTTCAGGTTTTCTATTCCCATAAGGGTAAGAGTTTTATCAATAATCTCGATATCCTTTTTTGCAGGTTCGCTTTTAAAGTGAGGATATCTGCCCATCATAACTATATCCCGTATTGTAACGGGAAATGATATTTCGTAATGCTGTGAGAGCACTGCACGCATACGGGCGAGTTCAATTTCTTTGTAACTTTTGATATCTTTATCAAAGAGTGTTATTTCACCTTCAGTTGCTTTTGTGCTTCCGGCGAGCAATCTAAGCAATGTTGATTTGCCTGCTCCGTTTTGTCCCATGATAACTGTGAATTCACCGGGTTTAAACTCGAGAGAAATATTCTTTAAAAGGTAACGGTTATCTATACAGTAAGAAACATTGTTTGCTTTAAGCAAGGAAACCTCCTTTGCCGTGGGACTTTCTGTTCTTGTACAATAAAAACAAAAACACAGGCGCACCTACAAATGCAGTTATAATTCCAATCGGCATTTCAGCGGGAGCAATAATAACACGGGCAAGCATATCCGCGATTATCATTACAATCGCGCCGAGCAAACCCGAACCTATGATTAAATATCTATTGTCAGAACCTTTCATAAGTCTCAAAAGATGCGGGACTGTCAAACCAACAAAACTGATTACTCCTACCATAGAAGTTGCTACCGAAACCATCAACGTGTTGATAAGAATTAATTGTATTTTCATTCTTTCAACATTAAAGCCGAGGTAACCTGCTTCCGTTTCGCCGAGTTGAAGCGCATTAAGTTGTTTAGAATATCTCAAAGTAAGACTGAAGCATATTGCGGTAGATACAGAAACGATTACGACCGACTTCCAGTCAGCGCCAGAAAACGTTCCGAGATTCCAGAACGTGATTGAACGCGCCTGCGGGTCTCTTGCAATATACGAAAGGAATCCCGTTCCTCCCGCAGCCATTGCATTCACCGCTATGCCGGCCAGTATCATTGTTGCAACATTCACTTTTCCGAAATAGGATGAAAATTTATAAACGATTATTGTTGCAATCAAACCTCCTATGAAAGCGGAAACAGGCAGCATAAGGTCGCCGAGAAAAGCGACGCCGGCAAACAAAGCAGACTTGCCGAAAACGAACATTAACGACGCTCCCAATGCCGAGCCGGCCGAAGTGCCGACAAGACCGGGCTCAACAATCGGGTTTCTGAAAAGCGACTGCATAAGCGCACCCGAAACAGACAAAGCCGCGCCAACAATGAAACACATAAATGTTCTCGGAAGTCTTATCTGAAAAAACAATCCCTCTATAACCGGATTAATTTCCCCGTTGGGTTTCTTGCCCAGTGCATCGAGAAAAAAATCAAATATCTGGTCATAAGAAATATTTACTGCGCCTACTCTCGTCGATAAAATTATAAGCAAGAACAACAAAATTCCGAGACTGAGGTATATAGTTCTGTATTTTACTTTTTTAAGTAAGTTCATTGTTTATGTATCAAGTCCATTATTTTAAGGACGTTTTCGCCTGTTCTCGGACCGAGATAAATAAGGTCGTGTTCTTCTATTCTGTAGATTTTATGATTCTTAGCCGCGGGGGTTAGATTGAGTCCCGGAAGTTCAACAAATTTGTCTTCGCTTCCCATTCTGTCATACCCGAAATCGGTTGCAAGGATTATTTCGGGTTGTGATTTTGCAATCACTTCGGAACTCAGAAGTTTGAACCCCGAAGTATCAGCCGCGTTCACGCCGCCTGCCCACACTATCATTGAATTCTGATTGCCTTTATTTCCCATAACGAAATAATTATTCGACGCTCTGCCGTAATGAATAACGAGCACTTTCGGTTTTGATGTAAATGTATTTAATCTATCCTGCGCCGTCTTCATATCGGCATCGAGTTTATTACATAGTTCTTCGCCTCTTTTTTCCACGCCGAATTCTTTTGCAATCTGCCTTATAAGGATTTTCGCGCTGTCAATATTGGGAGTACCCGGGTATTCTTTCAGAGGTATTCCGACTTCTTTCAATTGTTTAATAACATTTTCGGGTCCGATTGACGCGTCAGTTCCGCCGTTATAATAAACAACGGTCGGATTCAGGGATATTATTCCTTCTGCGCTAAGCATTCTATGGTAGCCTACAGTAGTTATGTTCTTTGTTTCAGGGGGATACGTACTTGAGATATCTATTCCGACAATTTTATCTCCCTGACCAAGCGCGAACAGAATTTCGGTCAATTGTTTCGACACGCACACAATCCGGACCGCACTGTTTTTATTCGCTTCGTTTTGTTTATTAGAAAACCTGCCGCAGGAAGAAAAGAAAACCGAAACAGTCAGAAGTAAAACTAAAATTGGTTTCATTTTAAAATTTTTAATTTAAAACCGGGGATTAGGAAATCCCCGGATTTATAATAGTAAACTGAAATTTATTTAAACATATAACTCAGGTTCGCGCCGCCGTAGAAATTGATTTTATTAGGTCCTGCAATGAAAAAATGGTTATCGTTCGGATTAAGGAATAATTCCGTCGCATAAGTCGACCCTGTCATGTTATCCGCACCGCAGTACACTTCAAGGTTGATAATTTGCGCAATGTTCTTTTTATATCCGAGTCTTGAATTCAACAGACCGTATGAAGGAGCGAAGTGCTGATTGTTGAACGTAACGGGTATTTCATCCGTCCATGAATAAGTAAGATTAAGATAAACGCCCTGTTTTGAAAATACGTCGAGACCTGCATTTATAACATTAGGCGCGACGCCGGCAACCTTCAAGCCGCTGTAGTCTTTTGTATTAGCGTTATTGTTATTGTCGCTTTTGAAATCAATGTTTTTGTTATCAGTGTAAGTATAGGTAACGAAAGGTCTTACTAGGGCGAAAATGTTTGAATTCGCGGGAGTGTAAGCATAGGATATTTTTCCTTCGATTCCTTTATAGCGCACCTGTCCGGCATTTGTCGTAATTGAATATGCGGGAGTAGTTCCGCTTGCCGCGAAATTCTGCGTTACAAGTTTATCGTTAACGTTCATGAGATAAGCCGCTACTTCGTAACTGAGTTTTTTATCAAGCAAATCGCCTTTTGTACCGAGTTCATAACTGACAGCGGTTTCAGGTTTCAGGTCGAGATTTACTTTTCCAAGCTGCGTTATTAAAACCTGGCTTGTTGAAGGAGGAGTAAAGCCAGTGCTTACGCTTGCATAGACTGAGAACAGTCCTTTAATAATCTGGTTAATAGCGACACGCGGAGTAACCACGGGAGTAAATCTCTTATAACCCGACGCGTTTACGTGAGTCGGCGAGCCGGCAATCATATCGCTTACATTATATTCAACAAAGTTAAGACTGGCGCCGGCAGTAAACAAAGTAGATTTCGTAACATCAACATCGACCTGTCCGAAAACGTTATACGCCATTGGCTTAATTTCCTGATCGCCTCGCAGCGCGCCGAGTTTGGTATCTACAAGTCCGTAAGATTTCTGAAAATTTATGTTTTGTAAAAACTCACCGCCGAATGTAAGATTGGTTGGAACACTTCCTATTAACGGCGAGTAATTGAATGTAGTTCTGGCGCCGAATTTGCTTTTGTTAGCGCGAGTAAGACCTACGGCAGACGGCTGGTCCTGCATAAAGAAGCCCGCGTACAATGTTGTTTTATTTTTGAAATCTTTTGTGAATAAATGTTCGAACGAGAAACCGATTCTTGAACTTTCGCTTTTTATATGTGCATCGTTATTTACGTACTGTGTATCGGCATGTGTGGGATTGTTTAAGAATGTCGCGCTGTCCTGTTCGCCTGCAAGCGAATTATACACATTCGAATAATTTCCGAAAAACGACAATGTGTTTTTCGAATCGATATACACTGTACCGTTTACAATCGCGAAATCTTCCTTTGTTGTGTTATGTTCTCTGAAACCGTCAGCCTGCTGGTGACCGTAATTGATGAACAGATTCAGTTTTTCGCTGCCGACTGAAATGCCGGTATTGGTTCTGAAGAGACCATAGGAGCCTGCAAGTCCGGTCAAAGAAACATTCGTACCCCACGGCGCTTTTTCCGTTTTCATAATAAGCGTACCGGCAATATTCGCACCGTATATGCTTGATGACGGTCCTTTATAAATTTCTACGTTACCGAGATTCGTATAATCAACTTCATCAAGCGCAGTAGTCGCATCGGCGTCTGTGAGCGAGATATCGTTGTAATACGCTTTATAGCCGTTTCCGTTGAAGTTTGTCTGCACGCCGTAACCTCTTATCGACATGAGTACACCAGAGCCGAGATTTCTGAACTGCATTCTTACGCCGGGAACAAGATTCATTGTATTCTGAAAGTTAATACCGATATCCCTGTTTAAATCCTCCCTTGAAAGATACCCAATACTCTGAGGCGTTTCGATATTTCTTTTCATATTAGATTCAACCTGTATTTCGCCCGTCGATAAATTCGTAGGCTGAAGTACTATCATTATTTCATTTTTGTATTCGGATATTGAAACGTCTTTCTTCTCGTAGCCAATCGCTTTTACTGAAATCATTGTTATGTTCGAAGCGGATTTCAGTTCAAACACACCGTCTTCATTTGAAGTAGTGCTTACATCCGTATTAGGGATACTGACAATCGCGCTTGGTATAGGCAGATTATTTTGAATATCTTTTATTGTACCTCGTAAACTGAACTGTGCATGCACATTGAGATAAACAATGAGCAGCAGACAAAGTATGATTATTTTTTTCATAATATTTATAAAATTAGTTTGAATTCCTCATTAATAAGGAATTATAAAAAAATATTTTAAACGGGCAGTATTATAAAAAATGAATTTCGGGCGGAGGAGTCGGGATTTTCACTACGGCGTCCCGCAATCCATATTCGGTAATTACAGAATCCGCCTTAAAGTGAGGTATTAGAGAATTATCGTGAAACAGCACCGGGAATCCGGAAATGTTGATTAGTTTAAGCAATGATATAGTAGTTTTCGAAGCGATATTTTTCGCGGAAGAAGAAAGAAAATTATTAAATGCTTTTTCAAGGTGTTCTTCATTTTTATCGCTTATGCAGTAATAAACAGTTTTACCGTTTACATATTCGGTTTTAAAAATATCAAAATATTCGCCGTCTATTTTCAGTTCACCGTATTCAAGCAAAACAATTTTCGGGTTAGTTGCAATTTCATCTGATGTGACACAGGTAACGGGCAAACCCGAATCCTTTACATTAAGGATACCGAGAAAATCTTTTTTCAATTCGCCTTTCAGAACCGAATATATTATGCCGAACAGCATGCTGTTGAGCATAATAATTAGTACAAGCGATATTGAAATTAATTTTTTCACTTTACAATATATTTCTTAACATTCCAATCTCAGATAAAATTTCTTTTTATTTTGAAATTTACGTGCAATATTTTCAATAAAAGATTGATAATATATTTATTTCGGTATAAAAAGTATATGGAATAACGAAAAATGAGAGTCGGTATTAAAATCCTGTTTCGTTAATTTATAAAATAGAATTATGATATAAAACGCATCACAATTTAAATATGTACTGATATCAAACAGACAGAAACACAACTGATATTAAGCAATTATTAATTATGATACCGGGGGTATCAAGATGACACCTTTTTGGTGTCATTTTTTGGAGTTGGTGATGAAAAAACAGTTGTTTATGTCAAAGAACTATTGAATTTCGCAAAAAGGTATCATTCGGGTATCATTTCAGCGATAAAACATTGATATTTTCGCAGTTTAAAAATGACACCAGGGGTATCATTTCAGGTATCATTTTCATAAGACTAGTAATAACTTTACCGTTTATAATTTCGGTGTTATATAATTTTATAAATTTCATTCAGGTTCCGGATATAGTAAATTATTTTACATAAAACAGCCATATTTATACAAAGATAATAGATAATAGTTTTGTTGATTCAATAAATGACCAGAGGGGAGTTTAAAATATTGTTTAGAAAGAATTTATGTGTTAGTAATTTTTGATGGAAATGAAAAAATTCGGAAACATATAAGGACTAAAGTCCTTTTTTGGGGGTACCTTTTTCCCACTAAAGAGTGGGGCTGCTACAAAAATCAAATATGAAAAATAAAAAACGAATATCAAAAATAAAAAATAAAATATATTTTAAGGCGAATTATATAAAGCGGCTATCGAG
This sequence comes from Ignavibacteria bacterium, assembly GCA_028714695.1. Classification (GTDB taxonomy): domain Bacteria; phylum Bacteroidota; class Ignavibacteria; order Tepidaquicellales; family Tepidaquicellaceae; genus CAIKZJ01. The sequence continues at coordinate 48,645 of JAQTLX010000008.1, read as the reverse complement.
ATGCCGAACTTAAGGAGTACAATGTGTAATGGAGTTTACGATGAAAGAAAGTTTACTGCTCGAGGAAGTTAATCGGTTAATTTAGATGTCACCCCTCTGCCATTAGCAGACAGGTCCGGGGTTTTAAGAGTCAGAGCAATTTATTTCTATTAGATGCCGCCCGCCCAGGCGAACTTAAAGATTATTAAATTCATTTTCTATCAAGATACCGTTCGTCCGGACGATATTAAAATTCTTAGAATTATTAAGTCCGATAAGTCAGCAAACACAGTACTGACTGTGAGAAATGCAGATTCAGAATACAAATTCAAAATAACTATTCAAAATTGCGATTAAAAATAGCGATTAAAAATGGATTTGCGGATAAGCATAAGGGAACTCAGTTGCCTGAATAGAATACCAATTTTCCGTTATCGATCAGTTTTTGTCTGATAATTGTATTGAACGCGGCAAGATAGACCGTGAGGCAATCATTCGCCGTAAAATATTCTTCAAGGCTCAAAACTTTCTGAGATATTTGCCTCAGCGCAAATTTGCTTAATGTCCCGAAATAAACCGTTTGGTTACTAAATTCCTTTGTCATATTTATTTCTTTTAAAAAATCTTCAATATTATCCCTTAAATCGTTATCCGTAACATTAAATGTAATTATCGCATTTGCCATTTTGTTAATCGATTATTAATATTTATAAATAGTTATGTTCTCACAGAAGACTTGATAAAAACGGAACGTACATTTTCTCATTTTACGCGCTCCGTATTTTCAATCCCTAATCGGAGCAGCAACGGGTACTATAATTACGGTACCATCGTCCTGATGAATTATCTCATACCATTGACCGTCAATTTCTACATACTCAACCCATTCAAGACATCTTATTACCGAATTGCATTTATCGATTTTGTTTGCAGATATATTATGAGGCAATAATACCGAAAGCGATATTATCATTAAAAACGAGGATATTAGGTATTTCATGATTCGCTCCTTTTTGAGCGAATCTAATCCCGCGCATTTCAGGATAGTAACTAGTCATTTTATTTTTGTTTCCTGATTTGCATTACTTTTTTTGTTATTTTTTCATATTATTCATTATTAAATCAATGTATTAGCAGCAAATTTTAATTTCCTGATTATGAAGAATACAGAGTTGTATAAATTACTAATAAATTTCACTGCAATTGATTTCGACGAATTCGAATTATTTTTATTATCCCCATTACACAATAAAAACAAGCCTCTAATAGTTTTATTTCAAATAATAAAAGCGAAAAAGAATCTGCTTGCGGAGAGAAATTACATCAAACTTACGCAGCAAATCAAAAAAAAGACGGGATATTCAGATGCGACGATAAAGAAATTGATTTCATTCCTCAGCAATGCCGTTTTGGAATATTACAAATTGAAATCAGCGTCAGCAAATGACATTTCATCAAAAGCGACTCTCAACGATTTTCTTCTGAGAAACGGCGACTATGATACATTGAAGAAAATGCAGAGCAAACTTACAAAAGAACTTGACGATATAGAAAAATCGAATGCCGAAAACTATTTCAACGCTTATCTGCACAATATGAACCTGTTTAATTCATCGATAATGAGAATGAAATATCAAAGCACCGTCGAGGCAGGAAGCAGATTACGGATTATTAATGACGCGTGCGAGAATCTGGTAATTTTCACATTAATCAAACTTACTATTTTGTATGCAAATTACATACTGAATTCCATAGACAGCGGGAAGGACAAAGTTTCGGGATTTACGGTGAATTTAAAGGAACTATACAAGTCCTGTATGTCCGCGGTTCTGGACACAAAAAACAAGAAACACATAAGTATTTTCGATTTGCACATGAAGGCGTTTGAGTGTTTTGAAAAAATTGCCTGCAAAGAAAATTATCTAATTTACAAAGAGGCATTCAACCGTAACATCGGCATTCTGGACGATGAATCCAAATATTCGAATTTTAATCTTCTGCTCGGATATTGTTATGCCAGCCAGAGAATGACCGACGAAGACAAATTTTTTTACCGCGAAGAACTGGAATTACTCACATTTTACATTAAACAGGGTCTTTACAAAAACGAACTTACGTCCGATTTACCGCCGGTTATGTACAGGAACTATGTGACTTTATGTATGGACATCAAGGATATGAAATCGATGTATTCGTTCATAGAAAATTATTCAAACGAACTTAATGTTTCGAGCCGTGTGGATTTTGTAAACTTCGCCTTGACACATTATTATTACGGAATACAGAATTACCAAAAGGCTCTTAAGCACATCAATTCGGTTGCTCTGAATAAGTTTGTTTACAAATACGATTTAATAAATATCGAGATGAAAATATATTTTGAGAAAGCGGATTTTTTCTCTTTAGATCGAATATTTCATAATTACAGGGAAACAGTGAAAAAGGACTTATTATTGACGAAGTATGACAAGTCAAGATTTATGATTTTCTTCAAACACCTTTCCGAACTTATAAGAATTATCAATGCGCCGGAAAGCAAAGAAAGGCAATTCAGCCTTGAATACCTAAGAAGCACAATTACAAAGGAAAACAGTTTTGTAATGAGAAAATGGATGTTAGAAAAATTAGACGAAAAATTAAATTCACATTCAAAAACATCAGAAATTATTTCATAACCCCGCGGCAGTGAATTAAATATACAGGATTTAATGCCTGAATGCATACAAAAACGCCCTAAGATTTGGAAATATAGGATCCTTTCAAAACGCATTTAACTATTGTTTTTTTAGACATTTCAAATATAAACCCGCAAAATACAGAGTTAGTATCTGGAAATAATAACGATATTGTTAGTTTTTCTATGATGCCATTTTAGATTAATTTTCCATAGAAGTATTAGTGACGCATTTATGGAACAACACAATACAAATAAAGCGCCCGGCTCGATAGAGATATACAGTTATCCGGGAAAGAGAACTGTGAAGTCATCAATTAACAGACTCAAATGCCTGAGGGTTTTAAAAATATTAAACCGTTTAAACTGCGGATTTTCCGAAATACCTGAGGAAATTGAATTCGGGCTGCACGAAATAATAATTGTATGCTTAGGCGAGTACAAAGTGATAGTAAGAAAGAACATCATAATTACCGAAACGGGGAATACGATATCGGTTTATTCCGACCCTGACGGACATCTGGAAAAATTCGTGATAAAAGAGATATCGAGAACAAATTTTAAAGAAATAATTGATTACAAAAATGTCTCGGAAGCGCTCTATTCATTGTCAAAAAAAATAAAACAAGACACTCAATATCATAAACAATACTGGAAACAAAATGAAAACTGAAAAAATCGGTGTCGACAGAGCAAAGGTAAAACTGGCGTGTTCAGAACTTGAATATGAATGGCGTCTGGATGAATTACAGAAGAAGAAAATAGATAATATTTTAGGGGGACTGGAAAGCGGTTTTCTTTCACAAACCGGTGATTTTGAAACCGGATTATATAGGGGGTTCGTCTTAAATACAGATGATAAATTCTTCAGAGTTATAGGTAACATTGTTTTAGTTTTTCAAACCGGAATCGTAGAGATAAAATACGACAAAATGAAAGAATTTGAAAAAGCAGTATTGGATTCCGCCCCGATTAACATGCTTCCTGAAATCGTGCATATGCATGTATCAGGCAGCAGCAAATCATATCAAGACGATTCTAAAATATACAGGAGGAACTGAGTATCTTCAACAAAATAGATCAATAATACCGCTTCCTGAAACCCATTACACGGGAATTCGTCTAATAAACAGAAAGTCAATGAGAGTTGATTTTAAGAACGCATTAATTTAATTTGGAATAAATAATAATTAAGAACATGGGAATAGCGGGACTAATTATCGGAGTAATCACAATAGTAGGATTTTTCATAGGATTAATTCCATTTCTCGGATGGTTTAATTGGTTCAATATACCGCTGGCGACACTCGGTTTGATATTAAGCATAGTCGCAACGGGGATGAATGAAAGGAATAAGGGACCTGCAATTACAGGAATAATTCTTTGCGCGATTGCAATTTTCATAGGAGGTTTCAGACTTATTATAGGCGGCGGACTGCTTTAAATCAGTTTCTGCCCGTACCTGAACCCGTATCTCTTAAAAGTACCGAAGGAACGATCAATTTCTTTATGCGAATCATTTCCCTGTTCGATTTTCTCATTGCGTCCGAAATTTTTACCGCTTCGAGATACGCGTCATCGTAATATTTTCCGGCACTCATTAATTCGCGCTCTTTCAATTCCAGACTTATTGAATACTCAATTTCCTCGCAAGTTATCTCGCCGTCAATCCATATTTCATCTTTCGGTATGAACATATACGCGTATCCGTTTCCGCTGAATCCGAAGTCGGGATATACATCGCGCCTTACGGCATAGCCGTCGACTATCCAGATCTTCACGCCGTTTCGCTCGCCGAAGGGAACGCGGTAAATATTTTTGAGTTTGATTTTTTCGGGCAGACTTTCTATTTCCTGTGTGGAATCGAAATCTATGGGCATCATAAGCGGCAGTAAGGACTCATGCTTTTCGCTTTCCGATTTATATATTGCTCTCATCTGAAGTTCCAGCGACAGCGAAGAATCATGCGCGTCGAAATACGTCATTCCGAATTTTCTCATGAGATTCCGTTCATTTATCTCGTGCTGCAAAGTGGTTTCATACTCTTCGGCTGATATGGAATTATCAATCCACATTTCACCTTCGGGGACGAAGATATATCTTTCGTCATTACCGCCATATATAAATTCATTGAATATTGTCTCGCGTATAAGGGCGCCGTCGACAACCCAAACCTTGAAGTTATTGCGTTCGCCCATATAGGTTCTGTAGATATTCTGCAGGACAGGTTTTTCTTCTTCTTTTCTTTGGCAAGAAATGGAGAAAAGAGAAACGAATAAAATGATTAATACTTTTTTCACGAAATTAATTTTCATGAAATTATCCAAATATCACTTATTATTCAAGCCTGAATACAAACTTGAGGATATTGAAAATTCTTATTATATTGTTAAAAAAACAGGGAACAATGAGAAAGAATTCAAAAGCAAGGCTTGTCATAAGTTTCTTATTCGTATTCGGATTATTCGTTTTAGCCTATTATTTATTAAAGGATAATTTCATTAATTCAATCGTTGAGGATAAAACAAGCGTTGAGGGCAAAAAGATACAGTACCGGCTGGCATATAACGTAAGCGGGGATAAGACGCAGATTATTCACCTTAACAAAGGTTCGGCGTTATTCGAATATTACCACGAAGGCACGGGTCATTTTTATGCCGATTTGAAGACCAATGACGGAAAATTAGTAAAGGTACTTGCAGACACAAGGGGTAATTATGAGAGCAATACTGAAGTTGAGATTCCTCAGACGGATGCATACATTGTAACGGTAAAAAGCGCAGGAACATGGGGACTGGATTTTAAATAATCCAATCCCCTGATTTCTTATCTATATTCGTAATTAAGAAAATCGATTTTTCTTTCGAGTTCTTCTTTATATCTTGGGTTAAGTTCAATTGCTTTTCTGTAATCCCTAATTGCTTCATCAAATTTCTCGACTTTTTCATAAGAGGCGCCTCTGTTATAATATGCTTTTGCAAGTTTCGGGTCTTTATATACAACCGTATCATATTCTTTTATTGCCATCCAGGGGTTATTTATCGCATCATAAATTACGCCTTTGTTGAAATTCGCGATTGTATCATCCGGTTTTAGTACAAGCACCTTTTGATAGTCCCACAGAGCCTGGTCATAGTGTTTAAGTCTTTCGTGCGCAGTTCCCCTGTTCTGGTACGCAGAATGGTTGTACGGATTCAGCATAATATACATATCATAATCATGGATTGCGTCAATGTATTTATGGATGTTTTGAAGATGATTGCCTCTATCAAGGTAAGGACCGGGATTCAGCGAATCTGTACTTATTAAATAATTCAGTTTTTCGAATTCCTTAATATTCCACACTTTATAAATACTATCCCTTGGTATTGAATAACCCAGATGATACGTATCGAGTGTATCCCTGTACTCAAAATATCCGCTGCCGTATATATCCGTGCTGTCACGTTTTTTGTAATTGTACTCCGAAGCATTTTTATTTGAATCGGCAGGATTCTGATTTGGATTCGGATTTTTTGTTTTTCTTGTACAGGCTTCGAATGAGACCGCAAGCGCCAGTATCAGAATTAATGCTGAAAATGTTTTAACGTAATTTTTCATAAATTTCTCCCTAGATTTATTTTCTCCTTCCCTTCTCCTGAATTCAAAAATAATTTTCTTTCATAAACTTTAAATGGTAAATTTCATGCCCTAAAAGTAAATAAAGCAATGCTCTTACCGTAATATCATTGTCATTTACCACACCCTTCATTAAAAAAACGAGTTCGTCAAAACTTCTGAACATTTTAATATTAGCGGCACGCAGCATCATTCTTTCATCATTAAGATCTTTCATCGGTCTTTTGAAGAAATTACCGTTCTTAACGTAATCATCCTGTTCGAAGCCAGGCATCGGCTGTTTGTCTCCGCGCGCAATTCTTAGCGCCCTAGTACTGAAAATCCTCTCGGTATCGATTAAATGTCCAACGATATCTTTAATTGTCCATTTACCGAAGGCATAGGAATGGTCGCCGTAATCCTCCGGTATTGAAGAAAGGAAATCCTGTGTAATTATCGACTGTTTTTCGAGTACGTCAAGAATATTTCCTTCTTCGACGAGATTTACGTAATGGGAATAATGTCCCGGATACTCTTCGAGAAAGGGTTTCTGTGTTAATATGCCATCCATATTTTAATATATAAAGTTTTTTTATAAAATAAAAGATAATGCAGATTAATACATCATTTAAACAACTGTATATTCCCTCCGGTATGTAAAAACAGTATATTAGCGTTCTTTTCGAAGTGTTTTTTGCTCAGATAATCCAGCATTCCGGATGCCGCTTTCCCGGTATATACATTATCGAGCAAAATTCCTTCTTTTCTAGCGAATAGTTTGATTGCGTCTTCGGCTTTTTTAGTATGCGCTCCGTAGCATTTGCCGATGTAATTATCGTCAACTTTTATGTTTTGTTTGTTTACTTCGATATCGAACATCGCGGCAGTTTCTCTTGATAATGTAAGTACTTCTTCAGTCAACTGATGTTTATGTTTAGTAACAGCCATGCCGATAATCTCGCCTTTCCAGCCGGTTAACTGTTTTCCTACGACCAGACCGGACTGCGTGCCCGCCGAGCCTGTAGCATGAATGATATAATCGAAATCAACTTTATGTCTTTTGCTGTAATCGGTTATTTCTATCATGCATTCAACATATCCGAGTGCGCCTGTATGTGTGGAGCCGCCGATAGGCATCCAGTAAACTTTTTTCCCTTTCTTTCTTAAATCTTCCGAAATTCTTATCGCTTCATTCTCCCACACATCCCAGTCTTCTGAATCGATGTGTGTGATTCTCGCACCGAAAAGGTAATCAAGCATAAGATTGCCGGTCGCTACGGGAGGTTTTTTGCCTCCGAGTACAAGTGTAACATCAAGATGGCAGGCAGAGCCGTATGCGGAGGCGATTCTACAGAAATTCGATTGGTTAGCACCGACGCAAACAAGTGTATCCGTTTTTTGCGCAATTGCTTCGGCAACGAGATAGTCAAGTTTTCTCGTTTTATTGCCGCCGAAAGCAAAGCCCGTCATATCGTCCCTTTTGCAATAGATATTCGCTCCGAAAAACTTCGACAGATTTTCGAGTTTATGTATCGGAGTGGGCAGAAGAGAATAATTCAGTTTTGGAAATTTCTTTAAAATATTAATCATATAATTATTGTTTAAATAAAATCGAACTGTCGCCGTAACTTAAAAATCTGAAATTATTCGCAAGCGCATATTCATAAATCTTTTTCCAGTTTTCGCCTGTAAACGCTGAAACAAGCAGGAGCAGAGAACTGCACGGCATATGAAAATTTGTAATTAAGACATCGACAACTTTGTATTTATATCCCGGTATTATCATAAGTTCGGTTGAACCGTTTATTGTATCTTCATTAATGTCGTCGAGATGGTCAATAAGACCTTTTAAAACAGTTTTTAAATCGGGAAAGTCTTTTTCGTTGTAATTATAGACCTCCCACTGATTGAGAACAAATCCCGTTTTATGTTTGCCAAGAACATACATCCAGTAAAGGCTTTCGAGTGTTCGCACTGATGTTGTTCCGACTGCAACTATATTACTGCCTGAATAACCGAGTAATTTTTCGAGAAAACTTTTTTTCACCGAGAAACTTTCAAAGTGCATACTGTGATTAAAGACGTTTTCCTCTTTAATAGGTTTAAATGTGCCTGCGCCGACATTCAACGTCAGATAATCGTATTGTATTCCTTTTTTACCGAATTCAATCAATATTTCTTCCGTAAAATGAAGACCTGCCGTAGGAGCGGCAACCGAGCCTTCCGAATCGGCATAAACAGTCTGGTATCTTTCGGAGTCGTCCTTTTCAGGAGTTCTTTTAATATACGGAGGCAAAGGGATTAAGCCTGCTTCGTGAATAATCTCAGAAAAAGTAAGCGCTTTCAGACTCCATGAAAATCTTATTTCGAAATTACCGGATACTGCTCTGATTTTTTCGGCATAGAGAATACATTTTTCACCGTTTACGAAGATTTCTTTTTCAAGGATCTCATCTGTCCATTTGCTTGCGTTTCCGACAAGGCAAATCCAGTTAGAATATTCTTTCTCTGAAAATGCAATTTCAACGGTTTTGTTACCTGAAGGTTCCAGACAGAATATTTCGATTTTCGCGCCTGTTTTTTTCCTGAAGAACAATCTTGCGTTTATAACCTTAGTGTTATTGAACACAAGAAATGAGTCTTCGGGAATATAAGTGTTTATTGCCGAAAAAACAGATTCTTTAATTATACCGTTTTTAAAGACAAGCAACTTAGATTTATCCCTTTGGGGAAGCGGAAACTGAGCAATCCTCTCCAAAGGCAAATCATAGTCAAAATCTTTAAGATTTAATATGTTATCGGGAGTCATAATGTGCAAAGCGAAAATAACCTTTTTATTTGTATTATTAAATTTTAATTTAATTGCATAACACATTAAACTTATGACTTACGAAGACGCCCTGAAAGAAATCGTTATTGGAGACGAAACATACATAATCCTTACAGCCGAAAGCAGAACTCATATCAGCAATTTGCCGCTTCTGCTCGGAGAAAGATTCATTGATACGGGAATAACGGAACAGACTTTAGTAGGCACAGCCTGCGGATTCGCGCTCCGGGGAAGGAATGCAGTTGCACACGGCTTCGCAGCGTTTCTAACTATGAGAGCATTTGAATTTATAAGAACTGATATCGGTGTCGGCAAACTGCCTGTGAAACTGGTCGGTTTCTCTCCCGGATTTTTATCGACAGCGAACGGTCCTGCTCATCAGGCGCTTGAAGACGTTTCATTAATGCGCGGAATTCCGAACATGAATGTATTCTGTCCGGCGGATGAAGAAGACCTTTCCATATGTCTGAGAAAAATCCTTGAATCTCAGGAAGCGTTTTACATCAGGTTTAACGATGAAGCGCCCGTGTATAAGCATTCGGAAGATTTTGAGATTGGCAAGGCGGAAGTGATATCGGAAGGGAAAGACATCACGATATTGGTGAACGGATATTTGTTCAATCAGGCGCTTAAGGCAAAAGAAATTCTTGAAGGTATGGGAATGTCAATCGGGCTTATAAACGTGAGGACACCAAAGCCATTCGACGAGGCGCTTGTGCTTGAGACGGCGGAAAAGACAAAACTGATTGTAACGCTTGAAGATCATTTTCTTACAGGCGGGCTTTATTCGATAACAGCCGAGTTATTCGTAAAGAATAAAATCCATACGCCGGTATTACCGATTGCACTTGAGAATAACTGGTTCAAGCCTGCTTTAATAAATGACGTACTTGAACACGAAGGATTCACAGGCGAGCAGATTGCAAACAGGATTACGGATTATATTAAAAGGAGTTAATAGAGAGAATCTAGAATCTAGAATTTCGAATTTAGAATCTAGAATTTAGAATCTAGAATTTAGAATCTAGAAGTCAAAGATTCGCATTACATATCAAAAAGCAAAAACTTAAGGGCATTCACCGCAAAGTGCGCAAAGAACGCAAAGATTAATCACATATCAAAGAGCAAAAGCTTAAGAGCATTCACCGCAAAGTGAGCAAAGAACGCAAAGATTAATCACATATCAAAGAGCAAAAGATTAAGAGCATTTACCGCAAAGCGCTCAAAACGCGCAAAGATTTATCATATTTTAAAGAGCAAAAGCATAAGAGCATTTACTGAAAAAAACATTTTCCGTAAAGCGCGCAAAAATTTATCATATTTTAAAGAGTAAAAGCATAAGAGCATTTACTGAAAAAACATTTTCCGCCAAGTGCGCAAAGCGCGCAAAGATTTATCATATTTTAAAGAGTAAAAGCATAAGAGCATTCAATGAAAAAACACTTACCGCAAAGAACGCAAAGATAATTTAATATTTGAGAGCAGAGCACTCTGATTCTGTCATTCCTCCGCCGCGGCGGATTTTAGCGGGAATCGTAAAAATAGTTTTGTAGTAATAATTAATTTCTTTGCAGAAATAAATACTCATCTTCTGTCACTCCGGCATGTTTGTACATTATATCCAAGTAATATAGATTATGATATATTTATACAGGGCTGCGAATAAACCGCAGCCCTGTTTTTATTTGTTACGGACTAACAGTAAATTTTCTTGTGCTGCTGCGCGACATGAGTTTTGTATTATTCTGAGAATTGTAAGTTAAATCCGCCTGCAGATTTGTATTATCATAAACTTCAACGCTCCAGAAGAATGTTCTCCCGTTCAAATTTCCCGTACCGATATTATTTAATTCGGATAATGTGAATCTTTCTTTTGAAAGATATATTTCGTAGTTCGTCACCGACTGGTTTACAGGAGCCAGTTCAGTAAGATATAACTTATAATACTTTGTGCTTGTAGAAATCAATCCCTCGTCAAAAACAATTTCGGAATTAATACCGACAGTTGCATTGTCCGCAGGCGACACCAGCGCAGGCGGCCGTGGAGCATTGATATCCATGTTTCCTGAAACTACGGAGAAAATGCTTGAGGAAGTCATGCTGCCCGCATCGTTTGAAATTAAACCCGCAACAGGATAAACAGGAATGCCTATTCCCATAGGAACGACGAAATCAAATGAATTTGAGTTAACGAATTCATAAACGAGATTACTTAAATAATTAATCGTACGGTGCGAACCAAACGAAAGATAGGTATATCTCATACTCACTGTTTGGTTTTGCGCGGGATTGAAGTTGACGTGATACAAAGTATCCCTTGTATTATTTTTAAAATCCCCTTGTGTCAGATTAACATTGACTATATTTCCCGCATTTATCGAGATGCTGTCAATCCTGCAAAATTTATCATAAGAAGTAATATGTCCGTTTAAGTCCAACGTATAAGCGAGGAAAATCAGAGAACCCGTATATTGGGTTCCTGAAGTCATATTAAATACTATATCGCAACCGCCTGAGGCAGCAATTCCGTAGAAATTTTTGTCTTTGAAATCCGTAAAAACCGCTTTCGCGGAAGACGGCACCATATTGGAAGGGAAAGTTACATGCAGAGTTGTAGGTAACAAATTACTATAACCCGTTAAATAACCTATAGAAAAGTTATTTAAATTAAATGAACTGACCTCGAATTGAGGGACTAAGATACCGGTTTTGCCGACAGAATCAAAAATAGCCAATTTGTAAGGATTTTCCACTTCCGGAAGAACAAAGTTACCGTTAATATCCGTTATGCGGGATTTGTTTCCGGCGGTTACTTTAACTCCGAAATATGGAGAGTTATTAATTCCGTAAATTTTTCCCTTAACATCAACAATATTTGAAGTACTTACGGCGCTGTTATTATCGCAGCCCGAGCACTGGAAAACAATTATAATTAAAACGACAAGCAATAAAAAAAGAGTAGAGAACTTAACAAGAAACAATTCTTTTTTAAGAACTTTCTCAAACATAGTGAATCCTCCGAAAAATTAAATTAGAAAGAATTGTATTCTTTTGGTTATTGCTACTCTTTATTTATTTTGAAATAAAATTTGTAGAAATACTATATAGTGTGGTTTTTTATAATTTTAACCAGATTTATATTAACATGCAATATATTTTTTAATCGGAATTAGACAGATATTTAATAATCACAAACCTCATAATCCCGTCAAAAATATTATACAAGATTACACTATTAAGGATTAATAGTCAGCACCCTCTGTTCGCTTTGTGACATGAACTTATTTAACTCTTGGTACCCATAACTAAAGTAAGTATTTATATCATTACCGCTATATAATTCAACTTTCCAGTAGAATGTTTTTCCTTTAATATTACCAAGTCCGATATTATTTAATTCCGAAAGATTAAATTTTTCTTTATCAAGATACACTTCAAAAGTTGAATGTTGTTGATTTATGCTTGTTGTATCGATTAAATAAAGTTTATAAAACTTATTCTCAACATGACCGAGCCCCTGATTAAATACCAGTTCGGTATTTATATCTACATTGGAATTATTGACGGGTAATACCAGAGTCGGCGGCGGCGGTGCATCAAGAGCAGTATTAACGTCTATCCTTGAAAAAATGTCGGAAGAATTACCCGAAGCATCATGAGATAAAAATCCGACCACGGGATAAACGTCGTTAGCGATACCTACCGGTACATCAACATCGAAACTGTTCGTATTAAAAGTATCAAATACTACATTATTCAGGTTATTGATTGTAAAACCGTAACCGATATTTATATAGAAATATCTCATATCCACAATATGGTTTTGCAGGGGGTTTAAATCAACATGATATGAGGACTGCTGTGTAATAGGTTTAAAATCAGAAGATGACAGATTTAAAGAATAAGTTTCCCCTGCTCCTATATTAATACAATCAGGTGATGCATAATATTTATCATATTTAATAATATGGTTGTTATTGTCTTTTGTATATAATAAAACATATAACTTACCGCCAAAACTTGTACCCCGCGCCATTCCAAAGTCAACGGAACCACCCGTTATTCCCGCATCGCCAATATATTCATTCTCACTTGATGCTCTGAAAATTATTTTACCGCCGGAAGTAAATTCACCGGAAGGATACGTTACTATAATTTCCGAGGAAATCATGCCGGGATTTTGCGCTGGATAGTTTTGAATTGTAATATTGTTTTTGGTCATTTTATCTCTTTTTGGTATATATATACATTTTCTGTTATTAGTATCGAGTACTGTAAGTTGATACGGATAATCGATATGAGGAAATAAGAAATACCCGAAATAGTTAGTACTTGTTGTTTTATCTCCCACAGATACGGATAAACCGGAGAAAGGAGCATTATACAAACCCATAATATAACCGCTTACCTGAGCATTCATAGTTAGACTTTCCGAAGTACTCTCGCAGCCCTGAGCAGACAACAAATAAATCAGAACCAGCATTAAAGCGAAAGCAGTAAACAGCCCTTTTATCTTAGATTGATTATTTTGCATATATGATATTCCGGTAATTTAAGATTCGTTTTTAATCATTATGTTATTTAAAAGTAAACGGTGAAACCAATCCGCATTCTATTTATATCAAATCCCCACTCGTCTGATTTACTGTCTTTATATTCGCTATTGCTATAGTATGTATAATAGCTTCGTATTACTCTGCTGTACGTTCCGGTACAAAAATATTCACCAACTATACTGACATTATCAAGGATGAAATATTCAACACCAAGCGAACCTGCAAGCCCGAGACTCCATTTATTGTCAGTCTGACTGTAAATTGAATACCCGTACGAATCGGTGGTTTCCTCAAATGAATGCGTAAAATTAAAATACGGTCCCAGCCCCAGATACACTTTTATTTTCGAATCAGGATTCAGGTAGTGAATGAACTGAATGCTTGTTTCCAGTTTTAATTTTTCGATGGTGAGTCCTTCGGTTACAGATTGACTATAACTTATTTTCGATTCACCGGTTTCTCTTGAACCGCCTGCTCCCAATGATAATCTCAGGGCATTTTTTTTATTGAAATGGTATTTTCCCGACACAGTGAATGATTTGTACATACCGCTGTCTATATTTTTGAAATATGTTCCGATATCGAAAATTATCGACCACTTTTTGTCGGCAAGGCAGTTGTATTCGTCATCGCTATAACTGTATTTGTCTTCGACCTGCGAGAATGAAATATTGCTTAATAAAATTACTGAAGATATTACTGCAAGTAATAAAAATTTGATTTTCCTCATAAGCATATTTGGTTAGGGATTGGATAAACGTAATTTTTTTATACGATTATTAATATACCTTTTTCTATCTCTTAAAGGTTCTATTAATAACGGGATTACTCTTGAGGAATAGAAGATTAATTATTATTCCCTCCCCCGGCTGAAGCCACACCCTCCAAAGGGGGGAACACAGGACCTCTTAGATTTTTTTGTTTTTCAGATTCTTTCGTTCTTAAGAACCATTCCGCTTATCTCGCCGTTAACATCGAGATTCAGAATTTTTTCGAGATTGTAAGGAAGTATCATTGTCCAGTTAGCGTCGTTGACTACGCCGGGAAAGTTTATGCGGTATGATTTCTCTTCGACCTTGCGAAGAAAGTTTTCGTCGAGGCAGAGCCATTCCTGCAGCAGTTGAATGCTGAATATAGATGACGTGCCCGATATAAATTGAAGATTTTTTCTTATAAAATTAAGATTTGTTTTTCCTTTTAAAAGTAAGTCTCTTTCATCCGCATCGGTCAGTTCGATGAGGTCGAGAAATTTTTCTTTTTCACCGAAACTATCATAATACAAAGCAATAATATCGTAGCAATTTTCTTTCGGGAGATTAAAAGCCTGCAGAATGATTTCTTCCGTAATATTATTTTTCCATAACAGTCTGTCGTAGTATGAATGTTCGGGGTCGAACAAAGACGAAATAATTTCTTTTGTCTTTTCATCGCCGATGTTTTTATTCGCGCACAATCTTCCGAACAGAATTCCATCAACCGTTCCCGCTTCGTTATGCCACCATTCAACAACCGATGACGAATCATGCGTAGATACCGTCGCAATGGATAACCATCTGAAGCCGTCCGCATTTACGAAAGAATTATCGGATTCTTTTTTCCATCTCTGCACATCCATTCCGGGAATGCCGTATTCCCAGAGGACTTTTCCGGAGCAGTCCGGTACGGTACCTAAATCTTCCGCACACGGAAGCATTTCGGGACCGTCGCGCATAGCATCGAGGAGTTTTCTTCCGGTCTCTTCCCAGTTCCATTCGCCGGGCGGGTCAAATTTTCCATTAAGTCCGGCGGTGTCTTCAGGTTCATTCATGTCAATCGTCCACAGTCTGAAAAAGCCTACGAAGTGGTCAATCCTGAACATGTCATAAAAATTATCGGCGTAAACAAGTTTCTTTCTGAAATAATCGAAATTCGTTTTTTCAATAACATCGCGCTTATAGGGCGGCATACCCCATCTCTGTCCGTTAGCGAAATACATATCAGGCGGCGCGCCTGATGAGAGTTCGAGATTGAAAATTTCTCTTTCAGACCATACGTCCGCGCTGTCTCTGCTTACGAGGAAAGGAATATCCCCCATAAGAAAAATATTTTTTTCGGAAGCGTAGTTTTTCACGCTCTTCAATTGTTCGGACAACTGCCATTGCATCCAGTAATGAAATTCGATTTTATTCTTATTCTTTTCCCAAAAATTACTTAATGCAGTTTCGTCTTTATCTTTATATTGCCGGGGCCATTCCTCCCAACTTAATCCTGTGTAGAGATGCTTAAGCGCTTTAAAGAGCGCATAATTCTTCAGCCAGAAACTGTTTTCCTTTATGAAAGTTTCGTATTTCCTGTTTCGGTTAAGATATGTTCTTTTATAAATCTTCCACAGCAAATCCACTTTTCCCTGTTTAATCGCGTAATCGACCTTGTCGCAGGCAGCGCTGAATTTACTTCTCAACTCTCTTATGTCTTTTTTAAAAGGGTTTAGATTGACATCGCGAAGGGATTGGATCGAAATATACATCGGGTCCAGAGCATAAGAAGAGACAGAATTATACGGAGCAAAATCATAGCCTGTATCGTTAAGCGGAAGAAGTTGTACAATTGTATTTCCAGTCTGTTCGCACCATTTGACAACCATTTTGATATCGGGTATTTCGCCGATTCCGATGCTCTTTTTTGACTTCACCGAGAATAAAGGAACGGCAACGCCGGAGCGTCGTCTCATACCGAATTTTTCCCATTTTGAAGCGGTTCGTGTATTTTTCAGAAAGGAATAATCTATCATTTGTTTTGTCCTAAATTCAGATAAATTTCTTTGCCGCTGCCGAACAACAATTTATTGCTTTTTGCATGCTCAAGTTCTTCAAGAAATTCTTCGTCGAAATCAAGTCCGGATAATTGTTCAGCAATTTCAACAGCGCGTTTCGCGTATTCGAGAATTTTCAGCGTTTCAATTCCCGATATATCGGAGAAAAACCATGCACAACTTGTGAACATGAACAGAGCGAACTTTTGCATTTCGAGAAGCGACAGAACGATTCCAATTTCTTCTTCCATCAAAATCATTCTCGAATGTTTTTCAAGAAATTTAATTAATATATCACTATCGCCGGGGTTGAGCATGATATCGATATAATCGTTCCTTGCGTTCCAGACATTTTTCAGATATTTATGTCCTTCGATTTCAAAATAAACGGCGAGTTTGCCGTTAAGAAGATTAAGCGCATTTCTAAGGGGCGTTCTCCACTGCTGGTTCCAGCCGGGAAGCCCGCCTGTATTGCATCCGCAGTCTTTTTTCCATCTGCCGACGCCGTGGACGCAACTCCATGAAGTTCCTTCGCCCCCGGGTCCTTCGTTCATAGTGAATTCATAAACCGGCTTATGCGCCGCGAGATACTCTGCAAAGTTTACGACTTTGTATCCTTTCGTATCCGCGTATTCGGATAAAAGGTATGCTATTGTTCTTTCAGTAAAATGCTTATGATGTCCGAACGTTTCTCCGTCCACAGCGATTGAAATCAACTGGTCGTTTCTGTATTCGGGAATAGAGGCAAACTCAATTCGCTGCATTAATCTCCGCGCATCGTAAACAATGTCATCGAACGCGAGACCTTTTGACAGCGGACCGTCATAGAAGAAAACGTCAATATAACCTTTACTTATTTTTGAAAAATACCTGTAAGGAATTTTCGGGTTTATTTTTCCGCCTGACACATCTTCCCAGTTCTGGGTTCCTATCTTTCTGATTTTTTCCGCCTGAGAAGGGTCAAGAATTGTATAAGCAATTCCCTCTTCAATCAGAATTTCGAGCGTTGCATTATTGCATGCAGTCTCTGCAAGCCACATACCTTCAGGCTTGCGTCTGAAGTGGAATTCGAAATCCTTTATACCCCATCTAACCTGCGTAATCTTATCGCGCTTGTTTGCGAGAGGCATAATTATATGATTATAAACCTGCGCAATCGCGTTTCCGTGTCCGCTATGATTTTTGACGCTGTTCTTATCGGCTTCTATTATTTTTTGAAACGTATCAAAATGTTTTTCTTTTATCCAGTGAAGTAGTGTGGGACCGAAGTTGAAATTCAGATACTCATAGTTATTAATTCTTTTAAGAACCCTTCCCGATTCATTTACGATTACCGCCTCAGTGTTCGGTTTATAGCATTCCTGATAGATTCGTTCGTTCCAGTCATGGAAGGGCGACGCGGAAATTTCCTGTTCGTATTCATCCGTCCAGGGATTCTCCCGCGGGGGCTGATAAAAATGACCGTGTATGCAGATAAACTTCTCCAATACAATTACTCCTTCTCGTACAGAAATATATTAGCGCCGAGCGGCGGAAGATTAACGCGGATTGAATTATCGGATGTGAATCTTTTTTCCGGCGACGAGTGCATTCCGCCGTTATTGCCTACTCCGCTGCCGCCGTATTCAAGCGCATCGGAATTGAATATTTCCCTGTAATAACCTTCGAACGGAACTCCGAATATGTACGCCTCACGAATAACGGGGGTGAAATTAAAAGTAAATATCAAAAATTGTTTTTCGTCTTCTGATTTTCTCATGAAAGATATGACGCTGTTTTCTGAATCGGAAAAATCGACCCACTGAAAACCGCTGCCTTTAAAATCAACATCATGCAATGATTTGTAATCCCTGTAAATCCTGTTCAGGTCTGAAACGAGCAGATTCAGTTTCTTGTTGAAATCATTATCGAGCAGATTCCAGTCGAGCGAAGCGTCGCAGTTCCATTCGTTATACTGCGCAATATCGTTTCCCATGAAGTTCAGTTTCTTGCCGGGATGACCGAACATGAAAGCAAAGAACAAACGAAGGTTTGCAAATTTCTGCCAGGTATCGCCCGGCATTTTATCGAAAAGGGAATGTTTTCCGTGAACGACTTCATCGTGCGAAACGGGAAGAACAAAATTTTCGCTAAACGCATACCATAAAGAAAATGTAATCAGGTTCTGATGAAATTTTCTGTAAACGGGATCTTTAGAAAAATACGATAGTATATCGTTCATCCAGCCCATGTTCCATTTCATATCGAAACCGAGACCGCCGAGATAAACAGGAAGAGTCATTGCAGGGAATGCCGTGGATTCTTCGGCAATCATTAAAACGCCTTTATGATATTCGTGTACTATTACGTTAAGTTTTTTTATGAACTCGATTGCTTCGAGATTTTCTCTGCCGCCGTAAATATTCGGTTCCCATTCGCCGTCTTTCCTTGAATAATCGAGATACAGCATGGAAGCAACGGCATCAACTCTTAATCCGTCGATGTGATATTTATCGAACCAGAACAGCGCGTTCGAAATCAGAAAACCTCTCACTTCATTTCGTCCGTAATCGAAAACGTATGTTCCCCATTCCATGTGGTAGCCTTTTTTCCGGCTCTTATACGCATACAACTGCGAACTGTCGAAATTCGCGAGTCCGTGTTCATCCGAAGGAAAGTGAGCAGGTACCCAGTCGAGGATTACGCCAATATCATTCTGATGGCAGTAATCCACGAAGTACATGAAGTCTTCGGGAGTGCCGTGTCTGCTTGTGGGAGCAAAGTAGTTGCTGACCTGATAGCCCCATGACTGGTCAAGCGGGTGTTCCATAATAGGAAGGAGTTCTATATGCGTGTAGCCCATTCTTTTTACGTATTCGACAACTTCTTTTGCCAATTGCCTGTAATTCAGGAATCCCCAGTCATTCGGAAATTCGGCATTGTAATAATCTCTTTTAAAAGAGCCGCAGTGAAGTTCATAAATAGAAATCGGCTGTTTCTGAAAATTCCATTGTTCGCGTTTGTTCATCCAGTCATTGTCTTTCCATTCATGTTTGCCGATATCAACAACAACCGAGCCGGTTTTCGGTCTTTCCTCCATCATAAAAGCATAAGGGTCGGATTTAAAGAAAATTTCGCCTTCCCATGATTTCAAAGAATATTTATAAACTTCGCCTTCGCCAAGTTCGGGAATAAAAAGCGACCATACACCCGAGCCGTTTATATTATGCATTGGATAAGAGCCGGGAGTCCAGCGGTTGAAATTTCCCAGAACGCTTACCGACTGTGCATTCGGCGCCCATACGGCGAATTCGACGCCTGTAACGCCTTTCTTTGTTTTCAATTTCGCGCCGTGTTTTTCGTATGACTTGAAAAAATTTCCTTCACCGAGGAGGAACAAATCAAATTCGGTCATATCCGTTCCGAATGCATAAGGGTCATGCAATTCATGCGGATATCCTTCGGAATATTTGACGGAGAATTTATAATCAAACGGTTCTTCTACATTTTTGTAAACTGCCTGCCAGAATCCTTCTTTAGCGATTAATTTCATTTTCTGTTCTTTCCTCGAACCGATACCGGGGATTAAAACGACTTCGGTAGAATTCGGGAAAAAGCAGTTTATGAAATACTCTTTCTTCTCTATTTCGTAGTGAGGACCGAGAATATCATAAGGATTAATGTTTTCAAACTTAATAATCTTCGAACAGTTATCTTTCGTATATTTTCTGAATGCGGCCATTAAATTTAATATGTTGATTTAGATATATTTATAACATCAAACACAGCAAAAATATCTCAATATATGCAGTAATAAAAGGGAGAAAGGGCAGTAATAAAAAAATACCGTGTTATTACGAAATTCTGAACAAAGCGCAGGCACGCAGTAAGAGAATATGAAACAGATCGAATATATTCGGCTAAAGCCGGATTTTTGGTTTTTTTATTCCACCGCCTCAGCCTGTAGCAGACAGGTGAAGGCGGGGACTATTCAAAAGACAACAATGCAAAACAATTTTTTTCTATCATTTCTATTAGATGACGCCCCGATAGGGCTCAGAGATTTTTATATTCATATTTCTACCAAGATGACGCCCGCGATGCGGGGTCAGAGATTTTTGTATTCATATTCCTACCAAGATGCCGCCCCGATGGGGCTAAGAGATTTTTGTATTCATATTTCTACCAAGATGCCGCCCCGATGGGGCTCAGAGATTTTTGTATTCATATTTCTACCAAGATGCCGCCCCGATGGGGCTCAGAGATTTTTGTATTCATATTTCTACCAAGATGCCGCTCATTCAGGCGGGTTAAAAGAAAGAAAATATTTTTTAAAATACGGCTCATAATGGCTCATAACGGCTCATAACGGCTCATTTTATTTTTCGATATCAGTTCAGATGCCTAATAGTGCAAAGTTCATGCAGGCAGGGAAACAGGATTTGACGGGATGATACCGGGGGTATCAAAATGACACCGTTTTGGTGTCATTTCTCAGGTGTCGGTATTGAAAAAACAATCGTTTATGTCAAAGAACTTATTGAATTTCACAAAAAGGTCTCATTCGGCATCATTTCGACGATAAAACATTGATTTTTAAGTAGTTTAAAAATGACCCCTGGGGGGTCATTTCAGGTATCATTTTTGTATCGATTGTATTGCCGCATTTTGTTTGATGATATGTGATTATCAGAGTTACCATTTTTGTAAAAAATATTCAGTACAAATATAAAAAATAATAGGAGAAGTCCGACAATAAATGACCAAGGAGTGAGTTAAATTATTGTTTACAAATGAGATATGATGGAGTGTTTTCGGGTAATGATTTCAAAGACGAAAGTGTCTTTCGATATATTCAAATATTTAAGTTACAACAAATTTAGCGAAACAAATAACAAATAACCGCCGGGCCGGAGTTAATGATAGTTAATCTACAGGTCAAATATTTTTTGTAAAAGGTATGGTTTCATTTTATGCGGATATGAATAATAATTGGAATAAAATAGGCGCGAGTTTTTGAAAACGAATTATTCCATGACAATAAAATGTTATTATTTTATTAATATAATTATTATAAATATTTGCATTATTATCTTGTTTGTATCGTGAAATAATATAATATTATTGTTGGTTTCATCTCATTTATTTTAGTTTAAGATTAGTACCGCTGATTTGAGATAAACATTAATTGCCAAGTCAATGAAAAAAGAATTTAAAATATTTCTTACAATTACAGTCTTTGCCATATTATTTCTTACTTCTACCATTTCCTATTCGCAACTTGTGAATGATTTCAAGGTGAATGATGACACGACACAGACGATACAGGAAGAGGGAAAAGTTGGTGTGGACGGCAACGGGAATTTTGTGGTTGTATGGCGTGATAATCGAATAACACCAGGAGGCATTTTTTGCCAGAGATTCAACAATAGCGGTCAGCGTATAGGGATGAATTCTCAGATATTTCCCAATTCAAGCGCGCCTAATATTGCCGTAAGAAAGGACGGGAGTTTTGGGGTTTTGGTATTAGATACAGTGTCAAAATTCAGATTGTTCAACAATTTGGGAATGCCGATATCCAGTGTCGTTGTAATTGACAGTGCGCGGGGTTTCGAATTCGTTTCCCATTCAATTTCCTGTGACTCAAGCGGAAACTTTGTGGTTGTTTACGGAAAATATTTTTCCAATTCAAATATAAACATATATTTTCAAAGAATAGATTCTTTGGGGAATAAAATAGGAAACAGAACGCGTGTAAACGACGACACGACAATAACCGGGCGGCATACCAATCCTGTGGTTACAAAAAGACGCGACGGGAGTTTTATAGTTGTATGGCAGGACCCGAGACCACCGGCTGTTCAAAATGGGGACGATGTATATATGCAAATCTATAACAAACTTGGAAATAAAATAGGAAATAATGTAAGAGTAAATAATGACACAGTATTATATGATTATCAGCATTTACCGAAAATATCATCGGATGATTCGGGAAGATTTTGTATTGTGTTTATAGAAGTTGAGGACTACTCAGGTTCTGCATATAACTTAATGCAACTGTATAATCAGGACGGAACGCCAAAAGGAAATAACTTTGGATTTCAAGGAAGCGAACAGACAGAAATGTATCCTCTGGTAAGTAAAAGAAAAAACGGAGATATGATTATCTGTTACAGAAGGGATTTAGGAGTATATCTTCCATTTGAACAGCGATTTAACGCAAATGGAACATTAATCGGAAATTCATTTCCTGTATCAAACCAAGCATCAAATTTTTCTAAATACCAAACATCAACAGCATTATATAATGACAAAATAATAACCGTGTGGACAGACACACGGAATGGAAACAGCGATGTATATTGCAATATCCGTTCGTTTAACAATCCCGATAGTTTAACAATCATAAGACAAGTCACGACAATTACTCCGAACGAATATAAGTTGTTTCAGAATTATCCAAACCCGTTCAATCCGGTTACGAAGATAAAGTTTTCGATATGTGAAGATGTAAACCGGAAAACGGAAAACGGTTTAGTGAAACTAAAAGTATATGATGTACTCGGGAAAGAAATTGCTACCTTAGTTAACGAAAAACTACGTCCAGGTACTTATGAAGTCCAGTTTTCGAATAACCAATTGCCAAGCGGAATTTATTTCTATCGATTAACAATTGACAATAAGCAATTAGCGGTAAAGAAGATGACGTTATTGAAATAAATGACTATGAATTCTTCGAATGAAAAAGCAATTAAATTTAAATTAAAGAGTTATGAAAAACGGATTAAAAATATTTCTTAAGATTACAGTCTTCATAATATTTTTTACTGCTTTTAAAACTTCCATTTCCTATTCACAACTCGTGAATGATTTCAGGGTGAATGATGATACGACACAGACGATACAAGAACAAGGAAAAGTCGGTGTGGACAGCAACGGGAATTTTGTGGTTGTATGGACGGATACAAGGACTACCCCGTACGGCATATATTGTCAAAAGTTCAACAATAATGGTCAAAAAACAGGAAATAATTTTTTATTAATATCGAACGCAAGTAATCAGGAGATTGCCGTTAGAAAAGATGGTAGTTTTGGAATGGTTTTTTCTGATACAGTTCCTAAATTCAGATTATTTAACAATACCGGTATTCCAATTTCAGATATAATAATTTTAGATAGTTTAAGAGATTGGGGGGCTGGTTATCATCATATATCCTGCGACACAAGCGGCACTTTTGTTATAGTGCATGAAATAAATTATACACCAAGTAACATAAACATCTATTATCAATTAATAGATGCTTCTGGCAATAGAATTGGGAGCAGAACACGAGTAAATGATGACACAACAATTACCGGACGGCATACACATCCTGTTGTCACAAAAAGGCGTGATGGGAGTTTCATTGCTGCCTGGCAGGACCCAAGACCCCCTTCGATTCAGAATGGGGATGATATTTACATGCAGATGTACGACAAATTCGGGAATAAAACAGGAAATAATGTAAGAGTAAACAATGATACCGTGTTATATGATTATCAGCATTTACCGAAAATATCATCGGATGATTCGGGAAGATTTTGTATTGTGTTTATACAAATAGAAGATAATTCGGGAGATGCATATAATTTGATTCAATTGTACAATGCCGACGGAACGCCAAACGGGAATAACTTTAGGTTTTCAAACGGCGGCACAGAATTATATCCGCAGTTATGTAAACGAAAAAATGGCGATATGGTAATCAGTTTTGAGAGAGAAGCCGGCACAAAGACAGTTCCGTACATGCAGAGAATGACCGCATCGGGATTATTAATAGGAAGTCCATTTTTGGTTACTAATCAATATCCCAATTCGAATAAAGGAACATCATCAATAGCAATATTTAACGATAAAATAATTACAATATTTGTAGATGATAGACTGGGTTCTTTTGATATATATTGCAATATCCGTTCTTTTAACAAACCCGATAGTTTGACAATCATAAGACAAGTCACGACAATTACTCCGGGCGAGTACAAGTTATACCAGAATTATCCCAATCCGTTTAATCCGGTTACGACGATAAAGTTTTCGATAGGTGAAGATGTAAATCTGAAACCGGAAACCGGATTAGTGACATTAAAAGTATATGATGTACTAGGGAAAGAGGCTGCAACATTGGTAAACGAAAAACTACGCCCCGGTACTTATGAAGTCCCGTTTTCAAATAACCAATTGCCAAGCGGGATTTATTTCTATCGGTTAACAATTGACAATAAGCAATTAGCGGTAAAGAAGATGATGATGATAAAATAATGAAAGTATTTTAACAGCCTGTCCCGAGAATCGGGAAAATCCGCCAATCTTTTATGGCGGAGTTCTGATTCAATGATAAATGTTAAATTTGAGAACAAGCAAAAGAATATTTGGTAAAATAGATTTCGGCTAAAGCCCGGTTTATTTTATTACATTTCCCCCGCCTAAAGGCGGGGGCTATTGAAAAATATCACGCCTCTGCCTATAGCAGACAGATATAACAGACAGATATAGCAGACAGATATAGCAGACAGATATAGCAGACAGATATAGCAGACAGATATAGCAGACAGATATAGCAGACAGATATAGCAGACAGATATAGCAGACAAGGTTAGCAGATAAGTTCGGTTAACAATTGACAATAAGCAATTAGCGGTAAAGAAGATGATGATGATAAAATAATGAAAGTATTTTAACAGCCTGTCCCGAGAATCGGGAAAATCCGCCAATCTTTTATGGCGGAGTTCTGATTCAATGATAAATGTTAAATTTGAGAACAAGCAAAAGAATATTTGATAAAATAGATTTCGGCTAAAGCCCGGTTTATTTTATTATATTTCCCCCGCCTAAAGGCGGGGGCTATTGAAAAATATCACGCCTCTGCCTATAGCAGACAGATATAGCAGACATGGATAGCAGACAAGGTTAGCAGACAGATATAGCAGACAAGGTTAGCAGACAGGTGTAGCAGACAGGTGTAGCAGACAAGGTTAGCAGATAAGGTTATCAGACAAGGTTAACGGACAAGGTTAACAGATAAGGTTAACAGATAAGGTTAACAGACAAGGTTAGCAGACAAGGTTAGCAGATAAGTGAAGGCGGGAAAATTCAAAAGAAATATTTTCCCGGTTATTAGACATTTGTTTCGTAACTGAACCGGGTTTATGATAGTCACGAAGCCGGGATTTGGCTGTCAGAAGAAAAAATATTATATATGAAAAAAGTGTCAGGTTTAATATCCCGATGATTCGGGACTTTCAGTCCGGTACCACTAAATAATATTATATGTAAATAAAAAAAGTGTCAGGTTTAGGACCTGACACTTTTTGTTATAATAAAATCTTTATTGCGATTTATAAAATATAAAATATTATTTATTTAATATCATCTTTTTTGTTGAACTGAAATCGCCGGCGGTGAGTTTATAGAAATAGACGCCGCTGGAGAGATTTCCTGCCGAAAATTCGAATGTGTGTTCGCCCGCTTTTTTGAATTCGTTCACAAGCGATGCTACTTCCTGTCCGAGCATGTTATAAACCTTAAGCGTAACGAAATTATCTTTCGGTATTGAATAACTAATGCTTGTTGCAGGGTTAAACGGATTCGGTGTATTTTGAAAGAGTTTATATTCTTTCGGAGTTACGGCAACGGGTTCAACGATTCCAGTCGGGACTCCGATAATTGCCGTCATAACGCTTAAAGATGTTCCCTGAAGCCGTGCCCAGATGGGGCGCACCACACCGTTATATGCCGTTATATTTGTGTAATCACCAAAGAATGTACTGGATGTAGGAATAAATGCGCTTTCACTAATTCTTTCTTCCGTGAAAGATGCTCCGCCGTTTGTTGATTTTGCCATATAAAACTGAGTCGCGCCTGCATTAGAAGCGTCATCTCTTCTGTCGTAATAGACGATATAAATATTTCCGTTTTTCTGGTCAACTGTCATCCAGCAGAAGAACTGTTCTTTACCGCCTGTATCAAGATTGACTTTAAGGGGGGCGCTCCAGTTTACGCCGCCGTTAGTCGAACGGACAAATTTCACATCATGATTATTTGGTCCCGCGCTGTCTGACCAGTTAATGTAGACATAGCCTCTATAGGGGCTGCTGCTCAAATCGCAGCATGTTATCGGCATTCCGTTAGCGCGCTGTATGCCGCTAATCATATAATCCCAGCCGCCCGGGTCATCAGCGACGTAGATTGGATCACTGAGCCAGGTTAATCCGGCGTCAGTGGATTTATTTAAAAATATTCCGAACTGAGAATTTCTTATTTTCGGTCCAGCCCAGCCGACATATATTTCGCCGTTTGGTCCTACGGCAGGGACAGCGCCCTCGACCGTATTATCGGAATCTTCGCAGTCGCCGCCAAGTTTATCGATTCTTTTAGCGGTACCGGTTCCCCAGTTTACCCAAGTAAGACCGCCGTCTGTTGATTTAGAAAACAGAATTCTTGAACTATCGGTCTGTGTGGTTACTCCGTAAACATCGAACTGCGTCCAGGAAACATATATATTATTATTTCGCGGGTCGACAATTGCCCATTCTTTATCCTGCTGGCAGTTGGGCGGATTGTAATATGTAAAAGAACCCGGATTGCTGTAACTTGCTCCGCCGTTCGTGGATTTTTGGCAGATAATTCTGTCAATCCAGTATCCGTTCGGAGAGGTTGTATTTGCAAGATGGAAATAATAAAAATTACCTGCCGTATCCGCTATGAGACACGGGTCGCCCCAGACACCCCATGAACTGTTAGTCAGGTTGAATCGCGTCCAGTTAAAACCGCTGTTTGTAGAATAGTAAGCGGAACTGATATTTGCGCCCGCCGCTAACTGGTAAAGGTTTTTCGGGTTAATGCAAATTGACGGTTCCTCGGGTGAATTAGTGGTACTGATAGTAATGTTTGTATAGGATGATTGCGAAAAAATTGAATAAGCAATACCCATGAAGAGAAAGATTAAAAATGCTTTTTTCATTATTGTTGTAAATGTTACACAAAAATGGGAAAATAATTTGATTAAAAAAACTGAAATATTATGTTCAGATAAGCGTGATTTTCGTGATTTCGGGAGGGCAATTAAGCCTGATTGGGAGTCCGACGGTTCCAAGACCGCGCGAAACGTAGAGATACTTGCCGTTGTTATTGTATAAGCCGCTTATGTATTTATTAACGGTAGCGGCAAAGGAAATATTTAAGTCCGCGTACTTGAAAATTACAACCTGTCCGCCGTGCGTATGACCGCTGAACATCATGTCGAAATCCACATCCGCGATCTGGTCGAACATATACGGTTTATGAACAAGAAGAAGTTTTGGTACGTTTAAAGGCAATGAATTTGTTTTGAGGTACTCTTTTGATTTATTGACGGTACTGTTTATATAATCCACAATAATGTGATTTGAACCGTTGCCGCTGTCTTTAGTATCTTCGGTGCCTGCAATAATTAAATCTTTGCCGTTTATCTTAATGTGACTGAAATCGTTTCTCAGCACTTTTATAGGCGATTCATTATTTAGTACATCGGAAATATAATTCGCGTCGCTGAAATAGTCGTGATTTCCCATCGTTCCGAATATTCCGTATTTTGCTTTTAAATCTCTGAATGCGCCGGCAAAGACTTGTGATTCGTTTTTCCGTGAGTTTGTAATATCGCCGGGAATGAAAATCAAATCGGGATTCATATCGTTTATAACATCCGCATAATGTTTCATAAGCCCGTAATCCATGAAGGGACCGCTATGGACGTCGCTGATTAAAGCGATAATAAGACCTTTCATTTCATCGGGCAGATTATTTATGCGTACTTTTTTCTCTTCGAGGACAAACTCATCCTTAGTCATTGCTCCCAGACCCGCCCCAATGAACGCATATCCCGCGACTCCAGCGCTCGCGGCGGTCAGGAAATTCCTTCTTGATTTATCGAATACGACTACA
Organism: Ignavibacteria bacterium; assembly: GCA_028714695.1. GTDB lineage: Bacteria > Bacteroidota > Ignavibacteria > Tepidaquicellales > Tepidaquicellaceae > CAIKZJ01. The sequence goes on along the minus strand of JAQTLX010000008.1, from coordinate 20,274 downwards.
ACTTTCTTTGTGCGTATTTTCTTATATTTTTCTTTCAGGAAATTGAAACGGTTTACTATAAAACGGATAAACAGAAACGGAAGTTTAATTATCTTTCCCGCAAGCAGATACAACCCAATGAAAATCACCGCGCCCTGAAAGACAAAGAACGGTATGATAATAAATTTGTTACTCCAATCCGGGAGTCTGGAATAATCGAATTTCGTAATTATGAAAAGGAAATACGGTATCAGGAATATTATGAACGGCACTCTTGTTAAAAGATTAACAGTCAGAGGTTTTAATCTGCTTCTCAGGATAAATTTACGAAACGTTCTGTAAACCAGGTACTGAATCAGCAGTAATATAGAGAAAAATATTAAAAAGAAGAATATTCTTTCGATTTCCATTTTATTACAATTACGATTATAACGGAATTTTGTTTAGTATCGTTCAGTTATTAATGTAAGTTAGTCAATTCAGGCAACTCAATAAATACAAATGTGTGGAATTTTTCCCTTTTTGTATTTAAATTCAGAAAACAAAAATTATTATAATATGTCCGAACACATAAAAGTGCTTGTTGTAGATGACGAAGAGAATTCAACGAACCTAATCAGGAAGGTCCTATTAAAGAAGGGGTTAAATGTAACAGGCGAAAATAACAGCGTAGCGGCGAAGAAACTCATAGAAGAAAATTTTTATGATATCGTCATATCTGACCTTCAGATGCCGGATTTATCGGGTATGGACCTTTTGAAAATAAAACCAAAGGATACACTCTTTATAATGATTACGGGATACGGCTCGGTAGCATCGGCTGTCGAATCCATGAAGAACGGCGCGTATGATTACGTGAACAAGCCTTTCAATCTGGAAGAATTCATATTGAAAGTGGATAAAGCAATCGAGAAAATATCTCTTACAAAAGAACTGAGCAATCTAAAGAAGATGGTACCCGACAAAGAGCCGTACTTCGGGATTATAGGTTCAAGCAAAAAGATGATAGACGTTTATGATTTCATCGAGCGAACCGCGAAGATTAACGTAAACGTGCTTATACAGGGACAGAGCGGAACGGGAAAAGAACTTGTAGCGCGGGCATTGCACATAAACAGCGAGAGAAAGGACAAGCCGTTCATTGCGATAAACTGCAGCGCGATTCCGGAAAATCTGCTTGAGAGCGAATTATTCGGACATACAAAAGGCGCATTCACGGGTGCGACCGAAACGCAGAAGGGTGTTTTCGAGCAGGCAAACGGCGGAAGTTTATTCCTCGATGAGATTGCGGAAATGCCTTATACTCTTCAGGCAAAACTGCTGAGAGTGATAGAGACATGGGAAGTGAAACCGCTCGGAAGCGACAACGTAAAGAAAGTCAACGTCCGATTAATATCGGCGACGAATCAGAACATACGCGAAATGATAAGCGCGAAAGCATTCCGCGAGGATTTGTTTTACAGAATATCGACTGTTTCAGTAACACTGCCGCCGCTAAATGAAAGGATGAGCGATATACCGGCATTGACAAATTTCATACTGAATCTGTTAAGCGGAAAACTGGGAAAGACTTTGTCGATTTCTCCGGACGCACTTAAACTATTAATGAATCATAATTACAAAGGCAACATACGCGAACTGGAGAACATACTTGAACAGGCAGCCATTACGGCGCCGAACGGCTCTATAGAGCCGAAACATATTTCAACTAACGGAGAAAAAAACTATTTCGAAGAATACCTCAGCAATTCAAGCGGAATAAGCCTTAAAGAACTTGAGAAGAAATACATTCTGAAGATGCTCGAAATCTCAAACGGCAACAAAAAAAAGACAGCAGAACTGCTCGGCATCGACAGAAAGACGTTATACAACAAACTGTCGGAATTCGGCATGGATTTATAAATACAACGCTAATTATACATCCGGACATATAAATTTTCTTATTTTTTTGTAAAAAATCGGGGTAATATTTCTACATGATTAGTCCATAATTTCTACAAGATTTCGGAGAATTTGTAATTTCAATTTTGCTCATAAAAATCCCTATCTAAATCTTGAAATTAAGTGTCTTTTGTGGATTATTTCCCCAGTTTATTCCCCCATAATATAAGCGAATAGACATAGTTTTGGTACATTTATTGCTTAATATAGAGATAGATAAAATCAAAATGGAAAAAACTATTAGAATAAAAATCTTCAGTCTGACCGCTGAAATTTGCAAATTAATCAACAAAGTACTGGACAAGTATAGTTTTATTCATGATTGTGTAATAATAACAGATGATAATTCAGACATATCTCTTGACGAACTTATTCAGTACAATTCCGATAATCCTGACGTAATAATAGTCGATAAAGAGATACCGAGAAAATTAAAAGAAGAAATCATATCGAAGTTTTCAAATTCTTCAATTATCTGTCTGCCCGCACTCGACGAAACGGATAAAATCGAATCCGCAAGAGTGAAGCAAATCTCGGAACCGTTCAGGTTGAGTGAATTCGAAGATGTTATATTAAATTTAACGCAGAGAAATAGGTTATGACCGCAAAAAGAAAATTTGTATTCGTTATTGCATCGGCAGCGTTTTTGTTAACGGTTGTTTTGATTGCATTGAATACAGGCTTCATAAAAGCAAAGAGCACGGATGAATGTTTTGCATGCCATGAAGACAAGTCACTGACGATGGATAAAAACGGAAAGAAAGTTTCCGTTTATGTAGATCCCGAACTTTATAAAAAATCGACACATTCAGGATTCGACTGCAAGGACTGTCACGAAGGATACAATCCCGATGCAATGCCCCACAACCCCAAAAAGACAAAAATCGACTGCAAGACATGCCACGACAAAGTGAAGCCACTCGATAAAAGCGTACACAAGAACAAAGATTGTTCATCGTGCCACAATCCTCATACGCAGAGACCGATGAAGGAAACGATGAAAGACCGGACATCAATGTGTCTGAACTGCCATACAAACAGAAACGTAAAAGATTTTACGACAAGCACGCACTACAAGAAAAACCTATCTTGCGACGCATGCCACAAAGGCGGACACGAAGTACAGAAGATAAGCAAGAACGAAATACAGAACATATGCGGAAAATGCCACGGCGCGAATCAAAAGGATTTCAACAACAGCATTCATCATACGGTTTTAAAGAACGGAAACAAAAACGCGCCTAACTGCGTCGACTGTCACGGTTCGCACAAGATAACAAACAGCAAGATGACAATTGAATCACAGGCATGCCTGAAGTGTCATCTTGACGAAAAATTATTTCCGGGTACGGAAAAAGGTTCGGCAAAGTTTGTCGCGAATTACAAGACAAGCATACACAGTTCGATACAGAAAGACGGCAAACCTGCGGCGGGCTGTGTAGACTGCCACGGCGACCATACGATTGAAAAAATGAGCGATCCTTTGCAATCGACATCAAGAGCAAGAATGATACAGACATGCGGGAAATGCCACACTGACGAAGTTAATTTTTACAATAATTCAAATCACGGCAAGGCATTCAACAGCGGAAACAAGGATGCTCCGAGTTGTTTCGACTGCCACGGCGAACATAACATTAAGGCAGTTCTTCAGTCTGATGATTTTTCCAAAATCAATCAGACGGAAACGTGTCTGAACTGTCATAGCAACAACAAAGTGACGCAGGGCAAGAACAACCACACGGAAGATTATAAATCCAGTTATCATTATCTCGCTCTTAAGGAAGGAAACACGGCGGCGGCAACATGTTCGAACTGCCACGGCGCGCATCAGATGAAAATGGCGAGCGATCCGACATCGAACATCAACAAGAAGAACGTCGATAAGACGTGCGGACAGTCTTCATGCCACACAAAGGAATTGGCGGAATACACTGGAAGCGTTCACGAAGTCTCGCTGAGAACGAAAGAGAATCCCGATGCACCGAACTGCGTTGACTGCCACGGCAACCATCAGGTGAAATCGACGGATTCGCTGGGTAATGCGGAAGGTTCAAAGCAGAGAGGATACATTAAACTTTGTTCCAGTTGTCACGCTTCGGTAAAAATCATTCAGAACAACAATCTGAAAAATGTCGCGGGAACGTACCTTGAAAGTTTCCACGGACTTGCCGTAAGGGGCGGTTCAAAACAGGCGGCGGACTGCGGTTCCTGTCACAGCAACCACAACATAAGAAATTCAAACGACACGCTTTCGACAATAAACAAAAAGAATCTCGGAAAGACGTGCGGGAAATGCCATCCGGGCGCGAATGAAGTATTTATCAATGCAAAGATACACGTACTCGATTCCGATAAGGACAAAGACAGTCCTGTACTTTTCTGGATTACGAGATTTTACATTATTTTAATAATAGCAACAATAGGCGGCATGCTTTTACACAACATACTTGACTACAGAAGAAAAATGAAAGATAAAAAGGCAGGGCATTAATATGGAATCAGAAGGAAAATATTTACGAATGACCAAGAATGAGAGGATTCAGCATTTCCTGCTGCTCTCTTCATTTATTACACTTGTTATTACAGGCTTTGCTCTAAAATATCCCGAAGCGTTCTGGGTAAGATGGGGCATATACATAATCGGCGAAAATGCTTTTATAGTGCGCGGAGTAATACACAGAATCGCGGCGGTCGTAATGGTCGCGGCATCGCTTTATCACCTCATGTATATTATTTTCACAAAAAGAGGAAGGAAATTCATAAGCGATATGTGGTTTTACAGAAGTGATTTTACCGAAGTCGCATCATCGCTTCTTTATCTGATAGGAAAAAGCGAAGAGAAGCCGAAACTTGGAAGATTTTCATATATTGAAAAAGCGGAATACTGGGCTGTTATCTGGGGTACTGTTGTGATGGGAGGCACGGGAATGGTTCTGTGGTTTGAAAACTATTTCCTGCCGATAATAAACGTCGACGGAATGAACATTGCTACGGCAATACACTGGTATGAAGCGATACTGGCATCGCTGGCAATTCTTGTATGGCATTTTTATTTTGTGTTTCTAAATCCCGATGTATCTCCGATGAACAAGGCATGGTTCACGGGTTACCTTACGAGGCATCAGATGGAGAATGAACATCCGCGCGAACTCATGGAACTTGAAAACGCAGCAAACAGAAAGGAAGAAGCAGCGGAAGAAGTTAAAGAAACAGAGGAGTGAAATTTTAATACTATCGGTATTAATTTATATTTTTAAAAAATATAGTAAAAAAAATCCCCATGGAAGAAGAAACTGTAAAGGTCAAAAAGAAGAAATGGTTATTTCCAAAATCCAAAGGATTTAAAAGATTTTCTTACTTATTTGTTTTATGGTTTGTTGTATTTATTATAGTACTGGCTGCTACTGCGGAATACACATCAAGACCGAGTTTTTGTCCGACATGCCACTACATGGAGCCGTTTTATCAGAGTTGGAAAACATCTTCGCACAATAAAGTACAGTGCGTGCAGTGCCACTTTGAGCCCGGGCTTGAAGGCAAGATAAAGGGAAAGTTAAACGGTCTTGTACAGATAGTAAGTTATGTTTCCACTTCCTATAAGAAAAGAAAACCATGGGCTGATATTCCCGATAACACCTGTTCGCGTCCGGAATGTCATGCGTCACAATCTACACAGGATACGGTTTACGAAACGAAAGGAATACTCTTTAATCACAAGCACCATCTGCAGGAATTAAGGCGCGGCAAGAAACTGAAATGCACGAGTTGTCATTCGCAGATAGTGCAGGGTTCGCATATGCAGGTAACGTATTCAACATGTTTTAACTGCCACTTTCACAAGTCGGACGATCCGGAACATAAATATGACAAACTGGCGAATTGCACAACATGCCACAATCTCGAGAAGAAATCGAAAGAGCAACTCGCCGCGATGAAGTATAATCATACCGCGGTGCTGGAAACAAAGACGGAATGCTCAAGCTGCCATACAAATATTATTTCAGGAAAAGGCGAAGTCGGGAAAGAAAGATGTTTCCAGTGCCATTTCGAAGACAACAAACTTGATAAATACAGCGATACCGAATTTATGCACAAGACGCATATTGCAAAGCACAGCATGAACTGCATGTATTGTCATACGCCAATCAAGCACAAGATAGAAAAAATGGATATCAATTCTCCGCCCGATTGTCAGTCATGTCATACGGGAGCGCACACATATCAGTTAAATCTTTTTGCAGGAGAAAAAGGATTCAACACCGAGTCGACGCCGAGTTCGATGTTCCAGAGCGGAATTAATTGTCAGGGCTGCCACATACTTCACCAGACGAGCAAGAGAGACATAGGAACGAAGGTATCGAGTCAGGACGCGTGTGACAAATGCCACGGAGCAGGTTACGGAAAGTTAATCAAGTTATGGGAAGCGTCATCCATTAAGAGATTAGCGGAAATAAAATCGATATACGCGACTGTAAACAGCACGATAAAGAATTCATCGAGCAGCCGTAAAAACGAAGCAATGCTTAAACTTGACGAGGCAATGCATAATATCAAGACCGTCGATATAGGCAAGAGCGTGCATAACATTCAGTTCGCGGATAAACTGCTTGTAGGGAGTTACGGAATCATGAAAGAGGCGCTTGAGATGATTGGTTCCACAAAGAAACTGCCCGACTTTAAATCGAGTTCCAACTTCGTTCCGAATGAATGTTACAACTGCCATGCGGGTATTGAATCGATCAGCAAAACCATATTCGGAAAAACATTTTCACATAATACGCACATAGTAAAGCAAAAACTTCAGTGCGACAGATGCCATACAAACGAAGGCAAGCACGGGAAACTTTTCATAACGAAAGACGGATGTAATTCATGCCACCATACCGATGCGAAATCCAGTGATGCCTGTACGAAATGTCATTCGCTTCAGACTCAGGTATATAACGGGAATTACGAAGGCAGGAATACGCCTGATATTATGAAAACCGGGGGTGTAGGCTGTATTGACTGCCACAACGAAAAAGGAAAGGTCGAGAAGCCCAATGAAAAAATATGCGCAAAGTGCCACGATGCCGGATACTCGCAAATGATGCTTGACTGGAAGTCGGATATAAAGGCATTATCCGGAACATTGAATGATATGTTAAGTAAAAATAGTATGGAGATTACAGGTGATCAGAGTGCGATAAATGATGCAAAAGCGCTCGTAAAAAGCATAAACGGGAATCCGAGTTTATATGTGCACAATTACGACCTGCTTTCGACCTTATTGGCCGAGAAAAAGAAGAAATTAGGTAAACAATAATTATTATGTTTAGTTTGAATTAAATTATATATATTTCAAAAAACCTTAAACAAAAAAAAGAGATATGAAGAGAAACCTTTATTTGAAATCAGGTTTACTTTTGTTGATAGGGATATTTGTCGTATCCATGTCAACGAATCTGCAATCTCACACATCGGGATCGTTCAAGTATGTGGGAGTAAGCAAATGCGGAACCTGTCATAAGTCGGATGCCGCAGGAAAGCAACTGGACATCTGGCAGGGTTCAAAGCATTCAACTGCATGGAAAACACTTGAAACCCCCGAGGCAGATAAAATCGCCAAGGATAAGGGATTCACGTCCAAAGCAAGTGAAACACCGGCATGTATCAAATGCCATGTGCTCGGAAAAGACATTGACCCGGCGGAATTATCGGATACATTCGATAAGACACAGGGCGTGCAATGCGAAACGTGTCATGGTCCCGGCTCCGAATACAAATCAATGTCCATTATGAAGGACAAACAGAAAGCAATCGAAAACGGTATGAATCCGATGACTGACAAGGCGGCATTATGCACGGGATGTCACAATTCCGACAGTCCGACAGCCAAAGAATTCAAGTTTGACGAAATGTGGGCAAAGATACAGCACCCGAAACCCGGTAAATAAAATTTCATTCAGAGAGGCCGTACTTTAATTGTACGGCCTTTCTTAAATTAAAAGAAAATTTTAACAAACTATACTTCAAACTATGAGGAAGTTTATTCTACTAACATTTGTTCTGTTCTTTGCTTTACAATTATCGGGTTATTCTCAGACATTGAACCTCAGGCTCAATAATTATTTTTACACCTGGAAAACGCTCGATGAAGTTCCCCAGCCCGGAGCAGACGCATCATACACGACACATCTGAAAGGATATCAGAACCTTGCCTTTGACCTGAATATGGGCAAATGGACAGTGAGTTCATTTATCCAGACAGATGAAGACGTTGTAAAGAAAATCGACAGGGGTTTCTCCTACAGATTTTATGACGCAACAATTAAGGGAACAAACCTATTCAACGCCCTCGACGTTAAACTCGGAAGGCAGTATGTTTCCGCAGGTTCGGGAAAAGGCACAATAGAAGGTTTGAATTTCAAATTGAAATTCGGAAAGAGCAAAGAGTATCAGATAACGGGTTACGGCGGTTATCTAACACCGCTTGCCTATGATTTTAAAGGATATAATTACAAACTGAAAGATAACTTTCTAACCGGCGGTTTATTTCAGTATTACGGAGTGAAAGATCTTTCGGTAGGAGTGAGTTATGCAATGAAGCAAAGGGCGCTCGATCCTTATTACACACTCAGAGCAGACGAACTCTTCAACACAAAGACTGTTTATATAGAAACGGAATCCAAAGCCGAACAGTACGGCGGTATCGACGTAGCATACAGATTGCTGAAGAAACACAATTTCTATGCTAAGGCATATTACGATATTAACAGGATGAAATTTCAGAAGGGTGAATTCAACGCGAATATAGCCCTGAACGACAAATTGCATTTCACGGCGGGATATTTCTATAAAGTACCGCAGATTGCATACAACTCAATATTCTGGGTATTCGAACAAAAGAAATATCAGGAAATAGAAGGCGGACTTGATTACACGACTAACTTTATGGGAACGAATCTGAATGTATACGGAAGATTCGGCGGCGTGTTTTATGACGTTTCCAAATCGCTTAAATTTCAGTTAGGCGTTTCCAGCCCGTGGTACGGAATAGGCATTACAAAGTACACGGGATATGCAGGTGAGTCCGAAGGAGCATTTGCATACTTCAATAAGGAAATGATAAAATCTTTACTTACTCTTACTTCGAGTCTGAATTACTCAAGATATAACCTTGGAAACGAAAACGTAAATAAAACAGACGTATTCGGCGGCATGCTGGGGTTGACTTACAGACCGTTCAGCAGGTTTACAGTTGACGCACAGGGACAAATAATGACTAACGAGATTTACAAATTCGATACCAGATTCATGGTCGGATTTAATTACTGGTTATTCACAAAATTCAAATAAATCAGCATAAGCAAAAACAAAATTTGAAATCATGAATTTAAAAAAGTTTTATATAGTGTTTCTCGGCTGCGCTCTGCTGTTTGTTACCTTAACGGCTTATGTTACTACGAATAAGAGTTTGACAAATATATTTGGAAAATCGGCTGTACTAAACGGCAGCAGCAACAAAGATGTGATTAAGTTTAATCACGCATTTCATATTAAAGATGCAAACCTTGCATGCAAGGACTGCCATAAAGGGGCGCTCGAATCCCTTAAAGGGACTGACAATCTTTTACCCGTTATGAAGGATTGCGGAACCTGCCATGACGTAGGCGACAGCAAGAATTGTAATTTCTGTCACTACGAAGGTGTTTACAAAAAATTCGAAAGAACCGACCGCGGACTTCTTTTCCCGCACAAGAAGCACATCACTCAGAAAATTGACTGCAGTGTGTGCCATGCGGGCATTGAAAAGGTAAAGTATGCGGCAGAAGCGCCAAACGGCGGATTTGCAAAGATGGAAAACTGCTATTCCTGCCATGACGGCAAGAGGCAGGTAAATAACTGCGAAGCATGCCATACAAATCTGACAAACCTGAAACCTGCGGACCATTTAAATAAAAATTACCTTAACGAACATAAGGTGATTTATGACGCGTCAACAGGCAACAATAACAGCAATTGCATGATGTGCCATTCGAATTATTTCTGCGAATCGTGTCATCAGCCTGTGAAGTATTCGGGCGAAAATACAAAGAAAAATTTCTATGCTCCGTATTATACGAAGGATTTCGCAACGAGAACCGACAGGACAGCGCTTCAGAAACTTTCTACCGTACATGACATGAACTATCAGTTCACGCACGGACTCGATGCAAAGCAAAAGAGTTTCGAATGCAAAACCTGTCACGACCCTGTGTCATTCTGTGCTTCATGCCACCAGAACGGCGGCAATCTGCAGACGGGAATGAAACCAAAGAATCATTCGCTTGCAAACTTTAAGACATTCGGCGTAAATACAGGCGGCGGACTTCATGCGGAACTGGCGAGAAGAGATATAGAATCATGCGAATCATGCCACAGCGTTAACGGAGGCGATCCGACATGTGTAAAATGCCATTTCGACAATGACGGTATTAAAGGTACAAATCCAAAAACTCACGAATCGGGTTTTATGAGCGATCAGCACGGAAGCTGGCATACAACAAAGGCTTCCATATGTTATACCTGTCACACTGACGCGACTGCAAGTCCAAACGGAACGGCAGGCGTCGGTTTTTGCGGTTATTGTCACGGTCAAAAACACTAAAACAAAAAGAGTATGAAAAAAATATTTATTTTTTATTCACTGATAATTTTAACAGTCTTCGGCTTCATCTACGGATGCAGCGAAGTAAAAAACGACCTGGTCATGGCGCCGTCCTCGGCTTTTCACGGCGACGGATGGCTTAATACCGTATCGGCTAATTTCCACGGCAAATACATCGCATCGAACAGTTGGGATATTAACGGCTGTAAATCGTGCCACGGCGCTGATTTTTCGGGAGGTACGGCAAAGGCATCGTGTTTGACCTGCCACGAGAACGGTCCCGACGCATGCAATACATGCCACGGCAATCAGGAACATATTTATCCGCCGAGGTCTTTGTTCGGAAATACTCTGAACACGCAGACGGGTGTGGGTGCACACGAACAGCATATGACAAATGATACAACTCAGCGTTATTCCGCCGTAGTGGATTGCGAGCAATGCCACATTCCGCTTACAGGTTTTTCGGATTCAAATCACATCAAGAAGAATCAGTCATTTGCTACCGTTGTTTTCGGCGACCTTGCGAGAAAGACTACAGAAGGCGTGACTCCTAATCCCCAGTGGGACAGAAGCACACAAACCTGTACGAATGTTTACTGCCACGGTACATTCAAGAACGGCAATCAGAGCGCTGAACCTAAATTCACGGATCCGACATCGGTGCGCTGCGGTTCTTGTCACGGCGATCCCGTAACCGGAAATCCGCTGCCCGGAGGAACACATCCGACGCTGGCAAAATGCTATCTTTGTCACGGCGGTGTTATAGATTCCAGCGGCGTGATTATTAATCAATCGCTGCACATAAACGGAGTTGTGAACTTCAGTACTATTAAATAGTTTTCGTAATTTTTAAAAATCCCATTCTTCGGCGAAGGATGGGATTTTTTATATATATAAATGCGTTGTTTTATCGGTCTTTACTGCTGAAATTCCTCAAAAAAAAAGACGCATAAAATACACAAAAAATAGCAATTTAAATGAAACGGATTAAATCCGGTTATTGTTACTATTTATAGGAATTTTGAAGTATAAAATTTGTATATTTGTTTAAATTATTAAAATAATAAATTGATGAAGAAAATTATTTTATTGTCGGTATTCGCACTGCTTATTGCAGGATGCACAAAAATGGAAGAGAAAAAGAATGTCTCTGATAATAAGACAGTACCGCCGAGCCAGCAGAACATGCAGAATCCTCACGGTAATACTAATCCCGACCAGATGAGCCAGGGAAATATGGATACTGCGCCTGAAACTGCTACTGACCCGAAAGCGGAAGAACTTTCGAAAGCCGCTTATGATTTCGAAGCCAATTATAAAAAAGACAACGGCTTGAAGAAACAACTCATAGACAAGCATATGGCAGCGGGAAATTATCTAATGTTTGAGGCGAATGTCAGCCCGAAGAAAAAATACAGACCTGCGCTTAAGCATTACAGACGCGTATTAGAACTCGACCCAAGCAATGCAGAAGCAATGAGAAACAAAGGTCAGATTGAGGAAATTTATCAAAGCATGGGAAGACCTATTCCTAACGATTAACGCATATTTAAAATATGAATAACTTTTATAAGATAACAGTATTTCTGTCTATAACATTAGTCCTGATAGGAACAACTATAATACCGATACCGTTTATACCGGGGCTCGGCGATAAAGCGAGAATAATATATCTTCATGTGCCAATGTCATGGATAGCGGTGTTGTCATTCCTTTTATCGATGATTTATTCCGTAAAGTATCTGAGAAAAAGGGACCTAGTGGATGATGTTAAGGCAGTATCGGCAGCCGAAGTAGGATTTCTGTTTACAATACTTGCGACTATTACGGGTTCATTATGGGCGAAATTCAACTGGGGTTCATTCTGGAATTGGGACCCGAGAGAGACATCGATATTTATTCTTATGCTGATTTACGGGGCATATTTTTCGTTGAGGTCTGCCATCGAGAACCACGACCAGAAAGCAAAACTTGCTTCTGTTTACGCTATAATTGCTTTTGTAACGGTGCCGTTCTTTATTTTTATAATGCCGAGAATAGTTGAATCTCTTCATCCGGCTGACACTATAGTAAACACGCAGGGAAAGATAAATATGAACCCTGTAATGCTGACGATATTTCTGTTTTCACTTTTCAGTTTCACGCTTGTTTTTTTCTGGGTGCTGAATGTGAAAATCAGGATAGAAAAATTAAAATTAAACAGAATTCAAAAAAATAACATATAAGTATGTACGATTTTTTAGAGCAGAACTCAATGTATCTCGTCCTGTTTATTGCATTAATCATCTGGGCAGGAATATTTTTATATTTAAATAAGATTGACAGAAATCTTAAAAAACTCGAAAGAGAGGAACAAAAATGACAAACAAAATCAAGATTGTTATAGCGTCTGTCATTGTTGTTGTATTCATTGTTGTAGGTTTCATCTCTTTTATGGACAATAAAATAGAATATGCTTCTTTCAGCGATGCGCAGAAGAAGTTAAAAACTGTTGAAGTGAAAGGCGCATGGGTCAAGGAGAAAGACGCGAAATACGACGCCTCAAACAACACGTTTACCTTTTACATGAAAGACGACAGCAATACGGAAATGAAAGTTGTATTTGACGGAGCCAAACCGAACAACTTCGACATTGCGACTATGATTGTGGCAAAGGGGAAAGTGAAAGGCGATACATTTTACGCGAAAGACATTCTTACAAAATGTCCTTCAAAATACGAAGCCAAGGGTGAAGACGTGAAGAACACGAACAAACAACAATAATAAAAGTTTAAATAAAATTTTATGATAGGCAAAGCCTTAATATATATCGCATTCGCTGCTTCGATAATATCGATGGTTGGATTTTTCCTTGCGCATACGGGCAAAGAGAATTATCTGAAAGTGGGGAGGATATTTTTCCATGTAACAACAATCGGAATAATCACAGCCTCTCTGTACCTTTTGTACATAATACTGTCACATCAGTTTCAGTTCGCTTATGTCTGGGAAGAAAGCAGCACGGATTTACAACTGCCGTTACTGATGTCGACTTTCTATGCCGGACAGGAAGGGAGTTTCATGTTGTGGGCGTTCCTGACTGCGGTTATCGGAATTTTTCTGCTCAACTTTGTTTCGAAAGGCGACAGGCTCGAACCTCAGGCGATGCTGATATACACGCTAGTACTGAGTTTTCTTACTCTTATAATAATACTTAAATCGCCGTTTAATTATATCTGGGAAGCATTTCCGAAAGAAGTCGAATACGGTTTTACACCGCCTGAAGGAAGAGGTTTGAATCCCCTGCTTCAGAATTTCTGGATGTCAATTCATCCGCCGACACTCTTTCTCGGATTTTCATCGCTCACGGTTCCTTTTGCTTTTGCAATAGGTTCGCTTCTGAAAAACGAATATCAAAAATGGGTTACATTTTCAGTGCCCTGGATTTTATTTTCGGGAGGCATTCTCGGACTCGGGATTATGATGGGCGGCTACTGGGCGTACGGAGTACTCGGATGGGGCGGTTACTGGGCATGGGATCCGGTTGAAAACTCGTCGCTTATTCCATGGATTATAAACGTAGCGAGTCTGCACACGATTATTTCACAGAAGAAAACAGGCGGATACAAAAAGACGAATTTGATACTCAGCATTCTTGCATTCCTGCTTGTATTATATTCGACGTTCCTTACAAGAAGCGGTATACTCGGTGAATCATCGGTACACTCTTTTGTTGACCCAGGAGCGCTTGTATATCTTGTGCTTGTAATATTCATTTCATCTTTCACTCTGATATCGATTATTGCAATTGCTTTCAGGTTTAAGAGTTTAAAGGATTTAAGGTCGGAGAGCGCGCATTTTCTCACGAAGGAATCGTTCCTGTTTATCGGAGCATTGCTTTTATGCGCATCAGGTCTTGTTGTGTTTGTCGGAACCAGCCTGCCGATATTTTCATCGGCAAAGGTTGAAGCCGCGTTCTACAATAAGATGAACATTCCGGTAGCGATATTCCTGATGATTACAATGGGAATCAGCCTTTACATCGAATGGAAGCAGACTGATGCAAAGAAGTTTTTAAACAATCTGATATTACCGTTGTCGCTTGCATTGATTACTACAATAGTGCTGGTTATTGTCGGACTCACGGATATACTCTATATTGTATTTGCTTTCGTGTCACTGATTGCATTCTTTGTAAACGCGAGACTTGCAGTAAGAATTATAAGAAACGGTAAACTCAACTTCGGCGGCATGTTTGCCCACATCGGAATTGCGCTGTTCTTTCTTGGCGTTATAGGTTCGGGAAGGTACAGCGAGGAAACAAATCTTTCGCTTGAACAGGACGTTCCGAAAGAGGCATTCGGATATAAATTCACGTATGTAGGCGCGACTCCTTTTATGGACCCGAACAATAAACGCGACACGATGTATGCCTTCAACGTAAAAGTTGAACAGGACAACAAGGAAGTTACATTGAGACCTATAATGTTTATGAGTTCGTTCTCAAACGGCGTTATGAAGAATCCGGATATAGCGAATTTCACGGTTAAGGATTTATATATTTCGCCGATGAGTCTTGAAGAGCCCGATCAGTTCCCGAAAGAAAATGTATATGAATTAAAGAGAGGCGAGAAAACGAAAATCAACGAACTCGAAGTTGAGTTCATAGATTATGATTTCGGAACCATGCAAAAGGGCGGAAAAGAAATGGCTTCGGGAAATTACACGCTGGGCGCCATAATAAAGGTAAACGACGGAAAGAACACCGAAACACTGAACATAAAGACACAGTTCGTGAACGGCGCGCCGATGCCTGTGCCTGCGGTTATGCAGAGCAACTCAAAATATAACTTCTATTTCCTGAATATGACCGTAATGGGAGAAGAAAAGGGCGGCTCGGTTGCTAAAATTGCCGTTATGGACCCGATGAAAAACAACACGAAAGCAGCGGGAGAAACACTTGTTGTAAGCGCATCAATCAAGCCTTTCATAAGTGTTCTCTGGACGGGTGTTCTTATGCTCTTTGCGGGATTCATACTTTCAATTTTCAGAAGAAGAAAAGAAATCAGCATGAAATATCCCGACAGGATTGAAGAGAAGAAAGAAGCGCCGAAAGCACAGACGAATACACCAGCAAAGAAGAAAAAATAATTGCCAACAGACAAAGAATAATAATTCGTTATTATTTTTTGGGTTAACAATAAAGAAACTCCGCTTATGCGGAGTTTCTTATTTTATATACAATTTTTAAGATAACCCGCATTGTTCTCCCCTATTCATTTTTGTATTTCTTTATTTAAGGAAATGCTTAAAATTAAAAGGATGCCAAGAGATGCATTCAAATATTTCGATTTAAAATATTGCAGGATAAGAAATATCACAATTCCTGTTTTATCGAAAATACTAATCGTTATATGCACTGTATTTTTTCTTTCTTCTGTTTTCCGGACGGCAGATGCACAGACAATAGTCGGGACAGTATCTTTTGAAGGAAATTCATTTTTCTCCGACAATAATCTCAAGGGTGCGATGATGCTGAAGCCGGACAAGCAGTTTACGGAAGACCTGTTGAATACCGACCTGAAATCACTGCGTGAAAAATACAGGGAGAACGGATTTCTGCTTGCTAAGATCACAGGGGTTTCGAAAATATTCACTTCGGATTCTTCTTATGTTGACCTGAAAATTACAATCGCCGAAGGAAAGCAGATTAAAGTCGGAGAAATAAACGTACACGGGAATGTATCGGTAACAACCAAAGAAATTCACGATATATTTGAAACAAAGGCCGGCGAAGTTCTTGATAATAACACACTTTCAAACGACATTAAAGCCCTTCTGGGTTTGTACGAAAAGAAAGGGAGCCTGTTTACAAAGGCTTACCTTGAGGAAGTAACGCTCTATGATGATAACAATCCCAGAATACGCATATCGATATCGATTAAAGAAGAATCTCAGATTAAAATATCGAATGTCAGGATTCAGGGAAATGAAGATACAAAAGATGTTGTAATACTGCGGGAACTCAGGATACGCGAAGACAAGACGGTTACAAGAGAGAATATGCATGACATGAAGTTCAGGCTTGAACGCCTGAACATTTTCACTTCAGTCGAAGAGCCGAAAATTTATACACTCCCTAATAAAAAGGAATCGGGACTGCTTATTATTGTAAAGGAAGGAAGCACGAATACATTTGACGGAATACTCGGATACGTGCCTCCGCCTACTGAAAACGAAAAGGGGTATCTTACGGGACTTGTGAATCTGTCTTTCAGAAACCTTTTTGGTACCGCGCGCAGACTCGATGCCAGATGGCAGCAGGAAACAAAATCGACTCAGGAACTCGAATTGAAATACTCCGAGCCGTATTTCTTCGGACTTCCGCTTAACCTTAGCGCGGGATTCACACAGAGAATTCAGGACACGAGTTATACACACAGAAAATTCGATTTCAAAGGCGACATACTTCTTACAAATAAATTCACACTCGGTCTATCGGCAGGTATTGACAGGGTCATTCCTCCCGATTCGGCAGTTGCATTTACTATTGCGGACTCGAGAGTTCTTTATGCCGGCACAGAGATAAGGTACGACAGCAGGGACAATATATACATACCGACATCCGGATTTCTGTACAGGGCAAATTTCGTTTATGGAGATAAAAAAATATATTCCGCAACGTCAACCAATGACCGGAGTTTTTCGCTTCAGAGATATTCTATGGACATCGATTTCTATTCATCATTCTTTAAAAGGCAGTCGCTGCTATTAAGATTTTTCATCGGGCAGGTTACATCCGGAAAACTTGAAGACGCGGATTTCTATAAAGTCGGCGGGATAAAAAATATACGGGGATACAGGGAGGAGCAGTTCCGCGCATCAAGATTCACATACGGAAACATAGAACTCCGTTATGCGTTTTCGAGAAAGAGTTTCGGGGATATTTTCTTCGATCCGGGTTATTATTACCGCCCTTCCGACGACATAAACAACATACCGAAACAGGAGGGTTTCATATTCGGTTACGGAGCGGGAATTCGCATAGAGACAGCGATAGGAGTAATCGGCATCAGTTACGCTATCGGCAAAGGAGACGGAATGCTTGACGGCAAAATTCACTTCGGTCTTGTTAATGAATTTTAAATTATATACAATTACACATTAACTTTTTAAATTAATTCCAAAAGGGGGATAATTATGAAAAAGTTACTTTTACCCGCTGTAATTACCTGCATATTATTGACTACTTGTTCAAATTTATTTTCGCAGTATAACTGGCAGGCGCCGCAGAAACTGACAAACGGTTTCGTAGATAAAAATCCTTCATTCAATCCATTCTGGGACCACAGTAATTTCTATACGTACGGCTGGGAATTATTTGTTTTCGAAAGGCAGTCGCTGCCCAATGCGCAAATCTGCGTATTAAAGTTGGGGTCTACCAGTCCATTGGATTCGGTAATGATGCTGACTTCAAATGCATCATTGAAAAGAAATCCGTCGATTGCGTACGGCAGAAATTACAATAACTATTACGATTATAACATAGCCAGCGCTCTCGTGCTGTGGGAAACAAATCAGAACGGAAAATGGGATATATACGGAAGGTATTACACCCGGCTTTCGGGCTGGGGAACAGTATTTCCTTTTGATACAGCCTCAGGGGACAAATACTCTCCCCATTCGTACTTCATAGATTCCGTTACTTACGCTGTTTCGTATACAAAAAGCGGAGATGTAATTTTCAGAAAGTTCAATCCGCTTAACAGGACGATTTTGTACGATACAAATCTTACGGTTTCGGATACATCATTTTGTTCTAATGCAAATTTATGGAATTACACATCCTCGGTAAGCCAGAGTTATTATATAGTTACCTATGAAAAGAAAAAACCCGACAACAAGAGGGCTATATATTACAGGAAATCATCTGCGCTTCCCGTCTGGTCGCAGCCTGATACTGCAGCATATGCGGGCGACAATACTTTTAATAGTTTCTGTTATACGTATTCGAACATGGCTGAAGGTATCGCGTTCGAATCAAACAGGAGCGGATTTTACAATATCTATGCGACCTCCGTACCTTTAACAACAGGCACATCTGCTCAGGAAACAATCTACACAAATAATCCCGGATATAATTACTCAAATTTCGTAAATATGTATTACGGTATTATAACGGATTATGTCTCGTTTGTATCCTGTGCTTTTGTAAGAAAAGGAAGAGATTCTCTTAAAGTAATTTTTGACGACCGTGCTCAGTATCCAATATACAAGGACAGCGTAACAATTGGAGATACATCCAAATCTACAAGAATAACAATTAATAACGGGGTATCTAATAGCAGTCATTTATACGGCTGGGTAGTTTACACAAAGGATTCGGCAGCGTATTCAAATTTATGGGCAAGGTACAGAATAATCCCTTTGTCCGATATAAAAAGGATTGGCAGTTCAGTTCCCGAAAAGTTTTCTCTGTCGCAGAATTATCCGAATCCGTTTAATCCTGTAACGAAGATACGATTCTCTGTTCCGGAATTCGGGAAGTGGAAAGATGGAAACGGTGTAATCACTATGAAGGTTTATGATTTGCTCGGAAAGGAAATCGCCGTTTTGGTAAACGATAAATTTACACCCGGAGTTTACGAGGTTGAATTCGATGCATCGAAATATTCGAGCGGAGTGTACTTTTATCAGTTAGCAATTAACGATAAGCAATTAGCAATTAAGAAAATGGTGCTGATAAAATAGCGTTGTTTTTTTTTGTCATACCAGCGAGTTCTTAACGGGTATCTTTAAAATCGTAATCATTGCAAGTATGAATGATAAATCGAAGACATATTATGTTTATATTCTTTCAAATAAAAAAGACGGTGTATTATACACAGGCGTTACGAATAATATTGTCCGAAGGATTCTTGAACATCGACTTAAACTCAAAACCGGATTTGCGGAGAGTTATTTTCTTAGCCATCTCGTATATTTTGAACAATATGAATATGTTGGCGCTGCAATAGAAAGGGAAAAACAATTGAAAAAATGGGAGAGGAAATGGAAAGTCGGTTTGATTGAGAAAGAAAATCCGGAATGGAAAGATTTATTATGTGATATTGCAACTGAAGAACAAATCAAAGAAACGAAAGAAATCATTTTGGAGAACAAAGAATCATTCAGCGAGTGATCCGGATTCATTCGATTGTACTGCGGACTTTTATTTAGGATCTTGAGATTCCCGCTAAAAACTTGCGGGAATGACAGGGGCGGGAGTATTCGGGAATGACAGGGGGAGATAATACGGATTCATTCAATTGTACCACGAACTTTTATTTAGGATCTTGAGATTCCCGCTAAAAACTTGCGGGAATGACAGGGGGGGAACTTGCGGGAATGACAGGGGGAGATAATGCGGATTCATTCAATTGTACCACGAACTTTTATTTAGGATCTTGAGATTCCCGCTAAAAACTTGCGGGAATGACAAGGGGGAACTTGCGAGAGTATTCGGGAATGGCAGAGGGGGAGATAATGCGGATTCATTCAATTGTACCACGAACTTTTATTTAGGATCTTGAGATTCCCGCTAAAAACTTGCGGGAATGACAAGGGGGAACTTGCGAGACCTTATGTTTAAAATGGTAAGTCTCAACAATATTTTATAAATTAATTTTTTGACAAAAAATTTAAATAAGGAGACTTACCATGGAAAAAGATAGCAAAAAATATTTTACGGGAACAGATAT
>JAQTLX010000007.1:201041-203384 GCA_028714695.1 Ignavibacteria bacterium | reverse complement strand
TTAGTTACAATCTTTATCAGAACTATCCCAATCCGTTTAATCCTGTTACAAAGATATCGTATGACATGCCGCAGGATGGAAAGGTGAAACTTATGATTTACGATATACTGGGAAGGGAAATAAAAACGTTAGTGAATAATGAATTTCGTTCGGCAGGGAAATATATTACGGAATTTGACGGAAGCGGGTTCGCTAGCGGAGTATATTTCTATCGGATTCAGGTTTCGGGCGGGAAAGACTTCACAGCAATTAAGAAAATGATATTAATAAAATAGTTATACTATTTTATTAATGTAACCCGCCTAACGAAATGGCGGACAGGCTTCTGACGAGCACAAAATAAATTATAACTAATAGAAAAAGCGGATAAGTACGGGATTAATAAAAAAGAGGGGAATGAAAACATTCCCCTCTTTTATTTTTGTCAGAACTTTTTATTCTTACTTATTCCGATACCATTGTTACTTTAATCATCTTAACGTCTTCAACGGGTTTATCGCCGGGTCCTGTTTTTGTCTTTCCGATTTTTTCAACAACGCTCATGCCGTCGACGATTTCGCCGAATATTGCATGCTTGCCGTCAAGATGCGGTGTAGGCGCAAGTGTGATGAAGAACTGCGATTGTCCGGTATTGGGTCCGGCATTTGCCATTGAAAGGATACCTTTTTTATTGTGCTTTAAGCCGGGTCCGAATTCGTCTTTGATTGTCGTTCCGGAACCGCCTCTGCCTGTGCCTGTCGGGTCGCCGCCCTGAATCATGAATCCGTCGATTACTCTGTGGAATATTATTCCGTTGTAGAAACCTTTTTCAACAAGGCTTCTGAAGTTGTCGGTTGTGATAGGCGCTTCTTTGCTGAAAAGTTTTGCTTTGAAAGTACCCATCGATGTTTCGAATTTTACGTAGTCCAATTTTTTATCGTCCTTTTTAGTTTCTGAATCTTTTACATCGGTTTTAATGCTGTCTTTTTTTGTTTCCGTCTGAGTCGGCTGTGTTGTCTGAGTTTTTACGGAATCTGTTTTTTTAACTTCGGTCTTGACGTCGCTTTTCCCGCAGCCCATTACGAGTACGGATAAAAAAATCAAGCCGGTGAAAAATACAAAAATTTTCTTCATTAATTTTTTACTCCTTAAGTTATTGTTTAAAATTGTTTCAGAAATCTAATGTCATTTTCGTAGAACATGCGTATATCCGGAACGCCGTGACGAATCATGAGTGTTCTTTCTATACCCATTCCGAATGCATATCCCGTGTATATTTCGGGGTCATAGCCTACGTTAACGAATACGTTAGGGTCAACCATCCCGCATCCGAGTATTTCGAGCCAGCCGGTGTATTTGCAAATCCTGCATCCTTTGCCTTTGCAGAGATAGCATTCAACGTCCATTTCTCCCGAGGGTTCTGTGAACGGGAAGAAACTCGGACGGAGCCTTGTTTTCAAATCCTTGCCGAAAAATTCCTTAGCGAAATAATCTAGCGTGCCTTTGAGTTCGCGGAACGTTACGCCTTTATCAACGTACAATCCTTCAACCTGATGGAACATTGAAAGCGAACGTGCGCTGATGGCTTCGTTTCTGTAGCACTTGCCCGGACTGATTATTCTCACGGGCGGCTGCTGGTTTTGCATTACGTGAATCTGCGCGGGCGAAGTCTGCGTGCGGAGAAGATAATTCTTGTCCTTGCCTTCGCTGTTCAGATAAAATGTATCCTGCATATCGCGCGAGGGATGATAGTCGGGCGTGTTGAGAGCGTCGAAATTATAATATTCGTTCTCGATTTCGAAACCTCCCGCTACCTTGAATCCGATGCGTTCGAAAATTTTAGTAATGTCTTCAAGAGCCTGAGTAATAAGGTGCTTTGTACCGATATTGTAAGTCCTGCCCGGAAGAGTGTAATCGTCAATTTTGTTTTCACCCGCACTGCTGTTTTCAATAATTTCTTTCGCCGAATCGAATTTTCCCTGCGCTAGGTTTTTCAATTCGTTCAGCGCTTTTCCGACGGGTCCTTTCTGCGATTTATCTACGTTCTTGAAGTCTTCGAATAAGTCGTTTAGCAGGCCTTTGCGGCTGAGAAATTTTAGCCTGAACTGTTCGAGCGTGTCGGGATTGTTTACAACAAAAGCATTAATTTCCGATTTTATATTTTCAATTTTTTCAAGCATAATTTGAATTATAAGTGAATTTACTTTATTTTTTTCAAAATTTATATGTAAAACTTGGAGAGCAGAAGCAAGAGCATCTGCCGCAGATTAACACAGATTTGAAATAGGAGTTAGAAGATAGGAGTCGGAGTTTGCGTTAGAAAACGGAGACTCGGCTGTGGCGGGTTAGGAGCATCTGCCACAG
>JAQTLX010000007.1:0-200941 GCA_028714695.1 Ignavibacteria bacterium | reverse complement strand
ATTATCACGGATTTGAAAAACGAAATCCGCTGAATATGGAAAGAAATATTAGCCGCGAATTACCGCTAAGTGGCGCTAATTTTTAGAGCAAGAACTTTTTCCATTTCCCGCGAGAAAGAACGGACAATACGGAATCCACTGATTCTTAATACAAAAGCGTGAGCATCTGCCACAGATTATCACGGATTTGAAAAACGAAATCCGCTGAATATGGAAAGAAATATTAGCCGCGAATTACCGCTAAGTGGCGCTAATTTTTAGAGCAAGAACTTTTTCCATTTCCCGCGAGAAAGAACGGACAAAACAAGAGTTAGGAGTCGGAGTTTGCGTTAGCAAACGGAGACCCGCCGTGGCGAGTTAGGAGTCGGAGTTTGCGTTAGCAAACGAAGACCCGCCGTGGCGAGTTAGAAGTCGGAGTTTGCGTTAGCAAACGGAGACCCGCCGTGACGGGTTAGAATAAGAACACACGCTTTTCATTCTTGAATTTTGATTTGTATTTTTGATATTTTATTTTTGATTGTTTATATAATCCGGTGATTATTTGATACAATTCAAACCGTGGGCGGCAAACAATTTTTAGGCATAAAAAAAGCGGGCTGCTGCCCGCTTTTGATTTTTTACTATATGAAATATTAATTCATAGCAAATTTTACGATTTCGTTGAATGCTTCAATATTGTTGTACGCAAGGTCGGCAAGTGTTTTCCTGTTTATGTCAATATTTTTCTTTTTCAATGCGCCCATCAACTGCGAATATGAAATTCCGCTGACTCTTGCCGCTGCATTGATTCTGACTATCCAGATGTTTCTGAAAACTCTCTTTTTAAGTTTTCTGTCTCTGTAGGAATGTGATAAACCTTTTTCGACCGCATTTTTTGCGACTGTGAAGACTTTACTTCTTGCGCCAACGTAGCCTTTGGCGGCTTTGAGGATTCTTTTCTTGCGCGCGTGCGCCGCTACTTTGTTTTTAGATCTCGGCATTTTAATAAACCTTTCTTTTAATTTAAAAATTGAGGCATCCGAAACGGATTTTTAAAGCCTCTTCTTATTTAAATTATTCCCGAAACATCAATCCTTGTTTTGTCATACGTCCGGAAATAAAATATCAAAGAACTTATAATCCTTTCGGATTATTCTGCAAGAATTAATCTTTTAATTCTGCCTGAATCGCCTTTGGAGACGAGAGTTGCTTTCTGCAATTGTCTTTTTCTCTTCGGTGATTTCTTGGTCAAAATATGACTCCTTGTTGCTTTCTCTCTTTTCAGTTTGCCTGTACCTGTAACCTTGAATCTCTTGGCTGAGGCACGGTTTGATTTCATCTTAGGCATTTTTTCTGTTATGTGATTTATATAAAATTTTTATTCTTCGCTTTTTGTCTCTGTTGTTGTTTCCGTTGTTTCGGTCTTTTCAATCGTATCCGTCTTTTCTTCCGCTGCAGCGTTTTCAATAACCGCCGCTTCGTCACCGGATATTGCAGGCTTATCCTGCTTTGCCGTCTGCTTGTTCAACTTTGCTATCCTGTTATTATACGCCGTAATTTTATTCTTATCGGGAATGAGATAAGCCGTGAGCATTTTTCCTTCAAGTTTCGGCGGCGATTCAAGTTTGCCTACATCCGTAAGTTTCTCGAGTATCTCTTCCATAAGTTTCCTTCCGATTTCAGGGTGCGTAATCATTCTTCCCTTATAAAGAACAGTTGCTTTAATCTTGTGACCGTCGAATAAGAACTGCCTTAAATGCTTTGTCTTAAAATCTATATCGTGGGAATCGGTATTTGCATTAAACCTGA
The DNA here is from genome assembly GCA_028714695.1 of Ignavibacteria bacterium. Taxonomy (GTDB): domain Bacteria; phylum Bacteroidota; class Ignavibacteria; order Tepidaquicellales; family Tepidaquicellaceae; genus CAIKZJ01. The sequence goes on along the minus strand of JAQTLX010000007.1, from coordinate 199,153 downwards.
TTTCCTTTACAGTCATAACGTTCTGATTCTTCTTCTGTGTCTTCTCTTTTTTCTGCCTTTCGTAATTATACTTTCCGTAGTTAATAATCTTGCAGACAGGAGGTTTCGAATTCGGCGCTATTTCAACGAGGTCCAGACTTCTTGATATTGCTAACCTTAGCGCTTCCTGTGACGACATTACCCCTAATGGGTTTCCGTCTTCGTCAATAACTCTTAACTGATAAGAATTAATTTCTTGATTAACTCTTTCTCTGTATCTTTTGTCTTTAATTAATATATCCTTTCATAAATTTTTAAAAATCGTACGTATATGATTTTTCGGCAATATTGAATTTAACTTTTTGTATTAAATCTTTCAATTCAAAAGCGCCTTTATCTCCTATACCGTGAATTCTTAAAGAAACGTTGTTATTCTGTTTTTCCTTCTCTCCAAGTATTAACATATATGGAATCTTTTTGTTCTCTGATTCGCGTATTTTATATCCGATTTTTTCGCTTCTGTCGTCAAAAAACACTCTAAAGCCTTCGTTTATCAGTGTTTTATATATTTCTTCTCCGTAGTCTTTCTGACTGTCGGTAAGCGGTAAAACCGCTATCTGGGTCGGGGCAATCCATGCAGGGAAGTTGCCCGCATAGTGCTCTGTCAGGATTCCGACGAATCTTTCGAAACTTCCGTAAATCGCTCTGTGTATCATTACAGGTCTGTGTTTCTGTCCGTCCGAACCTTCGTAAGTCAGGTCAAACTTATCAGGCATGTTGAAATCCAACTGAATAGTTGCCAGTTGCCAAGTTCTGTTTAACGCGTCTTTAATGTGAACGTCAATCTTAGGTCCGTAGAAAGCGCCGTCTTTTTCATTCACCTTAAAAGCAAGATTATTTACCTTCAGTGCGTTCGCGAGCGATTCTTCGGCTTTGTTCCAAACTTCTATATCGCCCATCGCCTCATCGGGTCTTGTTGATAGATAATACATTGGAGTAAATCCGAATGTCGCATAAGTTTCAGTCATCAACTGAAGAACTTTTGTGATTTCTTCAAGTATCTGGTCATAAGTACAAAATATATGCGCATCATCCATAGTAAACTGTCTTACTCTGAACATCCCGCCGAGCGCGCCGCGGATTTCATTTCTATGCATTCTGCCGAGTTCGCTTAAACGAAGCGGCAGGTCTCTGAAACTTCTTAATTTCGAAGAATAAACAAGTGTCGCTTCGGGGCAGTTCATGGGTTTCAGATACATTGTTTCATCGTCGCTAATAATCTTAAACATATTTTCCGCATAATGACCTGTATGACCCGAAGTATTGAACAACGGTTCTCGTACAATCATCGGTGTACTTATTTCGTCGTAGTTATATTTATCATGAAGTTTTCTTGAGAAACTTTCTATCTCGCGGTAAATTATCATGCCGTTAGGCAGCCAGAAAGGAGCGCCCGGACTGACATCGTGGAAGAAGAATAAATCCAGTTCTTTTCCGAGTTTTCTGTGGTCCCGTTTTTTTGCTTCTTCAAGGTTCTTCAAATGCTGGTCGAGTTCTTTCTGCGAGGGGAAAGAAATTCCGTATATTCTCTGGAGCATCTGCCGCTTCTCGTCGCCTCTCCAGTAAGAACCGGAAACGGAAAGAAGTTTAACGGACTTGACAAAAGAAGTCGCGGGTAAATGCGGTCCTCTGCATAAGTCTGTAAATTCGCCCTGATGATATAACGATACTACGGTTTCATCTTTAGCGATTGTTTCGAGTATCTCGACTTTGTAAGGGTCGATTCTTTTTGTCTTAAAATATTCTATCGCATCTTCTCTCTTCATTTCTTCCCTGACGGGGTGAAGATCGCGTTTCGCGATTTCGAGAATTTTATTTTCTATTATTTTTAATTCTTCTTCTGTAAATCTTTTTTCGCTGTCGACGTCATAATAGAAGCCGCCTTCAATTGCGGGACCAACGCCGAACTTCGCGCCCGGATATAATTCCTCGATTGCCTGCGCCATCATGTGTGATGTTGTATGCCAGTAGCATTCCTTGCCTTCGTCGGAATCGAATTTATAAAATACAATTTTCGAATCCTCGTTAATCGGCGCCGACATATCTTTCTTCACGCCGTTCACTTCAGCAAGAAGCACCTGCTTTGCAAATCTCTCGCTGATTCCTTTTGCAACTTCGTATGCGCTGATTCCTTTTGCGAACTCTTTTACGGTTCCGTCAGGAAATGATATTTTGATTTTTTCGTTCACTTCTTTATATAACATTAAAATATGCAATCCCGATTCACGAAATATCAATTGATTTGACAAAGAAGAGAATCTGAATTACTATGACAAATAAAAAGTGGGCGGTAATGGACTCGAACCAATGGCCTCCACGATGTCAACGTGGCGCTCTAACCAACTGAGCTAACCGCCCTAAGAACTACAAAATTAAGCAATTATAACACTTTTATCAATAGGAAAGATTTTAATGAGAGTATAAATAACTATTCTTTTGACTTTGTAATACAGGAAATTGATTCTATTTTTCATTTAACAATTTGCCGAACAATGAGAATTTGCATATTATTGCTGATTTTATTTATCTGCGCGGGGATTTATGCGCAAGAACACAAATCGATTCATCAGTCCGAAAGCGAGAAATATTCTCAATACAATTACAATAGCGAAAGCGATTTCGGAAAAGCAGAAAACGGAAATTCATCAAAAAGAAACTCGCTAAATAAAACTGTATTCGGCTGGAATCCTTACTGGGCAGGCACCGCATATACGGATTACGATTATTCTCTTTTATCTCACATAGGATATTTCAGTTACGAAGTAGATACTGCAACAGGCGGATACACAACGATTCATTACTGGAGCACAACAAACATTATTCCCCTTGCTCATTCTTACGGAACCAAAGTGGTTTTAACCGTGACAAATTTCGGAAGCGCGTGCAATACAGCCTTGCTTTCAAATTCGCTGAAAAGGCAGACACTCATAAGCACATTAATAAATCTGGTGGTGTCAAGAAATGCCGACGGCGTGAATATAGACTTTGAGAATGTTCCCGCATCGCAAAGACAAAATCTCGTTTTATTCATGACTGACCTTTCGAATACTTTTCATAATCAGATTCCAAATTCAAACGTTTCAATTTGCCTGCCTCCCGTTGACTGGAATAACAGTTTCGATATTCCGGGTTTAAATTCGGTTTGCGACCTATTAATTATGATGGGATATAATTATTACTGGTCAGGTTCCTCAAACGCCGGTCCCAACGCGCCTTTGCAAAGCAGCGGATTCTGGGGCAGTTATTATGTGGCAAATTCGGTAAACAACTATCTCGCTCAGGGAGTGAGTGCGCAAAAGTTCTGTCTTGGCGTTCCGTATTACGGTTACGAATGGCCAACTCAGACGAACGCAATAAAATCGACAACTACAGGTACGGGAACGGCTTACTCCTATTCCGCAATGAAAAGCAATTCCGCTTCATACGGAAGAATATGGGACACATATTCACTTACACCGTGGTACAGATATCAATCGAACACATGGCATCAGGGATGGTATGATGATTCGGTATCGCTCGGGATTAAATATGATTTTGTAAATTCGCTGAACTTAAAAGGAATCGGCATTTGGGCTTTGAGTTACGACGGCACTAATCGCGAGTTATGGAATCAGATAGCGAGAAAATTTACAGTCCAGACCGGAATAATCGGTCACGAAACGGAAGTTAAGAGTTACGAACTCAGGCAAAATTACCCGAATCCGTTTAATCCATCGTCAGAAATTTCTTTCTACATTCCGGCAAACGGCAATGTCACAATTTCCGTATATAATATAAGAGGGCAAAAAGTAGAAACGCTTGAGAACAAATATTTCAAGACCGGACTGCATTCGATAACCTGGGACGCGGAAAAATATCCGAGCGGTATTTATTTAATTAAAATGCAATCGGGCAAGTTTTCGGATGTAAAAAGGGCTGTTTTGATTAAATAATGTTAAAAGTTATCCGATTGGAATCCTTAAAGGTTTGAATCTTAATAAAAATTTCTTTAATTTATTGGTTTTAAATAAAGATATACTATGCCATTAAGACACAAATCAGCTCAGAAAAGAGCCAGACAGACAATAAAAAGGACTGAAAAGAATAAAAAAGTTAAAGTCTTAATAAAGACTTCAATTAAAAAAGTACTTTCCTCAAAGGAAAAGACCGATGCATTAGCAGAATTTAAGAAAACAGCACAGACTTTAGACAGGGCTGCAACGAAAGGCATTATTCCCAAGAATAAAGCAGCCAACACCAAGTCGAAACTTGCTAAGCATATCAACAAGACAACTAAATAATTTTCATATACTCATATAGTTTTTAAACGGTGGTTTATTAAACTGCCGTTTTTTATTTATTCTTCCGGATTTTGTTCCCGTAAAACCCGGCTAATCTATCACATCTTACCATATCAGTAAAACTGACCGAATTGTTTTCAAATTTTGGCTTATTTCAGAAAATCCAGTAACAAGCGGTCCTATTTTGCAATAAACACTTAACAAATAAATATTATTCACAAAGTCATAATTTACGAAATATTTGCACGGGCTTTTTTTATTGTAGTTTTTTAAAGTCTAAAAATCCATATTTTTGTAGAACTAAATTTTATTATGAGAGCAATAAAATCTATTTTATTGGGTGTTACAGTTTTATTCCTTGCATGGTCTTTGTACGGATGCGGATATAATTCGCTGGTATCGTCAGAAGAGAAAGTAACTTCCGCCTGGTCTCAGGTTGAGAACCAGTATCAAAGGAGAGCGGACCTGATTCCAAACCTCGTGAAGACGGTTCAGGGCGCCGCTGATTTCGAAAAAAGCGTTCTGACGGAAGTAACGGAAATGAGAAGCAAGGTAGGACAAATGAAAATTAATCCTCAGGATCTTAATGACCCCGAAAAATTCCAGCAGTATCAAAAGGCGCAGGACAACCTTTCTACATCGCTGTCGAGACTTTTAGTGGTTTCCGAAAATTATCCGCAGTTGAAATCAAATGAAAGTTTTCTCCAATTGCAATCACAACTCGAAGGAACAGAAAACAGAATATCCGTAGAAAGAAGAAAATTTAACGAAGCAGTACAGGAATATAATACAAGCGTCAGAAGTTTCCCGACAGTTGTAACGGCAAAACTATTCGGATTCAAAGAGAAACCGTATTTCAAGGGCAAAGAAGGCAGCGACCAGACTCCCGATGTCGAATTTAATTTCAACAAGGAAGAGAAGAAGAAGAATTAACTATTGGTAATTAATAATTAGTAATGAATAATTAGTAATTACTAAACGGTAATATATTTTTCAGGTTTAAAACAAAGGAGGTTTAGGCTTGAAGATTATAAAAGAAAATGTTGTATTAGATAAATTTTACAATTTTTCCGTTTGGATAGTACGATTGTATCAGTATCTTTGCAATAAAAAGAAAGAACATAATTTAAGTAAACAGATTTTACGAAGCGGTACCTCAGTCGGAGCAAATGTAGAAGAAGCAATCGGAGGAGTTTCAAAGAAAGATTTTCTGAATAAACTCTCAATTGCTAATAAAGAAGTTAGAGAAACGAGTTTTTGGCTGAGAATACTTAAAGATACGGGTTATATTAATCAGGTTATGTTTGATTCAGTATATAAAGATTGCGATGAAGTATCAAGAATAATATTTTCGATTATCCGGACTTCACGGAAAAACGAAACAACATAATTATTTTGCACAATGAATGTTATTGTAAGAATTAAAATTTCTTAACAATCATTTTTAAACGATAAAGAATTACTAATTATTAATTACTAATTACTAATTGAAAAAATTTCAGGCTGTAATAATGGCGGGCGGGTTCGGTACGAGGTTAAGACCTCTTACCAACAGTATACCCAAACCGATGGTACCGATTGTTAACGTACCAATGCTTGAGCATGTTGTTACTTTGCTTAAGGAACACGGAGTTACGGATTACGTTATGCTTCTGTATTACCAGCCGGAAATAATCCGAAAATATTTCGGCGACGGCTCGAATTTCGGAGTCAGCATTAAATACATACTGCCCGATAAAGATTACGGAACAGCAGGCGCCGTGAAACTATCCGAACAATTCATCGAAAACGATTTTCTTGTTATAAGCGGCGATGTCATTACCGATTTCAACCTGTCCGATATTGCCGATTATCATACGGACAAAAAATCCGTTGCCACAATTTCATTGTACAGTTCGGAGAATCCGCTTCAATACGGCATTATCCTTACCAACAAAGAGGACAGGATTGTAAGATTTCTCGAGAAACCGTCATCATCGGAGGTTTTCTCGGATACAATTAATACCGGAATTTACTGCTTCAACAAAAAAATATTTGATTATATACCCGAAGGCGAAAGTTTTGATTTTTCACAAGACCTTTTCCCGTTTCTCTTAAACAATAACGTTCCTATTTACGGATTTAAAAGCGAAGGATACTGGCGCGATGTCGGAAACCTCGAAGAATATATTTATGCCAATCTCGACGTTCTTGCCGGGAAATTAAGGCATATTAAATTTGACAATAAGAACGGCAACTGCATTCATCCCGATGCTAAAATTGAAAAAGGCGCTGTAATTGAAAACAGCATTATTGGCAGCGAAGTGCTTATAGAAAAAAACGCCGAAGTTAAAAATTCAATTTTATGGAATAACGTAATAATTCACACGGGAACAAAAATATTATTCGATGTAATCGGCAAGAACTGCGAAATAGGCGAAGGCTCGCGTATAAATGATTTTGTCTTTATAGGAGATAACTGTCATATAGGCAAAAACGTATTCGTAAGTTCAAGCATTAAGATATGGGATAAAAAGACAATAGACAATAATTCAAAGGTTACAAGAAGTTTAATACAGGAAGATACTTTCTTCAACGATTTATTCACGGATTCACGGATTACAGGCTTGTCCAATCTTCAGATAAATCCTGAATTCGGTTCGAAACTCGGTTCCGTATACGGCGCCTTCGTCGGGCAGAACAAGAGCGTGCTTGTCGGACGCGATATCGATGATATATCGAACATGATAAAGCGTTCGATAACATCGGGAATACTGTCGGCAGGAGTCAACGTACTTGACCTTCAGGTAATTCCAATCCCGATACTGAGGCAGGAATTAAAAAGCGGTAGTTTATCGGGCGGTATTTTCGTACGGAAATCACCTTTCGACCCCGCGTCCACAGATATTATTTTCCTTGATAAAGACGGCAAAGATTTATCAACAAGCAAAACGAAATCCATTGAAAGGTTATTCTTCAGTGAAGAATATCAGAGAGCGGATTTCACGAACGTCGGTACACTGAAATTTCCAGAAAGGACAAACGAAAGATATAAAGAGCATTTCATCGAATCGCTCGATCTTGAAGCAATCCGAAAACGGAAATTCAAAATTGTTCTCGACTATTCATACGGAATTGCCTCCACGATTTTTCCCAATATACTTGGAGAATTCAACTGCGAAGTTGTTTCATTGTCGGCACATCTTGACAAGGACAGAATCACAAGAGAAGAAAAGGAATTCAAAAAGTCATTTGAGAATTTCAGATACGTTGTTAAGTCGCTTAATTTCGACATAGGTTTCATGATAGATGCCGGCGGCGAGAAACTCTGGCTTGCGACACATGAAGGCAGGGTATTAAACGACTACAGGTTCCTCGTCGTGATGCTTAAGATGTTTTTGACGGCTACTCCGGGCGTAAAGAAAATTGCCGTGCCCGTTCAGGCGTCCAGAGAAGTTGATATAGTTGCGGACGAATACGGCGTGGAAGTCATTCGCGTGAAAGACTCGCATTATAACATGATGACAGCCTGCAATGACAAGGAAGTCCGTTTTGTAGGCGGAACGCGCAGGGGCGTGTTCTTCCCGGAATTTTTATATGCTACGGACGGTATGTATTCTATAGCGAAGATACTGGAGATGATAGCCAAGATTGATATGACAGTTGAGGAAGTGGACAGCATGATTCCCCGGCTTCATATGGCAAAAATTAACCTGCCGTGTTCGCGCGAAGACAAAGGAAAGATTATGCGCAAATTCATGGAAGATACGATAAGATACAAACAGCAGTTGATAGACGGCGTTAAAATATTTCTCAATGAAACCGATACTGTGCTATGCATACCGGATAAATCAAGAAATATTGTTCATCTAAACGTTGAGACTGATTCCGAAAATCGTTCTCTTGAAATAATAGAAGAATACAAAAATAAAATATTAAAATATATAAGATAGAATTTTACAAATTTTAACAACCATTTAAATGAAAGTTAGCGATATCCTGACGGAGCAGATTATTGAGATTAACTTATCTGCTAAAGATAAAAATGAAGCAATCAACAAAATGATAGACCTTGCCGATAATTCAGGCAACATACTCGACCTTGAATCAGTGCGAAATTGTGTATTTGAAAGAGAAAAACTTGTTTCGACAGGCGTTGGAAAAGGATTTGCGATACCCCACGGAAAATCCGACGACATTAAAGACATAATCGCAGCGTTTGCAATTATGAAAGAACCTATAGAATTCGATTCGATTGACGGCGAACCCGTAAGATTTATATTTCTGCTTGTAGGCAAAGACAGCATGCTGAATATGCACATTAAACTCTTAAGCCGAATTTCAAGATTAATGAACAAAGATGAATTCCGCGAAAGACTTTTATCTGCACTTTCAAAAGAAGAAGTACTTAAAATGTTCAAAGAAGAAGAACAAAGTTATCTTGATATATAATTTTACAGATTAATTATCCTGTTCTATTTTTTATAAAGTTCTTTTACAAGAACATCAATTTCGTCATTCGAGAAATCAGCGAACCAGCGGTCGGTACGGGATTCTATGGAAGGAATTCCTCTTCCTCTTATTGTATTCGCAATAATCAGACTTGGTCTTCCTGCTTCGATTGGAATTCTCGAAAACGCCCTTGAGAGCGACGTGAAATCGTGACCATCTGCCGTTTTCACCGACCATCTGAATGATTTGAATTTTTCCTGTATCGATTCAAGTTTTATTAATTCTTCGGTTCCCGAATTTGCCTGAAACTTATTTCTATCGATTACTGCAATTAAATTATCGGTTTTTCTCGAACCCGCTATAAGCGCGGCTTCCCATATAGAACCTTCATTAAGTTCTCCGTCGCCCATAAGCACAACAACTCTGTTGTTCTGATTGCGGAGTTTGCAGTCCATTGCAGCGCCCGCGGCTATGCTCAGCAAATGTCCAAGCGAACCGGAATGGAATTCAACGCCCGGAATGTTAATATTCGGCTGCCAGTAAATAAAATCGGACGTCAGCAGATGATTCTTTAATCTTTCTTTTGCTATTATTCCGTTTTCCGCCAGCACCGAATATAAAGCGGAAACGTTGTGACCTTTCGAGAGGAAAAAGAAATCCCTTGCCGGGTCGTTAAGGTTGTCCTTGTTAACGTTTAAAAACTGTCCGTACAGGAATACGAGTATATCCGTGCACGATAAAGAAGAACTTACAAAATTCCCTCCTCCGCTTGCCATGCGTATAATGTTTTCTCTTACTCTTAAAGCCGTCTTTTTAAGATTGTCTATGTCTATCTTGCCCATTTTGATTTTTAATTTAATAAATTATTTCCGCTGATTCGGAAACTGAAAATTTGTCGAACGCTTTCTCGCCTATTTTGCATTCACTGCATTTTTCTTTTATGCAGTAAAAATTGTGCAGATGTATCACTCCCTGACTTTCGCATATCGTAACAGGCGAAAGCCCTAATTGCTGCTTCATTAATTTCAATATTATGTTGCCGCTTTTATGTTCGGCTGTCCTGTAAACATTTTTCATCTTAACGAACAAATCGTCATCCTTAAACTCTCTTGAATATACATATACTATCGGCATAATTACATTGGTTATTATGTCTTCAATTCTTGATTTTCCCGCAAGGGACTTTACCGATTTTGATTCTTTTCCGAAGTCATAATGAGTCGTCCAGTAATCCGAATATTCAATACCGGCAAGTATCCCGGAAATATCCTTTAACGGATATAAACTGTTCCTGAAACAAAATACCAGACGTTTAAAGAGTTCTCCGAAAAGCAGTTCGTAAGTGAACCCCGATGCGTATGCAACTCTCAGTGTAGGAAAGTTCACAGGTCTTAATCTGAAGTAATTCCATTCCGACCTGTCCATTGTCTCGAACCGCAGTTCCTTATGCAACAGACTCCATTTTGATTTTATCTTATAAACGTATGCACCTTTATCGTTTGACAATAATCCGCTGCATCCGTAGAGCACCGCGTCTATATCATCTCTCGAGCCGCAATTTTGTTTAATCTTTTCAAGGTCAAGAATTCGCGATAACTTAAGAAACTGATTCTTGTTTTTCGAAAAGCCCAGCGCTTCATATACAAATTCAAGTAATGCTTTTTCCCAGACATCCTTTTTCGCAAGAGATGATATTTCATTCTCAAGCGACTGCATTCTCTGTTTGATTCTCTCCGCCCTGTACCTTAGTCTTTCCATTCCGAGGTCGTTAATCCACTCTTTCTTGAGAGCAGAGTCCGCCCGTGAAGATTTATCCGAACACGGCAGGCTGAACGCAGGCGAAGGATTATTGATTATGTCCTTCCAGATATCATGAATCGACATGCTAAGATATTCTGAAAGAATAACCGTTGGTATGTTTCTTTTAACTGTTGATGCTTTATTGCCTTCCGAATCATCTCCCCACAGCACAACATTCAGTATAACTTTGTTGTATCTCCTGTTTCCTGTGTGTTTATGCAGTTTCCAGTCCTTGACCGAACAGTGAATTTCAACATCACCCGAATAAAGGATGCCCCCGATTTTAATCAGAGAGCCGGAAAAATCAGCGCCCGAATCATAATTCGGATTCCCGTAACTTAAAACCTCAACCGGCTTCCCTTCCGTAGTCTGCAGTCCGCCGTAATAAGAAGGGTTCATCCAGATGCGGGAAATAAAACTTTCGTTGAGTTGTAGTTTTTTCATTAAAATTTAAATATCTTTTCTTTAAATTAAGTTAATTTTTAAAATAATTTAATATAAAAAGACATGATAAAAGCCGGATTAAAGTTAACATTCCTTGTATTGTTCGCGATGTTAATCGCATCTTGCGGAAAACAGCAGAAAGAATTAAAAACCGAAGAAGAATATCTGAATGCCGCAAAGACTTTGTATGACAGTGCAGTAATAAAAAAAGATAATGCCCTCTTCACGGAATCGATTAATAAGTATAAAGAGTTCATTGCGAAGTACCCGAATTCCGATAAGGTCATGGCAGCATATACTCAAATCGGCGGGATTTATTTCGATAATCTTCAGAATTATCCCGAAGCAATAAATACATATAAAACGGTTTACGAAAAATACCCGGATAAGAAAGAAGCCAAACAATCTCTCTTTATGGTAGCGTTCATTTATGACGAAACACTTAAGGATAAAGAAAACGCAAAGGCTTTCTACAAGAAATTCCTTGAAAAATATCCGCAGGACACTGACGCAAATGATAAGATGAGCGAATCAGCGCGCAGAATGCTTGAAGTTCTTGAGACAGGCAAATCAATCGAAGAATTGATTCTTCAAAATGCAGGTTCGGACGGAGAAAAGAAAAACGAACAGGTACAGGACGGCAAAAAAGATAAACAGGAAGTAAAGACTAAAACAGACACAAAGGTAACACCAGATAATACATCGGACAAGCCTAAAGAAGAAAAGAAAAAATAATAGATTTTATTTTTAGCAAAGCCGTTTTACCTTTGGGTAAAACGGCTTTTTAAATTATATCCGTGGATAAAGAAAACGAATACAGAAAATATCTCGACCCTTCCGCGCTTGCCAAGATTTCAAATCTTGAACTGAAGGCTAAGTTTGTCGTTGAGGGATTTATGGCGGGACTTCATAAATCACCTTACCACGGATTCAGTATTGAGTTTGCGGAACACAGGCAGTATATGCCGGGCGATGATTTAAGATTCCTCGACTGGAGGGTCTTTGCCAGAACGGAGAAATATTTCATTAAGCAATACGAGGAAGAAACCAACCTCAAAGCATATATACTGCTCGATATCAGCAAATCAATGGATTTTTCTTATGCGAAGATAAAGAGCCGGACAGGGCTCAATAAGTTATTCGGCAATAAAAAAAGCGGTTCAAATAATATTACAAAACTGGAATACGGCTCTTATATCTCGGCTTCGCTTGCCCGCCTCATGCTGCTCCAGAGAGACGCTGTATCACTTACTACTTATGACACAAAAATAAGAAAATTCATTCCGCCTCGTTCGTCCAACGTGAACCTGAAATACATATTAAAGGAATTATCGGAAACGAAAGCGACGGACGCTACCGGAACCGCAGCATGCCTGCACGAAATTGCCGATAAAATAAAACGAAGAGGAATAATTATTATTATAAGCGATCTGCTCGACAAACAGGATGAAGTACTGAAATCACTGAGACATTTCAGATATGACAAAAATGAAGTGATTGTATTTCATATACTGGACCCTGTTGAACTGTCTTTTCTTGACGGGAATCCTGTCCGACTGGTGGATGCGGAAACAAAAGAAGAAATTTATTCCAGACCTTTCGACGTAAAAGATGATTACAGCAGGGCGATGAAAGAATTTATAAGAAAATACAAAGATGAATGCATAGCGAACAACATAGATTACGTTCAACTTACAACCGACACGCCTTTTGATATTGCATTGTTAAAATATCTCAATAAACGCGCAAGGAATTATTAATATCTTATCCTTGTCCTGTCATCATAAATAGGCGTAAGCAGCCTGTAATCTCCGAAACCCGTATCATCAACAAATACAAACTCTCTGTTTATATCGTAATAGGTCCAGATTTCATACGGCTTGGAATCGCTTTCAAACGGATGTCTCTCAATATTGCCGGGAGTTCCGAACATGATATATACCATTCCCATATCCGTTTTCCAGCCTTCAACATAATGTGTATATTTTTCCGTTGCTATTTTAACTCTCGTATAATATACATTCATTAATTCGTTCTTCGGAGTATTGGGTGTGGGGTCATTATCTTTCCAGAATTTAAGAAATCTTTTAAGTTTCTCGTCTCTTGTCTTTGCCTTCTTAATATAATCCAGTATATCTTCGCTTGCAATATATCTCATCTGCTCGACAGCCTTATCCAGATCTTTTAAATTCACCGGCATATCCAGCCATTTATAAAAGAAAGGTTTGCTGCCGATAAGTTCGCTTCCGTCGGAAATCTCCAATTTATAACTGCCGATATAATACTTGTCGTTCAATATTTTATTTACAATGCTGTTTTTCCCGGGCTGCAAAGTCAGAAAAAATGTAGTATCGAAAACAAATTTATCTTTATCATCAGTAAATTTAACTTTGTATGTTTTTGTTACAATGTCGGTTCCGTTATTTCTGACTTCATAAAACAGATAAAAGTTGTTCAGCATTCCGACATTGCCTGAAATGAGCGGGACTATTTCCTTTTCACCGCTTGCGTCTTCTTTGTATTCGGATAGGAACAATATATCGCTTATAAGTGTGTTTTCGATAAGAGGGTTTTTTACCGTAATGCCGTATTCTTTTGTCTTTTCGTTGTTGTTATTTTTGTCCTTGAACGTAAAAATGATTTTATATTTTCCCGAAGACAGAAAAAAATTCTTTAGATTGGATGCAGACCTTTCGTTCAGTATTTTCTGCTCGGTCTTTGTAGTCGATATTGTTTCGTTGTATGTTTGGTTTAATTTTATTTCATCCGAAGAGTTTTTTATAGTAATGTTGTATTCAACTGAAGCGTCAAAATGGTCTGTGGCATTGTTCTTTTTATACATAAGATTTTCAAGCGGTATTTCGATATATAAATCCAGTCTTCCTTTAGCCGAATCCTGAGGATAAAATACAAGCGGATCTGCATAAAACAAATCTCTGCTGCTGTTAATATCTGCATTCTTAAGTTCCGCGTCCTGCGAGAAAGAAAGCCCCGCAAGTAATATCATAACCGCTATACTGACTGCTTTAAATGAATTAGGTTTCATTTTTCTGATTTTTATTTGTTCAATACACCGAATAGGTCAAAGTCTTCAAAGTCAGTAACTCTGACATTGTAAAAATTTCCCGCTTTTAATTTCTTGCCGCTTTCAATATAGACTTCCTGGTCGATCTCAGGCGCGTCTTTATATGTTCTTCCAATGTAATAATCATTTTCTTTTCTTTCAATTAAGACTTCAATGCTTGAATTAACCATCGCACTGTTGTTCTCAAGCGATATAATCTTCTGTGCATCGAGTATTTTCTTCTGCCTTAAATTCTTTTCTTTTTGCGTAATCGAATCCTTTAAATCCGCAGCATGAGTTCCCTCTTCTTCCGAGTAAGTAAACACACCCAGTCTGTCGAATCTGAATTCTTTAATGAAATCCAGAAGTTCTTCGAAATCCTTTTCAGTCTCGCCTGGGTGACCCGTTAATACCGTCGTTCTTATCGCAACGCCGGGTATTTCCTTTCTTATCTTCTCTAATAATTTTATCTGACGGCTTTTTGTAGTTCCCCTTCTCATTACCTTAAGAACGTTGTCCGATACATGTTGAATGGGAATATCTATATAATTGCAAATCTTCGGATTGTCTACAATAGTCTGAATTAAATCGTCAGGAAATCCGGATGGATAAGCATACATTAACCTTATCCACTCGATGCCCGCGACATTCGATATCCCGTTAAGTACTTTTGAAATCTCTCTGTTCCCGTTTATATCCTTACCCCAGTATGTTGTATCCTGACCTATTATTATCAGTTCTTTTACACCTTTATCGGAAAGTTTTTCCGCTTCATTTATTATTTCCTTCAACGGCGTCGATACATGACCGCCCCTCATTATGGGTATAGCACAAAAAGAACATGGATTATCGCAGCCCTCGCTTATTTTCAAATACGCGTAATGCTTCGGAGTAGTTACAAGCCTTTCCCCGATGAGATTTTTTCTGTAGTCTATTCCGAGTGAATTCAGTATCCCAAAAACGGTCTTTTTCTCGTATGTATTTCCGAAATATTCGTCAACTTCGGGAATTTCTTTTCTGAGATCATCCATATATCTCTCCGAAAGACACCCTGCAACGAAAACACTGTCAATCTTGCCCCTTTTTTTGTTTTCAACTGCGGCTAATATTGTATTAATGGATTCTTCCTTTGCGGATTGTATGAAGCCGCAAGTATTGATAATAACAACATCTGCTTTCTTGCCCTCTTCCACTATTTCAATATCACCCGCCTTCATGTGAGCCATCAAATGCTCCGAATCAACAAGATTTTTCGAACATCCGAGTGTAATTATCTGAACTTTGTCTTTTTTTACCTTCATTTGCGAAATTTACCTTTAATAATTATAACAAAAAACGAATAAAGACGTTTCCTGATGATTTACATTTAGTATTTGAGTGTATTTATTTATTTTACTTGTTCAAGATAAATGATATCAATGGTTTAAATGGCAGAAGAAAAGAATCAGGAAAATAAGAACAACTCTAAATTCGAAGATTATGAATTGATTGATAATGCTGTCAAAGGCGACCAGTCCGCTTATGATAAGTTAATGAAAAAATATTATAACCTGGTTCATAATCTGATTTACAGAATGATTTACAATAAGGAGGATGTCGAAGACCTTGCGCAGGAAGCTTTCATAAAGGCTTTCAACTCGCTTGAGAAATTCGACAGACAGTTTGCATTTTCAACCTGGCTTTATAAAATCGCTTCCAATAACTGCATAGACTATCTTAGAAAGAAAAAGTTAAACACTATCTCAATAGACAAGGAAATCGACAACGAAGATGATGACCTCAGGTTTGAGATTCCCGACGATGAATATAAACCCGACAGGGCTATAATGGAAGATGAACGAAAAGTCCTCCTCGAGGAGGCAATCGCCAGCCTGCCGGAGAAATACAGGATGGTTATTCTTATGAGACATCGGGACGAGAAGGAATATGAAGAAATATCGAAAGTGCTTAAACTTCCGCTCGGCACCGTCAAAGCGCACATTTTCAGAGGAAGAGAATTATTAAATAAGTATCTTAAAGATAAAATAATACATTATTAGGATGAAAGACCGGGAAACACCTTTGATGAAGCAGTACAGGAAGGTCAAGGAAAAATATCCTGAAATGATTCTTCTCTTCAGAATGGGTGATTTCTACGAAACTTTCGATGATGACGCGGTTACCGCTTCAAAAGTTCTCGGCATTACTCTTACTAAACGTTCAATCGGCGCTGCCGCCGATACACCCCTTGCGGGATTCCCGCACCATGCTCTCGATAACTATCTTCCGAAACTCGTTAAAGCGGGTCACAGAGTCGCAGTATGCGAACAATTGGAAGACCCCAAATTCGCGAAAGGAATTGTGAAACGGGATGTGGTCGAAGTAGTAACACCGGGCGCAACTTTTTCGGATAAACTCCTCAGCCATAAGTCTAATAATTTTCTTGCCGCCGTCTATATTAAGGACGACATCTGCGGATTTTCATTCTGTGATGCTTCGACGGGAGAATTTGCAACATCGGAAATTCTAGTAAAAAATCTGCCCGAACAAATCGGGACAATAAATCCCGCCGAACTTCTAATTCAAAAAAGAGGAAAAGAGAAAATTTATAAGGCACTGAATTTCCCGGAAACGCCGGTCTTTGAAGAGGATAAACCTCCGTTCACAATTACTAAAGTCGATGACTGGGTGTTTAATCTCGATTACGCGAAGGAACTGCTTACAAACCAGTTCGGCACGCAATCGCTTAAAGGGTTCGGTATAGATGACATGAGAGAAGGAATTGTAGCCGCGGGCTGCATAATGAACTACCTGAATGAGACTCAGAAGAACAAACTCGAGCATATTAAAAAGATTTATCACTACGATTTTACCGACTATATTATTCTCGACCCTTCCACTAAACGCAACCTTGAAATAACATCTTCAATTACAGAAGGGGGCAGAGAAGGAACATTGATTTCAATTCTCGATAAAACTCAGACTCCGATGGGAGGACGGCTTCTTAAGAAATGGGTATCAAGACCGCTGAAAAGACTCGAACAAATAAACAGAAGGCTTGAAGCAGTCACGTGCTTCTTTGAAGACAAAAATTCGAGAACGACACTTATCGAGGATTTAAATTCAATTGCGGACCTTGAACGTCTTCTTTCCAAAATAGCAACGGGCAAAGCCGTTCCGCGCGACATTGTTCAGTTG
Organism: Ignavibacteria bacterium; assembly: GCA_028714695.1. Lineage (GTDB taxonomy): Bacteria > Bacteroidota > Ignavibacteria > Tepidaquicellales > Tepidaquicellaceae > CAIKZJ01. Next base: position 181,918 of record JAQTLX010000007.1, on the reverse strand, counting down.
AAAATTTCCATGCGAAAATCAATCGACGTTAAAAAACTTCTTGAGATTTTCGACAGCAGCGCGGTAAAAACTCTGCATGATAATTTAACCGAAGCGAAAGAACTGACTTCGGAAATAGAAAAAATCATAAACGAAAATTTCCTGTCGGGTACCGACAAATACGGAATTATCAATAAGGGATTCGAGGCGGAACTGGATGAAATAAAAGAAATCCACATTAACGGCAAAACATGGATTGAGAACTTCCAGTCCAAAGAAAGAAAAAGGACTGGCATCAGTTCTCTTAAAGTTGACTTCAATAAAGTTTTCGGATATTATATAGATGTCACTAAAGCCAATCTCGATAAAGTACCGCCGGATTATATCCGCAAGCAGACTCTCGTAAACAATGAACGTTTTATTACCGAAGAACTGAAAGTATATGAAGATAAAATATTTAATGCCGAAGAAAAGATTACTACAATCGAGAACAGAATATTCAACGAACTAAGAGTTTTTATACTTCAATTCACAGACCTTATACAAAAAACAGCAGGCACAATTGCAGCGATAGATACTCTCGTAAGTTTCGCTGAAGTCTCGGATAAATACCGTTACATTCGTCCCGAAATAAACGAAGAAGATAAAATTGAAATATCAGAAGGACGTCATCCGGTAATAGAACGCCTTCTTCCCGCGGGAGAAAAATATATTCCAAACGACACGTTCATAGACACAAATGACAATCAGATTTTGATTCTTACAGGACCGAACATGAGCGGTAAATCAAGTTTCCTGAGACAAACAGGACTTATCGTTCTCCTAGCACAAATCGGATGTTTCGTTCCCGCTAAGAGCGCGAAAATCGGTATAGTAGATAAAATATTCACAAGAGTCGGCGCATCCGATAATATCGCAAAAGGCGAAAGCACATTCCTTGTCGAAATGCACGAAGCCGCGAATATACTGAATAACGCTACTTCAAGAAGTCTTCTCCTTCTCGATGAAATCGGAAGAGGAACAAGTACATACGACGGCATTTCTATTGCATGGGCTATTACAGAATATCTTCATGAGAATCCGAATGTGAGAGCGAAAACTTTATTTGCCACTCACTATCACGAACTTAATTCTCTTGCCGACATGTACGACAGGATTAAGAACTACCGCGTCGAAGTGAAAGAATACGGCGACAAAGTTATTTTTCTCAGAAAAATAACGGAAGGCACAGCCGACCATAGTTACGGCATACAGGTCGCGCAAATGGCAGGACTTCCCGACTCCGTTACAACAAGAGCAAAGGATATTCTTAAGAATTTTGAAGACAAGGAATTCAGGAAAAAACATCTCAACGACATTCAGATAAGTTTATTTGAAGTCGACAACGGAATTCTTTATAAAGATGAAATCAAGAGAGTGCTCGAAAATACTAATCTGGAAAACACCACACCCCTTGAAGCGCTTAATATACTAACAAAACTTAAGGACCTTTCCAATGGCAAACAAATATGATTTCATTATTGCTGAACTTCGCGATAAAATCGGAACAATAATTTTCAACAATCCTTCAAAACTAAATGCGCTCACTTCCGCTATGCTTCTCGAAATAATAGAAGCGCTGTTGGAATTCAAAGAAGAAAAAGCAAGGGTCGTAATCATTCGCTCGGCAAAATGGTCGAAGGTCTGGTCTTCCGGACACGATATTAACGAACTTCCGTTGGACGGCATCGACCCGCTCGGGCAGGAAAAGCCGCTCGAAAAAGCCCTGTCCGCAATTCAGACATATCCCGCTCCCGTTATCGCGATGATTGAAGGAAGCGTATGGGGAGGCGCATGCGACCTAACGATTACCTGCGACCTTGCGATAGGTACACCTGAATGTTCTTTTGCAATTACACCTGCAAAAATCGGCGTGCCGTATAACGCAAGCGGAATACTGCATTTCATAAACAGACTGGGTCTAAGCCATGCTAAGGAAATGTTTTTTACCGGCACTCCTGTAGATGCCGAAACGGCGCTTCACTTCGGAATCATTAATCATATAGTTGACAGCACTGATGTTGAAACATTCACCTATGACCTCGCGTCAAAAATTTCGAAGAATTCACCTCTCTCGATTGAAGTAATAAAAGAACAATTCAGAATACTCACGAACGCTCACCCAATAACGCCGAACGCGTTCGAACATATCGAATCACTAAGGCGGAAAGTCTATTGCAGCGAAGATTATAAAGAAGGCATTAACTCATTCAAAGAGAAACGCAAACCCGACTACAAAGGAAAATAAATCCGGACATAAGGAAGATTAAATTCGATATAAAAAGGGGCGCTTAGCCCCTTTTGCATTTCCTCAACGGCGTCAAGTGTTCAAACTGACGCATAAGCCGAAAGGCTGCGGCGGCGAGTCGAAGCATATCTGCGATGAATGAAGAATAACTGCGGGGAGTCGAAGCATATCTGTGGCAAATGAAGCCCGCCCCTAAGCGAAGTTCCGGAGGAGCGATATAATAGAATCTTTGTAGAATAAGAATAACAGAATCTTTTTAGCCGCATAGCGGCGGGATCTTTGTAGAATAAGAGTAACTTTATCCTTTGAACCCGTTTAGGCAGGCGTCATCTTAATTTTTCAATTTCTTCCGATCTGCCCGCCATAACACACACTCCGCATATTAATAGTCTTTCTTCGATATTCGCATCGCGGGTTTTTTCATCTTACCCGGCTGAAAATAATCAAATAAAAATTACCTTGACAGTCATAGTAATATGGTATATGTTGTACTATGATTGTCATTATAAATAAATAATTATGAAAAATATTAATAAAAAACTATCGTCAGATTTACTGAGGGGACACACCGATACTATCATCCTTAACCTTTTAATAAATGGCGATAAGTACGGTTATGAAATTACTAAACTGGTGTACGAGCGCACACAGCAACTTTATGAATTGAAAGAGGCAACAATGTATTCAAGCCTAAAGCGTCTCGAAAGTGACGGTCATATTACATCTTATTGGGGCGACGAGACATTTGGCGGCAGGCGGAAATATTACCGCATTACTGCCGGGGGCCGCAAGTTGTACAAAGAAAACGAACAAAACTGGGATTTTACAAAGCAAATTCTGGATAAATTAATTATAAACCCATAAATTATGAATGAGAAATTAATAAATTATTTAAACGGCGTATTCGCACTTTACGACGGGGTAAAAAGTGTGGCGGAACTAAAGGAAGATTTGCTTTCCGATTTGCAGGAAAGGTATAATGAACTCAAAGCCGAAGGAAAGGATGACGAAACAGCATTTGAGATGACAATCGATAGTATCGGCAACATTGAACTGACAATACAGGAGGTCGCGAATCTCTCACGCTCGCTGGAGAGGCAGATACTTACAAACTTTACCGCAAGCAGCCTGCCGGGCAGCGACTTTGCAGGCGTTACCGCTCATAACAGAAAATTTTCAGCAAGCGCGCTTCGTAACTCCGATTTCAGCCGTGCTGACCTGACAGGCAGTTCATTCAAAAGCAGCGATATGCATGAAGCCAATTTTGACGGAACGAATCTGACAGACTGCAGTTTCTCCACCCTTGACCTCGCGGGTGCGAGTTTTAATAAAACGATTCTTGTACGTACCGAATTCAGCAAACTTGATTTAACCGAAACAAAATTCACCGATGTGAAACTTATCGACGTAAAGATGAACATGACAGACCTTAGAAGGACTGTCTTTGAGAAGTGTACTTTCGCCGGAGTCGATTTCAAATACTGCGACATGCGGGGCATCTGTCTGGACGAACTGACCTTCATTGGTGTTAGATTTGACAAAGCAGCGCTGAACGATGTAACATTTAAAGAAGCGACTCTTAAGAATGTGTCGTTCATACCGGCGTTTGCCCTTACCAATAAATACTACCGTGCAATCAAAACTATCTGCTTTGACGGCGCGATGATGGATAAACTGACCTTTGCCGCGCTCAAAAGCATGGATGCCGATTTATCCAAAGTCACGGTTATATAAGGAAGAGTATCGGAAATAAAAAATCCCCGTCTGATTTTTCAAACGGGGATTATAAACCAATTATATTTTTAAAATTATTTTAATACCATCCCGCCAAAAAGATAGGCGGGTTACTAATAAAACAATATCCTTATTTTATTAATAACATTTTCTTTACATCCGAATAACTGCCTGCGGTGAGTTTATAGAAATACGCGCCGCTCGATAAAACCATCGCGTTGAAATTAGCAGTGTAATTTCCCGCTGCCTTTGATTCATTCACGATTGTTTCAACTTCTTTTCCCGTCATGTCATAAACCGTTAATTTTACGTTTGATGCTTTCGGTACGGAGAAATTAATTTTTGTCACCGGATTGAAAGGATTCGGATAGTTCTGACCGAGTGCGAAACTCTTTGGAACGTCATTTCCGTTCGGATTAATTGATGATAAAACCTGCACGGATTTATAGGCGTTAATTCTTCCATGGCCGAGCAAGCCTGCATATCCGGGATTGAGCGCAGATATATCATCGCATCCGTTAAACAGCCTTGTCGTGACCTGAGCAGGCGTATATGCCGGATACTTCGAAAATATCAAAGCAACCGTACCCGCGCAAATCGGAGACGACATGGAAGTTCCGTCCCAGGTGGCATATGTATTGTTCCATAAAGTACTGTATATGCTTGAACCCGGAGCGCAAACGTCGACCGTCGAATGATAATTCGAGAACCACGATTTATGATCAGAATTATCTGTGGATGCTACGGAAACTACATTCGAATATGATGCGGGATACCGCGGAACATTCGAACCGTCATTTCCTGCAGACGCGCATATTACAACACCGGCATCCCACGCATTCGCTATTGCTAATTGAGTATACCCCGATGATGTAGTGCCTCCGAAACTGCAATTTATAACTTTTACGCCGTTCTGGTATAAATAAACTATGCCCGCGTCTGTTCTGTATAAATACGATGAACCGCTGCCTGTATTATCGTTGTCAGCCCCGTGTTTTGATATAAGAAGTTTGCATTTAAATCCGATTCCTGAACCTGCTACACCGTTGTTCGTTACCTCGGAAGCGCATCCAGAAGTATGCGAACCGTGATCACAGTAAGAAGTCGTAATGTTCGGATTGTTGTCCTCCGATAATGCATGATAATCCGCTCCCGCAAAATCCCAGCCTCTATAGTCATCAACATATCCGTTGTTGTCGTCATCGATGCCGTTAGTAGGATTCTCGGCATAATTAAATTTTATGTTTGCCGCAAGGTCGGGATGGTCAAGGTCGCTTCCCGTATCAACCATTCCGATTACAACGTTTGTATCGCCCTGCGTTACGTCCCATGCAGTATAAGCCGCAATTTTCGAAATGTGATATTGACTTCCAACCTGAGGATCATTCGGCATATAGTCGGCAGTATATACGTAATCAGGTTCCGCCCAGTCGAGCAGTTCTTTGTTTTGATTGAATATTTCTTCCGCTAATTCCGACGGGTCTCTGTCGGCAGAATAATATACCGAATAGATTCTTGCCAACTGGTCATCGCCTTTCATCCTTTTGGAAATATTTTGTTTTAAAGGATGCCTTTGTTCCAGTTTGTTAACTGTATATTTGGATAATAAATTATCCAGTTTTGCAATATTGAATGACTTTGATGAAACATTTGTTACGTCATTCTTGAATTTAAAATTCATAATGCCTTTTAAATATAGCGCTCCATCGTTTCTCCGGATTACAATGTCATTTGCCATTTTATATTTCGGGGAATAAACATCTTTGAAGCCGGATATTGATATTGCAACCATTACGGCTGCAAGAAGTAATAATTTGGAATATTTCATTTTCCTTTTATGTTAAAAAAAACGAGACCGTCTCGATGTTATCCACAAGCCGGTCTCGTTTAAAAATCAAATTATTTGTACTGATATTACTTTACAAGCATCATTTTCTTAGTATCTGTGAAACCGTTAGCGTTAATCCTGTAGAAATAAATTCCGCTTGTCAATCCTGACGCGTTGAATGTAATTTCATGATTTCCCGCTGCCATGTTTTCGTTTACAAGTGTTTCCACTTCTTTACCGAGTGAATTGTAAATTTTCAATGTTACCATACCCGATTTCGGTAATGCGAAACTAATCATTGTTGACGGGTTGAACGGATTCGGATAATTCTGACTCAATGAGAATGCTGCAGGAATTTCGCCTGTATTATTATTAATACCGCTCGGACCTGTATATTTTATTAAACCGCCTGTCATTCCCGTGCCGCCTAATGCCGCGTAACCGAGACCTGCATTCAGGAACTGCATGTGCTGAACCTGACCTAACGTTGCCTGTAACGGAAGCCATTCTCTAATCCATGTTGTTCCCAGATTTGTTGTTTTGAATACGCGTGTTGTATCGCCGACTATGCACATTCTGATAGTTCCATCCGCTTTGACCGAATGCATATTAATTACGGCAAATGATCCCGTTGTTAATCCTGCCGGAGGTGTAACCGCTGTATATGATGTACCGCCGTTTACTGTTTTATAAATTTCTCCCGCGCTTGAACCTACCATACCATTCATGTTATCATTAAATGCAACTGCCTGGAAATAAGGACCTGCAGTTGAACTTCCGGTTCCGGTTAGAAGAACATTCGACCATGTTCCATAAAATCCCGTTGAGGTCTTAAATACCTTTGCTGTTGTAGCGTTTGGTGTTGTATTAGCAGAGCCAATCCAGACATGGCTGGAATCTGTCCAGTCCCATGCATTGATGACACCGAATTCACTTGATGCTATCGGTGCTGTTGGTGATACTACCCATGTATTTCCGCCGTCTGTTGTAACCCTGAATTGATACGGAACACCACTGCCTGTCGGGTCGCCATAATAGATACCGTAATTTGTGTTGAACATGTGAACACCGTTTGTGAATGAACCGGATACTGCAAATACTTGCGTCCAGTTATTACCGCCGTTTGTTGTTTTGTACAAAGTTCCGTTTGTATTTCCTACAAATGCTGTAACTGCATCAAACGCAAACATACCGTAAGAATTTACTGCGGCTAAACCGCCGGCTCTTAAGTTCCAGGATGTACCGCCGTTTGTTGACAAATAAACTCTGGCAGCGCCGCCTGAGGCGTCGCAGCAAACCCATATTGTATTTGCATCTACTACAGACATCGAATTCACAGGAGGATTCGGCGCAGGTAAAGAACTGACATTCGTCCAAGTCTGTCCATAAGTTATTCCGGCAATGAGCAATAATAGAATTGTTAAAATTTTCTTCATCTCTAATCTCCAAAAATTTAAATTAATTAAAAAATACTAGCAAACTTTCATAAAAATATATATATAAATCGTTATTGTAAATAGTAAAGTAAATGAAAATTTGAACTTCTCATTTCCTGTTTTTTGCCTAATTTCATCAATAATTAATTCTATGTCATATATTTACTTAGGTTCGACTTTTAATCCGGACTCCCTGACTTTTAAGGACGTCCTGCTCGCTTATTCGAAAGGATACTTTCCTATGGGCGATGACGACGGTATTATAAGTTGGTATGACCATGAGCCAAGAAGCATAATTCCGCTGAATAATGACGGTTTAAGGATTTCCCGTTCGCTTAAACAAATCATTAAAAGCAATAAATATGAGATTAAAATTGATAACGATTTTTATTCTGTGATTCATTCCTGCGCCGACTCGCACGGCGATACGTGGATTACAGGCGAAATTATCAGCCTTTATGTGGAATTGTTCAATAAAGGCTTCGCTCACAGCGTTGAAGCATATCTCAACGGCAAACTTGCAGGTGGACTCTACGGAGTCGCACTTAAATCCGCTTTCTTCGGCGAATCAATGTTCTTTACTCAGCCAAACGCGTCAAAAGTCTGTGTTGCATTTCTTTATAACCTTCTCTTGAGAAATAATTTCAATCTTTTTGATATACAAATGACAACTCCGCTTTTCAAATCTTTCGGCGCTGAGGAAATTGCCGCGGAAGAATACCGCAAAATGCTTAAAACCGCGTTAAAAAAAGACTCCGCATTTGTACCGTAATTTCCGGCATGGCAATTTCGGGTGTAAACGTAAAAACTATTTCCAATTGCTATTTGTTTAATGATAAATGATAATCGCCTACTGAATTGGATTTCAACTGACGAATGGATTTGATAATTTTATAAAAGGAGTATTTATTGATAGAAACCCGGAAAGAACTTGAAAAAACAGTTCTTGTATATTTTGCAGTAAAAGAAGATAAAAACACTTTCGACCATGTTCAATCTCTCGATGAACTGAAATCACTTGCAGAAACAGCAGGCGCTAAGGTTGTAAAAACTTACTACCAGTTCAGCGATAATTTCGGCTCGAAGTTTATGATTGGGAAAGGAAAAGTTAAGGAAATTTCGGAATACGTTGAAGAAAATTCCGTCTCACTTGTTATTTTTGAAAATGAATTATCTTTTACTCAGTTAAGGAATCTGGAAAACGAAATTAAGTGCAAGATACTCGATAAATCAAACCTTATTCTTGATATATTCGCCCGTAATGCAAGAAGCGCTCAGGCAAAACTTCAGGTGGAACTGGCACAACTCGAATACTCACTGCCGCGGCTTACAAGACAGTGGACTCACCTGTCAAAACAATACGGCGGCATAGGAACGAAAGGTCCGGGCGAAACTCAGATTGAGACGGACAGGCGTCTTATTAAAAAAAGAATTTCTGTACTTAAGGAGAAACTCGAAAAAATTATTGTCCAGCGGGCAACACAGGCTTTTGAAAGAAAAAATTTCTTCCGCCTGTCGCTTGTGGGATATACAAACGTCGGGAAATCGACACTGCTAAACCTTCTCACGGGCTCCGATGTATATGTCGAGAATAAATTGTTCGCAACGCTCGACACTTCCACGCGGGTTCTTAACATTAAACGCTTCGAAGATAAAGAAGTGATTTCAAGATTTCCGAAAAAAGTCCTTATCTCTGATACTGTCGGATTTATAAAAAATCTTCCTCACAATCTTATTGAATCGTTTAAATCGACTCTATCGGAAGTAATCGAATCCGATGTTCTTATTCATGTCATCGATGTATCGAATCCCAATTTTGAAGAACAGATTTCGGTTGTTAAGGAAACTCTGCACGAAATCGGAGTGAAGCATAATAATATCATTGAGGTTTTCAATAAAGTTGATAACCTTAAAAACAAGGAAATGCTTCAGGGTCTTAAGAAGAAACATCCTCAGGCAGTTTTTATCTCGGCGGCTAAAGGAATGAATGTTTCGGGACTGATGACTAAGATTAAAGAAGTTCTTACGGTTGAAGATACCGAAACGGTTATAAAACTTAAACCGGACGACTATAAAGGGCTGAACGAAATATATAAGAAAACTGAAGTCAAAGAAGTGAAATATTTTAAAACATTTATCAGAATAAAAATCAGAACAAATAATAATAATCTCGAATATCTCGAAAGGATAAAATAAAATTTTATGAGCAACTCAGAATACAAAGGCGTTGACTATTATCTGCTCGACGAACTTTTCACGGACGAGGAAAAAGCGATACGCGATACCGTAAGAGACTTCGTTTCAAACGAAGTTATCCCGGTAATAGAAAAACACAATCAGGAAATGAAGTTCCCGAAAGAACTTATCCCGAAAATGGCGGAACTCGGTATTTTCGGTCCGACGCTTCCTCCCGAATACGGGGGTATGGGAATTAATAACATGGCATACGGTCTTATTATGCAGGAACTCGAACGCGGCGACAGCGGCATCAGAAGTTTCGCCTCGGTTCAGTCCGGACTCGTAATGTATCCGATTTATACTTTCGGCAGCGAAGACCAGAAAAAATTCTGGCTGCCAAAACTTGCATCGGCGGAAAAAATCGGCTGCTTCGGACTCACCGAACCCGACTTCGGCAGCAATCCGGGCGATATGATTACAAAAGCGGAAAAAGTCGACGGCGGCTACATTATCAACGGCGCTAAGATGTGGATTACAAACGGAACTATTGCCGATATAGCAGTAGTTTGGGCAAAACTTGACGGCAAAGTCAGAGGTTTCCTCGTTGAAAAAGGCACGAAAGGTTTTTCAGCACCTGAAACGAAAGGCAAACTTTCGCTTCGCGCTTCAATTACATCCGAACTCGTATTCGAAGACTGCCTTATTCCCGAAGAAAATATTCTTCCGAAAAGCGGCGGACTTAAATCACCCCTGATGTGCCTCACTCAGGCGCGATACGGAATCGCCTGGGGCGTTATAGGACTTGCAATGCAGTGCTATTATACCGCTCTTGAATATTCTCTCTCGAGAGTTCAGTTCGGCAAACCGATTGCATCATACCAGATTACGCAGGAAAAACTTGCTTACATGCTTACCGAAATTACAAAAGGACAATTGCTTTGCTTCAGGCTGGCGCAATTGAAAGACAAAGGCATCATGAAACCTCAGCACGTTTCGATGGCAAAAAGAAATAACTGCGAAATCGCGAAGAACATCGCCTCGACGGCAAGAGAAATGCTCGGCGCTAACGGCATTCTCGACGAATACCCGATTATGAGACACCTTAATAATATTGAGTCGGTTAAAACCTACGAAGGCACGCACGAAATGCACACGCTCATTCTCGGCGAAGACGTAACGGGAATTGCGGCATTCAAATAATAATTTTTGCAAAATGAAAAAATTTGAGATACCGGTTATTTACAGAAGCGCTCTGATAACAAAAATTAAAAAATTCAGAGAATCATCGGACCCGAGAAAAAGAGATTATTCTCCGACCGTTCTTGATTTCGGTCCTGTTACTTTTTTAATCGCCCGGCATTTCGGCTTCTGCTACGGTGTGGAAAATGCAATCGAGATTTCATATAAAGCAATCGAAGAAAACCCCGGCAATAGAATTTTTCTGCTCAGCGAAATGATTCATAACCCGGAAGTCAACGGCGACCTGCTTGACCGAGGAGTAAGATTCATCTGCGACACAAAAGGCACGCAGATTATCGGCTGGGACGAACTGAAAAACGATGACATTGTGATTATACCCGCTTTCGGAACAACGGTTGAAATTCAGAAAAAACTCGATGCACTCGGAATTAAAACTCTGAAATACGATACCACTTGCCCGTTCGTAGAAAAAGTCTGGAACCGTGCATCCTCGCTCGGTAAAAGCGGTTTCACTGTTATAGTTCACGGCAAACACAAACACGAAGAAACGCGGGCGACATTTTCGCACAGCAAAGAGAATGCGCCGACAGTGATTGTCAGAAATCTGGAAGAAGCCGAAATCCTCGGCAAATGCATTCTCGGCGAAATATCAAAGCCGGACTTCCTCGGATTTTTTAAGGATAAAATTTCCCCGAACTTTGACCCATGCAAAAATCTGAATAACATCGGAGTCGTTAATCAAACTACAATGCTTGCATCCGAAACAGAAGCAATTGCCGGTTTGCTCCGCGATGTTATGATTAAAAAATTCGGCGCGGAAAACATCAAAGATCATTTCGCCGATACACGCGACACGCTTTGCTATGCAACACACGATAATCAGCGTGCAACGCTGTCTCTGCTTGAACAGCGTGCCGACCTTGCCGTCGTCGTCGGAGGATATAACAGTTCGAATACATCTCATATCGTCGAACTCTGCGAAAACGAACTGCCTACATTTTTTGTCTCGGGACAAAATAAAATTATCGGAAATAACCGCATAAAACATTATAACATTCACAAGAACAGCGAAATTGAAACTCTGAATTTTCTTCCGGAAAAAGATAAGGTGAGAATTATTCTTACAAGCGGCGCCTCCTGTCCCGATGCTATTGTGGAAGATGTTATGAAAAAAATCATTTCTTATTTTCCGGGCTCTAAATCGATAGAAGAAGTGGCGGCGGAATATGATAAATGATATTAAATACATAAGGGCATGCAGTGTATCCGAACTTGAAGAGAAAAAAGGTCTACGTGTAATTTCCGATAACGGCGGCGAAGCAGCCGTGTTTAAAGTGAAAGGGAAAATATTCGCTGTCGATAACGTATGCCCGCATAATCATACTCCTAAAATGCATCTCGGGAAAATCAAAGATAACGATATCCTGTGCCCTGTCCATTTGTATAAGTTCAGCCTTAGAACGGGCAAAAATCTCAACAATCAGACGAGCGGCCTGAAAACTTACGAAGTTAAAATAATAGATAACGATGTTTATATAGAAGAACCGAAACCGGCTGACTTCAATTTCACTTTCTGATGGATAAGGAACTCTCAAATCTAATTCGCCGTATTTGCCTCGAAGAGGGTTTCTTTAAAACCGGTTTTTCGAATATCGAGCCGATGAAAGCCGAAACCGCATATCTGAAATCATGGATAGAAGAAGGAAGAAATGCTGATATGAACTGGATTTCCAACTCGCTCGATAAACGCGAAAACCCCGCGTTGATTATGGAAGGAGCCGTTTGCATGATTTCACTCGCTTATCTCTACAATTCTGATTTCAACCATGACGAAACAAAACCGAAAATATCAAGATACGCTTGGGGAAAAGATTATCACAAAGTTCTGAAGAAAAAACTAAAATCAATCTGCTCAAAAATCGAGGCGGTTGATTCTTCTATTAAGACAAAATTTTATGTTGACGACGGACCTGTTCTCGAAAAAACATGGGCAGTAAAATCGGGAATCGGATGGATGGGAAAACACACCAATGTTATCGAACCCGATTACGGCAGTTTTTTCTTCATATCCGAAATACTAATAAACAAAGAACTCGAATATGACAAACCCGCCGAAGACCTGTGCGGCTCATGCAATATCTGCATGAATGCATGTCCGACAGGCGCAATCTATGACGAATACAAACTCGATTCAAACCTGTGCATCTCTTATCAGACAATAGAAAACAGAAATGAAATTCCTTCGCACATCGACACAGACGGCTGGATATTCGGCTGCGATATCTGCCAGGATGTATGCCCGTTCAACAAAAAGAAATTTTTCACATCCGACGAATCTTTCTTTCCGAATCCCGCGCATTTCAATCTGCCGGCGGACAAATTGAATTCATTCACCGAAGAAGAATTCAACAGCATATTTTCCGGCACTCCGGTTAAGCGGACTAAGTATTCGGGATGGAAAAGAAATCTACGACACATCACAAAATAAAATCCGTAAAAACCGCTTTTATTTGCAATTACCAAAATATTATTAACAATCTTTTTAATTAAGTTCTTGATTAATTAAAAATTATCTTCTACTTTTGAAAGAGGCGTAGTTATAACTTAAATCGGAATAATATGAAAACATTCATAAAATTCTTTATTGCCTTTTGCATATTCTTCTCATCTGTCAATATGCTTGACGCAAGCATTAACTTTTCCAAAATACAAATCGTAAACACAAATGTATGGTATGCTTTAGGCAGTTATAATTCCAAAACCGCATTACTAAAGACAACAAATTCCGGTTTGACCTGGATTCTATTTGCAGACATTGTGGGTGATACAAGTTCAACACACAAAACCATTTCGGATTTTTGCTTCCCGGATGTAAACACGGGTTATATATGCGGTTTATATAACGGTACAGGATGGATTGCAAAAACAATAAACGGCGGCATAACCTGGGAATCCGTTGTAAACCCAAACGAAAATGATAAATCGGCAATTTGGTTCATCAATGAAAATGTCGGTCTCGTAGGAACATATAAGAATTATTTGCACCCTGAACGCGATATAATCTATCAGACTAACAACGGAGGTTTAAACTGGTTTCAAACACAATATTCCGCTTATTTTGATTATGATATTTCGGCAATACGGAATTCCGACAATAACACATTTTTTGCATTACCTGCTTATCCTGGAATACTAAAATACATCAACGGAACTCCGGAATGGTCGGGAGTCATTGGGTTAAGCGCTTTTGATTACAGCCCTATGAACAGCATTTGCTTTATGAATGCCAATACAGGAGTGGTATTATGTCCGTATGCATCTCCTTCCTCAGGAACATCTTTAGCGATAACAATGAACAACGGTAACAACTGGACAAAAATAGATTATGACAACTATCAACTCAGAAGTGTAGTAACTTCTTCGGACTCTATATACTGCCTCAAGATATTATCGGGAAATAATAAGTTAATGAAATCAGGCACATTTGGTTTAAACTGGACTGAAAAGAATTTCGACATTCCCGTTACTGACCCCTTTAAATTGGATGTGAAAAGCAATATGATGTTTGCGATAAATTCCGATCCGGATGACAATAAAAAACTGATAAAATCCGCAAACTACGGTTTGAACTGGTCATATGTTAATGTTCCTTCACCCACATACGTTATCACCGGTATCGTCAGATATTCCGATAATAACCAATTTGTCACTTCCGGCATGGTCAAAGCATTCAAGTTTACCAATCCAACCGGTGCAGTAACATTTGTCGATTCTGCAGAAATCAACAACGACGGAAGTTATATTCTCAGAAACATCCGGACAGATTCTTTGTACATAGGCGTATACCCTAACTCTACGCCGATTAGAGACTACGTTGTATCCTATTATTCTGAAACTACTTACTGGACGCAAGCCGCACTTGTGAGACCGGCGGGCAGAATGCGGGATGTTAATATTAAAGTGCAGAGATTGGTAAATACTAACGCCGTTAAGTTGACCAGCAGCAATTCCGTCAGCGGCAAAGTCATGAATATCGACAAAACTCCCGGCAATCTAAAAGACGCCGTGCTGTATGCTTCGAACGGCAGTACATACGTCGGCTGCGCAATCACTGACAATAACGGAGTCTATCATCTCCAGTCGCTGCCTGCGGGAAATCTGAAAATCAGAGTCGACAGATTCGGCTACATGAGGGACAGTACTTATGTTACTGTTACGCCTACAAGCAATATAGATTCAATTAATTTCTATCTCAGCAGATTCTTAAACGGCATCAGGGAAATTAATAATTCCGTTCCCGATAATTATTTACTGAAACAGAATTACCCGAACCCGTTCAATCCGTCAACGACAATTGAATTTGCAATACCGAAATCGGGATACGTTAAACTCGTTGTTTACGATTTGCTCGGCAAAGAAATTAAAACAGCCGTTAACGAATTCAAACACGCGGGAAGTTATGTCGTAGATCTGCACGCGAATGACATTGCAAGCGGAATCTATTTCTATAAACTGACCGTAAACGATTTCACTGAAGTCAAGAAAATGCTTCTGATTAAATAAGGTCATTATTTAATCGGAAGTCCGCCAGTCTTTTAGGGCGGATAGATGAACAATAAAGTTATTTTATAAGTAATCCGCCAATCGTTTAGGGCGGACTGATGAACAATAAAGTCATATATAAGAAGTCTGCCGTTTTTATAAAGGATTGCTGACAAAACAGTCTCAATTTGAGATTTTTATATTGCTGACTAGTGCTTAAAATGTTCATTTTAATGAATATTTTAAGCACAAATTTTATATTCCCTATATAAATATTTAATTCGCCGTCAAATTTTACTCTCAATATCCAAAAAACCTTTAATAATAGTCAATATTTCCACCTTTTATTTCTTTTTCTCAAAATGAAACAAATTCGTATTAATTTAACGATAAATACGAATAATCTTTAATTTTATTCAATTTTCGCGCTTAATTTTTGGCATATATCTTGATATGTATTGGACATATCAAGTAAAAACAGAGGTTTCATTAAATGAAAATATTTTTTTCCGATTTCTTTAGCAGTATTTCAAAACAGATCGTAAATTTTATATCTCTTCCACGGCGGCACTCAACCACAAACGGAATGCCGTTGAGTAACTACACCGGAATCCAAAATGTGCAATCTTCAAATAAACAAAACAAATGCTCAAACATATTGTTTATATCAGCATTTAACATTATTTTTACAAAATTTCAAACTCATTTTCGGTTGATGATATTTTTCCCTGTAATTCGTTTACTAATATTCTGTATTATACTGCTGATTGTGCACGAATCGATTGCACAGCCTGTTATTCAGACGCGTGATACCTCTTTGGTTTTAGCGGGGCAAAAAATCTCGCGCAAAACAGAAAGCGAAACTCATCTTAAAGCATCGGAATTAGTTTCAAATTTTCCGGGACTGATGCTTCATCAATTAACCGCGCTCTTCAGGATGAATGGAAGCGACGTGCCGTATGTTGCGGGAGGCGTTATGATTACAACAGGTTTGCTTGCCTCCGATCACTACATGGACAACAGAGTCAGGAATCTTAAAACAAACCATAACTGGATAAACAATACAAGCCCGGTTGTTACCGAATTCGGCGGCGAGTACGGGATTTTACTTGCAGGTGCATTCACAGGAGGAAGCATTATATTGGGAAGCGGTAAAGGAATCGAAACATCCGTAATGCTTTTCGAATCGCTTATAAGTTCGGGTTTATGGACAAGAGTCGGAAAACTCATAACCGGGCGCGAACGTCCGAGCGCAACTTACAACAGGCGAGGGACAGGGAGCGGGCACTGGTCAGGACCGATAAAGCAGTTAAAGAATCCGAATAATCAGTCCGTATCATCGTTCGATGCTTTTCCCTCGGGTCATACTGCAACTATATTTTCAATCGCAACGGTTTTTGCCGAACAATACAAAGACAACTTAATTGTACCAATCATATCATATTCATTTGCATCGCTTGTCGGAGTAACAAGGATGATAGAACACACTCACTGGGCATCCGACGTGTTCGTCGGCGCAGTCATCGGCTATCTGTGCGGACAAAGCACAGTGCGCTTCAACCACAAACAAACGTCGGAATTCAGAAAAAGCGGCGGCACCGGAAAACGCGGCATCGATATTTCATTCTATCCGAAAGTGACAGAAGATTCCAAAGGCGCCGGAATGCTGGTCTCTTTCTGAAGAAGAACAGAACCAAGAATTTAGAATCTAAAATTAAGTATCTAAAATTAAGAATCTATAATTAAGAATCTAGTTTTAAAACCAAAATACTTTTGATTTGTCATTCCCGCCCGCCGCGGCGGGCTTCCAGCGGGAATCTTAAAAAGCGAAAGATAGAAACAAATAATCCTTTGTAAGCAAAACAATTTTAGTCTGTCATTTCAGCCTGTCGCGGCGAGATTTAAGATGTGGGTATCCTCAGGGTCATCCACATTACAAGCATGTATAAGGAACAATCAGAGCAAAACTCTTTTATCGTTGACTGTCAGGTGGTAACACCTGACGGGCACTAATAGAATATTCATTCGAGCATTCGCTTACTCCACCGTAAAATGGATCCCCGGCAAAATCACTCGGGATGACAAGCCTGAAAGTGTTTTGCTCTAAACAAAACTCGCTCAAAAACAAAACTCGTTCCCAAAAAAAACTTTGGGAACGAGTTGTTTATAAAATTTATACAGTATTTTCATTCTTACAATTGCAACACTTACTCCTGGATTCCAACTAAGAACATGCTGGAATGACAAATTGAGAGTGTTTTGTTCTTATTCTAGATTCTAACTTCTAGATTCTAGATTCTCAGAAATTATTTCTTCGATTTCTTCTTCGCCGTTTTCTTCGCTGCCTTCTTAACCGATTTCGCGCCGTCGAATATCATGCCGTGTTTATATTCGACTGATGCTCTTGCCGCTGCGAGTCTTGCTATCGGGACTCTGAAAGGCGAGCATGACACGTATGCAAGACCGAGGAGGTGACAGAATTCAACTGAATTCGGTTCGCCGCCGTGTTCGCCGCATATTCCGAGTTTTATATTCGGACGTGTTGCTTTTCCTTTTGCAACCGCGATTTTCATAAGTTCGCCGATACCGCTTCTGTCGATAACCTGGAACGGGTCAACAGGCAGAATGTTCTGCTTCAGATAATCCGGCAGGAACGAACCGATATCATCTCTCGAGAATCCGAATCCCATCTGTGTAAGGTCGTTTGTACCGAATGAGAAGAACTCCGCGTATTCCGCAATCTTGTCAGCCGTGAGCGCCGCTCTCGGTATTTCAATCATGGTTCCGATCATATGGAAGAATTTCTTCATTCCGAATTTCTCGCACACTTCTTTATATATTCTTGCAATAATTTCATATTGATGTTTCAGTTCATTCGAAGAACATGTAACGGGAATCATGATTTCCGGAAGCGGGTTCTTGCCTTCCTTTATGAGTTCCGCTGTCGCTTCGAATATTGCTCTTACCTGCACTTCTGTAATTTCGGGATATGTGATGCCGAGCCTTACGCCTCTGTGTCCGAGCATCGGGTTATTTTCATGAAGTGAATCCGCTCTTGTGTTGAATTCGTCAATCGAGATACCGAGACTTTCAGCGAGTTTCATTCTTTCGTCGGGATTGTTCGGAACGAATTCATGAAGCGGCGGGTCGAGAGTCCTGATTGTTACAGGGAATCCGTCCATTGCTTCAATCGTGCCCTTCATATCGCTCTTGATGAACGGGAACAAATCGTTCAGCGCGTTCTTTCTTTCTTCTTCCGTACCTGACATAATCATTTTTCTCAGAAGGAACAAAGGCTCTTCGGAATGTTTGCCGTAGAACATGTGCTCTGTTCTGAAAAGACCGATACCTTCGGCGCCGAATGTTCTTGCCTTCGCTGCGTCTTCCGGTGTATCCGCATTCGTTCTTACTTTCATAACTCTCACCTTATCGCAAATCTTCATGAAGTTCTTGAAATCTTCATTATCGGTATCGACGTCCATCATTTCAAGATTGCCTACATAAACGTTACCCTTTGTACCGTTGAGCGAAATCCATTCGCCTTCGCGGATAGTGTTATCGCCGACTTTAAACGATTTTTCTTCGAGGTTAACTTCTATTTCGCCTGCGCCTACTATACAGCATTTGCCCCAGCCGCGCGCTACGAGCGCCGCGTGCGAGGTCATTCCGCCGCGTGCCGTAAGAACCGCTTCAGCCGCTCTCATGCCTTCTATATCTTCGGGATTGGTTTCTTCTCTTACGAGAATGACTCTCTTGCCCTGCTTTTTCCATTCGACCGCGTCGGCGGCTGTGAAAACTGCCTGACCTGTCGCGCCTCCCGGACCTGCCGGCAGACCTTTTGTCATAAGCGTTGCGGCTTTTTCCGCTGAAGGTAATAAAACCGGGTGCAGAAGTTCGTCCAACTGGTCGGGTCTTACTCTCATTACCGCTTCTTCCGCCGAAATGAGTTTTTCCTTATGCATATCGACTGCCATTCTTACAGCGGCCGCGCCGTTTCTCTTTCCGACTCTGCACTGAAGCATATAGAGCGTGCCTTCCTGAATCGTGAATTCGAGATCGAGCATATCGTGATAATGTTTTTCGAGACTGAGTTCAATCTTATGAAGTTTTTTATAAACTTCCGGCATTGCCGTTTCAAGCGACGCGAGATGCGCGTTGTGATCCGACTTTCCGACTTCGTTAATAGGATTCGGAGTTCTTATACCCGCTACAACATCTTCACCCTGTGCGTTTACGAGCCATTCACCGTAGAAATAATTTTCGCCTGTTGCCGGATTTCTTGTGAAAGCAACGCCTGTCGCCGATGAATCGCCCATGTTGCCGAACACCATCGACTGCACGCTGACCGCTGTTCCCCACTCATCGGGAATACCTTCGATTCTTCTGTACGAAATTGCTCTCTTGCCGTTCCATGACTGGAACACCGCGCCGACTGCGCCCCACATCTGGTCCATAGCGTCTTCCGGGAAAGGTTTGCCGAGAACTTCTAAAACCTTTGCTTTATAAATATCAACGAGTTCTTTCAGGTCTTCAGCGGTAAGTTCTGTATCGAGTTTCACGCCCTTTGCTTCTTTCATCTTATGCAGTTCTTTTTCCAACTGAACGCGGACGCCTTTTCCTTCTTCCGGTTCGATACCGGCGGCTTTTTCCATAACAACGTCGGAATACATTTGAATCAAACGTCTTTGCGAATCATAGACGAATCTCGCATTGCCTGTTTTCTTAATAAGACCTTCGCGTGTAACGTCGTTGAGACCAACGTTAAGAACGGTTTCCATCATGCCCGGCATGGAACTTCTTGCGCCCGAGCGGACTGAAAGCAGAAGCGGATTATTCTTATCGCCGAACTTCATGCCCATTTGCTTTTCGGTTTTTTCGAGGGCTTTTAGAACCTGGCCTTTTAATTCCTTTGGATATTTTTTCTTATTTTTATAATAAGCAGTGCAAACTTCTGTGGTGATAGTAAAACCTGCTGGAACGGGCAGACCGATATTAACCATTTCCGCAAGATTAGCACCTTTTCCTCCAAGTAAAGTCTTCATGTTGGCTTTACCATCGGCTTTCTTGCCGCCGAAATAATAGACATACTTTGTAGCCATATAAATAAATCCTATTTAATTTGATTATGAAAAGTTCAACAATAAAAATACCTATTTTATTAATGAGTTTGTAGTCAAAAAAAGGCTCTTGATATTAAAAAAATGTTAAAAAACTGCACATAAAAAGCAAAAGCCTTTTGCCGCGGATTGACACGAATTTTAATAGTAATTATATTTTTTATTGCCCGCGTGAAAGAACGGAAAGAGACTGTTAAAGTGTATGAACTTTTTTTCCAGTGAGCGTACAGGCGGAAAATTCTTGAGCCATTATGTGCCATTTTTAAATTAGTAATTCTGTGTCACATCTTTGACATTATATTCAATTGGATACTATTCCGTAATGTGGATGACCCTGAGGGTACCCGACAAAAGTCTGCCACGGCGGATAACCGTGCGAAAAGATAGAAACAAACTATTAACCGTTTCAATTGAAAATCCGCTGTGGAGGACGGTTTATATGAAATTGTGAATCAATAATAAAGTTACAATTTTGTCAATCAAAATATTACACTTTATGTAAGTTTTTAAAATCTGTATTTTTTAGAAATAATTATTGACAGCAAAGTAAACAACAAAGTGGACAGCAAAGAGAGTTTTAAAGAGAAGTACGGGGTGTACAAGGATATTATCGAGGATAAACTTGTGACGATTACCGGGAAGGTTTCGCCGGAGAGCCTCTATGAGCCGATGAGGTATATTCTGGACGGGAGCGGCAAAAGAATTCGTCCGATGCTG
Source organism: Ignavibacteria bacterium (assembly GCA_028714695.1). GTDB lineage: Bacteria > Bacteroidota > Ignavibacteria > Tepidaquicellales > Tepidaquicellaceae > CAIKZJ01. The sequence goes on along the minus strand of JAQTLX010000007.1, from coordinate 160,900 downwards.
CTGATTCTCTGCTGCGAGGCGGTCGGCGGCAAGGCGGATGACGCGCTGGACGCGGCAGCGGCTATAGAGATTCTCCATAATTTCACGCTTGTGCATGACGATATTATGGATAATGCCGATACGCGCAGAGGACGCGAGACGATTCATAAAAAATGGGACCGCGATACGGCGATTCTTGCAGGCGACGGGCTTTTGGGGTTCGCGTACAGGTCGCTGCTGAAAACAAAGTCGGCGCGGATTCAGGAGGCGGCAATGGCTTTTACGGAGGCGATTATCGAGGTCTGCGAGGGACAGAGTTACGATAAGGAATTCGAGACACGAAAGGAAGTGAGCCTTGACGAGTATATTCTGATGATTGACAAGAAAACTTCCGAACTGCTGAAGTGCTGCGCTGAAATAGGCGCGCTTATAGGCAACGGAACGGATAATGAAATTAACGCACTGAAAAATTACGCGCTGAATACGGGTCTGGCGTTCCAGATTCAGGATGACCTGCTGGATATTACGGCGGATGAAAAAAAGTTCGGAAAGAAAATCGGCGGCGACCTGAGAGAGGGAAAGAAAACGTTCCTGCTTCTGAAGGCGCTGGAATCGGCTGCGGATAAGGATGACGCGGAACTGCTTAAAAGCGTTATAAGAAATAAAGGCGTGAAAAGCGAAGCGGATGTGCTGAGAATAAAAGATGTGTACGTGAAGTACGGCGTGCTTGAGCATGCGGCGAAAACGGTTGAGATGTATACGATGAAGGCGAATGAGTGTCTGAACGCGGTGAAGGATTCAAAGGCGAGAGATATGCTGAGGTGGTTTTCGGAGATGCTTCTGACTCGAAAAACGTGAGTTCAATCTTCAATGTTCAATGCAGAGCAAGAGATTCAGCCGCGATCCCCGTTCAAGATCGTCCGGGATGACAAAGAACTTATGCACGAATTACACGAATATTTAGAGCAAGGACTTAAGCCGCTAAATTTCGCGGATTAAATTGAATTTAAGAACAAAATATTTTTTAACCGCAAAGGACGGAAAGAACGCAAAGAAGAACGTTTTATATAACTCGCGTGAAAGAGGGAAAGAACTGATAAGAGCAGAATTTAGAATCTAGAATCTAGGATTTAGGAGCCGAAGATTTACGAAGCGAATCGAATATCCGCCTAGGCGGGTTAGAATCTAGAATAAGAGCAAAACGCTTCAAGGCTGTCATTCCAGCATGCCTGGGTGGGTTAGTGAAATTCGCGGGAATTAGCGGCTGAAGAGTGAGATAAGCGAAGACGGGTTTTCAAATGTTAAAAAAGTTTTTAATCTATATTAGATATTTTGATCGGTGCAGATCTGTTTAGTCTGTTTTTTTTGTGTGCCGATTTTAAATGCTTGAGAGAATAAAATGATAACAAAAGAACTGGAGATAATAAATAAGGCGGGGATGCATACGCGTCCTGCTTCTTCGATTGTAAAAATTGCGGCGAAGTATAAGGCGGAGTTTTTCATTTCGAAGGACGGATTCGAGGTGAACGGGAAATCCATAATAGGCGTTATGACTCTTGCAGCAGAGCAAGGCTCGAAACTGGAAGGAAAGTTCGATGGGCCTGATGAGAAAGAACTGTGCGATGAGATTACAGCGTTCTTTAAAAGAGGATTCGATGAGATGTGAAAGAACAGAATTTAGAATCTAGAAGTTAGAATCTAGAATCTATAATAAGAACAATGATTTCAAACAGCAAAAAACGGAAAGAACGCAAAGAAGAACGTTTTATTTAGCCCGCAGGAAAAAACGAAAGAACTGATAAGAACAAGAGCGGGTTCAGAGAGAGACACTGAGTAGTCACAGAGATTCACAAAGAAGAGAAAAATATTATTGATATAGCCCGCGGGAAAGAAGGAAAACACTGATAAGAACAGAATCTCGAATCTAGGAGTTAGGAGTTAGGAGTTAGGAGTTAGAAGTCGAAGATTAGCAGGAGCGAATCGAAGACCCGCCGCGGCGGGTTAGTTCTTTAAAAGAAAACACTCTCAGTCTGTCATCCCCGGACGTTCTTGAACGGGGACCACGGCAAAGTTTTTTAAAAGAAAAAATAATTTTAAGAATAATGAAAGAGATTAAATTTAAGACGAATGTGAATTGCAATCACTGCATTGCAAAGATAACTCCTTTTATGAATGAGGAGAAAAGAATTGTTGAGTGGAGCGTTGATACTGCGAGCGCCGACAAGGTGATGACTGTTAAGGGTGATGAGGTTGATGAACAGATGGTGAAAGACGCGCTGGCAAAAGCGGGATACGTTGGAGAGACAATTAGCAATTAATAATTAGTAATTAATAATTGGATTAGTTTAACTTGCAGTTGAGGTTTCATTAGATTATGTGCTGTGTACAAATTCTGGAGTAGTTACTCTTCATTTATTCATTTCTATAATTCTTATTAATCGTGATCCGTGAATGTCGTTCTGATTGTATAGAATGTGATAAGATAAGCGATTACTAATTTTTAATTACAAATTGAGCAATTGAAGTTTGTAATTAACGATTATTAATTACCAATTACTGATTGATCAGATGAATCCCAGTTCGTATTTGGCTTCTTCGCTCATGTTGTCGAATGACCACGGAGGGTCAAATGTGACTTCAACTCGGGCGTCGTGTATCATTGGATGTTCTTTGAGTTTGTCCTGCACTTCTGTCGGGAGCGAGCCTGCGACGGGGCATGCGGGTGACGTGAGAGTCATTACGACAAGGACGTCTCCGTTTTCGGCTACCGTTACATCGTATATGAGACCGAGGTCGTATATGTTCACAGGGATTTCAGGGTCATAACAGTTCTTGAGAACTTTTATGACTTCGTCCCGGATTTCTTCCGTATTCACTTTTCCGTCGTTTTTTTCGCTTTCCATTTCGTTTTACTTTATTTTACTTAAAAGAGCTTGCCGCCACGGATTAACACTGATTAAAAACTTTTTTCAGTTATAAGAGCAAGAGCATTCGCAACTGATTAGCACCGAATGTATTCTTGCCTATGCTGTCTTTCTCTATACTATCTGTTCTCTTTAAGGATTATTCCTTTTAAGTTTCCCGATAAGAATCCGCCATGGCGGATGCTAATAACGCACTTTCGGGAATAGCAGACTGAGAGTGTTTTGCTTTTAAAGAACTAACCCGCCGCGACGGGTCTTCGATTCGCTCCTGCGAATCTTCGACTTCTAACTCCTTGATTCTTAATTCTTGATTCTGTTATTATCAATTGCTGCTCATGTATGAGTTTGCGCTGCGCTTCATGTGCTTTATCATGTTCACGAGTCCGTTTGAACGCGTGGGCGACAGATGTTCTTTCATTCCTATTTTGTCAATGAACTCAAGTTTGGCGGCGACCACGTCTTCGGGCTTTTGTCCCGAGAGGACTTTCACAAGGAGTCCGACGAGTCCTTTGGTTATGATAGCATCGCTATCCGCTTCAAATTCCAGTCTGCCGTCTTTAAAGGCGGTGTGAAGCCATACCTGCGATACGCAGCCGGCGACCTTGTTGGCGTCGGTTTTGTACGCATCATCGAGTTTTGTCAATGCCTTGCCGAGTTCGATTATATATTCGTACTTGTCTTCCCAGTTATCGAAGAACGAGAATTCGTTCACGATTTCGTCTTCTATTTCGGATATTGGTTTATGTTCCATTTTCTTTACTCACCACTTAGTTCACTAAGAACAAAGCTTATTTATTTACCACTAAGAACACTAAGTTGTTAATATATAAAGAACTATTTTTCTTCTCTAAGTGCACTGCGTGTGCTTAGTGTACTTAGTGGTTAATATATAGAATATCTTTCTAAGTGTACTAAGTGTTCTTAGTGGTTGATATACTAAGTTAACATTCGTTTTGCTTTTTTAACTCCTTCGAAAAGGGAGTCGAGTTCTGATTTTGTGTTATACATTGCTATCGATGCCCGGACGGTGCCCGGTATTCCGAACCTCTTCATAAGGGGTTCGGTACAGTGGAGGCCTGTCCTGACTGCGATTCCCATTTTATCGAGTATTGTTCCCGTGTCGTAAGGATGTATTCCTTCGAGGAGGAACGAGATAACGCTTGCCTTGTTCTTTGCATTTCCATAAAGTCTGAACCCTTCGATTTCACGGAGTTTCGCCGTGCCGTATTCAAGGAGTTCGTGTTCGTGTCTGCTTATGTTGTCGAGCCCTATCGAATTAATATAACGCACTGCCTCCGAAAGTACGATGGCGCCCGAGATGTCGGGCGTGCCCGCTTCGAACTTATAAGGAAGTTCGTTGTATGTTGTGAGTTCAAACGATACGTTCTTAATCATATCGCCTCCGCTCTGATACGGCCGCATTGAATCGAGAAGTTTTTCTTTTCCATAGAGAATGCCTATGCCTGTAGGACCGTACATTTTATGTCCCGAGAAAGCATAGAAGTCGGCGTCGAGTTCGCGAACGTCAACTTTCAGATGCTGAACGGATTGCGCGCCGTCTATGAATACGACCGCGCCCGCATCGTGCGATAATTTTATGATTTCAGCGGCGGGATTTACAGTGCCGAGTGAGTTTGAAATATGATTTACGGAAACGATTTTGGTCTTTGAGTTAAGAAGTTTTTTAAACGCGTCCATATCGAGTTCGCCGTCATCGTTGATTGGTATTACTTTCAGCACAGCGTTTTTCTTCTGACATAAAATCTGCCATGGGACAATGTTTGAATGATGTTCGAGCGTGGAGACCATGATTTCATCGCCTGAATTTATATTTTCCATGCCGTATGAATACGCGACGAGGTTAATTGCTTCGGTTGTGCCGCGCACGAAAATAAGTTCTTCGGGTTTGCCCGCGTTTATGAATTCCGCGATAGTTTTGCGCGAGTTCTCGTAGAGTGTTGTTGCTTTATCGCTGAGAAAGTGCACGCCGCGGTGGACGTTGCTGTTCTGTTCTGAATAGTACTTCACGAGAGCATCTATAACCCGGCGCGGTTTCTGAGTAGTGGCGGCATTATCAAAGTACACAAGATTTTTGCCGTTCACCTTAGAAGCCAGTATAGGAAAATCGTTTCTTATTTTTTCAACATCAAACATAATACAAAAATCATTTCTTTTAAAATTATTTATAAGTCAAATTTCAGCCTAATTTTTCATCGAGAGTTTTTGAAACCAGCGCTTTAATTTCTTCGTTTTTAATTTCGTCAATAACGGAATGCGCGAATGCGGAGAGCAGCATTTTGCGTGCGCGCTGTTCGCCTATGCCGCGCGATTTAAGATAGAAAATTTCCTCTTCGTCAATCTGTCCTGTAGTAGCGCCGTGGCTGCATTTCACGTCGTCTGCAAAAATTTCCAACTGCGGTTTTGAATTCACGGAGCAGTCGTTCGAGAGAAGGATATTATTGTTCGTCTGGTAAGCATTTGTTTTCTGCGCATCCTGCCGCACCATAATTTTTCCGTTAAAGACAGCCGAGCCGCTTTCATCGAGAATTCCGCGATAGAGTTCGTTGCTGTGGCTTCCGGGTTTCGCGTGGTCGGCAAGAGTATGGTTGTCGATAAACTGATCATCTTTTACGAGATAGAGACCGCGGAAATAGCAGTCGATGCCTTCGCCGTTTATGAGCGAGTCGAGATTATTTCTCGTGAAAGAACCGCCAAGAGTGATAGTATTAGAGAAAAGGCGGCTGTGTTTTTCCTGCATGACGCGTGTTGTGCCTACGTGGTAAGCGTCGGAACCGCTGTTCTGAATTTTATTATAATGCAGTTCCGAATTTTCGTTAAGAATAATTTCGGTTACGGTATTCGAAAAATTCTTTCCTTTCGAATAATATATTTCGCTGACTTCGGCTTTTGCGGATGATTCAAGCACAATAAGATTGCGGATGTTAGCGATGCAATCGGGCGCGTCTGTGATGTTTAGAATAATTAAAGGTTTTTCGAGGGACGCGTTTTTCTTTATGTGCACGAGTGTTCCGGCATTTGCCATGGATGTGTTGAGCGCAGTGAATCCGCCTTCGGACGAGAGTGCATATTTGCCGAAGTACTGCCTAATTATTTCATCCTTCGTATCGAAAAGATTGGCGATTGTAATATTTTTATCCGGGTTTTTGATTTTCGAAAATTCTTTCGAGTAGTTTCCATTGTGAATAAGAACGATGTTCGCGTCGAAATTATATTCGGGAATGCTATCGAGATATTTCGCATCGAGAACGGATTTTGCTTTCGATGTAAAATTTCCGTTTACGATTGCGTTTATATTCGTGAAACGCCAGTCTTCGTTTTTCTTCGTCGGGAAGCCGGTGCGTTCGAAGTCGGTAATGGCTTCGGTGCGCTGTACGAAGCCGTTTTTAAGGGCTTTCGACGATTCGTTGTATTCGGATATTATTTGTGTTTTTAAGTCCATGCTTTGTTTTATTATCTGTTCCTGCCGTTCATTTTGTTACTATATATTGTTTGGGTTTTGATTCCCGACTGCCGCAGCAGTTCTGCGACTTTCGCGGGAATGTCAAACAAAAAGTGTTTTGCTCATAAAGAACTAAGTTGTTTCTATTTATCGCTTTTTTAAGATCCCCGATAAGAACGTTCGAGGATGACAAACTAATAGTGTTTTGCTTTTAGCTTCTTGATTCTTGATTCTTGATTCTTGATTCTTGATTCTTGATTCTTGATTCTTATTTTACTGTTTGTTCTTCTTTAATCCAGTCATAGCCTTCTTCTTCGAGTTGGTATGCCAGTTCTTTGCCGCCTGATTTCACGATTTTGCCTTTATAGAGAACGTGGACGAAATCGGGGACGATATAATCGAGAAGGCGCTGGTAGTGAGTAATCACCACGAATGCATTATTTTCGTTTCTAAGTTTATTCACGCCGTTAGCAACGATTCTGAGCGCATCTATGTCGAGACCGGAGTCGGTTTCATCGAGGATTCCGAGTCTGGGTTCGAGCATAGCCATCTGAAAAATTTCATTTCGTTTCTTTTCACCGCCTGAGAATCCGACGTTGACGTAGCGCTTTGTCATTTCCACATCAAGTTCAACGAGGGCGGCTTTATCTTTGAGGCGTTTAAGAAACTCCCCTGCCGACATAGGCGCGATGCCTTTTGATTTACGGATTTCGTTTATGGCGGTCTTCATAAAATTTGTTGTCGAGACGCCGGGAATTTCTACCGGATACTGGAAGGCAAGAAAAATACCTGCGCGAGCGCGGTCTTCTGCCGAAAGTTCGAGCAGATTTTTGCCGTCGTAAGTAATTTCGCCTCCGGTAACTTCATATCCTTCGCGTCCTGTGAGAACGGAAGCCAGTGTTGATTTTCCCGAGCCGTTAGGTCCCATGATTGCGTGGACTTCGCCGGGTTTTACTTCCAGGTTAATTCCTTTCAGGATTTCTTTATTGTCAATCTTTGCTTTTAGATTCTTAATTGATAGCATATTGTAATAATAATTTTTGTTTTTATTTTAGCCCACGCTTCCTTCGAGGGAAATAGCGAGGAGTTTCTGCGCTTCTACAGCGAATTCCATAGGTAACTGGTTGAGGACTTCCTTTGCATAGCCGTTGACGATAAGGGCTACGGCGTCTTCTTCGGAAATGCCGCGCTGTCCGCAGTAGAAAATTATATCTTCGCCGATCTTTGAAGTTGTCGCTTCGTGTTCGACGGTTGCATTTTTATTTTTAATATCGAAATACGGGAAAGTATGCGCGCCGCATCTGTCGCCCATAAGGAGCGAATCGCACTGCGAATAATTTCTTGCATTGTCGGCGCTTTTGCCTACTCGGACAAGACCGCGGTAACTGTTCTGGCTGTGACCTGCGGAGATACCTTTCGAGACTATGCGGCTCTTTGTATTTTTTCCGAGGTGAATCATTTTTGTGCCTGTATCAGCCTGCTGGTAATTATTTGTGAGAGCGACGGAATAAAATTCGCCGATTGAGTTATCGCCTTTTAAAATAACACTTGGATATTTCCATGTGATAGACGAGCCGGTTTCAACCTGAGTCCATGAAATTTTTGCATTCTCGCCGCAGATACCGCGTTTTGTAACAAAATTATAGATACCGCCTTTGCCGTTTTTATCGCCCGGATACCAGTTCTGAACTGTTGAATATTTTATTTCCGCATTATCGAGAGCGATGAGTTCGACAACCGCAGCGTGCAGTTGATTTTCATCCCGCATCGGGGCAGTACAACCTTCGAGATAGGAAACATAAGCGCCTTCATCTGCAATGATAAGTGTTCTTTCGAACTGTCCTGTGTTCGCGGCATTGATGCGGAAGTACGTGGACAATTCCATCGGGCAGCGAACGCCTTTCGGAATATAAACGAAAGAGCCGTCGCTGAATACTGCTGAGTTAAGCGCCGCAAAGAAATTATCGGAGTAAGGTACTACCGAGCCGAGATATTTTTTCACGAGTTCCGGATGTTCTTTAATCGCTTCGCTGATTGAACAGAAAATTATTCCGAGATCGGAAAGTTTTTCGCGGTACGTAGTAACTACCGAGACGCTGTCCATTACGGCATCAACTGCGACGCCTGCGAGGAACTGTTGTTCGACGAGAGGAATGCCGAGTTTCTCGTAAGTTTCTTTAATCTTCGGGTCGAGGTCTTCGAGCGAGTTAAGTTTATTTTCTTTTCTTGGCGCTGCATAGTAAATCGCGTCCTGATAATCTATCGGCGGATGGTGAATGTTCGCCCATTGCGGTTCTTCGAGTGTGAGCCAGTGCTTGTAGGCTTTGAGTCTCCATTCGAGCATAAACGTCGGATCATTTTTCTTTTTGGAAATAAACTTAACGACATCTTCATTGAGCCCTTTAGGAAGGGTATCCATATCGATATCGGTTGAGAATCCCCACTCGTAATCGCCTGCAATTTTATCTAATATTATATCTTCACTCATTTTTGTTTTAAAACGTTAAAGCGTTAATAATCAGTATATAACTAAATAGGACTAAATTAGTCGTATTTACTTTCAAAAAAAAGCCACTTTTTCCGTGGTCAATATTGAAAACCGTTAAACGGGGTGAAAAGTTCAGGGAAAAATGGCTTTTGGGCAAACGTCAAGCAATAAATTAAGAACAAGAAACTTCGCCACCCGCCCAGAAAGATGGCGGACAGGCTCCTTACCACGAATTTCACGAAGAAAAGAATACCGCAAAGAGCGCAAAGAACGCAAAGAAAAACATATCAATATATCCCGCGGGAAAGAACGGAGGACACGGAATGATTACAAAAATTCACCTCCGCCCAGAAAGATGGCGGACAGGCTCCTTACCACGAATTTCACGAAGAAAAGAATACCGCTAAGAGCGAAAAGAACGCAAAGAAAAACATTTTATTATATCCCGCGGGAAAGAAGGGGGACGCGGAATGATTACAAAAATTCGCCACCCGCTCAGAAAGATGGCGGACAGGCTCCTTACCACGAATTTCACGAAGAAAAGAATACCGCAAAGAGCGAAAAGAACGCAAAGAAAAACATTTTATTATATCCCGCGGGAAAGAAGGGGGGACGCGGAATGATTACAAAAATTCGCCTCCGCCCAGAAAGACGGCGGACAGGCTCCTTACCACGAATTTCACGAAGAAAAGAATACCGCAAAGAGTGCAAAGAACGCAAAGAAAAACATATTATTATATCTTCAGCATGATGAGCCTTCGGCAGCGGGAAAAAAGAAATGACAGATAGAGCGTATTCAGAAAGTATCATAAAAGTTATCGGGGGGCGGCTCGCAGTTAAACACAGAGTAGGCACAGGGATACATCCGCGGCGAATAAGCGGACAGGCACGAAAACACGAATATAAACAGAGGAGAGACGAAATTATATTAAGTTATCTTTTGGATTTATAGGTATCGATATAATTTCGATTAGTTCGCCGGTTTTACGATTCACAATAACGGCGGTAAGTTTATTTCCATAAACGCAGCCGGTATCGATTGCAATAAACCGTTTCGGAGAATGGGAGGGTTCCTGCAGCGGGGTGTGCCCGAATATCTGGAATTTGCCGATATCGGAAGGAATGCTGCGGTTCCACATCCAGTTCTTTTTATCTTCGCCTTTTACTATTCCGGCATGAGTTATGACGACGGAATGGAATTCATATTTGAGCGGAAAGGATTTGAGGAAATCGAGATGTCCGAGGCGGATTAATTCCTGTTTGAAATACGGGTAGTCATTTTCATCCGAGGAGCCTGTATAACTTCTCATAGTTGCTTTGCCTCCGAGGCTCATAGAAGCGGTGAAGTTAGTATATCCCGAGGAAGAATTCGTGCGGCCTTCGGGATGTTCGAGCGCGGAGAGTAATATATCCTCATGGTTGCCGCGCACGCATTTAATATTATTATCCGAGCAGAAGCGGACGGTTTCTTTTGTATAATTGCCTCTGTCGACGAGGTCGCCGACAGTATAAATTTGCCGGGTGCTTTTTATCAAACGGTCATAAACAGTTTCGAGTGTGTGAAAGCATCCGTGCAAATCGCCGATTACCGCTATAAAGTCATTTTCCGCCATAAAAATGATACCACGATATTTCTTAAATCAATAATTTAAATTTACTATCTTCTCTCAAGATACAAAATACTAAATTTTATTTTCAGAGAATTATGATCTTATATTTGCACGGGTTTGCCAGTTCGGGTATGGCGGCAAAAGCATTAATACTGAGGGAGCATGTAATTAAAGAGAACACAATAAAGAATAAGATAGTAATATCACCCGATTTACCTGCTGAGCCTGCAAAGGCGATGGAAGACATTTCCAAATTGCTTAAAGAGAGCAGAGAGAAGACACTGATTTTCGGAAGCAGTTTAGGCGGTTTTTATGCACTATACGCTTCGCAGAAATTCAATCTGCCCTGTGTTCTCATAAATCCTGCGATAATTCCGCATGTATCGATGGAGAGTGTACTTGGAGTAAACAAGAATTACAAGACTAACGAAGAATTCGAGTTTACGGAAGAATACCTTCTTCAACTTGAAAAGATGTACAATGAAATTTATATTTCCGAAATCAAGGGGCAGGACACGGTATTGCTTTTGGCGAAAGACGACAGGATTCTTGATTACAGAAAGACACTGGCGTACTTCGGCGGGCATTACGGATTACTAATCCTTGAAAACGAAGCGGGACATGAGTTCAGCAAGTTCGGAAAAGTATTGCCGAAAGTTTTTGAATATTACAAAAACCAGTGACAAAATTATCCGAACAGATATAAGGAATTAAAGTGTTTATGAAACTGATATCAAAAGAATCCGCAGAATCGTTTTTCGATATTATACTCGAGATCCATCTTGAAAAAGAGGAGCCGAGACTGAAGATTATTTCTTTGAAAAGAAGTTTTGACGAACTTTTCAGGGAGATAACGAGAAACGAAAATACGGCATTTACAGGAACATACGCTCGAATCGAGTATGTGATACAGACATGCAATGTGCCGCAGGAGATTTCGGACAGAGTGCATCAATTCAGAAAACACGCCGTACACGCTGCGAAGGGCAGGACTAAAGAAATAAACACGCCTCTTTATCTGATTTTCCTTAAGATGATATGCAGGATAATTGAGGATTTTTCTGATACCGAAATCCCGAAGGAACTGGCAAAGATAACCGGGAATGCGAAGGATGCTTTCAAGGAAGAAGAGACAAGGATATACGAAAAAATTGATTTTTCAAACTGCATAGTACTAAACAAGACCGATATAAAGAGAGGTTCTGCCGGAACGGAAAATTTTTCATTATACTGCGAGGACACCGGAGTTCTGGGAAGATATTCGCTGAGAATTTACAGAAATCATTTCGAAGATCTTGACAGGCTGCATGAAAACATAAGCAGGTATTCAGCATTAAATATTTTAAACATAAACATTGCCGTAAAGGAAAAGTATTTTTATTCAACCAATTACGACACGCAGATAATACTGGAGCCTGATTTCATAGTTGAGGCGTCTGACATTGCGGAATGTTTTGCAAGCAATATATTCAATCCTAATATTTTCTTTATAAGGAAATTAATTCCGTCGATGCCGGGATTAGCGGCATTCAAGGGAAATCTTGTGAACGGATTAATGGACGCGCTTATAGCAGACCCGCAATGCAATCCGGAGGAAGTGCTGGAAGGGCTTGTGGGAATGAATCTGCTGAAGGTTTTGTATTTCGGAAAGGATGCAATCGATACAACGATAAGGGAAATACAAAGCACTCATTACAAAAATATTGCGGATTTGTTCAAGGCGAGGAAGACGAACAAAATCAGAATCGAGCCGACATTTATTTCGCCTTTATACGGAATACACGGAAGGCTTGACGCATTGATTGAATCGGAAGATGACGCCTCGAAGAAGAACATCTTCGAATTGAAGAGCGGTCATCCGAAGAACAAGCCCGATGTATGGGAAAATCATAAGATGCAGGTTACATGTTATAACATGCTTCTGAAATCGGCTTACGGCAAAGAAAGGAAAGGGACTTCATCGATTTTATATTCAGCGACTGACGATTTGCCGTTCAGGAATGTGCTCTGCGGAACAACGGACGAGAAGAAAGTTTTGTCAGTAAGGAACAGCATAGTTTCGGGTCTATTCAATCTCGCGGACAACAGTTTCGACATACTGAGTTCAATCGTTAACGGGAAAGCCGGAATTGTGCCGAGGTTTATGGAGAACACCGTGCTTGATTTTTCGGACCAGATGAAAAACGCCGGCGACGCCGATACGAGATATTACAGGTACATGCTTTCATTCGTTTTAAGGGAGCACAGAAGCGCGAAGACCGGAAACAACGGAGAGAACAGCGGTTTTGCTTCCTTATGGACGGAGACAATCGGGGAAAAAGAAAAAGATTTCAAGATAATTTCGAATCTCATACTTGAAAATTTCGAGGACGATAAATTTATTTTCAATATCGGCAAATCTGCAAGCCATAATTTCCGCGATGGAGATATAGCCGTACTTTATAAGAAGATTACTGACGCGGAAGGTCCTTTAAACTCGGAGATAATAAGAGGAACATTGCAGACAATAACGAACGAAAGCATTACGGTTGTGCTGCGAAACAGGCAGGTTGACAGCAGTTATTTTGCAAAAGGTACCGAATGGATAATGGAACATGACGTTATCGAATCGAATTTCTGGAATACCGTGAGACTGTTGTTTGAATTTGTGAAAGCGCCGAAATTAAAGAGGGATTTAATTCTAGGATTAAAGGAACCGAAGAAAGAGAAGAAAGATTATGTGCCGATTAAGAATCTGAGCAAAGACCAGAACGAAAACATCGAAAAAGCAATTAAGGCGGAGGATTATTTTCTTCTGCAGGGACCTCCGGGAACGGGGAAAACTTCGACAGCACTTATAAATATTATAAAGAAACTGCTTGAAGAAAACACAAAGATTGTTTTGCTTGCATACACTAACAGGGCTGTGGAAGAAATATGCGCGAATCTGAAAAAGAACGAAATTGATTATGTAAGATCGGGGAAACTCGGATTGAGCGAAGAAGGGGCGGGTGAAGAACTGATACCTGTCAGCAATATATTTGTCTCGACTGTTACGTCGTTCGTTTCGAAAATTTATGAACTTGAAAGAATAATTGAATTCGATACTTTGATAATAGACGAAGCGTCGCAGTTAACAGAGGCGGACATAGCGGGAATACTGCCGAAATTCAGGAAGTTCATATTAATCGGAGACCAGAATCAACTTCCTTCTGTGGTAACGCAGGAAGATTCTAAGTCGGAAGTAAAAGACGAGACGTTAAGGCGGCTCGGAATAACTAACTTCAACCGTTCGCTATTTGAGAGGCTGTATAAGAACTGCATTAAGAGGAAGTGGTATCATGCAGCGGGAATGCTGGAAACGCATTACAGGATGCACAAAGATATTTCGAAACTGATAAACCGGCATTACGGAAACAAGTTAAAAGAAGGCAGGGAGAGTCAGACGGAGAAATTTGATATTTTCAAAAAGAATCCGAAAGATAAGATAGAAACTATGCTGTCAAATTCCCGGACGATTTTCATTGAAAGCGCGTATGAAAGAACATCGAAAACAAACAGGGACGAAGCGGTGAAGACGGTGGAAATACTTAAGACAATAAAAAGAGCCCTGGGAGAAAAGTTCACCGAAAAGACAGTAGGAGTTGTGACTCCATACAGGGCACAGATTGCGCTTATAAAGAGCCTGATAGACGATGAAGAGTTAAGAGAAAAAGTTACAGTTGACACGGTAGAAAGATTTCAGGGTTCTGAAAGGGATATAATCATAGTATCGTTTGCGGTTTACAACACATATCAGTTAAAAAATCTACAGTCATTAAACTCGGACAATGTTGACAGGAAACTGCTTGTAACATTATCCCGGGCATCGGAGCAGATAATACTACTTGGTTACGAACTTGTATTAAAGCAAGCAAATCATTACAGTGAATTAATCGAGTTCGTTAAGACGAACGGTAAATTCGTAACTTACGCCGAGAGCAAAAGGCTATTCAAGCAATCCTTATAAAACCAAATGAACATACTTCTAACCGGAGCAAACGGTTATATCGGTAAAAGACTCCTTTCCGCTTTAATTGATGAAGGCAATATAATTTATTGCCTGGTCCGTAACAAAACGCGATTCGACAATCAGGAAAAGAACGTGAAAGTGATTGAAGTTGACTTGCTGAACAGCGGTAACGCGGAATTGCCTTCAAATATTGATGCCGCGTATTACCTTGTACATTCCATGGATTCGACAACAGAGGATTTTACGACATTAGAAACAAGGGCGGCAAATAATTTTGTCGAACTGATAAAGAAGACGGCATGCAGGCAGATAATTTATTTAGGCGGAATTTCAAACGAGAAAAAACTTTCGAAACATTTAGGTTCCAGAAAAAATGTGGAGAATATTTTAAGAAGTTCGGGAATACCGCTCACTGTATTAAGAGCCTCGATAATTGTCGGTTCCGGAAGCGCTTCTTTTGAAATAATCCGCGACCTTGTCGAGAAACTTCCCGTGATGGTGACTCCGAAATGGTTAAACACAAGATGTCAGCCGATAGCAATACGCGATGTAATAAAATATCTTACGGGAATAAAATTAAATCCGGAAACATACAATAAAATCTACGATATCGGCGGCAATGAAGTGCTGACATTTAAGCAGTTATTGCTTCAATTTGCCGAAGTCAGAGGCTTAAAAAGATTTATTATGACGCTGCCCGTACTGACGCCAAGATTATCCTCATACTGGTTGTATTTTGTAACGGCTGTATCATACAGGCTTGCAGTTAATCTGGTTGACAGCATGAAAATCGAGACTATCTGTAAATTAACCGGCATCGATGACATTATGAAAATTGAAAAGGTCTCGTATAAAGACGCGGTAAGGCTTGCATTTGAGAAAATCGAGCAGAACCGTGTGCTTTCCAGTTGGAGTGATTCTCTCAGCAGTTCCGGAGCCGATGATTTATCCCGTCACATTGAGGTGCCGGTGTACGGATGTTTAAAGGACATAAAAACCGAAAAAATTCCTGAGGGTAAAACAGAAAGAGTACTGGATAACATCTGGTCGATAGGCGGCGAGAGAGGATGGTATTACGGAAACTTTCTCTGGGCAATTAGAGGTTTTCTGGATAAACTTGCCGGGGGTGTAGGATTAAGACGCGGCAGGAGAAGTCAGACGGAGATACACGACGGCGACGCGCTTGATTTCTGGCGAGTGCTGCTTGCGGACAAAAAAAACAGGAGGCTGCTTTTATACGCGGAAATGAAATTACAGGGAGAAGCCTGGCTGGAATTCAGAATAATAAGCAAAGACAATACAGATTATCTTGAGCAGACAGCAACGTACAGACCGCTTGGGTTATTCGGAAGACTATACTGGTATTCGGTTTTACCATTCCATTATTTTGTTTTCTCCGGAATGGCAAGGAACATAATAAAATATTAGGACATTTTATTTTCGCCGACGAGTTTTTCATATTTCACGTCATCGGGTTCCCAGAGTTCAAGTTTAACTCCGTCGGGGTCCAGAAGATGAACGAATTTACCGTATTCGAACGTTTCGATTTCATCGAGAAACTTCACGCCTTCTGATTTAAGAGTTTTGACAAGTTCATCAAGGTTTTCAACTCTGAAATTAACCATAAAATCTTTTTCGGAAGGTTTGAAATAATCGGTTGATTCTTTAAATGGCGCCCAGAGAGTAAATCCTTTTTTATCGGGTTCGCCTAATTTATTCCACATAAAGCTGCTGCCGTATTCATCGGTTTTAAAGCCGAGGTTTTTGGAGTACCACTCCATAGTTTTCTTAGAATCCTTGCATTTAAAGAAGATTCCGCCAATTCCCGTTACTTTTTTCATAATTTTTATGAGTTTTGTTATTATAAAATAGACAAATTTTGGTACTAACTAAAACACAAAATTTTTGTATTTTTATTGTTCCGGTTAAAATATATCGGGATGTGGCGCAGTTGGTAGCGCACCTCGCTTGGGACGAGGGGGCCGCTGGTTCGAGTCCAGTCATCCCGACTGATATCCTCAGTTGATTACACCTATTATTATATCATTTATAAAGTCTTGCCAAGTGATTAATTTAACACAAATCACATAATTTGATCTGTCCTTATTGTAAGAAAAATATAAAGAACGGCGAAGAGATATTCGACTGTCCTCGATGTGAAACTCCGCATCATAAGTCATGCTGGGAAGAACACAACGGGTGCAGTATGCCCGAATGTTACGGAAATCCGGACGTTAAGCAGATTGCGGAAAACGTCGGGAATATGACGCTGGATGAAATTGTTACTGAACTTAAAGAGCCGAAAAAAGCAGCAGTAGAGGCAGAAACGACAGCAGAAACAGGTGCAGGCGAAGAAGCAGGAGCAGAAGAAAATAACGTAGCGGAAAATCCGAATACGGAATTCGAGCAGGAATTTAAAAAGAGATACAAAGACAAACTTGATTTCAGGATAAGGATAAGGATTGCATTATATACGAGCATAGGGCTTGTAGCCGTACTTATTATTTCATCGCTTTTCTTCACTTACGAAAAGTTGAACGAATATTATAAATCCGAGGAATACAGGGTAAAACTTTTTATCAAGGACTGGAAGTACGCGCTTGAAATGAAGGACATATTCAAATACAAGGACCTGCTTGACAAGGACTATCAGTACACGGAGAAATCGGGCAAGCCGATAAATTTCGATGAAAGATCCAAGCGAATCGAGAAGATGTTCGACACATACAAGAGAATAAGCGTGAAAGCGGACGACATGAAAATCACAATGGATACTTCATCTGTGAATTATGCAAATGTAACATTCAATCAGACAATTTCGCTTGATAAGAAAGAAGAGAAAGGAAAAAAAACTTTACGGTTGTTCAGGGAGAATGGTTCGGCGAAGTGGAAGATTTTTCGAGAGGTGTTTGAGTAACGATTAGTAATTAATAATTAGTAATTAGTAATTATGACTCGCAATGTTATTTTGATATTTCAGATTGCATTAAATTACTTCAATATAACACGCATATATACAAATTCCCAAGCCGGAACTTGGGAATCAGCAAACCAAATAATTACAATTAAAAATTAAAAGTTGTTTGTTTTATAAAAAAACTCCTTCTCAGGATTCAGATTGAGAAGGAGTTTTTCATATTAAAAGTATAAAATATAAATCACTAACCGTTAATTGCTAATCGTTAATTGCTAACCGTTAATTGCTAATCGTTAATCACTAACCGTTAATTGCTAATCGTTAATCACTAACCGTTAATTGCTAACCGTTAATTGCTAATCGTTAATTGCTAACCGTTAATTGCTAATCGTTAATTGCTAATCGTTAATTGCTAATCGTTAATTGCTAACCGTTAATTGCTAATCGTTAATTGCTAACCGTTAATTGCTAATCGTATAATTACTAATTATTAATTACTAATTACTAATTGAAAAGAACTATCTTCCGAAGAACAGCAATGCCAGCAGAAGTCCGATATTAAGCATCAGACCGAACTGCATATTGAATTGTGCCGTCAGCATAAGATGTTTTGTACCGAGTTCCCATCTGGGCATTCCCTCTTCAGGTATATTCTTAATAATTTTTACGAGTTTCAGCGCCGATGGCAGTGTTATAATATTAAGCAAAGCCAGCCACGGCAGAAGTCTCAGCATAACGAAAATTATAATTGACGCATAAGCCCCGAAGATTAGCAGGTAGTACATATACTTCGATAATTTTTCGCCGATAAGAATCGGAATTGTTTTAACTCCGAATACCCTGTCGAATTTCATATCGCGTATATTGTTCGAATGAAGAATTGCGATTATAAGCAGACCGACCGGTGTTGAAAGTATTACAGGCAGCCATGAAAAAGTGCCGACCTGAACATAATAAGCGCCGAGCGTCATTCCGACTCCGAATGACAGAAATACCTGCAAGTCTCCTAACGCTTTATATTTCAGCGCAAACGGGTTTGCGGTATAATAGATTGCGGACAAAAGTCCGAAGACTGCAAGATACAGCACCCATATTCCGCAAGTGAGCCAAAGATACACTGCAATCAGTGACGCAAGAACGAGTGACGAAAAAGCAATTATCTTCATGCCGTTCATTGATACCAGACCTTTTGAAAGTACGAGCGAACCTCCGTGTGGAATTCCGATTTCGGGGTCCTCTTTATCTATACCTTTTTTAAAGTCATAGATATCGTTGACAATATTTGAGCCGACGTGAACTGCCATTGCCCCAATCAGTGTAAGCGCGAACAAAATGAAATTGAACTGAAGTTCTTTATTGAAAAGAACGGACATTATCGAGCCGTAAATGATAGGGATTATTGAAGCAGGAAACGCATATGCGCGTATCGTCATCATAAAAAGTTTAAAACCTTTTACCTGTTGTGTGTTTTGTTCCATAGATAGTTGTTTTCTCCTTTTAAAAAAACTGAATATATTCACGGCGGGTCAAAGAAATATCAAGCCGCGTACAATATATTTCCTTCAAATAAAGATAACCGTAACATTTAATTTATTCCATAACATAACGAATACTCAACGGCATAACGGTGCATCCGGGAATCGTTGTTTTTTCAGTAAGATACAATAATATTTCAATACTCGCCTTTGTATTGCTTTGTACGGCTGTGAATTTTAATTTGAAACTTAAAGGTATTATCAAATGTATAAATACTAAGTGAACGTAAATACTGCAAATACCGACATAGTACTTAACCGGATTGAAGACAGAATATTCGGAGTCTACAAGAAAGAAATCTTTCAGATATTCATAAACAGGATACTGATAACTTTAATTTTCTTCGCTGTGCTGTTATTTGTATTAACTATATCGGAGCAAATATTCGGATTCACGATTAAGATAAGAACGGGCATTTTTTATACGTACATAATTTCGTTTGCTTCGGCAGTTTTATATTTCACGGCACTTTTATTTGCAGGACTTTCGAGAAACAGGTTCAATCCAATAAGTTATTCGGAAAAAGTCGGAAGATTTTTCCCGGCAGTTAAGGACAAGATATCAAATGCAATTTCATTATACAGAAACGACAGCAACAAATTATATTCTTCGAGAGCATTAGTAACGGCGAATCTTCATAAGGTCGGCAAAGACACGGAAGAGATTGACCTGACATCATTCATAAGTTTTGCAAAAACACGGAACCGCATATACATACTGCTGTCTGCAATCACTGTAATTTCATTTCTAATATTCCTTACGCCGCTTTCTAATGCATTCGGCAGGCTCATTCATTTCAACAGGCAATACGGAAACAACCTGCCGATGAATTCCGGGAATACATCTGACGACGCATTTGTAAAATCATTTAAAGTTACAATTATATATCCCGGGTACACAAATCTTCCGCCAAAGGATATGGAGGAGAACAACGGGGATATCGTATGCATAGAAGGAAGCACGATTAATTTCACCGTTATTTCGACTGAAGAAATATCCGAAGCGGATATTGATTTCAACGGTTCGATAAGCAAAATGAATATTCAGGGAAGCACCGCTCAGGGAACAATAAAAGCCGACAAAGAAGGATTCTATAAATTTATCATTAAGAACAAAGAAGGTAAAGAGAACATAAACAGAAAAACATATCCGGTTAGATTGCTTAAAGACGAGCCGCCGAAGATAACAATCATCAATCCGGGCGATAACGTTTACAATATATTCGGAGAGAAAGATGTGCATCTTAAAGCAATAATAACCGACGATTTCGGATTTTCGAAATTATCGCTTTCCTTCAGGAAAGACGGAGCAATAACTTCGGCATCAAACGGATATACGACAATCAATATACCGCTTGTCAACTTAAAAGCAACATCGCTTGAAGTGGCATATGACTGGGCGCTGCAGTCAGCGGGACTCTCGCAGGGCGCAAGGATCGAATACTTCATGGAAGTAACGGATAATTCGGGCAAGTCAACACGTTCCGATACAAGATACATTATATATAATACTCCGGCGGAATATTTAAAGAAAACTGAGAGCACTACCAAAGATATCAAATCGGATTTAAATTCATTATCGGAAGATGTGAAAAATCTGCAGCAGGAAATAAGAGACATAAGAAACAATCCCGACGAACATGCGGTTAACGAGCAGAGGAAAAAAGAATTACAGAGCAAGATTGAGAACATACAGAAAAACATGGATGCCGTTCAGAACAAGATTGACCAAACGCTGAACGATTTAAAACAGAATCCCGTACTAAGCGAAAAGACTCTGGAGCAGTTCATGAAACTACAGGAACTGTTTAAGAACATAAACACTCCTGAATTCAGGGAGATGCTGAAGAAATTACAGGAATCGATGAAAAAGAACGCGGAGCAGTTCAAACAGGATTTGAACAATATGAAATTCGACGAGGAAGCATTCAGAAAACAATTAGAGCAGGTGATGGAGTTAATGAAAAAGATAGAGAATATGCAGAAGATGGGCGAACTCACTCAAAGGCTTGACGAAATGACAAAGAAACAGGATGAAATTAAGAAAGAAACGGAACAAACACAGAAGAACAGCGAAAGCA
The DNA here is from genome assembly GCA_028714695.1 of Ignavibacteria bacterium. Taxonomy (GTDB): domain Bacteria; phylum Bacteroidota; class Ignavibacteria; order Tepidaquicellales; family Tepidaquicellaceae; genus CAIKZJ01. The sequence continues at coordinate 139,915 of JAQTLX010000007.1, read as the reverse complement.
AGATGAACTCGCTTGCGGACAAGCAGAAAGATAACAAAGAAGAATTTGCAAAATTCAAAGAAGACATGAAGAATTTAATTGACAACATGAAGAACACAAAGAACGAAATGGATACGAAGGACCTTGAGAAACTCCTGAAGAAGATGAAGGACAGGAAGACCGAAGACAAGATGCAGAAATCGTCTTCGGATTTATTCAAGGGACAGAAGGAACAATCTGAAGAGAGCCAGAAAGAAATATCGGAAGACATGAACGAATTCAACGAAGACATGCAGAACTCGCTTGAGAACGCGATGGACAACATGGATATGAACGGCAAGATGAAAGAAAAGATGAAAAGCATAAAGAAGAATATTGAGAAACTAAGCGAAGACGAGCAGGATTTAAAAAACGAAACCGGAAAACTGGACAAAGAAGATAAGGGAGATTTTAATAATCTTTCGAAAAAACAAAGCAGCATTAAGAAAGACCTCAGCAACAACATAGAAGATTTAATGAACCTTTCGAAAGAAGGAATGCAGATAACGCCCGATTTAGGAAAAGAACTTGGCGGCGCATTTAACAATATGAACAAATCCGAAGGCAGCCTGCAAGGAGGCGAAAAGAATCCCGCTATGAGCAATCAGGGCAAGGCAATCGAATCGCTTGACAGGGCGGCAAAGATGCTTGGTGATATGCTCGACCGGATGGGCAAGACGCCGGGCAAAGGAAATAAGGGCGACGGCAGGATGGGAGAATTGATGCAGAGACTCGCGCAGATGATATCGATGCAGCAGGGAGTTAACGGACAGATGAATAAGATGGGACAAAACGGACAAACCGGAAAAGACGGAAAAGGCGGGCAGGAAGAACTTTCACAGATGCAGAAGCAGCAACTTGATAAATTAAGACTCGACCAGTACCAGATACAGAAATCTCTTGAGGAGTTGAATTCAGAATTTGAGAAAGAGAAACAGAAGACAGGTGAAAAAATGTTGGGCGATTTAAAAGAAGTCGAGAAAGAAATGCAGGAGTCGATAAGACAGATGAGCGAATACAATGTTGATACGAAATTATTTGAAAGGCAGAACAGGATACTCTCGAGAATGCTCGATGCACAGTTATCGCAGAGGGAAAAAGACTACGAACAGAAACGAGAATCGAAACCCGGAGAGAACGTTATAAGAAAGTCGCCGCAGGAAACAGTGATAAGCGGACCCCGAACGGAGAATGCGTTAAAAGAAGATTTGCTGAGACTTGAGAAGAACAGTTACTCGCCCGATTACGAAGCGCTTATAATCGAGTACAACAAAATCATAAAGAACAAATAAACTTTCAATTAACGGAACTTCTCTTAAGCCAGAGAGAGAAATACACATCATAGACCATATACATACCTCGGTAATTTATCAATATTTCCTTTTCAAGCAAAGAAGCAAGGGAGCGTTGAACACTGCTTGACGATTTAAGATTATGTTTGCCTATGAAATCAGAAGAAAGAGGTTTTTCCACATTTCCCTCTTTTGCAACCGCTCTTACGAGTTTCCATTGCGTATCCGTAAGTAAATTCCTGTAATTGAAATAGACTGACTGGTTTTCGTGCAGAATTTCTTCGAGTGTATTATGGAGTACGTCATCACTTCCTTTAAAATTTTTCGAGAAGAGCCTGTTGCAGAAAAACTGGACGTAATATGTATGGCATCTGCAGTTATCGAGAATGAAATCGACTTGCGGTTTATCGATTTTCTGATTTCCTTTTCTGAACTTATCAATTATGAAAGCGCTGTAATCATCTTTTTTAATTTCCTCGAGATAAAGATGCTGCGTACTCTGGTAGAAGGGTCTTGAACTGTCGTTGAAGAGCGCTGTCATCATGCCTTTACTGCTGCCGCAGTAAATGAAATTTATATTCTTGCGATCCTGAAATACTGTTCTAAGAAGCGATTCAACATTTTTTTCGGGAAAGCGAAGTATAGACTGGAATTCATCGAAAGCAATCAACACGCGTTTTTTATTCTTTTCGAGGAATTTAATAATTTTGACGAGATCGTTTTTTTGTTTCTCGAAATTTCCGAGCGCTATTTTGATTTCGGGTTTGCCTGTAATCGGGTCGTACGATACGGACGCATTGATTGATTTTATCAGATTCGGGATATTGCCGAGAATACTTTTCAATGTATGTCCGAAATGAACTGTAACGGCATTGGCAAACAATTGCACCATATCATGAAGGGACATTGCGGAGAAAATATCGACGTAGATGCAGTCGGCTTCTTTTTTCAGAGTGCCGAAAAGATTTTTGACGAGGGATGATTTGCCCATGCGTCTGAGTGAATACAGTGTAACATTTCTCTGGTTTCGGAAAGCCTCTTTTAAATCAGACAATTCGGCTTTCCTGTTGCAGAAATATTCGGGTCCCGCAAAGCCGCTAACGATGAATGGGTTCATATTATTACATTATGCAGTTTGTATAACGCAAAATGCGTAATTTTTATTAAAATGTAAACAGTGAATTTTCGGAGTCTCTTGAAATAATTTGCGCAGGCTGCGCATGCGCGTCAGGCAAGACCTGACACCACGAAAAATCCCCGGCAGAATAATCCGGCGGGGATTCAATATCGAAGAATATTTATATTTAAGTTTACGGGAAGATACCGAGGTCCATATAGGAGACAGCAATCTTATCAATTGCAAGGACGAATGCGGCAGTTCTGAAACTATCGATTTTAGGATTACGCGCTTTGATATCGTGAATCTGGTGATAAGCCAGAATCATAGTATCTTCTAGTCCGGAATTGACGAGATCAAGTTCATTCGGTCCTGTTATTACTACATTCCTTTGATTCTGAGTTAGTTTTTTTCCTGTAAGGTTTTCGACTACATTTACCATATTCGAGTGTGTGGCTTCATCGTATCTTCTGTCCATTCTTCCGAAGGAAACGTGCTGAAGATTTTTCAGCCATTCAAAATATGATACGGTAACGCCGCCCGCGTTTGCATACATATCGGCAATTACGAGAATACCTTTCTTAATGAGAATTTCTTCTGCTTCGGCAGTAACAGGACCGTTTGCGCCTTCAACGACCATTTTCGCTTTTATATTCGGAGCATTATTCACAGTAATCTGATTTTCCAGCGCGGCGGGAACGAGTATATCGCAGTCCAGTTCAAGAACTTCACCCGGCGTTTTATAATTTTTTGCATTCTTGAAGTTCAGTATAGAGCCTGTTTCTTTTCTGTGTTTGAATACATCCTCAACGTTCAGTCCTTTTTCATCATAAATTCCGCCTTCTCTTTCAGCGAGCCCGACGATAACGGCGCTTCCTTCATTCTGCATAAGGTAGGCAGCCCAGTAGCCGACGTTACCGAGACCCTGTACAATAATTTTTTTTCCTTCGATACCCTGTGTGAGACCGAGTTTTTTCATATCATCGCCTATACGGCATGCTTCCCTTGCAGCATAGAACACACCCCTGCCGGTTGCTTCTTTTCTACCGAGGATTCCGGACTGGCTGAGAGGTTTGCCTGTTACGCATGCCATAGAATCGGTCTGGCTTGTATTCGACGAATTGAAAGTGGCATACGTATCCGCTATCCACGCCATTTCTCTGGGACCGGTGCCGTAATCGGGAGCCGGGACATCGATACCGGGACCGATAAAATTCTTTTTAATAAGTTCGGATGTATATCTTCTTGTAATTCTTTCAAGTTCGGATGTTTTAAATTTTGACGGTTCAATTTTAATGCCGCCTTTTGCGCCTCCGAACGGGACATTTACGACAGCGCATTTGTACGTCATAAGAGCAGCGAGGGCTTTTACTTCGTCTTCATTAACCATTTCGCTGTATCTGATACCGCCTTTAACCGGCAGCATATGATGCGAGTGCTCGACACGATAGGCATCTATTGTTACATAGTTTTCATCATTGAGTCTGAGCGGAAACTGAAAGTGATAAATACTGTTGCACATTTTTATCTGCTGCAGCAATCCTGCAGGATAGTTCAAGTGTATTGCTGCCTTATCAAAATAAGTGCATACATCATCAAAAAAATTTTGATTCTCCATGTTATAACTTAATAATTTTAAATTAATTTTTTGAAAGTAAAACTTTACATGACAGAAAGAAATGAAATATTTCAACCGCCGATACTGTAAGCATGAAGGAAGAAAATTTCAGATTTTGTGCCAGCATACAAACATAACAGGAAAATTATCAAAATAATGCCTTAAAAAAACAGATTTTATAACTTAAAGTGATTTTAATAAGTCACTACGCAAAAGCGTAGTGACCGGTGTTAGCAGTTATTAATTATGAATTATGAATAAAATCAGTTTTTGATACATACAACTTTTGTATGCGAGAGCGAATCATGCAGCCAGTTTCCGCCTATAAAAAGTACAGGTTCGAACGGAATAAATCTGGCGATAGTCCTAACAAGCATTTGCTGCGAAGTAGGCTTATCTCCGTTATCGCTGATGACCTTTGTTTTAGTCAGCATTTTCCCGACAGTCTGACCGATTGAACTTTCGAGACCGTAAAAATAGGAAAAGACAAGAGCAAGATCGAACAACTTAAAAGCAACGTGGATATGCAGAATTCTAAGAAAGAAATAGAACTTGTTGAAAATAATTATAAGTGAAATAATTATACCTATATCAATAATAAGATTAAGGAATCTTTTCAGACCATCTGCCTCTGTTAAGACTGCTGCGGGTTTATCCGTGCCGTTTACTTTAATAATTTCCGTATCCATAATAAATCGTTTGGTTAATTATTATACGGCGGCTCCGGCAAAACGTTTCGAATATATTTCTCAAAAGAAGAGAATTTTCAGTAAGTAAAAAATTTCAGACGCAGGAGCGTAGAAACAAAACAAATCAGTATCTTGGCCGCCTGATAAAAAAATGTCACTACGCAGATGCGTAGTGACAAGATTTAAAGAGTTATTAATATACGGTTTAATGCATCATGAATTTTGCCATTTCCGATTTTTTCAGTTTGCCTCTTTTTCTGTATTGTTCTTTTATCATTACAAAGATAACGGGAGTAACAAAGAGAACGTGAACGGCGGAAGTAAGAATACCGCCGATAAGAGGCACTGCAAGCGGTTTTGCGAGGTCAGAACCGGTGCCGGTTGACCACATAACCGGGATTAGTCCGAGCATCGCGACCGCGACTGTCATAAGTTTCGGACGCAGTCTTAATATGGCTCCTTCTTCTGTAGCATCAATTAAATCCTGTTTCGAGAGGACTCCGTTTTTCTCAGTCAGTTTCTTATCGAGCGCTTCATGCAGATAGATAACCATAATTACGCCGGTCTCTACCGCTACGCCGTAAAGAGCAATAAAGCCGACCCAGATTGCAACAGAAAAGTTTAATCCGAGAATTGACATATAATAGACACCGCCAATAAGAGCAAACGGAACCGAAAGCATTACCAAAGCCGCTTCAAGAAAATTCTTATAAACAAAATACAGCATTACGAAAATCACAAGAAACACAATCGGCATAATGATTTCGAGAGTTCTTTTTGCGCGAATCTGATTTTCCCATTGACCGCTCCATGAATAAAAATATCCTTTCGGCAAAGACGGAGCGAATTCCTTATCGAGAATACCTTTTGCTTCATCCACAAAGCCGCCCATATCTCTTCCGCGTACATTAAGGAACACAATTGAGCGGAGCAAAGCATTTTCGGAACCAATCATCGGCGGACCCGATGTGATATTTATATCCACAATTTCACCGAGCGGTATCTGCAATTTTCCGCCAGATATAACGGGAACAGTGTTCTGCATTGTACCGCCCATACCGGTAGAGACCGGAGCGGTATTCATAGAGCCGCCTGACACAGTTACATAAACTTTTTTGAGCGCTTCTATATCCATGCGATAATCTTTCATATATCTGACTCTGATTGGAAATCTTCTTCTTCCTTCTACAGTTCTTGAAATATTCTCGCCGCCTATAGCGGTTTCAATAACATCCTGAACGTCGCCTACGTTAAGTCCGTACCTTGAAATTGCATCGCGCTTTATATCGATATCGATATATGAACCGCCCTGTGTTCTTTCGGCAAATACATCCGCGGAGCCTGGAATTTTCTTGAGAATTGTTTCAGCCCTGATTGCAAGTTGTTCAAGCGTATCGAGATTTTCTCCGAATACTTTTACCGCAAGGTCAGTCCTTACGCCCGTAGAGAGCATATTGATTCGATTTATAATCGGTTGAGTCCATCCGTTGCTTACTCCGGGAATCTGAAGTTTGGAATTCAATTCAGCAATTATATCGGCTTTTTTAATTCCCTTTCTCCATTCGGATTTATCTTTAAGAATAATAATTGTTTCTATCATGCTTGTTGGCGCCGGGTCGGTCGGTGTTTCCGCTCTGCCTACTTTTCCGAGAACATGGTCGACCTCAGGAACGCTTTTAATAATTGCATCCTGAACCTGAAGAATTCTTTTTGCTTCATTCATCGATATATTGGGAAGCATAGTCGGCATAAAGAGCAGGCTGCCTTCATCCAGGGGCGGCATAAACTCGCTGCCTGTATTCATTATCAGCGGAATTGTTGCAAGAAGCGCGATAATATTTATTGCAAGCGTTGTTTTTCTGTATTTCAGCGCGAGTCTCAGAAGAGGATCATAAATATAATTAAACAAGCGCATCACGGGATTCTTTTTCTCCGCATACATTTTTCCCTTCATAAAAAGCGTCATGAGCATAGGCACAAGTGTGATAGTAATGAATGCGGAGCCCGCAATAGCAAATGTTTTCGTAAACGCGAGCGGATGGAACATTTTGCCTTCCTGCCCTTCAAGAAGGAATACGGGAAGAAACGAAATTACAATAATCGCTTCGGAGAAGAATATCGCGCGTCCGACCTGCTTGGCGGATTTCGCCGCGATTTCCTTGTAATTTATTTCCAACCCGAGTTCCTGCATTTTCGCAACATTCCTGTAAGCATTCTCCACCATTACAATAGAAGCATCGACAAGAATACCGATTGATATTATGAGACCTCCGAGACTCATGATATTCGAGGTTATATTGAATTGTCTCATAAGTATAAACGATATCAGCAATGCAACAGGAATTTCAATTAAAATTCTTATAGCGCTTCTGAAGTGGAATAAGAATACGAGAACAATTAAAGACACTATAAGGCATTCTTCAATGATTGCTCTTTTCAGCGTGTCGATTGAGGAAGAAATCAAATCGCTTCTGTCGTAAGACGGTTGAATGGTTATTCCTTCCGGCAGACCTTTTTCCAGTTCTTTAATTTTCTCTTTCACTCTGTCGATAACCGTCTGCGCATTTTCGCCGTATCTCATAACGATTATGCCTCCGACAACTTCTCCTTCCCCGTTCATATCCAGCATTCCGCGTCTGATATCCGCTCCTATCTGAACAGTTCCAACGTCTTTAATCCTCACGGGTATTCCGCTTTTCCCGGTTGAAAGAGTTATTTCTTCAATATCCTTTGTATTTGTAATGTAACCTTTTCCTCTGACAAAATATTCTATATCTGATGATTCAATATTTCTGCCGCCGACATCTTTGTTGCTTCTTTGAACAGCGGAGACTACATCAGAAACACCGACACCGAAAGCATTAAGTTTGTTCGGGTCAACGTCAATTTGATATTGTTTTATAAATCCGCCGATGGACGCAACTTCGGCAACTCCTTCGACAGACTGAAGACCGAGTTTAAGGTAATAATCCTGAATTGCTCTCAGTTCGCCGAGATCATACTTGCTGCTGTTGAGGTGATACCAGTAAACGTGTCCAACGCCTGTTCCGTCGGGACCGAGAATAGGCTTCACGCCTTCGGGCAAGGTGCCCTGAACCTGAGACAGTTTTTCGAGCACGCGGCTTCTTGCCCAGTAGATATCGGTATTATCATCGAATATAACGTATATGAAACTCATACCGAACATTGATTGGCTTCGAACCGCTTTCACTTTCGGCATTCCCTGCAGATTCGTTGTAAGCGGATACGTTATCTGGTCTTCTATTATCTGCGGGCTTCTTCCCATCCATTCCGTCCAGATAATCACCTGGTTTTCCGATAGGTCGGGGATTGCATCGACGGGAGTATGCACCATCGAATAGATACCGTATGCAATAATTCCTACATACAGCAGCAGCACCACAAATCTATTGTTAACCGAAAAATCTATTATTTTTTCTATCATAATTGAGTCAATTATTTTTTTCTGTCTTCAGGTTTTTTACAGCAATTATCGAGTTTAGAATACGCAACGGGGTCCGCTTTTCTGTTATTCGCATCATATCCCGCAAGCGAGATTGCTTTTTCAATTTTCTTCATGTCAGTAAGCGAATTATCGAAATTCACATTCACGATTTTCGAATCAACATCCACATCGAACGATTTAATGCCGTTCACTCTTTTTAATGCTTTAGTAATATTCTCTTTGCATATATCGCATTGTGCCGTTGGGATTCTGACAATCTTATGTTCGATTGCCGCTTTGGTGTCTTTCGCGGTTTCCTGATTTCCGTTATCCGGATTTTTATTTTTCATATCTTTCATCGCATCGCCGTCTTTTATTTCCAAATCGTTTTTCTTTTCGTTCTTATCCATTCCCGGCATATTGTTCATATCGCTTCCCGCGCCCATTCTAATCTGGCTTTCGCTGTCGAGCAGGAATCCCGCGCTCACAACTATTTCATCGCCTTCTTCAATGCCCGATTTTATTAAATACTTACCGTCCTTTTCCGCGGCTATTTCAACGCTTCTCGGAACGAATACATTTGCAGATTTCTTCACATAGACCATATCCATTTTTCCCGTACGAAGCACTGCTGTTTTATTGACAGCAATCGCATTGCTCGAGTTTCCTGTTTCAATTTTAACTTTGACATACATTTCGGGTTTCAGGATAAAGCCGGGATTCGATACCGTAATTCTCACTTCAACTGTCCTCGTATCGGGATTCACAAAAGGATTTATATAATCAATCCTGCCGGTTATTGTTTTATTACCGTAACCCGTAATCTGAATTTCAGCCTGCTGTCCGATTTTGATGCTGTTCAATTCATTTTCGTAAATATTCGCCATCACCCAGACAGAGGACAGATTAACGACATCGGCAAGAGTAGCGCCTTCCATCACCCAACTGCCTTCGTTGATATATTTCTTTGTAACGACGCCCGAATAATCCGAGTAATAGGTTAAAGAATTTTTAATCTTCTTTGTTTCCGTGAGTTCTTCTATTTGTTTATCGTTCACGAACCAGAGTTTGAGTCTCTGCTTAGCGGCCTCGAGCACAGAGTTTGCGCTTTCGGTAACAGCGGTGTAGTTACTCCCCTGCATTTTTGTATAATTCTCATAGGCGAGAAGATATTCCCGTTGAGTTGCAATCAGTTCGGGAGAATAAACTTCAAACGCTTTCTGTCCCTTGCCGATTTTCTGCCCTTCGAAATTGACATAGAGTTTTGTGATTTTTCCTTTAACGGGAGACGATATCTGTCTTGCCGCGTCGTCTCTCGATTTTACAACACCGTTTGCTGTTATTGAAAAATCGAAGTTCTCCTTCCGCACTATCTCGGTTTTAACATTGGCGAGCACCTGCTGCGACGGTGACAGCGTTAGTTCGCCGATACCATTTGAGTTCGTCTTGCCCGTATCAAGATTATCTCCCTCGACTTTAAGTACCAGGTCCATATTGCAAATCGGACAAGTACCGGGATGGTCGGAATGTATCTGCGGATGCATGGGGCATACGTAGAGTTCAGTCTTTTTTACAACCTCTTTACCCGTATCCTTTTTTATAAAAAAGCGATAAACGGCATAACCTGAGGCAATCACGACTGCAATTACAACAATTGATAAAATGATTTTCTTGTTCATAAACTATTTTTTGATATTTGTTATATTTTTTCCGGTTAAAGATTCAAGTTCCGCTGTTAGTTTCAGGTAATCAATTTCTTCTTTCACGAGCATCTGGTCTGTTTCTCTTAATTTTCTGTATGAGTCGAGCAGATTCATAAATTCATCGGCGCTTGAAGAATAAGACACGAGAGTTGAATTGAAGGTCTGCTGTGTCTGCGGCACAAGCACGCCGCTGATATAGTCATATTTTTTCTTTGTTGTATTAAGCATAATAAGCATTGAGTTCAGTTCATTCTTCATGTACGCGGCCATTGAATTCTGCGCGGAGCCGACCTGTTTCTCGGTAAGCGTTTTTTCCTCCACAACGGCATTAATCCGTTTTGTATTCCACGGCATAAACGGAAGGTCTATGCCGATTCCGAAAGTTAAAAATGTCAACGGCATGTTAGCCATATATTTTACACCGCCGCGCAAAGTAATGTCGGGGATTCTGTCGTTTTCGGCTATTGTTTTTTCGAGTCTTGTTTCTTCGAGCATATTATTAAGCATTCTGAAATCAGGATTATTTTTGAGCATAAGCGAAATCAGTTTAGTCGAGTCAAGGGATGAAATCACGGAAATGGTTTCGGGAATATCTTTAGTGGCAAAGTCATCGGGTAAATTAATATTCGCCAATATTCTGATATTATTAATCTTCAGTTTTTTCATTTCCGACATTTCAATCTGTTCGAGTTCAAGCATCTGCACTTCGTTTCCCGCTTTAAGTATGCGGCTCTGATTTCCCATACCTGATGCATAATTCGATTCAAGAGTTCTGATTATATTTTTCATAATCTTCTGATATTCGACATTAAATGACAGCAGTCTCTCCAGATAGTAGAGTTCATAGTAGTTCTGCTTTATCTGTTTCGAGAGGTCTATCTTCAGCATTTCTTTTGAGATATCCTGTTTATCGGCTTTGATTTTCGACATCATACCCATATCATTCAACTTCCCTATCATCAGTCTCTGGGAAATGAACCCGTCGTATTCGGGTTTAGCCATAAAGTCCAGAGGTATATTGTCAACCATCGCTTCAAACATAGGCATCGGCTGTTTATTCACCTGTTCTTTTTTTACCAGTTCAATTCTTTTCTGAATATCGATTGCTTCAAGTTTCGAATTATTACTGACGGCATTATCCAGCAGATAGCCCAGTCCGTAATCGGCATTCAGAGAAGAATCCGTCTGCGCGGCGGCAGTTCCCGCTATAACAACTGCAAGCACTATTGCAATTAAGTATTTCATAAAACTTATTTTTAAATTTTTCAGATTACAATCCCTGCAAGAGGGATATAGAGATTCTTTCGCCGGAAATATATTTTCCGGATAAAAGCATATAGATATGTTTAATATTTAAATCAGCAGTGAAGAGTACATCACAGCGAGGTCAATCGGTTCGGGATAAAAGAGAAGTACTTCCTTAAGGTTATTGCCGGATAGAAGGCTATACGGCAGGTTTAATAAATTATTATGAGAAATAATTTCAGTGACTTTGTTAACCCCGGCTTTGGAATTGCTTTCAAAGTCGGATGAATTGCTTATAATCTTAATTTCCGTTGTGCAGCACGACTTCGCGTGAACATTCAAATCGCCTTTTATATTCAGTCCGGTTTTTATCATTCCACACTTGCAAGTAGATTTCATAGTCATTTCGCATCTGCTTGAACTGAACGCATAGTTCACGTTTGACAGCATAATAAGCAGCACAAAAAACGAAGACAATATTTTTACGGATTTTTTCAATTATGTGTATAATGTCTTAAATATGTTTTCTTTCATATTAGTTCAACAAATCGGCATTCCGTAGTCCCCGCAGAATATACGGGGACTGCAGAAAAGCCAAAAATCAGTTTTATTTATTAAGATACTTCTGCGGATCTTTTTCGAATTTCTTAATGCACGATTCGCAGCAGAAATAATACTTCACGCCGTCAACCACCGTTGACACGTCTTTCGAAGCCGCTTCACCCATCACCGGGCACTTGATTTCTTCTTTAATGTACTTCATAGGCTCTGCTTTGAATTTCTTCACGCAGCCTGCACAGCAGAACGCATATTCTTTTCCGAGATATGTATAATACTGCGCGGGACCTTCTACGCCGAGGGGTTCACCCGTTACGACACATACTTTAGCAGAGTCTACAACACCTGATGAATTTCCTGTTTTCGATGTGCAGTCAGTTGTTGTTTTTGAGCAGTCTTTTGTTTGTTCTTTGCTTTTGCATTCGGATTCGGATTTATTCTTATTTTTACAGCAATCACTTTCCTGTGCTCCGGCCATATTTACGGTAACGAAGAACAATGTTACGAATGCAGCCAACGCTAAGATTCTTAATTTCATTACTTTTGTTTCCTTTCTGTTAAAAGAATTATTTTTATTTTTAAAATTTTATTTTGTACAGAATTCATTTTTTGTTCTTTCCGATATTTAAAAACACATGAGTCGGAATAGGCAGATGTATTTTTCATAATAATAATATCAGAATGAAAAAACGGGCGTAATAATCCCTGAGTTAAATGAGCAGGCTTGAAATATTGAGGAATAGTTTAGAACGAATACCCGGCGGGTATTTGTTCAGAAAGTAAGATTTTACGGATTGATTTAATTTGTATTCGGTTACGGAATCGTTAAATGATATTTTGGTTTCCGTGTTGATATTTTTCGATTCATTCACCGTACCTTCGTTCTTTGATTCTTTTTTATCCATCAAAGATTTTTCACAGTCTTTTTTATCTTTCGTACCGCAGCCCGATTTCTTCTGAGTATTTTCGGATGAACCGTTTTTTTTCATGCAGCACGATTTCTTTTCAGCGGTTTGTTTCTTACAGCAGTCATTAATATCTTTGCCGAAAGAGACGAGATTAAAAGATACGAGCAGCAGTATAACCACTGCGGATTTATAGTTGCAATATTTTTTAATACTTTTTGCCACAGATACAAAAATGTATAAAATATATCAAATTGTCAAATAAGATAGATTTATCCTTTTCAAAAAACAGGCTTTGCAGCCTGTTTTTCAACAACTTAACAGTTACATACTCTCCGAAGATTTACCGATTATTCCACGCTTATTATCTGTTCGGGAGTTGTAATAACAATTTCGGGCTTTCCTTTGTATTCTTTTATTTCGCCGTACACAGTAAGGATTGAGCCTTCTTTTATTTTGCTTATATCGATATTTGTATCGCTGAATATCGCGGCAGTAAAAGTATTATTCGGCGATTTTTCGTCGAAGTTTATAAACGTATTGCCTTTTTGCGATACAAAGATTGCCGCGACTTTTCCTTTAACCTGAATTGTTTTTCCGATATTATCTTTTGCGTCTTTTGAAGAGACCTGCTCCTGAGAATACGCCGACACCGAGACCAGCAGCGCGAACAGGAATACGAGAACAATAATTCTTTTCATTGTTGTTATATATTTAAATTAATAATTAATCTCTGTGAACCGTATCCGGTGAAAACGCGGGAATGCAGACCGATACATAATCCGCACCCTCCGAAGGAGAACTGTACTGCACCCATTCATTTTTCTTGACTATTAGGCACTGTCCCTCTTTAACGTCGAACTCGCCGTTTTCGGTTTTAACATGGAGCGTGCCGTTAATCACTAGTGTGTATTCATCGAACCCGGGTCTTTGCCCAGGTTCTTCCCAGCCCTGCGGGCTGTTCATGCGGGCAATGCTGACTCCGGTATCGCCTGTATTTACCGCGCCGGCAAATTCCTTTATGATTTTTTCTTTATTGCCTGCCGCTTTAATGACAGACGGTTTTTCAATTAGTTTAGCCATATACTAAGTTACATAATTATTCAAGAAGAGAGAAAACAAAAAATTTCATATTGCGGTAGTCCGCCCATTCGTTTCCCGTAAAGCCCGCTTTGCGGCAGAGGCTTGAGAGGAAATCCCTGCTGTCTGAAAAATGCTCCCATACCTGCGGCAGATAAACAGCGCTTCTGAAATCCTTTCTTATTATCAGACCTTTATTTTTAATATTAAGCAAAAGATCTTCAAGAGATTTCGGTTCGTACAGTTCAGGTTTCGAGAGCACTGATACTTCATAACTGAGATTTTGCAGTTCATCGGAAGTCACCGGCGGAAACCTGTGGTCGCGGGACGCGGCTGCGATTGCATTATCAACAATGCTTTCATACAGTGTGCCGTACGGTTCGATTGTGCCGATACATCCTCTCAAATCCTTTTTGTCGTTCAGCGTAACGAAACAGGCAAGTTTCTTTTTAAAAGACTGCGGAACGTCTTCAAGCGATGCGCGTTCGCCGCGTCTGACAAACATTTCGACGGAATCCTTTGCAAGATTCACCATCAGCAATTTATCGCTGTCTGAAAAATATTTATTCATAATCATCCTCATAAAAGATTATAGAAGAATAACCTACAACCGAAGACCTGTCATGAACTACGTCCCCTGAATTTCTATAGTCAAGCAGTTTCGTTTTCCATTTTTTTCTTTCCGCAAGATGGATAAGCGCCATAACCGCATGCGGCGAATCGATTTCGGAAAACTTTATATTTTCCGCATTCAGTTCGAGAATGGAATTTATTGAAAATGTATCGAGTTTGACGGCGAGGTCATACTGATTGAAATGCGAGAGGTCAACGGAAACGACTATCAAAGTATTTTCGTCGTAATATTTTTCAAGTATTTTAGAGAAACCCGCAGCGTCAACTTCACCGACGACAACGGGAATTATAGTGAAATCTTTAAGCGCTCTCTGCAGAAATGGAATTTCTATTTCTATTGAATGCTCGTTATTATCTGCAGCAGGAATCGAAACGACTTCTTTTTCTTTGAGGAACGATTTCACCTTATCGGAAAGTTTCACTCTGCCGAGAGGCGATGAATAGAAATCGTAATCGATAATGCACGCGCCTCTTAAGGGATAGCGGTGCGAAGTGCCGAGTATAATTACAGTTTTGATTTTATCGCTGATTTGTCTGAAAGAAATAGCCGCCGTTTGCCCCGAGAACATATAACCTGCATGGGGAACTACAACGGCTTTCACATTAAGGTTTTCTTTCGCGGCATTTTCGAGGTAGCCGTCAATTTCGTGTGAAAGTTCGTCGGGATCATCTGAATACCAGGTGCCCGCGCAGACAGGTTTACGAATTTTTTCTTTCATAATGAAAGTTATTTAATTGACTATCAATTCGGGACGGTATTCAAAATGCATAGTATCATAGTGGTACCATTTTCCGCCCCAGATGAAACCGTATTTTTCAAATACTTCTACTATTTCTATCGGAATCTGATTTTTATAATTCATTGTACCGTTCCACTGCCAGTAATCCGAATACTGCGTGTTTATATCGATTGCAATTCCGTAAGAATGAGCGCTTGTGCGGTTTGTTCCCGCAATTTTTCTGTAATTGAATGTACCCGCAGTCTTCTTAAAATACTTTTGGAATTTTTCGGGCATTGCTGCAAGTTCATCCGCTACGGCTTTCAGTTGTTTGTCCGCATCATTCACTGAAGATACCTGAAGGCTTGCACCTGAAGGCGTCCACGAAATCGTCACGAGATTACCTTTTACTTCAGACTGAGTTCCGCCGTACATTTTCAAGAAAAACGCTTCATTTCTTATTCTGCCGGGTTCGAAATTTTCGGGAGGCGGATAATCCCAATCAGCGCCGCGGACATATTCCTGCGTCATCATATCTTCGAGGTCTGCGTTATCGAGTTTTTCTTCAAATGTCTTGTCTTTGCCGTCGTCATAAATCATGACTGTTCCGTCTTTCCAGTAGAGGTGGTTTTCGTCAGCCCTTTCGAGAAAATCGGGATATGCTTTTAGGAGTTTGCGAAGACCGTCCGGGATTTTTACGGAATCGGGTCTTACGGCTGTTTCATTTTTAGAAGCGGATATACCTGCTTTTGATTCGTTTTCGATGCAATTATAGGACGAAAAAACAAAAGTCAGAACAAATGCAAGGGCAGCGATTCCAATCTTATATTTATATATTTCCTGTGTAAACATAGTTTAAATATTTTTTTGCTGTATCTTCAAATTTTGAAATTAGTATTAAAGGCGTCGGCTCAAACTCCATTTTATATCTCGGGAAAGCACGGGAAATATGGAGAACAATGTTTTTATCGAGTCCTGACAGGTACTTACATAATTCAACAAACTCTGATTCATTATCATTCAGATTTTCAATCAGCAGAAAAGTCACTTCAAGATGTTTTTTCTTTTCGACGATTGTTTCGATTGTTTGTTTTGTTGTTAAAATATCTCCGCCGCATATTTTTCTGTAAAAATCCGGATTAAAAGACTTAAGGTCTATATTAAACGCGTCGATATATTCTATTAATTTAAGCATCGGCTCTTTATTTATCTGCCCGTTTGAAACTACGACAGTTTTGATATCATTTTTTTTGCAGATTACCGCTATATCGAACATATATTCGAAAAAAACTGACGGTTCATTGTATGTGAAGGCAGCGAATTTATAACCGTATTTCGAGCATATCTGCACAACCTGTTCGGGAGTGACTTCTTCGAGGTTATCGAAATCTTCTTTTCTGAATTCCTGGCTTATATCGGAATTCTGGCAGAACCTGCAGTTCAAATTGCATCCGTACGTGCCGATTGAGAGAATTTTCGAACCCGGGAAAAAATGATACAAAGGTTTTTTTTCAATCGGGTCGAGATGAAGCGCGATTGGTTTTGAATAAGCGAGAGAGTAGAGTTTGCCTGAAAAATTTTCACGCACTCCGCAGACACCCGTATTGCCTTCGGAGATTGAGCAGTTCTTCGGACAAAGTATGCACTTTACTTTTCCGCCTTCTTCGGCAATATAGAAAGATGCTTCTCTCATTTTACAAATTGTTAAGAATAAATTCTGTCATTCGTTTATACAGGTGATAACGTGTATTACCTCCCGCGATGTTATGATTTTTATTCGGATAAACCTGCATTTCGAACTGCTTGTTTGCTTTAACGAGTTCGTTTACAAAATCCATTGTGTTCTGATAGTGAACATTATCGTCGGCAGAGCCGTGAACAATAAGAAACTTGCCTTTCAGTTTATCGGCATATTTAAGCGGAGCGTAATCATCATAGCCTTCGGGATTATCTTTCGGAAGTCCGAGATAGCGTTCCGTATATATATTATCGTAATATCTGAAACTTGTAACGGGTGCAACCGCAATAGCGAATTTAAAATAGTCCGCGCCCGCGGTAATACAGAGCGAAGACATATACCCGCCGAAACTCCAGCCCCATATACCGATTCTGTCTTTATCCACAAAATTCAATGCGCTTAAATATTTCACGGCTTCAATCTGGTCGTTGAGTTCGTACTTTCCCATTTTGCCGTAAACCTGTTTTTCGAATTCCGAGCCTCTCGCGCCCGTCCCCCTGCCGTCAACGCAGGCGATTACGTAACCCTTTTGGCATAGCATCTGATACCACATATAATCATTTCCGCCCCAGCCGTTAACTACGGACTGTGAGCCGGGACCGCCGTAAACGTACATCAGCACGGGATATTTTTTCGATATATCGAGATTCACGGGTTTCATCATCCAGCCGTTAAGTTCCACGCCGTCGGATGTTTTAAAAGCGAAAAATTCTTTTTTTGTAAGGTTATATTCCTGAAGTTTTGTTTTAAGTTTTTTGTTATCACTTATGATTTTTATTTCAGCGCCTTCTTTATTATACATGGTACGTGTGGACGGAGTGTTCGCGTCGGAGTTGTTGAGAATATAGTATTTATAAGTCTTGCTGAATGAAGCGGCGTTGAAACCGTCTTTCATGGAAATCCTTTTCCTGCCTGTGCCGTCGAGTTTAACGGAGAACACATCCCTGTTATACTGTGATGATTCGAAGGCGGAATAATAAACCGTGGTTTCGTCTTCATCTATTCCATAAAGACCGGCAACTTCAAAATTTCCTTTTGTAACCTGAGAAATCACTTTACCGTTCTTATCATGAAGATAAATATGCGCGTATCCGTTTTTATCGCTCAAATGCAGAAACCTGCCGTCTTTCAGGAATGTAAGGTCGTATGATTCTCTTATATAATATTTATTTTCTTCCGTAAAACCGGTTTTAGAGACACCCGTTACCGCGTCGGCAAAAAGAATATCTTCTTTGTTCTGAAGTCTGTTGAGTCTGATTACGGAGAGTGTGTTTTGAACAGGTGTCCATTTTATTCTTGCAATATAAACGTCGGGATTATTTCCGACATCCACTTTCACGGATTTCTTATCTTTAAAATCGTAAACGTGCACGGTAACAATCGAATTGCTTTCGCCCGCTTTTGGATATTTATATTTTGATTCATTCGGGTAGAGGTCGCCGTAGAAGGTCAGGTTATATTCTTTCACGTTAGATTCATCGAAACGCATGTAGGCAATTTTCTTGCTGTCGGGAGACCATTCGAAACCTTCCGATATACCGAGTTCTTCTTCATACACCCAGTCGGTAGCGCCGTTTATAATTTTATTTCTTTCGCCGTCCTTTGTAATCTGAATGTCGGTTTCCGAGTTAAGGTCGAACACAAAAAGATTATTGTCCATAACGTATGCAACGCTGCTGCCGTCGGGAGAAAGTTCGGCAAGTTGCACCTTCCCGCGTTTTGTTATGAACGTGAGCGTATTATTTTCCGTATTCCAGACGTAATAGTTCGAGATAATGGAGCGTCTGTAAATTCTTTCGATGTCAGTAGATATTAGTATCTTTGATTCATCCGCGGAAAATTCATAATTGCTGATTTTGATTTTTTCATTGCCCGAGGCTTCGACAAAGTCTTTTCCTTTGAGCAGGGTTTTTGTTATTTTACCCGTTTCATAATCACATACATTGACGGACATATCGTCTTCGAGCACGGAGTAGTGAATACCGTCATTCATTGATTTATAATCGGAGCCTGCGGCGCCGGAAAATTCCGGTTTAAGCAGAATCGATTCGAGAGTAATTTCTTTATCCTGTGAAAAGCCGTTTAAGAACAGAGCGAATACAGAGAGAAATAATAATATTGAAATTTTCTTCATAAGATTCTTTTACAAAAAATATTCTAATTTATTCAAATAGTAAAGGTTTTAAACGATGTTTAAAATGATAAAAGGATTGAATGGAAAAAGGGAATATAATTTTAAATGGTCAGCCGCAGATTATCACAAACCAGATTATTGTATAGAAAAGAACAAAAACATTAGCCGCAGATTTACACTAATTAAAACGGATTTTTAATGAAATATTTTATTGCCCGCGAAAAAGGGCGAGGAAACGCAGATATATTAATTATGCCAAACACTCCAATCTGTCATTCACCGCCACAAAGGGATATAAATTGGAAACAAGGATAGACACAAAAAACTTTTCAAAAAACGGCTCATTATGGCTCATTATGGCTCAAATGTTATAAGTTTGTATCGGATTAATATATTTATTTTTGAAAACCGTTAAAACGGTTTAGTCCTTTTTTTTCTTCAGCACCCACGGTTGAAAACCGTGGGCTAAATCGAAAAGATAAAGTGTTTACGCTTTACAAATAGGCGAGATACTAGATACCGATATTCCGTTATTTAAATTTTCCCATTTCCTATTGGCGCATTATATATAGAATCTGATAGTGAAAACCGATATTCCGTACACTCCAATCTGTCATTCACCGCCAAAAGGGCTATTAATTGGAAACCAAAATAGATACAAAACTTTTCAAAAAACGGCTCATTATGGCTCATTTTGTTTTTCAACAACCGGGAATTTTACTATTTCACAGTAATAGAAATTTTACCGCAAAGCACGCAAAGATTTATCATATATCATAGAGCAAAAACACAAGAGAGTTCACCGCGAAGGACGCGAAGAAAATCATAAAGATTAACATTATTTTATGAAATTATTAAGGCATCGTTAGTTTGGGACGATTGATACCGATGAAACAGCAAATGATACCTTCGAGGATTCCATTTTTCAGGAAGTATTGAAAAAACAATCGATTATTTCAAAGAACATAAAAAGGTATCAATTTGGTATCATTAACGGTGTTAAGTTGCATTAAATATTTAATTTTTAAAATGTTACTGATGATACCTTCGGTATCATTTTTGGTATCATTGCTTTTTTCTTCACTCGCGTAGATGCAATTATAATTGTCTTAACGGATGAAGGAATAATTTCAAAAAAAATAAAAACAAGAGCAGGAATTGTTTACTTTTTCGGCGAAGAAACAATTGCCTGCATTTATACAAGTATTATTATGATTTATATTATTTGATTTCAACTAATTAATTTGATACGCATTTTGATACAATTTCATTAACAAAACAAAGATAAGAAATAATTGTTCAGATTATTCAATAAATGACCACAGGAGCAAGTAAGTAAAAGAGAAACAATACGTTGTGCACGGGTTGTAACCGGCTGGATTTCAAATGCAATGACACATATTAATAGAGTTTTCAAAGAATCTACGATATTAAAATAATATCCCATATTAAACTATATTCATTGATTAACAACATTACCATTTGTTCACCTTTAGTTAATCAAATAAAATAACGGGGTATTTATATTTGTCATTATACTTAGTATTATGTCCAAACGCAATTTGAAAAACACATCAGGGAAAACCCATGACAGATTAGACGTTAATAAATATATATTATCATGCTTGAATATATAGATTTATTTATCTTGTATATTAAATAAAGCAGCATAATATTACAATAGATTATTTATAATGAAAAATCTCAACATACAGGATGCAAAAAACACGAATGCATTTCATTTCGTTTAATCGATAATAATTTTTATGAAGGAAATATCCCATGCTATTGTCTTCAATATTTTTTACGGTCGATAATCAAACGGCTTGATTTAGAATATTTTGTATAATATTTAATTTTATATTTGTGAATTTTATGTAAATCAGCACCGGGCAGATTAGCGGTATTTATAGAAAATGATTTTAATGAAATAACATAATAACGGGCAGATATTCAGCAATAATAGATATTGTATAATGAAATAAAATTTTAAAACGGTTTATGTTATGAAATATAAAACACAAACAATGAAAAAGATTTTTATTATAAAATGTTTTTTGATATTAATCGGATTAGTAACAATATCCGGTGTTTCCTATTCACAACTCGTGCACGATTTTCGTGTGAATCAGGATACGGGATTACAAATACCTAAATATTACACAAAAATATCGTCTAATGTTAGCGGAAAAAGTGTTGTTGTGTGGCAGGATAACTATAAGGCAAATATATTCGCTCAATTATTTGATTATAGTTTTAGAAGGATTGGTATAAATCTCAGCGTAAATAATTTAAAAGATACCTGTCTTTATCCTGATGTAATTGTGCGGAACGATGGTACATTCGGAGTTGTTTGGATATATCAACGATCAAGTGGGTCCAAATTATTCTTACGATTATTTACGAGAGAGGGACTTCCGATTTCTTCGGATATGCAATTAAACGATACAAATTATCGAATCGGAATGGATCCTCAATTAGGATGTGACAGTTCAGGAAGATTTGTAGTCGTTTGGTCAAATCTATACAACGATATAGTTTGCCAAATAGTTGACTCCGCAGGCAATAAAATCGGAAACAATAAGAAAGTAAACGAAGGGAATTTGAGTTGCAATAAACCATCAATATTAGTAAGAAAAGACGGAAGTTTTATCATTGCCTGGGCAGACTATATGCCGCCAGGGAGTTTGAATAAAAATATTTTTATGCAGATGTATGACAGGAACGGCAATAAAATCGGAACAAACCGAATGGTCAATGACGATACTGTATCACTTGATGACGAATGGACACCATTTGTTGCCGGTGATTCATTGGGTAACTTTACGATAGCGTTCAATGAATGGATACTCAACGAGGTGACAAATTATGTTTATTATCAAAGATATGATAAAAACGGAGTGAAACTCGGAAGCAACAAAATTTTAAGTCAGGTACCCGGAAATGTATATGTGACCGGATTTGATAGCGATGGAAGCGGCAATCTTATTTTTCTACTGAACATACACAATGCTTCATCTATATATCTTTTTAACATGAGAGTTGACAAAAACGACAACCCGATAGGAACAGGTTTTCCCGTTACGCTTGAAAATCCATACGAGCCCAAAAGCGGATGCGATGTTGTTCTTAACAACAACAGGATAATAAACCTCTGGACAGAGGCAAGGGATTGTCCCCAGCCGCAGATATATGCCAATGTCCGTTCGTTTACTAATCCCGACAGCACTGTCGAAGTAAGAAACATAAGCGCTGTTGTCCCCGGTGAATACAAATTATATCAGAACTATCCCAATCCGTTTAATCCTGTGACGAAAATTAAGTTCGATGTACCTGAAAACGGAAAATTGAAACCGGAAAATGGTATAACGATAATTAAAGTTTATGACTTACTCGGCAGAGAAATAAAGACACTCGTAAATGAGAAATTAAATCCCGGCTCGTATGAAGTTACATTCGACGGGAGCAGACTTTCAAGCGGGATATATTTCTATCGGTTAACGATTAATGATAAACAATTAGCAATTAAGAAAATGATTTTATTGAAATAATTTTAACAAGTAATTTTTAAACGTAAAAGTTTAATCGAATGAAAAAAATAATTATCACCTCTTTATTTTTTCTAATTACTAATTACTCATTATTAATTGATAATTGTCTAAGCCAGTGGGTAGTCCAGAATTCCGGAACGAATGCAAATCTATATGATATAGAATTCATAAACCGCTATACAGGCTGGGCACTTGGAGACGGCGGAATAATAATAAAGACAACTAACGGAGGCATAAACTGGTTTAATGTGCCGAATCCGTCAATAATAGGCGGTGGAATATTGTCGTCGATATTTCCAGTGGATTCAATGTACTGCTATGTCTCGGGTGCACATGACATTATACTTAAAACAACTAATGGCGGAAGCAACTGGATTGAGATTCATAATGGGAATCCAAATGGGGGAACATATAACGGAGTGCATTTCCTAAATAGAGACACCGGTTGGTTTTGCGGAAGTACATTCGTGCTTCGTACGACAAACGGCGGCATATCGTTTGATACAGCAAGCACTCCATCTTTCACCAGTGACATATATTTCCGAAACTTCAATGAAGGCTTATATTGCACGGGCGGGAAAGTATATAAATCAACAAACAGCGGCATGAACTGGTTCGATACAAATGTTCCGATTGGGTGGCTTTATGAATTCAGGAAAATTAGCGTTGTGAATAATCAATATGTATCAATAGCCGGGGGAACATCTCCCTATTATCGCAGCACCGACTTCGGAACAACATGGTTAGTTTTGGATTCAATACACTCTTACCCTCCATCTGTATTACAGGGTATAGCCTTCTCAAGTGTAAACACAGGATATGCAGGCGGGAGTTACGGCTATTTATATAAGACGACTAACGGCGGATACAATTGGTATAGGCAAAACACCGGAACAGACCAGAGATTCTGGGGTTCTATATACTGCTATAACGATTCAATAATCTGGGGATGCGGCGGAGCAGGTAAGATAATGTTCACAACAACAGGCGGAGAGTGGTTATTGGATGTAAATAATAATTACGAAGGCGTCATAAGCGATTTTGAGTTACAGAATAATTATCCGAATCCGTTTAACAGCACGACAAAGATAATTTATAAAATAAACAAGGACGACAGATACAAACTGGAATTATTTAATATTACAGGAAAAAAAATTGAAACACTTTTTGATAAATATATTAAAAGAGGAGAATATGAAATTAATTATAATGCCAATAATTTATCATCGGGAATATATTTTATAAAATTATCCTCGAACGCGAATAACAAAGCAATAAAAATAATTTTAAACAAGTAATTTATTAATTCAAAACAATTAAAGTTGAAAAAAATAATTATAACCTCATTGTTTTTTCTAATTACTCATTACTCATTACTAATTGATAATTGTCTAAGCCAGTGGATTTTGCAAAATACGGGAAGTACTACGGATTTTCATTCAGTGAAATTCATAAACAAGAATACAGGCTGGATTTGCGGAACGGGAGTAATAGCAAAAACAACCAACGCAGGATGGAACTGGGTACAGCAAACACACCCCGCAGGGAACAAGAGGTTAGAATGTTTAAGCGTAGTTGATTCCAACACACTTTATTGTGTCGGTATGTTCAAAACAATCTTAAAAACAACAAACGGGGGAGAGAACTGGACGGCAATTGAAAATGGTCCTTATGGAACCGGGGATAGTTATAAAGCGTCATATTTTATCAACAAGAATACAGGATGGGTATCAGGTACCGGCGCAAAAATATGGAAAACTACTAACGGAGGCATCAATTTGTCATCCACCTTTATAGATGGGTGGGTATATAATATATTTTTTAAAGACTCACTAACCGGTCTTATTTGCGGGGATGGCGGCTTTCTTCAAAGAACTACAAATGGCGGCTTAAGTTGGTATACGCCTAATATTAATTTAAATTATATGGGTTATGATTTTTGGGATATGTCCATAATAAATAACCAGTATTGCTGTGTAGTAGGTTTACAAAATGGCCCTGTTTATCGTTCAACGGACTTCGGAATGAACTGGGATAGTGTAGGAAGAGTTGCCGGGATATTTGATATTTATAGTGTAAGATTTTCTAATGCAAATACAGGTTGGTGCGGTGGCGGCGGTACACCAGGAGGCAGGATGTTCAGAACAACAAATGGCGGATACAATTGGGTAAGAATGGATAATGATAATAATCCCGGATATATCGGTGATATATATTTCCAAAACGACAGCATAGGCTGGGCTGCGGGAAGCAACGGAATGGTATTATACACAACAAACGGCGGATTATCATACGTAAACCAAGTCTCAAACGCGATTCCGGAATCATTCGTATTGCATCAAAACTGTCCGAATCCATTTAACAGCACAACAAATATAATGATTGAAATAAAAGCGAAGGGTTTTTATAAACTTGAGATATATGACGCGACAGGAAGAAAGGAAGATAATTTATTTGAAGGGATAAAAACACCGGGCACGTATCGGATAAACTATGATGCTTCGAAATTATCTTCCGGTGTTTACTTTTACAAACTAATCGGTTCTAATAATTTACAAACAAAAAGGTTTATACTATTAAAATAAATTATTAAAGTCCTTATGGATAAACCACCAAAACGATAATTATATTGAAATAAAGGGCGGAGTCTCTGAAATTAAAGTCGCGGTCAACGACAATCAAAGTATATCCATAAATGGATATATCCGCCCATTTTTATAACATTTAAAATTTATAAAAATAAAGGTTCAAATAATATGAGAAAAACTATATTAATAGTCTGTATTTTTGTGTCTCTTATTTTACTATCACAAAGAGCAGAAGCGCAAAGTCCATCTGAAATCTCTTGCGGGAGTTCTTTATTTCAATTGAGCCAATTACCGGTAAATCCGGTTAACGGTTACTATAAACCAGACAGAACAGATACAATAAACGGGAATCCTCTAATTAGTGCGGCATATTTTCCTGTATTAATAGTTTTCGTTCAATTTCTCGATGACGCGAGTTATGATATTTGGCCTAATACATGCGATACATCGGGACCCATATATAGAGATAGTTTGATAGCGTCAATCAAAAATAATAATTCTAATTGGTGGAATGCCTACGACCAGAGCAAAGAAACCTTCAGCAATTATTATTTGCAATTATCGCTCGGAAGATTTCATGTATTGGGAAAGGCATATTCCGTAAGACTTAATTATGATTCTTCCCATTATCAATATTCCGGAGGAGTTGCGGAAATGAATATAGAAATCTGGAATAAACTGAGCCAAAGATATTCCGTTGATTGGTCATATTTCGACAAATGGAGTTGGAATGGAACAAACTTTGAATATGCGCCCGACAACAATATTGATTTTATTTATAAGATACATAAAACCACGAGCGGTGTTTTGCTGGATTACAGCGGTTACAACACTCTTGAGGGAAATGATTTTCAAGTTGATACAGTCAGATGGATTAGAACAAATTCAGGTTATACCGGTTCTGGTATTACATGCGCGCGTAATTTAAAGAAAGACGCCATAATGGGAATATGTGTTCACGAGCATGGGCATTTTACTTTCTCCGGAGGACATTTAATATACGGACATAATTCTTACGGACTTGGTCCCGATGCATTTTACAGCCCGTATGAAATGATTGCATGCGGTTATATGACACCTATGACTGCAACTTTCGGACAAACAAATAATTTAGGAGATTATTCTTCACACAGTAATAGAGATGGTGAAGTACTAAAAGTACCGATTTCTGAGACAGAATTTTTCCTGCTCGCGAACAGAACAAAAGTTTGCTACTGGGATAGGGTAATGATGGGTGATACTGCAATGATAAATCCATATAACACGACCGAATACGGCAAAGGACTTTACATTTATCACGTTTTTAACGGAATAACACGTCCCACATTGGACTATTGTTCACCTCAGGATATGGAATGCGCAGACGGCTATTACAGATGGGAGAGAGTCGACTGGGCATCAGTGGATATGAATTGCTGGACAAGTGAACCAGTATGGAGAACATTTAGAAAAGCAGAAGTTCTATATGATAACGATGCATCGCCGCTAGGAACCAATATCTTAAAAGGGGACGGATTAAGTTTGCATGATTATTTTGGAAACAACCCGAACGGTTCGCCTAGAGGCTATACTATTAAACATGGGTATGGCGCCGCACCTGTAGATAACTGTCATTTCGGGACAAACAGATTATATACAAATTCAGAAGACCTGTATACTACTTTTGACAGCGATGGAGACAGATGGGATGCATGGAAACCGGGTTATAATGAAGTGTTTTCGCCATATTCATCACCCAGCACTGCAAAATACAACAATGATACAAGCGGCGTGTTTATTTATTATGACAGTTCAAACGGCAATACAGCCGATATTAAAATATACAGAGTTGGTAATGGAGGATATAATTTAAGTTCAATTCTTCAAGCGACGCCGCCTTCAAGACCTATGGGATTAAATATTTATAAAACACTTTGCGAAAAAGACAGAAGATATCCACTAATAACATGGAATCATAACATGGAGCCCGATATGCTTCAGGGAATTAACTCTGCTTATAAGAGATATAAAATTTTCAGAGCAATCAGCGATATAAACAATGTTCCCGGAGATTTTTTGGAAATAGCTGACACCTTAATAAACAAAGACGATTCACCGGCATACATCGATTATAGTACATACGGAAATTGTAAGGAAGGATCATCATCAACCAACGATTACAGATTGAGATATAAAATCAAAGCAGTTGACAACACAAACTGGGCTTCCGTGTACTCGGATTTTGTATCAATCGTTACAAGGTATTTAAATAGGAATAGCGATGATGATGGAGATAATATGCTGCCAATTGCGAATGCTCCGAAAACATATAAACTTTCACAAAACTATCCCAATCCGTTTAATCCTTCGACAACAATTGCATATTCATTGCCAAAAGACAGCAAGGTATCTTTGAAGATTTACGATATTACGGGAAGAGAAGTGAAATCATTGGTAAATGATATTAAGCCGGCAGGATACTATTCCATATCTTTTAACGGCTCAGAACTTTCATCCGGTGTTTATTTTTATAAAATCGAAGCCGGGAATTTTGTACAGGTAAAACGAATGGTGCTGATTAAATAGTTCGCCGCGGCGAATTATTTAATCGAAAACCCGCCAATTTTTTAGGGCGGGGTGCTGATAAAATAATTGCAAATCAGAAATAGTTAAGCGAGTTAATGAACTCCCCGTTTTATGCGGGGAGTTTTTATTTTATAGCACATTATCCGCTTTTCTTTTCAACGATTTTTTAAGAAGAATTTTTGTATTTTATTGAAATTTAGAATATGAAATCAATCACATCGGTTATAACAATAATCCTGTTTCTGATTACGGGATTTACCAGTAATCCGGGAGACAAATATCCGGGAGTAGAAAAAATCAGCGGCGATAATCTCATAAAGACGGTTGAATTTCTCGCATCGCCTGAACTGAAAGGGAGATTAGCGGGAAGCGAAGGTTTTTACAAGGCGGCGGAATTTATGGCGGGAGAATTCAAATCACTGGGTCTGAAACCCGCGGGTAACGAAGGATATTATCAGACGTTCACAACGGAATATAATGAAATAGTTGCTCCTTGCGGTTTTTCATTATCAAATAAAGACGGTTCGGAGAAAAAATATAAACTCGGCGAAGACTTTATTTGCAGGGGTTTTACGGGTTCGGGGAAAGTTTCGGCGGAAATTGTTTTCGCGGGATACGGTTTTTCGGACGCTGAAAACAATTTCGATGAATACGCGGGAATCGACGCGAATGGAAAAATCGTGATGATGTTCAAGCAGACTCCTTCGTGGAAAATAAAAGACAAGGAATGGAACCAGTCTTTGAGATACAGAGGTTCGATTGCATTGAAGCACGGGGCTGCGGGCGTTATTTTCGTTTCGAAGCCGAATGACGCGAATCCGCAGAAACCGATTGGAAGCGTTATGGACGGCGAAGGAGAACACCTTATTTCACTGCCGATGATACACGCTGACCTTAACGCAGTCGATGATATTTTAGGAGTTGAAGGAAAAAACATAAAAGCGCTTCAGACAGAATTGGACGAGAAAAAAACACCCATTTCGTTTTCAACGAATACAAAAGTTTCGATTGAAGTAACGGCTTTATACACAAAAGACAGAAGGACAATGAATGTTGCGGGGATACTTGAGGGAAGCGGCACTGAACTGAAGAACGAGTATTTAATAATAGGTGCGCACCTTGACCATGTGGGAGACCAGGCGGGCGAGGTTTATTTTCCGGGAGCAAACGACAACGCGTCGGGTTCGGCATCAGTGCTGGAACTCGCGAGAACATTCGTGAAATCCGGAATAAAGCCGAAACGTTCGATAATGTTCATTTTATTTTCAAACGAAGAATCGGGATTACTGGGTTCGAGTTATTACTGCAAGAATCCGATTGTACCTGTTGAAAAAACGGTTGCAATGCTCAACAACGACTGCGTAGGATTCGGGGACAGCATACAGATTGGCAACGGAAAAAGCGCGCCCGGACTCTGGCAGATTACAAGAACGATTGATTCATTGTACACAAAAGCGATGATAATGCGCACATGGAACGGCGGAGGAGCGGACGCGGCGCCGTTTCATCAGTTAAAGATTCCCTGCTTGTATTTTGTATCATATTTCAGTTATACGTTTTTGCATTTACCGGGGGACAAGCCCGAAACTCTGAATAAATCGACATTTGAAAAGGAGTGCAAACTCGCGTACATGACGGCGTTTGAAATTGCAAACGGAAACTACTCGAAAGAAAAAGTTACCGATTAGAAGTTTTTATATACAGGAATTTATGAATTAACTCTTGAGTTTTGATTTTGTATTTTAATTGAAATTAAATTTATTTCATTAATGAAGACAATTATAGAACCGTTCAGAATAAAATCTGTAGAGGCAGTCAGGACAACAACTATAGAACAGCGCGAAGAAATAATAAAAAGCGCGTTTTACAATCCGTTCCTGATTCCCGCAGAAGACGTGCTGATTGATTTACTTACTGACAGCGGCACATCGGCAATGAGTTCGAAGCAGTGGGCTGCAATGATGGATGGAGACGAATCTTATGCGGGTTCAAAATCATATTTTAAATTTGAAGCGGCAACGAAAAAGATATTCGGTTTCAAACATATTATTCCCGTGCATCAGGGCAGAGCGGCGGAAAGAATATTATTTACTTTCCTTTTGAGCGACATAGACGCCGAAGGGCGTTTCGTTAACTCAGGCAGCACCAAATACATACCGAACAACAATCATTTTGACACAACACGCGCGAACATCGAGTTTAACGGCGGTAACGCGGTTGACCTTGTTATAGAAGAAGGGAAACATCCCGAAGTCATTCATCCGTTCAAGGGCAACATGGACACAAATAAATTAACAGAATTCATAAAGACGACCGGAGCGAAAAACATCCCCGTCTGCATGATTACGGTTACGAACAACACAGGCGGAGGACAGCCTGTATCGATGGAGAACATACGCGAAGTCAGCAAAATCTGCAAAGAGCATAAAATCCCGTTTTTCATAGACGCATGCAGATTCGCGGAAAACGCATATTTCATCAAGATAAGAGAAAAAGGTTACGAGAAAAAATCGATTCTTGAAATCTGCAACGAGATGTTTTCATACGCGGACGGATGCACGATGTCGGCGAAGAAAGACGCTTTCGCGAACATCGGCGGCTTTCTCGCGATGAACAACGAAGACTGGTATTCGAACTGCAAGAACTTGCTTATTATCACGGAAGGTTACGAAACATACGGCGGGCTGGCAGGACGCGACATGGAAGCGATAGCGCAGGGACTCGAAGAAATAGTTGACGAGAGTTATCTGCATTACAGGATACACTCGACAAAGTACTTAGGCGATAAACTGACAGAAAACGGAATCCCGATCATACAGCCTCCGGGCGGTCATGCAATTTATCTTGATGCGAAAGCGTTTCTTTCAAACATACCTGCGGATAATTATCCGGGACAGGCGCTTACTGCCGAACTTTACAGGCTCGGCGGAATAAGGGCTGTTGAAATCGGAAGTGTAATGTTCGGTAAATACGACAAGGACGGAAAGTTGATTCCCGCGGACATGGAACTGGTTCGTCTTGCAATTCCGAGAAGAGTATATACACAGAGCCACATCGAATACATTATAGAAGTGCTCTGTGAAATCAAGAAAAACAAGGACAGCATAAGAGGAATAAAGATAATTGAAGAGCCGAAATTCCTCAGGCATTTCACGGCTAAATTCGGACTTGTCTAATTTTTTTTAAAAAGTATTTTCGAAGGGCATTTTGCAAAAAGATGCCCTTTTTGTTAATATAGGATTATTTATTCTCTAATTTTTATTATCTCCGCTTTTTATATTACAAGAAAAACTTTATGAGAATTATTACGGTTTTAGTAATCTTATTTTCAATATACCTGAATGTTTCGTACCCGCAGTTAAAAGGGATTACATCTTACGACAATGCTTACAGGAATTACATTTCGGGCAATTTCGAAGAGGCAATCAAGAACTACAACGAATACATACGAGCATACGCGAACGATGACAAGGCAATCTACGAAAGGGGCATGTGTTTCGAAAGTCTCAGGAAATTCGACGATGCGTTGAAAGATTACACTCTTGCGCTTCAGATGAAACCGTATTATTCCGCATATAATATAAGCAGGGGTTATGCATACGTAAAAATGGGTATTCCCGCAAATGCTTATGACGACTTCACGAAGGCGATACAGAATGACCCTGCAAATTCGGACGGATATTTCGGACGTGTAAATGCCGATCTTGACCTGAACAAATTCGATTTTGCTTTGACGGACCTGAACATGGCAATAAACCTGAACCAGAGGAATCCATTGTTCTATTATGTAAGAGCGATGATTTACACTGAATTGAACGACACCGCGAAATTTTACGATGATATAGAAAAAATACTTGATAACTATCCGAACGATTTCTTTTCAAACTACAAGTCGCAGGGCGTTGTTTTGATTCTGGATAACATAGAGTACAACATCAACGTACTTTCGAATGCAATCGAAAATTATCCCGACCAGTTTCTGCTGTATTTCAGAAGAGGGTTCAATTATTACATATACAGAAAATTCGGACCTGCGGCGGATGATTTTGCGCAGTCGATAAAGTACTGTCCGGACCCGTCAACAAGAATGATAAACTTATCCAACAGACTAATAGAGAATTGCAAAATTTATAACGATAACAGATAAAACTTTTTTCATGAAACTCATTGACAACAAAGATATACACGACCCGGCGATAAATCTGGCGCTCGAGGAATACTGCGTACGGAATTTCGACATGGAGAACGAGATGTATCTGCTTTTTTACATTAATGATCCTTCGATAATTATAGGCAAGCATCAGAATACAATTGAGGAAATTAATAAAGATTACGTAGATAAGAACGGTATAAAGGTAGTGCGCAGAATATCGGGAGGCGGCGCTGTATATCACGACCGCGGAAATCTTAATTTCAGTTTTATTACAAAATACTCGCCTGAGTTCTTTCACAACTTCGAAAAGTTCACGCGGCCTGTTGTTGAGACTCTGAATTCGATGGGCGTAAAGGCTGAACTCGGAGGACGGAACGACATTACGGTTGACGGAAGGAAAATTTCGGGCAACGCTCAGTTTACGAATTTGAAATCTATGTTTTCGCACGGAACGCTTCTGCTTGATTCGCGCATTGAGGACGTTGTTCAGGCATTGAACGTTAAAGCGGATAAAATCGAGAGCAAGGGCGTGAAATCGGTAAGAAGCCGCGTGGCGAACATATCGGAATTTCTGAAAGAAAAAATTTCAATCGAAGATTTCAGGCAGAAAATAATCGATATGGTTTTCAAAGAATTTGATACGCTTCCCGTTGTGAACCTTTCAGACGCGCAGTGGATTGAAGTCATGAAGTTATCCGAAACGAAATACAGAACCTGGGAATGGAATTACGGACGTTCACCGGAGTTCAACATAAAGAAAGTAAACCGATTTAATTTCGGGCAGATTGACGCGAGAATTTTCGTGAAAGACGGAAAAATCCAAAACATAAAATTTTTCGGCGACTTTCTTGGTTACGGCGATTCAGAAGATATTGAAAAACTGCTGACCGGAAGTAATTACAAGGAAGAAGAAATATCCGGATTGCTGGATGATATTGATTTAAAATATTACTTCGGCAATATATCGAAAAAAGATTTTACAAATTTTATTTGCAATTAAAATGAGAAAAGAAAGCAGAGAATTCCTCGACAAATACATAAACAACGCATCTCCTACCGGATTTGAATATTCCGGTCAGAGAATATGGCTCGATTACCTGACTCCGTATATAGACGAATACATAAGCGACACATACGGAACGGTGGTCGGTGTAATAAATCCGAAAGCGGATTACAAAGTTGTAATCGAAGCGCATGCCGACGAAATTTCATGGTTCGTGAGTTACATCACCGACAAGGGATATATTTACCTGAAACGAAACGGCGGCTCCGACCATCAGATTGCGCCTTCGAAGCGTGTGAACATTCACACGAAGAATGGAGTTGTGAAAGCGGTTTTCGGCTGGCCTGCGATACACGTAAGGGACGCGAAAACGGAAGAATCTCCGACTATGAAAAATATTTTCCTCGACTGCGGATGCAGTTCGAAGAAAGAAGTCGAGAAACTCGGAGTGCACGTCGGCTGTGTTGCGACATTCGAAGACGAATTGATAATGCTGAACGACAGATTTTACGTAGGCAAGGCGCTCGACAATAAAATAGGCGGTTTCGTAATCGCAGAAGTAGCGAGAATGCTGAAAGAGAAGAAGAAAAAACTCCCGTTCGGATTGTACGTCGTGAATTCGGTTCAGGAAGAAATCGGATTAAGAGGCGCGGAAATGATTTCGAGGCGCATTGTTCCCAATCTGGCAATTGTGACGGACGTAACACACGACACAAACGCGCCTTTGTATGACAAGAAGTCTCAGGGCGACACAAAGACGGGCGAGGGTCCCGTGCTTACTTACGGACCTGCTGTGCACAACAACGTGCTGAACATGCTCATCAGCGTTGCTGAAAAGAAGAAAATCAAATTCCAAAGGGACACGGTTTATCGCGCGACCGGTACGGACACGGACGCGTTCGCGTATTCGGGAATGGGCGTTGCATCGGCGCTTATATCGATTCCGTTGAAGTACATGCACACCACGGTTGAGATGGTTCATAAGGACGATATCGACAAGACGATACAACTGATGTATGAGTTTCTTGCGCAGTTGAAACCGGGAATAGATTTCAGATACATCAAGTGACAATTAACAATTAGCGATTAACGATTAGCAATTAACGATTAGCAATTAACGATTAGCAATTAACGATTAGCAATTAACGATTAGCGATTAACGATTAGCGGTTGTGCCCGTCAGGTGCCTGCCCGCCATGCCAAAGGCTCGCCGTGGCGAGGGAGGGTTTCCACCTGACGGTACTGTCAGGAGGTAACTCCTGACAGTCACATAATTCTTTTACGCTGCTTTATTTTTCGTTTAAGAGGATATCTTTTGACTTCTGGAGATTCTGTTTATGTTCATCTGTTACTGTCGGGTATTCAAGTTTAAGTTCTTCGAGCGCTTTCACAATCACATTCGCTACAGCGGTACGCGTGAACCATTTTTTGTCGGCGGGAATAATGAACCATGGCGCCCAGTCGGTGCTTGTATTGTTAAACATATCCTCATACGCTTTCTGATACTCGTCCCAGTGTGCGCGTTCGACCACATCGGCGGATGAGAATTTCCAGTTCTTTTCGGGTTTATCAATTCTCTCGAGAAATCTTTTCTTCTGCTCGTCCTTTGAAACATTAAGAAAAAATTTAAGAACAATAATTCCGTTTCTCGTAAGATATTTTTCGAAATTGTTAATCTCGTCGTATCTTCTTTTCCAGAGTTTTTCCGGGTCTTTTAATTCGGGAAGATGCTGGTTTTCGAGCATTTCGGGATGCACTTTTACGACAAGAACTTCTTCGTAATAAGAGCGGTTAAAAATTCCGATTCTTCCTTTTTCGGGAACATTTTTGGAACAGCGCCATAGGTAATCGTGGTCAAGTTCTTCGCTTGACGGACTTTTGAAACTGACGACCTGGCAGCCCTGCGGATTTATGCCCGTCATCACATTCTTTATCGTGCTGTCTTTTCCTGCGGCATCGAGAGCCTGAAAGATTATAAGGACTCCGTATTTATCGTTTGCGTAGAGTCTGTTCTGAAGTTCGGACATTCTCTCAATATCTTTCTGAAGTTTTATTGCCGCTTCTTCTTTGTTTTTAAAATCGCCTGTCCAGGCAGGGTCGTAGTCTTTTAGTTTTATTTCTTTTCCTGGTGTTACGAGAATTTTCATAGTTTTCGTGTTTTGTAAAAGATTCGCCAAATAATAATTTTTTACAATGTATAAATAATTCAGTCAGGGTGAGAATTCAATAAATAGCAATGAATTTTTGAATTATAAGTGTGCATGAATTTAATTATTTTTAAGTAATATTATTCAGCAACAGGCAATAATTTTAATGTTTACTTTGGAAAACAAACTGAAAAATTTAATTATAGTGGGCGACAGGGTTTTGATTAAACCCAAGTCGCTGTCAGATCGCACGAAGACGGGCTTGTATCTGCCTCCGGGCGTACAGGAAAAAGAAGTCGTGCAGTCGGGATACGTAATGAAAGTAGGTCCGGGATATCCTCTTGCTCAGGCTTCGGATGAACTTGACGAAACATGGAAAGCAACCGATGAGAAAGTAAAATACATCCCTTTGCAGGTGAAAGAAGGCGACCTGGCGATATTCATGCAGAAAGGTTCCGTTGAAGTTGTATACAAAGAAGAAAAATATTTCATCGTACCACAGAACCAGATTTTAATGGTTGAAAGAGAAGAGTTTTAATCACGATGAGTTTCTGAAATAAAACAATTCTCTTCTTTCATCGAAGAGATTATTCTTTTCGTTAATGAATTTGTTTTTAGCGGCAGACGGATCTATTTCCACAACATTCAATTCCTCTTTATCCACGGACGCGCGTGAAAGATATTCACCTTTAGGGTTTAAAATAACGCTGCCGCCCGTAAATCCGACTCTGTCGCTGCCGTTAACATCGAGACCTATTCTGTTTGCTGTAATCGTGAACACCTGATTTTCAATCGCGCGCGTGTACATCGAATTCTGGCAGTACGGCATAACGAGATTCGAAGGATGGCAGATTATCTGCGCGCCGCGCAGAGCAAGCGTTCTGGCGGCTTCGGGATATATCCAGTCGAAGCATATCATCATTCCGACTTTCACATTGCCGTATTTTTCGGAATAGATATCATAAACCCAGAACCCTGTATTGCCCGGAATAAAGAACTTCCTTTCGTCATAAAAAAGATGAGTCTTTCTGTAGATACGGTATTTTCCGTCCGGAAAAACGAGAATCGAGGAGTTGTAATAGACAGTATTTCCATTGTCCTGCGCTTTTTCACAGAATCCCGCGATGATATGACATTTTGTTTCCCCGCTTATTTTTTTCAGCATACCGCAGAATTTACCATCATCGGGATTTTCCGCGACATTTACCAGTTCGTCAACCGATTTAAAAAGATAACCTGAATTTGCAAGTTCGGGAATTACGAGAAGGTCGCAGGTCCCTCCTGAAATCATATCGGAGACTTTTTCCGTGTTCGCTTTTGCATTAAGCAATTCAGGCTTAAACTGAAGATATCCTATTTTCATCTTAGACTATTGTTTCAATGTTATAAATAAAAATTTCCATTTCATATTAGAGCAAATTGCTTGCCAGTTCAGCGAGTTCGGAGCGTTCGCCTTTTTCAAGATTTATGTGCGCGTAAAGTTTCTGTCCTTTGAAATGTTCAATCAGATAAGAGAGACCGTTCGACATCGAATCGAGGTACGGGTGGTCTATCTGATATATGTCGCCCGTAAATACGAGTTTAGTTCCCTCGCCCACGCGGGTAATGATTGTTTTAATTTCATGCGGAGTAAGGTTCTGTGCTTCATCGACTATAAAAAATATTCTCTGAAGGCTTCGGCCTCTTATATAACTGAGCGGCTCGACAATTAACTTTTCTTCTTTCACCATATTAGAGATTGCCTGATGGTGTTTATCCGTATCGGGATACTGGTCCTGAATCACCTTCAGGTTATCCCAGAGCGGCTGCATATACGGCGCAAGTTTGCTGTCCACATCGCCGGGAAGGTATCCGATATCTTTATTGCTCAAAGGAATAACCGGTCGCGCGATATAAATCTGCCTGTAATCTTTTTTCACGCCAAGCGCCGTTGCAAGCGCCAGCAGTGTTTTTCCCGTTCCCGCTTTTCCGGTTATCGATACGAGCGGAATGTTTTTATTCATCAGCGCATTCATGGCAAAAGTCTGTTCGGCATTTCTCGGCATTATGCCGTAAGCGGGATTCTTATCGATTCTATCGACAAATTCTTTTGTCGGGTCAAGATGACCGAGCACGGAACGGTTTTTATTTCTGATTATATAAAATTTATTCGGGTGTACTTCGTTCTTATCTTTTTTTATTACTTCTTTAGCGGGAATCTGGAAAGGTATCTGATAAATTTTATTGAGAAGTTCATCGCTGAAATCTTCAATTATATCTTTCCCGCTGTAGAGTTCTTCTATATTTCCGATATGGTCAGTAGTATAATCTTCGGAAAGCACGCCTATTGCTTTTGCTTTCATGCGAAGGTTAACGTCTTTTGTAACAAGAATGATTGAGTTCGGGTCATTCGATTTTTTCTGTAATTCATACGCGGTGCTTAAAATACGGTGGTCGGGAGTATCTTCTTTAAATATTTCCCGGATCTCATCGCTGAGTCCTTTATTAATCGCAATTTTTACTTTACCTTTTCCTTTTCCAAGAGAAATTCCTCCGTTAAAAAGAGCATTGCCCGTAAGTTCGTCGAGCGTCCGTGCGAAGTCACGCGCATTAAGATTTATCACCTGGCTGCCTCTTTTGAAATGATCTATTTCCTCGATAACCGCAAGCGGGATAACAATGTCGTTTTCCTTGAACTGATGAATGCATGATGCATCGTGAAGTATGACATTTGTATCGAGAACGAATGTTTTCGGGGATTTCTTTTTCGCCATAGTATTATGATTTATTTAAGTGATATTTTCTTCTTCGCTGCCGTCATAAAAGTACCTTACAAGCACTCCCGTCAGTCTTTTTCCCATGTCGAGTTCGAATTCTTCTTCATGGTTAAGCACGGCATCTTTAACTCCTTCGAATGAGCCGTATTTCGTCAGCAGTTTTTTTGCCGATGCTTCGCTAATCCCTTTAATATCATTAAGTTCGGAGACAAGAGTTCTTTTGCTTCTCAGTTCACGATGAAACTCGATTGCAAACCTGTGCGCTTCATCGCGTATTCTCTGAAGCAGTTTAAGCCCGCTTGAAGTTTTCGGAATAGTATGCGCGTCGGAATCATTCGGAACAAAAACTTCTTCGAGGCGTTTTGCAAGTCCGATAATATTAGGCGCTTTTGTTTTATCGGCAAGTGATTCGCCCGTTTCGTTTGCAAGTTCAAGTCCAATGTCTTTAAAGACGGCAACAGCGGACGACAACTGCCCTTTTCCTCCGTCAATGACTATGAGGTCGGGCATTTCGCTTTTTTCATCCGTCAGTCTTCTATAGCGTCTGTGAACGACTTCTCTCATCGAGAGGAAGTCATCGGGTTCACCGGTTTCATTGCTTACGCTTCGTATTTTATATTTTCTATATTCCGTTTTCTTCGGTTTAGCGTCACGAAATACAACCATAGACGCTACTGTATCGGTTCCCTGAATATGAGAAATATCAAAACATTCTATATGTTTCGGAAGCCTGTTAAGGTGGAGGTCGCGGCGAAGTGATTCTACGGAAGGAGCAATATATTCTCTTTTCATTTTCGCCAGTTTCAGTTCATCGAGCATAAACCTTGCATTGCTTTCGACCATGTTAATCAGTTTCGCCTTTTCGCCGATTTTCGGAACTACTATTTCTACCCTGCCGTTTTTTCTTTCACGGAGCCATTTTTCCAGTGCGTCGGAATTTTCCATTTCGAAAGGAAAGAATATCTCATCGGGAATGAAATCCGATTTAAGGTAATAGTTCGTAACAAGATTCCCGAGAATTTCTTCCCTGGGTTTTTCAAGCACGTTGCCGAAATAGAAATGAGTTTTGCCTATCACTCTGCCGTCGCGTATTTTCAGCACCATACCGCAGGCATCGTTATCTTCCGATTCAACCGCGAATACATCCCTGTCGATAATTTCTTCACCGGCCATTTTCTGTTTAGAACTATAGATCTGCAGTGCGTCTATCTTATCCCTCATTCTTGCCGCCTGTTCGAATTTCATGTCGGCGGAATACTCATCCATTTTTAGTTTCAGTTCTTTTTCAACCGCAGCGATTTTTCCGTTCAGAAGTTTCGCTACCTGGTCAATCATTTCTTTATATTCTTTCTGCAAAACAAAACCTACGCACGGACCTTCGCATTTGTGAATGTGATAATCAAGGCAGACTTTATACTTTCCTTCTTTTATTGTTTCGTCCGTAAGATTAAGATTGCATGAACGTATGGTGAAAATATCCCTGATAGATTTGAGCGCGTATCTCATTGTTTTAACGTCCGTGTATGGTCCGTAATATCTTGAGCCGTCGGTGCGTTTATTCCTTGTGGGAAAGACCCGCGGAAAAGGTTCGTTTGTTATAACGATGTACGGATACGTTTTATCGTCTTTAAGCAGAACATTATACCGCGGCTTTAATTGCTTAATCAGGTTGAACTCGAGTATTAGCGCTTCAATTTCATTATCGGTAGTAATAATTTCGAAGTCCGCTACTTTGGAAATCATCGCGGCTGTTTTCGCTGCCTGCGGACCGGAGTGGAAATACTGCCTGACGCGGTTCTTAAGAATTTTTGCTTTACCGACGTATATAACTTTTCCGTTAGTATCTTTGAACTGATACACGCCCGGCGCAGAGGGCAGGTTCCCGAGTTTGGACTGCAGATTATTTTTTAATGATTCCGGCAATAATAGTCGTTCTTATCTTAATGTTTATATTATTTTCAGCAATATCAATATATTTTGTTTATCGCTTATCATCAGGCGCATCTCCCGGCGCATCTTCCGGCGTGTCTTCCTGCGCGTCGACAGGCAGTTTTAATTTCGGGACGAGAAGATATGCAGCCAGTATTCCCATACCAAGTCCGAGACCCGAAACGCCGCCCGTAATTGTCATTGAAAATGATACTCTCCCAATCATATCGAAAGTAAAGTTTGCCATATTGGACATTATCATAACCAAAAACTGAATTAGTGTTTCAATAACACTGAAAAATGCAAGCAGAAACATTAGTATGAACGGTTTCGCGTATTTATGCATTCTCGAGAAGTAAGTATCATAAAGCATTATCGATGCAATAAGCGCGAGAAAGAAAAGCACCTGCTGGTTCAGTACAATCAATCTTGTGCTTTTTATTATGAATGCCCATTGTATAAGCAAAAGAACAAAAGTCACCGCGAAAGAAATTTTAATATTGATTTTTTTTCTGACCCAGAAAAATGCGGAGCCGGCTACGGCATTTACAAGAACCTGAGAAGCGGAGGAATGGAAGTTGAACATTTCTTTCCGGAATGCCGCGTATCCCAGAAGTAAACAGCACGCAACGGTAATAACAACGCTTAAAATAATTTCACCCAGCACCTCCTGTTTGGAAGAAACAGGTTCATTAT
Organism: Ignavibacteria bacterium; assembly: GCA_028714695.1. GTDB lineage: Bacteria > Bacteroidota > Ignavibacteria > Tepidaquicellales > Tepidaquicellaceae > CAIKZJ01. Next base: position 99,633 of record JAQTLX010000007.1, on the reverse strand, counting down.
TATTAGTTTCCATTATTTCATTACTTAAATTTTTATTTGTGAGCGATTACCTCTATCATTACTTTTGCGTCTTTAGGAAGTTTTGCTATTTCGACTGTGCTGCGCGCGGGAGCCGCTTCGCCGAAATACAAAGCATAGACTTCGTTCATTAGAGGGAACTCCGATATGTTCTTCATAAAGACAGTGGTCTTCATTGTGTTGTTCAGCGATGAGCCGTGTTCTTCAAGAATATGCTTAAGGTTTTCGCATACTGTTTTCGTCTGCTCCTTAATGTCTTCGGAAACGATATTGCCTTCGCTGTTGAGAGCAATCTGCCCGGAAGTGAAGAAGAGACCGTTGAATTCTACGTAATGAATTGCCTGAGAATAAGGTCCGATGGGCTTCGGCGCCTTATCAGTGTATAATATTTTTTTCATAGCGGTTTTTTTGCTGTTATATTTATTTTCCCGATAGTTCTATTATTCTATCGAGATCATCATTGGAATAATATTCTATTATTATTTCCCCTGTCTGTTTTGTTTTTGGTTTTACTATAACTCTTGTGCCGAAATACTCTCTGAGTTTATTCTGTATCTCGACGTATTCGGAGCCTGCGCTTGATGTATCCTGTTTTCTTTTCTTTTTCTTCTTCGCCTGCTTATCTGTTATCTGTTCAAGTTTACGAACCGACAGACTTTCCGTCACGATTCTTTTCCACAATTCAATCTGCGCTTCGGCGCTGTCAAGCCTCAGAATATTTCTCGCATGACCTTCGGTAATCTCATTTTTTCTAAGGGATATTTTCACTTCCTGCGGAAGATTCTGAAGTCTTAGAAAATTCGCGACCGTACTTCTTTGTTTCGAAACTTTCTCGGCTATTTCCTCCTGAGTAAGATCGCATTCGTCAACAAGTCTTCTGTAAGAATCGGAAAGTTCCATTGCATTAAGGTCATCGCGCTGAACGTTTTCAATGAGAGCAAGTTCAAGAAGATTTTCTTTGCTTTCATCGTCCGTTTCATATATGAATGCGGGAATTGTCCGAAGTCCCGCGAGTTTAGCGGCTCTCAGGCGGCGTTCGCCCGAGATAAGCAAATAACCGTTTCCGTCTTTTGCAACTTTAAGTGTTATGGGCTGAAGAACGCCTTTTTTTCTGATTGATTTTGAAAGTTCGTTAAGTTTCGAGTCGTCGAAATCCTCTCTCGGTTGAAAAGGATTAGCCCTTATGTTTTCAATTTCTACCAATAATTGTTTTCCCGTATCGGTCCCCGCTTTATCCCCGTTGGGATTGTTCGGGTCGATATTCCTGTTTTCGAAAAGCGCCGATAAGCCTTTTCCCAATCCGCCTTTATTATCCATAAATAATTTTAAATCTTAAATAGTTTTTTTATTTCTTGAAACAAATTCCTCCGCCAGTTCGGTATAATTATTCGCGCCTGATGAAAGCGGGTCATACACAATAACGGGCTTGCCGTAACTCGGCGCCTCTCCGATTTTCACATTCCTTGCTATCTTTGTGTTAAAAACTTTATCGGAAAAATATTTTCTAAGTTCCGCCTCCACCTGATTTGCAAGCCTAAGCCTTGAATCGAACATCGTAAGCAGATAGCCCTCTATGCTGAGTCCGGGATTAAAAGAATTCTTAACCATCTTAATTGTATTAAGCAGCGCAGATAGTCCTTCGAGCGCGTAATATTCGCACTGTACGGGAATCAGCACAGCATTCGCGGCATTCAGAGAATTGATTGTAATCAGTCCGAGAGACGGCGGACAATCAATAAATACATACTCAAAATCAAAACCGCTGTCAGGCTGAGATAATTCCCCGAGTTTTTCTTTCAGTTTTCTTTCCCTGTGCGGAAGCGGCACGAGTTCGAGTTCCGCCGCAACGAGATTAATGTTTGACGTAATGATGGAAAGGTCTTCGATTTGCGTAGGCTTAATTACGTCCTTTGCTTTTTTATCGCTCACAAGAAGTTCATACACGCTGCTGCCGTCGTCTTTCGCTTCGATTCCCATACCCGTCGTCGCGTTAGCCTGCGGGTCTGCATCCACGAGCAGAGTCTTAATGCCGAGTTTAGCGATACACGCGGAGATATTCACGGCTGTTGTGGTTTTGCCCACCCCGCCTTTTTGATTCGATATAGATATTATTTTCTGCAATTAATTACTTTTATAATTCATAAATATCGCCCGGTTTCATAACTATACATTTCTTTCCGATGGATTCGATTTTTCTTTTAAAGTCCTGAGCATCGGATTTTATTACGTCGAAAGTATCGTAATGAATCGGAATTACCGTTCCCGCATTAACAAATTCGGCAGCCTTTACGGCATCGTCCACACCCATCGTGAAATTATCCCCAATCGGGAGCAGTGCGCAGTCAATCCTTTGCATTTCTCCTATCAGTTTCATGTCATAAAACAAACCCGTATCGCCTGCCTGATAAATGTTCTTACCTTCAATCGACAGAATAACGCCGTACGCGTCGCCCGCGTATGTTCCGTCAACGTATGAAGACGAATGCTGCGCCATAGTTAGTTTCACTCTGCCGAATGGGAAATTATATCCGCCGCCGATATTCATCGGATGCGCCTTTACGCCTTTGTTTCCGCAGTATGCGGCTATTTCATAAATGCCGATTACGGTTGCGTCATTCTTCTTCGCGAGTTCGATAGTATCGCCGAAATTATCGCCGTGACCGTGTGTGGGGATAATATAATCGCATTTTATATCTCCGGGTTTCACGTCGCAATTCGGATTTCCCGTTACAAACGGGTCTAATAAAATAGTATGCTTCCCCGTTTCTATGCTTACGAACGCATGTCCGTGATAAATGATTTTCATATTGTATTTAAAACTTTAAATTGCTAAATATTGTTAAGTTAATACTAAATTGAAATTAATTCAATTTTAATTGTATTGCATAGGGGGGAAAATTCGTTCCCTGTATATCGAATTAATTAAAATTTCATTAACATTAAACAATAATTTTATGATACTCAGAGATAAACTCGCGGAGATTATTCCCGGTCTGAGAAAAGAAGCAAATGAAGTATTTGCGCAGGGACCGAATGCCTCGCTGGGCGAAGTGACTGTAGAACAGGTATTCGGCGGAATGAGAGGAATCAAAGCGCTTATTTGCGATACTTCTGAAGTCGGGCTGGACACAGGGCTCATAATCAGAGGTATTCCTATACTCGAATTAACTGATAAACTTCCGGAAGAGATTTTTTACCTTTTGCTTACAGGCGAACTTCCGGACCAAAAAGCGCTTGAAGACCTTCAGTGGGAATTAAGAAGAAGAAGCGACGTTCCTTTCTACGTTTGGAACACTATCAATGCCCTGCCGATGGAAACACATCCGATGGTTGTACTGAATTCGGCTGTCCTTGTGATGGAAAACGAATCATTCTTCAGAAAAAGATACGAAGAAGGAATGCCGAAAGATATGCTCTGGGAACCTATGCTGTGGGACGCGCTCAATTTGATTGCGCGTATTCCGATTATCGCGGCATACATTTACAGAAGAAAATTTACGAAAGGTCCGAGAATCAATCCCGATAACACTCTGGACTGGGCTGCCAACTATGCAAGACTGCTCGGTACGGAAGACCCGGACGGTTCATTCGCTGATTTAATGAGATTATACATGACGCTCCATTGCGACCACGAAGGCGGTAATGTAAGCGCCATGGCTACGCAGACAATCAATTCCGCTTTATCGGATATTTATTTTTCCGTAAGCGGAGGTTTAAACGGACTTGCCGGACCGCTTCACGGACTTGCAAATCAGGAATGCCTTAGATTCATAGTCAAACTGAGAGACGACATAGGACACACCCCTTCAGACGCGGAAGTAAAAGAATACTGCATAAATCTTCTAAACAATAAGAGAGTAATTGCAGGATACGGACACGCCGTGCTGAGAGTTACAGACCCGAGATTCACTGCATTCATAAACTTCGGGAATAAATATTTGCCGGATGACGAAATATTCGGAATTGTAAAACAATTGTTCAACATCGTACCGAAGATATTAATGGAAGGCGGAAAAGCAAAGGACCCGTGGCCTAACGTTGACGCGGCAAGCGGCTCGCTGCTTCATTATTACGGATTGACGGAGTACGATTACTACACCGTATTATTCTCCGTATCGAGAATACTCGGACTCTCGGCGCAGTTGATACTTAACCGCGCGCTCAACAGACCTATCATCCGTCCGAAATCCGTAACTACAGCATGGTTAAAGAAAACGCTTACTGCAAAGAATGCGGAAGAGAAAAAAGCGGAAGAAAAGAAGTAATTTATATTTATTAAATCAAAAAGACGCTCTTTTTAAAAGAGCGTCTTTTTTTATACTCATAATTTAAACAAGATTAATCAATCATCATTCCGCCATAAAAGATTGGCGGACTTCGATAAAGTAACTTCGTCATTTTATCATCATTCCGCCATAAAAGATTGGCGGACTTCTGATTAAATAGCTAACGCTATTTAATCATCAGCATTTTTCCTGTTGCTTTGTATTCGCCTGATTTCAGTGTATATATATAAACGCCGCTGGAGAAATTCGAGGCGCGCCACTGAACTCTATAATGTCCGGCATTCATATTCTGATTCACAATCCTGTCAACAAGTTTTCCCGACATGTCAAAGACGGACAGTTCCGTAAATCCGTATTTCGGCAAATCGAATTCTATATTGGTTTCAGGATTGAACGGATTTGGAAAATTCTTCGACAGATTATAACCGTCAGGAATTTGTCCGAACGGATCAATTCCGAGTGCAGAATTAAGGTCGAATGTCCAGCATCCCCTGCCGTGAGTTGCCGCAAGAATAATTCCGGCGGTCTGCTTGTATTTCATGTCATAGATTTCACAAGCCGGAAGACGGCTATTGAATGAAACCCAGACTAAACCTTCGTTCGTTGACTGAAAGACGCCTATATCGGTACCTACAAAAATCATTCTCGGATATAAAGTTCTCAACACAACCGTATTCACTGCAATGTTCGGAAGATTACCTGAGATATTTTCCCATTTCACTCCGCCGTTAGTAGTCTTAACTATGTGCGTCAGGCCTGTGCCGCCGAAAACCGCATAACAGATATCATCATTCGCATAATCAACTACAAAATCGCTGACGTATTGAAAACCCGTATGAGTTCTCCAGTTTGCACCGTTATTTGTAGTAATTAAAATTCTCCCGTTAGAAGTTCCGATATAAATTTTATTCGTATTGGTTGAACTTATTCCGATTGCAGAAACGCTGCCGCCTACAATGGATGTTGTTGCAATCTGAGTCCAGCCCGAAGACGATGTCGCATTTTGCGCATTAGATGTTTTCCATATATCCGCTCTTCCGAAGACGATTGTGTTATGGTCGCCCGGAGCCATTTCATAAGGATTATAAAAAAGTCCTCCCGTAGAACCTGATGGAGTAATACTTGTGAACGACACGCCGCGGTTAGAAGAACGCTGAATCGAGCCGTTAACATACTGTCCGTAAACATAATTTGTATTTACGGGGTCAACAATCGTATAACCTCCGTCGCCGGTTGTTCTCTGTATCCAGTTGCTTCCTCCGTTAGTGGTTGTCTGTTTGTTATTGTCCTGAGTTCCGCCCTGAAATGAAACCAAATCCGTAGGGTCGTAATCGGCGCTTTGAAACTGAAGAGTTGAAAGATAATGGTTCAGGTCGGTCCATGTAACGCCGTCGTTCGTTGATTTATAGACTCCGCCGTCAGAGCAGCAGTAAAGAACGCTGCCGTTATATTCCAGTCTGTGAATATCAGCATGACTGAAATTATTCGAATTTGTTGTTGACCATTGCGACCTTTGAACGAGTGATGAACCGCCCGTAGATGAAGTGTAAACATCAAGTCCTCCTACAACAACAAAGTTCGGGTCGGATGGTTTCACGGTGACTGCATTATCGTACCATCCCTGCGAACTCAGGTAATTCGGGCTTGTTGCCTTTGCCGTCCATGTATTTCCCGCGTCACTCGTTCTGTACAATCCGACGAGCGAACCGTTTGAAGCGGAGATGCTTGCCATAATAATGTTTGTATTGCTTTTTGCCATAGCCAGTTGTATTCTTCCCATGCCTGTCGGGAGACCCGAAGTGAGCGTTATCCATGATATGCCCGCATCAGTCGATTTTTTTATCTGACCTGAGTTTGTTCCGCCTACTGTAATATAAAGTATAGATGTATTATTAGGATCGATGATTATGCAGTTAGCGTTCGTGCCTGCATTTAAATTATTCCAGTTTAGTCCCGCATTTGTCGATTTAAAGATTCCGTTGTTTCCTGCCATATAAACATTATTCGAATTCAATGGATCAATTGCCAGATATGAGCATTTATTGCCGACCTGCGCGGATGTTGCAGCCTGTGTCCAATTAAAGCCGCCGTTTGTGGATTTATAAATACCGTTCCCGTACTGACTGTCGCCGGAATAGTTAAGTTCGCCCGTTCCCAGATACAGAACGTCAGGATTATGTTTGTCAAGAACTATGTCTCCGCATGCAAGAGTAGGAAGATTATCCGTAAGAACCAGCCAAGTCACCCCGCCGTTTGTTGTTCTCCAGACACCGCCCTGCGCCGCCGCTATGTAAAAAGTATTTGGGTCAAGAGGATGAAACGCTATTGAATTTGTTCTGCCTGAAATGTAATTATTGTTTGTAAACTGATAAAACATACCGGTCGGATTTATACTGTGCCATACAAGCAGATGAGTAAAACTAATCGGAATATCTTTATCTTTTATTATTCCCGATTTTTGTGTAAGTGCCTCAGAATAAGCATTCTGCGGAATTACTATTCCCGGACCGCCTGCGCGTCTTGTAAGTATGAACTGCTCGCGCGCTAGTATTTCTTCGCTTGATTCATTTTCAAGCAGATATTCTTCTTCCTCTTCCTGAGCAAATGAAACTTTTCCTGAAATTGACAGGCATGAAAGAAGTAGCACAATGAGGAAAATGTTAATCTTCATATTTTTTTATATCTCCGCTATAATACCTATATAAAACTATAAGTTCCATATATTAATGCAGCAATAAAAGCCGCAAAACGCTTAAAATACGCAATAACCGGCTGCTATTATTCCGGAATAATCACTTCCCGGATTTAATAAATTTTTCGGCATCTTTTCCGATTTTTGTAAGTTCGGCTGTGTTTTCCTTAAGAATTTTGAATGCCGCATCGTTTATTTTTTCAGCACCTGTGTTTTCCCATTTTGCAATATCATTTTCGAAATCGGATGCGAATAATTCTTTCGATAAATCCCGTATCACACAAAAGTTTGCAATCTGATGGCTGTTGTCGCTGCTATAATTCGCGTTCGTTATAAAAAACTTTATGAGACCGAACAAAGACGTTTTTGCAAGACTGAGTTCAGTAAGTTTAGCACGGTATTCAAGGTCTGCGCCTGAGAGTTTAGGAAAAAGTTTATAATCCTGATAATGTCTGCCTTCGTGCGCCAGATAGGATACGAGAAAATTTTCGCTTTGCAAATCATAAGCAGAGCGTACGCAGTAAAGCGCCTTGTCGTTTGCCCAGCCGCCAGGGTACAGCATTCCGAAAGTCGCGTACTCTTCCCAGCCGAGAGTTACGAACTTGTCCATGAATACAACGTTCACCGAAATTGTTTCATCGTGAATTTGGAAATTGTAAACCGTATCCGATTGTTCGCGCCACACAAGTAAATCGTAAAACTTGCCTGTCTTCCCGACTCCGGTTGTTTTCAGACCTTTAGTGTTAATGTATTTAATGAAGTAAGCGTTTAATGTGTCGTCGTTCTGCAGTTGATTAAACGATACAGGCAGAGGAGATTTTTCTACAAGATATTTTTTAACGCCGACTGCAAGAAGACTGTCGTTTTTTAATTTCGGATTCAAAAAAGACGACCTCCAGTAATCGCTGAATATTTTCAGCACATCATCGATTTCGGATTTTTTTGATTCAAGATATCCGCTTCTGTCGGTTACATATAGAAATCTGTTCTCGAAGTTCCTTTTTATCATTTTATCCCTTACGGAAAGAAGCGATGTATCTTTATCTTTCAAAAGATTCAGCGCAGAGGGTATGTCGCCGTCGAGCGCGTAAGCGGATATTTTGTTTATATCAAGTTTCAGGGAATCACCAAATGAACGATGAATATAATTATTTGAATTAAATTTAAAAGAATATCCGGTCATAGAAATAAAAAAACAAATACAAACAATTACATAAATTGGAATTTTATTTACACATTGATACATAGAATACATTCTAAATATTTTTAATAAAAACGAGTTTAAGTTAAATTCTAATGGGATTAACTTTTTTTTGTAATAATTCTTTTTTTGTTAGCTGAATAGGTACCTCATTACTGCTTAGAGCTGAAACAAAATGCCTATTCATCCAAACAACTTCTGTTCTTTCATGGCTAACTCCTTTTGAGTCTTTTGTTGTCGTATTAATTTCTTTTCTTTCCCAACCACGCTTAGATGATAAATACTGACTGTATAATTCGTTTTCATAACCACTTATAAATATCATGCATTTTGCGTTGTTGATTAGAACTAGCAATTCTTTATGAAAACATTCATCATTTGCATCATTATTATATCCATTTGTCCTATCCGCAAAATAAGGTGGGTCTAAATATATTAATGTTGCAGGTCTATTAATATATCGAAGTATGAGTTTTCTAGCATCTTTGTTTTCTATCCGTACATCTTTTAATCTTTTTACAACTAACTTTAAACGATCTGGCAAATTATTCCACCTATTAACTCTTGCATCATGATTATTCCGAGTATAAGAATCAGTATATGAAAAGCCACCTCTCTCTTCTCCAAATATTCCATTGATAGCCATCATTGATTGAACCAAAAAGCGCCTTGCTTTTTCAAGGTCACTGAGATTATCAACAGAAATTCTTGAATTTATCAATTCCTGCTCCGCATAGGGTGTCAGTTCTATTGACCTTAATAATTTATCTTCATTATTTCGTAATTGATTGAAAAAATTAATAATTTCCGAATCTATATCATTTATCACTTCGATAGACGACGGACGTTTCCTTAATGTTAATGCAGCGGAACCACAAAACGCTTCTACCCAGCAATTATGAGGCGGTAAATTAGTACATAACTGAAGGGCTATTTTATTCTTTGATCCGAAATAACCAAAAGGGGCGTTTATTTTTTTTCCTTTCCTTATAACTTTCTTCTCAGTATTTAGCATTTCTGTTTTTAGTGTTTTACTTAAAAAGTCTTTTGTATGCTTCAGCATCACTATCAGATTCAAACATATCTAACGAATAGATAGGAAAGTCTTCTTCAATGATTTCATACATTTTTCGTTTCTTTAAATCTAAATTGTATTTTATATCCGAATCGATAGTATCAGTATACTGCAAATAATAATAATTTGCTTCAACATTCTCAGATCCGCCAACACGATGTATTCTGTCTAAAGACTGCAAATATTGTGCACAATTATATGACAAATCATAATAAATTGCATTATGACAAGTTTTGTGTAAAGATATAGACTCTGCACATGCGGCTGGATTCGCAATTAAAATATCCAAGCCACTATGCGGATCAACAAATTCATCTCTAATTTTTTCGCGAGTATCTTCTTCTTTATATGCCATTACTGCAATCGGTGTCCCTCCATAAATTTTCTTACAGTAATAACCTTCATTTTTTAAGTGTTTTTCAATAAGCTTCAATGATCCAATAAAATTTGACCATATTACAACTTTTAGTTTTTTCTTTTGTAATTGTTTTACTCTTTTAATTAGATATTTTATTTTTGCTGGTATTTCATATTTGTCATAATTATTTATTAAATTTTTAAGATCCGTCATGTCCTCAAATAAATTTTCAATGTAATCATCAACAGCGGTATTCAATAATTTAGGATATGATACAGTTTGCCTTAATCTAATAATTCTTCCTCTACCCAATTTGTTTACAAAATCAATATTCTGGAAATAATCTTTTTTCGAATAATCCTTTATTTTATTATAAATTGCATCATATATTTTCCTTTCATATTTGGACATATTAATCATATCTGGTGCACAATAATTTTGTGGCGTTAATTTTAGATCAGATTTTCGAACCCTATAAAACAAAGGGCTTATGCTATTATTTAATATTAATTTAGCATTATTTTTATTCCCAATTTTCTCATTGTAAGTAATAAGTGTTTTATCTTCCTGAGTGATTGGATTTTCATTTGGCCAAAGAAAATCGAATAAATTAAACACATCAGTATAACTTTTAGGCATGGGGGTTCCAGTTAATATACACCTATAATTTACTTTTAAAGCTTGGCGAAGTACTGCATTCGCCCAATTGCCATTTAGTTGTTTCATATAATGTGCTTCATCAACTACAAAAAAAGCTTTTATACTTTTTTGCCTAAGGAAATGTGCTATTTCTTTTTGATCGGCGAACAAAGAATGATAACTAGTTAAATACAATTCTGATTTATTTTCATATACATCATAATATAAGTTTTTTCTATCGTTTTTGTCAATTCCAGCTAATATTTTGAAGTCCGGTTTCCTTCCTAAAGTTTCCTCAAACTCCACTTTCCAAGGTCCGAAACACGAAGGAGGTCCAACAACAAATAGTGTGTTTACTTTACCCTCAATTCGCAATTTTTCATATACGGTTAAAACTACTGATGTTTTACCACTGCCTGGTACAGAAAAGTTCGCTCCATTTTCTAATATATATAAATGATAAGCTGCTTTTAATTGATGAATTTTCAAAGATCTTTTTATATGACGAGCAACAAACTCTCTAAAATCAGCAAAATGCAATTTATTATATTTCCCACTTTTAAATTGCCTCACGACTTCCTTTTTGTTTTGAAATTTGATATTCATCAAATCTACATCATTTGAATATTTCTTTGCTTTATTACCAAGTTCATACTTTAATTGCTCATTATCAAAATACCTTATTATTTTAAGAAACAACTGTTGCGTAAATCGGACCATATATATATCCGTACGAAAATCGTATTCAAATCCCCAAAAAAATAATTGACTTTTGCCAACATCATTTAATGTATTATTACAGTCAGATACTGTAATATATTCCTCGGTAATTTCTAATATCACGTTTTATAATTTAATTTTCTTCTTCAATTTATCTTTAAGTTTTTTTGATTCATACAATAAATGTTCTATTTCGTTAGCTCTGTTTTGAATTTCTCTTGTTATCTTCATCGCTTCATCTATTCTCCCAAAATCAATATTATCAACGTCCAAATTCGAATGAAATAATTTTTCCAATGATGTTTTTAATAATTCAATCGGTGTATCTTGACCCTTTTTATGTTCCATTATCTCATATGCACCCTTAACATGCCAAACAATATCTTTTGCATTTTTTATTCCCCAAATAGTATCTTTTGTTTTTTCATCTATTTCATTTCCGTCTTGATCGGTAATTTCCTCTTTTGATAACTCGAAATTGATTTTTTCTATCTTAAATAATTCTCGTTTTGAGTTTTGATTTGTAATTAACTTTGGGAAATCTCTCATAATTTGATGAGCTTTCTTATCCACACCTTTTATTAATCGCTTTCTAATAATTTTAAATGCTATATTTTCGATTTTGCCTTCATCACCATCTCTAATTCCGAATTTGATTCTATATTTATCATCTTTAATTTTTTTATATACAATATTATAATAATCTAAAAATGCTTGCCAACGACCCTCACTATCTCCACGGCCTTCAGATATTGTGTTATAATGTCCTGGTCGTTTTAAATACACAAGATATCGATCTACACATTTCAAAGGCTCAATATACTCTTCTTTGAATTCTTTTATTTTATTTTGAAGAGCTTTTCCTTTTAGTTCTTCATAGTTTGGGTCATCAAGCAATATCTCTTCTAAATCCATACCTAGATCAATTTTTCTTTTTACAGCTAATGCCATATCGAAATTATAATATTCCGCTTTACCTGTCTTTTGAAATTGATATCTATTCTCGACTTGTTCAATTTCTTCAATCGATGGAGGAGGTTCAGTTTCATCAATTCCAGGCAATATTACAACTTTCATGTATTTATATTTTATATCACCTCTGTATTTTTCATAAAGTTGCTCTAGTACCATTTTCCTTCTATTGCCATTAATTAAAAATCCATCGGCTGTGATAATAGCCAAATCTTCTTGACCGTCTTTAATAATCGAATTTGTTAGTTCTTTTGTTGGATCCGGATCTTTTTTTAATAAAAATTTCCTGATCTGTGCTTGCCCAAAATCTGTGCTTTCGCTTAAGGTACCTTTCTCCTTTTCATATGTCATTACATCTGAAGCAATTCTACCATTGTCTTTTCTAAACCTAAGCAGATCAACAGGGATCTTGTATGCTTTACGAATTTTGTGATTATTCTTATCATCCCGAAATTTAATGGGTTCATTGTTAGATATCTCCATTCTCGCTTTTTTAATTTCCTCAACAAACTCTTGAATAATTGTTCTTTGTTGGTTTTTTATAAGATTTTTCATAAAATTTATTTTATTTTGAACTTCGATAAAACTTCAAATGCGAAGGCACAAGCATTTCGAGCTGCTATTTCTTGATATCCTTTTGCATCTGTAATTGTCTTATTAATTAAAAGATCAGAAATTCCGCGTATAATAAGAAAATGAATATTACCATTTGCATGGCAAGCAGAATAAAACCCACTCCCTTCCATTTCTACCGCAACTGTATCATTGTAGCATTTATATAGGAGATCAAATATTTCGGTTCGATCACCTACTATTACTTTTTCACCCGCTGCTATTGGTTTCGCTATTGCCTTAAGTTTTACTCTTTGATATCTTTTTGGTAGTCTAAGCTTCCAATCTTGTTTCTTTGCTTCAGCCTTTGCGCGTTCGTATATTTCAAAAGATGATAAACCCACTTCAGGTCGAATAAGAAATTCCGAATTAGTATATTTTCCTTTTTCGTAACCATATGCCTTTTGAGCTACTACAACATCCCCTAAATTAACATCTTTTAAACCTCCAGCTATTCCAACAAAAAGAATAACTTCTGGATTAAAATAACTTATGGCTCGCTCTGTTTGCATAGCACATGTGTTATTACCTGCCCCTACTTCAGCTATCCCAATATCCCAACTATTATATTCACCATTAAATTGACCTTTTTCATATACATTTCCTTTTGGATGAATTAATTCATTTAAATTTAATAAATGCTTTTTAACAGCATTATATTCTAAAGGCAAAGCGGTTAAAATAACAGCAGTTGGATTTTGATTCTTAATTTCAGAATTTCCCCCCATTAAGTAATACAATTAATTCAGAATAGCCTTAAATGAAAATAGATTTCGATAGAATTACAAAAGTGATTTCTTCCATAATGCATTAATAAATCATCTTGCCATTTCTAAGTTAGTAAATGATTTTTTTTATTACCATACCTTAATTCATAATAAACATTATTGATAGCTCTATTTTACTTACATCTTTACCTTAGTCTATTTATAATATTTTTCAATTAGAAAAACGAAAGTGATAAACATTAAAGTACCAGTTTAATATCGACGAGTTTCATTATATCTTTAATCGCGGTTTTGCTTTTCACATCTATTCGTATGCCTCTCCCTTCGGCATAAACTTTAGCGGACTCAAGTTCCTTTTTAATTTTATCAGAAACACTGCTTTTCATTATATCTTCGAATGCTTTCGCGCCGAATACAAAAGCGGTCATAAAAGATTTTTCCCGCGGAAGGAAATATATGATAACTCTTTTTCTATCGCTCAGCCTGTAACTCCAGCCGTATTTCGCTCCTGTCATTTTCCATTCTTTAACCGCTGCGGGATATTTATCCGTAACATATTTTTCAAGTTCTTTCCACAAAGTGTATGTTTTTCCCAATGCCTTTGTCAGCATTGCGTCATCGGGGACTTTCCCCTTATCCATAAATATACTTGTATCCATAATCTTATTTAAATGTTTTTTCCTCTGTGGTAAACAATTTTCCATTTATCGCCGGATTTTTTCCAAAGCGAATTTCTGAAAGAAAGTTTACCGTTAATTTTTATTTTATATGAAGCGAGAACGATATCATTTCCAAGTTCAATTGTTTTAAAATCTGATATTTCATATTCGAAATCTTTGCTATTAAGAAGTTCTTTAATGGTATCTTCCCTGTTGTAAGTTTTTCCCGAACTCCCGATTTCAACGAATTCTTCGCTGAGAATTTCCCGCAGGAAATCCTCGGAATGCCTCTTGCCGGAATCAAGCAATTGTTTTTCGAGTCCTAATATTTCGGCATCAAAGTTCATAAATCATTTCTTGTTTTTCGAAACAAAGTAATCCCATGCTGCTTTTGAAATATTGGCAATAATTTCATCACGGGCGTATTCATTATCGCGCGACATCGAGACGAAAACAACTATAATTATATGCCGTCCGTCAGGAAGCGTGATGATACCCGCATCGTTCGTTGCGGCTGCTATACCTTCTTCGTTTTCTCCGGATGAGCCCGTCTTATGCGCAACTATAGTGCCTTCGGGTAGAAGTCCTTTAATTCTTTTCGGACCCGTTGTAGTTTCCGTCATGATTTTCATAAGAAAATCGTTCGATGATTTCGAGAGGTAAGTGCCGTTATGCAGTTTCTCAAGAAGTCCGAGCATAGCCGAAGGCTCGCACCAGTTCTTGAATTGCACATTCCAGTCCTGATGCATTGCCTTCTCATCCGCCGTAATGTTTATGCCGGATATTCCGATTTTGTGTATATACGCATTAACTTCAAGCGGACCTCCGATAAGTTGAAACAGTTTATCGCATCCGTTATTATCGCTTTGCGAAACTGTATAAGAAATGAGTTCGCTCAAAGGGATATCCGCGCCGCCGGGATATTTGTCTCTCAGCGGGCTCCATGTGCCGGGCAGCAAATCATTCCGGTCCATGGAAATAATTTTATCAAGCGTAAACTGTCCTTTATCGACTCTGTCGAGTACGGCAAATGCAAGCGGGAATTTAAAAACGCTCTGCATCGGATAGTGAACCGAATCGTTGAACAGGTAAGTTTCATTATCTTCAATGCACCTGATTGCCGCGCCTACATTGCAGTTCGCGGATTTAATTATCCCGTCTATTTTAATTTTCAAAACATTTTCCTGTGCGGAAATGTTGTTCGCCTTAAATGCAGTGATATATAATGCTGACAAAATAAGAAACGATAAAAGTTTTTTAAACACCATAGTATAATTTTAACATTAATTTATAAATCAATCCCAGACAAATTTCCATTTGCCGTCCTTTTGTTTTTTCCATACCGTATGAAAATATCCCGAATCCGTATTTCTGCCTCCGAGTGAATCAGTATAAGAAAATGTATATTTGCCGTAAGTATAACCGAGGTCGCAGGAAGAAGAAACATCGACAAAATCGGGCGACCATTTCAGCGAAATATCTTTTTGCTTCAGTTCGTTGTAATGTTTCCATATCCCGGGTTTTCCCGAAATGAGTTCACCGCGTCCGCGGATGACGGCGCTGTCGGAAGCAAAGAACGAGAACGCTTCAGCAAGACCTTTATCGGCTGCCATTTTTTCGAAATCTTTTTCTGTCCTGACTATGTCCTGTTTGCAGTCATTAATCAGCGCAGGCGAATCCGCATTTTGCCTGCAAGAAGCAAAGGCAAGCAGCAGAACCGTTACGGATAACAGTTTTTTCATGTCAATAAATTAATTAATAAAATAATATTTTTCTTTCTATTTATCAGACAATAAAATCCTGCAATATTGACAGAAGTTCCGAACTTTATTCAGTCAGTTCCAGATATACAACCCTGTTCGGGAAGAATTTCGGCGAATCGATCACGCGGAAACCCTTTCCAACAAGTATATCGAGCATTTTTCTGAAATCGTGTTTCGGTACGTGAAAAGGCGGCTCGATAATGAGCATTCGACCGCCCGGTTTTAATATTAATTTCAGTTCGGCAAAGAGGCGCTCTTTGTCAGGAATTTCATGAACAACGTAGAAAGCAAAAACAAAATCAACTCTTTCGAAGAAATCAATTGTATCCGATTTGCATAGATGCGTTTGAATTCTGTCTTTCAATTCCGAATGTTCTGTTTTTGCTTTTACAATTTCGAGCATCCCTTCCTGCAGGTCCGCGGCTATAACTTTGCCTGTCGGACCGGCAAGTTCCGAAATGCTTTTCGTAAAGAAACCCGGACCCGAACCGAGTTCGAAGACTGTCATGCCTTCTTTAATAAACGGTTTAAGAATTTTTTTGGGGTTCTGGAATATTTTTCTGAACTTACTGTCGAGACTGCCTGCAAGTTCTACCGGACAAACTCTGCTTTTATCGTTATTATTCATTTCGATTTTGATTTAAGACATATTACACTTTATATTACGAGATTAAGAGTAATAAGTTAAAACACTTCCCCGGGAGAGAAACAAAGGAAATGATTATTGTTTATTTTTTAAAAATCTTCCGTCTTCAATATTTCTTATAACATTATCATGCGGCAGGACTTCACCGTTCATTGCAATATATACGCCGTTTTTCAGAAATTGTATCGCGCCGATTGCAGTACCTATATTGAATTCAGCGTCGGAGTCTTTGAATCTTTCGGGTTTAAACGCGCCCGTAAGCACGATTGTTTTATTTACTGCCTGAGAAAGATATTTTGCCGTTTCGATTATAGTATCGGTGCCGTGTGTTATTATAATTTTGTCATGCGCGGAATTCGAGCACAGTTCAAAAATTTTCTGCCTGTCGTCATCGGTAATTTCCTGGCTGTCTTTTCGAAATAAGGTCACTATTTCGTATTCAAATACCGGATTGATTTTTTCGAGAATCCGCTTAACGGCGGGTTCCCCGATTTCGAATGCATATCCTTTTATATTCTTCGGATATTCCTTGTCGATTGTACCGCCTGTTTGTATGAAAAGAATCCGCATATCAGATTTTACAATTAAGTTTATGCAAATTATAAATCACATTTAAGAAAGTCACCGTCAATAATCAGGAGTTTTACGTTGTTCCGGGCAACGGAACGGTGAGAACTCATTTCGTCGGAGACAACGTACGTCATTCCCTGTTTCATTGTAATCGATTTGTCGTTCTCAAGTTCGCTCGTGAATTCGCCTTCGAGGCAGTGCACGATGTGTCCTTTTTTACACCAGTGGTCGGCGATGTAGCCTTGCGAATATTCGACTATTCTGATGCGGAGACCGGGAAACTGCACTATCTGCCAGAATGAAGTACCTGTTTCGCCTTTATGCTCTTCTTTAGGTACAGCAGACCAGTCGATATCTGTGAACGGGATTTTAAATGTTTCCATATTATTAAATGTTTAAATGCAATTATCAAATATTAAGAATTTAGAACGCTAATTTACAATAAAAATTCAATTTTGCTGCAAGTTTACATCAGCATATTTTTTATTTTTCATAATAAGCATAATTAAAGTCAGCACGCCTGATGCAAGAAGACCAATGTCTTCTTTAATTCCGAAATTCATGGCTGCCACAAATCCGATAACCGACCAGACGAAAGGAATTATAAAAACTGTAAGAGGAAATTTCTTATCCGACCACAGAAAAACGCCGAGCGTGAAAATAGTTGTCGGGCATGGAAGACCGAGCGTCGGCGAATAAGGATAAGAATGTCCGAGCATATAGCCGATGAATGGATAAATAATCAGGGCATAGAGCATCAGGAGAATACCCGTGAAACCGTAAATATTTTTTTCGAAACCAAACGAAAGTTTATTTTTGAAAACGCCGAAGTACAGAATCAGGATTGACTGAACGATAAAAAGTGTTCCGAAAGCGTACGCGGCTTTATTAATAGGGCTGAAATAAATTATATGGTAAACCACACCCATCCAGAGCCAGAAAAACGAGAGTATGGAATTAATTGTTTTATGCGATTTATTATTTACTGCAAAGAATATTACAATTATGCAAAGAAGATAGAAGACAAACTGCATCGGGAAAACTGATGTGTTATAATTCCGGAATACATCCAGAAACTGTTCGACCGTAAAAGGAGTATTCATAGTTTATAGATTTTAAGAAATTACAGTATAAATACTTGCTTTTCAATGGTTTATTTTCACATCAGTTTTCGTGTTAAGTCAATTAAAAACAGAGAAATAAAATCCGGTTTTATTGAGTATCCGCAAAAGTTTTTCCTAATCCTCTTGTTAGCCGCTCCCGCGCTAACATATATTGGGTCACTACGCAGGAGCCCCGATACTCGGGGCAGGCAGTGGTAACCAGAGAAAACTTAGGAGATAATTTTATTCCGTGCCCGTCAGGAGTTTCCTCCTGACGGCGGCTATATAGGATTGATTCTCTTGATAGTCGAATCTGGGTCAAAAAAAGAATTCGGCTAAAGCCGGATTTCTACCTTTATCGTTCCCCCCGCCTCTGCCTCTGCCTGTTGCAGGCAGGTGTTGCAGACAGGTGTTGCAGACAGGTACGGGGGTTTCAAATTTTCCGTGCCCGTCAGGAGTTACCTCCTGACGGCGATATCCAATTCTCTTATCTTGTTACTATGCTCCTGCGCTTAACACAAATAGGATTACCGCGCGGGAACGTGACAACCAAAAGATTTTGAAATAAACTATCGAACAAATTTCAAAGCTATCATCTTAACAATCTCATCATCCTTAAAATAAAAAAGAAAATCAATACCACATTGCGATTCTCTATATGCATTTAGGTAGTTTTCTCTGCCGTTATCGTATATTAATGAAGCGCACAAACGATTTTGTTCATCAAAATCCCCAAAAAATAGTTTCAGGTCACAAAATTTAGTCTTATATATTTTATTTAGAGCAGGCATCTCTTTATAATTTTGATAATTTGCCTCTTTGTCCTTATCAATTTCTAGTTTAGTTAATGTATCCCTGAGTTGTCTCCAAATCGCCCCATAAGGCTCGGGATTATTATATTCGTAACCTATTATGTAGTAAATAAAAGACATCTTATCTATATGATATATTCGATTAGAAATGCATATTTGAAACGTGTCTGCCCTTGACGAATAATATTCAGAAAAACACTTCTGAACAATAGAATTACTATCTTTAATCATTTTATATGCTTTGGCATATTTCTCAATATCACTGCAATTCCCTATTTTGAAAAGTGATAATAAGCAAAACAAAATTACGATTCTCATTTCTAAACTGGTTTTTTTTCTTTTCCGCCCGTCAGGAACCTGCCCGCCATGCCGAAGGCTCGCCGTGGCGAGGGTGGGTTTCCTCCTGACGGCAATCATTTACTTTTTATTGAAAATATAATCAGGATACCATTTTGATTTTTTAAATCCATTTTCAGTCAGTTCTTTCTCGTCATACTTTAAATACAGCAAAGGACCGATAGGCATTAATGTTCGAATGTACCCGGGATACACTTTAATTAATTCATCGTTTTCATCTTTCCCGATAACATAATATGATTTGAATTTTAAAACCGAAGCCGGGAAAGAACATTTGAATATGAAATACCCTGTTGAATCACGATTCCCGTAATTCATAAAATGAATTTTCGGATTATCAAATATTTGAGTTAATATTGGCTTTTTTAGAAATACATCTGAGACACTCTCTTTATCTGTAGACCCGTAGTATTTAAAATATAATTTTTTAAAACTTTGAAATTCCTTAGAGTAAAAGAAAGCGATACTCGCTGCCAGTTCCCGGGATGAATCAATAATTGAATCTTTTCCGTTTATTTTAACACTAAAGATAACAGGTTCATCAGAAGGATAATTACCTATTATGTACCAGTAATATTCAGATGAATAGTAATATCTGTGTTTTGAATTTTCAAAATCATCCAAATCTTTCACGAAGTAAAAATTAAAGTCAACATAATTTTTCTCATTACGTTTATATACTAATTTCGAATCAACATTATGAAATACAATGTATCCTTCAAACATTATTGAATCCTTTTCAATAAATATCATATTTGAATCCAGATTGTAACTTATCGGACAAATTAATTTGTATTTGGTCCTATCGATATCCTGTGAATAAATTAAACCGGTCGTTAAAAATAACAACAGAATAAATATTATAAAATTATAAGATTTCATTTGTTATTGTTTTCTTTTTCCTTTCAGAACATACCTGCCTTTTAAATCTTTGGAAAAATAAACTTTCACCATTATTTTTCCGCTATCCCAAAATAACACATCTGGTTCTAAAACAAATGCTCCGTAATCTCCTAACGATCCCCAACGAAGCATGCTTGCGCTTACTAACCAATCTACAGTAAATAACTTTAGCCTGTATGTCTCACCCTCTTTTATTGGTTCATATTTACTTTTGTCAATACTATCGTCAGAAATTTTTTCAGTTAATACACGATAGCCACTGGTATCCGAATCTGTATATGTATTTGGAAACCACAAAAAGTTATATTCTTTAAATTCATTTGAATCGAGCATAAAAAGCCTTAAATCCGTTACACCATCATTATGGCTCGCGGAACACCCTGCCAAACAAATAACGAACAACGTCAATAAACCAAATATCATAATTTTATATTTCATATTAAAATTATTATTGACCATCACGCACCTCCTTGTGCCCGTCAGAAGTTTCCTCCTAACGGCCGATCGTTTTAATTATGCCGTTCTGAGTAACAGCCAAAAGTTAATTGAAAATTCATTTACTTCTCCGGTTTATACAAATATATACCGGGTGAACTTATATACGGACATCTCATGAAATCTATATACCCTGAATAGACGCCATAAATAATTCCATCCTTTATTTTCAGTTTTCTAATTGAATTCTCGAAAAAATCACTTTCTTTGCCGCCCTCCGGCTTTTGTTTTATAGTTGCTATTTGTCCATTCAGGTATTCGTATTTATAAAACCCGTTTGCATCAGCAATATATGCAGCGTTATTAAAAACAACAAAGGAACTACATCCTTCAAATTTTCTGGAATTTATTTTTGGAATATCATATATAAAATAATTCAAGTTTGAATCTATAGCCACAAAATTACTCAGATGATCGTTATCGTTCTCGATAATAAGATAAATTGTTTTATTATCTAAGAAATACGTACAAAGAAACTCGTTTACAAATGGTCCAATAATTTTCAATAACGAATCATTTTTTCCGATAATGTAAAAATTGCAATAGATTTTTTCGTTCATGTTTGAAACCAGAAATACTTTCCTGTCGCAATTGATGAAAAAATCAGTGACAGCATAAATCGAATCAATTTTCAAAGTCATTTCACGTTGTATGATTTTTTTCTCATCGCCAAAACTAAACAATTTATGACCATTACTTGTAAAACGATTTCTGTCCATGTCATACCTATTTAATAAATATAAATTATTAGAATCAACTGTATAGTATAAATTCCCGATTTTCTTCTGTTCGGTGAAATTACATTTATCAAACCAAATAGAATCGTTTTGAATCATTGCGATTATCATATCCCTCTCATCAATTAACCAGACCTTTTCTTTTGTACATTTTATTAACGAAGGAGTAAAAAAGCAGTCTTTTCCGATATCACTAAATTTAGTTTCTCTCAGGAAATGCTCTAATTTGCCATTATTAATATGATTTATATAATATCTCGTCATCAATCCGTTATCGCATTTGACAACTTCAACGATATAGTGTTCCGTTGTTTCTGTGATAGCCCACAATACATCATTTGAAAAACAATGATCTTTAACGTAATAATCTTTAAAATACCCGGTAATATTATTATCTATCCATCCTTGAGAAAAGGAACTTTCGCTAATAAATATCGATACTGCAAAAAATAACAAAACTAACTTTTTTGATTTCATATCAAACTTGATTTTACTTTTCTTGTTACAACGCTCCAGTGCCTATCATATATTGGGTCACCACGCAGGAGCCATCCAATACTGGTTTTCAACTTGGTAACCGGAAATAATTATTTACAATTTTATTATAATGGTTTTAAAGTCCCGTAGGGACGATATCTTTGTAGAAATATAACACAATAATGAAAAAGCCCCGTGGGGGCGGCATCTTTCTTGTTAGTCGCTCCCATATCTAACACAAAAGGGTCACCACTGCCTGCCCCGAGTATCGGGGCTCCTGCGTGGCAACCGGAAATAATTATTTACATTTATAAAATTACAATTCGCATTTTCATTTGAGATTATTTTTTCTTATTTAATTTCCACCCGGTTTCCATCACGATTATGTATAAATTTTAGTACAACCTCATTTTTGCTTTAAGATATATACATCCAATACCTGAGGGGAAAAGTAAACAACATGTTTTATTGTATCAGTGTCCCACGCAATTGAGTTATCAGAAAAGTCATATACAAATCGATCATGTGTATCTTTAAAGCGATAAGTGGATTTCATTATTTTCAGTGTATCATTTTTTACTAAATCCAGTTTGATCACAGCATCCTCATTTAATTGTTCATATTTCTCAAGCGAATTAAAAATAGTATCTCTATTTAATAATTTTTTGGACAATAACCAGATTTTTTTATTGTCACTATTAGACAGAAATATTGAGTTGTAGTCAACGAAAAAAACTGAATCAATTCGATTTATATAATAATATCCGTCCTTGCTTGATAAGTTAGGATTGCCTGTACAGGAAGATAACAAAACAATTAAAGTAATCGATAAAATAATCCCAACTGAAATCAGTCGTTTATTTATTTTAATCATCGTTCTTCATATTTGATTTTTTTCTTTTCCGCCCGTCAGGAACCTGCCCGCCATGCCGAAGGCTCGCCGTGGCGAGGGTGGGTTTCCTCCTGACGGCAATCATTTACTTTTTATTGAAAATATAATCAGGATACCATTTTGATTTTTTAAATCCATTTTCAGTCAGTTCTTTCTCGTCATACTTTAAATACAGCAAAGGACCGATAGGCATTAATGTTCGAATGTACCCGGGATACACTTTAATTAATTCATCGTTTTCATCTTTCCCGATAACATAATATGATTTGAATTTTAAAACCGAAGCCGGGAAAGAACATTTGAATATGAAATACCCTGTTGAATCACGATTCCCGTAATTCATAAAATGAATTTTCGGATTATCAAATATTTGAGTTAATATTGGCTTTTTTAGAAATACATCTGAGACACTCTCTTTATCTGTAGACCCGTAGTATTTAAAATATAATTTTTTAAAACTTTGAAATTCCTTAGAGTAAAAGAAAGCGATACTCGCTGCCAGTTCCCGGGATGAATCAATAATTGAATCTTTTCCGTTTATTTTAACACTAAAGATAACAGGTTCATCAGAAGGATAATTACCTATTATGTACCAGTAATATTCAGATGAATAGTAATATCTGTGTTTTGAATTTTCAAAATCATCCAAATCTTTCACGAAGTAAAAATTAAAGTCAACATAATTTTTCTCATTACGTTTATATACTAATTTCGAATCAACATTATGAAATACAATGTATCCTTCAAACATTATTGAATCCTTTTCAATAAATATCATATTTGAATCCAGATTGTAACTTATCGGACAAATTAATTTATACTTGGTCCTATCGATATCCTGTGAATAAATTAAACCGGTCATTAAAAATAACAACAGAATAAATATTATATAATTATATGGTTTCATTTATGACAGTTTGTTCTCGTTTTATATACATAATTTTGATATTTGTAATTTTATCAATATTGAAATGTAATAGAAGAATCCAATGCTACCCATTTACAATTTGTATCATTAAATAAATATGTAAAAGTGCATTCACGCCAAGAAGTTTTGCCGAATCCATAGCCTAACTCTACCTTAACCTTTGTCGTATCTTCATTAACTTCTATCATGGAAATCCCAACTTCAAATGTACAGGCATGCATTTCCGAAATATCTTTTATTACCTTTAATTTTATGGAGTCCGGGTAAGTCGGAGCTAATTCCTTATCCCAGTGTAAATAGAATTCTTTGTCCGGTATTTTTAAATCCCGGGAAATCAAATAGCAAAAATACTTGGAACTATCCGGCGGAGTAGGTATTTTATGGTTTAAATTTAAAATCTTCACTTTACATGCATAAAAATAAGTATCCTTTTTAAAGAGATCTTCCAACAGTAATTGGATTTTTACCGGACCGCATTTCGAAGTTGGTTTGACGCTGCATTGTAAGAATGATAATACAATGAAAAGGCATATACATATGTTGAATAATATTTTAATTGTCTTCATTATTGAATACTCTTTTTCGTTTTTATTGCCCGTCAGAGCCTGTCCCGAGACTTCGGGAAGTTTCCTCCTGACTGCGATTATTCCGGTTTTGATTGTTTCTGTCATGCATTCTGTGAGGAACGGCGTTGAAATACTCAATTGACATTAGATAATATCAATATTTTGAAAAAATTATGGTGGAATCCAAGACAACCCATTTGCAATTATGTTCATCAAATAAATAGTTAAAAATACCACTATCCCAAATTTTTCTTCCTAATCCATAATCTAGCCCGACCTTCATCTTTGTTGAATCCACATTTACTTCTAATACTGAAATATTTACCGTAAAGGCAATAGCATCCATTTCAGGATAGTCTTTTATTACTTTCAATTTTACGGAGTCCGGATAAGTTGGCTCTAATTCTTTATCCCAATGCAAATAAAATTCTTTATCGGGTATTTTCAAATTGCGGGAAATCAAATAACCAAAGTATTTTGTACTGTCCGGTGGAGTTTTACTTTTAGGATCAAAATTAACAGTCCATATTTTATATACCGGAAAATATTCTTCTTTTTTCAGTAGGTCTTCCAATAACAATTGAATCTTTATCGGACCGCATTTCGAAGTTGGTTTGACGCTGCATTGCAGAAATGAGAATACAGCAAACAGGCACAGACAGGTTGTGAAAATTTTATTAATTGAATTCATGGGCTGCCATAGGGATTCTTTTGTATAAAGTTAATAATAATTAATAAATAACAAAATATAATTAGTGTATTCCTTTTGCGCTTCAGATATTCTTAATACATATATTGAAAAAGTCATTCGCAACACGTTTCCACCCGCGCGTATCTCTATCATTATCAGTCCTTTAAATATACCTGTGGTCATTTATTGACGAACTTATTAAAATATTTTTTATATTTGCTATGATTATTTTTTATCAAAATGATTATCTCAAAAAACGAATATAGGAATACGGAATTTTATAATATCTATGATGCGGCATTTTGCAATCCCTGTGTATTGAAAATGATACCCAAAATGACACCCCGGGTGTCATTTTTAAGTTATTGAATAATCAAGAATTTAGCCTCATTTAACGGTGTTAATGAGACCTTTTTAAGAATTTCCCATTGTTCTTTGACATAAACGATTGTTTTTTCAATATCGACTCCGGAAAATGACACCGAAAAGGTGTCATTTGTGACACCATTTGATACCGGGGGTTCATTGTATATTCTTTTCTCTTGTTACTACGCTCCTGCCCTAACAAATAAAATGCAATCTGAATTTTTTATCTTGTCATACCTCCGCCCGGGCGGATATTTGACGGCGTTAAGACGTAAGGGATTCATAGCGAAGGAAAATAAAAACATTTTACAATTTGTTTTGAATTTGATTCCCGCCTGCGCGAGAATAACAAATGGAGATAGTCTAGATTTTTCACCAATCACCTGCGTAGTCGAGGGTTTCACCTGTTGAGAATTTCAGATAATCGTATTTGAGTTTGAGAATCTGGCGGATGTGAAGATAGTCGTGCGCGAGCCAGTTAACGAAGAATTTTTTTGCCGATATGGGACCGCGTTTCGGATGATTGAGTTCATTTGTCCATTTCGGGTCTTTGAGTCCGAGAAGCCATTCAATCGAGTTATCTCTTTCTTCAAGAAACATTTTCAGCATCGTGCCATAATCTTTCTCCATATATTCTCTTGATGTCACCCAGCCCTGCGGGTCGATTGTATTGTTAAGCGTTTCGGGATTTTCGAGCGTGTTCTTTACTCTTGAGCGAAAGTCTTCACGTTCTTCATCGTATAGATGGCAGACGATTTCAAGCAGGCACCATTTATCGGGGCTTTGCCTCCATGTAATTAATTCTTCGGGAATATCCGAGAGAAGTCCGCTGAATACAGTTTTATTTTTCTTCAGTTCGTTTATCAGGAGTTCGGTTTTCATATCGATAAAATTAGTTTACGCTGTTGGGATTAAAGTTACGTAAAATAATTTTTTTTAAAAATATATTCATTTGAAGACGACAGACAGAATGTTTTATCTTTACCTTGTTACTATGCTCCCGTGCCTTACTTAAAAATTCGGCTAAAGCAGGATGATTGTTATTCTCTTTCCCCCGCCTCTGCCTGTAGCAGACAGGTGAAGGCGGGGGCTATTGAAAAAGCGTAATATTTTTTTCTCTTTTAAGGAGTTCCCGCGTCAAACATAAATTCCGGTTACCAGTCAGTAGCCATCCGTGGCTGGTTTTCAACTTGGTAACCGGAAATAATTATTTTCAATTTTATTATAATAGTTTTAAAGTCCCGTAGGGACGATATCTTGGTAGAAATACAACACAATAATGAAAAGCCCCGTGGGGGCGGCATCTTTCTTGTCAGACGCACTCGCGTCAAACATAAATTCCGGTTATCAGTCAGGAGCCATCCGTGGCTGGTTTTCAACTTGGTAACCGGATTAATCTGTTTTAAATTATTGTTTGGATAAATTAATTTTTTAAATTTATATTACCCGGTATTATTTCCACTTATTGCCGAGCGCTTCGAGATTTGATTTCATCAAATCTTCGGGTGTCATTGCGATGCGATATTCAACATCAGCCTCAAAACTGAGATACCAGGGCTCCGATATTGCCGGTATTTGCGAAGCATCATCTACGTTTACTATCATAATGCACGACCTTTCGCCGTTTGTTTCAGTGAAATATACATGTTCGGGTTTATTCTCTTCAAGAATTTTTCCGATAAGTTTTCCCGCGCTGCCTTCCATTACAAGTGAATTGAAAGGTTCGACAGGAAGTCTGACAGTTGCGATGAATCTCATTTTTTTCTCCTTCTTATTTTATTGTAAAACCCGGACAGGGGATGTCACGGTTTAATACATTTATTAGTATAACAGAGAAAAAATTCTATCGTTCCAATGGTTTAATGACGATAAGCAGGCTGTGATTTTTATTTCTTATCCCCGAAGCGCATTGCTTTTATTTTCATGCCCGCGGCGCTGTCGGAAATAAGTTCATCGAGGCGTTTTTGTTTTGTGGTTTCCTGTTTCGCTGTCATTACCCATTTGACTGTAACTTTTCTGTATGAAGTCGGCATGGCAGAGAACCAGTCCCATGCTTTTTTATTTTTTCTGAATTGTTTTCCGAATTCATCCGTGAGGCTTAAAGGAGATATTTCATAAGAATAATCCGCTGATTTATTTACGCGTTTACCATGGACTTCAAGACCCGGAGCGCGCATCAAACCTTTCTTTTTCAGTTCTTCGACTTTTTTGAGATTAATGAGGCTCCAGTTGCTTTTAGGATTTCTCGGTGTGAAGCGTATGCTGTAACTTTCTTCGTCTATTGAATTTCGCACGCCGTCTATCCATCCGTAGCAGAGCGCTTCATCCACAGACTGAGACCATGTCAGGCTTGGTTTGCCGGTGCTGACTTTATAAAAACCGACAATTAGTTCTTTTTCCTTTGAATGATTTTTCTCAAGCCATTTTCTGAACAACAACTGATTTGAAAAGAATACGGGTTTCATAAAGAAATTTACAGTTTCCAGTTTTTCATTTTTTCGTAAAACTTATAATCGGTCAGGTCATAATGAATCGGTGTAACGGAAATAATTCCTTCGTCGACTGCTTTAACGTCGAAGTCGGTTGTCTTATCCATTTTGTTCATACTGCCTGTAAGCCAGAAATACTGTCTGTTTGCGGGGTCAAGGCGGATTTCATAATTATCGTCCCAGTTTGACTTTCCCTGCATTGTAACTTTTGCGCCTTTGACTTTTTTAACTGCCGGTACATTCACGTTCAGCAGTGTGCCTTTCGGGAGACCGTTCTTAAGTACTATCTTTGCGAGTTTCGATGCGAATTTTGCAGCCGCCGAAAAATCGGTGTAAGTATAACTCGTAAGCGAAACCGCGATTGACGGCAGCCCCAGAATAGTGCCTTCGGTCGCGGCTGATACAGTTCCCGAGTAAATAATATTTATAGCCGTATTCGCGCCCTGATTTATTCCGGATATCACGAGGTCGATTTTCTTTCCTTTAAGAAGCGTATGCACGGCAATCTTAACAGAATCGGCAGGCGTGCCTTCTACCGCATATCCGTAGAAATCGCGGAACATAAGTGTTTTCCTGACTCGTATGGGATTCGCCATTGTGATTGAATGTCCCACGGCGCTTTGCTGTGTATGCGGAGCGGCAACAAACACGTCTGCGAATTTCCTGATTTCTTTTGTAAGCGCTTTAATACCGTCGGCTTCGATGCCGTCGTCATTGCAGATAAGTATCAGAGGTTTTTTCATTTCGCGTTCAATTCTTTTAACTTTTTCCAGAGCAGGTCCTTAAGTTCCTGAAGATTTTCGCCCGTAACGGAACTAATGAGAATTTTATCTATTCCCGAAGTCCTGACATTTTTTAATTTTTTTCTGAGTTCGCCGCTTACGGCGTCGATTTTAGTAAAGCATATTATTCTCGGTTTATCGATAAGATTTGCTTCATAATCTTCGAGTTCCTTCAGCAGCACTTTATAATCTTTTAAAAACTTTTTGTCTTCGAGTTTCAAATGAGTTGCGTCTATCATGAACAGCAGTATGCGTGTTCTTTCTATATGTTTAAGGAACTGTATTCCAAGCCCTTTGCCTGTTGACGCGCCTTCGATAATTCCCGGAATATCCGCAACAACGAATGAATAGTACTCCTTATATTTCACTATACCGAGATTCGGTTTAAGAGTAGTGAAAGGATAGTCCGCAATCTTCGGTTTGGCGGAAGATATTTTCGAAATAAGAGTTGACTTGCCCGCGTTCGGAAAACCGACAAGACCGATATCGGCGATGAGTTTCAGTTCGATGACCACTGTCATTTCTTCGCCTGAGCCGCCTTTTTCCGCAAAGCGCGGTGTTCTGTTTATAGATGACTTGAAGTGAGTATTTCCTTTTCCGCCTCTGCCTCCGTGCAGAATAATTCTTTCTTCGCCGTCATTAAGAAGTTCGGCTACAATTTCATTCGTTTCGAAATTTTTCACTATACTGCCGCAGGGAACGAGGATTAATTCATCTTTTCCGTTCTTTCCGTTTTTATCTCCGCCCTGTCCGTGTACTCCTCTTCCCGCTTTATGATGGCGCTGGTAAGTGAAATCGATGAGTGTCGACAACTGCGATGATGCTTTAAACACAACGTTGCCGCCGTTGCCGCCGTCGCCGCCGTTCGGACCGCCTTTAGGGACATATTTCTCGCGTCTGAAACTTATGCAGCCGTTGCCGCCGTCGCCTGATTTCAAGAATATTTTAACATAATCTATAAACAAATTTTATCTCTCTCTCTTTTCGAAATAATCGCTAAGGATATCTACAAAGAGTATCACGTTTTTATCGTAATAATTTACTTTATTATTTTTAAAAATGTTTTTTAGTAATCCGGTTGTTTCTCTCCATGAATTTAATTTTTCAATTTCCTCGAGCGCATCGATCATCAATGTTCTTTGACCATTGAATACTTTTTTAGAAATAGCCCTGATTTCATCCTCTTTAAAAAGATATCTCAGCGAATGTCCCTGTTTTTCTTCCTGCGTGTAAGCGTCATGCGGCGTCTCGAATTTCTCCGGTTCCGGCTGAACGTTTTTTTCAACTTCTTTCACGGTTTCTTTAAAGGACTCTTTAGCGTTTACTTTCGCGGGTTCCTCAAAGAATTTTTTCACGGGTCTTTTTACAAAATCTTCGACAGGTTCTTTTACAGTCTCTTTAAAGGGTTCTTCGGTCTTTTCAATGACTCCTGCGGTCTGAACATTATGTTTTTCAGCGTGCGCAGTTGAAGTTTGAATAAAGACGTCGTCAACTTTTAATGCTTCAGTATTTTCGTATTTGAAATATTTTCCTGAAAGGATTTTAATTATTGTTTTAAGTTCGACATCCGTAAATTCATCGAAGTCACTTCCGAATTTTACGAGCAGATCATTATAGCCTTTATCTTCAAGGAACAGTTTAATAAATGAAAACGGAACGCTCATATCGAGACTTATTTCCGTCTGGTCGCCGTATTTGAGTTTAAAAACTTGAACAAACAGATTTTTAATTTTAAGGCTCGTGATATCCGAAGTCAGTTTTTCATAAATATCTTTATTGACGCTGTCAATTGCCGATTCCACGTTAAGTTTTTTAACGGATACCTGTTCATTATCCGAAGCAATGCTTCTTATCATCTCGAGGTAATAATGATAGAAAGTGAAAATTTCCACTTTATTCATTATCTCACGCGAAGGTTTGGAATCGATGCTTCCGAAAATATAATTAAGGAGTGTCCATTTCGGACGCACGGTATAATTAATCAGGAGTTTAACGGATTTTTCGACTGATTTCATCAAAGTTTCTTTTGTACTGTAGTTATTATTTTCCAGCAGCACAAAATTTTTCGTAAAATCGCCGAGATTACTGTTCATTATCGATTCATAATCATAACCTCCGAGTCTATTTACAACAATTAATGCCTCATTAACCCTATTTTCCGTTATTTTTGCGAACATAATAAAATATTGACAACAAAAATACCTTTTTCAAAGTTTATATAATATCTCAAAATCTATCGGTAATTTACCTTATACAAATACCAGTCATAATCATAGGATTTTATTCCCTCAATTTTTTTAATCAGTATAAGATCATCTTCTTTAAAATTATCCGAACTATATTTTATAAAATCATAATTTAAATTCCAGCCCACAACATATTCGATTTTTTTGCTCCTAATATAATCCATCAGTTTGCTATTCTTAACGGCATCATAGGATTCTTTATTTACCACCCCGTCAAGATTGATAATTTTCACATCTTTAGCGAAATAAGCAAGAGCCCCGGTTTGCAGCGAACCGACCACTGTATTACTGTCGAAATTTTGACTTACCCAGTTTCCAATCCTATAGTATCCGTTTTCCGGAAAATCAGACTTATAAAAATATCTGTAAAAATTCGGCCTTAATACGTTCAGACCAATAATGACAATTGCAGAAACGAACAGAAATATTCTCTTTGTTTTGTGATTAGCAGTATTCGATAAAATCAAATGAACGAAATATCCCGTAAGAATCAGAAATATCACTAACAGAGGAAAAAGATACCTGTCAAAATACCAGAAGGCTTTGATATAATAAGTATAAGATAAAAACATCAATGCAGACGTTGTGATCAGAACAATGTGTTTTCTAAGATATCCCGTTTTGGAAATAGAAGATTTATAAACGGATTTCAGCATAAAAGCCAGTACAAGACTATAGATACCGATGCACCAATAATTCAGAATTATTTGCCTTACGGATTTATAAGTGATATTAATATAAACCGGAAGATAATTAGTACTCATCTTAAGCAAAGAATCAGCCTGTTTCTGAACAGATTTACCGCTTATATGATAGATATCGCCTGTGTAAATGTAAGATAACAGCATCCACGGCGAATACACCAAAATAATTCCCAATACAAAGAAAAGCAGTCTTTTTATATCTAAATTAAGCGAAGTTTTTTTAACACAGCAAAGAAAGTACATTGCGATGCATGCAACGGCAATCAGAATATCGAATCGCGCGAGTATTCCGGCACCTGAAAGCACACCGAAAAAAAACATCTTTTTTGACGAGATATTGGATAAATCGGTTTGCATATATTTATAAAAGACATAAAATAAAAGCAGAAAGAAGAAAAACGAAACCGAGGTTTCCATTCCGTTAGATGTATTTCTGATGATAACAGGAGTAAAGATATAAAATAACGAGACTAAAAATGCCGACCAGATATCGTTAAAAAGAAATTTTATCAGCGAAAAAACAAGATAAAGTGAAAAAAGGCTGACAATATTCAGGAATATCAGCGATATATATATTGGAGCAATTAAATCTCCTTTCAGGAGAAGGAATACAGGAGCCATAATAAAGACATACAGCGGTTGAAATCCGTTTGTGAATGAATCGCCGTAGAGAAATCCTTTTCCATCGGCAATATTACGCGCAATAGTAAGGCATAGATATGCATCGTCGGGGATGGCATAACTGTCAATAACAAGCAGAGATTTGGAAAGCAATATAAATCTGACAATTAAATGGAACAGAACCAGTATACTAATCAGAATCCATTCCGGATTTTTCTGTAATTTTGAAAAAAGATTCATAATCTTTAATAAGTTTATCCTTTAATTCGAGAATATCTGTATTTTCGACTGTGGCGCCTGCGGCATTTTTATGACCGCCGCCGCCGTATTTTTTTGCAAACTCATTGATTTTTATATCGCCTTTTGAGCGGAAAGATATTTTACAACTATCGGGCAGTTCCACGATAAGGAAACCCGCATTAATATTCTTCATTGTCATAAGAAAGGCAGAGAAGCCCTCGACGTCTTTAATATCGGAATGAAATTCTTTGAAATCATTCATTGTCACTATACCTACAACAAGCGTTTTACCGAAATGAAATGAAAGTGAATCGATAAACCTGGCAAGGAGTTTAATTTTATCCTGCGGTATATTATTGTATATTTTATCGTACATTGCAACGGGGTCAGTACCTCTATCAATCAGGTCTGCGCATATCAGGAAAGTTTTTTTGGTTGTTCTTGGATATCTGAATGAACCTGTATCGGTCATTATTCCCGCATAGAGATTATCGGCTGTTTTTTTATTGATGTATTTTTCGTCATCGCTGATAATAAAGTCGTATAAAATTTCTGATGTGGCGGGCGCTTCTGTATCTGTAATATAATTATCAAATCCGTTCTTATCGATACCGGTATGGTGGTCAATACAGATTTTTTTTGCTTTCGATTTTTTTACCGAATCTTCCATTGTTTTGATTCGGGCATATTCATTGGTATCGACAATAAAAATCAAGTTTGCTTCGGAAATAATTTTATCGTTTTCGGTCTTGTTATCGCGGTATCTTCTTATAATCTTATCTTCGTCAAGAAATTCAAGATGGTCGGGAGATTCGTTATGGTTAATAATGCTGACTTCTTTTCCTTTTTGAAGCAGGTAGTAATAGAGCGCAAGTTCGCTGCCGATTGCATCGCCGTCGGGCAGAAGATGCGTAGTGAGCACAATTTTATTGTTCCCGTTTATGAGATTTCTTACTTCTGTAAAATTCTTATCCATTTGTTAAAATATTATTAAATTGGTATTTTATAACAACAAAATAAACATTAAAAAAATTATATTTGTACAGCGAAGACGACATTCTGAACCGGGAGGGCAAAAAAGACATAAATCCTGAAGAAGAGGCGGGAAAAGCGAAATTCCGCATAAGCGTAATCATATCTTCGTCATTTCTTGTATTAATATGGCTGATAAAAATCTTCGAGGAATTCACGAAACTTGATTTAAGCGTACTGGGTGTTTTTCCAAATAAGATTTCAGGGTTAATAGGAATTCTGACCGCGCCGCTTATACATGCAGATTTTTCTCATCTCGCATCAAACAGCATCACGCTGTTTGTGCTTATGATATTTCTTTTCTATGCATATATAAATTCATCAGTGAAGGTCTTTTTATTCGTTTATTTTTTCTCCAACGTTCTTGTATGGTTTTTCGGAAGACCGGCATATCATATCGGGGCTAGCGGTTTAATTTACGGAATACTTGCATTTTTATTTTTTGTGGGATTATTCAGGCGCGACCCTGCGTCAATAGGACTTTCGCTGCTTGTAACATTTATGTACGGCGGACTGATATGGGGAATTTTCCCTACCGACCCGAAAATCTCTTTTGAAGCGCATATATCGGGAGCGATAATCGGAGTACTGTGCGCCGTAATATTCAGAAATTCCGATCCGAAACCTCCCAAGTACGATTGGGAAGAGGAAGAAGATGAAGAAGAATCTGAGAACGAAGACGAACTGAATCTGAAATGAATATTCCCGTCAGGAATTAATTTTTCAATTTGTCTTCGATTGCTTTTTTCGCGAGTTTATCCGTCAGTTCATTCCAGTGAACGCCCGTATGGCTTGCAATTTTAACCCACTCGATATCCATCTTCACATCTTTCATAAAATCCTGATAGTATTGTGTAATAAAAATCTTTGCGCGCCAGAGACCTTTTGCCCAGTATTTAAGACCGTTGTAATCGTAATAAAGGCGGAGTTTATTGATATTGTGTTCTTTGCAGAATTTAACGGTTTCGATGACTCCCTTGATTTCGCCTGCAATCTGATGTGAGTTTTTAATATTCGAAGTATTCACTATTCCCGAGAGTTCTTTTAAAACTTTTCCGTCTTTCCGGATTATCGAAGCCCACGAAGTGATACCGTTCATATATGAACCGTCGACATCTGCTTCGTATCCTTTATCTGTATAGACGCCTCCGGAATTCGGGGATTTATTCTTTGAATCCCACAACTTCGAAATCTTAACCGCGTCTTTTTCGTCTTTTACTTCCTTCAGAGTGATTTTGTATTCATCTTTTTTAGGACTGAAGAATAGGCAGACATTTCCTTTTTCTTCGAGTGATATTTTCATTGAATATTCGCGGAATGAATCTTCATCGATGGATGCTCGGAAACCTTTCTTTAAAAGTTTCTCCATGAGAATGAGTGCGCCTTTTTCGAGTTTTTCGTAGTTATCGGTTGAATGAGTTTTTTGCATGAATAAATATAATCAATATAGTTCATGGTTTCTATCAATATGGTATTCTCTTAGCGGTAATTTCTTGTCACGGTATATGTTCAATAATTTTTATAAACCGTTAAATCGGTTTCAGGCACTATTTGTTTACTGACCCACGGTTAAAACCGTGGGCTGTACCGAAAAGATAAATTCGGAAAATGGGAAAATAGACTATTGAAAATCGGAAAGATATTTTAAGCGCAAATAAAACATATCCGGACTTTACAATTTTTGAATTTCAAATTGTAATTTTGTCCGACTAGGCGGATGAAATTTAAACTTTACTTATCGTTCAAACGGCAATTTGAAATTTGAACTTACGTTTTTATTTATTAAATCCTCAATAACTTGTTTCGTCGAGTTTAACCTTGCCTTTGTATATTTTGTGTATTATCACAGTATATGCTATTACAAAGGGCATACCGATTAAGGCAATTATCAGCATAACCATAAGTGTCTTCTGTGATGAAGCGGCATTAAATACAGTAAGGCTGAACTCCGGATTCGGATTTGACAGTACCACATTCGGAAAAATACCTATGGCAAAGAGCAGAAGAAGTAGACCTATGCTTGATGCGGATGAGAGGAATGCCCTGAACTCTCTTCCGTTATTAATTTCTCTCGGGATGTTTGCTATAGCAAGCATATTGAGAATTGCAATAAGGAACAATGCCGGATTGTCTTTAAAATGCGAAACCATCGACGGATAATAAATCAGAGTTGCCATAGTAACTGTAACAAAGCAAATCACAAAAAATATAATTGTATTATTAACCCATAGGCGCACTTTAGCCTGAAGTCCGCCTTCTGTTTTCATGACAAGGTAAATTGCCCCGTGCATAGTGAACAAAGAGACTGTCGTTATTCCGACCATAAGAGAATACGGATTCAGCAGACTCAGAAATGTACCCGTGAATTCTTTTGAACTATCGAGCGGTATACCTGTTATTATATTTCCGAGAGCGACGCCCATAAGAAGCGCGATAATAATGCTTGAAACACTGAAAGCAATATCCCAGGCGGAGCGCCAGCGCGGATTATCATGTTTGCTTCTCACTTCTATTGCGACAGCCCTGAATATCAATACGAACAGCAGAGTCATAAACGCAAGATAGAAGCCTGAAAAAACGGTTGCATATATATCCGGAAATGCTGCAAAGAGAGCGCCGCCGCTTGTTACGAGCCACACTTCATTTCCGTCCCAGACCGGTCCGATAGAATTCAAAGTCAATCTTCTTTCCATATCCGTTTTTGTGAATAAATGAAGCGCGCCGACACCCAGATCAAAACCATCGAGAATTGCATAACCTGTCAAAAGGGCACCTATAAGAACAAACCAAATTATATTCAAATCCATATTGTTTCAGACTTTAATTTTTTTCGAATATTGTTTTCTGTTCCGAATAAACTTCGTTAGAGTCATCGGGTTCATCAGGACCGTGCTTTATTTTCTTATCAAGAAGGTATACGAAAACCACCAGAAGCAATGCATAGATAAGAGTAAAAAGAATAAGAGAAAACACAACTTCACCTTTTCCGACTGATTTCGATAAAGCGTCTTTCGTTCTCAGCAAATTATAAACTATCCACGGCTGTCTGCCGATTTCGGCGGATATCCAGCCGAGTTGATTTGCAACCTGCGGCAGCCAGACCGAAACCACAAGAACTCTCAGCATCCACTTCTTTTTGAACAACTTTTCATTTCTAAGCAGTATGATTGATAATATACTAATACCAATAAGAGTAAATCCGATTGCTACCATCATGTGATAAGTCTGAAAGATAACATTAACGGGCGGACGGTCTCCGGGGTTGAATTCATTTAATCCCGTAACCGGAGTCTGAGTATCGCCGTGAATCAGATAACTCAGCATACCGGGAATTGATACTCCGAATTTAACTTCTTCATCTTGTTCATTTACCCATCCGAATAAATACATCGGCGCAGGTTTTGTATCGTAGTGACCTTCGAACGCGGCAAGTTTAGCGGGCTGGTTTTTACTGACTCCTTGCGCGCTCATATGTCCCGTAAACAACTGAAATAGTGATGCGAATATTGCAAGAACCAGTGCGAGTTTAATAGATTTCTTGGCAAAATCAAGGTGTCTGTTTTTAAGAATATAGAAAGCCGAAACGCTAAGGACAAAGAATGCACCTGTAAGCCATGCGCCTGAAAGCGTATGAAGCAGTCTGTCAACCGATGACGGATTAAAAACCATTGCCCAGAAATCTGTTATCTCGGCTCTGAGCACTCCGTTATTTGTTACAAGATGATATCCCGAAGGTGTTTGCTGCCATGAATTCGCGACAACAATCCAGACCGCGCTCATCATAGAACCCAATGATACCATAATTGTGGAGAAGAAATGCATTTTCGGCGAAACCTTATTCCATCCGAAAACGAGTATCGCGAGAAATCCCGATTCGAGAAAAAACGCAAATATACCTTCAGCGGCAAGCGCGCTTCCGAATACATCTCCGACAAAACGTGAATACGCTGCCCAGTTTGTTCCGAATTCAAATTCCATTACAATACCCGTAGCCACGCCAATAGCAAAAATCAGAGCAAATATTTTAATCCAGAATCTGGTAATATTTTCATAGACTTTTTGTTTTGTTCCGATATACATCCCTTCCATAAAGACAAGGAGTACGCCAAGTCCAATACTGAGAGGCGGGTATATATAATGAAAAGCGATTGTGAAAGCAAATTGCATCCGTGATAAAAATTCTGTGTCCATAGTAGTTTAATTCATTCAGTTATGAGAACAAAATTATCAAAAAGAAAGTCTCAGAAACAGGAAAATCGGGAACAAATTATTCACTTCGTTTGATGTTAAAATGGGATAAAACAAGTCTTTATCATTAAACATAGAGACAGTATTACACTTTATTATCTAAAAAATATTTATTAAAATTCGTGATAAGATTCAAGCGTTAAAACTTTTATTAACTTAAACAAAAGGTTTATGAAGCTTGTAATTTCCACAATCGTTTCTGCAATTGTGTTACTATTACTTGCATTCCTATTTTATGCAGCGATATTTTCAACGGGTCATATGGCAAGTTACGTGCATATAATGCGCGGGCCGGAGGACCCAAAAATCTGGGCTGACATAGTAGGTTCAATAATGGAAGGATTCTTCCTTAGTTTTATTTACAAGTATTATTACAAGGGTGTTTCGCCGTTCAAAGAAGGTTTTATGTTCGGTTTGCTTTTCGGATTACTCATGTCGGTACCATATATATTTTTCATGTGGGCAAACTATCTTGTAAAGTACAAAGCCGTAATCGCCGATGGAGCGGGTATGGGATTTAGAATCCTTATAACCTGTATAATAATCGGACTGATTTACGGAAAGAAAGAAATAAAACAGCCATAGTATATTTTCAGAGCAACGGGGAGTATTAATAAGAACGGATAAAGATTATTTACCCGGAAGTCCGAGATATTTATTCACTGCCATAAAGGTTGATGTTTGAAGCATTGAATAAACATAAGTTTTCATTTCAAGTGCAAGTTTACTGTTTTCGGACATGTAATTTGTAACGTCATTATTTTTATATTTATATAAAGTTTCGGGACCATTTCCTCTTAATATAAGGAAGAAATCATTATTCAGGCATCCGATTTTATTATCAGCCGAAAAGTACGCAAACGGTCTGTCTTCTTTTAATAAGTCTATTCCGAGCGTATTGTTAATATATGAAAGCGAGATAAAATCCATAAGCGTTGGGAACAAATCCAGTTGCAGTCCTATTTTATCGTACGCCTGCGGTTTTATAAGTTTGGGTGAATAGAAAATCATCGGCACATGATGATATGACAGCGGCAGTTCATAAGTCTTGTCGAAATTCTGACCGTGGTCGCCGACAAAAACAAAAACCGTATTATCGAACCATGACGTGTTTTTTGCTTTTCTGAAAAACTCCGAGAAAGCCCAGTCGGTATACTGGTAGCATCGGTCATAACTATCTTCTGCATCGGGTTTAAAAGCGACTTTTTCCGGAGGCAATAAAGCCTCGTGTGTTGAAACAGTAAGCATAACGGACAGAAAAGGTTTGCCTGAAGACGCAAGTGTGTCCATTTTTTTCAGACCATAATCGAACATTACATTATCGTGAACACCCCACTCCATCGTTTCGCCTTTTTCGGTATAATTTTCGTAACTTATAATTGATTCAAATTCATTATTGAGAAAAAATCCGTTCATATTATCGAAACCTTTATCACCCGAACAGAAGAACACGCTTTTATATCCGTATTCATTCAAAACGTTGGAGAGACCTGAATGTTTCTGACCTGCTGTAAGCGGAGAACTCATTGCTTTATATTTCAGCACTGAAGGCATTCCGAAAAGCGCGGAATAAAGTCCGTTATGAGTATGCATTCCATCCGTATAAACATTATCGAAAGTAGCGGAAACGTTCATAAGGCTGTCAATAAACGGCATAATATTCTGCGGGTATCCGTATCTTTTCAGTTTAAAGGCGCTCAGACTTTCGACAAGAAAAACAACCACGTTTGGTTTTGTGGTTTCACTCGAAAAGAAAACATCTCTTGCAATCGGCGAACTGTATTTTTTCGTTATGTTGAGATATTTCTGTACGTTTTTAACCGCGTCTTCGTCATTCAAATAAGAAAGTTTTTTATCTTTATAACTTGAGAAAAAACTGTAAACGGGATTAAGTCCCAACTGATTTGAGAAAGAAAAGTTCGAGAAAAACGAATTGGCGATTCCGAGCGGCATTATATCTTTTCTGATTTCCCCTCTTGCGCCGAGAATCAAAAAAAATCCGGCGGCCGCGGTAAATAATATTTTTTTAAGAACCGGTTCATTATAATATTTTAGACCGAGAATAGTTTTGTTTGCCATACGTTTCATAAGAAACACGAACAAAATCGCAACAACTACAAACAGACCGATAAACGGATAATAAACGGGAGTAGAGAATCTTGATTTCACCATAATCCATAAATCTTCTGTCCAACTCAGAATACCGTTAGTAAGTCTTGAATTGAAATACTCAAAATAAGGAATATCGGCTGAATGAACGGCAATAGCGAATGCATAGAATATCACAAGAAAATAAAACGCCAGAAAGGAAAATACTTTTTTCGTTGACGGGATAAAATAGCCGATTGACAAGAACAGGAAAGGAATAATAAGCGCATAAGAATTGACAGCCGCATCGAATAGGCAGCCGCGGTTAAAAAGGGCATAGAATATTACCGATGCCGATATGCCTTCTGCCTGTCCTGAATTTAGATTGAGCAGAAGAAGACGAAAGAGCATAAAAAGCACCATACCTGATAGAAAAATCCGGAAAAGATAGTTTATGTGGAGCGGTACTAAAGGATTTTTCGCACTTTTATTTTCCCTGTTTTTGTTCAATAATGCGTACTGCAAATAATCTACAAAAATATAACATATATCATAAAAATTAAGTCAAAATTCAGTGTTTGTTTTTGTGTTTTTTTTTCTTATCCTAATAAATTAAACAATTTCCCGGCATGAAAAATTTCTTTAAGTTGTTGTTAAGTGTAATAATCTGTGAACTTGCAGGAATAATCGGCTCAATATTCACAGTGAGCAGCATACCTACATGGTTTGCAGGGCTGAACAAACCCTCATTCAATCCGCCGAATTATTTATTCGGACCCGTGTGGACGATTCTTTATCTGTTAATGGGAATATCGCTTTTCCTTATATGGAAAAAAGGCGGAGACAACAGGGCTGCGCTGATATTATTTTTCACGCAACTTCTGCTGAATACATTGTGGTCAATAATATTTTTCGGATTAAAGATGCCTTTGCCTGCATTCATTGAAGTAGTAGTAATGTGGGTATTTATATTACTGACAATTATTTCATTTTACAGTATTTCAAAGCCCGCGGCATATTTGTTGATACCTTATCTGTTATGGGTCAGTTTTGCATCCGTGCTTAATTTCAAAATCTGGATGCTGAACTGAAATTTCATAGATTAAGAAATAATGTTAATAAGATAATAGTAAAAGGGCTGTCCCTTACTAACAGCCCTGAAAAGTTTTATCGAATAATTATTATACTATTTAAGCAGCACCCCAAAAAAATTGGCGGGCATCTGAATAATCAGCCGCCACTATTTAATCATCAACATCTTCTTTGTTTGCACAAAATCGCCGGCCTGAATTCTGTAGAAATAAACTCCTGATGCGTAAATCGACGCGTTGAATTCAATAGTATATGAACCCGCTTTTTTGAATTCCGCATTTACAAGTTTCGTGATTTCTCTTCCGAGTATATCGTAAACAACAAGAGAAACCTTTGCGTCTTTCGGCAATGCATAACTAATTTTTGTAACGGGATTAAATGGATTGGGATAGTTTTGGTGCAATATGCAATTGTTGGGCAATCCGTTTCCCGCTATCGTTATTCCGGTTGTCTGCGAATATTTGATGGTGACCATACCATAACCTAAAACCGAATCCTGAGTATTATCAATAACATACACATTGCTGTTATTGTCAACTTTTATTCCTGAACCTCCATCAAGGTCGATGCCCCTATAATAGGTCATTCCCCACGAATATACCCCTTCATTCGTATATTTTATTGCAAAAAGACCTGTTTGTCTGACAGGCGTATTTCTTATCTCATATAATCCTGTTATATATGTATTATTGTAAGAATCTACAGCAAGAGAATAATTGTTGTTTATATATGTTGAACTATCATTAAAATTGTTCAAGTACTTTATCCATTGCCGATTTCCAAGTGAGTCGTACTTAATGGTTGTAACATATAAGGCATAATTGTTGAGCATGCTTGTACCGGAAACTATTACATTATTTCTATTATCTATTTTCAATGAATAAGGATAAGCGTCCGAATGAGTGTCCGAATAAACCCTAGCCCATTTCAGATTTCCGTTCGAATCGTATTTAATAGTGCAGTAAGATGTCAGGTTTAAGTTACCTACAACATAAGCGTTCCCGTTTCCGTCAAAGGCTCCGTCAAGAATTGTGCTCACCGAATCACTTGTTCCATACCGCTGCACCCATTTAAGTGTTCCTGTCGAATCGTATTTCAATGTCAGGAACTGACAGTGCCAGTTCGGATCGTAACTGTATCCCGCTATAAGTATAGAGCCGTCTCTTCCAAGAGATATGGATGCCGGAGAATCATCCCTGTTGTAAATAGAATTGTACCGGCGCGCCCAAAGTGTATCCCCGTTCGGATTATATTTAACTGTTACTATGTCGTCTCTTGTAGATGCCCTGTCTACTCCTGTTACTACTGGACAATTATCCGGTGTTACGACTATGCCTGTATACCCACCGTATCCTCCAGATAATGGATAATGTCTTACCCAAAGCGAATCGCCGACTGAAGAAATCTTCAGCAGCATACAAGCCCAATCAGTCCCTGCAAGATATATACTCCCCGTTCTATCAACCGCTATATGCTGAGGGAACTCCGAGGCGACATAAAATCTCTTTTCCCAGAGTTTTGTGCCCGCGCTGTTGTATTTCACAACAAGCCATGATATGTTTCCGCCCTGCCCTGCGACTATCACATTCCCCGTCGAATCAAGAGCGATGACTTTACCCTGAACATTCTTCGTAGAGTTGAAGTAAAGATTAGCC
The DNA here is from genome assembly GCA_028714695.1 of Ignavibacteria bacterium. GTDB lineage: Bacteria > Bacteroidota > Ignavibacteria > Tepidaquicellales > Tepidaquicellaceae > CAIKZJ01. The sequence goes on along the minus strand of JAQTLX010000007.1, from coordinate 57,170 downwards.
CACTCTTGAGTTACCTGTGCCTGTATTATTGCAGTTGCCAGCAAAAACGATATTAAAAAAAATGTTTTATACATATAAATAATTTGAAAAATTTTCTTCAGATTGGAAACAAAAGCCATGGCAAGAAAAACACAGCGCTGATTTTAATATATTAGACCGGTTTATAAAAAGACTATATTCTGAATATATCATTACCCTTAATTAACCATGTTAAGTATCAGAAGTTCGCTAATAATAAATATATCTGCAATACAAAAAATAAAAAACGAATATTATTCAATACTCTACTCTTAAATTATTGTATAATCGCTGCAATATATTAACTAATTGCAAATAATTTATTAAATCTCCTTCATCGATAGATTAATAATCATGCGAATTTAATATCGTTTATATTTGCTGTTGTTAAATAATAGATACACCATATAAATTTTTCTATTTATATAAATTATAAGTCATGGTAATCCTTTTTGGCAGGTGATATTATTGCGGATACTGTTACCAATTTGTTCGTTTTCAAGAAAGTATTTGCATGAGTCTATGTATAATCTCCGCTCGTCTGATTATATTTAAATAATAAAAAACCCCTGAATTACAGGGGTTTTGAATTTATTAATTTCTTTTTAAGATTAATTTTAAAAGTAACCCGCCCAAATAAATTGGCGGGCTTTCGATTAAACAGTCCTGCTATTTAATCATCAGCATGCTTTTTGATTCCTTATAGGAACCCGATTCAATTGAATAGTAGTAAACTCCGCTCGAGAGATTGTGCGCGTCGAACGATACTTCGTATGTGCCGGGCTGCAGTTTTTCATTCACGAGAGTTTTTATTTCTTTTCCCAATGCATCATACACCGTAAGTTTTAAGACGCCGTTTTCGGATTTCGATTTTCCGTTTTCGGAAACTGAAAATTTTATTTTTGTTGACGGATTAAACGGGTTGGGATAGTTCTGATAAAGTTTGAACGAACCCGGAACTTCCGAAGATATATTTGTTATACCCACGTTCGGATTTGTCAGTTCGTAAATATTTCCCGGTATATTGAAAATAAATGGTATACCGAGAGAAGACAGGCTGACATTTACCGAAGGCGCAACTTCTTTTACCATCCAGACATCAGGCGCAAACCATGTGGTATCAGGTCTTTCGACAATCGGGTAATCAAAAATCAAGACATGAAAATACAAACCGAAAGTTGTTACGAATTTCTTGGATAGATAATTGCCGTTTACGGTTGAAACCGTCTCGTCGTTAAGTCTTTTTGATTTAACTTTTACTCTCAGCGGAATTGTAAGCGTGTCATAAGATATAGTTGTGTCTTTCTGTACAATCACGTATTCCGAATTTACCGCCTGAGCGAATCTGTACATACTGTACCAGTTTTCGAGAGAACGGAAGAAGTTCATGATCCCGGGAATAGGAACAGAGTCCGGAAGCATTGCTACGGACAGGAATTTCCAGCCGTTAGTTGTCTGGAAGTTGTAATAGTTTGTATCGTAGTAAGGCGTATTCTGATTAATAGTCAGAAGATTATCTTTAATTCTGACGACATTTGCGGGCAAGCCTTTGTAATTTGCAACAACAGCGAAAGTATCGACTCTGTATCTTGCAAGATTCTGCTGGGGCACGTTGTTTGAATCGAGCGGTATATTCTTATAATACCATTTATATCCCGTCGATGCAGGAAAATAGGTAGATGCAGTCTGGGAATATACGGAGCCTGCCATAAGCAGGATTAAAATTATTTTAGTTAAAATTTTCATTGTTCTTTTTTATTGTGTGTAAATATTATTCATTAATAATTATAAATCAATCCCTTAAGGAAACAGGGATTTACATAAATTAAATGTAAATTTCGATTCTAAATTATTGATTTTATATAAAAATCAAATACCTTATATTTTAGCACAACCAACAAACTATTATGAGAATTTCATACTATCTTAGTATCGTAATAATATTTTCACTGGTTCTATTAGCAGGCTGCGAAAATGCAGTAAAACAGCCGGAACAAAACGGTCCAATCACAACCGATTCTTCAAACGGCTCGACGTGGATGTACACTGACAACACGGGTAATTTCTGGTATATGTACCAACTTGATTATTCAAACGCCATCAACTCTATTATTTCTTTCAATGCCGATCCTTATTCTTCAATAATTGCGGGCGGGGACAAAGGAATAATAATCAAATCCGTTGACGGCGGCGGAACATGGTCTGTCGATACAACATCGGCCGGAAAGCAGAGCATCAGGAGTATGAGCGGTACAGGCGTTGACCTGAACGGTGTCGCAGTCGGAAACGGCGGAACAATTCTTCTGACAAATACTGACGGCGGCAGTTGGACTAAAGTTACGGGACCAACGTCAGTAGATTTATTATCAGTAAAGTTCGATGCGTTTTCCGGGGTGGGTTTTGCAACGGGCGGAAACGGTACGCTTATAGGCAGTTCTGACAGGGGTTATTCATGGAATCTGATATTCTCGAATCCGGGGAGTTCTATTGTTTACAGGAATGCTGCATTCGCGACTTCTAAAACGGCATCAATCGCAGGAGATTCTGGCGCAACAGGCAAAGCATTTCTTTTACTTACGGTGGACGGCGGTCTGACATGGGGTCCCGCTTCATATCCTCCTCTCAACGGCATATATTTATACAGTATAAGTTTTCTGGATTCACTTAACGGAATGGCGGTAGGGTCCGCGGGAACAATACTGAAAACGACAGATGCAGGGTGGACTTGGACTCAAAGATACGCGAATATTCCGAATAATCTTTTTGCAGTAGTTTATACAAATGAGGTCTGCATGGCTGCGGGAAGCAAGATAATTATCCGGTCATACGATCTGGGCGAGACATGGAATACAAGCAGTATAGACAGTGCAAACGGAAATCTATTTTCCATATTCAGGCTTGACGCGGGAAATTATTTCGTTGCAGGCGAATAAATTCATATTATTCGATTTTCATAATAGTTAAATTTAATACAAAAAGAATAATACTTGAATCCGACCAGGGCAGAAATAGATTTAAACAAATTAGAATACAACTATAACTCCATAAGGAATTACATACACAAGGAAAACCCGCGCAAAAAAGTAAAAATCTGCGGCATAGTAAAAGCAAATGCTTACGGACACGGAATACAGGAAATCAGCAGAAAATTGATTTCGCTTGGCGCTGATTATCTTGGAGTTGCAAATTATGACGAGGCAATTAAACTGCGAAGCGTTATTCCCGATGCAAATATACTGGTTTTCGGAACTCTTATACACTCAAAACTGAAACCATCGGCATACGTAAGCAAACTTCTCAAATATAATCTTATAGCGACGGTTGCATCGCTGGACACTGCAAAGTTTCTGGATTATTACAGCGGCAAACTCGGAAGAAAGTTCAGGATACACATCAAAGTTGACACGGGCTTAAAGAGAATTGGGCTTGATGTAAAGCGGGCATATAAAAACATAGAACAGATATTTACATACAAAAATCTTATAGTAGAGGGAATCTACACGCATTTCGCAACATCAGAGAGCGCTGACAAGTCATTTGCAAAATATCAGTTGAATAAGTTTTACGACCTGCTTGAAATGCTTAGAAAAGGCGGGATGAAAATCCCGATAGTCCACAGTGCAAACAGCGGAGCGATAATAAATCTGAAAGATTCATATTTTGACATGGTGAGACCGGGGCTGCTTTTATACGGATATTATCCTTCGGACGATTTAAAACAAAAGATAGACCTGAAGCCTATTATGAATTTAAAGTCGAAGGTTACATTCATAAAGAGGGTTGATGCCAACACGAGCATATCATACGGCAGGAAATATTTCACGGAAAAGAAAAGTTTCATAGGGTCGATACCTATCGGATACGGCGACGGTTACTGGAGATCGTTATCGAACATAGGAAAAGTAAGCATCGGAAATAAATTTTATCCGATTGCGGGAGCGATTACGATGGACTGGCTTATGATTTATCTGGGTGTAAAGAGCACCGTAAGAATAGGTGATGATGTATTGCTGATGGGAAGCGAGAACGGCAATTATTTGGGGGCGGACAAACTCGCGAAAATACTAAAGACGATTCCATATGAAATTCTCTGCGCGGTAGCGGACAGAGTACAACGAATTTATATTTAACTTTTCTATTGGTTCATCTGTTTAACTCCAAAATTCAAATATTAAATTGAAAATAAATATTTGTAAACCGTTAAAAACGGTTTTAGATATTTTCATTTATTTACTCACGCCGAAGCCGTGGGCTGTACCGAAAAGATAAAATTTTAACTTTTCGAAAAACATTCCTGTTTAAATTTAAATTTTAAAATTTATCCGTCCGGGCGGACAAAATTAAATTTTAAATTAAAAATATATTTTAGCATTTCGGAAGTGAACCTTTTTGATTTTAATTTCAACGGTTGTTTTCATTATAATTGTTTTATTATATCTTTAGCATGGAATATGTCAAAATTTATTTCCATATTTATGGAAATAATTAACAATGAAAAGAATCTGCATTCTCTTTTTAAGTCTGTTGCTTTATTCCCTCTCATACGGGCAAATCGCAAGCCCGAAATTTCAACTTTCAAATTCGGCTGGATTTGGTTTTAAGGAATCGAGACCGGCATTTTACGTAGGTGTAAGTACTGAAATCAGCAAAGATTTTTTCCTTGGAATAAAAGGAGGTATTTACGGATACGATGAAAATCGACTTGACCGTATATACGACGAAATCAACAAGGTATATTCCGGACTGAGTGCGGGAACATATATATTCGGTTTTTCGGGTTTTCCTGTTCAGCATTCCACATACGTTGCAGCGCTATACGGCACTTACAATTTATCCAATAAATTGTCCTTAGATGCTTCCTTCGGAGTAAAATATTACCGGGATTTCAGATATTACAACTTCGATGTATTTTTCTCGAAACCCAGCGGCAGTACCGTTTTAAATAAATCTGATTTAACTATTGACGATACTTATATGTCACTTCTTAAAAAGGATATACTAAGACCGTATTATTCTCTTGGTGTAAATTACAGAATTAAATCATATTCAATCGGAATATTCGCGGACAACATAATTTCGCTTGGACTCAACTTAGGAAAGGAGTTTTAAAACATATATGAAATTAAAAATTTTATTATCCGTATTATTTGTTTTCGCTTTTACGTCATTAGCAATTTCACAGAATAACCTGATATTCGGAATAAAAGCGGGGCTAACGTTGTCAAATCCTTCAATTGAGCCGAACGGCAATTACAACATTGATGCAAAGAGCGGGCTTGGATTTAATGTCGGAGTATCGGTCGATGTCATAAGGGTAAACAACTTTACTTTATCTTCGGAGTTATATTACACTAACAAGCGGACAGATTTCACATACAAATACGGATCGTATTCAACATTTTCACTTACACAGAGCGTAGACTATTTAATTTACGGTATAACCGGGAAATACAAATTCGACCTTCATTCATTCAGACCATACATATTTGCAGAACCGCGTTTAAATTTTTATCTTGGCGATGATATAGATAAAGCAAGTTATCCTCTAACGCCTTCATATAAAGAAATGATATCGGACCATTATAAAAAATTCGGTTTCGGTTTCAATTTAGGCGCAGGCGTTGATTTCATAAGAAGCAGTGATTATTACTTATTTGTCGAAGCGCATTTTTGCCCAGACCTGTTCAATGCCTACGAAGATACAAACGGAAAAGCAAAGAGCAACGCGTTTGAATTCAAATTAGGATGCGGATTTTAGCGTTATTCATTAGAAACCTCCGAAAACACGCAATTTAGCAGATGATAAGCGGCTTAAAGACGCCGCTTTGACTGACTTCTTAACTTGAATTTGCGTAAATTAGGATTGTAGTTTATTTTAAGCAACAAAAACCAATCTGCCGGGGAAATATCTTTATTCCGCTGTGCGGAAGAAAGAAGTAAGAAATGAAGACTGAAGAATTCAATCTGAGCGAAGAAACGCTTGCGAGGTTGGAACGAAACAATATTACTATTGCCACCCCTGTACAGAAAAAAATCATACCGGCTATCATCAGCGGGCGCGACATATTGGCGCAATCAGAAACGGGATCCGGAAAGACACTAAGTTTTGCAATTCCAATAATCGAATCAATCGATAAAAAGTCAACAAGCATCACAGCCTTAATACTTGTACCGACTCGAGAATTATGCGTACAGATAGCGGAAGAGTTTGTAAAATTCGCAAACAGGAAAATCGGCATAAGTTCTGTGTACGGCGGTGTTTCGATTGACAAGCAGATATTTAAACTCAGAAGGTCGCACGTAGTTGTTGCAACTCCGGGCAGACTTCTCGATATAATGCACAGGAAAGCCATCAAACTGAATGATTTGAAATTTCTTGTATTCGACGAGGCAGACAGGATGCTCGACATGGGATTTATTGCAGATATAGAAAATATCTTGACTCACATACCGGAAAAAAGGCAGACGATGCTTTTCAGCGCAACAATCTCAAAAGAAATTTCAGGACTTACAAAGAAATATCTTAATGACCCCGTCAAAGTATCATTCGAATCATCAGTTAAACCCGAATTTTTAAAACAAACGTATTACAGGGTAACGAAGAAGCAGAAACCGCTGCTGTTAGTTGACCTGCTGATGAAAGAAAGAGACCTCGTACTCATATTCTGCAACCGCAAAAGGATAACGGAAGAACTTGCGGATGAACTGAAAGAGCAGGGTTTAAAAGCCGCATGTCTTAACGGAGACATGACACAGGCTCATCGCGAAAAAGTTACGAGACAGTTCAAGGAAAAGAAATTTAATATACTTATAGCAACGGACGTTGCATCGCGCGGACTTCACATAGAAGATATATCACACGTTTACAATTACGAAATACCGCGTGACGTTGAATCATACACGCACAGAATCGGCAGAACTGCAAGAGCAGGGAAAAAAGGCGAAGCAATTTCATTCGTTACAGGCGGCGAGGATGAAAAATTCTTCAGGAACATACTTTTCACCTACAAAGGCATTATAACGATGAAGTACGCCGATAAGTATCCTGAACCGCCGAAAGAAGAAAGGTCAAGGTCAGACAAACCATCGAGATATGACAGACCATACAGCGAAAGAAGAAGAGACGATAAACGCAGTTCGTTCAAAAAGGACAGGGAACCTCGGTCAGAAAGAGGTTCTTCGCGGGATGCAAAACCGTTCAGCGAGAGAAGATCATCATCAAGAGACGAAAAACCATACAACGACAGAAGATCATCTTCGAGAGAAGGAAAACCGTTCAGCGGCAGGAGAAGAGATGATAAAAACAGTTCATACGGCAAAGATAGAGAATCAAGGTCGGAAAGACGTGCAAACGTAGGCAAGCCCTTCAACGATAAAAGAAGAGACGACAAAGAAAATTCATTCGGCAAAGAAAGAGAGCAAAGACCGGACAGACGTTCTTCAAGATATGAAAAACCATTCAGTGACAGAAGAAGGGACGACAAAAGCAAATCTTACGGAAGAGAAAGAGAACCGAGGTCCGGCGGATATGAAAAGAAGTTTACAGGTAGAAGCGAAAAGAACTTTAAAGAAGAGCCGAAATTCAAAAGAGCACCTAAAACATTTGATAAGGCAAGAAACGAAAATTCGCATGATTTCGAAAAATCACTTCTGGAGGAAATTTCAAAGTTGAGAGAACTGCCATTCAAAAGTGAAGAAGGCGCCAAGAAAAAATCATTCAGAGATTTCAGAACAGCCGATACTACATCCGATACAGGAAAGAAAAGAAACAGAAAAGAAGAAATGAGGAATTCCGAAGAATCATTCAGAAAGAAAAAGAACTGGTTCGATAAATTCAGGAAAAGAAGATAAGAGCAGTTGCAGATGCAGAAACAGATGCTGATGCAATTTTAGTTTAAGATAATGAAATTCAATAGTCCGCCTTAAAAAGGCGGACTTTTTTTTATACTAAATATCGGAAGAATGAGGCGGCTATTTTCATTAAGAAACGTATTAAAAAAAATCCTCATCCCCGCGGGGAGCGGGGACAAGGAGGAAGTACAGGATAATTAGGGTCATTAATTATTCCGTTCTTCGTTTTTATATTAAATTAGGGTTATAGGTAAAGAGAAATGCGATTTAAAGAAAAACAACCGAATAAAAGTAAATTCATTCCTTATTTTTGTTTTCAATTTCATTTTCTCCTCAACAGATTTTAAAATCTCTTCCCCGCTGTGCGGGGAAGAGTGGTGAATTTTCATTCACCTTGTTAGTAGACTGTTCTCCCTTATTGACAGGCGAAACGCTTATGCGCTTCTTCTACTTCATTTATTTTATTTCCGGACCTTCTGTAAGTGTTTTAATTTTCACGAGAACGCGGAATATCCGGAATACTTTTACGAATATATGTGAATTTGTTAAATATGTCAATAGATAAATTAAGAATTTTGAAAAAAAATTATCTCTTTGTTTAATTATACGCAAAAAATGACATCGAGTTTCATTAATTATAAGATTTTGTAAGGAATAGATACTTAATATATCGTCCTGTATCACGAAAAGTGCGAAAACACAATAAAAATGCCGGACAAATGCGGTATCTGCCCGGCAAATAAATTGCGATTTAATAAATATTATTTTACAAGAATCATTCTTTTTACGTCTGTAAATGATGCCGTTTCGAGTCTGTAAAAATATACGCCGCTTGTGAGGGATGATGCATTGAAATCAACAGTGTAAGCGCCCGGTAGTTTATTTTCGTTTACAAGAACCGATACTTCTCTTCCGAGAATATCATATACTTTCAGCGTAACGAATGTACTTTTCGGAACTTCAAATTTAATTTTCGTCACAGGATTGAAAGGATTGGGAAAATTCTGATGAAGTTTATATGCAGACGGAACACCGTTTTGACTGCCGCCGTTGTTTGTAATGACATTAGAAACAAAACATATATTCGGCCTCACAGTTTGAAGCGAACCTGTTGTAATATCCGTGCATCCGTCTCCTGTCGGTAAATCCAGATGATTATGGAATGTCTTTCCTGGGGCATTTGTTCCCAGCACATAGGAATTCAGTGTATATGAATTATTATTGTAACAAACTTCAATCAGCAAATTAGAACCGGCAGTATAAACGAACGGATTATTAAGCAGGATGAACTGCAAACCGAGTCCTGAAGGTACATACGTACCCGAATAACATGTCGTCCAGTTTGTGCTTGTAAAATCCGTAAGGGATGTCATGCTTGTATTCTGCATTTTAATCGTAAAACCGTTTAGAGGTTGAGTCCGGACAGTATCGAAATAGAAACCAATCTGAGTAATAGCGCCCATGCCTCCGCCGCCATTTGTGATTTCGCTTGCGGTGTAGAGCAAGTCCGTTCTGGAGTCGTCATAATATGAGTAGAACGGATATCCGATGCTGACAGAGCCCGTACCGATACAGGTCATACTTTCCGCATTAACTCTTTTTGCAATCGTGCCTAATTCACCGACCACCCAGCCTGCCGAGGTACCGGAAGCGAAAGTAATCTGATAAAGGTCATTGGCTGAAATATCATCATTAATCCATGAGCCGCCGCCGTTATATGAAGTAATTATACGTCCGTTAAAAGCCGAAGCAAAAGCGACAGACGGACTTTGAACATATATACCTGTAAGTTTATTATCATATCCGGTATTTATCAGAGTCCATGACGAACCTCCGTTGATTGTTTTAAATACTCTGCCGCTATCGGCTGCTATCATGCCGATTGAAGAAGTAATAAACTTTACGTCCGAGAGTGTATCGGTAAGAATTCTCTGCGACGCAAACGACGTTCCTCCGTTTGCGGTATTAACAACATAGCCGTACGTATCAACCGCCCATCCGTTAAGGTCATTAATAAAAAACACTTTTGAATTATATCCCTGCATAGTATAAACCGTAGCCCAGGTATTTCCTCCGTCAGAGGTTTTCATTATTTCGCCATAGTAATTTCCAAGCCAGCCGGTTGACGCGGAAGAAAACTGAACGGAAGTTACATTATAAGCAGAGGGCAGAGTAATCTGAGCCCAACTGCCGCCGCCGTTTGTGGTTTTGAAAAAGCCTGTCTGATTGGAAACAAATCCGACGGAAGGGTCAACAAAATACACGAAGTAGTTATTGCCTGTTGCCGGAGAAGTCAAAGCAGTCCAGTTAAGACCGGCGTTAGTGGATTTATATAGTTTAGAATTATTTCCCGCCGCATATCCTGTATAGGGATTCGGGAAAGAGATACTATTCAGGTTTTCATATGTGCCGATTCCGACTATCTGCCATGCTGCCTGAGAGAAAGTTAAATTTATATTAACTAAAAACAACGAAATGAATAGAATGGAAAGAGTATAAAATTTTTTCATGTTTACCTCCATAAACTTGTAAGATTACTAAATTTATGTGATTTAATAATAACATGGTAGTTTAATTTTCAACGCTATTTAATCTAAATAATCGTGAAGTGAAAACGTATGTTCGGCGGGAGAAACAAAATCCTGCCTTTGATTTAAAATAGTAATATAAAAGACTGCACGTAATATTAGTTTATCCCGGTAAAATTCCGCCCCAAAAGACAGATGTATTCCCTATTAACTAATTTCATTATTTTATCAGCAGCATTTTACGTGTTTCGGAATAATCACCTGCTGAAAGTTTATAGAAATAAACTCCGCTTGAATTAATTTTATTTCCGAATTGGTCAGTTGAAAACACTACTTCATAAGTACCCGGTGAAAGATATTCGTTCACCGGAGTACCGACTTCTCTGCCGAGCATATCGAATATTTTCAGAGTGACCGGTTTACTCCGGAAATTGCCGTGTTCAGGTATTGAAAATTTTATGACAGTGGACGGGTTAAAAGGATTCGGAAAATTCTGGAAAAGAAAATACTTTTTAGGTACGGCTGTCGTTAACTTTGTAATAAACGAAACTCCTCCGTTAGTTGTTTTAAGAATAGAACCGTAATAACCGACTGTCCAGCCTGTTTGAGAATTAGCAAAACATATTGAAATCAGGGCAAGAGTGGTAGGTGTTGCCTGAACAAACCAATTTGCGCCGCCGTTTGTAGTCTTCATAATCATGCCGTTCAGCGCGGCATTATCGCCGACGGCATATCCGGTGAGATTGTTATTGAAGAATACATATCGGAAATAGTAAGAAGACGAAACAGACTGCGAGTTCCAGTTTGCACCGCCGTTTGTAGTATTATATATAGCGCCTCCATCGCCGACTGTCCAGAGGTTCTGCGAGTCAAGCATAAAGAGCGAGCGAAGTGATTTCGTTGTTCCGCTTGTTTGTTGAGTCCAGTTCAATCCGCCGTTTGTAGTTTTAAGAATAGTGCCGTTATTGCCGGCGACCCAGCCTGTTTGATTGTCAAAGAATTTTACCGAACGGAAGTAAGCATTTGAAGCAGGAAAAAGAGCAATCCAGTTTGTACCTCCGTTTGTGGTTTTCTGAATAACAGCACTGTCACCTGCAGCCCATCCGGTTTGAGCATCAATGAATGTAACCGAAAACAGGAATCGCGGCGTACCGCTGATTTGCTGTACCCAGTTTATTCCGCCGTTTGTAGTTTTCATTATTTTTCCTCCGGAACCGGCAATCCAACCTGTCATTGCATCTATAAAAGACGATGACCAAAAATCAGCAACGGAATCAACAATAGAAGAAGTCCATGAATTTCCCCCGTCGTTAGTTCTGAACATATTCCCCTTTTCTCCTGCTATCCAGCCCGTCATTGCGTCTTTAAAGTTTACATTAATCATTAATTTTAATGCACCGCTTGACTGAAATGACCAGTTCGTTCCGCCGTTTGTGGTTTTAAGAATATTACCGGAATACCCGACAGCCCAGCCTGTTTGTGTATCCATAAAATTTGCATCGGAGAACCAGTTAGGACTGCCGCTCGACTGTGCAAACCAGTTAACACCACCGTTTGTGGATTTAATAATTTTTCCGTCGGCGCCTGCAATCCAGCCGGTCATTGAATTTGCGAATTGCACTCTTGAGTATTGATAGGTTCCGACTGTATCCGCAAGCCAGTTTATACCGCCGTTAGTTGTTCTCAAAATTTTTCCGCCGTCTCCCGCAGCCCAGCCTTTTTGAGAATCGATAAAGAATACTGAATACAAATAATTTGTGGTTAAGGATATTCCCTGCAGGGACCAGTTTGTCCCGCCGTTCGTAGTATTAATAATCGTTCCTGTAAATCCAGCAGCCCATCCGGTCTGAGAATCGACAAAACAAACCGAACGTAGATTCTTAACATTCGGACTCGTCTGCAGCGTCCAGTTAGAGCCTCCGTTAACAGTTTTCAATATAATACCGCTGTCGCCGACAGCCCATCCGGTTTGAGCATCGGTAAAATATACAGATCTCAAATTCTTCGAAGTTCCGTATGTCTGCAAAATCCAATCAGAACCCCCGTTAACTGTTTTTATTATCGCACCTGTATTTCCTGCAATCCATCCGGTCTGGGAATCGGCAAAATAAACAGAATTTAGAATATTGTAAGACGTATTTGTCTGCGTAATCCAGTTAGCGCCTCCGTTTGTTGTCTTCAGTATAGTACCGGAAAGTCCAACAGTCCATCCGGTCTGGGAATTTACAAAACGAACTGAATAAAGATGGTTACCCTGCGGCAAAGGGTTTTGCCAGTACCATCCTGATTGTGACAGTAAATTTGATGACAGGGATAATGCGAATAAAATTAGAATGACTTTTTTCATAATAATAAAATTATTCGATTGTATCAGCGGCAGAAACAGGAGAATCGTATTAAGAAAATCTAACTTTGATTTAATAGTGAAAAATAAAATAATGAAATAGAAAAATCAACAAACATTACAATAATAGCCGCAGGAATGGTCAAAACTTAACAAACTTATAACATCAAGAACTATTCTTTTAATTAAACTATTATTATTTTGCATTAATCAATTCAACCGTACAGCATATATGAAAAAATTTTATTTCCTCATTTTGCTATTATGCCTTTCGGGAATAACCGAAGCGCAGTTTGACAACAAATTTTACAAACCAAGCAAAGAACTGAAGCCGCTCGATTTGAATGATTACGAAGAATTAATGATTCAAAGAGACAGCATACAACTTAGTTGTCTTTTTATCAAGACTAAGGAATCGCCGAAAGGAACCGTTTTGTTTTTTCACGGTGCCGGCGGGAACATATCAACATATACATTCATTACAAAACCGTTATCCGAGAACGGGTATCAGGTATTCATGGTCGATTTCAGGGGATACGGAAAATCAAACGGAAGTCCGGGTCACATTAATATTGCCGATGATGCTCAATTTATCTTTGATTATGTAACTAAGCGGGAAAAATTTAAGAACACCAAATTAATAATATTCGGAGCATCTCTAGGGTGTCAGATAGCGGCAAAAATAACACGTGACAATCAAAAATCAATCAGCGCGCTCGTACTTGACGGCGCTTTTACATCATTTACCGATATCGCATGCGAGATTGCTCCTGCAGAACAGAGGGAATATATTACGCAATTCCTGAAGAGTCCTTATTCGGTCAAAGAGGATATAAAATATATAGAGTCCGTACCCAAACTTATAGTACACAGCAGAGAGGATGAAGTAATCCCCGTATACATGGCGGATACGATTTATCAAAACGCAATGGAGCCGAAAATATTCTGGCTGTTCAAAGGCGGGCATCTTGAAGCAATGCCGCTTTACACAAAAGAATACATAGAAAAAATCGACGGCTTATTAAATAATTAGAGATTATTCATAAAACCGATTAAAATATTCCGCGCACCAGTATTTATTTCTTCAGATTTTCCTTTTCCATATCAAGGAGCCATTTTTTTCTCCAGAGTCCGCCGCCATAGCCTGTCAGCATACCGTTCTCTCCTATTACCCTGTGGCAGGGAATTATAATGGATATTCTGTTGTGTCCGTTTGCATTTGCTACGGCGCGCACCGCTTCGGGTTTGCCGAGATTGATGGATTGCTGTTTATAAGATACCGTATTGCCGTAAGGTATTTTTCTAAGTACTTCCCAGACGGATTTCTGAAATTCGGTTCCGGGTGCATCGAGAGGAACTGTGAATGTTTGTCTTTTGCCTTCGAAGTATTCATTCATTTCTTTTTCGAGCAAAGGAAAAAATCTGCTTTCGCCGGGAAGTATGACAGCCTTTAGATAATTTCTGAGTTCTTTAAATTCGGTCTCAAGCATGCGCCTGTCCGTGAAATCGAACATGCAGATTCCTTTAGCCGTTGCCGCCGCATACATAGGTCCGATAGGAGTTTCGATACGTTTAATATTAATTACATTCTTTCCGGCAGTCTTTGACGGTGTATCGCCTATAACATTTTTAAACGAGTCGTTGAATCCGCTCAGAGATTCATATCCCGAATCGAAAGCAGTGTTTGTCGTGTTTTCTCCCGATTGCAGTTTGTTAAACGCGCTGTTAAGACGCATCATTCTCTGGAAAGACTGGAACGTCATATTATGATTTTTCTTAAACCATCTTCTGATACCATTCGGTTCAAGTCCCCTTTTGCGCAAATCGTAATCTTTAATTTTCACGGACGGGTCGGCATTAATTTCCTTTATGAGTGTATTAATATAAACCGGAGCCTTTGCAGGAACTTCAAGCGGCGTGCATACTTTACAGGGTCTGTAACCGTGCGTTATTGCTTCACGCGGTGTCTTATAAAATTCAACGTTTTCCTTTTTTGGTTTTCTTGCAGGGCATGTAGGTCTGCAGAAAATACCCGTTGTTTTAACCGCAACGATAAACAATCCTTCATACGAAGAATCTTTTTCGAGCAGAGCCTTATACATTATTTTGTCAGTAAGCATATAAATTTGTATTTATTTCAAAAATATGCTTATTGAATTTAACCTGCTACCGAAATTTTAACAAGCAATTTTTTCCGATTAGTAATTAAATAGCCCTGATCTCAATTTAAAGAAATAAAGTTAATGTATAAATAATATGAATTATTCACTTTTAAGTTATAATAATATAGGAAAAGGCGTAAAATTCATCAATTTGGGAGGGTTTTCGTGAAATCGTTATATGAAAGTCAAAAAATTCTTAACTTCATGAACGCATATTACATATATATTGTAGTTTATATAGAGTATTTTCAAAAAAAACTAATAATGTGAACAGAATAACTAACGAAAATTTAAGAAACATTGCTATTATAGCCCATGTTGACCATGGAAAAACGACACTTGTGGATTTTATGTTCAAGCAGAGCGGTTTATTCCGTTCAAATCAGGAAGTAGAAGAAAGATTGATGGACAATATGGACCTCGAGAGAGAAAGAGGTATCACGATTGCGGCTAAGAACTGTTCCGTATCATGGAACGGAATAAAGATTAACATACTTGATACGCCGGGTCACGCGGATTTCGGCGGAGAAGTTGAAAGAGCGCTGATGATGGTTGACGGAGCAATTCTTCTGGTTGACGCATCGGAGGGTCCATTGCCTCAGACGAGATTTGTCCTGAAAAAAGCGCTTGAATCAAAGAAGAAAATTATAGTCGTCATAAATAAAATTGACAGAAAAGACGCCCGTCCCGCAGAAGTATTGAATGAAATTTACGATTTATTTCTTGACCTCGATGCGACGGAAGAACAGATTGAATTTCCAATATTATACGCTGTGGGCAAACAGGGAATTGCGATGCATAAACTTACAGACGACGGAAAAGATCTTCAGCCTTTATTTGACGAAATATTAAAAGTTATACCCGGACCTACGCATGTTCCCGGACACCCGTTTCAGATGCTTGTAGCGGATCTTGATTATTCGGATTACATCGGCAGGCTCGCAATAGGAAAAGTTGCAAACGGTACGGCAAAGATAAACGACAATCTGGTTTGCATAAACGAGGAAGGAGCCGCTATTCCGTTGAAGTTAACAAAACTTCAGGTGTATCAGGGTGTTTCGCTTACTGAAGTCGAGTCGGCGGAAGCAGGCGACATTGTAGTACTGGCGGGAATAGAAAATGCGCATATTGGAGATACAATATGCACATCATCAGACCCGTTACCTTTAAAACGTGTGGCGGTAGATGAACCGACAATTTCGATGGTGTTTTCAATCAACACATCGCCGTTTTCAGGAATGGAAGGAAAATACGTACAATCGACAAAACTTAGAGAAAGATTATTTAAGGAAACACTTAGAAATGTTGCTTTAAAACTTGAAGACGGAGATACTGCCGATATGTTCATCGTAAAAGGACGCGGCGAATTCCAGATGGTTATACTAATTGAAACGTTAAGGCGCGAAGGATATGAGTTGAGCGTAGGAAGACCTCACGTAATATACAAAGAAAAGAACGGAAAGAAACTTGAGCCTATAGAACATTTATTCATTGACTGCGGAGAAAATTTCATCGGCGTTGTCACCGATAAACTGTCGCAGCGCAAAGGACGAATGATAAATCTTGTAAATCACAGCACGGGAAGAGTCAGAATCGAATTCTCGATTCCTTCAAGAGGTTTAATCGGCTACAGGAATGAATTTCTCACTGACACAAAAGGTACGGGTATTATGAACAGTTATCTGCACGGATACGAGGAATACAGAGGCGATTACCCTTTAAGACTTACGGGTTCTATTGTTTCCGACAGGACGGGAGAAACGACAGGTTATGCGCTTTTCAATCTTGAGCCGAGAGGAGTTTTATTCGTTAAACCGGGAGAATCGGTTTATGAAGGAATGATAGTAGGAGAACACAACAAGGACAACGACATCAATGTATATGCATGCAGACCGAAAAAACTTTCGAACATGAGAGCATCGAGCAAGGACGAAGGGATAATATTAACACCTGTAACTCCGATGACACTTGAGAAGGCAATCGAATTCATCAACGAAGACGAGATGGTGGAAATCACACCGAAGAATATTAGATTAAGAAAGACGGTGCTGTCGGCAGCAACAAGGTATTCTATGCATAACAGATAATTAAAATTCCTGCCAACTTTTTACGGATATGTCCGTTCTTTTGCAGAACGCGTAAATAAAAGCAGCAGCGAGACGAGAGTTAGTTAAGAGCGGTATGTTGTAATCGACAGCCGCTCTTCTTATTTTATAATCGTTATTAAGAGCATCGCTTGAAAGTCCCGATGGAATATTCACCGCCAGATCAATCACCCTGTTTTTCAGATATTCGTAAACGTTAGGATTTTTCTTTTCTTCAGGCAGATACAGCAGTGTGGATTCGATTCCGTTTGCATTAAGAAAATTATGAGTGTTTTCTGTCGCAAACAAATTATATTTGTTTTCCGAGAGCATTCTTGCCGAGCCGAGAAGTTCGATTGTTGACCTTGCGGGACCTGTTGAGAACAAAATATTGTTTTTAGGAATTGTATATCCGACCGAGAGCATTGCTTTAAGTATTGCTTCGTAATAATCTTCGCCTATACATCCCACTTCTCCTGTGGACGCCATTTCAACACCAAGAACGGGATCGGCTTTATGAAGTCTGGAGAATGAGAACTGCGGCGCTTTAATTCCTACATAGTCGAGGTCAAAAATTGATTTAACGGGTTTCTCAATTTTTTTGCCCATCATAATTTCCGCAGCAATCTCGAGGAAATTTGTTTTCAGGACTTTTGAAACAAAAGGAAAACTTCTTGACGCTCGCAGATTGCATTCAATAACTTTTATATCGTTATCTTTTGCAAGAAACTGGATATTAAATGGACCCGAAATATTCAGTTCATTCGAGATTTGTCTGGTAATTTTTTTTATCCTTCTGATTGTTTCTATGTATAATTTCTGCGCGGGAAAAACAATTGTCGCATCGCCTGAATGAACGCCTGCGAATTCTATATGCTCGGAGATAGCATAAGCAATTATATCGCCGTTTCTGGATACGGCATCCATTTCAATTTCTTTCGCGTTCTCGATAAATTCCGAAACGACGACCGGATATTTTTTTGATACTTTAGATGCAAGGTTAAGAAACTGCTCAAGTTCGGAATCATTCGAAACTATATTCATTGCCGCGCCCGAAAGAACGTAAGACGGTCTTACGAGGACAGGATAACTTACAGCGGACACGAACTTTCGGATATCTTCAATGCTTGTAAGTTCCTGCCATCTCGGCTGGTCAACTCCGAGCCTGTCAAGCAGTGTAGAAAACTTATGCCTGTCTTCGGCTGTGTCTATGCTTTTTGCTGACGTGCCGAGAATTTTTATTCCTGCTTTATCGAGGCGGGGCGCGAGTATGTTCGGTATCTGTCCGCCCGTTGATACAATAACTCCGTCCGGGTTTTCAAAATCGAGAATATCCATAACACGTTCATAAGATAATTCCTCGAAGTAAAGCCTGTCGCAGATATCATAATCCGTACTGACTGTCTCGGGATTGTAATTTATCATTGTGCCTTTATATCCGTTCTTTCTGATTGTATTCAGTGCGTTGACTGAACACCAATCGAATTCGACGCTGCTTCCGATGCAGTACGCTCCCGAGCCGAGCACAACAATTTTTTTATCGGTTTCAAAACCAACATCGTTTTCGCTTCCGTGATAAGTGAGATAAAGATAGTTTGTTACAGCAGGATATTCGGCAGCAAGCGTATCAATTTGTTTTACGCATGGAATGATATTCCGTGATTTTCTGTAATCCCTTATCTTCAGAGAATATTCGGTTACATCTTCATCGTTATCTTCGTTTAGTATTTTAGAAATCTGAAAATCGGAGAAACCGTTTTTCTTAAGTTCCAGCAAAAAATAATCCGGGATATCTTCTATGTGTTTGTAATTCCTTATTTCGAGCGCGAATGAATTTATGTTCTGTAATTTATAAAGAAACCACAAATCAATTTTTGTCAATTCGTGAATCTTTTCGACAGTCATCCCTCTTCTTAATGCTTCGGCTATAGAAAATATTCTCGTATCTGTAGGATTGCTTAATTCGGATTCAAGCGATTCTATACTGCCGTGATCAAGTTCATTATTCCCTGCAAATCCGTGCATTCCCTGACCTATCATACGGAGTCCCTTCTGGACGGCTTCTTCGAAAGTTCTGCCGATTGACATTACTTCTCCTACGCTTTTCATGCTGCTGCCTATTGCGCGTGATACACCTTTGAATTTACCAAGGTCCCATCTTGGAATTTTGCAAACAATGTAATCGAGTGCGGGTTCAAAACACGCCGAAGTGGTTTTAGTAACGGAATTTTTCAATTCAAATAATCCGTAACCAAGTGCAAGTTTGGCTGCGACGAAAGCCAGCGGATAACCCGTTGCTTTTGAAGCAAGTGCGCTGGAACGCGAGAGCCTTGCGTTTACTTCAATTACTCTGTAATCATCCGATTCCGTATCGAGTGCATACTGCACATTGCATTCGCCCACTATACCAACGCTTCGTACAATCTTGATTGCAATTTCCCGGAGTTTGTGATATTCATTATTGGATAGGGTTTGCGAAGGAGCGACAACAATGCTTTCACCGGTGTGAATTCCGAGAGGGTCGAAATTTTCCATATTGCATACGGTGATGCAGTTATCATATTTATCCCTTACAACCTCGTATTCAATTTCCTTCCAACCCTTTAATGATTTTTCAATCAATATCTGTTTAGAATATGACAGCGCTTTATCCGCCTGATTTATCAGGTCGGCTTTATTATTGCAGAACCCGCTGCCCTGTCCGCCGAGAGTAAATCCCGCTCTTATAATAACGGGATAACCGAGTTTTTCCGCAAATGAAACCGCATCATCAATAGATTCGGCAGCGAAACTGTCTATAGTCTTTACGTTTATTTCGGCAAGTTTCTTTGCAAACAAATCCCTGTCTTCGGTTTCCATTACCGCATCGATCGGTGTGCCGAGAATTTTCACGTTATATTTTTGCAAAACTCCAGATTCATGCAATTCTATGCCGCAGTTAAGCGCAGTTTGCCCGCCGAAGGAAAGCATTATGCCGTCCGGCTTTTCCTTTTCAATTACTCTCTCTACGAAATACGGAGTTACGGGAAGGAAATATATTTCATCTGCCGCGCCTTCTGATGTCTGGACAGTAGCAATATTCGGATTTATCAAAACGGTTTTAATGCCTTCTTCTTTAAGCGCTTTAAGCGCCTGCGAACCCGAATAATCGAATTCGCCTGCCTCGCCTATTTTAAGAGCGCCTGAACCGAGCATTAATATTTTATTAAAACCGCTTCTCATGAATTTTTATACTTTGCAATATTTTCGAGAAATAAATCAAAAAGAAAATCCGTATCCGTCGGACCGCTTGAAGCCTCGGGGTGAAACTGTGTAGAGAAAATCATTTTCTTTTTATGAATAATGCCTTCGTTTGTGTCGTCATTCAGATTTGTAAAAAGCGGCGACCAGTCATCGTTGAGCGATGCAGGATTTACCGCATAACCGTGATTCTGAGATGTGATGTAACACCTGTTGGTGCCGTTCCTTATCACAGGCTGGTTATGACTTCTGTGTCCGTATTTGAGTTTATACGTATCTCCGCCCGCAGCAAGGCACAGCAGTTGGTTTCCCAGACATATACCGAAAATAGGCTTATCGTTTTTTATCGCTTTGCTTAGGTGTTGAATTGCCGGCGCGCATATTTTCGGGTCACCCGGACCGTTCGAAATAAAAAGCCCGTCGTATTCATCATTGCTGTAATCATAATCCCACGGCACTCTAATAACGGTAGTGTTTCGTTTGAGCAGTCTTCTTATAATATTGAACTTCACGCCGCAGTCGACAAGAAGAATTTTATTGCTTCCGCTGCCGTAAGTAATTTTCGACTTTGTACTCACATCTGCTGCAGGGTTAACTGCCGAATTAATATCCGAATCCGGGTATTGATTATCAAAAACAATTTTCCCAAGCATTGTTCCGTGTTCGCGTATAATCCTTGTCAGCATTCTTGTATCAACACCGTAAACGGCGGGAATCTTATTCTCATCGAGCCATTTGGCAAGTGATTTAGTCGATTTCCAGTGACTGTTATCGAATGAATAATCGGAGATAATCAGACCCGAGACATGGATTTTTTCAGATTCGAAGTTAGTGAGAAGATTGTCTTCAGTTTCGGAAGAAGGTACGCCGTAATTTCCTATAAGGGGATAAGTTAGAATAAGAATTTGTCCTTTGTAAGAGGGATCTGTAAGAGATTCGGGATAGCCCGTCATTGCTGTATTGAAAACCACTTCTCCGGACGTTGAACCCGGGAATCCGAACGATTTCCCTTTGATTTCCAGTCCGTTTTCAAGAATCAGTTTCATGTTTTGGCTAATCCGCATTCGTCACATATAAACAGAATTAACTGTTAAAAATTTCGTCGTGGCAATATAATGTATTTTTATAAAATCGGATATAACAAAATTAGAAAGAATTTAGAAGTTAGGAGTTAGAAGTTAGGGGAATAATTTAAAATATCTATAAAGAAAAGGACATATTAATACATGATTATAAGAGATAAAATTCAGTTAAAATGCAAAATATTTCGTAGCAGGTATGGTTTTTTATATTAAATTCAACTTTTGAACACTGTCAAAACAGAAGTTTAGGGGTGTTTGAAAATAATACTTGACAAAAACGAAATTTGTTTATAAATTGTAGTAGACTAAACCTACAACATTTTAATATGGATGATTTTGTAATAAGATTAAAGACACTTGGCTTCACGGATTACGAAGCCAAGATATTTTTAGGATTATTCCAGGGTCATCAAATGTCCGCTTCTGAGATAGCGGATTCCGCAGGTGTACGCCGCACAGATGTTTATCCGATATTAAAATCATTTGTTGAAAAAGGATACTGCAACGAGATTGACACGAATACTATATTAAAGTATGAGTTGATAGATCCCGATGTGATACTCGACAAAATTCTGCTTAACATACAGAACGAGAAAGAGAAGCAGATAAAAAATTTCAACGAAACATTTAAAAACCTGAAACCGCACTTCCGTTCAAAATCGGAAGAAAGCAAGACCTCGCACATTGAATTAATAAGAGGATATAATCAGCACAGGGAAGCGAAGTTTTTTGAACTACTGAAGAATGCAAAGAAGGAAATTCTTTTCATGATACGGCTTGAGATGTATATATCCGAAGAAGTTGATGAAACGGCGGCAGCATTCATAAGAAACGGCGGTGTTATAAAATCTATATATGAAGTAAACGGTACATTTAAGGTAAGAAGAAACGATAAATGGACCGAAGTACTTACATCGGAAGTTATAGAAATTTTTAAAAAATTCCAGAACTAC
Organism: Ignavibacteria bacterium; assembly: GCA_028714695.1. Lineage (GTDB taxonomy): Bacteria > Bacteroidota > Ignavibacteria > Tepidaquicellales > Tepidaquicellaceae > CAIKZJ01. Next base: position 34,908 of record JAQTLX010000007.1, on the reverse strand, counting down.
GGAGAGCAGGTAAGGCTCAGCAAGAAAAAAATTCCGAATTTCACAATATTCGACAGGGAGGTTGTGTTTATGAACATAACCGACAAAACCGTGCCGAGATATAATGAAGCGGATATAATAGTAAAGAACAGGGACTACGCGGAGAGCATGGCGGAAGTTTTCAGTAATGTGTGGGAAAGATCGCTGACTCTCGAAGATTACAAGAAAAAATAATTTTATCATATATATTCATGCGATATAATATGAGAATTTTCAATATTTCAAAAAATAATATCTACCGGGTTTTTTCCAGAGCGTTTTTACGGTAGTACAGGGGAAGTTATGAGACACATTATCACAATTTTTTTGCTTCTTACATTAACGGTTTGCGCAGAGGGGTACTCGATGAAAGGCGTCACGAAAGTCAGGATGCTGAATTCTAACGAGTGGTATGCCGTTGGTTATAATGGTTTATTCATAAAGACTACAAATTCGGGGAAGAACTGGACCTCGAGATATCTTGAAGACGGGTTTTATAATCTGTGGGATTGCTGTTTCTTCAATTCCACAACGGGCATAGTAGCGGGTGCTTCGCCAGTTCTTGAAAGTTATTTATCGAGAACGACTGACGGCGGTTTAACCTGGATCAGAATTGACGCACCGGTATTATCAGGTGTTTCTCCTATGACGTTTGCCAATGAACGGATAGGTTACCTGTACGGCAGCAGTCAGTTTTTAAATTCCTCAATATACAAGACAACAAACGGAGGGCTTAACTGGTTTAGAACAAATATTTATCAACTCCCGTTCGATGTAAAGAGTATATTTACAATTGATACAAATCATGTTTATGCGGCACTAACAAACGGATACATTCTCTATACATCAAACGGCGGAACCGGCTGGACGTATCTTGACACAAGAATGAATGATGATGTAGCGGACGTATATTTTGTAAATCAGAATACCGGCGTATTCTGTTCAGGCTCCCCGTTCCAAAAGAATGGAGAAAAAACTTCAGGAACAAAAGACAAAAGTTGGTATCTGAATTTCGGGGCAACAACAAACAAAGGTATATCGTGGGAGGCCAGATGGATACCCGAGACTGAAAATAATGCCGTGAAATATTCCGGAAACTCGTTTTACGTTATCGGCGATTACAGCAAAATATTACGAACAGGTGACTTCGGCGGACACTGGGACCAATATTATTACGACATCCCAATTACCGCCTCACCGTACACAATGGATATTAAAGGTAATATTTTTTTAGTAGGCGGTTTTGGGAACAACAATAGTTTACTTATTAAATCGACAAACAGCGGCGTTAACTGGACCTCAATGACCATACCGCCTCCTTCTTTTTCGATTTCCGGTATCGTAAGATATCTTGATAACGGCGTGACGGTTAATTCAGGCATCGTAAAGGCATTCAAACTAAACAAAAGCACGGGAAATATAACTGTTTTTGACTCAACTGCAATTCAAGCAAACGGAACATACATTCTGGGACACATCCCTCAGGATACAGTTGATATTGGTGTATACCCTAATTCAACTCCAATAAGAGATTACCCCGTTACATATTTCCCTGCAACACAATACTGGCAGCAGACAATAATATTAACCCCGACAGGAAATCTTACGAATATTAACGTATATGTGCGCAGGATGATAAACTACACCGCAAGCAATTCAGTCAGCGGAAAAGTAATGAAATTGAGTTTATCGTCTGAAAGCAATCTTAAAGACGCTGTCTTATATGCAAAAAAGGATACTAACTACGTCGGCTGTGCGGTATCAGATGAAAACGGAGTTTACCATATTCAATCACTGCCGACGGGTAATATAAAAATTGTAGTCGACAGGTTTGGCTATAAAGGCGACAGTACAACGGTTAACGTAACATCAACAAGCAACATTGATTCCATAAATTTTTACCTTAACAGGCTCATTATTGGTATAAAGCAGATTGATGCCCGCGTACCATCAATCTGTGTGTTATACCAGAATTATCCGAATCCGTTTAACCCTGTAACAAAAATAAAGTTTGACATTCCAAAGTCTTCCCCGTTACAGGGAAACGGATCCGGATTACACACAACATTGAGAATATACGATATAACAGGAAAAGAAATAGCCGCACTGGTAAACGAAAATCTGACGCCGGGCACATATGAAGTTAATTTTAACGGAAGTAATTTAACAAGCGGAATTTATTTTTATAAGATAACGGCGGGTGAGTTTTTAAGTACAAAGAAAATGCTGATTGTGAAGTAAAAGCAAGTGCACCCGCCTTTCTAAAAGAGTGTGTTCTCTTAACTACCCTCAGGGGCTGTTTGAAGTGGATCAGGCTGGACCTGATCAGGATGAGATGCTTCGAAAACAGCCCCTTTAATTTTTCTTAAAATCTATACGGGCAGCATACTTACTTTATCATAATAAATTTCACAAAAGAAATCTATATTTGTAAATAACCAAAAAAAATAATAAATCCCATGAAAAAATTCATTACCTTATTTTTATTCTACTTACTATTCATAGGAACTACGATTCCACAGGTCAATTCCGACAAATTCGACCTTGGAAAGATGTGGACTTTCGAACACGCTCCCGTGGATTATTTCCGGCAGATATATGGATTTATGCCTGATGCAGAATGGTTAAACGATGTAAAACTTTCCGCCCTGCGGTTCGGAAACGGCTGTTCCGCCTCTTTTATCTCTGAAGACGGACTCGTTATGACAAATCATCATTGCGGTAGAGGATACGTCACTTCAATTACAAAACCCGGAGAAGATTTCAGCATAACCGGTTTCTGGGCGGAGACACTTCTGGATGAAAGACCCGTTCCCGGACTCTGGGTCGACCAATTGATAAACACAATTGACGTTACTAAGGAAGTTCAGGGGGCAATAGAAGCAGGCAAGACTAACACGGATAAAACGAAACTTAAAAACGACAAAATAAAAGAAATCGAGACCGGATACAAAAACGAAACCGGAATGCAGTGCAGTGTAATTACATTTTATAACGGAGGAATGTATATGCTGTATTGTTATAAAAGATATAACGATGTCAGATTGGTTTTTTCTCCTGAGAATAACATCGCGCATTTCGGCGGCGACCCGGATAATTTCACATTTCCGAGATACGGACTCGATGTGGCGTATTTCAGAGTTTATGAAAACGGACAGCCTTACAAAACAACGAATTATTTCAAATGGAGCAGCAACGGAGCGGAAGTCGGCGAACCGCTTTTTGTAATCGGTAATCCGGGAAGTACTGAACGGCTCAAGACTTATGCGCAACTTGAATTTGCAAGGGACTATCAGATTCCGCAGCGTCTCGAAGGATTGAATTTCATGGCGGGATTTTTGGAAAAATATATTAACGAAAGTCCGGAAAAACACCGGAGATATCAGGATGCATATCTGGGAGCGGCAAACTCGCAAAAAGTTTTCAAGGGTCAGATGAAAGCGCTCAATGACCCGGTTATGATGGCGAGAAAAAAAGATTTCGAAAATCATATTAGAACAATCGTAAATTCGAAGCCGGAACTAAAGAGCAAATACGGAAATATCTGGGACGAAATAGCGGCTGGATGCGGAGATTATGCAAAGATATTCAATGAACTTTCGGGATACGAAGGCGGAGGCAGATATACTTCAAGGTATTTTGCAACTGCACGGACAATCTTCAAAAACAAAATGGAAGACAAGCCTGTAAAAGATTCGCTTATAAATACACAGTATAATAATCTTGACGCGGAATACAACAAAGTGCTTCTCGGATTTGACTGCGAATCTATTTTGTCGCATATTGGAAACAGCGCTGCCGTAAAAAATGTTTTCGGCGGAAAGACTGCGGATAAAATGGTTTCGTTTATTCTTGAAAATTCGCTGACTGCGAGCAGGGAAGGCGCGCTGAAACTCGCAGCCATGAGCAAGGAAGAATTACTGAAGTCGGGGGACCCGCTCATAAAATTCCTCTCGGAATCAAAGTTAAGATTCGATGAATTGTCTGCAAAGCAGAAAGAATATCAGGCAAGGATAGACGTAAACGCGCAGATGCTCGGCAGGATAATATTCGATATATACGGCACTACAATACCGCCCGATGCGACACTAACGCTTAGAATATCGGACGGAGAAATCAAGACATACGAATATAACGGAACCATTGCGCAGCCGTTCACGACATTCTTCGGATTATACGAGAGATATTTCGGTCATCTGAAAAAGTCTCCGTGGGTCGTGCCCGAAAGATGGAAAAATCCTCCGCCTGAATTCAAACTTGAGACTCCGTTCAATCTTGTAACAACAAATGATATAATCGGCGGCAATTCCTGAAGCGCACTCATTAATACAAAAAAAGAAATTGTCGGACTTGTATTTGACGGCAACATAGAGAGTCTTCCCGGACGTTACATTTATACTACTGAATACAACAGAACGATTGCCGTAGATTCACGCGGACTTCTGGAAGCGGTAAAAAATATGTATAAAGCAAAAAGACTTGCGGACGAAATTGAGAGCGGCAAATTAAGTAAATAGTTTAATCGGATAAAAAGAAAGCGGATTTCCAAATATGGAAATCCGCTTTTTGTTTTTAAACAAATTCTATTTTATAAGTATCATTTTTCTTGACTCGGAAAAATCACTGCCGGCGGAAAGTTTATAGAAATAGACTCCCGAAGATAACTGAGATGCATTATAGTTAACCGTATAACTTCCTTTATTCATAGAAGTACTGACAAGTGTTGTAATTTCTTTTCCGGTAATATCGAAAATTTTGATTGAAACAAATCCGTTTTTGGGAATCGTGAAATCAATTTTAGTTTCGGGATTGAACGGATTAGGATAGTTCTGCCCAAGATAATATTTATCGGGGACAAGAGACTCATTATTTGAAATTCTTGTTACGGCAGAATATCTGTCAAAATAAAGTCTTCTGTTTGCGCCGTCTACACCCACCCAGATTGCGCCGGCGTCGTTACCTGTATTATAATATTCGATAAGAGTCGGGATATATCCCCTTGCCGACCATGACGGCGGTTTCTGCGAAAATGAAACGGGTGTTGAAAATGTCGAAGGTGCAACAGCGGTAGCAAAACAATTAAACATTTTATCGGACTGAGCAGTCGGGGCGCCTGTCTGTATTGAATCCGAATAATAAATCAGGTCGACGCCCGGATTATAGCATTTTGCATCGAACCAGTATTCATCCCTCGAAGGAAGCGAACCTATTGTAAATGCCGTTCCGAACGAAGTTCCTCCGTCTGAACTTACCATGCAGTTCAGGTCAATATTACCGGTTGTTCCGGTCGTATAGAACAGCCATGCTTTATCAAAGTTTCTAACAGCCATCATCTGATCTTTCGGAGTCCCTGCAGCGACAGGCGTGCTGAATGAACCGACTATCGCAAGAGTTCCGGGAGCAGATTCTCTGTATCTTACACTTCTTATAGCCGATGAAATAGTATCGGCGGTAATCGAGACACCGTAATAATTTATAAGACTTGTATCACCGGAACCCGACATATAAATTCTCGGGAATACACCTGTGGCTGTCAAATATACAGCGTTCGGCCAGGTTTGTCCTCCGTTTATAGAGCCGAATACTCTAACATCGTTGTTTGTAAGAATATCAACAATCAGGTACAGACTGGCAGTAGAAGAAATAGTTACATCAAAATCGCGGATACTGGTGTAATTGGTAAAAGCGTTAAAATTATTTGTAATCACATTCCAGCAATAAACGGATGTTCCGTACAGGAAGACACAATAAAGGGAATCGCCTTTCGCAACCATTTTAGTTTTAGAAATGACAGAAGACGTACTCACATTAGCGCCGATAGACCAGTTAGCGCCATTGTTAGATGACATTAAAACGACAATACAGGCATTTGGAAGTATTGTTGTATCGGGAACTGCGACATAAATGGTTGAGTTCGATGCCCTGTAAACCCCCGAAGGTCTTCCTAACGGTTCATTAGGAGAAACTACGAGGTCAGTGCCCCAATCGGAAAAGTTTTGAGTGAACGGAAGCGGCGGATTATAAATTGTTGTTGAGGGAATCTGAGCAAAAACACACGGCGAGAACATAACAATTAAAAAAAATGTTAATAATTTTTTCATATTATTACTCCTGGGTTTAGGTTAGACTTATGTTAATTTAATAATCTTTAACGAAAAATCAATTGTATTTTTGAGCATGAATTATTCGACATTCAAAAACATGCAAAAGCGGCGGAATACGATTAGATAAAAGCGGCGGATTAGACAGGTTATTTAAGGCGCGGAAGAAATGCAGCGTATTTATATCAGTCCCTGCCGGCAATATTTATAAGTTCACTTATGGTTTTCCAGTTTCTTGTAGTCGCAGATACGTTTAATTTATTTTCAAAAAAAGTGTTAGATAATTTTGTGTTTCCGTAACCATTCGGACAGAATAAATAAATGTTTTTTCCCGAAACAATGAATTCATCGGAGTCATTCTGAATCTGATGAATTCTACTCAGATTTTCTTCTCGCGGTAAATCCGATAGGAATGTTACATGTAAGAAATTAAGTCCTTCGTTTCTTTCGTTTACAAATGGATTATTATTAAATACTTCCGTTATCTCCGTTATTTCCTTTACTATTACAGGCATATTGAAGCCGAAATATTCAAGTATTTTCTTTGAGATTTTTTTCTCTAAATTTTTTGTACCGGATAATTTCGAATTAAATACAACATTCCCGCTTTGAATATAAGTTCTGATATTTTCGAAATTCAATTCAGCAAACGCCCGCCGCAGTTCATCCATTTTTATTATATTTTTTCCGCTGACATTTATTCCGCGCAATATTGATATGTAAGTTTTCAATTTTTTGTAATTTTTATTTACTAATTACGAGATAGGGTTTTAACAGCGTATTATAGATAACATTCCCCTTTTGATTTATCAGATAATACGGTATGCCGTCGAAATAATCGTTGGAATCCTCACGAAGTATGAACAATATTTTAGAGAGCACCACGCCCTTTTCGCATTCGTTATAAATAACCGAGGCGCTCTGCGAGAGATTCGCCGGGAATCCGTTTTTAGGATTGAATATATGATGATACCTTATTCCATTTATGATTCTGTATCGTTCGTAATCCCCGCTCGTTATTACGCCCGTGTTTTCGACTTCAAGTTTCGCCGCAAGGTTTTCGTTGTCCCTCGGGTCTTTTACGCCGACCGTCCATTTTACGTCGTTTGGTTTATGACCGCTTGCATAAATATCCCCTCCTCCGCTTATGAGAAAATTATTCACTCCGCTTTTTCTAAGGACATCAACCGCACGGTCGAGCGCATATCCTTTTGCGATGCCGCCGAGGTCGATTTTCATACCGTGTTTCAGAAATCGAATTGTTGAATCAACAGTATTAAGTGCAACCAGTTTATAATTCACAAATCCGAGCAGTGATTTTATTTTCGACGAATCGGGCTCAGTTTCCAGCGGATGCTCGGAATTAAATCCCCAGTAATCGGTCAGCGGTCCGACTGTAATATCGAAAAAGCCGTCGAACATTACGGAATATTTTATGCTTCGCTCAATTATTCCGAAAAGTTCAGGGCTCATTTTTACCGGCGATAAAAAAGCATTTCTGTTAACATAACTTATTTCCGTCGAGTCCTTATAATTGCTCGTGACTTTTTCAATTCTTTCTATTTCCCTGAATGCAAGATACATTGCCCGCTTGCAGGTATCAACCGACGGATGTACTGCCGTTATTTCGAATTCAGTGCCCATCAGATATTTTTTTGCCGACATTTCGAATACAGGGATGCTGTCCTGCGCGTGAGTTTCGCCGGCAATAAAAAACAGCAGTAAAAAAGTCACTGCTGTTTCGAGAATTATAAGCATGTTGTTTTTATTCCGCGAATATCTGTAATTCATTTGGTATGCAGGTAATATAATCTCCGTTTTTCCGGATTGAACTCATTTGTTTGCAGATTTTATGTTTGCAATCCGAATCCGATACATTTATAATTCCGTTATTTACGTTCAGAATTAGTTTGCCGGATTTCCCGTGCAGCGTAACGCTGTCAGCAGTGAACGGGTCCAGTGTCTGAATAATTTGCCCTTTCCTTGCGACAAAAACTTTTCTTAAATCAGAGCCGTTGTTTCTGTACAATCTTATTCGTACGGGATTTGACAGCACTGACGGAAGACTCAATTTACTTCTGATTTCTTTCAGGAGCAGGCTTTCATCATCGTATGATTTTGTGTAATCGCAGAGTTGCCCGTTCTGCACATACACAAGGTCGCCCATTACACTTCCTGAAACGGGAAACTCCGAATATTTTAAATCATTGTATCCCTGAAATCCGTTTTTAGCGAACTGCTGAATTAGCGATGAAGCCTTATCGGGATTATCAGTAATTACTTCAAGCGAAAAACTATCCGCTGATTTTGCAGCAGGCTTTGATAACATCGATTTTACGGCTGAAGGCAAAACCATGCCCGCGGCAATAAACATCGATGATGTTTTTAAAAAATCTCTGCGATCCATTTTATTTTATATTGATATTTTTAATCCAAGTGAAATTAAATAAGCATATAATTCGGACATTCTCAAAGCCCAGTCCGGCGAATCCGTATGCCTGTGGTAAATCCCAAGACTCGCAAGGAAAGTCAGATTCTCATTATTCAGGAACGGTAATTTTAAATCCCTGCTGCCTTTAAGAGTTATGCTTGCCGATAAATCATTTGTATATCCGGAATTTAATTTACTGTCAACCGCCATGAATGGTTCAGGCGTAAAATATTCGGGTTTGAAAAAATACGCCTGCGTCTGTATATATTGCCTGAAAGCAAGCGACAGGTTTAGAGACTGGCTCAGATGTGTTTTATATTCTACATCGAAAGTGTGGGATTTAATATCCCATGTATCCCAGTAATATCTGTATCCAAGCAGAAGTGTAGAAAGTTTTGATACCGCGATATTTGTTCTTACGCCCGCTGCTTTTCTGATTCTTTTTTCCGGTTCAACCGGTTCAAGAAAACTCACATTTGAAGAATTAATAATCCTTACAACCTGATATCCGTCGAGCATATATCCGTCAATATTTATAAACGAAAAATCAAACTGAGCAATTAACTTTTTGGAAAGAATCTGTGTAAGACCTATATTTAGTGTGGACGTATTTCTGTTTTTTGTCCAGAATCTTGTTTGCGGAAATATCTTATCCCGGTTGCCTGCATAACCGAATTTAAAGATTGTATTCTTCTTCGCGAAAGGAACCGTAATGTTTGCAGCAAACGTCTTTGACGAATAATCGTGCTCTATGCTGTACATGCCGTCGGCAGCGACAGTTACGCCTGAAATATTTCTTGACAGTCCGAGATTAAATTGATGTCGGAGTTCATCGGGAGTATTGTCGGAACCGCCTTGTTTATTCGCGGTAGCCGATGTAATTCCGTCAACCTTGAAAGTCATTTTCATTGATGCTGAACTTATAGCGTCAACGAGGTAAGAGCCTGATATGCTTGTATTGTTGTCCAGGCTTTTCGTGACGTTCACTGAAGGATACAGAACAATCAGCCTGAAATTATCGAAATACGAATTCATATTAACCTGAATTTCGTTTTCGGGCTCCGTCTGGGAAAAAGATATTACGGGGTACAGGAATAAAATTATTATAAATAATTTTTTAACCACAGCCGCATCCTCCGCTTTCGGAACCGTTTCCGCCTTCGGAACCTTCTCTGATATTTATATAATGGTCCTGAACGCCTTTTTGTATCGGGTTTTCGTCAAATATCATATTCGGGTCGGCAAGCCTTTCCCTTTCCCATGGCTGAACAACGGCACAGCCGGTTATAAGCAGGAAAACGAAAAACAATAATATATATAATATTTTTGCTTTCATTCACTTAAAAGTTTTTCGATTTCGTTTTTGTATTTCTCTTTGTCGCCGCTTGTAAATCCGATATGTACGAACCGCACGATTCCTTTTTTATCGATAACGAAAACGCTTGGCATTGATTCAATATTATATAAAGGCGGAATCTTTGATTCGGAGTCGAATATAATTTTATAGGGAATCTCTTTGTTCAAAGAATTAAGAAATTTGACAGCATTGGAAGATTCGTTGTCAATGTTCACTGCAAGAATTGAAAAATCCTTTCCGGAATTTTGACCGTAGAAATCTATTAGGAAAGGAAATTCTTCTTTGCATGGTTTGCACCAACTTGCCCAGAAATCAAGAATGACCACCTTGTCTTTATAGTCGGATAGACTTATACTTTCGCCTGTTGAACTTTTGCCCGAAAACAAAGGAGCGCTTTTTCCTATATCCTGAGAATAAACGAACAGGGGAATAAACGCCAGCATATAAATTAAAAATAATTTTTTCATATTTACAAAATTATTGTGTTGTATTATTTCCGTTATTGCCGCCTCTTTTCCATACTTCGCCGTGGCACTGTAGGCAGGAAGGCGCCCATGTATATACACCGTTAATTTTACTGACTTTACCTTTCAGGTCAAGGGAATGGCAGTCTTCACACTCATCGGGCGTAATCCCTTTTCCGTTTCCGCTTTCGCCGCCTTTATGAAGAAAGCCTCCGTAGTTTACAGTGTGATCGCCGGGGACAGTAGGTTTGGAAGCGGAAGGAAACAAGCCGTCGCAGCCATATAGGATAATGCCCGAAACAAGACTCAATATAAATATTGCAATATAAGTGTACTTAACCATCAAAAGTAAAATAAAGTAATAAGTATATTAAAGCAATTTATTTTTAATAAGATAAAAAAAATCCGGGTTTATATATGGAACAATTCTTATCATAAAAAATTGCAGAGTGGTTCCTTGTGCTTCATCAGACCTTTGTCCATTTATCTGCTTTTTCTATTTCAGGGAATTTGCTATCGTCCGTCAGATACGTTTCAACATATCCGCAGGTGGTGCAAATATACGAATCATACTCGGCAGGAAATACAAGAATACTTTTTAGATTTTCAACGTACATGCCCGCCGCCTGTTGCCCACTTAACGCCCTTTTTGCTTTTATACACGCTCTTGTTCGAGCATTTAACGCATACGCCGCTTTTCATAACGCTCCTTTCTTTAAAACATATTTGAAAATAATATATAATATTCCGAATGAACAACATATATAAATAGGCGCACGTAATTTTAAACATGCAAAAAATGTTTTAATAGTATAACATAGATAAATGCCAAAAATAATAGCAGTTTCAAAAACTGATTTTGAGAATTCGGTCCCGCAGGATACCGTAAAACAAGCGGCAGGAATAATATTTCAAAATGCCTATTCAAACATTGATAAAATGCTTTCCGTATTCGATAATTCCGAAATTGACAGAAGAAATTTATGCCGGCCTATAATACAATACGGCGGCAAGCCGTCTTTTTCTGAGAAAAACCGTATATATCAGAACATAGCGCTTGATTATTCGGTAATAGCGGTCGAGGATTGTCTCAAAAAAGCCTCAATCGACAAATCCGTTATTACCGATATAATTTACGTCAACACAACAGGACTTGCAGCGCCGAGCATTGATTCTCTTATTACAAACAAAATGCGTTTAAACAAGAACATTAACCGAATGCCTTTATGGGGGCTGGGGTGCGCGGGAGGAGTATCCGCACTTGCGAAGGCAAACACTATTGCAAAAGCAAATCCCGATGCGGTGATAGTTATTGCAGCCGTTGAACTCTGTTCTCTCACATTTATTGATGATGAATTTTCAAAAAGCAATTTCATCGCCGCAAGTTTATTTTCAGACGGTGCTGCTTGCGTACTCGTTGCCGGCGATAAAGCATTTGACAGATACTGCCAAAATGCAAAAACCAAAATTGACATTATTTTTTCCGAAAGCAAATTATATTACGATGCGGCAGGTGTTATGGGATGGGAAATCATAGACTCGGGTTTTAAAGTAATTTTCGGAAAGGAAATACCCGATATTATACGCCGTGACCTGAAGAAAGACATAGACCTGTTCCTCGGAAAGAATAATCTTGACATAAACGATATCACTAACTTCATTTTCCACCCCGGCGGTGCAAAAGTTTTAAATGCCTACGAAGAATCCCTGGGATTCAAAAACGGCGAACTGAAAATAAGCAGGGATATTCTAAGAAACTACGGAAACATGTCGAGCGTAACTGTTCTGTATATGCTGGATAAATTCATCAGTAACGGATTCAAGAACGGTTACGGATTAATGCTGGCTTTAGGACCGGGTTTTTCAAATGAAATGCTCCTGCTGAAAATCGAAAACTAATATCGGGCGTTTATAATAAGTTTATTTTTTGCATTTATGCATGCATATAAATCGAAAATTTTATATGTTTGAATATTTGTTAAGTCCTGTTTAACCCTGCTTTTATATATAATAGAATTTACTAGCCCTAACGGATTAGTCCATTTATCGTCTTTGAGAACTATATATTTTCCGTGTATAACTTATTAAATTGATAATAGATTTAAACAAAATTTTATTTATTAACCATTTAATAATCAAGGATATGAAAGAAGAGTTTGAAAGCATAGCCCTTCCGCACATGAAGACATTATATAACTTCGCATATAAAAACACGCGGAATCACCTGGACGCTGATGATTTACTTCAGGACACTTATATAAGGGCTTACCGTTTTTTCCACAAATATGAAAGAGGTTCTAATTGCAGAGCCTGGCTTTTTAAAATAATGAAGAATCTTTTCATCAATGGCCACAGGAAAAACTCGAAAACACCGGGAATGATATCGTACGAAGACATCGAAAATTTCTTTGACAATATCAGATCGGTTAATTATGAAACTAACGATCTTCAGGAAAACGTTTTTTCAAACTTGCTTGACGATGATGTTGTCAACGCATTAAATTCCCTGAGAGATGATTTCAAAACAGTAATCATACTGTGTGACCTTGAAGGTCTTAGTTACGAAGAAATTTCGGAATTTGTTCTTTGTCCGGTTGGAACGGTTAGAAGCAGGCTGCACAGAGGAAGAAAACTACTCGGTCAGAAACTATCGGAATACGGCAAATCCAAAGGATATAATGTCGAACAGTATTCATTATCGGGATAATGGTTAAAAGACATAAAGAACCGTCTTTGAAAATTTATAAACCCCTGCCTTTTCTATTCAAAACTATTTTTATTAATACGGCTGCCTCCGGCAATTCCGGGGCAGCACGATTAATAAATTGTCATTTCTATATAGCCCTTAGTATTAAGACTGCAACAAGGACAGCGCCTATTATTGCAAATATCGTTATAACTTCCATGCTTACCTGAACCTGATTTATACCTTTTACTTCATCAGTTCTTACGGGAATATAACTGCCGTTTTTTAGTTCGACGAATTGAATGTTTTTAATTCCGTATGCATCCGCTAGAGATGTATAGACTTCCTCGAATGTATGCGCGCCTTTCATAGAAACCAAATAATTTTCTTTTTTGACAGTACTCTGAGCGCTTACAAGTTGAGTGTAGAATAACACTATGATGGCTGCGAAAATAATTTTTCTCATTTTAATATATTTTTAAATTTATAATTTCGTTATCTGACTTTAACAATGTAAGTATGATTGATTGTAATTTAAATAGTCCTAACAGTTGAAAAACGGACTAATCCCGATGGTGTAGATATCCGCGCTGAATGCAAAGCAATTAATATTACAGGGAAAAAAACGAGGGGAACGTAAACCGTGATTGATACAGAGGTATTTTTATATTCATTTATTTTAAATTGTAAACAAATGCACTACCGGCGAATCACTTTAATTTTTAATTCGCCGGTCCCTGTCCGCCCAATGAGAACAGACCTGATTCAGTACACAAACTTATATTGCGCTTTGCTTTAAAACTTAAAATCAACACCCAGTTCGAGAGCATTAAAATTGAAACTTCCAAAACCGATTCTTACGACACCCGCGACATTTTCGCTGAAAAAGTATCTCATTCCGCCCTGACCCGAGAGCCACAGTCCGCTGTTTTTGGACTCGAAATCATTTCCGGGCGAAGAGGAATAAAATCCCAGTACCAGCCCAAGGAATGGTACGAATTTTCCGCTTCCTATTTCGTTGAAGTTAAAGTTGCCCTGTGCTCCAATGAATAAATTCGAATTATTATCATTGTAATAATCATTTTTATAACTGGAGAACCTGAGCAAGCCTCCTACGCCTATTGTTCCTATACCCGCCTGTGTGACTTCATTTTCATAATTTACGCCGAATGTAGGCGAATTATGGTATGTCCAGAATCCTATTGTACCTCCGAGCAGATTGTCGCGTTCTTTTAGTTGAGCCTGCGATGCCAGGAAAGGAACAATAAGAAACAATACAACTATCATTATTTTTTTCATATAAATATTTTTTTACTTACGTTTATAATAAATTTACTTTTATTAATCATTAATATTATAACTCTGTGTAAATCCCTGAACCCGAAAAGGGATTAGATATTACAAAAATTTATTATGATTTTTTTCTTTTGTTTTTAAATTTTCCGTGTCGGCTGCAATTTTCTTTTTGCCTGCATTAAGAAGTTCTTTTGCACCGTCAAGCATATTTTCCGCATTTTCCTTTACATTCTTAGACATACAATCTGCATTTTTTTTCCAGTCTTCGGTAAGTTCCTTTGCCTTCCAACTTATTTCACTTCTAAGATGCTTCCCGGATTTAGGCGCATACAGCAATGCTATTGTACCTCCGATTGCCCCGCCAAGAATAAATCCCGCAAAGAGCCCTTTTATTTTTATTTTTTCACTCATAATGTTCTTTCTGTTTTAATAATTAATTGTGTTCAAAATAGAATCAATAATTCCCGAAATACATACCGGATTACTCAATTTTCTATAATTATTTCATGCTCTAATCTACAAACATACCGGAGTAATGTAAATCCGCTAAAGGGATGAAAAAGGGACTACACCACTGGAGCGAGTCTTAAACGTATGGCACATATCAATTGCACAGAAAATGCATAAAAAAAAGAAGAGAGCAGTATCACCCTCTTCTTTTTGATCAAAGCAATTAATAGTATTACACTTTACGCGCCTTTTTTTTGGGAATAACGTCCGCTTTTCGGCTTTCTGCCATTTTTTTCTTATCTTGAGCAAACATTTCAACTTTTGCTTTTTCTGTCTTAATTATCTTTAGTGTTTCTGATTCTTCTTCTTTGAATTCGGATTTCAGGACAACAATATGCGCTTCATTTGCCGCGCGTTTCAATTCGAGTCCGAATTGTCTGCTTTCAATTTCCTGTTTGCGCAATAACTGTTCCGCATCGTTTTTGGCTTCCTGCGTCAGCCTTGCAGAACCTGTCAATACGCCTTCAGGTCCGACATAAACATCCAATAATTCAATGCCGTGGTCAGTGAGTATAAACTCCCTTATCTGGTTTGAATGATCCATACCGCGCGATTTAAGTATATAAAGTCCTCTGTTTCGCTCGCCTCCAATCTCAATATCACGAAGTAGCAGCCACGTATCGATAAGAGATGATATTGACATATCCGTAAGTTCCTGTTCTTCGCCTGAATTTGTGAGACTTGCAAAGAAAGCGGTAATATTTCTCATCTTCAAGAAGTCAACAAGACGCAGTAGCATAATTTTAACTTCAGTCTGGTTTCCGCCTATCACAAATGCATCAATAGGATCAAGAATTACTATTTGAGGCTGAACTCTTGTAATTATTTTAATGGTTGTTGTTAGGTGATGTTCCAATCCATGAAGCGTAGGACGCGTTGCATGAAAGTAAAGTAATCCTTTTTTCACCCATTGTTCTAAGTTTATTCCGATAGAAGACATATTTCTCATAAACTGGCTTGGTGATTCTTCAAAAGCGAAGTAAAGAACCTTTTCGCCGCGTTTGCACGCCGCTTCTACAAATTGAGCCGCAAGACTTGTTTTGCCCGTACCTGCCGTACCGGACACAAGCACTGTGCTGCCGCGAAAGTATCCCTTGCCTGACAGCATTGTATCAAGACGCGGAATACCCGTAGAAATTCTTTCTCTCGTTGATGTGTGATTTAATCCAAGAGAAGTGACCGGCAAAACGGAGAAGCCGTCTTCGTCAATCAGGAAAGGATATTCATTGGTTCCGTGTGTCGAACCCCGGTATTTTACTATCCGCAGCCGTCTTATGGACGATTGATCTTTTACCCGATGGTCAAGAAGAATTACGCAATCGGAAACATACTCTTCCAATCCCTGACGGGTCAGACTACCATCGCCTCGTTCACCTGTTATTATAGTCGTAACTCCCATTTTTTTCAGCCAACCGAATAATCTTCGCAATTCCGTACGTAATATTATCGGATTAGGCAGAGCAGAAAAAAGATATTCGATTGTATCGAGCACTACGCGCTTTGCACCAATACTTTCGATTGCATTATGAATACGCACGAATAATCCTTTTAAATCATATTCGCCTTTTTCTTCAATCTCTCCCCTATCGATGTTAATATGTTCAAGCCGGAGTTTTTTCTTTGCTGCAAGACCGTTCAAATCGAATCCAAGAGAAGCCACATTTGCTGTCAGTTCTTTTTCGGTTTCTTCAAAAGAAATAAATACACCCGGTTCATCATACAGCGTCGCTCCGCGGACTAAAAATTCCATAGCAAACAGCGTCTTCCCGCAGCCCGCACTTCCGCATATCAGTGTCGGTCTGCCTTTCGGTAGTCCTCCGCCGGTAATTTCATCCAACCCCTGAATGCTGGTCGGAGATTTAGGAAGCGTTTGAGGCTTAAATATATTTCGTCTTTTATTCCGCGATTTCAATTTCTTCATTATACTTTAATTTTATAATTTCTTTCTTACCTCTATCTTACCTCTATATCTTTGATTTTACATCCTGGGATTTTTGGGTATTCGTATTTTGTATTCCAATCAATTTACGAAGAAATTTACTATGATTAAATTAATCAAAGGGATGAAAAACGAACTAATCCATAAGATGTAGTAAAAGTAATAAACCGGCTGAAAACGAAGAAAAGAGAGGCATATTCTCTCTTTTCAATGTGTATTTTCGATTTCATTAGTACTTCACTTACTTAATTCACTTTTACTATTACGTTAGTTGTAGGTTCGCCGAAATATTTACCTTCTTTTACAGTCTGACACTGAAAATTATAGGTGCCGTCTTTTGCCGGAGCAGTTACCTTGAAATTAAAAGTAACTTCGGAATTCGGATATACATCACTCGACAGTTCGACATTGGCTACCGACCAATCGCCTGTATTATCGCCGCCTTTTGTCGATACTTTTAGTTTATAATCTCCCGGTTTCCATATCACGCTTCCCGTGTTTTTCATAATAACCGTCATATCGTATGTCTGCCCCGCATCCATTTCACTCTGAACGTTTTGAGAAACAAATTTCGAATTGATGTTTATGAAATCAGTTTCCTTTTCTCTGATTGTCATTCCGGAAACTACAACCGGTGCATTTACCGTAGGTTCGCCGAAATATGAATTACCGTCTGCCATCTGCCATTGCATTGAATAATTTCCTTCTGTTAGCGGTGCTGTCACTGCGAAATTGAACACTATGACATCTCCGTTATTAACCGTTGAGTTGACATCAACACTGCTTATGTTCCATGTCTTAATATAAGATTCGGAAAGATTAGTCATTTTAAGCGTGTAATTTCCCTGTTTCCATACGCTTTCTCCCGAATTTTTCATTGAAACGGAAACGTTATAAATCTGACCCGAATTCATGTTTCCCGGAATAGACTGGGATATATAAACCGAATTATTAAATCTTGCTGCCGTGCCGTTGGCTTTTTCCTGTGCCTGTATATTGAAAGCCAGGAACAAACAAGCAACAATCAGCGCTGTTGTTAAATTAAATGTTTTCATTTTTTTATCTTTGAATGTTTAAAATTGTGATATTCGTTCTGAAGAGATTTCGTGAATGCCCTTCACGTAAACTTATACCTTTGTTTTATATAAACTATGCAAACAAAGAAGGTATATCAATAAGGCAATGGGATGAAAAAGGAACTACATCTGCGGTGTTAGTTTATTGTTTATGCGGAGAAAGATCATTTATCCCGGGAACTTTGTCGGAATAATTTTCACCGGAACGTGAATGCATGGCTATCTGAAGACGCGTGTTAAGCGCCATTTTTTCAAGTATATTGTGAACATGACTCTTTACGGTATATACGGAGAGATTAAGTTTGAATGCAATCTCTTTATTTGACAGTGCACCGGAAATCAACTCGACTATCTCGCGCTCACGCCGTGTCATAAGTACTTCCTGGATGACTTTCGGAGTCCCCAGTTCTTTTAAACCGTTGCTGATTATCTGTGAAAAGAGGGACCCTGTCAGTATTGGCGGCAATACTTTTTCCCCTCCAGCAACTGACTTTATTGTATTCAAAAATTCAGCAACAGACGCATCTTTGAGAATAAATCCCGATGCTCCCGCTTCCACAAACAGGATTACGTCTTCCTGTATAGGGACAATGTCCATTACAATCACCTTAGTATCTGTAAATTTCTTTCTTATGGACTTTACGAGACTCAGACTGTTAATGTTCGTCAGACTGAGATCCAGCAAGAGAATGTCGGGTCTCAGTAATTCGATTTTTTCGATTATTGATTCGGAATCGTCCAGCGCTGCTACAATACTAAATTCGGAGTGTTCTTTGAACATCAATTTCAGACCTTCACGCTGAAGACGGTTATCTTCGATTATAATTATTCTGGTTTTTTTCATATAAATCTATGAATAAATAGGTAACTGCACACAATTCAAATATTAGAATAATAGCAAGAAATATTTAAGACTTAATTACAACAATATAAATATTAGGGGCTAATTTTCATATAGTTCTTATGGACTATAAATGGACTATATGCTAAAAAGGAAGGTTCGGTTTCTTCTTACCCGAAACAGTTAAAAAAGGCACATAAAATATTACTATGTGCCTTTCTTAAGAACAAATATTTATTGCGTTTTATTTTTAATTCATGAACTCGACTCTGCCGGTGTTTAAATCGTAATACGCACCGACTATTTTAACTTTGCCTTCTTTAACAAGACCGGAAATCACATCACTGTGTTTTAAAATATTTTCGATTGTAAGTTTCACGTTCTTTCTTGATGTTTCATCAAGCAATTTATCCGGATTTGATTTATCGCCTGTGATTGCAGGCTTTATCTGATTAACAAGTTGAGTGAGATTTCCGAGTTCGGCGTTATCAACAGCGCCTTTCACCGCACCGCATTTATTGTGACCCAGAACGACTATAAGTTTGCTCCCTTTTATTTTTGTCGCAAACTCAAGACTTCCGAGTATGTTATCGTCTTCGATATTACCCGCCACACGAGCAACGAATATATTTCCGAAACCCTGGTCAAATACTATTTCAGGCGGAACACGCGAATCGAGGCATGATAAAATTACGGAATGCGGATGCTGGTCTTCTTTAGTCGCCTGTACCTGCTCTTTGTAATCAGTGTTTTCAAGTTTGCCGTCGACAAATCTTTTGTTTCCGTTTTTAAGTTCATTCACCGCGTCGTCGGGAGTATTAATTACAACATGCTCATGCTTTTTTTCCTTTGAGTCGTTTGAATGAGAATTGTCGGTTTCGGCTTTCTTTTGTCCGCATGAAGTCAGCATTACGGACAAAACAAGCAGTAAGATGTAAGATTTCAGATTTTTCATAGTTTTCCCCTCTTTTAATTGTTTTTTTTGTGTTTATGCATTTAACAGTGAATTAATGCATTTAATTCCTTAGAAGTATCTTGATAATTTAAAAGAATTTTTTGACTATACAAAGAGAATTAACTTATTGCGTACTATGAAAAAATCAAGAGATGTAAGTTCAAGTTTTACGGCAAAGCCTGTGACCGAAGGGGCGGGAGTAAAGTTGCATCGCGTATTCGGAAATTCGGATAAGAATATTACCGACCCGTTTCTTCTTCTCGATAATTTCGGGTCGGATAATCCGGATGATTATATAGCGGGATTTCCGTGGCATCCGCACAGGGGAATTGAAACGGTAACGTATATGCTCGAGGGCGAAGTGGAACACGAAGATTCGCTCGGGAATAAAGGTTCGATTCATTCAGGCGGCGTGCAGTGGATGACGGCGGGAAGCGGCATCATTCATCAGGAAATGCCGAAGAACACCGGCAAGGGAATGCGCGGATTCCAGTTGTGGGTGAACCTTCCGGCGAAAAGCAAGATGATGCACCCGCGTTACAGGGATATAAATTCAAAAGATATTCCTGTTTATGAAGATAAAGATATGAAAGTAAGAATTATATGCGGCGTGTATGAGAATAATAAAGGTCCGGTTAATGATCTCGAAGTTGATGTTGAGTATATGGATTTTGAAATTACGAAGAACACGGCGGCAGATATAAAATCAAATCCCGGACACAATGTTCTTATTTATATATTCGAAGGTTCTGCGGAATTCGGAAAAGAAAACAAGGAATACAAGAAAGGGCAATTGCTCATATTCGGAGAAGGCGATAGTATATACATAAAAACAAAAAATGAGAATGTAAGGTTTCTTTACATCGGCGGAAAGCCTTTGAAGGAGCCGATTGCATGGTACGGTCCGATAGTAATGAACACGCGCGAAGAACTCGAAATTGCTTTTAAGGAATATTCGAACGGCACGTTTCTTAAAGTATAAAATGTGAATTCTGAAATTGACAAAAGCCGGAACATAATGTTCCGGCTTTATTACGGATAAAAATTTAATTACTTGACGTAAAATTCTACGTTTGACTTCAGTTCAATTTCGTCGCCTACGCCCGTCGCCATAGGCGCTCCGCCCAATTTGTAATCGGTGCGATTTAGTTTACCCGTGATTGTAAAACCTACAGACGTTGTTTTGTAAAACGGGTTTTCCGCTTTGCCGTTATAAACCGCATTGAACACTATCGGATTTGTAACGCCGCACATCGTAAAATTCCCAGCCAGTTCGTAATTACCGCCTGCGGTTTTTTTGAACGAAGTGCTTTTGAAATTGATAGTCGGATATTTATCGGCGTTGAACCAGTTTTCGCCTCTGAGGTCCTTGTCTCTCATTTCCACTTCAGTATTAATCGAATTCACATCGGCATTCATTTCGATATCGGCATCGGTGAAATCTTCTTTCGATGAATTCATTGTTGCCGTAAAGGATTTAAAAATTCCTTCAACGTGTGATATTCCGAAATGCATTACGCTAAATGACAGTCTTGCATGGTTTTTGTCGAAAGAATAATTATTGACTGTCGATGCAAAGGAAGACATTGCAAGAACCAGAAATACAACAAGAAATTTTTTCATTTTTTATGGTATTTTAGTTTAAAAATCGTTTTTGATTTATTTGTTTGTTTTCAGATTTTCATCGGTACATCCATCAAAAGTATTTCTGAACCGTCCGTATCCGACTCAATAGTAACTGCATCCGTGTCCCATATTCCGATACCGTCGCGTTCATTTAATTCCGCGCCTTCGATTCCAAAATTTCCTTTCAGCACAAATGCATAAACACCATTGCCTTCTTTCTTTATTTTATATTCCGCGGTTATATTCTTATCGAAAGTACCGAGATTAAACCATGCATCCTGATGTATCCATACTCCTTCGTCGTCAGGATTCGGCGATACTATCTGCTGCAATTTGTTATGACGGTCCTTGGCATTTAATGTAATCTGGTCATAGCGAGGAGTTACGTTTTTCTTATTAGGCAGCACCCAGATTTGAAGAAACTTTACGAGCATTTCTTTATTCCTGTTGTATTCGCTGTGCCTGATTCCCGTTCCTGCGCTCATCACCTGTATATCCCCGTGTTTAATGACGGCAACGTTTCCCATGCTGTCTTTGTGTTCGAGGTCGCCTTCAAGCGGAATTGAAATTATCTCCATGTTATCGTGCGGATGTGTTCCGAAACCCATTCCGGGATTAACACGGTCGTCGTTCAAAACTCTGAGAGCGCCGAAATGCATGCGTTCGGGATCATAGTAATTCGCGAAACTAAAAGTATGATGCGTGTCAAGCCAGCCGTGATTCGCGTGACCGCGGCTTTCCGCTTTGTGAATTATTGTTTTTGACATAGTCTGAAAATTTTAATTAATTAATAATAACGGATGTCATGGAAAGCGAGCCCAGAACCGTTTTATCGTTGAAGAAAACGACGTTTTCATTTTCTTCTTTTAATGCCAGCGCATAAAGCAGAGGCAAAAAATGTTCCGGCGTAGGCACTGCCAGTTCAAACTCCTTTCCAAGTTTGTTGTATTCTGTTAACTGCATATGTTCGTTGTTCAATATCAGGTTTTTAATTTTTGAATTGGCTTCGACTGCCCAATCATATCCGCCGTTCGTATTTCTCCAGTCAACGACTCTGAGATTGTGTACAATGTTGCCGCTTCCTATTATTAAAACGCCTTTCTTTCTTAAAAATGCAAGTTCCTTCGCGAGTTCATAATGGTATTGCGGATTTTTTCCGTAGTCCAAACTCAACTGTATGACAGGGATATCGGCATCGGGATACATGTGCTTTAAAATACTCCACGTTCCGTGGTCAAGTCCCCATTTTTTGTCGGGTTTAACTTCCGTTTTTTCAACATTATTTACCGTTTTCCTTGCAAGTTCTGGACTGCCGGGAGCGGGATATTCGACCTCGTACAATTCTTTCGGAAAGCCTCCGAAGTCATGAATCGTCTGCGGGTTTTCCATTGCGGTAACGTATGTGCCCATAGTTTCCCAGTGTGCGGAAACACAGAGTATGTATTCGGGTTTCGGAATTGAATTTCCGATTGCCGTCCATCCCTTTGAAAATTCGTTATCTTCGATTGCATTCATCGGACTGCCGTGACCTACAAAAAGTACGGGCATTTTAGATGAATCCTTTTTCATATCCGGTTGTTTATTTAATTCGTTCAAGTTCATTTATAAAACCTCTTTAATTTGTATTTTCGTTCCTCATTGTTTTTGAAAAATGTCGGAGAAAGCGGCAAGCGACGCTATAAAGTTTTCAATAAATTCAGTTGTTTTTATGTCTATAAGATTACCTTCTTCGTCAAATTTTGTATGCGCCTGCGAAATCATAATTTCGGGTCTGTTCATCACGTATGCATTTAAAGGTATCATCATCTGCCTAAGTTGATATTGCGCTCTGACAGTTCCCATCATTCCCGGAGTCGCTCCCATTAAACCGACAGGTTTCATGTCGAAAGGTTTCTTAGGAGAACGCGAGAAAAAATCTATTGCGTTCTTCAGCACACCCGAAACGGAATAATTGTATTCGGGAGTAACCAATATTACCGCGTCCGCCGCTTTGATTTTATCATTAAGCATTTCAACCGCATCCGGAAATTGTTTCTCATGCAAATCGAAATTATAATATGGAACTTCGTCAATGGATAACTGTTCAATCGTAATATTTTCAGGCGCGAGTTTTTGCGCTGCTTTCAGGACCATAGTGTTATATGAGCCTTTTCTCAAACTTCCGGATATTGCGGCAAAATTATATTTCTTTTCCATTTTGATTTTGTTTAAAGTTATGCTTGTTTTGCGAGTTCGATGTCGCAGATTAATTTCACATCTTCCCCAACGAGTTCGCCGCCCGCTTCGAGCGCGGAATTCCAGTTAAGGCCCCAGTCTTTACGATTAATTTTTCCCGTAAGCGAGAATCCCGCTTTTTCATTGCCCCACGGGTCTTTCATAACGCCGCCGAATTCGACTGTCAGTTTTACCGGTTTTGCAATACCTTTAATTGTAAGGTTTCCCGTCAATTCATAAGTATCGTCGCCTAAATCCTCGATTTTAGAATCGGAGAAAGTAAGTTCAGGATATTTTTCAACGTCAAAGAAATCAGCGCTTTTTAAATGCGTATCTCTGTCCGCAATTTCGGTATCTACAGATGCCGAACTGATAGTCAGATTTACAGAGGCTTTTGTGAAATCGTTACCCTCTGTAAGAACTACACCTTCGAACTGCTTAAAGTTGCCGAGTACGTGTGAAATCATCAGGTGTCTGACTTTGAATCCAATTTTGCTGTGTGAAGGGTCTATGACCCATTTTGTTTTTTCCATTTTGTTTTTGTTTTAATTTATTCAACTATACAAAAATACATGTACCTACATATAAAACGGTAACACTTTCAGGAAAATGTGTGGTACTTTTATACAAGCATGGATTGCATATCGGAGCGGAATTTCGATGGGGTTGACCCTGTCTTTTTGCGGAATACGCGCGTAAAATAGGATTTTTCGGCATAACCGAGTTCAAAACCTATTTCTGAAACGGACTTATTTGTATCTATCAGCAGTTGACGCGCTTCGATGAGTTTACGTGTTTCTATGATTTCGGTAATGCTCTTCTTAAGAATGTTTTTGCATATCAGATTCAGATTCCTTACGGACATATTCATTTTTTCTGCATAGAATTCGACGCCCTCATCGCGGCGGAAATTGCTTTCAAGAATTTTAAGAAAATTATTGAATGTAATCAGTTGGGATTTATTTGTGTTCTCATCTGGAAGAACATTTCTTTTTCCAAGCGATTCAAGTTTTGAAACCAGAGCGCCGAGAAGATGTTTGATTGTACTGAAGTCTATAGGGCGCTGCTGAAATTCGCTGAACATCAGGCTGCACAGTGATTCTAAATTATCAATACAGAAATCGGTATTAATTTCGTATCTAATGCTGTCAAGATAATAGGAATAAAAATGGAACATAGTGCCGGGAAGAAAATCTGTTTTGAAACGTATAACCCACCCTCTTGCATTAGTATTAGGAAGAAACTGATGTACTTTGCCCTGCGCTATATAAACGACAGCGGGGGCGGACATTGATTCTTTATTGAAATCGACGAAATGCACATAATCCCCTTTCGTTACGATAATAAGTTCTTCATGGTCGTGACGATGAGGTTCGGGCGGAGATTTAATAACATCATTTACGGTCTTTTCATCCAGTTTAAAAATATGAAACGGCTTCTCCATTTTACATCAATGTTATTTTCGTGTTAATATGATTTTATAATTTCTATTCTAATTTACAAAAAACGGAATAGAAATAATATAAGGTTTTTGTATTAAAAAAATGTAGCAGATTGAATGTTGTAGTTTTTTGAAAATTATTCGAAATAAACTTTTTCTTCGGCATTTTGTTATACAATTCATATGACTCAGGAAACAAATAAAAGAAGCAGGGGGACGCTGATACTGCTTATTATATCGACGATAGTATTCGGACTGATGATTATTCCCGGTGTGTGGATAGCGGCATGGTCGGCTATGCTGTTCGATGCTCCCGATTCGACGGGGAATGTTTTTCTTATAACGTTTTTCACGAGCATTGTGTCTTTTCCGGTTATGTGTTTTTTTTCCTTTTCGGCATGGATATTTTATTTTTTCAGAAAATATAAAATATCCGTTATTGTGTCGCTTTTGCCGCTGTTGAGTCTGGTTTTAATTATAGTGCTTTTTACTATTTCGTCGGTGTTTTTTGACGGGAATTTTGCGCCGTGATAGAGATGTCAAATTTAGAATCAAGGATCAAGAATTAAGTATCAAGAATTCGGAGATTCGTGTCATCGAATCGGAGACCTGCCGCGGAGGGCAAGAATCAAGAATCAAATATTTTATACGGATCTCTTTCATCAAAAAATATAATTAAGGTGTCACCCCTACGGGGTTCGATAATGCAGAGCAATCTCTTACTATTGGATACCGCCCCTACGGGGCTCGGAAATTTTTGTATTCACTCACCTACCAAGATGCCGCTCGCCCAGGTGAGATTAAAGATTATCAATGCGCCTTTTTACCAAACTGCCGCCCGCCCAGGTGAGCTTAAAGATTATCAATGCGCCTTTTTACCAAACTGCCGCCCGCGATGCGGGCTGGAAAAGTCAAATATTTTATTAGGCTCTTTTTCAACAAAGAAGTGATAATTAAGATGTCACCCCTCCGGGGTTTGGAAATGTATAACAATCACTTTCTATTGGATATCGCCCCGATGGGGCTCGGATATTTTTGCATTCCTATTTCTACCAAGATTTTGCCCGCGATGCGGGCTGGAAAAGTCAAATACAAAAAATATAAAAAGTAAGAATAAAGAATAAAGTATAAAATATCTAAAATGAAAATTTTTCCTATTAGATGCCGCACGCAATGCCTTCAGCCGACAGGAATGTGGGCTTATAAAAACTTTAGAATATTGCGCTACTGATTTCTGTGTTTGTTTTATTGATTTCTGTGTTTGCCTTTTTGACCGTCCCTTTTTTTATCCATTTGTCTATCCATCTGTTTCTGCAAGTCATCGTATTTGTCGAGTTGGTCGGATGTCAGAATAATTTTCATTTTTGAGTAGAGTTCGTTTTTTGCTATATCTCTTACTTTCGACATATCGCTTTCCCTGTTCTGAATGTCTTTATTGAAAACGCCGAGAGAGTTGAAGAAATCGAGTTCAGCCTTATAAACGAGACTGTCCTGTCCGCCTGTAAACACAAGTGTTTTGTTTAATTTATCCGTTACCATGCGCGCCCTGTCTTCGGGGCTTTTTTGGAATCCTTCTTTATCCTGAGAATATGCGAAACCTGAAATGAATAATACGAATAGAAGTACAACTGATAATAATTTCATTATATTTTTGTTTAGGTCTTTTTAATTAGACAATCAAGGCTGACGGATAGTTTAAAATTAGGTTCAAAAAAATGTCAGGCCGCAAGACCTGACATTTAGTGAATAGAATTTCAAATATATTTTATTTGCCGCTTTTGTTCGGAGGATTATTGTTTTTCGGCGCCTCGTTCTTCGGTGCTTCGTTTTTCGGCGCTTCGTTCTTCGGAGGATTATTCACCTTCGGCTGTTCTGTTTTAGGCGGATTATTCACTTTCGGAGGATCAACTTTAGGCGGATTATTCACTTTCGGAGGATCAACTTTAGGCGGAGGACTTTGTTTCGGCTGTGTATTCTCCGTCTTTGTTTTGGTTTCGGTCTTTGTAACAGTTCCTTTCTGATTCGAACTTCCTTCCTGATTCGTTTTCGTTGTATTATATGTTTTTGTGCTGTTATAAGTTTTGGAAGTATTATAGTTCGATTTACTGTTTTCGTTCGTTTTCGTTTCCGTCTTTTTCGTTTCTGTTTTCTTTGTATTATTATTATTTATTTCAGTACTGGTTTTAGTGTTGTACTTCGGGTCGGTATTGCTATTGTTTACTTTTGTCGAATTATTAGTTTGAGTTGATACAGGTTCCTTCTTGCCGTTTTCTTTTTTAGTCGTTTCATTGTTTAATTCAGTTGACAGTCTTTTACCAGATTCACCGAGATTGACTGTATTTATTGTGCTGTTCTGTACTTTTTCAATTTTCTTTACTTCAGGACCCGGATCGGTAATGCGTTCGTTAATTTTTTTAACTGACGAAAAATCAGTCGCTTTTTTCAGCAATTCTGTATTCTTGTCCTTCTTCGTCATAGTATTATTATTAATCTGCGTCGTGAAATTATTATTGTTTACAAACACCCATCCGCTGCCGTTGCGAATATTCGGGTTTCCGTTATTATTGTTATTGAATACCCAGTGATTGTGATTATGATTTCTTTCGTGGTTATTATTATTTCCTTCATAGTAGTGTCTGCGCGGTCCCATAGGATACCAGCCGGTATATTCACCGGAATGACACCAATAAACCCATGCGGGAGCCCATGTGAATCCCGGCGACCATACCCATCCGTACGCTTCGGAGTACCACCATCTTCCGTAGTGATATGTTGCCCAGCCCCACTGATAGTCCGAGACCCACATCCAGCCGTAATTCGTCCATTCCCATCTGCCGTTTGTGTAAGGAGTCCATCCTTCGTAAAGATAGTTCTGATTAGGTATCCAGATATATTCCGAATTCAGGTCTTCGCCGATATTTGTGTTCTGGTTGTAAGTAACCGATTCATTGCCGCTCATAGTTTCTTCAAGATTCACATAGGATGGATCGACTGAATTGCTCAAAGAATCGTTTGACATATCGAGAGAATCGTAAACGATTTCGTCCGACAGTCCAGATTCGGGGTCTATTTCATCGGGCGATATTTTCACCCATTTGCCGTATGATGTAAGTGAATCCTTAAATGTATTTACGTCTATGTTTTGCGAGACCGAGTCGGAAGTATCTTTTGAATCGGTATAATTCGCGCTTGTGCATCCCGCGTAATAAATCACGGTCAGTGCAGACAGCAGATAAATTAATATATATTTAGCATTCATGATAAATATCCTCTTCTTCTTCACATTATAAGTAATATAGTTCATTTTAGTGTTTTGAATAATTGTTTCAGCACTTCTTTGTCGTAATTAGAATATGTAAATCCCTCTTTTTCAAGAGCGGTAATTCCGTCGAGACCCTTTTTAAGTTTAGGTTCGAGTCCGATTGCCTTGTTGAAATACAACCTGTAATTATCAGCGTCCTTTTTTTCGAAATACACAAGCGAGAGACCAAGCATTGCATCCCAGTTGCTGCTTTTAAGGCTAAGGCATTTATTATAATTTTCAACTGATTTATCGAAGTCGTGTGTTTCGAAATAGCAGTCTCCGAGATAGTTAAATGCATCGCCGTATTCGGGATTCAGTTCGGCTGCCTTGCTGAAATCGAGTATTGCTTCCCTGTATTTACCAAGACTATAATAAGCAATTCCGCGGTTATATATCGCGCCTGTAAAAGCGGGACGGAGTTCTATCGCTGTATTATAATCGGTAATCGCTTTTACGAAGTCTTTCGCCGCGGCTCTTGCATTCCCCCTGTTCATATATGCATCCGAATAATCAGGTTTCTGGACAATCGCTTTATTAAAATCTTTTATTGCATTTTCATAATCACGCATAATATTTTTCGTAAGTCCGCGGTTATTAAATGCTTCCGCATAATAGGGTTTAAACTCAATTGCTTTATCAAAATCCTGCATCGCGCCTGTGTAATCCTGCATATCGCATTTTGTAAGTCCTCGGTTATTATATGCTTCCGCAAAATTGCTCACAAGTTCAATTGCTTTGTCATAATCCGCAAGCGCGCCCTGATAATCGAGAAGATTATCTTTTGCGAGTCCGCGGTTATTATATGCATCAGCGTATGCGGGGTTGAGTTCGATTGCTTTATTCAGGTCAATAAGCGAGCCTTGAAAATTCTCCTGATTATTTTTAGTGACTCCTCTGTTGTTATACGCTTCGGCATAATCTGGTTTCAGTTCGATTGCTTTATCATAATCGGAAACGGCATCATTATAATTCTGCAGATGGTCCTGTCCGAGTCCGCGATTATTAAATGCTTCCGCATAGTCCGGCTTAAGTTGAATTGCCTTATTGCAGTCCGATATTGCAGTTCTGAAATCCTGCATGTTTACTTCCGTAACCGCCCTGTTATTATATGCTTCGGGATAATCGGGTTTCAGTTCGATTGCTTTAGTATAATCGTTGAACGCACCTTCGAAATCCTGAAAATACGTTTTAACAATTCCTCTGTTGTTGAATGCTTCGGCATAATCCGGTTTTAATTTTATTGCTTTGTTATAATCGGATAATGCGCCGTGATAATCCTGAAGATTATCTTTTGCAACTCCTCTGTTGTTATATGCTTCGGCATAGTCAGGATTCAACTGAACGGCTTTGTTGAAGTCTGCGATTGCTCCGTGATAATGTTTGAGTTTATCTTTTGCGAGACCTCTTGTATTATACAATTCAGGGTCATCGGATTTCAATTCTATTGCTTTCGTATAATCCGCGACTGCGCCTTTGTAATCACCTGCCGTGTTTTTCTTATTTCCGCTTTCAAGATAATCGGATATTGATTGCGCTCTTAGGAGACATGCGCCGGCCGATAAGAAAAGAACTGCAATTGCAATAACTGCTTTTTTCATCTTTGTGTTATGTTTACGCGTTATTTTGTTTTTATCATTCATGATTTATTAATCAAAAACAATAATTCTGTATTCAAATATTATTAATATTTCCTTTACCATATTAGACACTATATAACCGAAAAACCTTCGACATTGCTCAAAGATTCCGTGTTATATTATAAAAGTACAAATAATATCAAAAAAATGTCAGGTCCGAAGACCTGACATAGTAATTAGTCGTAAAAACCATTATTTACCGCTTTTCAGCGTTGTGTTTTCATTCCGGTTCGTGCTCTTATTCAGCGATTCTGTTTTTGTCGTTTCGTTTTTCCGTGTATTTTCAACTTTCTGCGTACTTATATTCTTTCCGGTATTCTCGACTTTAGGCGTCTGAATAACTTTCGGCTGCGTTTTTTCCTTCTTCGTTTCAGCATTTATAACACTTTTTTCCTGATTTAGTTTTGTAACCGAATTATATGAATTAATCGTATTGCCGTTTTTTGAAGTATTATTTGATTTATTGTTTTCGTTCACTTTGATTTCGGTATTTTTTACATTATTCTTTGTTTCGGTCTTGACCGTAGTATTATTTACCGTGCCGTTGTTAACCGTTTTCTTATTCGTATTGTTTTTAGTTTCAGTTTTGACCGTATTATTTACTTTTACCGAATTATTGAGTTCGTTATTTACCGTTTGTTTCTTCGTGTTGTTTATTTCCTTTGTTACGTTTGCGTTCTTCGAATTATTAATTTCACTTGTAACGTTTTCCTGTTTCGTGTTCTTAGTTACCTTTGAATTTTTTAATTCGATTGCATTCGGTAAACGCGTTCCGTTATTGCCCAAAGAGACTATCGGGTTTGTATTGTTCTTAACTTTATCATTCTTACTCAGGCTTATTCCGGGATTTGTAATCCCGTTCTCGGTTTTTTTCAAGGATGTAAAATCCTTTGTCTTTTTCAGCAATTCAAGATTTCTGTTCCTATTAATGACAGTGCTGCTGTTTATTTGACTCGTGAAATTATTATTGTTTACGAACACCCATCCGTTGTGAACAATGTGGTGATTCCCGTTATGATTCCAGTTTCCGTTATTATGATTCCACTGATTCCATTCATAATGATGTCTGCGCGGACCGATTGGATGCCATCCTGTATATTCGTTTGAGTAACTCCAGTAAACCCATGCAGGGGCCCATCTGTAACCCGGCGACCAGACCCATCCGTATCTTTCCGAATACCACCATCTGCCGTAATGGTAAGTTACCCGGCCCCACTGATAATCAGAAGCCCACATCCAGCCGTAATTTGTCCATTCCCATCTTCCGTTTGTATAAGGAGTCCAGTTATCATTGATGTTTTTCTTATCCGGCACCCAGATATAATCTGTACTTACATCAGTGCCGACGTTTGTATTTTCGTCATAAACTACTGTTTCCTCTGCGTTCGATGCTGCTTCAAGATTTGCTAAATCAGTTTCTGTCATATCCTCATCGTACGAAACTTCATCCGTTAACGTTGTCGATTCTGGGTCAACATTATCTGATGTTGTTGTTTCGGGGTCGACCTCTTCGGGTTTTACTTTAACCCATTTGCCGTATGAGGAAAGCGAACTTTTAAAAGTATCAATATTTATTGTTTGAACTTCAGGCGTCGATTCTATTTCTTTCTGAATTTCAAGTTTCGGTTCATTATCTTTTTGAGTGTTTTTTGCTCCTGCAGTGCCCAGATAGAAGATGACTGCAAGTGACATTAGCAATACTGCTGTTATGTATTTAATGTTCATTTTAACATCCTTCTTTCTTTTTTTATTTTCTCTTCCCGTGCCTTATTTCTTCTCTTTATATTTTAGACACGGCATATTTCATAATCCTTCGGGAAGTTTTATTAATTTTAGGGTTTCGGTTGTCCGGATTAGGGTGTATGTGTGACTAAGTGGGAGCCCGGTTAAAAGAAGGAGGAAGTTAACAATGCAATGCGGTTTGTTTTATTTACTTTTTTCCGATTCGCCGGAAATCAGGCTTATCATATTCGCGCATTCTTTCACCAGCAAGTCTCTGCCCTTCTCGTTAAAATGCGTATCGCTTCTGTAGTACAGCAATTCATTGTTTGAATTCTCTTTCAACAATGTGTATGTGTCAAAAGTATGTACGCCTTTGCTCCGCAGAGATTCCGTCAGCGCGGGAATATAATTATTGTATTTAAAATCCGGATTCACATATTCGCCGTATAGACTGTATTTATTTGGAATAACTACATACAGCAAAACAAGATTATATTTTTCCTTTAAAAGAACGGAAAGTTTTTTCAGGGAGTTTGCAGTTTCTTCAATATAAACCGAATCAGGTTTAATACCGGCATAATCTCTGTCCTCGTTGTAGAAAAGCATAGGCGGGTTTAGAGTATAAATCGATGAAATTTCCGGAAGGCGTCTGAAAAACTTGAAATATGCATCTGCTTTGAATTCCAGAGGTGTTCGCAAAATAACCGATCTTTGCAGCCATTCTTCGGCAGAACTTAAGGATAATATATTTGCATCCAGATAAAGATATTTGAAAACGACCTCATTTACAGATGCAAGATATTTTGTTTTTGCTCTTTCATGCGAATATCTTTCCACGCATTCAAGAATAAAGATTTTTTCCTTATCTCTATTAAAACCTTTAATCGTTAACATTGCCGCAGGTCTTTTACCATACTCTACGTCAAATTGAGTTGCATCATATATTTTTTTCCCGGAGTATTTCTCGAGAGCAGCCGCAAACTTTAGCCCGTTAATAGGCAGTAGGAAAAATGAGTCGCCTGCCGAAATGATATCCGATTCATCGACTGAATTATATATTAGTTCGGGCGGCGGATACGGTATATCTTCTTTAAATGCAGTAACTCTGCTCATCCTGTACAGATCGCCGTATCTGACAGATTTCTCAAATGAATTGTAATCCAGTTCCGGAATGATTAACAAATTCCACAAATAGTATGTTTTTGAGGATAATGTTGCAAAGATACCCGCTGCTAATATAAGTGTCAGCAATATTTTCTTTATTGTATCAGAACTGCGCATATATAAACTGAATAGTTGAAAAATATCCTGCTATTAAAATAAAACAAACCGCAAAAAAGTAAAACGAATACCTCAAGACTGCCGGCATGGAATTAATTGATTTATTTATTTCGCGTCCGCTGTATTGCAGGTACTCTATAGTAAAATATGCAAGTACAAGTACAATTGCGATAATCATTTCGAAAGAAAAAATCGTCTGGTGTTCCGCTCCCGGAGAATAATTTCCGAAAGGAATGTACAAAATCTTTCTTATCGTGATTAACGCGGATGATAAATCCTGCGCCCTGAAAAATATCCACGCAAAAGTTATTAGAATAAAATTAACTGATATCTGAATGAATGATTTTAAAGGTGAATTCTGACCAAATCCGATTTTCTTAAAAATACGGCGGCGGATTTTTTTAGTATAAAATCCGAATATCATATAGAAAGCAAGCAGAAGTCCCCAGACGATAAACGTCCAGCCCGCGCCATGCCATACGCCTGCAATAAGCATGGTTACAAGCACGGCGATAACATAACTGTATCTGTCGATGTTCTTAACGGAAAAACTTTTTTCGGTAAACTTGCGGGTGTATCTGAAAGCAAGGGGCAGGAATAAATAATCTCTCAGCCATGACGAAAGCGAAATATGCCATTTTCTCCAGAACTCGCTTATTGATTTTGCAAAATAAGGTCTGTCGAAATTTTGCATTATATCAATTCCAAAAAGTTTTGCGGCGCCGATTGCCATATTCGAGTAACCCGCAAAATCGCAGTATATCTGCACGGAATATAAGAGCACAAAAAGCAGCAACTCTGCGCCTGTGGAATTACGCGGATTGTTCAGTCCGCCGCTTATCAGCAAACTTATCCTGTCGGCAATCACGGCTTTCTGGAACAATCCCATGAGTATGAATCCCAGTCCTTTTCTGAAATCAGCAGAATCGAAATCACGGTTTAGATTTTCAAGTTGAGGCATTAATTTAGCAGGGCGGTCTATAGGTCCGGCAAGAACTCCCGGGAAAAAGAGAATATACTGCGAATAATTAAATAAACCGATTTTATTTTTATAATTTCCGTTATATACTTCAATCAGGAAACTTATGCTTTTAAAAGTTATGAATGATATTCCCAGCGGAACAAGCAGATTGACATACGGCAAAGATATAGACGGTTTAATTGCGTGCAGAAGCGCGTTAGCGTTATCGGTCAGGAAATAATCGTATTTAAAAACTATAAGAGCAAGAATATTAAAACAGAGTCCCGCAGCAAAATAAAACTTTTTACGGCGAGAGTTAACGCATCCGGAATTTACCGCAGCGTAGAGTCTGAACAATATAAAATAATTTACAAATATCCATATTATAGTTACGATAATATAAAACGTCCGGACGTGCATATAGAAGAAAAGACTTGCTGACATAAGTACGGCAGGTCTTAGTCTTTTCCCCGAAAGAAAGAAGAGCGGAAAAAAGACCATAATGAAAATCAAAAATGAAAGCGAACTAAATACCATCCGGTTTATTATTCGTTAAGTGAATATCCCGAAAAGAAAATATAAACGGGAAATAGCAAATAAAGATAGTAAAACTTTCATAAATAATAATTGACAATTTCAGTACGGTGAAACGATTTGAATACAAGCAAGTCCGATGATATCGGAAAATATATGAATCGGCATTTCAAAGCCGAATAAATCAGTCTTCTTTCACTTCTTTTACTCTTCCGATTTCGCCCGATTCGAGTTGAACCTTGATGCCGTGGGGATGGGATTTGCTGTTTGTCAGTATACGCGAAACAATGCCTTCAGTCAGTTCGCCTGTACCCTGATGCTGTTTTTGTACTATAGATACTTCAGCGCCTATCTTAATATTATTTCTTTCTTTTCCGTTCAATGATGTTATTTACTATACGGACATTTGTCCTATGGTCTTTTTTAATGTTTTTTTGGATGTAAATCGTTATACAATTTAATATATTCTTTTACAACTTTCAAACTCCGACCGGTAATTCCTCGTATCGCTTCT
>JAQTLX010000006.1 GCA_028714695.1 Ignavibacteria bacterium | reverse complement strand
AAATATCTACACAATTCTACAGGTTTTAAGTGTTAATATTTTTAGCAAGTTACTGTTAAATGAATTGTTTACGGAAACAACCCCCGGTAATATAGTCGATACCGAAAATAAACAATTGTTTTTATTTAATTTCTAACGGGACACTACTGATTACTAATTACTAATTGTTAATCGTTAATTGCTAATTGTTATTTGATAAGCACCATCCTCTTTGTCTCGCTGTATCCGTCTGTCTGCAAATTATAAAAATATATTCCGCTCGCTAAATGACTCCCGTCAAAAACTACTTCATACACACCCGGCTGCAACACCTGATTCACTAGAGTCATAACCTCGCGTCCGAGTATATCGTAAACTCTTAATTTTGCTGATTGATTCGATGTGCTGCCTCCCACAATGTCAAACCGTATCTTCGTCGTCGGATTAAAGGGATTCGGATAATTTTGGGATAAATGAAATTCTTTCGGTATCTCCTCGCTGATATCCTTTATACCAACTCCTCCGTTAGTCGTTTTTAAAATCATTCCGTAACTCCCGACTATATAACCTTCGTTGTTAGACGTGAAAAATAAATCAGTGAAAAAATTTGAAGTATTAAACGGCTGAGACGTCCAGTTGCTTCCTCCGTCTGTAGTTTTAATTATAAAATAATTATTCATAGCATAGCCGGTATATGCGTCTAAAAACCTGAGAGTAACTCCCTCAAGGTAATAATTTGTATTTATGCTGTCCCAGTTAATCCCCGCATTTGTCGTTTTGTAAATACATCTGTTGTTTCCATACTCTGGATTGCATGAAACAAATCCCGTATTTGAATTTATAAAATTAATCGAATAGAAATATGAATAACCATCATATGGAATTGCTGTCTCCCAGTTTGCCCCGCAATTTGTTGTCCTTAACATTCCTTTGCCTGATAGAAACCCCGTACTTTCATTGACGAAATAAACCTTTTGATAATTGCCGTTTTCACTAATTGTGGTGTCAGTTGTCCAGTTATATCCGCCGTTGGTTGTTTTTAATAACGGGTTCCACATGCCTTTGAGAATAAAACCTGTATTGGAATTCACGAAAAATACATCATAAGAGAAACTTGGAAATGGAAGACTTAATGTAAACCAGTTCTCCCCGCTGTTTGTTGTTTTAAAAAAAACAGAGTCCCAGCCGACAATATAACCCGTATTCGTATTCGGAAAATGAACGCTTGTAAATTTTGTATCTCGATTTACTTGAACGGTATTCCATTTATTTCCCGCGTTTGTAGTCCTTAATATCATTCCGAATTCACCTGCAACAATTCCCGTATTTGAATTGACAAAATAAACTGATGTAGCGCTGAAACGAGAATTTACATCTGCCGTCGGTATCCAGTTATATCCTTCATTAGTTGTTGTATAAATACCGCCGGCGTAACCTGCAAAAAGAATTTTATTGGGCGGTATGAATGCGGAAGATGTTGTATAAAGACCGTTAGAAAATGGCTGGAGAAACCAGTTCTCTCCATTGTTGGTTGTTTTGAGAATTTTGCCCTCATCACCAAATGCGAAACCGGTATTGCTATTAATGAAACTTGAAGTGTAAATTGTTCCCATACTGCCATCACTTTTTTGCACCCAGTTTACTCCTGCATTTGTTGTCTTCAATATAATACCGCGTCCGAAAACAAATCCTGTGTCCGGTGAAAGGAATTTTACACACATTAAATTCTGAATATCATCAGTGATGCTATTCCAACTGGCGCCTCTGTTTGTTGTTTTGAATACACCTCTATGATAATTGGTATTATTAGTTCCGGCAACATAACCTGTCTGTTCGGAAGTAAAAAAAATGGAAGAACCGGAAATGTGATACCCGGAAACAAACCATGAAGCTCCCTTGTTTGTTGTTTTATAAATTGAGGCGCCTAGCATATAACCATTATACTCATCTGAAAAATAGAATGCAAATATTTCATCGTTTAAATCTATAAAAGAATATTCCCAGCTTAATCCGCCGTTTGTGGTTTTAAGAATCGGAATAAGAGCTGAATCCGGTGCGCTTTTTCCTGAAACATAACCGGTGTTATCATTGATGAAAAATGCCGCGGATAAATCTGCCTGAGTTCCCGTAGTAAGCGTTTGCCAGTTATCACCGGCATTTGTTGTCTTTAAAACTGTTCCGCGAAAACCGGCAATGTAACCGGTATTCTGACTCGGGAATGAAACGGATTTTAAATGATTACCCTGAGGGCGCGGATTCTGCCAATACCACTGCGCATTTAAATTAAATGTTACGAGCATTGCCAGAAAAACAAATAGTTTCTGCATAATCTTTTTATTCTATTTTATAAAACAATCATTTGCCTTACTTATGTCTTACTTATGCCTTACTGTAATATAAATCTATAATAAATCTCCAATCTCTAATCGCAAATCGCAAATCGTTAATCGCAAATCGTTAATTGTTAATCGCAAATCGTTAATCGCAAATCGTTAATCGCAAATCGTTAATCGTTAATTGTTAATTGCTAAACGTTAATTGCTAATTGTTATTTGATAAGCACCATCCTCTTCGTCTCGCTGTATCCGTCTGCCGTTAGCCTGTAAAAATAAACTCCGCTTGTAAGCATACTTCCGTCGAAAGTGGTTGCATATGTTCCCGGCTTGAGCGATTCATTCACAAGTGTCTGTAATTCGCGCCCCTGAACATCATACACGATTAATATTACTTGCCCTGAATTTACAATTGAGAATTTAACATTTGTAATTGGGTTAAACGGGTTCGGATAGTTTTGTGATAATGAATACATTCTTGGAATTTCAGAAGATATTTGCTTTATACCGATTATTTCTGAATAATCACGCCGCCAAACTGAGAAACTATATGTTCCTGCGAAAATATTATTATTTGTAATTAGTAATCTGGATACCGTTGAAACAGGATTGAAGCCCTGACTTTTATCCAGCCAGTTCACTCCATTATTTGTTGTAAGAAAAACGTATGAATTACTGTAATAATTTGTACCGGCAAAAATGTTGTTTCCAAAAGTCGTAAGGGAATGCACTGTATGAGAATCTAAACCTATTTGCGTCCAGTTTATTCCGTTATTTGTTGTTCGGTAAACTCCATTTTCTGTACCGGCGTAAACGCTGCTGCCAAGCGTTATAATAGTGTGTATAAATTGTCCGTTTAAAGTCGTCTGAGTCCAGTTAGTGCCGTTATTAGTTGAAAGAAATACACAACTGTCTGTAGCGGCATAAATTTTAATTCCGTCAATTGCAAGCGAACGAACATTTTGATTAGACAAGCCTGTTTGTGACCAGTTCACACCATTATTTGTTGAGATAACAATCCCATAAAAAGACAATCCTGCAAAAATATTATTTCCGCTGATTGCTAGAGACATAACCGGACTAATGTTCAATGATGTCACTAACCAACTTGAACCATTATTGGTACTAAGCCAAACGCCGTGCGTACTGGTTCCGGCATAAATGTTACTTCCGCTGACGGCAAAAGCATTAACAGTTTCGTAATTTAAACCACTTGGAACCCAGTTCGTCCCGTTATTAGTGGAACGATAAAGCCCATAAGTTTGCGTACCGGCAAAAATATTATTTCCGTTAACCAAAAAAGATAAAATCATTTTATCTGTTCCCATTCCATTCGACATCTGCACCCACTGACTCCTGCAGTCATCAATTTTCAATGTGCAGTTAGCAATTATCATTAAGGCGGAAAGTAACAATATTGTTTTTTTCAAAGCAGAATTATTTAATGTTAATCAAAGTTGTCTATTTAAATGAGTTACCTATTCATTATCTTTGAGACCGTCAGTAGTTTCCTCCTGACGGCACAACACTACTTAAGTTCTCTGTTCGTTACTCGCTAATCGTTACTTGCTAATCGTTACTCGCTATTCGTTACTCGCTAATCGTTACTCGCTATTCGTTACTCGCTAATCGTTACTCGCTATTCGTTAATCGTTAATTGCTAATCGTTACTCGCTAATCGTTACTCGCTAATCGTTACTCGCTAATCGTTACTCGCTAATCGTTACTCGCTAATCGTTACTCGCTAATCGTTAATTTCTAATTGTTAATTGCTAATTGTTACTTGATTAGAGCCATCCTCTTAGTCTCACTGTATCCTTCCGCCGTCAGCCTGTAAAAATAAACTCCGCTCGTATATTTCGAGCCGTCGAATGTTGTTTCGTACGTTCCCGGTTTAAGCGGCTCATTCACAAGTGTCTGTATTTCGCGTCCCTGAACATCATACACGATTAATTTTGCCTGCCCAGAATTTATAATTGAGAATTTAACATTTGTAATTGGGTTAAAAGGATTCGGGTAGTTCTGCGATAATGCATATTTCAAAGGTGTTTCCGTACTGATATTCTGTATCCCTACCTGCTGAGAATATTTTATTGTGGCATAGTCATAACCAGTCCCGCTTCCTTTGCTGGAACCTGTTACGTAGACATTACCTGATCTGTCAACTTTGAGGGAACTTGCATATTCATCGCCATTTCCCGCCCCGTTATATCTTTGTACCCATATAGCTTCGCCCATGGAATTGTATTTGATTGTTGCATAGTCATTACCTGTTCCGCTTTCCCATGATGTACCTGTTACGTATACATTCCCTGAACCGTCAACTGCGAGGGAAGATGCACTATTGGAACTTCCGGGATATCTTGCAACCCATTGTTCTACCCCAACAGCATTGTATTTTATTGTTGCGTACCCAATAAGTCCGTTTCCCCGACTTTTCCCTGTCACATAGACATTTCC
The DNA here is from genome assembly GCA_028714695.1 of Ignavibacteria bacterium. GTDB lineage: Bacteria > Bacteroidota > Ignavibacteria > Tepidaquicellales > Tepidaquicellaceae > CAIKZJ01. Next base: position 199,676 of record JAQTLX010000006.1, on the reverse strand, counting down.
CGAACTGTCAACTGTAATGGAATGTGCAATATCATCGCCATTTTCCGGTCCGTTATAAATTGCAGCCCATTGCTGTATTCCTGATGAATTGTATTTTATTGTAGCATAGTTCAAATTTGTTCCGGACCCATAATTATTACTATAACCAGTCACATACACATTCCCTGACCTGTCAACTGTGAGGGAATATGCATAATCATCAGAAATTCCAGGACCGTTATATCTTTGTACCCATTGCTGGACTCCAGAGGAATTATATTTTATTGTGGCATAGTCCCACTCTGTTCCGATTCCCTTACTCTGTCCTGTCACATAGACATTTCCATAGCCGTCAACGGCGATTGAATATGCAATATCATCACCATTTTGTAGTCCGTTATATATTTGAGCCCACTGCTGGACGCCTGCAGAATTGTATTTGATTGTGACATAATCATAATACATTATGCCCGTAATGCTTTTACCTGTTACATAGATATTCCCCAAGCCGTCAACTACAATGGAACTTGCTTCACTATCTTTAATACCTGGTCCGTTATACCTTGCAACCCATTGCTGGACACCTGCAGAATTGTATTTGATTGTTGCATAGTTATATTCAAATTGGCTTCCAGCACTCTGACCTGTGACATAGATATTTCCCGAACCGTCAACTGCGATAGCAGTTGCATCATCATTCGCATTTCCCGGTCCGTTATAAATTGCAATCCATTGTTGAATGCCTGCAGAATTGTATTTTATTGTAGCGTAGTCATAACTTGTTCCGTTTTCCATAATAGAACCTGTTACATATGCATTTCCCGAGTCGTCAACTGCGAGTGAATGTGCCCACTCCTCACCGTTTCCAGGTCCGTTGTATCGTGCGACCCATTCCTGCGATACCTGTGCATAGAGCGAGCTTGTCAAAATGAATATGATAAATACTAAAGCGTAAATCTGTTTTTTCATTACCAAATTATTAAATTTATAATATTATTTTTTATTCCAAAATTCCCGCTGATTCAAATATAAATCATCAAAAATGTAGTGACTTATCTATTATTTCAGAATCATTTTCAAAAATTACCGCAACTTGAAGCCGTTGGATTAATTCATTATTCCAGGAATCTCATCCATACACCATCAGTTCGAAAAACCTGACGATCTCAAACTTCTTACTTTAAAAGAATCATCCGCTTTGTCTCTGAAAAATCTCCTGCCGTCAGCCTGTAAAAATAAACCCCGCTTGTAAGCATACTTCCGTCGAAAGTGGTTGCATATGTTCCCGGCTTGAGCGATTCATTCACAAGTGTCTGTAATTCGCGCCCCTGAACATCATACACGATTAATATTACTTGCCCTGAATTTACAATTGAGAATTTAACATTTGTAATTGGGTTAAACGGGTTCGGATAATTTTGCGATAATGAATATTTTGATGGCGCAGTCCCTGATATTTGTTTAATTCCAATAATTTCCAAATAATCGCGCCGCCATACTGAGAAACTATTTGTACCCGCGAAAATATAATTATTTGAGATTAGTAATTCGGTTATTATAGGAACGGGATTAAACCCCTGAGTTTTATCTAACCAGTTTGCGCCGTTATTCGTTGAAAGAAAGACATAGTAATAACCGCCGTAACTTGCTCCTGCAAAAATATTGCCGCCAAATGAAGTAAGGGAATGTATTTTATAAGTGTTCAAACCGATTTGTGCCCAGTTTATTCCGTTGTTTGTTGTACTGAAAATGCCGTTATCCGTCCCTGCGTAAACACTGCTGCCAAGCGCTGTAAGTGTATGTATAAGTTGACCATTTAAAGGAGTCAGTACCCAGTTCGTGTCAAAGTTTGTTGAAATAAAAACACTGCTGTCTGATGAAGCGTAAATATTATTTCCGCTTATCGAAAGAGAATTGATGGTCCTGTTAGCCGGTCCCATCTGTGTCCAGTTTGCACCATTGTCTGTTGAACGTTTAACTCCGAAAAAAGATTGCCCTGCAAATATTGTGTTTCCGCTTATAGCAAGAGATGAAACGGTTGCATTATTCATAGATGTTATATGCCAACTGGCGCCGTTATCGGTTGTGAGCCATACACCATGGAGATAAGTCCCGGCAAAAATATTACTTCCGTTAATGACAAATGACTTTACCCATTGATTGTTCATTCCGCTTTGAGTCCAATTTAAACCGAAATTTGTTGAGACGTAGACTCCATAAGACTGTGTCCCTGCATAAATATTATTTCCGTCAATTAAAAACGAACTAATAGTCTTGTCGTTTCCCATTCCGTTCGACATCTGAACCCACTGACTCCTGCAGTCATCAATTTTCAATGTGCAGTTAGCAATTATCATTAAGGCGGAAAGTAACAATATTGTTTTTTTCAAAGCAGAATTATTTAATGTTAATCAAAGTTGTATATTTAAATGAGTTACATATTCATTATCTTTGAGACCTTCAGGAGTTTCCTCCTGACGGCACAACACCACTTTAGTTCTCTGTGTTCATTACTCGCTAATCGTTAATCTCTAATTGTTAATCGTTAATTGCTAATTGTTATTTGATTAGAACCATCCTCTTCGTCTCGCTGTACTCCCCGGCCGTAAGCCTGTAAAAGTAAACCCCGCTTGTAAGCATACTTCCGTCGATAGTGGTTGCATATGTTCCCGGCTTGAGCGATTCATTCACAAGTGTCTGTAATTCGCGCCCCTGAACATCATACACGATTAATATTACTTGCCCTGAATTTACAATTGAGAATTTAACATTTGTAATTGGGTTAAACGGGTTCGGATAGTTCTGCGATAATGTATATTTCAAAGGTGTTTCCGTACTGATATTCTTTATGCCTATAATTTCTGAAAGTGAACGGTGCCACACTGATCTGTACTCAGTCCCGGCATAGACATAATTATAGGCTGAAGGAACATCGCTGATTCCCTGGTTTTTGTTTATCCGGTTGACACCGTTATTTGTCGAGAGAAATACACCGCTGTCTGCCGTTCCTGCAAATATATTTGTTCCCGAAACTGCAAGAGAATAAATAGTCTGATTCGTTAAACCGTTGTTAACCGCAGTCCAACTCGCCCCGTTATTTGTAGAACGAAATACTCCGCCGCCATGTGTTCCTGCAAATAAATTCGATCCTGAAATAGCAAGACAACGTACCCACCCGCCGCGTGGCCCGTTAGTCTGTATCCACTGTGATTTAAGATTTGTGCTAAACAATAATAAGAGGCAAATAAGAACTATCTTTTTCATAGGGAAAATTCATTGTTAATTAAATTTATTAATAACGTTCTGATATGTCAAGTGATTTGTATCTCTTCAATTATTGCAATTATTATGCGTTTTCAAATGAATTGATTAGGCTCTCTAGATTAGAACCAATCTCATTCCATTAAAGAATATTGCAATTCCTAATCTATGGATTTTATAGGATTTTGTTCACTTTGATAGGTAATGGAATATTCAGATTATATGGTAGGGATTCTTTCTGATAATATTAATAAATATTGTCAATAGGTCTTTTTAGTATATATTAGGAAAAAATTCTTTTGATATTGAAAATCGGAAAAAGAGTCTGTAAAATATTTTGTGTAAAAGAGAAATCGTTCATTTTATAAATTTACAAAATCTTTCGTCAAAAATAATTGATAATTGGGACGCAATGAAAGCCCAGTTTCTTATCGGCATAACCCATTTTTTCGATAAATCCCTGTAAGCCAGATAAAGCATTTTTGGCAGCGCATCGTCATTTGGAAAAAGTGATTTTGATTTAGTAACTTTTCTGAACTGCCGATGTAATGCTTCAACGGCATTGGTGGTATAAATCATTTTTCTTATTTCTTCTGGATATTTGAAGAATGTGGCAATGTTCGTCCAGTTCTGCCTCCATGACTTCAGGGGCAGAGGATATTTTTTGCCCCATTTTTGTTCTACGTTTTCGAGTTCTAATAACCCCGCCTGCTCTGTGGGAGCGGAATAAACTTTCTTGATGTCCTTTACAAATTCTTTGTAGTCTTTTGTTGCTATATATCGCAGCGTATTTCTCATAACGTGTATTAAACAAAGTTGTATTTCCGTATTGGGATAAATAGTATTTATTGCCTCAGGAAAGCCTTTGAGTCCGTCTATACAGGCTATTAGTATGTCTTCAACCCCGCGATTACGAAGTTCTGTTATAACTCCTAACCAGAAATTTGCTCCTTCGGATTCTCCTATCCACAGTCCGAGTAAATCTTTCTGTCCGTTTACATCTATGCCAAGACACGTGTAAGCAGCTTTGGATACGACTTTTCCCCCATCCCGTATCTTGTAATGTATCGCATCGAAGAACACTACCGGATATGATGATTCAAGGGGTCTGTTCTGCCACGTGGCTGCTATTGAAACAATTTTCTCTGTTATATTCGATACAAGTGTCGGACTTACCTGTAGACCATATATTTCTTCTATGTGAGATTGTATATCGCGGGTTGTCATTTCTTTGGCATACATTGAGATTATTTTGTCTTCTATCGGTCCCAGCGTTCTGTCGTATTTCTTGACTACTAAAGGATCAAAATCGCTGTTTCTGTCTCGCGGCACCTTGATTTCTATCTCTCCGTTATCGTTCTTGAGGCGTTTTTTGGTTTTACCGTTTCTGCTGTTGCCGGTGTTTTTTCCTGCAGGTGAGTGTTTTTGATATCCAAGATGCTCGCTTAGTTCTGCATCCAGCATTCCTTCAAGGGCATTCTTCATCAGTTTCTTTATCGCTCCATCGGGTCCCATTAAATCTTCATACGTCTTTGCCTTCGATAAATCGGCTTTGAGTTGTTCGATTGCTTCGGGTGTTAAGTCCATTTTGTGTTTTCCTTTCTAACCTTTATGGTCAGATATTCTGATTAATAAAGTTTTTATTAAAGAGCAAAATGAAACAGTTTTTTCTTTTTTTGCCCTTTTCCCTATAGGGAAAAGGGCTTACTTCCTGTCTCTTCTTGCTCTGCTTTCTTAATCATTTACACAAAATTATTTACACTCCCTTTTTCGTATAAAAATAACTTACTCTTATTTGATCAAAGGAACAAAATATTTTTTTAATAAACAAGTCAAGTATTCGCAATTCTTCCCTATTGCATATAAATAAATTCGAATACCATTACTTAGTTTCACGAGTACTTTCATCCATGAACTATCTGTTATATACTCCAAATCATAATTTCTATATTGAATTTGATAGTAGTCTACCTTATCCAAATATTTTACATAATCAATATCTCTATCATTTAAAATATAATTTTTTGCTTCCAGTAGTCCTCCTTTTGAAGTAAAAAATATTAATGATGTATCTTCTTTCTGATTATCTTTATTAAAATCTTCACAAACAAATACATCTACTATTATTTCATCTTCTAAAATCTTGCAATATTCATCGTGTATCTCAATAATATGCTTAATAATTGGATCAGTTTTATTTACCTTTCTTAAGTATTCGATGCATTCCTCTTTCATAATATATTATTTTGATTTATTTTTTGTTTCGAATATCCATTATCATACCTTCAATATAATGAAGGATGTGACCTAAATAATTTGGAGCAAATTCTTCACTCTTATAATCCCACTGCCATTTTATATCAGGGATATCATTTCTTTTTCTTCTTTCTTCGTAATACTTGTGTAATAAAGAACAAAGAACCTCTTGCAATTGTGTAGTAACTTGAATTTCGAAATTAAATAATATATGTTTCGCTTTACCTTTAAAATCTATTATTCTTAAAGGCATCGTTATTGTTATATGAGCTGCATAATATCCTTCATCTCTTGCTTCATAATCTACCTTAAATATAAGGTTTTCTTTCGTTGCTTGCTCTTCAATTTTTTTCACTATGAAATCTACTCCATCTAAATATTTTACAACAATTCTTGTTCTAACAATGTCCCTTATTTTTTCAAACCAGTTATCAGGAATTATCCAACCGCATTTTGGCTCGTTTGGCCAGTTTGTATTTTCTAAAACATTTTTCCTTAAAATTTTTAAAATAAAACTATCATATGCTTTTTTTATAAATGACGGTATATCATTTGGCTTTAACAATAAATCTAAATTTTTTCCAATTTTATATTCATCGTTGAAACTGTTTAAATTAAGAATTATAGATCGCCAAAATTGACAACTATCGATGTCTGATTGTAATGATTTTGAATTAAGTTCGTAGTTGAATTTCGTATCTTCATTAATGATAATATCAAATTTTTCTTCCAACCATGCTACTAATTCTATAACGTTTATAGGGCGAGAAATATCTGTTTTAAAAATATTTTCCATTATATATTAGAATCTAATTATTAAGGAATGTATACATTAATATTGTTATCGGATGTCACCTTGCATTTTAGTATACCGTCTGATTTGGAAAGGATATTTTCCCATTGTAATGGTTTAAAGTTGTCAACATTAGCTGGACCATTTGGATCGATGTAATCAATTTCCCAACCATATATCGATTGCCTATTGCTATATAAATTGTATGTCATCCAAGCACCACACTCATCTTTTCTGAACTTATCCGAATCGAAACCTAATACTACCTTCCCTTTTGCCCAGACTCTCTTTTTAATTTCTTCAGTAAATTGCATATTCTCTTTTTAATAAAAATACAATAAAATTATAAATATTAACAACCATTATTTATACGCAAAAACCTGAAAAATAAAATATAAACTTAATTTTCATGTGTTTTCCGAATTATCGATATAGTGTAATATTTTGAGTTTAATTTCTATTATAGATTTCTATCTTATTTATGAATTGAAACATGTTGAGCCAAATGAGCAAATAGTCTTTCTCTTTCCAAAGCAAATTCAGGTAACGGCGTTATGATACCTTTGCGAATTAAGGATTCATGAGCGCATGTATTATCATCATAGAACAAATCCGATATTTCCTTTCTTATTGGTGAATTTAAAATAAATGGAATTCCATCGGCAATACTACCTAAAACGTATTTTTTTAAAGGCACCAAACGTGAGCAAGGCCATGCATAACCTTTATCTCCGGCAAAAACAGTTGTAATATCCGCACATTTATTATCTTTAACCTTTTGTTGACGGGTTGTAATAATTTCTAAAATACCATCAATCCAAGCGACAGATTTATCCGTTGGATCCATTGCCCATTCATTTATTAATTCAATAGCAAAATCTGTAAATTCAGAATCGCTAATGTTGTAAATTGATGAATCGATTTCAGAAGTTATTTTTCCAGCATACCATGGTAAATCGAATGATTGCATAAAATTGTAATATTCTAAAGCCGTATATTGTAAATGTAATTTTGTAATCACAGAAGATAGTGAAACATTAAGTCCTGCTTTCCTAGCTGATTCAATACCAAGTAGTACACTTGAATAATTTCCATTTTTTGATTGTCTTTGGTAATTATGTATTTTTTCTGGACCATCAAGGGAAATATCTAAATATAAGGACGGCCAGATTTTGAATAATGCTTGAGACAAAGAATAAGTAAGTAATGTACCATTTGTTATAATTGAAATATATGATATTCTATCTTTATAAAGTTTAAGTTTATCTAAGGTACACAATAAATCATCAGCCCTTAAGAAAGGTTCTCCGCCAGTAAAAGTTATGTTTATTGGTTCATTTGTATCTTTGATTATATTCTTGATGATATTCAAAATACTTTTAACGGAAATCTCATCGAATTCTAAAATATTCTTATTAGATAATAAATTGTGATAACAATAAGTACATTTTAAATTACATCTATTAGTAATATCGAATACTATTAACATTATCTATTATTTTTAATATTTAGAAAAAAAGGCATCTCAGAATTTTCCGAGATGCCTGAAATAAGTAGAATTAAGTTACACCAACACAACCAATACAATTACTACAATTTTTTCCTAGACGGACATTCTTTTTGCTACTTGATATTACATTAAGTCGAATTTTAACCTTTTTGGATAACTTTTCATTTATAATGTCATTGGTAGTTTTCATTATTCACCTCCTTTCTTAATTTGCAGAATTATTTGTGAAATTTTATTTCTCTAATAAGTAACATTCAACTTGGCTTAGATTCTTTGACAAAAATTACTTTAATGAATTTATTAAAATACATTCGGAAATAACCCCATACGATATTTATATACACATTTCATAAATATTAATTAAGAAAATCTTAGAATATGTAATTAAATTATGCATAATTAATGTATCATCTTTAACAAATATAATCAAGAGTATAATTGGAATATATAAATTTGTAAAGCCAGTATAAGATTATTACACGCTTTATTCAAAATAATTGTTTAAAAATTGGTAATATTAGTGATCATAAATTAAAGTAGATTGTTTACAAATAATTTTAAATAGTTTATTTGCGTCAAATTTCTGCATTGACCGCAGTTTTAAAATACCATATATTATTATGGCACGGAAAATTGTTCTTTGACATCATAGGAAAATACTAACTACATCAATTGCGGAAAAAATAATATTTTTCCGGTGGATTTCCAAAATAAAATGATACCTTAAATGATACCTGAGGTATCATTTCATAAGTATTTATAAATTCAGTAGTTTAACTCAACTTAACGGTGTTAATGATACCTAAATGATACCTTTTTGAAAAAAATCACGAATTGTTGATTTCTAATTTGAAAATCAACTTTTCACTGATACCATGGTATCATTTTCCTTGTTCCTGGTATCATTAATTTCAATCAGCCCTAATTTTAATTATTGTCAGCCGGATTTTTGAATAGTGTCAAATCATGTAAAATTCTAAGTACTTGTTTTCCATAATTATATCTTTGAATTTGACACTTTTTGACACTTTCTGACACTTTCCCGGAAAATATTTATTCAACTTATTGTTTTTACAATGTTATCTCAAAATTTTATGACACTTTTTGTTTCATTCCTGACATGTTCTGACATGTTGCCTGTCATATTTTAATATGTACTTTTTGGCATGTATTTTTATCCACAACGAATTTATTACTGTTGATCTGCTATTACTCGGGGTTTCGTTTTTTCCGCTATTACATTTAAGTTTGATGTTTGAGTATTGCGCGTTCTTTGTCGAAGATCTGCCGTCACTTTGGCGGACGTCCCGCTGTTCTTTATCGGGAAAGACTGTTCTGAATTGTATAGCCCGTCTAATTTCGGTAAATTAAAAATTACTAATTACTAATTACTAATTACTAATTGTAAAAACTAATTGTAAAAAACTAATTGCCAAAGTGGAAAACGATCCTAAAAAAGAGAAATATAAAGCCGTTAAGGAATTTTTGTTTAAACCGATTGTGAAAGTCAATCCGGTCGTTATACAATATTCCGGCGTTGGAATTCAAATCGCCGCGACTATTATTGTTTTCCTTTTCATTGGCATCTGGCTCGATGGCAAATTTGATACTAAATTTATTTTTACTCTTATTTTCACTTTCCTCGGTTTTATAGGTGTCTTTTATACAATATTTGCTTTGGTTAAAGACCTCGATAAAAAAAATCATGAAAAAAATGGAAAATAGGGATTTTTATTTCAGAAAATTTGTTATCCTTACTGTAACGATTTTTGTTATATCATCTGCCGTTATATTCATGTTTTATAAGGATCTTAAAATTGATTTCGTAAGTTTTTTATCTGCGGGAATCATTAACGTTCTGAATTCCGTCATCGGATTTAAAATTTTACTTAAATCTCTTGTCGGAGATCAGAAAAGATTTTATTTTATAGGTCTCGGCAGTATGGTTGTAAGATTATTTGTTGTTTTAATCGCTGTACTGGTGGGTCTTTTAGCATTTAAATTGAACAAAATTTCTTTTATATTTGCGTTATTCTTTTTTTACTTTTTATATCTTATAATCGAAACTTATTTATTAGTAAACAGAATCAATAAACTTAAACGGATTGATACCTAAACACAGATTTGTATATAGTTTTTTTGTCATAGTGCTTTTTACAGTACTTTTTTCCGCAAGGTTATTTGCCGAAGAGCCAAAAACTACGCACGGAGACGATAATAAACTCGATATTATTGAAAAAGTAGTTGACCACAATTACGTCGATTTCTATTTCCTCGGGAAACTCCCGCTGCCTTCATTTCCTAAAGTTACTATCGGCGGCATTACTTTCGATTTCTCGGTTACAAAAAGTTTATTCATGCTTCTGCTCTCTTCCACAATCCTTTTCTTTGTTCTAAGAAGAGCAGCCGTTGTTAATACTAAAAATCCCGTCCCTAAAGGCGTCGGTAATTTAATTGAAACAGTCGTTCTGTTTATAAGAGATGAAATAGTATTGCCTAATATGGGAAAAGAAGGTTTGAAACTCCTTCCGTTCTTCCTGACTCTGTTTTTCTTCATTCTTTTTGCTAATCTTATTGGCATGATTCCTTTCATGGCTCAGCCGACTAAGAATATTAGCGTAACTACCGGTCTTGCATTAATTACGTTTTCAATGATTCAGGTTAATGGCATGAAGAAAAACGGCGTACTGGGATATTTCAAAGGTCTCGTGCCTCACGGAATTCCCGTATTCGTTCTGCCTATTATGATTATTGTTGAGTTCATCGGATTGTTCACAAAACCATTCGCCTTGCTAATGAGGTTGTTTGCAAATATTACTGCGGGCTCAATTATAATTATGTCGCTGTTAGGTTTAATTTTTATCATGAACTGGGCAGGGGTCGCTATCGCGATTCCGTTCGCACTGTTTATTGATTTTCTTGAGTTATTTGTTGCCCTGTTGCAGGCTTACATCTTCACGATGCTGTCTGTCATCTTCATCAACATGGCTATACATCAGCATTAAATTTTTTTAATAATAATAAAAACATAAGGAGTAAATTTCATGGAATATGCATATTTTGCAGCAGGTATCGGTGCAGGCTTGGTAGTTATAGGCGCAGCATTCGGCATTGGTAAAATCGCCAGCGCGGCTATGGATGCAAGCGGTAGAAACCCCGAAGTCTTAGGCGATATCAGAACTTCAATGATTATTGCCGCAGCACTTATCGAAGGCGTAGCGTTATTCGGCCTCGTTATCTGTATCTTATTGGCAATTAAGAGTTAATTCCCGAATATAAAATATGATGCTAATATTATTACATAATTTAGTTTTCGGTATATTTTTGAGCGGCGGCGAAGTTCACGAAAAACCTTCGTTGCTTTCAGTTAATCCCGGCTTGATAATCTGGACAATAGTCGTCTTTGTGCTTTTTCTGTTCCTTCTTAGAAAATTCGCATGGGGTCCTCTTATCAAAGCACTTAATAATAGGGAAGACACAATTAAAAATGCACTCGAAAACGCAGAGAAACAAAACAAAGAAACTGCTGAATTAATCGAGCAAAACAAGAAAATTATCGCGGAAGCAAATATGCAGGCTTCAAAAATCCTGAATGATGCGCGCGAACTTTCTTCGAAAATTAAAGACGAGATTGTTTCGAAAGCCCATGAAGAATCCAACAGGAATATTCAGAAAGCAAAAGAACAAATCCAGTCAATGAAAGAAACTGCTGTCGAACAGATGAAAGGCGATATCACCGATATCGCGTTCAAAGCTGCCGAAAAGATTCTTTCGAAAAATCTCGATAAAAGCAAGCAGATGGATATAATCGACGAATTCATGAATAAAATTCCAAAGAATTAATGCAGAATAAAGTCGTAAATAGATATTCATTGGCAATGTATGAAGCGGCCGGCGATACGCAGAACCTTAAGAAAATTATTGTCGATTGTCAGGACCTCGTTGAAATTATCAATACCAACAGAGAATTGAGACTGCTTCTTAACAGCCCTATTGTTGATAAAGCAAAGAAAACGAAGATTCTTTCTCAGTTGTTTAAAGGCAAAATTAATGAATTGTCGCTGAGCCTGCTGTTACTGCTTGTCAGGAACGGCAGAGAGATGTATACATCGGAAGTTTTATCCGGATTCCTTGACATGGTCGACGATAAAGAAGGCGTTATTAAGCCTCTGTTTACTTCTGCCGTTGCTTTGAACGACAATGAAAAAAATATTATAAAAAAAGATATTGACAGGTTTACGAATAAAAATTCAAAACCTGTTTATGATGTTAATGCCGATTTAATCGGAGGATTTACGATTAGACTTAAAGATACTGTAATTGATGGAAGTGTTGTAAGACAACTCGAACTCATGAAAGAATCACTGAAAACAAAAACACAATAAAAGAATTTTAACAGGAGTTTTTAAATGATAGATGTAAAAGCCGGAGAAGTATCAGCGGTAATCCTGAAGCAGCTTTCAGGTTATGAAAAGGAAGTGGATATATACGATGTAGGAACGGTGTTGTCTGTAGGCGATAACGTTGCGAGAGTATATGGTCTTTCACACTGCCAGGCAAGTGAACTTGTCGAATTTCCTCACGGAGTATTCGGAGTGGCGCTTAACCTTGAAGAAGACAATGTAGGCTGCGTTCTTTTCGGTGAATCCCATCTCGTAAAAGAAGGCGATACCGTAAAGAGAACTGGAAAAATTATTTCCATTCCCGTTGGTGACTGTATGCTCGGTAGAGTTGTAAACCCGCTCGGCCAGCCGCTTGACGGCAAAGGTGAAATTAAATCGGATTTATTTCAGCCTATTGAAAGAAAAGCGCTTGGCGTTATCCAGAGACAGCCTGTTAAAGAACCATTGCAGACAGGTCTCAAAGCCATCGATGCAATGATTCCTATCGGCAGAGGTCAGCGTGAATTGATTATCGGCGACAGGCAGACAGGTAAAACTGCAGTTGCTATCGATACTATTATTAACCAGCGCGGAAAAGATGTTTACTGCATCTATGTCGCTATCGGACAAAAAGGTTCAACTGTAGCGCAGGTTGTAAAAAGTCTTGAAGAAGCAGGCGCAATGGAATACACTACCGTTGTTGCGGCAACGGCTTCTGACCCCGCTCCTATGCTTTACATTTCTCCCTACTCAGGCGCGACAATCGGAGAATTTTTCAGAGACAGAGGAAAACATGCGCTTGTAATATACGATGACCTTACAAAACAGGCAGCCGCATACAGAGAACTTTCATTGCTGCTTAGAAGACCTCCGGGAAGAGAAGCATATCCCGGTGACGTATTCTATCTGCATTCAAGACTTCTCGAAAGAGCATCCAAATTATCGGACGATCTCGGCGGCGGAAGTTTAACTGCATTGCCCGTAATCGAAACGAAAGCAGGCGATATCTCCGCTTATATTCCGACAAATGTTATTTCAATTACCGACGGTCAGATATATCTCGAACCTAATTTATTCAATAATGGTATCAGACCGGCTATTAACGTCGGTATTTCCGTATCGAGAGTAGGCGGCAGCGCTCAGATAAAAGCAATGAAAAAAATTGCTGGAACTCTGAGACTCGACCTTGCGCAGTACAGAGAACTCGAATCGTTCGCGAGATTCGGTTCCGACCTCGATAAAGCAACGCAGCAGCAGTTGAGAAGAGGTGAAAGACTTGTCGAAATACTGAAACAAAAACAATTTTCACCGATGGATGTTGAAAAACAGGTGGTGATTATTTATGCGGCTACAAACGGATATCTCGATGAAATCCCTGTCGATTTCATAAGCAGATTTGAATCCGAGTTTTTGTCTGAAATGGAAAATCTTCATTCCGATATAATGAATGAAATAAAAGATAAAAAAGATTTAAGCAAAGAGGTGATGGAAAAATTGAGCGGAATACTTGATGAATTCGCAAAGAGATTTAACGATTCTATAAAAAAATAATTTTATGACAACAAAACAGCCTGCGGGTGTCAATTATCTCGATGATAATGCCCCGATTAAAAAACTTTATAACGGTATAGACGAACTGAAAAACGTTATCCCTCTTGATAGCGACAGAAACAGGCTTAGTTTCTGCCTGAATTTGTACCTTAATAAAGAAATTGCTACCGTGAAGGAAGCAATCCACCAGGCTCAGCCGCGCTCTGCATCGGTTGACTTTGGCGTTTTGGAAGATTTGGTCTCTAAAAAATTAAAAGAAAAAGGATTATAGTATTAATTGGCGTCTTTAAAAGAAATACGTATCCGTATTAATGCGGTAAAGAATATTCAGAAAATCACTAAGGCGATGAAGATGATGTCCGCTGTGAGAATGAGAAAAGCACAGGACAAAATCTTATCTACCAGACCTTATGCGTTTAAACTCAACCACCTGATGTCGCAGATGCTGACACTTGTGGATATTAGTGATCATGAACTTACAAAAGAACGAGATATTAAAAAGAAACTTGTCGTTCTCATTACCTCGGACAGAGGACTCTGCGGTGCGTTTAATTCGAATATAATTAAATTCGCTGCGAATTATATGAATGAAATCGGCAAAGATTCTCCGATGATTACTATCGGCAAAAAAGGATATGATTTCTTCAATAAGAGGAAATATAATGTAATAAAGAATTTTCCGGGCGTATTCGGTAATCTGAACATTCAGACGTCAAACGATATTGTGAAATATCTCACGAATCTTTATCTAACGGGTGAAGTCGACAATATCGAAATTATTTACAATGAATTTAAATCAATCATCAAACAGAATATAACGAAGGAAACTTTCCTTCCGTTCAGCCACGACGGCGTTGAGGATAAGGAATTATCGAATAAAGATTTCATTTATGAACCGTCGTCGAAGCAAATCCTGTCGGAATTAATTCCGAAGAATTTAAACGTACAGTTCTGGAAAGCGCTGCTCGAATCCAATGCATCGGAGCAGGGAGCCAGAATGACCGCCATGGATTCAGCATCAAATAACGCCAGCGATTTGATTAACTTCCTCTCTCTCAATTATAATAGAGCAAGACAGGAAGCAATCACAAATGAATTGCTGGAAATAGTCAGCGGTGCCGAAGCCCTTACACATGGCTAAAAACTCTCAAAGCCTGAATTGCTTTGATTAATAATTATTTCATACTCAAAGCCGAAGCGGATTTTTTAAACGCTCATTCCAGGGATTGTATTATCCATGATTTCTATACTCCCGAAAGAGATATTCTTATACTTGAACTTGCAAAAAACGGTGTGCAGGAATTTCTTAAGATTAGCCTCGAAAAAAATCTTGAAACCTTCTTTCTTCTTAACTCCTTTTCAAGACCTAAGAAAAATGTTTTCGGCATTTTTGAAAATATCTACGGCTTAAAAATAAGCGGTTTCAAAATCAACGACCGCGACAGAATTGTCAATATTACTCTCGAACATGATTACACAATCTTAATATCTTTCATTCCGAATAGAAGCAACGTTTTCCTCTTAAAGAACGGTTTAATCGTTAATTCATTCTCGGAAAAAGATAAATACACGGGGAAAGACATAAATATCTTTAATCCCGTATCCGGTGAAAATGCAGGCAGCGAAAAACCTCTTATAAAACAATTCGGCTATCTCGGTAAATATTATTCAAAAGAAGCATCCGCCAGAGCCGATGCGCAAGGAAAAGCCCCGGAAGAAAATCATATACGCGAGTTTGAAAATATAATTAAAGAAATAAACAACTCGTCAAAATATTATCTTTATAAAGAGAAAACTTTTATTCCGTCGCCTGTAAAACTTTCAGGACGCGATTATGAACTTATCGAAGAATTCGATGATATCAATACATTGATATCGGTATCGTATTCGAAAATTAAACACAGAGACAGATACGAGGACAGCAAATCAAAACTGCTTTCCGACAATGAGAAAAAGATTAAAGAACTTGAAAAGAAAATCGGTAATCTGAAAGGCAATCTTGTCAAAGCCGAAGATTCGTCGATTCATAAAATATCTGCTGACATAATAATGCGGAATCTGCATCTGATTGAGCGAAACAGTAAATCATTCGAATATACCGATTCTGTAAGCGGAGAAAAAAAAACGATAAAACTCAACGATTCCTTGTCGCCTGCGGAGAATGCAAATTTGTATTATGAAAAATATAAAGGATTAAAGAAGTCGGTTTCTCTGATTAAAGATAAGATTGGAAAGTATGAATCCGAATTGGTAAATTTGCAAAAACAAAAAGATAGAATTATTTCTGAAAATGACACAAAGAATTTGGTAAAAATGCTCAAGAAAGAAGAAACAGAAAATGAAAAACTTCCTTTTCGCGAATTCAGACTGCATGATAAATTTGTAGTCTGGGTGGGAAAAGACAGCAAAAGCAACGACCTGCTTACTATGAAATACTGCAATCAGTATGACCTATGGTTCCATGTTAGAGGAGCCAGCGGTTCACATACGGTCCTCAGATTCGAAGATAAAAATCTTGTTCCTGATAAATCATTGATACTCAAAGCCGCTTCCATTGCTGCATATTACAGCAAGGCAAGGAACGGACGAAATGTTCCCGTGGCGTACTGTGAAAGAAAATATGTCAAGAAAAGAAAAGGATTTAAAGAAGGCGCGGTTGTTATGGAAAAGGAAAAAGTGGTATTCGTTAATCCCGAAATCCCCTCGGAATAATTTACATTCTGCGTTCCAGTTCGGCGATTTTTTCCAATATCTTCCTTTTATTCTTGTGTCCGGCCCTGAGTAAAAATGTGTATGCGTCGAAGGCTTCTTTGTACAATCCCTGTTTCACCAATATGTCCGCGATAGTTTCCGTAATTATCTTAACGTTGCTCAGCATAGTTTCCTTGTGGTCAACCTTTGCTTTCCCGTTACCGTTTTCGGAACCCGATTCGGATTTTTTTGGACTGAACTTTGTAAGCGTAATATTATTTACTTCGGAAACAAACTTCTGGTAATTATCTTCATTGCTGAGGTTTAACAGGTAATCGGAATCTATCAATAGCAGCTCAGACTCTGTTTGTTCGCTGATACTCTTGCAATGAGGTATATTTCTCAGGTCTTCCGAATAATCCTCGAATTTATCCAGATCCGACAGCATTTCAGGATAGAATATTTTTGCCTGGCTCTGCTTGTTCTTAAATTCCTCCAATGAAGAATAAAGAAGTTCTGTCAGTTCCTTGTTAGGTATCCTGTTAGTAATAGAATTCAGTTCGTTTTCCGCTTCGTTGAAATATTCAAGTTTGATCAGGGCTTTTATCTTCAGTATTTTCGGCGACAGGTAATAAGGGAAGAGTTCGTTTACCATGTCGCATATTTTTATACAATTGTCAAACTGGTCGTTGAAAAAATAAAGATTGGCAAGTTTAATAAGCAGAGGAGAGAAGAACTTGCTGTCAAGTTTCTCTTTAAGAAATCCTATATAATTATCGAGATTATACATTGCCTGCTAAAATTTCTCTTTGTGCTTTATTATGTAAATAAACCTGCTGAAATGAAAGATAAGAAATTATACCGAATCCTGCTGCAAACATCACCTGGAATGGTATGGAGGCTATCTGTGCATAATAAACAGAGATGGCGACTCCGACCCAGCAATAGAGAGATAACACTGCCTCAAAATAAGCAATGAATGGTACTTTCTTTGTATGGTATTTTTTGTCGTGCACTGTATCTTTATGATGCACGACCTTATACTTTGGAGTCCTTACAAATTCACTTTTCTTGTTAATAAGTCCTTCCCAAACTGCTTTGGTGTTATTCACTGCGAGACCCATGCTTCCTGTCATGAAAACAGGAAAATAAATAATCCTTTTCTGCCAGTCGGGATATACATCTTTCTGTGAATAAAGATAAAACATGAATGATGCAACAAATGCAAAAATAAAAATGGACATAAATTTAAAAACAGGGTCATATTCTCCTGTCTCTTTAATAAGCGTAACCGGAAGATTCAGTATTGCCGCGAGCATTATAAAAGGATACGCCATATTGCTCCAAAGGCGTATAAATGACTGAAACTTTTCATTCATCGGAAGTTTTGACTTTAAAACCCTCGGATATATTTTCTTTGCCGTTTCTATGGAACCTTTTGTCCACCTGAATTGCTGCGACCTCAAAGCATTTATATCGACAGGTAATTCAGCCGGTGATGTGAAATTAACTATATACCTAATCTGCCATCCTTTCATCTGTGCCCTGTAAGAAAGATCGAGGTCTTCAGTCAGAGTATCGGCCTGCCAGTTGCCCGCATCAAATATGCAGGACTTGCGCCAAACTCCTCCTGTCCCGTTGAATTGGATAAAGTAACCCGCTCTGTTCCTTACTGCTTGTTCAATTACAAAATGACCGTCAAGAGCAATAGCCTGTGTTTTAGTCATCACATTGTAATTTCTGTTAATGTGTTCCCATCTTGTCTGTACTAATCCTACTTTCTCATCTTTTATGAAATAGGGGATTGTTCTTCTGAGGAAATTTTTCCTTGGGATAAAATCTGCATCGAAGATTGCAACGAATTCACCTTTTGCAGTTTTCAATCCTTCTTTTAATGCGCCCGCTTTATATCCCTGCCTGTTTGTTCTATGAATATGAACTATGTCGTAACCGTCTTTAAGGTATTGCTGAATATGTTCTTTAATAATATCTTCCGTATCATCGGTGGAATCATCAAGTATCTGGACCTCGAGTTTATCCTTTGGGTAATCCATGCGAAGTGTTGCGTCGATTAACCTGCAGATAACATATTTTTCATTGTAAAGCGGTAACTGAATCGTTACAACCGGATATTCTTTTAACTCGAAATCTTCCGGATTTAGGTCTTCTGTCCTTTTATTATATGTCTTGAAATAAAGGAATATCATATTGAAACCATGACTCGCAAAAAAGAATAATATGGAGAGTGAAACAATGTAAGTAATTAGTATTATTGGTTCTATTTTCATGTTTACCAGTTTGAAATAATGTCGTTTAAAATGTCGTCTGTTATCTTATCGCGGGCAAGCGTAATGCCGTTTTGTCTCTCTGAAAAAGAACTGGTTGAGGAATTGTATTCTCCCCAATTTTCGTAATTTCTATCCCAGATTTTCTTTTGTTTTTTTAGATTCTCAAATACAACATTGACGTTAATAGTTATCTTTCTTTTTGTGACGTTCTCATTGCCGCTTATTACGAGAGCATCGTCTTTAACGGATGTTATTGTGCAGTTCAACGCACCATCGGCCGTTGTCTTATCCGCCAGCCTTAATGTATTGTCGCTTATAATTTTATTCTTAAGTAATTCCGTGAATTGTTCTTTTAGACCGGATTCAGCGAATCCGCTGTTGTCGGTGAACAAAGGGACTGCAATAGTTTTTATTCCCTCGGGCGGATTATTACCCTTAAAACTGTATATACCGCAGGAATTAAAAATAAAAGCAAAAATTAATAATATGAACGAGTATTTTTTCAAAAGTTTTTTATTATGTTGTATTTTTTAATCTTTCTGTAAACGTTTCTGGGCGTCTGATTCAAATTATCCGATACTTTTTTAACGTCCCAGTCATGAAGCCTGAGCAGATATACAAGAATCTCTTTGTCTATTTCTTCATCATCCATGTTCTTTATCCTGTCCCGATTTATGAAAAAATCACTGTCGGTCTGAATACTGTTTATTTCGTTGTCTTTATACTTTAAAAGTTTTTTAATATCCAATATATCAGACTTAAGTTCAAATAAAGCCCTCATAATTAAATCTTTTTCGCTGTAATCCTTAGTTATTAATGGTACAGCAGGCAATTGTCTGGGCTGAGTAAACTCGGAATGCAGGTTTTTCTTTACGTCAGCCAGCGCTAATTTCTTGTTTGGATTAAGTACCACAATGCTTTCACAGAAATTTTTCAACTCCCGCGCATTACCGTACCAGACGTAATTGATTAGAAATTCCATTGCATCATCTTCAATACCTCTGTATTCAATACCGTTCTTTTTGCATACTTCATCTATGAAATGCTCGAATAAAACTTTTACATCGGATTTTCTTTCACGCAAAGGCGGTATATGTATATTAACCAATCTGAGTCTGAAATACAAATCTTCCCTGAAGTTCTTGTTGATTACCTCCTGTGAAAGATTTTTGTTCGTTGCCGCAACTACTCGAACATCAACATGTATATTCTTGTTTCCGCCTACTCTTAAAAACTCGCCTGATTCCAGTACACGAAGTATTTTAACCTGTGTTGCAAGAGGCATATCTCCTATCTCATCCAGAAATATTGTGCCTTTTGCGGCCATCTCAAAATATCCTTCACGGTTTTCTATTGCACCTGTAAATGCACCCTTTTGATGCCCGAATAACTCGCTTTCAATTATACCTTCCGGTATCGCTCCGCAATTTACTGTTATAAATGCTTTGTCTTTTCTTTTGCTGTATTCATGTATGCAGTTCGCAACTACTTCTTTACCAGTTCCGCTTTCGCCCGTGATAAGCACGCTTATATCCGTAGGCGCGACCTGACGAATAATCTGGTTGATTTCTTTGATCTGTATTGAATTTCCGAGTAATTCCATAATATTGTTTAAATATAACATTATCGGAAAGTTTATTAAAGATAAAAATGGGTATTCGGTACCCATTATAACTTTGACTTTTCCAGTAAATCATCTCTTTTCCCCTCTTTAATACATTTTACTTAATCTCGATATAATAAATATATTTTTTATTGATTTACTATCTTCTTATAGTGCGTCGCAACCGACCTTTACCCTTTAAAACTTGATAATATTTATATAATTTCACCAACACTTATTTATGGCAAAGACAAAACTCGAAATACAAAAAGTTGAAAACATTGTCAGCCTGGAAACCTATTTTGATAAGTATTTCTGGGTCTTAATTCCTTTATTAACTTTAATTTATTTCTGGCTTTCAAACATTTCAACCGGATTCTATCAGGACGATGAAATAGCGCAGTACTTGAACGCTGTGAAATTCAAAGTTGACGCGTTTTCTATTCTCGGTAATAATCCGAAACCGGGCTGGAAGATTTTCCTTATCATTCCCGCTTTGATTGACTATAAAGCAGTCCTGATTTTCAATTCTCTGATATCAGCCGTTACAGTATTCTTAACATATGTACTTCTGAAGGAATACAAGATAAAATATGCTTACTTTGGTGCATTACTGCTCGCGGTTCAGCCGCTATTCTTCGATTTATCGTTCCGGACATATTCGGAAATTTTTACTGCTATGCTGGTTGTTCTGTTTCTGATATTGTATAAAAGGGAAAAACTTATTCTCGCAGGCTTATTAATCGGTTATGTGTTTACGATTCGGCAGGAAATCAGCATATTTTGCATAGTCCTGTTCGTAATTCTGTTATATCGGAAAAAATATATTCCTGCATTTGCAATAGGCGTTTTCCCAGTAATTTATAATTTGCTGGGTATGTGGAAGACAGGGGATTTTCTATTTATACTGACCGAGATGAAAAGTGTCGCCTCGCTTACATATAATACACAAGGTGTAATGCACTATTTCAAAGTTTATATTTTTATACTTGGTCCCGTATCATTCCTTATGTTCCTTGAAGGATTTTTGGGATTTTTTGCAAATATGAAAAAATATAAAGAGTATATCAGCGAGTATTTGTTATTCTATGTGCTTTTCATAACTGTTTTTGCTGTTCAGATTTATACAATGTGGAGCAACGGTCCGAATCCAGGAAACTGGAGATACCTGCTGCATATTTCACCCGTTGCGGCTTTTTTCGGCACAGTCGGGTTAAACAATCTTGCTAAAAAAGAATTCAGGAAATTACATTTATGGATAACTGCCGTGATGGCCGTTCTGACACTAATGTTCCTTTCAAAAGAATCCGATGGTTTTAAACTGCTTGATACAAATGATTATACTAAGATATTCTTTATAGCGGCTTTTCTTGTTATAACATTAATTGTATCGGCGAATAATGCCGTATCATATTTAAATAAGATATCGGTCGCACTGATAATACTTGCAATTGTTTATCTCGGAATCGATTTCAAACCAAAACAACTTTCACCTGAAAATCAGACAGTAAAAAGCACGGCTGAATATGTGAATAGCCTTGATAAAAACGTCAATTATTACACAAACCACTCGGTACTTCTATTTTTCCTGAAAGGTTATCGTGAACATCCGGATAAATATTTGCCGCTCAACTCGAAATATTTCAATGATATTCCCAAAGGTTCGATTCTTATATGGGAAAATCATTATGGTTACAGGCCTGAGTTTAACAATGACATTAAAATAGAAACGCTTCAGAGTAATCCCGATTATAAGATTTTAAATCAGTTCGGTTCAGTTGATAGAAGATTTTCGGCTTTCGTAATTGAAAAAATAAACTAGCATGAAAGGGAATTGCATAATATACGGCGGCGGCGGTTTTATCGGTTCACACCTTGCGGAAGAACTGCTCGCAAACGGTTACAGTGTTACAATATTCGATAAACTTAATTTTTCAAGAGCGAATTTGTCCGCTTTAAAAGACAAAATTAATATTATCGAAGGTGATTTTAATAATGAAACTGATTTACTATCCAGTCTTAAAGGAATGGATTACGTCTATCATCTCGTTAGTTCCACACTGCCGGCATCATCTAATGAAAATCCCGTATATGATGTTGAATCAAATCTGATTTCCACATTAAAACTATTACAGGACATAAAGAATAATGATGTCAGAAAAATAATTTTTATTTCTTCGGGGGGCACTGTTTACGGATATCCCGATTATACTCCCATTAAAGAAAATCATCCAAGAAGACCTGTCTGTTCTTACGGAATTATAAAAAAGACCATAGAAGATTATTTATTCATGTATAAATATCTTTACGGTCTGGATTATATAGTGTTCAGATTATCAAATCCGTACGGTGAAAGGCAGAACCCGCTTTATTCGCAGGGAGTAATCCCCGTGTTCATCAAGAAATTTATAAAAAATGAGACAATTGCGATTTGGGGGGACGGTGAAGTAAAGCGTGATTTTATATATATAAAGGACGCTGTTAAACCTATGGTGGATTCACTTGTTTACGGAGGCGCTGAGAATATTTTTAATCTTGGTTCCGGGAAAGCAACTTCATTGAATGAACTTATTGGTACTCTTGAAAAAGTTTTCGGAAAAAAGTTTCCTGTAGAATATATCGAAAGCAGGAAAGTTGATGTGCCCGTTAACGTTCTTGATATATCAAGAACTGCAAAAGAACTCGGTTATAATCCTCATACTTCTCTCGAAAATGGAATTCAAAGTACATATAATTATTTAAAAGATTATTTTAAGGTATAAAATGACTAATTCTGAATTATCGTTATCGGTTTTCTTCCCTGCATATTATGACGAGGGTAATATTGCTAAAGTTGTAGATAAAGCGGTTGAAGTGCTTGAAAGCCTGAAACTTAAAGACTATGAGGTAATCATTATTGAAGATGGCAGCCCTGATAAAACCGGAGAAGTTGCCGATTCGCTTGCAGTGAAATATGAAAAAGTAAGAGTTATACACCATGTCAAAAATATGGGATATGGGGCTACATTGAAAGACGGTTTCACCAGCGCAAAAATGGACTTTGTGTTTTATACTGACGGTGACAATCAGTTTGACCTGGATGAACTGAAAAAATTTGTTGCAATGCTTCCTTTTACCGATATAGTTGTCGGATACAGGAAGAAAAAACAATATTCATTATACAGGAAATTTACATCACTATCTTATAACTATCTGCTTAAATTAATATTTGGTCTTGATTACTGGGATATTGACTGCGCGTTTAAGGTCTTTCCGACAAAACTATTTAAAGAAATAAAGATAGATTCAGTAGACGCGTTTATTGATGCCGAAATAATGCTAAAGGCTCATTTGCATGGATATAAGACTGTTGAAATGGGAGTAACACATCTTCCCAGAGTGGATGGTGTTTCCACAGGAGCAAGACCTTCTGTTATATTCGGCACAATAAAGGAGGTGTTCCGGTACAGAAAAGAACATAAAATTGAATTAAAGAAAAGGGGATTGTAACCTAAATTTTCTTTTCTGCCGTTATGTAATACTGCCCGCCCATGGGTAAAAACCACAATGCTTTTTCTATGGGTCTTAAAAATTTCATATAAGCGGGAAAATATAAAGTGTAAACTTTTGATTTAATGTTAAATCCTCCGTTTCTGAATAACCCCAGAGATTCTTTAGGTTTCAATAATATCGCATCTGTATCCCACACACATGTATTAACAATTCGTCTCGTAATGGGATTAAACGGGTTATGCTCGAAGAAAAACACAATCCCGTTTTTATCAAGCATTTTATAAATATTCGATACGGCTTTTTCTCTAAGGTGAGGTTCAATATGATGGAATACATTTGATACGAAGATTAAATCAAATGATTCTTTCCTTCTTTCAACTTCTGAATCTTCTATATGAAAAAAATCTACTGATGGACTTTTTTCTGAGGCAATCTGAATGCTCTTTGCCGAAATATCACAGCCCGTTACTTTTGCTTCTGGAAAATACTCAGGCATGAAACTCAGATTCATTCCGATGCCGCATCCGTATTCCAGAATACTTGACGGCATTCTGCCGAGTTTTTCTTTTACTATCTTAATCTTATGTTCGGCGAAATAACGGCTCTCTTCTCCGAAAAATTTCAAGTCATCCGATAATTGATCTTCGTATGAATGTGCGTGTTTGTCAAAATCTACTTTACGGCTCATCTTTAGTTCTTTTTCTCCTCTTTCATATCATTCTCGCAGTCATGTTTGGTGTCGGTTTTTGAGAGTTCCGTATCATATCCTGCTGCATTTATAGTCTTCGAAATATTTTCTTTGCTTGTCTTGCCGGCATCATAACTGACTTTAACGACCTTGGTTTTTGAATCTGCGGAAACCGTTTTAATACCGTCGATTTTCTTAACTTCATCAGCTATTGTTTCCTCGCAGCCGGAACAATGCATACCGGGGCAGTTAAACTCGACTGATTCTACCTTTTCAGCAGTATTTTTTACTTCACTCGTCTGATTGCTGACTTTTTTCCCGCATCCTGCAGCAAATAAAATCAAAATTACAATTGCGAAGTTTATTATGTTTTTCATGATGAAAATATTAATTTATGTTTACGTATTTTAATCTTAATGAATTTATCATTACTGTAACTACATCGCTGAATGCCATGAACATTGCCGCCATTACGGGACTTATTACAATGCCAAACGGCGCCAAAAGACCGGCAGCCGCAGGGATTGTGATTGCATTGTAGAAAAATGCCCAGAATATATTCTGTTTTATTATAGAAACCGTTCTTGAAGAAATATTTATAGATTTTATTACATTCCTTAAGTCGCCTTTTACTAAAATAACATCGGCTGAATCGATTGCAATATCCTGACCCGTTCCAACCGCCATTCCGACGTTCGCTCTTGCAAGGGAAGGAGCATCGTTTATGCCGTCGCCTATCATTGCAACGTTCTTATTCCGGCTCTGAAGTTCGGATACAATCTTTTCTTTGTCTTCCGGAAAAGTCTTAAAAGAAAAATTATCGATGTCTAGTTCTTTCGCAACTTTCGAAGTAACTGCTTCGCTGTCGCCTGAGATAAGGAATAATCCGAGTTTCATTTTCTTGATTCTTGCTATCGTGTCCTTTGCCTCCGGTTTTATTTTGTCTTCGAACTCAATCGATCCCGCGAGTGATTTATTAATACTTACGAATAATATTCCCGCATTCTCCGGTTTTGGAATGTCAATAAGTAGTACATTGTGCTTTTCCATCAGATTGTAACTTCCGATTAAAACTTCCTTGTTGTCAACAAAACCCGATATTCCAAGCCCTTCTTCGTTGTTAATTTTTTCAACGTTTTCGGAAATGTCCGCTTTTATTTGCAGACAATAATTTACTATTGACTTAGCAAGCGGGTGATTAGAATATTTCTCGACGGAAAAGACATTCTTCATCAATTCATCATTAGTAATACTTCCGTAGGTTCTGATATTATTTATTTCCATTTCACCCGTTGTCAGTGTGCCGGTTTTATCGAAACAGATAGTGTCAACTTTAATTATATTTTCGATAGATTCGACATTGTTAAAAAGAATTCCGTTCTCTGCTGCTCTTCCAACACCTATTACTATAGCCATTGGAGATGCAAGTCCAAGCGCGCACGGGCATGCAATTACTAAAACTGAAACGGCGAATAAAAGAGATTCGTCAAAAGGAATGCCGATAATGAAGCGCCATATTACAAATGTTATTATTGAAATTGAAACAACGACAGGAACAAAGATTGCCGATATCTTATCCGCAAGCCTTTGAATTTTCGGTTTTGAATTTGACGCTTCCTTTACTAAACTTATAATTCTCGATAATGTAGTGTTCTGCCCGACCTTTACAGCGTTCATCTTTACGAAACCGTTCTTCATAAGTGTCCCGCTAATCAGATTATCGCCCGTTTTCTTTTCAACGGGAACGCTCTCGCCCGTCATTGCGCTTTCATCAATTACGCAATATCCTTCTACAATCTGTCCGTCCACGGGAATCTTATCGCCTGATTTCACGATTACGGTATCGTTTACTCTTACTTTGTTATATGGAACCAGCATCTCGGAACCGCCTCGTATGATATTAACAAATTTCGACTGAAGTTCTTTGAGTTTCTTTATTGAAGTCTGAGTCTTTGATTTTAAAACTGATTCAAGATAGTTGCCTGTCAATATCAGCGTAATAATCATAGCAGCTGTTTCGAAATAAACCTCGTGCGAATTTCTTAATGCATAAATATTAAGTTTGAATATATGGTTGATGGCAATAATTGAACTGTATATATATGATGATAAAACACCCATCGAAACAAGCGTGTTCATATCCGAAGTCTTATTCCTTGCTGAATGATACGCGCCGACAATAAATTTTTTCCCGTTCCAGAAAACAATAATACTCGTTAGTATAAAAAGAAAAGCCAACCCCTGATTCATCGGAATCTTCAGGTCGTAAAACCCATGGTGCCCGCTCATGGAGACTGTCATTATTATAATGGAAAGAAATATTGCAAAGAAAATATTATTTCTCTCAAATCTCAGATGCTTTTTCTTTTGAAGTTCTACTTTGTCTTCATCATCTTCCTCGATTACATCGTAACCGAGTTTCCTGATATCCTTCACGATTTCTTTTATTTCTATAACATGCGGATTGTATTCTACCGAAGCAACTTCCGAAGTGAAATTTACTTCTACGTTGTAAATGCCGTTGAGTTTTTCGAGGTATGTTTTTATGCTGTTGGCACAGTTCACGCATTCCATTCCTGCCACATCGAGTTCAATTTCTTCGAAACTATCGGGTCTGTTTTTCTTTATTGCCAATTAATGTTTATTTTAAATTATCTGCCGTTAAAGCGGCTCTTTTATTCTCTAAAACATCATGCACGCGTATAATGTTCGCTCCGTAAATAATACCCGCGGTGTTTACAGCCAGTGTGCCTTCAAGCCTTTCGGCAGGGGATGATTCATAGATTTTATTAATGAAACTCTTTCGCGACGCACCCAGCAAAATGGGGTAGCCAATATTCTTAAATTCCTTTAGGTTCTTAATAATTTTTAAATTGTCTTCAAATGTTTTGCCAAATCCGATTCCCGGGTCAAGAATTATCTGCTCGATTCCCGCTTCCTTCGCTATGCTTACCGATTTTTCAAGATAGGTGATTATCTCACTGATTACATCTGTATAAACGGGTTTGTTCTGCATATTTTTCGGAGTACCTTTTATATGCATTAAAATGCATGAAGCATTGTGATTTTTTGTAACATAAGCAATCTTATCATCGAATTGAAAGCCGCTTATATCGTTTACGATTACCGCGCCTGCTTTCAATGCTTCGTCCGCCACCTGATGTTTGTATGTATCGATTGATACGGGTATGCTGATTCGTTTTGTGATTTCCGAAATTACAGGGATTACTCTTTCCATTTCCTGCTCTAAACTTACTTCATCCGCTCCCGGTCTTGTCGATTCACCGCCCACATCAATGAAATCCGCTCCGTCTTTTTCCATCTGCACGGCGGATTCGATAATCTTTTTCATCTCCGGGGCAGTTCCGAAAAATTTTCCGCCGTCAGAAAAAGAATCCGGTGTGATGTTTAAAATACCCATCACATACGTTCTTATGTCGAAGTCGTATTCCTTTTTTCCGAATCTGTATTTCAATTGTTTAACCTATTATGTTGCCTGAAGAATATTAACTTACATCCGCGCCGTCGGAAAATTCTCCGTCAGCGGTTATTATTTTGAGTTTACCGTCTGCCTTTGCCGCAAGAAGCATTCCCTGCGATTCAAGTCCCATCAGTTTTGCAGGTTTAAGATTATCAACTATTACAATATTCTTATTCAGAATTTCTTCTGGTGTGTAAAATTCCGCAATGCCCGCTATTATCTGCTTTTCTTTATTGCCGCATTTGACCCTGAGTTTGAGAAGTTTCTTGCTTTTTTCGACTTTCTCTGCCTGAATTACAACCGCAGTCCTGAGTTGTACTTTTTTGAAATCATCTATCGTAATCAGATTATCTTCTTCTTTAACTTCTTCTTCTTTTGCCGCCTGAAGTTCTATCTGCGGAAAGAGAATCACATCTTCACCGAGTTCTTTTCCCTGTTCGAGGCAGTACTTCCCAATATTATCCCATTCGATTTTTGAGTTATCCGTATTTAAAATACGCAGAATTCTTTCCGAAGTAAAAGGCAATACCGGGAAAATAGCAATAGCAAGTGTATGACAAATTTCAAGACAGTTGTAAATTATTTCCCCGCACGTATCCACATCGCTTTTTATAACTTTCCACGGCTCGCTGTCGTTGAAATATTTATTTGCGGCGCGCGCAATGTTCATAATTTCATTCAAACCATCGCGGAATCTGTAATTGTCTAAGCAGTCTTCTATCACTTTCTTCTGATTAACTATATAATCAAATACTTCAGGTTTTGCTCCGACTTTACTATTCGGAATCTTATTGTCAAATTTGGTCTTTGCAAATACAACGGTTCTGTTGATGAAGTTACCGAGTATTGCAGCGAGTTCATTGTTATTCTTATTCTGTAAGTCTTCCCATGTGAAATCGGAATCTTTATTCTCGGGCATATTTGCCGCGATTGTATAACGAATCACATCAGGATTGTATTCCTTAACCACGTCTTTCACAAGAATGCCGTGTCCTTTGCTTTTAGAGAGTTTACCTCCGTCGAGATTAAGAAACTCATTCGCCGGCACGTTATCCGCAAGTATATAGCCCCCGTGTGCCATAAGCATTGCAGGGAACACGATTGCGTGAAATATTATATTGTCCTTGCCGATAAAATGTACAAGTTTAGTCTTATCGTCGCACCAGTATTTTTCCCACATTTCTGGAGTGCCTTTTTTAATAAATAATTCCTTTGTTGCCGAGATATAACCAATAGGCGCTTCGAACCAGACATAAATTACTTTTCCTTCAAAACCCTTTACCGGGATTTTCACGCCCCAGTCGAGATCGCGTGTTATAGCTCTGTCTTTCAAACCTGTCTTGAACCAGCCTTCGCAATAGTTTTTGACGTTTGATTTCCAGTTCTTCTTTGTCTTTATCCATTCCACAAGTTGCGGCTGAAATTTTTCGAGCGGGAAAAAGAAATTTACGGATTCCTTAACAACAGGAGTGTCGCCTGAAATTTTAGACTTCGGATTTATCAGTTCCAGCGGTGAAAGATTGCTTCCGCAATTTTCGCATTGGTCGCCTCGAGCCTCTTCGTATCCGCAGATAGGGCATGTGCCTTCCACGAATCTGTCAGCCAGAAATCTTTTATCCTTCTCTGAATATAATTGTTTCTCTGATTTTTGAACTAAAAGGTCCTTGTCATACAGGTTTAAAAAGAAATCCTGTGAAGTTTTATGGTGAATCGGATTCGATGTTCTTGAATATATGTCAAAAGAAATTCCGAGTCCTGCAAATGCCTCTTTATTTGCATAATGGAACTTATCAATAATCTCTTTAGGCGTAACTTTCTCTTTCATCGCTGAAATTTCTATAGCCGTGCCGTGTTCATCCGAGCCGCTTATAAATATAACGTCTTCCTTGCATAATCTTTTGAATCTCACGTAAATATCGGCAGGCAGATACGCCCCCGCAATATGTCCCAGATGTATATATCCGTTTGCATACGGCAATGCTGCCGTAACGAGTAATCTTTCAAATTTTTCCATTAATAAATATACCTAAATCACAGATTTGTATAAATGTAAAAACTTTTTTATAGAAATATCTTGAAATAATCAGTTTTATTTACATTCCAATATTTTATGATGCATTTATACTATTGTTTGTTAACAAACTATTTGTGATATTTATAATGAAATGAATATAGGCAGTTCATTAAGGTATTGTACTATTTGTATTAAACAGACCTTAAAAATGATTTCTGCATCGTAATTCGAATTGAAGTGTGAAACATTTTATTACTTATTATGGATATATTTAAAAAATTATATACTGCATTAATTTTTTCTTTATTATTCCAATCTTTTTTATTATGTCAATCTACATGGGAAAAGATTACTGTTGATACATCTAGAAATTATATTAACATCAATTTCAAAAATTCGAATACTGGGTATATGGCAAGCCAGGATAGATATACTTCATTTCACTCAAATGTATACAGGACAAGCAATGGTGGTAACAATTGGGTAATTGTATATGAAAATACTAGTGCCGCTTGTTATGATATGTGGTTCTTTAACTCAACAACCGGAATAATATCGGAACAGTTTGCAGGTGTGTTATATGGTCCCGGAGCTATCTATAAAACAGTTAACGGGTTTAACTTTGATCAAATCTGGACTCAGCAGTATTTTACAATATCAGGCTTTTATTTTATTAATGAATTGACAGGGTGGTGTTCAAACGGGAGTAAAATAAAAAAAACAATGGATGGTGGTTATAATTGGACCGATTACAGCATTCCCTCAAATTATGTCGCAAAAATATTTTTTTTAAACGCAAATTACGGTTTTTATATGGCCACATCGGGTGAAATATTTAGAAGTACCAACGGTGGAGTAAATTGGACTTTGATTTCATCTGCTTATTTAGTTGATAAAGATTTATGGTTTACTGATTCACTTAACGGTTTTAAAAGCGGTTTGAACAGTTATGGAAGTATTTTTCGCACTTCGAATGGTGGGTATGACTGGTGTCCCGTATTAAATTCAGAATCTTTTGTAAAAAAAATACAATTTCTGAATTATCGAACCGGATATGCGCTAGAAAATATAAAGAGGATATATAGAACATCAGATTGTGGATTTACATGGGTGCAACAGGATCTTGATACAATGTGTTTTTATTATTCATTTAGTTTTGCGGACGAATATACAGGATATATTGCTGGCACTAAAGGAGTGGTAATGAAAACTACGAACGGTGGTTCAACTTATATACATACAAATATAGAGGTTATTCCTCAGCGATTTTTTCTTAATCAGAATTATCCAAATCCATTCAATCCGACGACGAAAATAAAATTTGCTGTACCGAAATCATCATTTGTGAATATTAAAGTATTCGATATTATGGGTAAAGAAATTGAAACTCTTGTGAACGAAAACCTTCAGGCAGGAACTTACGATACTCAGTGGGATGCATCAAAATATTCAAGCGGTGTATACTATTATCAATTATCGATTAACGATAAACGTTTAGCAGTTAAAAAGATGGTATTGGTGAAATAAAAATTGGACAAATATAATTTTATGAATAACTTTGCATTTATAGATAGTCAAAATTTAAATCTTTCAATTTTAAATCAAGGCTGGAAACTTGATTTTAAAAGATTCAGAATTTATTTGAAAGATAAATTTAACGTAACAAATGCTTTTCTATTTATTGGCTATGATCCTACTAATTCAAATTTATACACTTCTTTGCAAACTTATGGCTATATTATTGTTTTTAAACCTACACTTACACTGCCAAATGGAAAAACAAAAGGAAATATAGATGCCGAATTAGTTTTGCATACAATGATAGAATATGATAATTTTGATAAGGCTGTCATTGTAACTGGCGATGGAGATTTCTATTGTTTGGTTGAGTATTTAAAGAAGCATAATAAACTTGTTAGACTTTTAATTCCGGACAGGAATAAATATTCATCACTGTTAAGAAAGTTCAATCCGGATATTTTATTTATGAATGGATTGAAAAGCAAACTCGAGTTTATTAAATAAAAAAGAGGCATTAACGCGGGACGGAACCCTTTGTATAGCCTCTAATCGTGATACAGTGTAAACATAAATGTTATTAACTTTATAATCAATAACTAAAATAACCTCAAATCAACTAAAACATACGATTTATTCAACTATTCCATGTTCGGCTAAGTCTTTCAATCAATTCTTCATGTCGAGGGAATTTTTTTAAAAGAAATTCCCTCGAAGGCATTTCGAAATCTTCGAATTCGAATCCCGGGGCAACAGTGCATCCGACCAGCGCGAATGAAGTTTTGTCTCTGACTTCTGCCGCAAAGTAACAGCCGCCTTCAACAAGGTGCATATATTTTTCCCCTTCAGAAATATTATTTCCCAGTGTGATGGTCTCCTTAGTCCCGTCTTTGTTTATTACATGTATATCGAGCGAAGTACCGTCATAGAAATGCCAGATTTCATCGCTTTTTAGTATATGAAAAGCAGAGAAATCATTTTCGTTTAAAAGGAAATAAATCGATGTATAATGAACATGATTTCCTTTGTATCTATCGGGTAGATTTTTCACAAATTCTTTCGAACGGTAAATTTCCGAGTAATATCCGCCTTCGAAATGTTTCTTTAATTTGAGTATGCTGATTATTTTTTCCGCTTGTGGATTCATTGTTTTTGTTATAAGTCAAATTACAAAGATTACGCAACTTATTCTATTCAGAAGATATTTATACAAAAAATATATAATGCATATAACATTCGAGTCTTGTCGAAAAAATATGCCCGAGTGAATTCATACTACTAAAAGTAAATCCATCGTATAATGTGTTTTGGTTTTGATTCCCGCGTTCGCGGGAATGACACAAGCAAAGGATTACGGGAATGACACAAGCAAAGGACTACGGGAATGACTATTAGAGAAAGACAGCAAAATTGACAATTTACTTAATCCATAAACTTTTCACGTTCTTCTGGAGTCGGTATACGGCACGTTTCTCTTTTCCCGAACCATTTATAGCGGTTGTTTGCTATGATTGTATAAAGGAAATTTCTTATGAATGGGGGAATGATGATTAACGCAAAAGAAAGATTGATAGGGTATGAAAGTTGCTTTGCGATTCTTAGCGCTCCCGATGAACGTAAGTAATGTTTGCTGCCTTCTACTAAAATCAGAGTCGATAAATTATCTTCGGGTAGATTGAATTTCTTTAAACAATTACGCCCAAATTCAGATTGGAGCGAGGCGAATCTGAAATAGTCGTTTTTATCATGTTTTATAATTAAATTTACCGAGGAATTGCAGAAATTGCAGACTCCATCGAATAAAACTATTCCGTGTATTTTATTATCGGGTAGAATAAATTTATGTTTTAATAAAAGGTAAATTTAATTATTTTGCCTTATTACTCAAAACATAAAACTAAAACAAAAAGTTATGAAGACACAAAAATTTTTCTACCTGTTATTAGTATTAATGATAAGTATCGGCTTTACTGCAGGATGCGGAAAGAAAGATGCATCGAAAGACGGAAAGTCTGAAGATAAAAAAGAATCCGCAGGCGATATTAATTCACCAAAACATCTGAAATATGAAATGAAGGGTGAAAAAGAAAGCGGTACACTCGATATGTATTTCAAGGGAAAGAACGCAAAACTTGAAATAGCCTCAAAAGAAGCACAGCAGGACATGAATTCCGTAATGTACATCAAAGACGGAATGATGTATATGGTTATCGATATGGCAGGCAAGAAAATGGGTATGAAAATGGATGTCTCCAAAGACGAAAGTTTCAATAAAGAATTCGGAAAATTATTCGACGTAAAAGATAAATTAAAAGACTATACAAAAGGCAGCACGGAAGAAATAATAGGATACAAATGCGACGTCTATTCAAAGGGAGAAGAAAAAATCTGGGTATACAAAGATATGGCAGCATTGAAATTCACCGACGGCAAAACAACAATGACAGCCACAGCGTTTGAACCCGATGCAAAACTTACGGAAACCTTTTTTGATCCTCCGAAAGACATCGAATTCCAGAGTATGGACGATTTAAAGAACATGGGCAAGTAGTTACTTTCAAATATAGGTTTTACAGGGGTTTGGGACAGGTCTCAAACCCCTTTTTATTTGAAAAAGTACATTGAGAAAAACCACGAAATTTCGTATTTTAAAAGAATTCGGGGCTATAGCTCATTTGGTAGAGCGCTTCGTTCGCAACGAAGAGGTGACGGGTTCGACTCCCGTTAGCTCCACAAAATTCCCGTGAAATTTTTACGGGTTTTTTATTTGATTTCACGATTAAAAATTTAAGAATAAATGCCAAACGAAAAAATTATCCCGGTCAATATCGAAGACGAATTAAAAACGTCTTACATTGACTACTCAATGTCTGTAATTGTTTCAAGGGCGCTTCCCGATATACGCGACGGTCTTAAACCCGTTCATAGACGCATACTTTTTGGAATGAGTGATTTAGGTGTTGCCGCAAATAAACCGTATAAAAAATCCGCAAGGATAGTCGGTGAAGTCCTTGGTAAATATCACCCGCACGGCGACCTTGCAGTTTATTATTCCATGGTAAGAATGGTGCAGGATTTTTCACTTCGATATACACTCGTTGACGGACAGGGGAACTTCGGTTCTATTGACGGCGACTCACCTGCTGCTATGCGTTATACTGAAGCACGTTTATCCAAGATTGCTGAAACAATGCTCCAGGATATTGATAAAAACACTGTTGATTTTACTCCGAACTTTGATGAAACTCTTAAAGAACCTTCTGTGCTGCCATCAGTGCTTCCGAACCTGCTCGTAAACGGTTCAAACGGTATTGCAGTTGGAATGGCTACAAATATAGCACCGCATAACCTTACTGAAGTTTGCGACGGTCTTATATATTTCCTTAAGAATCCCGATGCGACTGTAAAGAAACTCATGAAATATGTTACCGCGCCCGACTTTCCTACGGGCGGTATTATATACGGCTATGACCCCGTTGTAGAGGCTTATGAAACTGGCAGGGGGAAAATAATTCTTCAGGCAAAGGTTGCAATTGAACCGGACAGGAATAACAAACAGAATATTATTATAACAGAATTACCTTATCAGGTAAATAAAGCTTCGCTTATCGAAGCAATAGCCCAACTGGTAAGAGATAAGCGTATAGATGATATTGCATCGATTAACGATGAAAGTGACAGGGACGGTATGCGTGTAGTAATAGGTCTGAAGAGAGATGCAAACCCGCACGTTATAATGAACAATCTGTACAAACATACCCAGATGAGGGTTACATTCGGCATTATTACACTTGCACTCGTTGACGGCGTACCGAAAGTGCTTACTCTCAAAGACATGATGTTCCACTTTATTAAGCACAGACTTGAAGTAATAGTAAGACGTACGAAATTCGAACTCGATGCGGCTGAGAAACGCGCTCATATTCTTGAAGGTTACATAATTGCTCTGGATAATATTGACGAGATTATTAAACTCATCAAGAAATCCAAAGATACGCCTACAGCGAAAGAAGGATTGATGAAGAGATTCAAACTATCCGAGATTCAGGCAGTCGCGATTCTTGAAATGAGACTCCAGAGACTTACGGGACTCGAAAGAAAGAAAATTGAAGAAGAATATAAAGAACTTTTAAAAACCATAGAAAGACTGAAAAGAATTCTCGCGAGCGAAGACCTGAGAAGGGAAATTATCGCAACCGATTTGAAAGAACTTAAGGAGAAATTCGGCGACGAAAGAAGAACGTCGATAATTCATGATGTGAAAAAGATGTCCGACGATGAAATGCTTAAGGAACTTATCAAGGAAGAGGACGTTGTAATAACAATTTCAAATAAAGGATTCATAAAGAGAATCCCCGTGTCGTCATATAAATCACAGGGCAGAGGCGGAAAAGGTATTACAGCGGCATCGACAGGAAGTACGGACGAGGATTTCATCGAACATATGTTCATAGGCTCGACTCATCAGTATATTATGTTCTTTACTGACCAGGGTAAATGTTACTGGCTTAAAGTTTATGACCTTCCGGAAGGTTCAAGGGCTTCGAGAGGAAAATCCATTCTCAATCTTATTGAAAAAGAAAAGGACGAGAACATTTCCGCTTTCGTAATGGTTAAGGATTTTAAGGAAGAACTATACGTAACCATGATTACGAAACTTGGCGTAATTAAGAAAACCAAACTTGATGCATATTCGAATATCAGAAAGAACGGTATCAATGCAATCAATATCGTAAAAGGCGATTCGCTTGTTGAAGTGAAACTGACAAACGGACATCAGGAAATCGTAATCGGTACACACAGCGGTCTTGCAATCAGATTCAACGAATCTCTCGTACGCGATATGGGAAGAACTGCCACGGGCGTGCGGGGAATCAAACTCGGCAAGGGAGATTACGTTGTCGGTATGATTGCAGTCGTAAGAGCCAGCGCAACAATTCTTGTTGTTACGGAAAAGGGATTCGGCAAGAGAAGCGACCTCGGCGATTACAGAATAACAAACCGCGGCGGCAAGGGTGTTATAACAGTTAAGACGACTGATAAAGTGGGCAAGATGATTACAATCAAAGAAGTAACGGATACTGATGATTTGATGATAATAACATCAAGAGGAATTCTGATAAGACAGAAGGTGAAAGACATCAGAGTAATGGGCCGTAATGCGCAGGGTGTGAAATTAATAAGAATAAGCGACAACGACAGAATCTGCGCCGTTGCAAGGATTGCCGAAGAAGATAAAGATGCTTCAAACGGCACGGACCCTGAAAAACTGTTTTAATTTACTAACATGAAATACATAGATTTAAGAAGCGATACGGTTACAAGACCTTCAAAAGGCATGAGGGAAGCCATGTTCAATGCCGAAGTCGGTGATGATGTATTCGGTGAAGATCCTACGGTTAACAGGTTACAAGAGAAATGTGCGGATATATCGGGCAAGGAAAAAGCATTGTTCGTTCCGACAGGATGCATGGGCAATCAACTCGCAATTAAATCACATACATTTCAGGGCGACGAAGTAATCTGCGAAGCGGAAGCACATATTTTCAATTATGAGACAGGGGCTCCTGCAATCATCTCTAACGTTCAGATGGTTACGATACCGGGCACGAACGGTGTAATGAAACTCGACGATATTAAGAAAAGAGTAAGAACGAAAGAATATTATTTTCCGTTATCCAGATTAATCTGTTTTGAAAACACACACAACCGCGGCGGCGGAACCATTCAGCCTATCGAAAACATAAAAGAAATTTCCGCATACGCTCATGAGAACGGCATTAAGGTTCATATGGACGGAGCAAGGATATTCAATGCTTACGTTGAGACGGGGATACCGGTTAAGGAATATGCATCCTACTGCGATTCAATTTCATTCTGTTTCTCAAAGGGGCTCGGCGCTCCTGTCGGTTCAATACTTTGCGGGGATGCCGAATTCATTGCCAAGGCGCATAAATGGAGAAAGATACTCGGCGGCGGTATGAG
Source organism: Ignavibacteria bacterium (assembly GCA_028714695.1). Classification (GTDB taxonomy): domain Bacteria; phylum Bacteroidota; class Ignavibacteria; order Tepidaquicellales; family Tepidaquicellaceae; genus CAIKZJ01. The sequence goes on along the minus strand of JAQTLX010000006.1, from coordinate 162,184 downwards.
GCAGTCGGGCATACTTGCGGCAGCAGCGCTTTATGCACTTGAAAACAACGTTGAAAGATTAAAGGAAGATAACAATAAAGCAAAATATTTCGCTAAAGAAATATCATTAATCCCAAGAGTTAAAATAGACCTTAATTCAGTTCATACGAATATGGTCATGTTCGAAATTGATGGAATGGAGAGAAGCGAATTTCTGAACAGGATGAAAGAGAAAGGTATTCTGTTTTCCGCCGGAACCACGACTAGCATAAGAGTTGTATTTCATCTTGACGTGAGCACTGCTGAAGTTGAAGAAGCGGTGAAGATTTTTAAAAGCATATTCTGACTTCTGTGAGTATTGTTAAAAAGATAATACTTCCTCTGATAATACTAATCATCTTTTTTACAAATGCATTTTCTCAAGATATACAGAGGGAAATGTGCATCACAATCGACGACCTTCCCGTTGTAGTAAAATATTACAAAGACACAAACACTTACAATTATATTACCGATAATATTCTTGCCGCATTGAAGAAATACGGTATCAAGGCTATTGGAGCGGTGAATGAAGGCAAGATGTACAGCGGCATTCATCTCGACAGCAATAAATACAACATATTAAGGAAGTGGCTTGGAAGCGGAATGGAACTCAGCAATCATACATTCGCGCATTCAAATTATAATGATCTTTCTTTCAAAGAATTCTCAAAAGATATAATTAAGGGCGAAACAATTTTGACAAAAGTGTTAGGAGAATACGGAAAGAAACTTGTTTACTTCAGGCACCCGTTTTTATTCAGAGGCAATACGAAAGAGAAAGCGGATTCCCTTGAGAGTTTTCTGAATCACAGAGGATATACTGTTACTCCTGTAACTATTGATAATGCAGATTATGAATTCGCGCGGGCATATGAAAAAGCGTCGTTCGAGGAAAATGATTCTTTGAAGAAATTAATCGGCGATGAATATATCTCTTATATGGAGAAGGTAATTGATTATTATGAAAGTCAGTCAATTAAAATATTCGGATATAACGTTAAACACATTCTCCTGACTCACGCTAATCTTCTGAACGCGGATAATTATGACAGGCTTTTTGAGATGTACCAAAATCGGGGATATAAGTTCATAAATTTTGAAGATGCAATGAAGGATGAATGTTACAAGACAAATGATGAGTATTATAAAAAGTCAGGTATATCATGGCTGCACAGATGGGCTTATACAATGGGCAAGAGGGGAGACTTTTTTGCGGGCGAACCCGAAGTGCCCGAGTATATTGAAAATTTCATAAAGAATAACGAACAATAAATAATTATTTTTTTTTCTTTCTTTTCGTATTATCAAGATAATCCTTAAACTTTTCCTCGCGTCCCTGATTCGAAGGATTGTAATAAATTTTATCTTTAATCTCATCTGGAAGATGCTGCTGTTCGGCATAATGACCTTCGTAATCGTGAGCATACTTATATCCCGAGCCGTAACCGAGTTCCTTCATTAGTTTGGTAGGAGCGTTACGCAGATGAATAGGCACATCGTATGCGGGGAGCGAATTGACATCGCCCTCAGCGTCATGAATTGCCATGTAAGCCGCATTGCTTTTAGGCGAGCAGGCAAGGTACGTTGCGCATTGGGAAAGAATAATCCTTGCTTCTGGCATGCCAAGATAATCGCAGGCAGTGAAAGCGCTTACGGCGAGCGTTATTGCATAAGGGTCGGCATTGCCGATGTCTTCGGAAGCCAGAACAATCATTCTTCTCGCGACAAACTTTGGGTCTTCGCCGCCTTTCAGCATTCTTGCGAGCCAGTAAACCGCGGCATCAGGGTCGCTGCCTCTAATGCTTTTTATAAATGCAGAAATAATATTGTAATGCTCCTCGGCGTTTTTATCATATTTGATATAATTTGTCTGGAATGCATCTTTAAGAACACCGTTTGTAATGAGTATATTATTCCCGTCTGTCTTATCGGCAAGTTTTACGGAAAGTTCGAGACCGTTCAGGAGACGTCTTGCATCGCCGTTTGAAAGTGAAATAAGAAAATTCTCGTCTTCGAATTTTATATTGAAATCTTTTAAAATAATATCGTCATTAAGCGCGCGTTTCAAAATCTTTTCGAAATCCGATTTCTCAAGTTCTTCAAGCGTGAAGACACGGCATCTTGAAAGCAGGGGAGAGATTACTTCGAAAGAAGGATTTTCCGTTGTAGCGCCGATTAAAATCACGGTGCCTTTTTCAACGCTGTGCAGGAGGGAATCCTGCTGTGATTTATTGAACCTGTGAATTTCATCTATGAATAAAATTGTTCTTCTCTGATAAAATTTCAGATTTCTGTCCGCGACTTCTATCGCTTCCCTTACATCTTTAACGCCTGATGATACCGCAGACAACTGTATGAATTCGGAATCGACTAGTTTAGAAATGAGAAGTGCGAGAGTGGTTTTTCCGACTCCCGGAGGACCCCAGAAAATCATAGAGACTATGGATTTATTTTCAATCATAAGGCTGATGGGTTTGCCTTTGCCAATGAGATGTTTCTGTCCGACGAAATCATCGAGTATATCCGGACGAAGTCTTTCCGCAAGCGGTCTTGATTTCTGCGATTCGGGATTGTTATTATCGAATAAATCCATATTAAAACTTTCTGAATAAATAAATTAAATTTGAGACATCCTCAAATTTGTGTACGGGAAAATTCCCAATACGAATGTGTTTGTCTTTGAAATCGCCGTAGCCTCTGCTGAGTACGAATCCATTGTATTCCACCTTTTCGAAAATTTTATTCACATCGAGTTCAGTTTCGAGCACAAGTGTTGTTTTTGAGCGGAGGTTAGTATCCTTTACAAATGGTTTAATAGTATCGTGCTTATCGAAAAAACCGTACAGGAGATTTGCTTTTTTATCCGTTTCATTTCTGACATTCCCGATATCTTTTTGCAAAATCAATTCGCATGATTTGCCGAGAAGGAATATTGCCGGAATATTAGGAGTCATCGTAGTCTGGTTCTTGTCAGCATTGCGAGCAAGTTTCAGGAAATTATTATACGTGCCGATATTGATATTTTTTTCCTGAAGTAGTTTTGTTTTTTCGACAAGGTTCTTTTTGCAAACCATGACTCCGAGTCCGGGAGGAAGACCGAAACCTTTCTGAACGGAGAAAAATGCGACGTCAACAAAATTGAAATCAATGTCGTAATAGGGGACTGACGTTACGATGTCCAGCGAAAGTATTTTACCGGGATGTTTTTTCTTCAAATCGTAAACATAGTTCAGAGGAAGAGCAATACCTGTACTTGTTTCATTATGAGTGATGCAGATCATTTCCGTATCTGAAGGAATTACGGAATTTGCGAAATCAAAGCCTCTTCCGTAATCTGATTTGACGAACGCGGATTCTTTTTTTAACTGCAATGCAACATCATAATACCTTTGTGCGAAAAAACCGTTAATGAAATGGAAAGATTTTTTTTCAACGAGATTTTCTATTGAACGTTCCATGCATTCGGTGGCTGAGGAAAGAAAGAAAACGTAGAAGTCATCAGGGATATTCATGAGTTTTCTGAGTGCAGAATTAGTATCCGCACAAATCTTTTCAAATTCCTTTGAGCGGTGCGAGACTGAAAACAATTTTTGCCTGAATGCTTCGGCAAAGTACTCTCCTATTTCAGGGAACATTTCAGTCGGTCCGACGGTGAAATATTTTTTATCCATAATAAATCAATTTACGGAATACGTTTATATACATAAATATAAATATTGCTATACAATAATTACCCTACAATCGTCAGGTTTATCAATATGACGATTCAGTCAGTAAACTACAGATTCACTTAATATTTCGTTATGATACCGGATTATACCAAATGACAGCATCATAAAATAAAAAACAGCGAAAATGAAACAAATTGGCTATTTTGTATAAATTTTGTAAAAGGTATAAGGGTATCATTTCCACGATAAAATATTGATAATACGGTAATTAACTATGACCCCTCCAGTATCATACAGGTGTCACAAGGTGTCATTTTAATAATAAAGTACTGAATATACGGTAATAAAACATGACCCCCGGGGTGTCAATCAGATAACAACGATGTATCACTGATACAAATATGTAATATTGAAAAAGAACAAGAAAATCAAACCATAATAATTTATGGTATTGTGAAGAAGAAAGCAATGCAGAAAACCGGTATATACCGGAAACGCAAGATGGAAAAAGAATTGAGAAGTTAAAAAGAGAGAGCGGGAGACGGGACTCGAACCCGCGACGTCCAGCTTGGGAAGCTGACATTCTACCACTGAATTACTCCCGCAATGATTTTGAACTTACAAACTATACAAAATTCCTGAAAAATAAAATGTAGTTGCCTTATGATTATTCTCTGCAATCGAAATAGAATCTGATTAGTTCATACGGCTATTGTTATTGTTAAATGCAATCGGGTTATTGATGCGTTAATTAAATTAAAATACATCAAAATAGCGATTAAATAAAACGGTGCAAATTAATTTATATATTAATATATTTAACTCATTGAATTTCCCTTTTAATCCTAATCTGCAAAATAAAGTGAATTGACATGAAGAGATTACTAATTTTTTTATTCCTCTTGACCGGTGTTAATGCATATTCTCAAAAAATTCACACGCCAAGTGAAATCTTGCGATTAATGATCGGTTCGGCTACAAAATATTACATGAATATTATAGATTATAAAATTAAATGTCCTGATTATTCTTCGATTCTTAATGTAAACGATTTTTACAGAACGGAGGATGATAAAGGTCTCAATCTTCTTAAATTCAATTTGAATCAAAAGGCTGCTGATAATTTTTCTCAAGGAGAAGTATTTTTTGCTAACGGGAATATGGACAGTGCAGTCGTCTATTATCAAAAGGCTTATGCCGAAGATTCTTCAGCGTTCAATGCACTGACGTACATCGGCCAATGCTACAGTTTAACTAAAAAATATGATGAAGCCGAGGCGGTTCTGAAAAAAGTGATTGAGAAAAATTATATAGATTACATGGCACACTGGTTTCTCAGCGATGTATACGCTGTGAGAAATAAATGGAAAGACGCCGCGAGGGAAATTACCATTTCAAGCGTGCTAAACAGAAACAATCCGAGAATACATACAAGGCTTGTTGAAGTATACAAAAAAGCAAATATCAATTGGAACGAGTTTACATTCAACCCGCAGATAAAATTAATTGATCTCGGCGGTACTGATTCAGTAAAAATTCTTTCCGATAGGAAGTGGCTTATGTACGCGAATACTAAAGCAGTATGGGCTTTTGAATATCAGTATAGAGAGTCGATGGGAGGAGAAAAAGCCGAATTTTCAATACAGGAGGAACTCGAATCCCTGGCGGTATTATACACAGGACTTAAGAATGCAGATGAAGATTTCGACGATGTACCTGAACTGGTTGCTCTCGAAAAGGCGATAAAAAATAAAATGCTCTATCAGTATATATTTTATGAAGTAATGTTTTTAAAACATCCGATTATAGCATATACGCTTCCGAGAGAAGAACTGGACAAGATAGCGGATTATGTTATGAAAGTCAGAACATGGAAGGACTGATTTTTACTAATGAGAAGATAAAAAATGATTAAATAAGAATTGTATTTTTACGATACTTATTTAATTTATCGAATAAAATTTACTGTGCAACCATTCGGATTTTTATGTTACGGAATAAAATCCTGCCTTTTGTAAATGTAATTACATTCAATAAAACTATGAATCTGCATTGATATCAAATGAAGAACAACCTTTCGTAAAGAAACGAATTAGAAACGATTAATACATAATTGAATTTATATTCACTTATTTTCTGCTGTACATTCTTTTGTTTTAAATTTTGCTGTTTTTAACGATTTCGACAATACAATTTATACTTGATTATTAAATAATTTGTTATTAAAATAAATCATTAGGGTCTTCCACTGTATAAACAATTAATTTATACGTCAACAATTAAGGAGAGTATAATGTATAAGAAAGCATTTATTTCCTGCATTACTTTTATTTTATTATTTATTTCAGACCTATATCCGCAGTATAGCGAATTACATTCTGCAGGCGCAACTCCATGGGTCTCGAATGAAAATTTTTACAAAAACCCTCTTGTGCCGAATCCAAATTCGGTAGGCTATGCTTATTATATGACTCCAACGGGGGGGTGTCAATTATTCAGATTTAATATTGGTTCACCAAATGTAACTACGTTAATAGGAAGCGAGCAGCAAATAGTTCTGGGAAACGGTGATTTTGCAAACCCGACAGGCATCTGGAAATATTATGTTCAGAGTAATATATCCAGTCCTTTTACGATATATGAAGTTGATACCGCGACGGGTATAATGACGAGTGTAGGCAATCCCAATAATCTGAGAACCGGACATAAAATAAGGGATATGGAATGGGACCATACAACGAATAAAATGTTTTTTGTCAGTACAAATTATGATAATACCGAGACACAATTTTATTCTATGGACTGGGCGACTAAAACTCTGATGTGGATTGGTCCGCTTGTTACATCACCGGGCGGAATAATGGCAGGAGGTTTTAATGCAAACGGCACTTATTTCGGATGTGATATGGGCACGGATGCATTATGGAAAGTGAATAAATATACCGGCGCCTGGACGGAGGTCGGACCATTAGGTATAAGTGTATGTCTTTATCAGGATGCCGCATTTGACAGGTCGGATTTCTCCAAGATGCTACTGACTTCGTGTACCGATACAATTGGTCTCTTTCAGGTGGATACTGCAACGGGATCCGCTTCATCTATCGGTAATTTCCCTGCATCACATGTGAGTCCTGTGTCATTCTGTGTTGTACCGAAACCGGGTCCTCAGATTTCTCATACTCCGCTTCAAAATACTGTAAACGTTGCGGGTCCATACGCGGTTAATGCCGTAATTATAACTGCCGGTTCGAATATATCATCGACTAAATTATACTGGTCTAGAAATAATACAGCAATTACGGACAGCGTATCGATGACAAATACAAGCGGAAATAACTGGACGGGGAATATACCGGGCAATGGACTGCCTTCAACATACAGATATTATATCTGGACTAAGGATTTACTAAACAGATATGTAACGGCTCCTTATAATGCGCCGGTTAGTCTATATTCTTTTATGACGAATTCAAATGATACCGTAAAACCTGTTATCAATCATACGCCTCTCGGAAATATTCCTAAATATCAGTGGCCTGATTCAATAATTGCTTCAGTAACGGATAATATAGGAATAGATTCAGTTTGGGTAAGTTGGAGAATAAACAGTAATGCTGCAAAGCACTTAAAACTTATAAATACGATAGGCAGTATTTACAAAGGATTATTTAATTCGTTGAATTCCGAAATTAATGTCGGCGACACAATACATTACAGATTAATTGCGCAGGATAATTTTAACAATCATAACAGGGATTCAACCGCCTTGATAAGTTTTATTATCATTCCTTCTGAATATTCGTGTATTGGAACAGGCACACTCAATATAGGTGCAGGAGGACCATTCTTTAATTTCTTTCAAGGATATAAGAATCAAATATTATGGACAGCATCAGAAATTGCAAGTAATGGAGGCAGCCGGGGAAATATATTGCGAGTCGGATTTTATGTACTTTCAGTTGATGACCACCCTATGAATAATTTTAATATAAATATACAAAACACACAACAGACTGTGCTTTTAAACGGATTAATTACAACAGGTTGGTCCAATACATATTCCGGAACATATACTGTTAAGGGGACGGGCTGGCAATTTATAGATTTACAGACACCTTTTTATTGGGATGGAGTCAGCAATTTGCTCTTCGAATTTTGTTTTGGTAATACGTCGTATAATACCGGAACGCGAGTCAGGGGCACAGCAGCAACAAGCATGAACTATTATACATATTTCGAAGATACACTGGGCTTAGCATGCAACTCAGTCAGAACTCCGTGGGGTGAAACCTCAAGACCGAATATTTGCTTATCCATTTCGCCGCCTATAGGTATAGGCAATAATACGAATAATAGTCCGGCTGCATATAGATTATCTCAGAATTTCCCGAATCCTTTTAATCCTGTAACGAAAATTAATTATGAAATTCTAAAAAAGGGTTTTGTAAGTTTAAAAATTTATGATATACTCGGCAGAATGGTAAAGGAATTAGTCAGCGATATTAAATCGCCGGGATCATATTCCGTTGACTATGATGCATCGGGACTTTCCAGCGGGATTTATCTGTATAAACTGGAATGCGACGGCTATGCGGAAACAAGGAGAATGATACTCATAAAGTAATTTGCATAAAAATCAAAAACTGTCCTGTTATGAGGACTTTATTATTAAAATATAATTTTAAATTGACGAAAATGAGAAAAATTACAATTATTTTCTCTATAGCATTCATAATGTTGTATTCCTCAACTCTGCTATCACAATATAACAACAAAATATCTGCAGGTGTTGCGCCCTGGCTGCCTAATGCCGGTAATTATGCAACCAAATCAATTTTGACCAATCCCAATGCAACGGGATTTTCTTACTATCCGGTTGGAACATCAGGCAGTCAACTGTTCAAATATAAAGTCGGAACGCCGGGTTCGACGACTTTGCTGGGGACAACACAGCCGTATTTATTCGGCAACGGCGATTTCGCAAATCCAACGGGTGTATGGAAGTATTATGTGATGGCCCAGAATGCATCTCCGTATACAATTTTTGAGGTTGATACTGCAACCGGAAATATAACGAGCGTAGGCGCACCATTGAATTTAAAAAGCGGACATACGCCACTTGATATGGAGTGGGACCAGACGACAAGTTCGTTTTTTATCGTAAGTTCAAACGATTCGTTAACCGAAACGCAATTGTACAAGATGGATTGGAATACGAAAAATTTAACATGGATTGGTTCTTCGGTAACAACTCCGGGCGCGATAGTAGCGGGCGGATTTAATGCAAACGGTACATATTTTGGAATTGATATGGTATCCGACGCACTCTGGAAAGTAAATAAAAATACAGGTATCTGGACGCAGGTAGGACCGCTTAACTATCCAGTAAATTATGCACAGGATGCGGGCTTTGACAGGGCTGATTTTTCGAGAATGCTTTGGTGTGCGGCAGGAGGCACGGTAGGTTTGTATGAAGTTGATACTTCAAATGCCATGATAAATTTAATCGGTACTTTCCCGTCGTCATATACACAGGTCATGGCAGCAGCGTATGTCACAGGACCGGGACCGCAGATTACGGCAACGCAGGTTTTAAACACTCAAAATGCCGCGGGACCATATATAGTAAATGCAGTGGTTACTCCGGGAGGAGCAGGAATTGCATCAACAAAAATATACTGGTCGAGAAATAATCCGTTTGTGACCGACAGTATTAGTATGACAAATTCGAGCGGACATAACTGGACGGGGGGTATACCGGGTAATGGAAGTCCAGCGACATACAGATATTATTGCAGGACGGTAGATTCACTTGGAAGATTTGCCGTTGCGCCATTCGGCGCTCCTGCGAATTTATATACATTTCTCGTGCTTGGCGCGGATACAATAAAACCGGTGATTACGCATACACCGATTGGAAATACAATCAAGACTCTTTGGCCTGATACAGTAACTGCAACGGTTACGGATAATTACGGATTGGATTCAGTCTGGGTCAGATGGAGCAGAAACAGTACGGCATCAAAAGAATTTAAATTGCTGAATTCGACGCCTAATAATTATAAGGCATCATTTAATTCTCTGAATTCGGAAGTATACACCGGTGATACGATTTATTACAGAATTATCGCACAGGATAATTCTTTATCGCATAACAGGGACTCAACAGCATTATATCATTTCTTGATATTATCAGGACCTTATGACTGTATAGGAACGGGCACAGTTGAACTAATGGGGGGTCCGTTTGCTACTGAATATTACGGAAACAGGAGTCAAATTCTCTATACGGCATCGGAAATTCTTAACTCAGGCGGTATGCATGGAAATATTACCAAAATCGGATTTAACATAGCGTACTCAAGCGGACTGGGCATGAATAATTTCAGCATAAAATTTCAAAGCATTTCGGATACGTCTATTACGGCATTTGTAAACAATAACTGGACTAATGTATTTTCGGGTGATTATTCGCTTCCCGGATTAGGCTGGCAGTATATAGTTCTACAGACACCTTTCGAATGGGATGGCATAAGTAATTTATTGGTTGAAATCTGTTTTGAAAATACAATAAATTATGTATCGAACAGAGTCAGAGCATCTTCATTACAAAATCATCATTATTATGCTTCTCAAATGGAAGATTTATCCTCTGCTTGCACTGCATTTCAGAATCCGATTTTCATGAACTATCGGCCAAATGCATGTTTTAGAATTGAACCGATTGTGAATATAAATGAACCGGGAATTCAGTTGGCAAGTTTTAAATTATCTCAGAATTATCCGAATCCTTTTAACCCCGGAACAAGAATAAGTTATGAAATACCCAAGCAAGGATTTGTTTCTTTGAAAATCTATGATATTCTCGGCAGGGAAGTGAAAACTCTTGTAAATGAAGTGAAAACTTCGGGTGCATATTCTATAGATTTCAATGCGGCAAATCTTCCCAGCGGAATATATCTTTGCAGGATGGAATGCGGAGGATATGCTGAAACGAAAAGGATGATATTGCTTAAATAGTTTTACTATAAAATAATAATTATTAAAAAACCCCGGCCCGCCGGGGTTTTTAATATACGTTGAAAGATATAATTCTATTAATATTAAGGTTTTATATAAATTGTATTTCTTTTAATTTGCTGAAATAAAAGAATTATATGAGCAGTAAAATTGAACATAAATTTGTAGAATTGCTGGAACAAAACACCCGCCAAATAAAGAATAAATATCAGGTTGTAAACAAGAAACGGCCATTCGAATTCAAATCGCTTGTGTTGTATCATAAATACAGAGAGGACACGCTCGGAAAATATATAAAAGAATACAGCGGGATATACATCGATACGATAATTCAAACTTATGAATTATTAAACGAACCGATTATGAGGGGCGGACATTTAAAAAATATAGAAAAAAGATATTCCGACTACATAAAAGGGCTTATTAAATACGAGCATGACAAAACAAAATACGATTATGATTCAAAGTGTTATTCAAAGGCATTTATGATAGGATTAAATGATATGTGCAATATAAAAGAGAAGTATGCTTATGAATTATTCGAAGTATTGCAGACACGAATTGCAGGGCACAATTCGAAATATAAAAGTAAAATAAAATTGGCAAAATATTGGTATTTTTTTATGCTCTTACTCATTATTGGTATTATATTTATGATTAAATCGTGCAGTTAAGTTAAAGTGTTTTTTCGAAATATGATAAAACCTGTTGAAATATCCGGAAAAATATTTACGTATTTATTTGTCCTATAAATAGGAGTGATTTGTCAAAAGGACCTTAATAATTAAATTACCATCCGGACCAATGAATTATTTGCGAATTTCAATGAATAATCAATCATCTTTGCGGGTTTCAAAGGAAAGGGCGTGATACATTAGGTTAGAATCTTCGGGTAAAGATAGATTCAAAAAACATTATAATAGTAAAACTATAAAAATATTTTGTATCAGCCCTTTGAAAGAAATTGAGATTATTTATGAAATGATTAAAGTTTATAAAACGTATGTTCTTATTCCAAACTTTGGTTAGATTAGTATTATCGTTTCTTATTTGAAACTTCTATTTTAATAATATTTATTCTTTCAAATAAAATAAGTTCAATCAATTAACTATCTAACGAATATTTAAATAGTTTTTATATGAAAACCCTAAACATAGTATCTGCTATTATAATCTCGTTTCTAATTGTATCATGCGATAATAATCCTGTTTCTACAAAGCGTGAATTTTTGCCTCCTCTTTATAATTGGTCTGTTGATACTTTTAATATTTTTATAAGTGATTTTTTTATAATTGATTCAAATTCCTATTTCGCATTATCCGGAAATAACCTTATCTACAATTCAAACGGAATAGTTACAAATAGTTACATCGGAGCAGTTTGCAACACACTCGATGGAACTGGTCCAAATAATATTATTCTCGGAGGATCTCGCGCTTACAACCAATCCTCTTCTGTCCCTGTTTTGCTCAGGTATAGCAACGGCTCAATATCGGATTTATACGTAGGTACAAATCCGGATACAGATAATATGTTTTTCTGTGTAAGGTTTATAGACGATATGTTCTGGTGCGGCACAACCAAAGGAGAAGTTGTTACTGTCAGCGGAAATAACGTCAACCATTACGATATTGATTCGTCATATTATATATTGGATATAATGAAAGATAATAGTTCTGTTGTATATGCTTATGCCGGAAAACAATTGCGAGACACAAATGGTTTTGTAACAGGCAGTAATTTCAGATTGTATTCTTTTTCTAATAATGAATGGAACCTTGTATATAACGAGAATATTAGCGGTGTATTTAACTTTTACGAAGGAATCACTAATCATATTTTTTGTTTGAAACCAAAATCTAATATAAATGAAACTTTCGAGTACATTGCTGGTAATTTTACAAAAATTCTTGATGAAAACTCAACGGGGGTCTGGACAAATCTAGCAAGAGGAAAATCTTTAACTGATATTCTGATTTGCGGGGGCCCTACTGATGGACATAATTTGGGATTATATTATTGGGATGGTATGAAAACATCAGAGGAAATATTCGATATGGGATTCTTTGAGCCAATTACTATGAAGTACAAAAATGGCAGATACTATGTGTTATTTAGGTTACAACTCATTGTTAAATCATTATTAATCAAAGGTAAACTAAAAATTTAAAATTATGAAAAAAATCATATTAACATTTATTATTATAACATCATTATGCAGAATTACCTTTTCGCAGAATGCGAATTGGTTTACTAGTAATATCCAAAACCTGATTATTGATTTTCAATTTATTAATGAAATTGAGATGTAGAATCATGATTGCTTTGTGCGTACGGAGAATCTATCAAACCACCTGTAAATCATAATATTTTTATACACAATTTATCCGATTTACAAAATTAACTTGACAGTTAGACTAATAGTATAAACTTGATAGTTAGACTAATAGCATAAACTTGACAGTTAAACTGATAATATAAACTTGACAGTTAAACTGATAATATATATATTTGTATAAATATGACTACTGAAAGGAGTGACATAAATATGACTACTAAAAAGAGTGAACTGAATTCGGTTGAGGACTTAGCATTGACGATAGGTTTGCTTGTACGTCGAATTCGTGCGAATGCGCCGCCGGAATTACGAGAGTTTTCCTGGACACAGAAGGCTGTTCTTTCGAGGCTTGAAAAAGAAGGGTCAGCGACTTCGGCAGACCTTGCGAGAGCCGAAAGTATAAAACCGCAATCGATGGGAACAGCTATCGCTTCGCTTGAAAAAATGGGTCTTGTGGAACGTAATGCTCACCCGACAGACGGGCGGCAATTGTATATTAAACTGACTGCAAAAGGGTTAACTCTTGTAAAAAGCACGCGAGAGGCGAAACACACCTGGCTCTCGAATTCCATAGCCCAACTCGACAAGCGGGATCAGACCGTCCTTTTCAAAGCCGGCGAGGTCATTAAAAAAATTGTGAAATGAGTTTGGAAAAAGAATCTCAAATCGCAGCCACACCTCCGAAGTCTGAAAAACTTGATTCGAATGCATGGAAAGTGATTGCTGTCGTAATTCTTGCGCCTTTTATGACGCAAATGGATTCGACCGTTGTCAACGTCTCGCTTTCCTCAATTACGCAGGATCTGCACTCTACGATTGCAATTGCCCAATGGGTTATCAGCGGCTACCTACTTGCGCTCGCGCTCATGCTCCCTATCAACGGTTGGCTTGTGGATAGGATTGGAGCAAAGAGACTTTATCTGTTTTGCTTTTCAGCATTTACGCTGACTTCGTTTTTGTGCGGCAGCGCTCATAGTATAAACGAGTTGATTTGTGCGCGGGTTGCACAGGGAATGGCGGGAGGATTGCTGGCTCCCCTCAGTCAGTTGATGGCGGCCCGGGTCGCCGGAAAACAAATGGTAAAAGTACTCGGTATTGCCTCGATTCCAATCCTTCTTGCGCCGCTCTTTGGTCCTATTCTCGCAGGTACAATCTTGAAATACGCGAGTTGGCATTGGTTATTTTATATCAATTTGCCGATCGGCATTATTGCCATCATTCTCGCGGTTTATTTTATTCCTCACGATAAAACGCTAATCCGGAAACGCCCGTTTGATTTGGCAGGGTTTCTGATGATTTCGCCCGCACTAGTTTGTCTTCTTTATGGGTTCGAAGCGGTTTCTCACAACAGGTCCGAGGGCATATGGGTTCTCGCACTTGGCGTAGTTTTATCAGGAGCGTTCATACGATATGAACTACGAATAGCGACCAGAGCGTTAATTGATATAGGGCTTTTTAAAAACAAGGACTTTTCAATTGCCGCAGTCACACAATTTCTATCCAACGGCATAATGTATGCCGGGCAATTTATAGTTCCACTTTATTTAATTAACGAATGCGGACTTAACGGGTCACAGACCGGCTGGATACTCTCCTCCATGGGAATCGGCATGCTTTGTATTTATCCGTTTGCAGGTCAATTAACGGATAGATTCGGTGTTCGAGCCGTTGCCTCAGGCGGGGTTGTTCTGAATTTTCTGGGAACCTTGCCTTTTCTTTGGATGGCTTATAACGGTTTCTCAATGCCTTTAGCGATAGCATCACTTTTTGTCCGCGGGTTTGGGCAAGGCGGGACCGGTGTACCTTCCGTTGCTGCAGCATACGCTTCCGTACCAAAAGAGAAACTGAGTTTTGCTACGACGGCAATAAACATCGTACAAAGGCTTGGGGGACCAATAATGACAACTGCATTGGCTGTCTTCATCTCGACTTCCGGAGAAAATCGAGCCGATTCGGGGTCTCACTCATTCATTATTCCTTTTATCGCACTGATTGGTTTTCAATTGTTAGTTATATGGTTTACAAGCAGGCTTCCTATTCGCATACATAAAGATACAATACCCACTTAATGGAGAATCAACTTATGATTTTTATATAATTATAAATTACTAAAATTTTAAAACTATGGAATGGATTATTTATGTTTCTTATTTTATCGGAGGGATTTTTCTCTCGAACTCAATTCCTCACCTGGTGAGTGGAGTGATGGGCAAGGCTTTCCAGACTCCGTTTGCCAAACCATCGGGAAAAGGGCAGTCTTCATCGATGGTTAACGTACTTTGGGGAATGTTCAACCTAGCAGTTGGTTACATGCTGATTTTCCGAGTTGGATTTTTTGATTTACGAAATTCCGCCCATGTAGCGACCGTCGGCATCGGATTCCTGCTGATGTCGCTTTTTTCGGCTCTCAATTTTGGTCAATTTCATGGCGGTAATTCTGTTCAAAAGTCTTAATTTGAAGAGTAAGGCGATATTTTACATTCTGCCGGATTAATAATTTAATCTAAAATTATATAATTCGGCATTAAAATAAGGAGCGGCAATTATTTCAACGGGAGCATTAATTCCTATGAAAATTTGAAAAGTGAAATTCAGAATAATGGAAGAAAAGGGATTTACCGAATGAAATGAAGTTTGGGAATGTTCTGTAAGTTCCTGTCACTCAGGAGGTCGTACTGACCGGCAGGGAAGTCTTGCCGGTCATGCAAAATGCATAATTCTTTTATATATGCTGTATTTACCATAATAATACAATGAAGAATATATATGATATTCTAATAAACTTTATTATATTATAAAAATTTTCTAAAATCTTAAAAACATTAAAAGGAGAACGAAATGTTTGGATTAGGGAAAAAAGAAGACGATCCTAAAAAGGCTCTCGAGAATGCCGACAAAGCAATTAATAAAGGTTTGACCGGATTCATGACAAAAACTTTTATGGGCAAGGATTTTGTCGATAAAGCCAATGCCGGACTTGACATGGCAAAGCAATATACCGACTATGACGGTAAACATGCGCAACTAATGCAAACGGGACTGGGAGGTACCGCTGAAGTATTAACGATTGCAGACACAGGCGCATTGATTAACTACAACCCGGTCGTAAAAATGAAACTGAAAGTATTGCCGCAATACGGACCGGAATTTGAAACAGAAGTCGAAACTGCTGTATCAAAAATCGCCGTTCCGAGAGTCGGCGATAAATTGAATATTAAATATAATCCTGCGAACAACAAAGAATTAATTATTATTTAGTATCGGCTACGTTTTTTACTAATCCCGTTCTTAATACAAAGGACGGGATTTTCTTTTAAATCTTCAATCTTCAATAAGCAATTAATAATTAATAGTTAGCGATTTGCAATTAGCAATTAACGATTAACGATTTGCAATTAGCGATTAACAATTAGCGGTTAGCAATTAACAATTAGCGATTAGCAATTAGCAATTAGCGATTAACGATTAACAATTCGTGATTAACGGTCATCGATTAATGGTTAGAGGTTTACAAATTACTCATTGCAAAAATAGTCTGACAATAAATTTACTTGATATAAAATGATGCATCTTATATATTAAGTTGTTAAATAATAATGTTTTATTTCTCCCATTTTTGTCGTTTTAAAAATTAAACCTCAAAAAATGAAAAAACTTCTTAACGAGTACGATAAACCTACGAAGGCACACTACAAAATTTTATTCTTAAGTTGGGCGGGATGGGTCTTTGATTTTTATGACCTGATATTATATACTTTCTTAATGATGCAGATTAAGAAGGAATTGAATTTTACCGATGTTCAGATTTCTTTTGTCCTTGGCGCCAGTCTAGCGGCTACTGCATTAGGCGGTATAATTTTCGGATACCTGTCGGATAAATACGGGAGAAAAAAGGTATTACAGTGGACTATACTTACTTACAGCGTCGGTACTTTCCTGAGCGGTTTTTCTTACACTATAGGGTTTTTACTTATATTCAGAATTATTACCGGTCTTGGGGTTGGCGGTGAATGGGGGACCGGTCAGACTTATATAGGTGAAACATTCCCCGCGAAATTGCGCGGAAGATACGGCGCTTTTATGCAGACAGGCGCTCCGATAGGCATAGCACTGGCAACTTTGGTCGGGGGATATATTGCGCCTGAAATAGGCTGGAGAATGTGTTTCTTCGTTTCTATTCTGCCTGCAATAATTGTAATTCTTATCAGGAAAAAACTTCCTGAATCGGATATCTGGGAAGAGAGGAGAAAATTAATTGAATCGGGACAACTCACTGAAGAGGAAATACGTCTGGAAAAAAAGAGCAAGTTCATAGCGCTGTTTGCGCCCGAGTACAGAAAGTTTTTTATACTTGCACTGGTGCTTGCGGTATTTGATATGTCGGCATATTGGTTCACATATTCATGGATGCCGGGTTATCTTCATCAGCAGAGAGAATTCACCATGGCAAAATCGGCGTTGTTCATGCTATTCACTCAGACGGGGGGATTTCTTGGATATTTCACATTCGGATTTGTTGCCGATAAATTCGGGCGGAGACCCGCGTATTCAGTGTATTCCGTAATAATGGCATTCGGTTTATTAATGATTACAACGTTCTGGCATATAATAGTGATAGAGCAGTATTTAATATTAGTGTGCATGTTCCTTGTCGGATTCGGCACAGGTATGTTCGGCGGTTACGGTCCATTATTCTCGGAATTATTTCCGACAAAAATACGCGGAACTGCCATGGGAACCGCTTTCAATCTCGCAAGGGGAATACAGTTTTTTACTCCCGTAATAATAGCCGTTGTTGCCACTAATTACGGGCTTGGCGGAGGTATTTCAATTGCCGCAGTTTTTGCATTACTGACAGGCGCGTGGATATGGACATTTCCCGAAACGAGAGGGAAGAAAGTTACAATTCTGAAATTTGAGGAATAAATAATATTCGCTCTTAAGGGCGAATATTTAATCTTCAATTTTGGATTCAATTCCTGATTTCAAATTCAGAATTCGAGTTTGAATATTTAATTTTATAACCTAACGCGCCGCGGCAACTCTTTGTATTGCTGAAGTAAATCTTCAACTTCCGGATTCTTTATTTTACTTCTTCCTTAAAAAGAACTTTACCTGTATTATAATCGAATCCCATAAAGCCGTCTCTGTCGTGATATAGAAGTACGAGATTCCCGGAACGTGAAACATGTACAGAACTTTTTATAAAGAACATACCTGATGATGATTCTTTATCGGATGCTTTAAGTTTTGCGAATAAATCTTTTTCGGTTGATGCTGTCCAGACTATTGTTCCTTCTTTATTTATGCAAGAAAGATATCTTTCAGCGTTAGCGCCTGTCTGATTCTGATAAAATATAAAACATGATTCGTCGTCCTGAAACAATAAAACTCCTTCGAGGAATATCTTATCTTCAATAAGCACTTTCGCGTCGGACTTTGTAATGAATTTGACAGTTGAGAGATTAGAGAAATAATTTTCTTCTACATTGCGCTCCGACAGGCTCGATTCAGGTCCTGTAACAAGAAACAGTCTTTTTCTTGCATTTTCAGAACTGTTTTCGATTCCGAGTGCGAAAATACTTATTTTACTATTAGATAAAGTATTTTTGTATTCCGAATACCCTGCATACATTTTTTTACTCGTTATATCAAAGAAAAATTTTCTGCCGTCTCGGGTTTCAATATCCAATCTGGGGGGAACATCATAAGCATAAATCCTGCTGATTCCGCTTTTCAATTCGGGATATTTGTCAATGAATGCGTCAGTATTGGATAGTTCATTACCCGTTAAGGGATTGTAAATATATACGCCAGGACCGGGGGTCCCTGATTCCGAGACTATCGACCACAACTCATTATCAATGAGAAATAATTTCGGTGTCGGAGGGTAGGCATCGAATATTTTACTGTCATCAAAGATTATTTTTTCGCTATACGGGTCGTAAATATAAGTGTGGTGCAAATACTTCGAACCCTTAAATTCATAAGACGTCAGCCAGAGTATGTCTTTACTATTTTCGCGCGGTATAATAATTACATTGGTTATCGCGCCTTCGAGTGAATTTTTCGAATCTTTTTTTGCAGATTCTTGCGTCTTTTCGCCGATAAATTCGTTTCCCTTATTGGATAAGGTTTTAATAATATCAGGACTTAGAAACATAATAACTGCAATACCGATTGCTATGAATAAACCTGCCGCTAATAAAATGACAATACAACCGGAATTTCCAGAGGAACTTTTCCGGTACAATTTATTAAGATTTTGATTATTCTGATTATTCTCTCTGTTTTCCTGTTTTTGCTGGTTCTGCCGGTTGAGTTGATCTTGAATTTGTTCTTGATATTTCTTTTGAAGATCGGAATAATCTTCTCCCATAAGTTCTCCTTTGAAATTAGAAATTAGGTATGCATCAATATATACAATTTTATAAAAATGTTAATGATAATACAGAATACCCTTACAATAAAAATTATTCCGAAAATAAAAATCATATTCCATACTTAATGAGGATGCATATATAAGTTTGTTCCTGAAACAATAATTTAATGTATGCGTAATCTGACTAGGGGACTGATATAAAATAAATATATTGTGGGACGAAGCAAACAGCATACTATTCATTTCTTTCCTGAAAGTATCAGCGTTTCACTGAATTATTTATGTGTTTCGCTGAATAAAATTAACCATGAAGAATTTTTAACCGTATACAAATTATAACATTTTATAATCAATGACCCAATTTTATGAAAAATTTCTTTTTCGCAGTTAAAGCACTTCTGATAATTCTTGTTGTAATGTTCTCCATTAAACACACTTCTGCACAGATTCAGTCAGGTGAAGTCAATTATCCTATAATAGACGGGAAGATAAATTCTGCCGAATGGGCCGGTGCAAAAGTGTTTACAAATTTTTACATGATGATACCGCGTTCAGACAGCAAGGATTATGACAGCACAATAGTATATTTAAAACAGTCAAAGGACGCAATTTATCTGGCATTCAAATATTATCCGAAAGGCAAGATTATTGCAAAATCGCTTGTAAGAGACAGAAGCACGGAAGAGGAAAATGAATTCTTTGTACTTCTTGACCTGGAGAACAAGCG
Organism: Ignavibacteria bacterium; assembly: GCA_028714695.1. GTDB lineage: Bacteria > Bacteroidota > Ignavibacteria > Tepidaquicellales > Tepidaquicellaceae > CAIKZJ01. The sequence goes on along the minus strand of JAQTLX010000006.1, from coordinate 142,024 downwards.
CCAGAACGGATATATTTTTATTTTTAATTTCGGAGATAATCAGAGGGACATATCTGTGTACAATCAGCGTTCTCAGTCTTCGGAATGGGATTGGGTATGGGAAAGCAAAACAACAGTTTACCAATTACCGGAAAACGGCAAACCGGGATACATTGAAACGGAGTTGAAAATACCTGTGGACAGGCTGCAGAATAAAAACACAAAACAGATAGGTATAGATTTTCAAATGTTTGCATACAGACCTGACGGCACTTACTATTATTATTCTCTTATGCCAGACAGTGAATTGCTTAGCCTTAAGAGCATGTATAAACTTGATATAACGCCTTTCAATGAAAGGGTGAAGGTTGATTTCAACGCGACGCCTTATATTGTAGGAAATAAATTCAACGATTCTTCGTATAAGGCTCAAATCGGAGGCGAGTTCAACGTCTCAATAGACAAGCATAAACTTAAAGCGACAATCAATACGGACGAGTCAACGCTTGAAGCCGACCCGTACTATTTCTCACTTTACAACAGACCGACTTATCTGACAGAGAAAAGGACATTCTTCAGCAAGGACCTCGATATCTACCGTTCGCCGATAAGTTTATTTTATACACGTTCGATACAGAATATTGATTACGGATTTAATTACACATTCAGAAGCGATAAACTTAAGACGGGAGCAATGTTTGTGCAGGATGATGTGAATAAGACAGGCAATAAGAGACAAATATTCGTTGCAAGACCAAATTACGTTTCGTCAGATTTTTCCGTGGGTAGTTTTCTGCTGCTTTCAAATGATAAATCCATAGGCAGAAAGGAGAAAGTTCTGAGTATTGACGGGCAGTACAGGTTCCCGAGGAATCCTGTAAGAGTACAGGGACAGTACGCATCAAACTTTGAAGGGAATGCTTTCGAACTGTATTCTTACTATCAGTTTGACAACAGCGGCGGGCCTTTTGCAGATTTAATGTACAGGAAAATCGATAAGAACTTCACGGCGCCTACTTTTATCAATACTTCTGTAGGGATACCCAACGATTATGATGAGATAATGATATCGGGCGGATATTACTGGAACAAGGTCAGGAAATATTTACCGGAAATCAATATCAGCGGAGAATATTACCGTAACAAGCAGTTGAGCAATGGATTTATGATACAGGACAGATATACGGGGAATTTGAGCGTAAAAATTATCGGACCAATTTCGTACAGTTTGTATTTTGAATACAACCGTCCGAATGACTATGATTCTGAAGGCAATATTATAAAAAGGAATAATTATCTTAATGACAATTATTTAAAATATGTTTTTGGAAACAATGCCGTTTATGCGGGGTACACGCATGGACCATATTTTGGTACTTATCTAAAAAATCCATACTTCGGATTTAATTATTACCTGTTTGAAATAATAGCGATAAATACCGATGTTAATTTTTACAGGATGTTCGGGCAGGACAGGACAATAATAAATACGCGGCTTGACTACAGGGCATTAAAGAAATTGTATCTAAGGGCTTTTTTCCAGAAAGACACTCAGACAAAAAATGCTTTGCTGAATGGAATGGTGCAGTATGAATTTTTTGCGGGTTCAAACATATATCTTGTCCTTAATTTGATAGGCGATAACCTGCAGCATACGAGCAGGTATTCCAAGATAGGTTATGAGTTTAATTTTTAATTTTTATTATATGTTCAATGCTTACAGGTAAAATTCAAAATTGAAAATGCAAAATTTAAATTAAAAATTAAAAGTTGAAAAACCGAACGCCATCCGGCTGCAATAATTTTATTTTTATATTTTCGAACTCTAACTCCAAATTATTAATATGTGTCGACAGAAAAAAAATATCCCTGCGTATTCTCAACGCAGGGATATGTAACACGTCACCTCTGGCATAACGCCGAAGCTAACGTGAGTATAATAATAATATTTGATTTCAAATAATAAAAGAGAAAAGAATACTCTTGGGATGCGGGATTTAAAGTGTATCGTAATAATCGCTGAGCACGAAGAACAAAAGTATTCCGAAAATGATGAACAAAAAAAGAGCAATGATGTAATTTTTAAAGACCTTTTTCGGGTTATCAGTAAATGTTATTGTATGCAGATAACCGTCCCATTTGCATTTCGTGCAGTGATATTTTTTGAATCCGAGATTTTTTACGAATTTTTCCCATACTTTATAATGAGGTAGTCTTTCGAGTGATGCGAACTGTCCGCAATTCGGACATTTTGCTACGTGATATCCCTTTGGGTGCAGAATTCTATAGTCCATAAACAATATTTGTCTTATCCATCTTGAGATCATCTAAATCCGCATATAAAAAATTTTATGTTACAATTATATTTCTGAATTCATAAATTGAAACAAAAATAAACATGTGAATATGAAAAATAAAGCCAATGTGAATAAAAGCAAAATCAATTTGCTTGAGGTATTTGATAACTCGCATCCTCAAAGAGATTATGAAATAGTCCACAAGACAGACGAATTTACTTCGGTTTGCCCTAAAACCGGGCAGCCTGATTTTGGTACAATAGTAATCTCGTATATCGCAGATAAGAAATGCGTCGAACTCAAATCTTTGAAATTCTATCTTCAGTCATTCAGGAATGAAGGAATATTCTACGAAAATGTTACAAACAGTATTCTTGACGACCTCGTAAGCGTGCTTAAACCCAGATACATGGAGGTTACGGGCATATTCACCCGAAGGGGAGGGCTTTGTACCACCGTGACCGCAAAATACAGCAAGAGATAGATATTATATATTATTTAAACAAAACAGTTCAGCGTCTGATGAATATTACAGGGAGATATTTATGAACAATATGTTCCGTCCTAAACTATTTACGGTATTAAAAGAAGGATATTCAAAAAAATCCTTTTATTCGGATCTCGTATCCGGAACAATAGTGGGTATTGTTGCACTGCCTCTTGCAATTGCATTTGCAATTGCATCGGGGGTTAAGCCGGAGCAGGGTCTGTACACCGCAATAATCGCCGGTATAATTGTAGCAGTGTTTGGCGGAAGCCGTGTCCAGATTGCAGGACCGACTGGTGCTTTCATAGTGATAATATACGGGGTTGTACAGAAATACGGACTTGACGGTCTCGCAACGGCAACCGTGATAGCGGGTATTATACTTGTAGTTATGGGAATAGCGAGGCTGGGGACGCTGCTGAAATTCATACCTTACCCGCTGACCGTCGGTTTCACGAGCGGTATAGCGGTAATAATTTTTACATCTCAAATAAAAGATTTTCTCGGACTTCGTATAAATGAACTTCCGGCGGATTTCATGTCAAAATGGTATGTATATTTTCACAGTTTTTCTTATATAAATTATTATGCTTTAATAGTTGCGGCGGTATCGCTTCTAATCATACTTTTCTGGCCGAGAATTTCTCATAAAATTCCGGGACCTCTGGTTGCGATAATTTCCGTCACAGTTGTAGTCCGGATTTTTGATATTCCTGTTGATACAATCATGAGCAAGTTCGGCGAAGTCCCGAATTCGATACCGGCTCCGAGACTGCCTTCGCTTAACTGGGAAACAATAACAGGTGTGTTCTCCCCGGCGCTCACGATAGCGATGCTCGGCGCCATTGAATCTCTGCTATCGGCCGTGGTTGCGGACGGTATGATACGCACGAGACACAGATCGAATATGGAGTTGATTGCGCAGGGAATTGCTAATATTTTTTCGCCGATATTCGGAGGTATTCCGGCGACCGGAGCAATCGCGAGAACGGCTACCAACGTCAAAAACGGCGGACGGACACCTGTCGCTGGAATTGTTCATGCTGTTGTCCTTTTTCTTATTATGATTTTCTTCGGAAAATGGGCCGCTTTAATACCGATACCCGTCCTTTCAGCAATACTTGTTGTTGTGGCTTACAACATGAGCGAATGGAGGTCATTTAAAAAATTACTGAAAAGCCCGAAGAGCGATATTATAGTACTGCTCCTTACATTTGTGCTGACAGTAGTTGTTGATTTAACAGTTGCAATAGAAGTAGGTGTTGTTCTTTCTTCAATGTTCTTCATGAAGAGGATGGCTGAAGTGAGCCATGTGAATGCGATTACAAAAGATATAAAAGACGATTTCGAAGGCAAGGAAGACAGTATGGAAAACTGCGCTAAGATGCCGGAAGGAGTCGAGATATTTGAAGTATACGGCTCATTGTTCTTCGGGGCAGTTGAGCAATTCACGGAATCGCTTAGAGTTATTGAGAAAAAGCCGAAATTCCTGATTCTTGAAACCAGAAATTTACTTTCAATTGATGCATCCGGTATGCGGGCGCTTGAGGATCTGGAGACAACATTAAAAAGGCAAAAGACGAAGTTCATTATTTCGGGTTTGCATAAACAACCTTTATTTGCTATAGTTCAGTCGGGCTTGATTGATAAAATCGGAGAAGATAATTTGTATGGAACGATAGATGAAGCATTAATTTCAATTGAAAAAAATAAAATATCCCTTTAACCAAAAACATAATAAAAATGGAATACAGAATTGAACACGACACAATGGGCGAAGTGAAAGTGCCTGCGGAGAGATACTGGGGTGCACAGACACAACGGTCCAAACAGAATTTCACGATAGGCGGCCAGTTGATGCCGAAGGAAGTTATTTATGCCTTCGCGATTCTGAAGAAAGCGGCTGCCATGGCAAATTTCGAATGCGGTGTTTTGCCGAAGGAGAAGATGGAATTAATCGGGAAGGTATGTGATGAAATAATTGCAGGAAAACTCGACGAAGAATTTCCGCTTGTTGTTTGGCAGACGGGTTCAGGAACGCAGTCGAACATGAACGTGAACGAAGTAATCGCAAACAGGGGGCACGTTTTAACGGGAGGAAAACTTACGGATGCAAAAAAAGTTTTGCATCCTAACGACGATGTGAATAAATCCCAGTCTTCAAACGATACATTTCCTACTGCAATGCATATTGCAGGTTACAAAATGATAAAGGAAAACACGCTTCCGAAAGCGGAGGCATTGATGAATACTCTGAACGAAAAATCCAAGAAGTTTATGGATGTTGTAAAAATCGGAAGAACACATTTAATGGATGCTACACCGCTGACAGTCGGACAGGAATTTTCGGGATACGTTTCGCAAATAAGCCATGGATTGAAAGCAATAAATAATACTCTTGCGCATCTTTCAGAACTTGCTTTAGGCGGGTCGGCAGTCGGCACAGGGCTGAATGTTCCGAAGAACTACGACGTGATAGTCGCAAAGCATATTGCCGCACTTACAGGACTCCCATTCAGGACGGCAGAAAATAAATTCGAATCGCTTGCCGCGCATGATGCAATTGTAGAAGCATCCGGCGGTTTGAAGACGCTTGCCGTCAGCCTTATGAAAATAGCAAACGATATCCGGCTGCTTGCATCAGGACCAAGATGCGGTATAGGTGAACTTATAATCCCTGAAAACGAACCTGGCTCTTCGATAATGCCGGGAAAAGTAAATCCGACTCAGTGCGAAGCGCTTACAATGGTATCCGCGCAGGTAATCGGCAATGACGCTGCAATAACAACGGGCGGTATATACGGGCAGTTCGAACTTAACGTTTTCAAACCTTTAATGATAACAAACCTGCTTCATTCGGCAAGACTTCTTGGTGATGCGTGCGAATCATTCAATGTACATTGTGCTGTCGGAATCGAACCGGATTATACGGTTATTGCGAGGCACGTTGAAAATTCGCTTATGCTTGTAACGGCGCTTAATACTCACATAGGGTATGAAAACTCCGCAAAGATAGCAAAAAAAGCGCACAAGGAAAACAAAACATTGCGTGAAGCCGCAATAGAATTAGGGCTTTTAACAAGCGAACAATTTGACCAGTGGGTAGTACCGAAGAATATGGTCGGCAACCTTTGAATCAGTTTTAATTCTTCAATCATCAATGTTCAATTTTGAGCGGGGAATAATTTTATTTCCCGCTTTGTATATAAATCGAAATTTTTGTTCCAATATTTATTTCCATTTTTGTTTTTGAACATCGCATTATAATCTGAATTCCGTTATAAATTATGTTTGTTTTTCCGCAGAATACGTAATCCGAACGAAGAAAAATCTGCCATAAATTGAATGATTTTAGTGTTTCTTAAATTGAATAAATACCTTATTTTTATGCCTATAAAAGATTATCCAAAAAATTTAAACTTATTTCCTCACGTATGTCTATACCCAATTATAAGAGTAAAGTCGTTTCTGCAGAAGAAGCAGTAAAAGTAATTAAATCAGGCGACAGAGTTCAGTTACACGCTAACAATGCATATCCGGATGTCCTTGTAGAGGCTATGTGTGACAGATATAAAGAATTAGAGAATGTAAAAGTAGCGCACCTGACAACATTTCACAAAGCGCCTTATGTCGATCCTAAAATGGCAGGGCACTTTGTACATGAAGCGTTATTCACTGCCGGAAATGTCAGAAAAGCCTTAAACGAAGGAAGAGCGGATTTTTTCCCTGTATTTCTGTCCGAAATCGGATGGCTGATAGAATTGGGTAAATTACCAATTGATGTATGTGTGCTTCACCTTTCGCCGCCTGACGAACACGGTTATTGTTCTTACGGTGTAAGCAATGAAATTACGAAGACGGGAGCAGAAAATGCGAAGATAATTATTGCGCAGATAAATCCGCAGATGCCGCGAGTATTGGGTGATAATTTTATTCATGTCAGCAAATTAAAATACATAGTCGAAGTTGATAAGCCGCTAATCGAAGTATCGATGGTGGATGCCGATACATCGGCTGAAGAGAAACTTGTTTATCAGAAAATCGCGGAATATATTTCTTCGTTGATTTGCGACGGAGCAACTCTGCAGATGGGTATTGGAGCGATTCCCGATGCAGTGCTTCCGTTTTTAAAAGAAAAGAGGAATCTTGGCATTCATACTGAAATGTTCTCGGACGGTCTTATTGAATTAATTGACCTCGGAGTAGTGAACGGAGAAAAGAAATCGTTCCTGCCGAATAAAGTGGTATCATCATTTGTAATAGGTACAAAGTTAGTATTTGATTACATCAATAATAATCCGCTGATTGAATTCAGGTCGTCTAAATTCGTAAATGATCCTGTAAACATTTCCAGAAACGATAATATGGTTTCTATTAATTCGGCTATTCAGGTTGACCTTTCGGGTCAAGTCTGTTCGGATTCTATGGGGACAAGAATATTTTCAGGATTCGGCGGACAACTTGATTTTGTAAGGGGCGCGATGAGAAGCAAAGGCGGCAGGTCAATTCTTGCATTCCCGTCAACAACAAAGAATGATACGATTTCAAAGATAGTACCTACTTTAGCGCTCGGCGCGGGAGTTGTGACGACAAGGGCCGACGTAATGACGATTATAACGGAGTACGGAATAGCCGACCTGTACGGAAAGACTTTAAGAGAAAGAGTCAAATTACTTATTGACGTTGCACATCCGAAATTCAGGGAAGAACTCGAACAAAAAGCGCGTGAGTTCAAATGGCTCTGGTAAAAAAACATAAAGCGATAGTTTTAGTAAGCGGCGGTATGGATAGCTCTCTGACCGCCGCATTTGCTTATAAAAAATTCGACCTCGCATTCCTTCATGTGAATTACGGACAGAGGACCGAGAAGAGGGAACTTAAGGCATTCAAAGATATTGCCGATTATTACGGAGTTAAAGAACGATTAATAGTTGATATCGGTTATTTAAAGAAGATAGGGGGTTCGTCATTAACGGACAGGAAAATCAAAGTTTCCAGGGCGGATTTAAATAATAAAAAAATTCCGTCGAGTTACGTACCCTTCAGAAATGCAAACATTCTGGCAATAGCGGTCAGTTGGGCTGAAGTAATAGGAGCAAAGAGCATATTCATAGGAGCGGTGGAAGAAGATTCAAGCGGTTATCCCGACTGCAGAAAAGAATTCTTCAGAGCATACGAAAAGATGACAGCGCTGGGAACGAAGCCCGGGACAAGAATCAGAATTGAAACACCGATAATTAATTTTTCCAAGAAAAAAATAGTAGAATATTCTTTCAAAATGAAAGCGCCGCTGAATTTAACATGGTCGTGTTACAGTAATGAAGACAAAGCGTGCGGTGTTTGTGACAGTTGCGCATTAAGACTGCGCGGCTTCAAATTAGCGGGAAAAAAAGACCCGATTGATTACAAAAATTGTTAACTTCACTTAATGGCAGATAATAAAGACTTCAGACTGGTGAAAATTGCCGCCGCCTTGATTATAGTCGGATTTGTTTTCTTTATACTCAAGGAACTTCAGTCTATTATTTTGCCGTTCTTTGTTGCTCTGATAATTGCTTTCCTTTTTGAACCTTTGTATGAGTGGCTCAAAAAAAAGAGGCTGCCGTCATGGGCTGCAATATTGATTGTATTAATTACAATATTAATAATCTCAAATATAGCCAGTGTCTTTGTCTATACGAGCATCAATTCTTTTACAAGCGGTTTCCCGAAATATGTGCAGAAAATCGAAAGCCTTGGAGTGTCGGCAACAAATACTCTTGCTGCACTCGGTGTATCCGATGCAAAAATAAAAGAATCATTTGACCTTTCGAAATATCTTAGCGGCGAAAAAGTTGCGGAAATGCTTTCTACAGTACTATCAAGCATTGCGGGAATATTCACAAATTACGTACTCATTCTTATCTATGTTATATTTCTCTTAACCGAATTCGGAAGCATACAAAGACGAATTCTTGCGGCATTCTCGCATGAAAAATCGAGAAAAATCGCCGAAATACTAAATGATATTTTTATTGACCTCAGGAAATATATAGTAGGAAAAACTCTCATCAATTTCGTGCATGCATCGCTTGTAACGATAATATTTCTGATTTTCGGTCTTGATTTCGCCATTGTGTGGGGACTGCTCACATTCTTTATCACCTATATTCCTAACCTTGGCGCTTTTATTGCGACCGTTCTTCCGTTTGTTACAGCGCTTGCACAGTATGACAATATCGGCACACCAATAGTGCTGCTTGTTATTATGGGAGTCATTGCTTATTCGGTAGGCAATTTAGTCGAACCAAAAGTGCTGGGTGACAAACTTAATCTCAGTCCGCTCTTGCTTATATTTTCTCTTGTATTCTGGGATTACATGTGGGGAGTAGTCGGCATGCTGTTATCAGTTCCTATAATGAGCATGATTAAAATTATTCTGAGCAAGTTTGAAAGCACAAAACATATTTCAATTTTAATGTCCTATGAGGTAACTTATCCCAAGGATGATAAATTTGCGGATATTTAATTTATAAATATGAGTGAAATTAAAAACAACAGGTTACTGAATTTAACGGCGGCTCTGTTATTGGCGGGGTTTTCCTGTTATATTCTTAAAGAGTTACAATCAATCCTCTTGCCTCTTTTTGTTGCTCTTATTATTTCGTTTTTGTTCGAGCCGTTATACGAATGGCTCAAAAAGAAAAAATTCCCATCGTGGGCAGCATTAATATCCGTAATAATTGCAATTCTTATCATATCAAATGTAGTTAGCGTTTTTGCCTATACAAGTATTAATTCATTTAAAGACGGAATACCGAAGTATGTACAGAAAATTGAAGTGCTCAGCGTTAAGGTTCCAGCATTTCTGAGCAGCATTGGAGTTTCGGATGATAAGATAAAGGAAACATTCAATTTTTCTAAATACCTCAACGGAGAAAATATAACGAATGTGCTTACGGCTGTGTTATCGGGTATTCTGGGAATATTTACAAATTACGTTCTCATTCTCATTTATATAATTTTTATTCTGACCGAATTCAGCAGCATAAAGAAGCGCGTAATGGTCGCATTTTCTCACAGCGAAGCGAGAACAATCGCGGATACTCTTAGCGATATTTTTAAAGATCTCCGAAAATACATTGTGGGAAAAACGCTTATCAATCTTTGCCATGCAACAATAATTACAATAGTATTTCTAATATTCGGACTTGATTTTGCAATAGTGTGGGGATTGTTCTTTTTCTTCATGGCTTATATTCCGCAAATCGGTTCATTTATCGCTACAATCTTTCCTTTAATAATTGCGCTGGCTCAGTACGACAGTATAATAACGCCTATCGTGCTGCTTGGAATTATGCTTGTGGTCGGTTATGCGATGGGCAGCATTGTAGAGCCGAAAGTACTCGGAAGCAGGTTGAATCTGAGTCCGCTGCTTTTAATTTTCTCACTTATATTCTGGGGATGGATGTGGGGAATCGTAGGAATGTTACTTTCCGTTCCTGTGATGAGCATGATAAAAATTATTTTAGGCAAGTTCGAGAGTACGAAACCTATTGCCATTCTTATGTCAAATGAAATTACTTATGAGAAAGAAGGGGCGAAGAAATAGAATGAAGAATCTAGAATCTAGAATTTAGAATTTAGAATCTAGAATCTAGAATTTAGAATTTAGAATCTAGAATCTAGAAGCAAGAATCTAGAAGCAAGAAGCAAGTTCTTTTAAAGACGAAATAATTTTTGTTTGTCATTCCCGCATAATTTTAGCGGGAATCAAATTAAAAATTTGATTTAAGCGATAGTGATTTCGGATTTAAAAAAGGATAAGAAAAAAACGTTACAATTTCAACATTTGATTTAAGCGATAGTGATTTCAGATTTAAAAAAGGATAAGAAAAAAACGTTTCAAATTCAACATTTGATATAAGCGTTAGTGATTTCGGATGTAAAAAAAGATAAGAAAAGAAAAACCGTTTCATTTTGAAATCCGCGGCGGCGGACGGTTTACAAAAACATATACTCAAAAAGAAGAAATACAAATAAAGAAAGGTTCAAAATGACGAAGAACAAAAAACTATTGCAATGGGTAGATGAAATCGCGAAGATGACTCAGCCCGACAAAATTCACTGGTGCGACGGCTCCGAAGAAGAAAACAACATGCTCATTAAAGGTTACGTTGATACCGGAGTATTCACGCCAATTCTGAAACGTCCGAATTCATACTGGGTTGTCTCCGACCCGAAAGACGTTGCGCGTGTAGAAGACAGAACTTTTATCTGCTCGGAAAAAGAAATCGATGCAGGTCCCACAAATCACTGGATGGCTCCTAAAGAAATGAAAAAGATTTTAACCGGATTATATACAGGCTGCATGAAAGGACGCACAATGTACGTAATTCCGTTCTCAATGGGTCCTTTAGGCTCCAACATTTCCCACATAGGTATTGAAATAACCGATTCCCCTTACGTAGTGATAAACATGCGCATTATGACACGCATGGGACAAAAAGTTCTTGATGTACTCGGCGACGGCGAATTCGTTCCTTGCCTGCATTCGGTCGGTTATCCGCTTGCAGACGGAAAGAAAGACGTAGCATGGCCATGCAACGATGAAAAATATATCTGTCATTTCCCCGAAGAACGCTCTATCTGGTCATACGGCAGCGGATACGGCGGCAACGCATTGCTCGGAAAAAAATGTTTCGCGCTCCGCATTGCATCAGTACTCGCGAGAGACGGCGGCTGGCTTGCCGAACATATGCTTATACTCGGAATCACGCCTCCGAACGGCGAAAAGAAATATATCGCGGCGGCATTTCCGTCGGCATGCGGAAAAACAAACCTCGCAATGCTTACGCCTTCAATTCCCGGTTGGAAAGTTGAAACTGTAGGCGACGATATTGCATGGATGAAATTCGGACAGGACGGAAGGCTTTATGCAATCAATCCTGAAGCAGGATTCTTCGGCGTAGCGCCAGGAACGTCAATGAAAACAAATGCGAACGCGATGCTTTCATGCGAATCGAATTCTATTTTTACAAACGTTGCTTTCACGGATGACGGCGATGTATGGTGGGAAGGAATGACGGACGAGAAACCCAAACATTTAATAGACTGGAACAAAAAAGACTGGACGCCTGAAAGCGGCAGACCTTCATCACATCCGAATTCAAGATTCACGGCGCCCGCGCGTCAGTGTCCCGTAATTGACCCCAAATGGGAAGACCCGAAGGGCGTGCCTATCAGCGCATTTCTCTTTGGCGGTAGAAGGGCAACATTCACTCCGCTCATCAACGAAGCATACGATTGGAATCACGGCGTTTATATGGGTTCCGCATGCGCGTCGGAAACAACGGCAGCGGCAGCGGGAGCGGTCGGAACATTGCGTCACGACCCGTTTGCGATGCTTCCTTTCTGCGGATATCACATGGGCGATTATTTCGGACACTGGATTCAGATTGGCAAAATGTCGACAGCGGACAAACTTCCGAAGATATTTTTCGTCAACTGGTTCAGAAAGAACGACAAAGGCAAATTCATATGGCCGGGATACGGCGACAACATCCGCGCTTTGAAATGGGTTATTGAAAGAGTCAACGGCACGGGTAAATTCGTTGAAACGCCTATCGGCAGACTGCCGGCAGAAGGCGCGCTCGACATCGAAGGACTCGACATCTCACCTGAAGACTTAAAGAAACTCTTCAGTATTGAAAAAGAATCCGGACTTGCCGAAGTCGCTGAAATGCGTGAGTACTATAAAAAATTCGGTGACAGACTCCCGAAAGAACTCGGAGTCGAACTCGATAAGATAGAAGCGAGACTGAAGAAATAAGATTCAAAAACTCTTGTCAGGAGTAATACTCCTGACAAGAATTTATTAAACATTTTATAACTCAATATTAATTGGAAATTATAGGGATAGATTTGTTTTCTGGCGCTGGCGGGATGTCCGTTGGTGCGGAATTATCTGGGGTTAATGTTAAGTATGCATTGGATATAGATAAAAATGCATTAATGACATATAAAATGAACCATAAAAATACTGAAGTCTTTCACACTGATATCAGAGGCTTTAAAGCTAGTAAAAACCTTAATTTTAATAAAAACGATATCAAAATAGTTTTTGGTGGACCACCTTGCCAGGGCTTTTCGTCTTCGAATCAAAAAACGCGAAACAAAGACAATATTTTGAATTGGCTATTTATTGAGTTTTTGAGAATATGTAAGGAAATTAATCCAGAATGGATCATAATTGAAAATGTAAAAGGAATTATTGAAACATCTAATGGATTTTTCTTCGAGCATATTTTGAATTCAATTTCTAAGATTGGATATACCGCAAGTTATGGAGTTTTGAATGCGGCTGATTTTAGTGTACCTCAGATTAGAAATCGTGTATTCATAGTAGCCTCTAAGGATGGAATAAAATATGAACTTCCAAAACCTAAGAAGAGAAAATTAATAACTGTGAGTGACGCAATCTCTGACCTTCCGATTCTAAACAACGGAGACAATTATTTTGAATTGGAATATAAAAATAAACCCTGCAATGAATACCAAAGATTACTAAGGAAAGGGTCGAAAAAAAGTTTTAATAATTTGGTTACAAAAAATAAAGAATTGACTATTAAGAGGTTTGGGTATATACCTCAGGGTGGAAACTTCAAATATATTCCCAAAAGACTTATGAAAAACTATAAAGATATATCTATCTGCCACACTGGAATATATCACCGTTTGAATTTAGACAAACCATCAATCGTTATTGGAAACTATAGAAAAAATATGCTAATTCATCCTACCGAAAACCGTGGACTAAGTGTGAGAGAGGCAGCAAGAATACAGTCTTTCCCAGACAAATTTCATTTTTACGGTAGTATAGGATGTCAGCAACAACAAGTTGGAAATTCTGTCCCACCATTATTGTCGAAAGAAGTTTTTAATAATATTATTAAATTATATTTATGAATACAAATGTTTGGGAAGATACTGAAATTGAAAAATTAACTTTTGCACAATTAAAAAAAGAAAATGGTGATAAAAATGGTGATTCTATTATAACTGATTACAAAGATGCTAGAAATAAAGTTGTAGAATATATCATCCATCATATTCCAAAAGCTGAAAAGAGTCTAACTGATCACACCGAGACTCATATAGTAAATGTTTTAAATAATGCTTACAGGCTAATAGATGGGAATTCTCATGAATTTAATTCAGCAGAATTATATTTACTTTGTCTATGTATTTTATTTCATGATGCCGGAAATATTAAAGGCCGAACTGAGCATACAAAAACTAAAGTTATACAAGAGATATACGAATTTGTGAGAGACACCAAAAAATTCCCAAAATTCAAACAAGAAAAAGTTATATTGAGCAAAATAGTTTATACTCATAGTGGAAAATCAAGTGAAAATAAAAATAATCCAAATGATAGAATTTCTGAATTATTAAATGTTACATTCTCTGGGCTTCATGATAAAAGTATCAATTATGTTGAGATTGCTGCAATTTTGAGATTTGCTGACGAGTTAGCCGAGGGACCTCAAAGGATCTCGTCTTATTTGATATCTAATAATATAATTGAAGACGCAGAATCTATAAAACATCATTTAAACTCATATAGTGTCCATTATGGCATTCATAAAGTAGACAGGCGTATTATTGTAAATTATCATATACCAACTCAAATTGATGAAAAAGTATTAAGTAATGAAGAAATTAAAAGCTTATTATCCTTTACATTTGAAAGGATTAAAAAATTGAATAAAGAAAGGATCTATTGTCGATATTACAGCAGGATTTTAAGTGACTTTAATAAAATATCAATACAATATTATTTAACTGTAAATGACAATGAGGAACAATTAAGTATTAACCCATTAGAATTATCGGATTTGACTTTTGAAGCACTAGATATTGCGAAAATAAACGAGGATTATGAGTTAGATAATTTAATAAATTTAATTAGTAATTTAACTAAATCTAAAATTGATGAATAATCCGTTTTTTTACATTGAAGCAAATAAACTGAAAAAAGAGGAATTAATAAATTATTTTATTGACGAGTACAATCATAATGAATTTATTAGGTCTTCAAAAAATGTTTTTCTAATTGGAGAGCGCGGGTCGGGTAAATCTATGGTACTTATGTATAATTCTTTCCCTTTTTATTCGCAAATGCTTAAAATGGAGCATAAAGAAATAGATTATTCAAATATTGGTATTTATATACAAATCACTTCTGCTCTTTTTGATAAAAATGAATATGAATTGCTAAAAGATGATATTAAAAAATCATTAATAGCGGAACATTATTTAGTCCTTGTTATATCAATAAAATTAATTGAAAATATCCTTTTATATTGTCCCGAAATAATTAAAACAGAGGATTTAAACAAGTTACGCAAGAAACTCCTTAATATATTCGAAATAGATGCTGGTGAAAATGACCCATTTGAGGTTCTTCATGAAAAGCTGATGCGTATCCAAGTTAATACTCAAGATATATTATCTAAGCTCACAGATACTTATCCGACCGATTCACTTTCGTTCTTCTCATTTCTTATACCACTAATTGACGTAATTAAATCATTAAAGTGTTTTAGTGATACACATTTTAATTTTTTAATTGACGATGCTCAGAATTTAAACAATATTCAAAAAAGGTTATTAAATTCATGGGTAGCCTACAGGGACCATTCAGATTATAGCTTGAAAATATCAATCACCAGGCCGGAAGAATACATCTTTCTTACGACCACGGATGGTTCAATTTTAGAGGGGCATGATTATATTGCAAGATATACAGAAGGCAGATTTCAAAATAAACTTTCAGATTTTGGTATCCTTGCAAATAAGATTATCAAAAAACGTATTGAATTATTTGGTTTAAAGGATATTACACCTGAGCAATTTTTCCCGATGAATTCAGGTTTGGAAAAAGATCTATCAGAATTTAAACAGAAAGTTTATAAGGAAGCCGAGGCAATTTATGAAAAAGATGATAAAAAGAAAATTAATGATTATGTTTATAAATACGCAAGAGCCGAGTATTTTAGAAATCGTGACCCACAAGCGAATAAACCTCCATACTCGGGTTTTGAAATAATAACTAATTTATCAACCGGTATTTTAAGAAGTCTCTTAGAACCTTGCTTTAGAATGTTTGATCGCGCAAAAGATGAATACGATATTCTTTTAGAGAAGCATATTGAGCCAGATATTCAGGAAAATATTATTCAAGACTTGTCTCAACAAAAATGGAATAGCATAACTGAGATTATGCCAACATCTGTACTTGGATGCACAGTTGAAAAAGCAAATCAAATACTACAACTATTTGTGAATTTAGGTGATTTATTTAGAAGTAGATTATTGGATAAAGAAGCCTCCGAACCTAGAGCAATATCCTTCACAATATCAGCAATTGAAGAAATATCAAATTCTGAGAAAGAAATATTATTAGATTTGCTTCGTATCGCTAGAATCCATGGAATTCTTTTCAAAAGATTATCTTCGGCAAAACAAGCAGGAAAATTTGAAGTTTATTATACCCCTCATAGAATGCTATGGCCAATAAAAGGATTGGACCCGGTTGGCCAACATGCTAGAGTTTCTATAAGAGCAAAGTTGCTTTTAGAGGCGGCATTAAAAAATGTAAAGATCCCATACAATAGAAAAGATCTTGAAAATGAAACAAATAATATTATAATTCAAAAACCGCTTTTTGATAATTATTAAATGATAAAAATATGTACAATTATTATATATCGTGTATAAGTTGGGAAGAAAGAACTTTGCTAGGATATCGTAAAAGCAAAGAAAAATATCAGCTTGAGAAAAAAATATTTTTATATTTTGATACTTATGTCGAAAGCAAATTAAAAAATCTAAGAGAAATAGGAAATTCCGAGAATGAAATCATGAATTTAGATTTCAATGATCCAGTGGGAATTTGGGAAAACATAAAAAGTCGATTTTTTAATGAAGAATTTCGAGACAAAAATATATTACTCGATATTTCTACAATGCCAAGGGAAAGCATTTGGTTGATACTTCTTTTTTTAAGCGAAAAAACTAGTAAAATTGATTTTATCTATTATAAACCTCAAACATACGATGATGGATTGCTTTGCTTTAATCCTTTAAAACCAAGATTAGTATTTAAAATGTCAGGAATTGTTGATGTTAAAAAGCCAAATTTATTAATTGCTGTTGCAGGTTTTGATTTTGAACGAATTGATGCAATTAAAAATAAATACGAGCCAAAAGATACAATAATCTTTTATCATCCTAATGATGATTATCGAAATGGAGAAATAAATGAAAAGATTAAAAAAAGATATAACCTTATTTGCGATTTAAAAGAAGTTAATTCTTATAATTCAAAAGAACTCTTCTGTGCAATTTCTAGAATCATTGATGATAGAGATGAAAAATATTATCATGAAAATTATAACATTATATGTGCTTCTCTTGGCCCGAAGCCATCAGCTATTAGTATGTTTAATCTTTGGAAAAAGTATAATAAAATTGCTCTATGTTATGTACCTGCATTGGATTATAATTTAAATTATTCCCATGGTATTAAAGAGAAATCTGTAATAGGTAGTGCATTGTTTTAAATAAATGGAAATTTTTCATTGTTGTATAATCACACAAGATTAGTTATAAAACCAGATAAGTTATATAAGAAACAAACTTAAGTATATAAATAAATCATAGCACATAAATTATCCTCCTAAATTGTTAAATCGATGACAAAAATTTGAGAACCCGTCGTTTTTTTTTCATTTTCCCACTTTTCTTAAAATTTCATTCACATCCGAGCATATCCGCTGTACCGACGGAGGTCTTGAGTAAACCGTCGGGAGTTTCAGATAAACATCCAGTATGCCGGATATTCCCCCGAGAGTCGCGGATATTCCCCTGAGTGTTTCGGATATTCCTATGTGAACTCCGTTCAATTATCTGCGGTGTTTGGGTAAACGTCTGATGATTCAGATATTCCCCTGAATACTTCCACTGTACCGCTGAATGTTTCAGGTATGCCACTGAAAGTTTTGGATTTGCCGCCGAATGTTTCGGATGTATCGCCGAAAGTTTCGAGCGTACAGCAGAATATATCGGATTTACTGCCAAAGAAGTAGTTTTAAAATTCCAGCAGAGCAAACATTATAACGATGTCATTTCTGTTTTAGCAAAATTTAGTTAACTTACAATAAGATGAAAAACTTAAAATTAAATATCGAAAAGAATATAGGTTACTTAAAAACCGATGTTAAGAAGACAAAGATTGAGAAAACAATTGAAATCGATGACGATATTATTGTTGATGTGAATGCTGACGGCGAAATAGTCGGGATTGAACTTCTAAATCCACTTGAACAGTTAGGTATTAAATACAAAAGATCTTATTTATATCCATCTAACTTTATTGACAAAATGACTTATCATGTAAAATAATACGCAAATTATTATAAATGAGCCCTTTCTTAATTTAACTTTACCTGTCTGAGATAATTTCGATATCATGCATATTTAAAATTTTCCATTATTTAATATACCTCATTTCACTTCATACGTTAAAAGATGTTCAAATAAGGAATATTCCGTGTGGTAAATTTTGATTTTGTATTTGGTGGATTTGTTTAGGCGTATATATACGGAAAGGTGTCTGGTGTTAGAGCAGTCAGCAACGTTTATAGTGTCGTCGTTTATTATGTCGTTTGATTTGATTTCGGTTTCATAATCCCATTCTTCTTTGTTGCTGTCCGGCATTTTGTAATTCTTTTTGTGAACTATCAGGTTCACGCCTATCTCTGCGCTGTAATAGATTTTGCCGTCGGGTTCTAAGATGTCGATTCTGTATCCGTGGTCTTTATAGCCCGGGCTGATTGTTGCTTTGAATAATCTGTAATCGGATGAAGTCAGATAATCGCTTTCTTCGGTTATGCTTGCGTGCGGGATTATGTTTTGGCAGAATGCGGATAGGGGAAAGAATAGAAAGAGTAATATTAGTTTAAGCATTGTTATAGTACAGGTTTAATTACTTTTTAAACGCCGGAATAGGGGATTTGTTCCGGGTAGTTGATTTATTTAGGCCGCGAATTAACGCGAATTAAATCTAATTTAAGAGCAAGAACTTTCTGCCACGGATTTTCACGAATTACACGAATTAAAAAAGAATTCAAACGGATTATCACGAATAAAAGTTTTTTTATATCCCGCGGGAAAGAGAGGAAAAATATAAGAGCAAGAGCCCGCCACAGATTATCACAGATTTTAAGAGCATTTCACCACTGAGGACACTGAGAACACAGAGAAAAACTTTTTTATTGCCCGCGGGAAAGAGAGGGAAAAAATAAGAGCAAAAACTTTCTGCCACGGATTCTAAGAGCAGAAGTTAGAATCTAGAAGTTAGAATTTAGTAGAAAAAAAGAGCATTTCACAGAGGGACACGGAGCAGTCACAAAGTCACACAGAGAAAAACATTTTTTATATCACGCGGGAAAGAACGGAAAAAATATGTCTGAGAGCGGGTTCACAAAGTATCACAAAGAAGGCACAAAGTTTTTTATAAAATTAAGAGCAAGAACATTAGCCACGGATTCTAAGAGCAGAAGTTAGAATCTAGAAGTTAGAATTTAGTAGAAAAAAGAGCATTTCACAGAGGGACACGGAGCAGTCACAAAGTCACACAGAGAAAAACTTTTTTATATCCCGCGGGAAAGAGAGGAAAAATATAAGAGCAAGAGCCAGCCACGGATTAACACGAATTTCACTAATTAAAGAAAAATATTATATATCCTCGCCTCGCCACGGCGAGCCTGCGGCTGGCGGACAGGCACCGGACAGTGAGAAGAACTTTTTTATAGCCCGCGGGAAAGAACGGAAAAATATAAGAGCAAAAACTTTCTGCCACGGTCCCCGTTCAAGAATCCGCCGAGGCGGAGGGTTGACAAGAGAACTTTCACGAATTACACAAACATAAAGATACTATATGTCCTCGCCACGGCGGACCTTCGCCACGGCGGACAAACTCAGGAGGAACAGAGTTGCACTGAGAAAAACTTTTTTATATCATGCGGGGGAGGAGGGGAAAAATATTTTCAAGAGCGGATTCACGGAGAGCGGCGCCATTGGCTACGGATATTGTTTCAGCGGAAAAGTCGTCGGCGTGCATAAGGGTTCGACCGGCGATGCAGATATCTTAATGACGGTGACAGCAGACGGCGACAAATATTACAAAATATTATCATCGGCTGACGAAGATAAAGTGTTAAGAATTAGTTTTATATGGAACAGGGATAATGAGAAATATTCCACTACTTTCGTTACCGGGTTTGTTGATTCGAAAATGACATCTTGGAAAATCGTAAGTATTGATGTTCCGGAATAGTAAAATGAAGTTATTTAATAAATTAATGCAGGTATAAGAAAACAGATAAGTGCGATAACGCACACAATACAGCGAAATCCATTCCAAAGTAAAAATACAAATATGTTTTATTGTGTGATAGAAAAATATGACTTAATAACCCGATAATATTTTAGACATAAAAAGGAAGCATTGATGAATTCATTGAAAAGATTGATTCCGGGGATAAACAGGAGAGAGTTGCAGGATACGAATAATCGGTTCTCCGTATTTTTATGTAGAAAAAAAAAGAATTTTATCCTATTTTTGTAATCGTAAAAAGTGTTTTAATTATTATCTTATTTTAAAATTAATTTATTTTCCGATTATGGCATGGCAGGTAAAATACCTTGAGGATTTACAAATTATTGAAACAATCTTTTCCGGTTACATGAAAAAGCAGGAATTATTTGCCGCCATAGAATCCGCAATTGCCGAATCGCAAAAAATGAATGCAACGAAGTTTCTTTCCGATTGTTCTTGTCTTGAAGGCGGACATTCATTGTTTGACCTTTACGAAAAGGCGAATGAACTTTTTTCTTCAGGATTATCCAAAAACCTAAAAGAGGCAATAATATTACCCGCGCTGAGTATTCAGCATGATAAAGTCGATTTCTGGAAGACAGTATCAAAT
Source organism: Ignavibacteria bacterium (assembly GCA_028714695.1). Taxonomy (GTDB): domain Bacteria; phylum Bacteroidota; class Ignavibacteria; order Tepidaquicellales; family Tepidaquicellaceae; genus CAIKZJ01. The sequence goes on along the minus strand of JAQTLX010000006.1, from coordinate 121,223 downwards.
AACCTTGGCTTTAATGTGCGTGTTTTTCAGGACAGGGATGAGGCTATAGAATGGCTGATGAAATAATATTCCGTTAATTCGTTTCCGGATTATAGTATTTATTCATTCCGGTATTCCATTAATTACGTTCCAATTATCTTTCAAATTCATTATTATTTGTTGAAATGCATACTGCATATAGTTGTGCAAAATGAAAAGGCTTTTTGTAAACTGCTGTTTTTGTAATATTAAAAAAATATTTTATTCAAATTAATCCATTTGCCATGAAAAATTTAATAATCTTTCTATTATTTTCATTTGCTGCTTTTAATGCATTTTCGCAGGACAAGCCGAAAGTTGTTGAAGTGACCGGAAATGCAACGATAGAAGTACAGCCGGATATGATGCAATGGGAATTAAGAATACAGGATGATAGCGACGAGTTGAAGCCTGCTGTGAGTAATAACGATGCATCAACGGAAAAAATTCTTGCTTATCTGAGAGATATTGGTGTTAAAAGCGAGAAGGTGTCGACCAGCGGTATAAGGATTACAAAAAATTACAGTTATGGAGATTATAAAGTGAAGAAATTCACGGTTGTCAACACTATCTGGTTTACAGTCAACGACATCAATCTATACGGCAAACTTGTAAGTTATTTCGTTTCATTCGATAACGTCTTCATAAATAATTCGGTGCTGAGTTCTTCATTAGAAATAGAGACACGGAAGCAGGCAAGAACAAACGCATTGCTTGCCGCAAAAGAGAAAGCCGAAATGATGGCGGGTGTGTACGGTAAGGAAATCGGCGATCCGATAATGATTTCGGAAGAGGCAGTCAATCCGTATTATACAAATATGACAAATAACGTTTATTCGCCCGGCACATCTTACGAAAACGAACAAGCGCAGAATTTCAGTAAAGGTATGCTTACAGTTACGGCAAGAGTGAAGGTTGTTTTCGCGCTGAAATAGAAATATCATTCGGTTAAGGATTCACGGAAAGAATTTATGAAAAAGAGCCGCGATAAGCGGCTCTTCGATTTCGGGATTTGATTTAATAATTTATTTCAGGCGATAGCTCTATTAATAACCTTAATAAATACCTCTTTTCGGAACGGCTTTGAAATATAGTCTGCACATCCGGCTTTTATGAATTCCTCTCTGTCGCCTTTCATAGCATAAGCGGTAAGAGCAATAATCGGAATTTTTTCATACCCTTTTAGTTTTTTTATATCAGCGGTCAATTCAATTCCGTTCTTGCCTTTACCGAGATTAATATCCATCAGAATGAGGTCGTATTTTTTCTTCGAAATGAGTTCCATTGCTTCATCGGCTGTAGAAGATGTCTCAACGATGAAATTATTTTTCAAATACATATCGCACAGAAGTGTTGTGCTCTCATCATCATCAACGACCAAAACGGATAATTTCTTCGTTGTACTTTCCGTTTCGCCGGTTAATACGACTTTTTCAGGTTTGATAATTTTAGATGCAATACTGTTTAGTACAGGAATTTTAACCGTGAATACCGAACCCTTGCCTTTTACGCTTTCAACCGTAATAATTCCATTCATTTTTTCCACGAATTTTTTTGTAATGCTTAATCCCAGACCTGTTCCTTCAAATTTCCTGCTTATTCCTTCGCTGACCTGTCTGAATTCTTCGAAAATAATACCAAGTTTATCCTCCGGTATACCTATTCCCGTATCTTTAACGGAAATGACGCAGTATTTGATGTCTGCCTCTTTGACAGCGTCGGCGGTGATATATATGCCGCCTTTATTTGTGTATTTGACGGCGTTATTAATTAAATTATTCAGTACGTCTCTTATTATTCTTTCATCCTGAACAATCAAAAGGTCCTTTATATTATTCTCAAATTTTATAAAAAGATTTTTTTGCATGGCGGTTTTTTCGAAGAGGTCAATTGTTTCTTTAATTGATTCAGAGATATAAAATTCTTTTGAATCCATATCGAGTTTACCCGCTTCTATTCTGGATAAATCCAGTATAAGGTTAAGCGTGCTCATCAGCCGTTGTCCGCTTCTGTGAATTTTGCTCATCATGTCGTTTTGCGATTCATCTTTAATATCGTTCATAAGTATTTCGGAGAAACCGAGAATTCCGACCATTGGCGTTCTAAGTTCGTGGCTCATATTTGCGAGGAAATGAGATTTTAATTTTTCCGATTCTTCGGCTTTTTCTTTTGCCTTTATGAGTTCTTTCTCTTTTTCTTTTTTTTCCGTAATGTCTTCCGCCACAATGATATAATTTGTAATCTTACCTTCAGTATTCCGGATGGGGGATATGGAAACGGATTCCCAGAAGAGTTCGCCGTTTTTCCTTTTGTTTGGCACTTCTCCTTTCCATTCGAGACCTGCGTATAATTTTTGCATTAGACTATCCATATGTTCTGATATAAATTCATCTGAACTCAGTGTGCGGGAATGTGTGCCAATCAATTCTTCATAACTGTAACCTGTCGTGTTTACGACTCTCGGATTTACGTATTCCATATAGCCGTCCAAATCGGTAATAATAATGGAAGTTGAACTTTGTTCGAGAGCGCTTGAAAGTGTTTTGATTGTATCCTCCGCGAGTTTTCTTTGAGTTATATCCCTGAGAATTCCTTCGTGCCGGATTATATTGCCGTCAATATCTTTAATATACCAGCCGCTTTCTTCAACCCAAATCGGCGTTCCGTCTTTTTTCTTCAGGCGCAGATTCAATAAATGTTCTTCTCCGTCTGTGGGATAAGGCTGATATCTGTCGTCAATATTATAATATAAATCATGTTGAATATCAATTTTCATCATATCTTCCTGAGAATCATACCCGAACATTTTTACCATTGCATTATTAATGCTGATAAACTTTCCTTCGGGTGTACTCTGGTATACTCCGTCTGTCATTTGAGTGACAAGTTCCCGGTATTGTTCTTCGCTTTTTTTCAGCGCTTCTTCCGTAAGTTTACGTTCCGTGATATCGGTTAATATGCCTACAGAACCTACAACCTGACCGCTTTTATTTTTAACCGGAGAGCCGCTGATTCTCAGCCAAACGATTTCTCTATTTTTCTTAAGTCCTCTTATTTCGTATGAATCCGATTTTCCCTCGATTCTGCTTTTATTCTTTTCGAGAATAATATTTATGTCGCCGGGATGAATCATAACAGCGTATCCGACTTTTCCTATTACCTCCTCCGGTTCGTAACCGTAAATATTGCTCCCTGATTTATTCATAAACTGAATTACGTCATTGTTGTCAACGTACACGACTCCTTCTTTCATGTTCTCAATAAGAATCCTGTATCTTTCTCTGCTTTCATTTAATTCTTCAAGTGCATTTTTTTGTTCGGTAATATCAATAAGAAAACCTTCAATCGCGGCTATCTTTCCGTTTTTAATCACCGGGTTTAGCGAAAATGTTTCATAACCAATTGAGCCGTCTTTGCAAAGTCTGCTGAATTCGCCTGTTTCAATGGGTTTGCCTTTAAGTAATTCTTTGACAATTTCTTCCGCCCTTTCGGAATATATTTTCTCCACATTTATGCTGAAGTGTTTCCCGATTATATCGCGGCGGGATTCGTATTTGTGAATTCGCAGCCATGAATCATTTACTTCTTCATAAATACCCGATGTATTAATTCTGAAGTATGCTGCCTCGGCGCCTTTTACAATATTCCTGAAATGTTCTTCGCTTTCCCTCACAGATTCTTCCGCTCGTTTTTTGTCGGTAATATCTTCAATCATCACAAGAAAATACTGAAAATTCCCCGTATTATTCCTGATAACCGAAACGCGGACTTCGCCCCAGCGTATTTTATTTTCCTTTGTGAGATATTTCTTTTCCGTGAGATAAATAGGAATTTCATCTTTTAAGAGCAGGCTTATATTGAATAAATCGTGCTCAAGATATTCGGGATGTGTTATTTCTTTGAATGTCAGAGTCTTGAGGTCTTCTTCGCTGTATCCCATCATTTTGCAGAATTCGGGATTGACTTTTTCAAAACCAAAGTCAATATTGACAAGAGCAATTGCGAAGGGACTTTCTTCAAATATCTTCCTGAATCTTGACTCGCTGTACCTCAGCGCTTCCTCAGATATTTTGCGTTCAGAAAAATCCATAAGTGAGCCGATGAACCTGACGGGTTCTCCGTTTTCATTTCGAACGATATAACCTGAATCCATAACGTAGGCATAAGTTTTGTTTTTTCTTTTCAGACGGTATTCGAGCCGCCATGAGTTTCCGCCCCCTTTTATGATGGAATCAGTATAAGCCATTGCTTTTACTACATCGTCAGGGTGAATCATTTTTTCCCAGTCATCGAACAATACCATAGAATTATCGTAACCGAATAATCTTTTAAATGATTCGCTGAACCAGCCTGTATTTTTTAACAGATCCCAGTCGTAAATGACGTCATTAGTTGCAAGAGAGGCGAGTTGAAAACGCTCTTCGCTCTGCTGAAGTCTTTCTTCAGCCTTCTTTTTCTCCGTGATGTCCCTGTTTATTGAAAGTATGGCAGTCTGCCCGTGATATTCAATTACGGATGCATTGCTTAATATATTAAGTACCTTTCCTTGTTTCGTATAATGCCGCGTATCATAGTCTTTCTTGCTGCCATCCTTAATCGTTTCCAAAATATACTTTTCTCCGCGTTCGACATTGACGGACATTTGTTTCAGGCTGATTTTAGTGAATTCTTCCTTGGTATATCCGTAAATATCGCATGCTTTTTTATTCACTTCAAGAATAATCTCAGATACGGGTTCAAATATTATTATCGCGTCATTAGCGCTTTCGAACAGATTCCTGTATTCAAGTTCAGATTTTTTTAATGCTTTTTCGGCGCTGACCTGATTTGTTATATCGGTTTGCGTTCCCCATATCCTGACTAGAAAATCATTCTCAATAATTCCAAGAGCATTATTACTGAAAAATTTTACCTGACCGCCGGCATTTGTTTCTTCGGTAATATTGCTTTCGATTTTGTAGCCCGATTTTATGAATTCTCGCAATGTTTCCCTGTTAAGAGGATTATCTCTTCCCTTGTGCAATTCCAATTGGCTTTTTCCGACGATATCCTCCTTTTTTTCAATTCCATACATATTCATGAATGCAGAATTACATTCTTCGATGAAAGCATGGTCATACAGAAAATCAATTTGTTCTTCGACCTGTAAATCAAGAGGCATCGGTTTATCAAGTTCGAATCTATAAACCCCTTCGGAGACCTGTGAAATAAAACTCCTGTATCTTGTTTCGCTTTCAATTAATGCCTTTTCATATTTCTTCCGTTCTGTGATATTATTTACACTTGAAATAAAATATTTCGGGTTTCCGTCAGCATCTCTTTGCAGTGCAGACATCAACTCCACCCAGACAATACTTCCGTCTTTATGAAGGAATCTTTTTTCAATTCGTGCGCTGTCGATTTTTTCATTTAATAAATCTTCCATCACTTCCAGTGAACGCGGTATATCATCGGGATAAGTTATTGATTTCCAGTCTTTATATATGAAATCATCATTGCCGTATCCCAGCATTCCTTTGAGAGCTTTATTGACCACTATTGAGCCGTCAACACCGGTTATGGATTTTCCGATAGGGGAGTTTTCAAAAATATGTCTGAATTTCGTTTCACTTTCTTTTAGTTTTTCTTCCGCACTGTATCTTGCTTCGATGATATTCTTTTTTACCAGTGCAGACTTTATTGCCTGCCCGAGCCTTGTCAGGTTATCTTTTAGAATATAGTCATCGGCGCCCATTTTCATGCATTCAACGGCAATTTCTTCATTAGTGTAACCTGTTGCAAGTATAAAAGGTGTGAACGGAGATATTTCATTTCTTATATTTAAAGCCTGCATGCCGTCAAAACCGGGAAGCGAATAATCGGAAAGTATAATATCAGGGCTGTAAGACTTCAGTGCATCTACAAATCCTTTTTCGGTATCAAGAAGTTTATAGTCAAATTCAATTCCGCTTTTAGTAATTTCGTGTCTTAATATTTCCGCATCTGCAGGAATGTCTTCAACTATCAGAATTTTTATTTTTGAATCCATATTGTTGCACAGTTTTATTTCGAATGAAATATCCGAATTGTCAAAAAGAAATATTACGAATAATGTTTACTTCGGAGGTTCGTTTAAAAGTAACCAGTATAAGCCAAGGTCCCTTATGGAATCGGCAAATTTTTGGAAATCTACGGGTTTAACTATGTAACTGTTTGCGCCGAGCCTGTAACTTTTTACAACATCGCTTTCTTCTTTTGATGAAGTTAAAACGACTATAGGAATAACTTTTGTCCTTTCGTCGCTTTTTACTTTTTTGAGTATTTCTATACCGTCCACTTTTGGGAGTTTGAGGTCAAGTATTACGACTTTCGGAGGGTTGTTAATATCTCTATGTTTGTATTTACCTTCGGTGAAGAAAAATTCAAGGGCTTCGGCTCCGTCGGGTATTACGTGAATCGCATTCGCAATATTGTTTTTCTTCAGCGCACGGACAGTCAGTTCCGCGTCATTGGGGTTGTCTTCAATGAGAAGAATGTCGACTATTTTGTTTTCCATATTATTAAGTAAGTTTGTTGTTAACATTCAACGAAAAATAAAACTGAGCGCCTTCGTTTATTTTTCCAAGGGCTTTTACGCGTCCTCCGTGGCGGTGTACAATACGCTGAACGATAGCAAGCCCCACGCCGGTGCCTTCAAATTCAGAAGAAGGGTGAAGGCGCTGAAATACACCGAATAATTTCTCCGAATAAGTCATGTCGAATCCGACGCCGTTATCTTTTACGTAATAAAAAACTTCGTTGTTTTCTTTTAAAGTACCAATTTCAATTATTCCCTTCGTTTTAGTCGAAGTGAATTTTATTGAATTGCCTATAAGGTTTCTCCATATTTGACGTATCATCGACGGATCTCCGTAAGCATAAGGAATGTCGCGCAATATAAATTCGATATCTCTTTCACCCTGATGTATGATTAATTCTTTGAAGACAAGTTCAGCCATATTGCGCATATCAATTTTTGATGAATTGATTTCCTGCCTGCTCAGACGTGAAAATGCAAGCAAATCATCAATAAGGTGCCCCATACTTTTGGCGCTGTCTGTAATAATATTCAGATATCGTTTGCCGTCATCGTCGAGGGAAGGAGCATATTCATCGAGCAGAATTTTTGCAAAGCCATCAAGCGCCCGCAGCGGAGCACGAAGATCATGTGAGACTGAATAACTGAATGCTTCGAGTTCTTTGTTTGATTCTTCCAACTGTTCAGTACGCTGTTTAACCCGTTCTTCAAGTTCAGCATTTAGTTTTCTTATTTCTTCTTCCACAAGTTTTAATTCGGTAATATCCTGAAATGATCCCCCGATATTGACGACCTTACCGTCTTTAAATTGAGGTATACCGATAGTCCTTATCCATTTATGATTTCCTTTCGCAGTTATCATCTCAAGTTCAAGATCATATCCTTCGCCTTTTTCAATCGCATTCTTAATTGCTTTCTCAATTTTTTTGCGGGAATCGTTAATATAAAAACTTATGCCTTTTTCAACGTTGGTTTCATCATTCGGATCCAGGTCATGAATACGAGCAACCTGATCTGTCCATGTTCCTTTTAACGTCTGTGTATCGAATTCCCATCCGCCGACTTTTGCGATTTTTCCCGTTTCAACGAGAAGGTAACGGTTTCTTCTAAGGTCCTGCTCCATTTTTTTCCTATCGGTAATATCCCGGTGCAGCCATATTCTGCCGTCACGCTTGCCGTTAACAATAATAGGATTGTAATCGACAAGAAGTATAGTGCCGTTTTTCAATTCGATTTCGGAATCAAGATTGGGTGCGTTATTTGCGAGAGCATTTTTAATCATTAAAAATGCGGATTGGGGGTCTTTATATTTTGGTAAAATTTTAGAAATTAATGTATCGCCAAGGAGTCCTGTTAAATCCGAAGGCGATTCATCCAGAGAGAAATATTCGCAGAATTTGTCGTTAGCAAATTCGATAATATTATCTTCCGTAACAACCAAAATGCCGTAGAATTGATTAGCAAGAATCGTGTGATATCGTTTGACAAGATTACGGATATTAAGTTCGGCTTTTTTGATTTCCGTAATATCATTGAAACTTGAAAGCATTATCATATTTCCCTTGATATCAATTAATTCCGCTGAAAAAATCGCATTTGCAGATTCGCCGTCCGATTTTCTGAAATTTATCTCTTTATTATAGACGCTGCGGCCGTTTTGAAGTTCATGTATGATTATTGTTCTGTCTTCCGGATTGTCCCAGATGTTTATGTCAAATGTAGTTTTCCCGATTACTTCATCTGTCTTATATCCGGTTGTTTTTTCGAATCCCTTATTGACTTCTATAATTCTTCCCGTAACCGGATCCGTTATGATTAAAGCATAAGGTGATAAATGAAATGCCTTTGAAAACTTTTCTTCCGATGTTCTTAATTCATCCTGTGCGGTTTTTCTTTCGGTAATATCGCGTATAACACTTTGATAATATTTATTCCCTTCAATTTCTATTAAGCGTACGCTTATCTCGACAGGAAACCTTGTTCCGTCTTTACGTTTGTGAATGGTTTCGTATATAATAGCATTCTCAGATTCGATTTTTTTTAAAAGTCCGTCAATGTTTGACATCGCCTCATCCGCTCTAAACATTCTGATGTTCTTTCCGATTAATTCCTCTCTCGAATAGCCGTATGTGCTGATTGCTTTTTCGTTGACCTCGGCGATATTGGTTTCGTAATCAATAAGCATTATTATATCGTTACCGTATTTCAGAATATAATCGATGTGTTTCATCAATGCCTGCCGTTCGAGTTTGTCCTGAGAGTCTTGCAGTTTGAGACTTTTTTTATGATTGAACCATAAAACGAACAGCCCCGCGCAGAAAAATATAAATATAAGACTCATGAAGATACCTATAACAACAGCCTTTTCAAATATGGGCTTATAAACTTCATCAAGGTCGATCTTTGATATTATCCACCAAGGTGAATCAGGAATTACTCTTATATCGGATAGGACCGGAACACCTCTGTAATCCAGCCCTTCGACAAGTCCTGTATATCCGTAAGCGGCTTTTACAGAAGGCATTATGAAATTCGTGCTGTCAATTTTAAACCGGAATTTAAGCGCTGTATTTTTCTTGTGCCGCAGTTCATTAATATATACAATCTCATTGCTATCGCGGGTTATCAAAAGACTTTCGGATGATTTACTCGGCGTGGGCCATGTTTGCAGCAATGGAAATAAAAATGTTTCGGGGTTTATACGGAACACTATTCCCGAGATAAGTTTACTGCCGCTGTAAATAGGGGATATGATATCCAGATGGATTCTGCCGCATATATTGCAGAGGTAAATGTTGCTGAAAACAGGTTTTCGCGAATTCACAGATTCATTAAAATTCGAAATTGATATATTATTTAATATTTCAACTGAATCGTTTACAGAAATTATTACTTTCGCATTTGAATCTATCACCATTATGTTTTCGTAATGATAATAAACAGATGAATTGAGCAGACTGTTTTTAATATCGTTTAATAAATCCTTGTTATTCTGGTTATGAAACCATGTATCAAGCGCTTTTATGAAAACCCGGTTTTCCGAAATGACAAAAACATCCGATAAACGCTCATTTCGCCAGTCCGTAATTTGTTTTAGTTTGAGAGAAGATATTGCGGAAAGTTCATCGTATTTTTCTTCTTTGATTTCATCTCTTTGATATTTATAATAGGATAAGCCAATTACAATAATTATCATTGTCATGACAAAGAACAGAAGAACAAGAATTCTGGGGAAACCCGGTGTCTTTTTGTTTTTTTCCATTATGATTAAATGCCGATGAAAACAACTTATAAGGGACAGGATTATATATTGGGTTCCTGCACCCGGTAATCGGATGACTAATTTCTTAATAAAAGATATATCAAGCGCAACTAATGGTTAAATATAACCCTTCTAATTATATATTATAAACAAATTATAAGCAATATAGATATTTGGTTTTTTTTATATCAATACCGCGTGTATAAAAACAAGTTAAAGAGTGTAAAAAAACGGTATCCATTATTATTATGAATACCGTAAATAAATATACATTTATTTTAAGCGAATAGCGGAGCGTTATCGATATATATCAGATAATCTTCAATTAGACTGCCGTTCAAGTGAAATATATTGACAAAACCGACGTCAACTTTTTTTCCGTCCAGACGTGTATATGTAACTTCACCCTGCCAAACGACGGTATTTCCTTTTTCCCAGAAGTCCAGAACTTTATGCGCACTTCCGCCAATCATTCCGAAAAATCCCGCTACATAATCTCTTGTCGGTATCTTACCGTTGACTTCAGGCTGATTTCCGAATCTGAATACACAGTCATCAGAGAGGAATTCAACGAATTTATCCGCATCAAGTGAATCAATTGCTTTGCCGATTGATTCAATCCATTTTATTCTATCCAATTTATCCCTTTTATTTAATTAAAAACCAATCCGGTTATTTTCTTGTATAGACGATTTCCATATTTTTAAACTCTTTACCGTTAACAACATTGTACATATCCATTCCGTATGTATTGTCGTCTATAATTTTCAAAGTTTGCTTCATATCCATGTCTTTTCCGGACATAGGATCATAACTCTTCCCCTTAAAAATAATTTGTTTTGATGATTCATCGTATATACCTTCCATCATCATGATACCTGTTCCGAAATTGTCAACCCAGGTATTAAGATAAACTTTTTTGCCGTTATCGAATCCTGTTAATCCAATTCCGTTGAAATCCATTCCCATCATTTTTCCGGATACTTTCATCTGGAAATATCTTCCTCCGAGAATCATTTCGCATTGGGCAGTTCCTTTAGAAACCTGCGGTTCTCCCGCGGGGTCCATCCAAAATTTTGAAATGAAATTAAAGTCGCCGTTCATTTTGGCAAGTTTTTCCTGTTCTTTTCCGGGTGTCATATAATCCATCCATTTTTTCATATCATCATTCTGTGAATAAGATTTGAATGTAAATAATCCCAGAAACAGAATAGTAAAAAGCAGGTTTTTCATATTTAGTCTCCTTAAAATTTAAAATGTATTAAATAAAACAAATATAGCGTAAAAAAAGGTTCAAAAAAATTAATTAGTAAAACATTGTTATATCATTAGTTTGTAAAATTTAATTTTGTATATATCAAAATTATGAAAAATTATTTATTTTAAAAGTTAGACTATTTATTACGCGCAGCAAATCATGATGTTTCGTGTGATAAATCTAAAATATTTTCCTTGCAGGATAATAAATGGTACGGGCATTAATAATATCTTCAAAAAGTATACGGTATTTACTGCAAGTATGAAACTAAAAGATTATTATTTTCATGAAGATTAAAATCGTTTCTATAATCTTTCTTCTTTTTATCTCCGCCATGCTGCCGGCACAGGAAAGGCTCAGAATAGATTCTCTGAAAAATCTGTTAAACACTGATAATATTGCAAACAGAATAATTATTCATACCGAAATAGGAGATGCTTACAGGATGAATTATCCCGATACTTCGCTTGCAAACTATAAAGCCGCTCTCAAATACGCAGAAAGTTTAGGCGATAATCTTCAAACTGCAACAGCACTTAAAAATATCGGCGGGGTATATTACATTATTTCGGATTTCCCGAAGTCGATGGAGTATAGTTATAAAGCATTAAAAATATTCGAACAGTTGCAGGATAAAGAAGGTATCTCAAGATGTTACAACAATCTTGGATTGATTTATACGGCGCAGGGTTCATACGCGAAAGCCATCGATGCCCACATGAAATCTTTGAAATTAGCCGAAGAAACATTCGACAAGAAATTAATTTCAACAAGTTATAATAATCTCGGATTATTGTATAATGAACAGAATAATTACGACAAAGCAGAAGATTATTTTGATATCGCGTATTCAATTTGCAAAGAACTCAATGATAAGCCGGGACTGGCAAAATTACTTAACAATCTGGGAACACTTCATATAGGCAGGCGGGAATTCGATTCCGCAGAGTTTTATTTAAAGCAGTCATTTACAATAGCGGACGAAATAGGGGACAAACTGGTTTCGTCAAAGTGTCTGATAAATATTGGATTGATACATAATGAATATCATGACTATGCCGTCTCGAAAGAATATTATCTGAAAGCCTTTGATATTATGAAAGATATTGACGACAAAACCGGTATATCGACAGTCTATATTAATCTTGGTACGCTCAGTCTGGAGCAGAAAAACTATAAGGAAGCAATAGAATATCTCGAAAAAGGTCTCCGGATATCAAAAGATATCGGCGCATTAAATAATCTGAATCGTGTATATGAAAACCTTTCCACAGTATACATGGGTATGGGCGATTACAGAAAGGCATTTGAATATTACAAACTGTTTAAAGAAACAGGCGATTCCTTATTTAATGAAAATGTAAGCGCGCAGATAAAGCAAATCGAATCGCGCTATACAACCGATAAACAGCAGATGGAAATCGATAATCTGAATAAGGAAAAAGAAATTAATGACAGAGAACTGGCTGTTAAAGAAAAGGAAGTTATCAGGCAGCGTAATATTATATATATTTTCCTTATAGTGTTTGTCATTGTCGCCACACTTTCTTTGCTACTATACCGCGAAAACAGAATTAAGAAAAAAACCAATGCCATTCTGACGAAAAGAAATTTTGAGATTCACCAGCAAAATGAAAAAATGCTGATTGCCGATAAAGTGATTCGTGAATCTAATGAACTTCTTATGCGGTCAAAAGAAAGACTTGAATCCAGCGAGAAAGAACTACGCGAACTCAACGCCGCTAAAGATAAATTCTTTTCAATTATAGCGCATGACCTAAGGGGTCCGTTCCAGGGATTTCTGGGATTCTCCGATATTCTGGCAAAAGAGGCCGGCACGATGAGCCGTGCAGAGATTATCGAAACAAGCGTACTGCTTAATGATTCATTGAAAAAACAGTTCACGCTGCTTAATGATCTGCTTGACTGGACAAGGCTTGAATCGGGCAACTATAAACTCGAAAGAAAAGCCGTTAATCTGCATGATGAAGTGCAAAAGGTTTTTGAGAATCTTGAAATACTGGCGTCACAGAAAGAAATTGCTCTAAGAAATAAAATTGATTTAAGTACACGGGTTGATGTAGATTTGAATATGGTTAAACTGCTTTTCAGAAATCTGTTATCAAACAGCATTAAATTTACAAACAGGGGCGGGTACGTAAATGTGAAATGCGCAAAAGCAAATGATTATATAGTCGTCACAATTGAAGATAACGGCGTCGGCATCGCACCTGAAAACATCAACAAACTATTTGTGCTTGATAAGCACTATACAACTGCAGGTACAGAGTCAGAGGCAGGTACCGGTCTGGGTCTTGTACTTTGCAGGGAAATAGTCGAAAAACACGGATGCAATATACGGGTAGAAAGTACCGTTTCGGAAGGCAGCAAGTTTATTTTTACTTTACCTGAGGCAATCTGAAATTTCACACACATTAAGATTTATCGGCGTCAAAATATTTTTATTTCGCAGATGAAACGTTGTGCAAAATATTCCGTATCTAAATAAAGTTTATATTTTGTCATGGCAAAATTTATTTCAGATAACAAACATCTTCTTCTTATTTCGCTCGTAAATTTTATTCTTCTGTATATTTCGGTATTTACTAAAGGTTACGGATATTTCATAGACGAACTCTATTACATCGCCTGCGCGAATAACCCGGCAGCAGGTTACGTTGACCATCCGCCTTTCGCCCCGCTGATTCTTGCTGTTTATAAATCCGTTTTTGGTGATTCATTATACTCAGTCAGGTTTCTTGCGGCAATTGCAGCGTCAGCAACTGTATTTTTAGCGGGTATTATCACCGGACAGATGGGCGGAAACAAAACCGCACAAGCAATTGCTTCAGTCTGCATAATGGCGGCTCCAATATTCCCTGTCTTCGGCGGATTTTATTCGATGAATGTTTTCGAACCGCTTTTGTGCGGCTTCGTTTTTTATTATCTGATAAAGATGATAAAGGAAAATAATCCGAAGTACTGGATTCATACCGGCATTTTGTTCGGTCTTTTAATGCTGAACAAGCATACAGCCGGATTGTGCATTCTGTTCATCATTTTATCGCTGCTTTTCACTGAATACAGAAAGTTTTTATTTACGAAATACTTTCTATATTGCATCGTTATATCGTCGCTTATTTTTCTGCCGAACATAATATGGCAAATGCAAAACGGTTATCCTTCGTTTGAATTTTATATGACGAATGTTACACAAAAGAATGTGCCGCTGCCTCCTGTTAAATTCGTAATCATGCAGATACTCTCTTATAATCCTTTTATTGCGCCGCTTTGGGTTGCAGGTCTTGTATTTCTGATTTTTAAAAAGAAAGAATACCGAATATTCGGGTTCATATTCATTTTCTCATTCCTGTTTTTCATGATAACGAAATCAAGCAGGTTTGACAGAACCGCGTTTGCTTATATGTGTGTTATCCCTGCGGGAGCAGTATTTGTTGAAAATCTTATAAGCAAAAAAAATAAAAATTGGGTTTATGCAGTTTCGTTATTTTTTGTTATTGCATATACGTTTATTGTTGTGCCGGTTTTACAGCCTTATCTCGATTATGAAACATCGGCAAAACTTACCGGGGTTCTGGGCTTGAATACGGAAATAGAAAGAGGCAACAGACCTTTGCTATCGCAACTGCTTGCCGACAGGATTGGCTGGCAGGAAAAAGTTGATATGTTAGGCAGTGTATTTTTGACTTTAACTCCGGAAGAACGAAAGCGAACCATTATTGCAACTGAAAATTATGGAAATGCGGGAGCGCTTGAACTGCTCGGGAAAAAATACGGATTCGGTAACATCGTAAGCGGGCACAATAATTATTTTCTATGGAGCAAAAGCAGACTGGAAGGAGATATTGTGCTTCGTCTATCAGGTGAAGATTCGTACGAAGGATTAAAAGAAGCGTTCGAAGTTGTGGATTCAACCGGAGTACATTACGACAATATTTATTGCACGCCGCATGAAAGAAATCTAACTGTATTTATATGTAAAAGACCGAAATTTACTAAGGAAGAACTGCTTGAACAAGGCAGATACTTCTATTAACTCTATGTTTTTTTATGTTATTAGGGGAAAAATTAATCTATACCAAATTATGTATTGATTGAATAAATTCATATAACAATAACATCGCAAATAATTATTCCGCCTGAAATAAAACTAATTACATGAAAAGCCTTTTTAACAGAACCGAGAATCAGGAATTGATAGATAGAATCGGAAAACTCACTTCGAAAACAAAGCCTGAATGGGGATCGATGACAGTATCACAAATGCTTACACATTGCACCGTAAGTTTGAAACTCGCATTCGGTGAAATAATACCCGAATACAACGAATCATTTTTGATCATAGGAAGAATGGTAAGAGGTAAATTATTCGACACCGATGTATTCAATAAAAATCTGGCTACTACGAAAGAGTTTCTGGTTGCGGATAACGGAATGTTTGAAGAAAACAGAACTCTGCTTATCGCTTATATAAAAAGATTCGGCGGTGTTGATCCCGAAGCGGATTTGAAAACATCTCATCCATATTTCGGTGAACTGACAATGAAGGAATGGGATTCGCTTATATATAAACATTTAAATCATCATTTATTACAATTCAGAGTATAAAAAATTTTATGAACGATAAATTCGAAGTAAATCTGGAATTAAAGAACGATAAATTATTATTTATCGGCAATGCAAGAGATAACCATAATGTCAGCATGGATTATTTTCCGCCGCTCGGCGATGGAATGGGATATACGGGGCTTGAACTGCTGCTTATGAGTTTTGCCGGATGCAGCGCAACTTCCATAATATTTCTTCTCAGAAAGATGGGAAAAAATATAAAAGGAATGAGCGTGTCGGCATCGGGAATAAAACGTGATGAAATGCCTAAAGCATTTAAAGAGATACATATAACCTATACGCTGACATCAGACAATACAGAAGAACCGGACGTCAGGAAAGCCATAAGTCTATCCGAAGAGTCGGTATGTCCCGTATGGTCGATGATTAAAGGAAACGTAGAAATTTTTACATATATAAAAATAAGCAAATAGTCTTTCGAGCGGTTCCGAATAAAAAGAGAATTGAAATAAAAATTCAATTACCATAAGTTATTACTTTCCGTGAATAATAATGTTGGTTCCTTAATTAATAACAATGAAGCATTTATATACCTTAGTTATAATTTCAGTTCTGCTTATCCTCTCCTGCAATTCGACGAGAGCCCAGATAATTACAAGCGAAGCACTGCTTTCGAATATCGAAAGCCGGCTCAGCATACAGAAAGAACTTGCAGGCGGCCGTTCGGAAGTGATATTCGGAGTACTTAGCGAAACAAAGAACAGGGACGAAGAACTGGCTTTGAAATTCATTCTTGCATATCTTCCGCTGAGCGATATGGCTGATTATTCCGGAAAATACTTTCTTGAAAACGTCAGAATGTCGTTAAAAGCAAAAACTGAAACATCATGGGGTAGAATTATACCGGAAGATGTTTTTGTTCATTTTGTTCTTCCGGTGAGAGTAAATAATGAGAACCTTGATAATTTCAGGACGGAAATGTATGATGAAATAATGAATCGTGTGAAGAATCTTTCGATGCATGAAGCCGCGCTTGAAATAAATCACTGGTGCCACGAAAAAGTTACATACAGACCTTCCGATGAAAGAACAAGCGCGCCGTTAAGCACAATACGCTGCTCGTACGGCAGATGCGGCGAAGAATCGACCTTCTTCGTGGCAGCCTTGAGAACCGCTGGAATTCCCGCCAGGCAGGTCTATACTCCAAGGTGGGCGCATACTGACGATAATCATGCTTGGGTTGAAATCTGGGTCGACGGCGACTGGCATTTTCTCGGAGCATGCGAGCCTTCTCCGAATCTTGACATGGGCTGGTTTGCCGCTCCGTCAACGCGCACTATGCTTGTAAATACAAGAGTGTACGGCTGGTATGAAGGCACGGAATCCGTTATTACAAGCGAGGCAAGATTCGCAGAAATAAACAGAACCGGCAAATATACTCCGGTTAAGAAAATATTTGTAAAAGTTGTAAATGAAAATAAAGAAATTGTAAAAGATGCAAAAGTTGAGTTCCAGTTGTATAATTATGCCGAATTTTTCCCGCTCGCAAAATCATTTACGAATCCGGAAGGTCCGGCGTCATTCACAACCGGATACGGCGATTTGATGATTTGGGCAAACAAAGAGAATTTTCACGGATACAAAGTCGCAAGAATAAGAAATTCCGATACGGTTGAAATAATTATTTCCGATAAATTCGCAGACGGAAAATTCGAGGAATATCATCTTGTTCCTCCGGATGAACAGCCGGTTATAAATACAGACGGAAAAAATCAGAAGGAAAACGAAAGAAGACTGAGGCAGGAAGATTCGATACGGAATTTATATATGTGTACTTTCAAGGACTCCGCGTGGTCGGCGAATTTTATTAATGAACTCGGGATTAATGATGTGACGGCGTATCGGTTCATAACAAAAAGCAGCGGAAACTGGAAAGAAATTACTTCATTTCTCAAAGACACTAAACAAACATCAAGAATTGATGCACTGAAACTTCTTTCGGTTATAAGCGAAAAGGACCTGAGGGACACACGAAATGAAATACTTGCCGACCATCTGACTAATGCCCTTAAGTATAAAAACAATTTTCATGGTAATGAGAAAATCTGGGAAGATTATATCCTGTCAGGCAGGATATCATATGAAATGATGACTGCATGGCGAAAACCTGTATACGAAAAAATGAAATCGGAACTTGGAGAATCGAGTATTTCTCCGGATAAAATAATAAATTGGATCAAGAAAAATATTAAAATTGATAAGACTGCAAATCTTCACTCTAGGGCGCCGCTGACTCCTGCCGGAGTTCTTGATTTGCGTTCTGCTGATGCAAAATCCAGAGACATTTTCTTTGCGGCGGTATGCAGGGCTTTCGGCATTCCTGCCCGCCTGAACCCTCAGACTATTGTCCCTCAGTATCTCAGCGGGACAACGTGGAAGGATGTTTCATTCGAACCTAAACCGCTTGTGAATGAAAAAAAAGGATATATAAAACTTATTAACGCAGGTAGTTTTGATCCGAAGTATTATATAAATTTCACGATTGAACTTTTCAGAGAAGGCGTTTACCGTTCGCTTGAATTCGAAGAAGAAAAACCTCTATCTGCTTTTCCTTCGCCTCTTGAAGTGCCGGCGGGGCAATATATGCTTGTAACCGGCAATAGAAAGCAGGATGGTTCTGTCCTTAATAATATTTATTTTTTCGAAGTGACAGAAAATTCAACCACCGAAGTTTCTGTTCGTGTAAGCGATATTAACGAAAGACAGGCGCCTACAATGCATATCATCACGGATGATTTTACTGTCATGCAGA
Organism: Ignavibacteria bacterium; assembly: GCA_028714695.1. Classification (GTDB taxonomy): domain Bacteria; phylum Bacteroidota; class Ignavibacteria; order Tepidaquicellales; family Tepidaquicellaceae; genus CAIKZJ01. Next base: position 102,727 of record JAQTLX010000006.1, on the reverse strand, counting down.
CAGGCTCCGATAAAAGCGTTGTCCTGTCGGATTTAACAAATAAACTTCCTTTCGTAATTGCAATAATAGAACCGGATAAAGAACCTACGAAACATCTTATGACAGATTTAAAACCCGTAAAGAAAGAACTTGATGAATGGGGTGGAACATTTATATTTGTGTTGAAAAAAGGAAGTGCAGACGAAAAATTCAATAGCAGCATATTCAACGAATTGCCTTCAAAAAGCATATTTGTTTTAGATGATAGCGATAAATTGCTGAACTTTATCTGCGCAAAAACCGGATACGGCAAAAATGCCGAACTGCCTTTTGTCTTTTCCGCCGACTCTGAAGGCAAAATAAATTATTATATTAACGGATACAGTATCGGTATCGGCGGCCAATTACTAAAAACTATACGAAAGTAAATATGGCGGAATTATTTTCAGAAATAAAAATAAAAGAGTTTAAAATTAAGAACAGGGTTGTTCTGCCTCCGATGGTAAATTTCGGATGGTCGGATGATAAGGGATTTGTATCGGAAAAACATGTACAGCATTACGATAGAATTTCGAGAAACGAAGCGGGTATTATAATTGTAGAAGCAACATGCATCTCGAGAGACGGAAGAGTTGCCGATTCGCAACTCGGAATCTGGTCCGATGAACATGTGGAAGGGCTGAAAAAAATAACTTCTGCCTGCCATAAACACGGTGCAGTTGTTCTAATACAGATTCATCATTCGGGTTTGGTTGTGAAAGAAATTATATCGGAATTCGCATACGGACCTTCGGCAATCGAAGGCAATCCAAGAACGCGTGAATTGACAATAGAACAAATGGAAAAAATAAAACAGAATTTTATCGATGCGGCAATAAGAGCAAAGAATGCGATGTTCGACGGCATAGAATTGCACGGCGCTCACGGTTTTCTTCTTAATCAATTCACTAACGAAAAAATCAACAAGAGAACGGATGCATACGGCGGTACATTTTCCGGAAGAATGAGATATCCGACGGAAATAATTACCGGTATCAAAAACGCGGTTGAAGAACCGTTTATATTAGGATACAGGCTTGGTGTGAATCATTCTTCAATCGAAGAGGGGATTGACGCCGCTAAGTATCTCGAAAAAAACGGTATTGATATTTTGCATGTTTCACACGGCGGTAATAAAGACGAAATAAATGCCAAACCTGCAGGATTCGATTATAATAATGTTGTATATAACGGAACCATTGTTAAGAAAAATGTGAATGTACCTGTGATAACAGTCAATGAAATTCAAACACCAAAGCGTGCGTCATGGCTTATTGAAAATAACTTGTCCGACTTTGTATCCATAGGAAGAGATTTGCTTGTCGATAATAAATGGGTTATCAAAGCAGGAACCGGAGAAGAAATAAATTATTGCGCGCACTGCAAGACCGGGTGCAAGCGCCATGCCGCTCCTGAAAACTGTCCTTATTATGAATATGAATATGATGAATAAAAGAAAAGATTCGGAACAGCCACTCGCTATAAAAGAATGGGGATGGAAATATCATCATGCAGGATTCCCTGTCAGGGAAACGTTTCCGGGAGAAAGGCACATACCGGAATTAAAAATATTTGTCGGCGGTTTTGAAGAAAGCCCTTTCGGAATAGAGTGGATGAGATTCGAAGAAGGCAGCGATATTCCGGAAATAATAAAAAATATTCCTCATCTTGCATTTGAGGTTGATTCTATAGAATACGAAATACAAAAGCGCAATTTGAAAATAATTACTGAACCGAATTCGCCTTCAGAAGGAGTAAAAGTTGCAATGGTCGAACATAACGGAGCGCCGATTGAATTGATTGAATTCAGAAAGGAAGGAAATTAATATTAGTATGGATACAAAGGAAAAGAAAATTGCGTTTTTCGATTCAGGAATAGGCGGACTGACCGTATTGAGAGATGCCGGGATATTACTTCCAACGGAGAATTATATTTATTTTGCCGATACCGTGAATGTTCCTTACGGCACGAAGTCAAATGAGCAGGTATTCGGATTTATAAGCGAAGCAGTGGAGTATTTATCAAAGAAGTCAATCAAAGTTCTTGTTGTCGCCTGCAATACGGCAACAAGCCTTGCAATAAAAGAACTCAGGGCGAAATACGAATTTCCGATAATAGGCATGGAGCCGGCAGTCAAACCCGCGATTATTAATTCGGGGAGTAAAAGAATACTTGTGACAGCAACTACGCTGACATTGAAAGAAGAAAAACTGGAAAATTTATTGAACGAAATAGATACGGATAATAAAACGGATAAACTCTCACTGGACGAACTCGTTAAGTTTGCGGAGAAATTTGATTTTAAAGGCGAAAAGCCGGAGAACTATATAAAGAGTAAGTTCGCAGAATACGATTTTAATGATTACGAAGCCATCGTGCTTGGATGCACTCATTTTCTCTATTTCAAAGATTTGATTTATAAATCGGCGGGAAAAAATGGCATTAAGATTATTGACGGAAACGAGGGAACCGTGAACCGACTGAATTTCATATTGAAAGAAAATAATCTGGCATCAGCCTATGGAAACGGCAGCGTGGAATTTATCAATTCATGTACACCTGAAACGGACAAATTCAGGCTCGGAATGTTCTCCGATATTTTAAAAGGTAAAATATAAATTGCCTGGTATTAAATATGAAATAGCGTGTTTCGATTATGAGTCTGCTGTACTGGCGGATAAAGCCGGCGCTGACAGGATAGAATTATGCCATGACAAAAGTGCAGGAGGAGTTACTCCTTCGCGCGACGTTATTTCAAAGGCGAAAAATAATATCAAAATTCCCGTAAACGTGATAATTCGCCCCGGAGGCGGAGTTTTCTGTTATAGCGATTCTGAATTTGAATTAATGAAGGAAGACATAATTTACTGTAAGTCTATAGGGATTAACGGAGTGGTGTTCGGGATATTGTCGCAATATCATAGTATCGATGTAGAGCGAAACAAAGTTCTTGTTGAACTTGCAAAACCTATGCAGACAACATTTCACAGAGCATTTGACCATTCAATAGAGCAATTGAAAGGTCTTGAAGATATAATTTCCTGCGGATTCAATAGAATCCTTACGTCAGGCTGCAAAGAGAATGCCGCTAAAGGTGCAGCATGGATTTCTGAACTAATAAAGATGGCGGGAAAAAGAATAATTATTATGCCCGGCGGAGGAATAAGAAAAGAAAATATTACTTATATATATAACTCAACAAATGCTTTCGAATTTCATTCATCTTCTACTGAAATCATAAATTCAATAACAAAATGAAAAACCTGCTGCAAAGTAACGATATTCAAGAAATATTGGAAAGAATAAAAAAATTAACCAAAGACAAAAAGCCGCTTTGGGGAACAATGAATTCCGCTCAGATGCTGGGTCATTGCTCAGTGGGGTTAAAGGTCTCGCTTGGTAAGATAAAACCAACATCCAATATTTTCATGCTAACGATGGGAAAGATATTAAAGAATAAAATACTTAATGCTGACGAATTCAGAAAAAACACTCCAACGGCAAAAGAATATATAATGCCTGCCGATATTGATTTTGATTCTGCAAAATCGCAGTTATTGGAAATGGTAAATTATTTTGCCTCTGATAACGTGGAAAACGAAATTAGCAGCCAAAAACACCCATTTTTAGGCAAATTAACGCCTGAGGAGTGGGGGAATCTTATGTATAAGCATCTCGACCATCACCTGAGGCAATTTGGGTTGTAAATAATATTGGCAAATGTAACCTTTTTATATTATATTACGTATAGATAGGTAACACATTAAAAAGAGGTAATTATGAAAACTGCAATTTTGATATTGGGTTTTTTACTTCTGCCATCAATATATGCATTCTCCCAGGATGACAGCAAAGATACCGGCAAGAATAAAACTGTATATCTGGTTATCAGTAAGGTTGAGTGCCATGACTGTCAGGGACTCGGGTATTTGAATACTGCAATGTATAATTTCAGCAGGGATGATAATGCCACAGGACGCAGCGAGAAAGGCGCAGGTACGGTCTCCGTTAAAATTGGAAGAGTTGTATGTCCGTATTGCGGAGGTACCGGTAAACTTGAGATTCGCGAGTACAAATCAAAACTGTGAAATTAATTAAATAATGCCGTTTTTGGCATTATTATTCATTTCTGAAAATATCTGAGCGTTTTTCAAAAAACGTATGGAATACCTGTTTTTTTTATTTTTACTCCGCTTAATATTGAATTTAACGTAAAATTTTTTGATATTCCGATAGTAATAAACTTTGAATATTCATTAAATTATCGAAAGGAGTAACTATGAAAAAATTATTCTTTCTTTTTGCATTTCTTGGCATTTTGTCTGTATTTAATTCATTAAATGCCCAAACACTTTATTTCTGCGAAGGTGTTGATAAATCGGGATATCCGATCACAGAAAGCAGTACCTTTAACATTCCCAGCGGCGGCGGATATTTTTATTTCCTCGTGAGATTACCTTATGAGGTCGGCTGTACTTCCGTCAGTTATGACATTTACAACGTATCAAGAGACTATTCAGAGGATTTTTCAACATCAATAATTCAGGACGGAATGGGGACGGACTGGGTATGGTTCTATAAAAAAGTCACATTCTACGATGCCGGGTATTATCATGTATATGTGCGTGACTGCTACGGGGCGACACTTGCCTCCGCATACGTGACCGTAAAATATAAGTAACGCAAACAAGTTTAGAAAAAAGTTACACGGGTTAATTCACGTGTAACTTTTTTTATATATGAAATAATTTAGAAATTTTGTTTTTATCGGGTTTCGTGATTCCTTTTTCCGTAATAATGCCATTTATAAGCCGGGCAGGTGTTATATCGAAAGCAAAATTTCTGACCGGACTTCCCGGTGAAGTAAGTCTGGTTCTCTTTTTCCCTTCCCCTGCATAAATTATTTCTTCGTTGCTTCTTTCTTCTATCTCTATTTCATTCAAGCCGTTCCGAATCGAAAAATCAATTGATGAAACGGGTGCGCAAACGTAGAAAGGAATTTTGTTGTCATAAGCCGACAATGCCGTCTTGTATGTACCGATTTTATTGCAGACATCTCCTCTTGCCGTAATTCTGTCAGCGCCGGTCAAGACGATATCAACAAGACCTTTCTGCATGACATATCCACCTGCGTTATCGGTAATTATAGTATGAGGAATATTCATCTGTCCCAATTCGAAAGCCGTTAATTTGGCTCCCTGATTCCTTGGTCTGGTTTCCTCTACCCATACGTGCAAAGGAATGCCCAATGACGCGGCAGCATACACGGGAGAAGCCGCCGTACCGTAATCGATGCATGCCAGCCATCCTGCATTGCAATGGGTCAGAATACTTACAGGTTTTCCTTTTTTCTTCAGTGAAATTTTCTTTAATATTTCTAATCCTGTTTCGCCGATAATTCTGCAATTTTCCGCATCTTCATCAGCAATCATTTTAGCGGTCTCGAGTGCTTTAAAAATCAATTCGTCAAAATCGCATATATTTTTTACCGCATCGAGTGTTTTATCCATAGCCCATTTCGGATTTACTGATGTAGGCCGGGCTGATAATAAATATTTATACTTTTTTTGTATATAATTCCATCGTTCTTTTACTCTCTTATATTTCAACTTTGCTTCAACACAGGCAAAATAAATACCGTATGCTGCAGCAACGCCGATTAAAGGCGCCCCTCTCACGTTCATATTTTTTATTGCAGAAAAAATTTCATCGGATGATTTAATTCTGAATGTTTTGAATTTAAATGGAAGGAGATTCTGGTCGATTGCATATACGGAAGGGTACTTTTTTGAGTCGTTCCATATTGTTCTGTAATATTTTTTATTTATTAGCATAATCTATGTATGTGTAAAATAACAATTTTATATTAGAGTTGAAATTTTTTTAAAAATATTTAGTTTTTATGGAATTTTATATGAACCAATGAATGTTATATTATCAAAGTTGCATAAGTTTTACCTACCTATACTTTCACTCCTAATAAATGAGGTAGATGAGGAGGGCTGACGGGGAAACAGCTCTCCTATTTTTTTGTCCATCCCCAATCATGAAACCTAATGTTTCCAAAATAACGATATTAAAATTTATATTTAAATATAAATAAGAAAAGTATAGATTCTTAATATGAATGAGGATACCATTTATAAACTAACCGGCAAAGCGGCATATATAAACGTAATTATAGATAGAAACTTTTGTTTCCATTTCTTCAATGAATTTACATTCAATTATATAAAAAAATACACGGGTCATGAAATCCGCAAAGGAGAACCATTCCTCAATTTACTTACACCGAAAAACGTAGAAAAATTCAAATCCGCATTCGAAAAGGCATTTAAAGGAAACCCGGTAAAAATAGAACTTACATTTGCGATGGATAACAGTGAAACTTTATTTTACGAAGCCTTTGTTACCCCTCTCGCGGAAGAAGACACCCCGGTTATGTATGTATCGGTAAGTTTATTTGAAATTACAGGATTGAAAAAGACAATTAAAGAACTCGAAGAAACGGAAGAGCGTTATAAGAGTCTGGTCAAACTGCATACGAATATAATTGCGCGAACGAATAAAGACAGTATCATTACATACGCTAACGATGCCTGCTGTGAGTTTATGGGAGTCAGCAATGCGGAACTTCTTCAAAAAAACGTTCTGAATTTTATCCATCCTGATGATTTGAGCCTGATGTCCGATAAAATTAAAGGACTTAAGCAGCCCCCGCACAGAGACGATATTGAAATAAGGTTAATTACAAATCATGGCATTAAATGGCTTCATGCTGAAGGCGTTGCTGTTTTTGACGAAGACGGGAATATTTCGGAATTTCAAATATTAGGGAGAGATATAACGGAAACAAAGAAATCATTTCAGGAATTAATAAACACACGATACAGACTCGGTGCAATACTCAACAATTTTTCGGGTATAGTTTTATACGAACTCGGAAGGGACGGCGGCTTTATATCCTCAAATGTGACAAATCTGCTCGGATACGATCCCGTAAAACTCAGCAAGGAAAATTTTCTGCCGCATATTATTTTCAGTGAAGACTATGAAATCTTCATCAAGAATTTCGAAGAATGGAAGAAAGCGAATGAACCGGAGTATTTACAGCAGAACTTCAGATGCATCAAATCGGACGGCGGTATAATCTGGGTGGAAAATATACTTACAAAAGTTAATGACGGGCAGGGTGTATACTATTGCGGTGTGCTGCGTGATATATCCAAAAGAATCGAATTTCAGGAAAAAACATTCTGGAATGAATCACTCCTCAGGATTATGGCGCATAGCGCCAAACTGGGTTACTATGTCGTGAATTTATACTCCGATGAGATTCTTTACGTCAATGAAATGTTTTGCGACCTCTGGGGAATAACCGATTATTATACCAGTTTTTCGTTACAGAAACTCTCTAACACGCATGTAAGGGAATTGTGTTCAAGTTTTATTATTGAAAAGGAAAAATTTATTGAAGCCTCCATGCGGTACAGCAGACCGGAGAATCAAATTTCTTTTGAGGATGAAGTCGAACTAATAAACGGCAGGACGCTAAGACGTTTCTCATCCATATTAAACGATTCAAACGGAAAATATCTCGGCCGCTTTTTCCTTCTTGAAGATATAACGGATAAAAAATTATACGAAAAAACTCTGAAATCGCATCAGAATTATCAGATGATAATAGAAGAAGCGGTTGACGCAATATTTATTTGTGATACAAACAGCGTAATAATAAACGTCAATAATAAAGCATGCGAGATACTGGGATTTTCAAAGAAGGAACTGACAGGAGTGAGTATTATAGACCTGGTGTACGAACCTGAACTGGCAAAAACTCCGTTTAAATTTGCGGAAGCAGTCGAAGGAAAAACAATTATTCTAAAACGATATCTTAAAAGAAAAAACGGCAGCCTTGTCTTTGTCGAAAGCCACGCAAAAATGCTTCCGAATAATCTTATTCAGGCAATTATCTGGGAACGCAAAGACGATGCCATAAACCTTAATGTCGAACCAGGGAGAGATACTTTCTACAGTCTAATATCCAAAGTGAAAGCATTTAAACACGGCGAAAGTTCTCTTATGTGTCTTAACAGGATTTCTTTATTCCTGCTCAATATCAATTATCTTGAAACACCCGATGATTTGCAGAGTGTCGAGAACCGGAATAAACTGGTTGCAAGGTTCGAACTGCTGCTTACCGAATTTAATATAACCGTTTACCCGCAGATTGAATTTATTTCCGCGCAGTTGAACGTTATACTAAAAGATATGCCGAGAATCACTGTCTATAATGAATTGTTCAAAGCGAATGAAAAACTGATTTCCAGTTCACGGGTTCTTAAAAACAGATTAATAGAATTACAGGAGTCCATCAGGAGGAACAGAGGTATTTCGGGTTTGACGGTTAAATCAGGCGAAATTGTCGAACTGACGCGTAACAGTATTTCCTGCATCAAAATTATTACAAGGAATCTTGAAGAAAGTTTCACTTCGGATATCGAGGAAGTATTCAAAGTGGTATGCGGAAAATTCGAATCCGCAAATCAGGAAGTTAAAATTAACCGTACATCAAATTGCGAAGATTTGAAGATAGTCTTCAACAGCGCAGAACTTACCGAATTGTTGAGTATTTTTTTAAAAAATTCTTATGAGGCTTTTGAAAGTTACCGGAGTAATAATTCAGTGAATCAAATAGATATAAAATGCAGCAGGGACAATGATACAATAGTGCTTGAGTTCGCAGATAACGGTCCCGGTCTGCCCGAGAGATTGAAGAAACAGATGTTCGGCAGAGGCATTTCAACAAAAGGGGAACATAGAGGTTTTGGTCTGAGTTATGCAAACAATACGGTAAAAAAATACGGCGGCAAAATGCAATTGGATTCAACATATATAAACGGTACAAAATTTATCATAACATTAAACGTTGTTTAGAATGGAAAAGGATATCGTTTTAATCATTGACGACAGCAGAGAATTCACAGAGGATTTAAAACTAATGCTCCGTGACAAATTTGAAATTATTACGGCTGATACGGCAAATACAGGTCTTGAACTTCTGCAGAAGAATCAGGTAGCCGTGCTGCTCCTTGACCTTCAATTGCCCGATATTCACGGACTGGATTTGCTTGAAAGGATACACAATGAAATTGATCCTTATCTGCCTGTAATTATTGTCACTGAATTCGATGAAATAAAATATGTGGTGAAGGCGATGCGTCTCGGCGCATACGATTTTCTTTCAAAAGATTTTCACGTTGACCTTATGAAAGAAAAAATTAATCAGGCTCTGCAGCAGAAACGCCTGAGATTGAATATATCGGGTCTTCAGAATCAGAATATGCTGACGGACGATTCTTTCGTTTTTGCGAGCGAAGAAATGAAGAAAGTGAATTTTGAGATATCAAGACTCGCGAATCTCAATTTCGACGTGCTTCTTAGCGGCGAGACGGGCGTGGGTAAGGATATGATAGCGACTCAGATTTTCCAGCGTAGCAAAAGGAAAGATAAAGCATTCATATCAGTTCCAATCAGAACTTTGACCGAAACACTGCTTGAATCGGAATTGTTCGGACATGAAAAAGGCGCATTCACGGGCGCGGACAGGATGAAAGTCGGTAAGTTCGAATCCGCAAATCAGGGAATTGTATATATTCCCGAGATTTCAAACCTGTCTGAATCGATACAACTGAAACTTCTGCATTTCATGCAATATAAGACAATTACGAGAGTCGGACATGATCCGCGCAAAGGCGAAATAAATCTGGATGTTCAGGTAATTATGGCAACGAATGATAATCTCGAAGAATTGATTAACAAAGGCAAACTGAGGGAAGACTTCTTTTACAGGATAACGGGTGTTACGCTAAAAATACCGCCGCTAAGGGAAAGAAGAGACGATATTGTGCCGCTTGCGAATTACTTTCTGAAAAAATACACAGCGCAGTTCATAAATCACGACTACTCATTCCACAAAGACGTATTGGATGCATTTCTGGAGTATGAATGGAAAGGGAATGTGAGGGAACTGTCGAATTCAATCAAGCATGCTCTCACTTACTCTGAAAATCAAATACTTACGCTTGAATATTTTCCGAGTATTCGAAGAAGAAAATCAGGGCTTGATAGAAATATTCAGTTCAAAGATGCGGAATTTATGTCATCATACCGCGATTTCGATAATAAGATAAAGAAACAGTATTTCGAATCACTTCTTGATACATTTGACGGAAAAGTATCGGAAGCCTGTAAAATTGCTCAACTAACTCCGCAGGGGTTTAGAAAAATTCTCAAACAATTAGGAATTGAACGTTAATTTTTTTTGTTACATATTTTGAAAATTAAAACTACTTCTATGAAAAAATTACTATTTTTGTTATTATTTGCTTTTGTACTTACGTCCTGTTCAGGAATTAAGGATGCGATAACTAATGCAGAAAGGCTTCAGTGGAAACTCGGAAGTGTTTCGGGCATGAGTGTCAGCGGAGTGGACGTTTCAAAAATCTCGAGTTTTTCCAATATAAACCCGCTTGATATATTAAAATTGACAAATGTTTTCAGTTCGGGTAAACTACCCGCCAGTTTTACTCTTAATCTTCTTGCGAAAAATCCTGAAGGCAGCGGAGGCTCTCCGAATTCTTCGGATATGATTCGCTCTCTAAACTGGAGACTTCTAATAGATGACGTTGAAACCATCGCGGGTGATATTCCGAACCCGATTACAATTCCCGGAGTAGGGAAAACTGCGACAATTCCTCTTACAATGAACGTTGATATATTGCAGTTCTTTAAAAATCAGGGACTTCAGAATCTTGTCGGCATAGTTCTGGGTATTGGCGGCGCTAACGGCTCACCGGCGAGATTAAGCCTTAAAATAAAGCCTACAATCGATACTTTCATCGGACCATTCACATATCCGGGTGAACTTACGGTAATCGATAAAGAATTTAAAGGACGGAATTAATGAATTTATGCAGTTTCCCGCAGTAAATGCAGGAAACTGCTGTTTTTACTGCATTGTTTATGCTTTTCATAATAGATATCTTACTTTTTTTCAAATAAAATCTTCAAAAAGTGGACATAAATATAATAGAATCTGAAAATTGTAAAAGAGAATTAGTTGCAAAATTAACTTACGAGGAATTAACGCCCCATTTTGAAAAAGCGCTTAATGATTACAGGAAAAAAGTGCAGTTACCGGGTTTCAGAAAAGGTAAAGCGCCTTTAAGCATGATAAAGAAAATGTACAACGATGCAATTGAATATTCTGCACTCGAAGACATTGCAAACGAAATTTTCAGAAATTATCTGATAGAGAATAAAATTCCGATAGTCGGAACAGGAACAATAACCGATCTCGATTACAAACCGAAAGAAACCCTTACGGTAAAAGTAGAATTCGAAATAATTCCCGAAGTCGTACTTTCAACCGTAAAAGGCATAGAACTTACAAAAACAAAATATGTAATCGATGAATCGCTAGTTGATGAAGAACTTCAGTACGTCAGATTTAAAAACGCAACTTTCGAAATCGACGGACAGGCGCTTGATAACGAATATATGGTAACAATTGATACTGTTGAACTTGATGAAGCCGGCAATCCCATCGAAGGCAAAGAGGAAAAGAATCTCAGATTCTATCTTAACAGCGATTACCTTTCAAAGGAATATAAGAAAGCCCTTCAAAAAATTAAAGAAGGCGAAGAGAGAGAAGTGGATTCAAAAGATAAAGACGGCAATCCTGTAAAACTCAGAGTGAAATGTACAAAGGTCGAAAAAGTTATCTATCCCGAAATGAATGAAGAAACATTCAAGAAGTTTTCGGGTAAAGACGATATTAAGACAGAAGAAGAATTAAGAAATTTCCTCAGAGAAGAAATTGCGAAAGCATATAACGAACACGGCGAACAGGATATCAGAAACAAAGCAGTTGCCGAAGTAGTGAAACTTAATGAAGTCAAAGTCCCGGACAAATATGTGGACTCGATACTCGACGATTATTTCAAAGGATATAAAGAAGAGCATAAAGGCCACAATCATGAAATAAATGAAGAAGAATTCAGAAATAGCAGCAGAGGTGACGCGCTATTTACGGGCAAGTGGTTCCTTATAAAAGAAAAACTTATCGACCAGGAAAAAATTGAAGTAAATGACGATGACATTATGAAATTTGCCGAGAAGAATGCAAAGATGTACAATCTTCCCGCGGATAAACTGTTCGAATTTTATAAACAGAACGATGACGTAAAGAATTCTGTTCTAAACAATAAGGTAGTTGATTTCATAATAGAAAATGCAACTATTACCGAAGTTGAGGAAGTAAAGAAATCGGTTACCGAACAGGCAAAGGAAAAGAAAAAAGAAAGCAAAAAGGAAACTAAAAAAGAAAAATAATATGGACTTTCACAGCATTATTAAAGCGAGAGAAAACGAATTAAATGCAGGTCTCGACAAGGCTGCAAACATTAAGAACCAACTTGTTCCGATGGTTGTTGAACAAACATCCAGAGGCGAGAGGGCATACGATATTTATTCAAGACTATTAAAAGAGAGACTTATATTCCTCGGTTCGGCAATCTATGACGAGATTTCTTCTCTGATTGTAGCGCAGCTGCTTTTCCTCGAATACGAAGATCCGGATAAGGATATTCTTCTTTATATCAATTCACCAGGGGGAAGTATTTCTGCGGGACTGGCAATTTACGATACAATGAATTACATCAGATGTGACGTTTCTACAACGTGCATAGGCATGGCTGCATCGATGGGACAGATACTTCTGACAGCAGGCGCGAAGAATAAAAGAGTTGCATTGCCGCATTCGAAGATTATGATGCACCAGCCTCTCGGCGGAACGCAGGGACAAACGTCAGATATCGAAATTTATACAAAGGAAATGCTTAGAACACGCGATACAATTTATAAAATTATTTCTAAGCACACAGGAAAATCAGTTGAACAGATTATGAAGGACGCGGACAGGGACAATTACATGACTGCTGACGAAGCAAAAGATTACGGATTGATTGACAACATTCTGGTCAAGCGGGAAATGAAAACCAAATAATAATAAAGCGGGCTTAGCCCGCTTTTTTTATGCCCAAAAGAATCGGAATTTTTTTATAGGAAATTATCATCCGGGAAAACATCAGGAATATACTTATTACCAAGTCTCACATTTTTTATTTTGCCGCTTATGTCAAACGTAAAACTTGTTTCATCCGTATCCTTCCAGACTTCAGCGGTCTTATTGTAAACCGTTTCCTTTCCGTCTTCACCGATTAAAGTAATAACTACAGGAACAGGCATACCGCCCTTATTCTTAATCCTAATCTCAATCTTTCCTTCCGTTACTACAGCCGCCGTTATTGCAAGGTCGGGTACTCCGTATTGCATGAACCATTTTGTCCAGAACCAGTTTAAATCTTTATTCGTGTAATCGTTTACTGTGAAAAAGAAATCATAAGGAGTCGGATGTTTATGGTTCCATCTCGAAATATATTCTTTTAATGTTTTCAGGAATAACTCTTCGCCAAGCATATCTTTTAATATATCGTATACAAGCGCGGGTTTTGAATAAGCATTGTGCCTGTATGACAGCGAACGAAGTTGATTTGACGGCGCCAGCATGGGGATGTCGTTGAATGTGCCCGCGTTTTTCAGATATGCTTGTACTATATATGCTCTCGAATCCGTTCTGCTGTCGTCTTTCTTTGCGTTATCGGGTGCAAATCTTTCCATATTTGTCTGAAAATTTTCGGGAAGGTAAACCGCCCAGCCTTCATCCATCCATCCGTATTTTGTTTCGTTTGTGCCCATAAAGAATGGAAAATACGAATGCGTAATTTCGTGGGAAGTAACATATACAAAAGATTCCCACGTTTCGGAGTCTCCATCGTTTACCATCATGGGGAATTCCATCCCGCCTTCGCCGTTGAAAACCGTCATTGAAGGATATGGATAGGGGACTGCGGGCATTTCAGCGGAAAGATATTCCAGTGTTTTCTCTGCAATGGTGAACACGTCATACTTTAATGAGTTAGCGCCGGGTCTGAATGCCGTATTGAGATTAGTATGAAAACCTTCCGCCGTTTTTATTTCTTTCATTCTCCATATATAATGATCGCTCAAAGCAAAGGCAAAATCGGGGACCGATGCGGCTTTAAAGCGCCAGATATTGTTTCCGCTATTTTTAGTAATCGAGTTGTCTTTATTGAGCAGGGAGCAATCGACTTCAAATATTGCAGCGCCGTTTCTGCCGTCATTATATTTTTTAAGAACATCATCTTTAAAAATTTCTTCCGGATTTTGGAGCAAACCTGTTGCCCATACGCACATATTCGGTCTGTCAGTTTTTATGCTGACATCGAAATCGGACATATCATTATAAAATTCCACCTGACCTTTATGCTCATTCATATCCCAGCCGTTATAATCATCAAAGACCGCTATCTGAGGATACCAGTAAGCAACCATGTATGATGTGGAATCGTAGGCTCCCATACGGGGAAAATCATTTGGTATGACGAATGACCATTCGCAGTTTATCGCTGCGTTTTCACCTGCTCTTATAATTAAATTATTCAAATTAACGACAAGGTTAGTACCGGGACGTGAAACGTCTTTCGACTGTAAATCGATTTGTGTATTGTTTATTGTAAGTTTCGATACCGTAACACCTTTGCCTAAGTTCCTTTCGTCAATTTCCCAGTCCCGTGATTTACCCGGTTTTGAAAAATCCTGATACAGTCTTATAACAATTATTTTGAGGTCGTTTGGGCTGAGGTTGTGATAAATAATATTTTCTTTGCCTTTTAGTTCTTTCGTATAAGAATTAACCTCGGCGGTTATTGAATATTCGGATTTGTTTTGCCAGTATTCCTTGCCCGGATTTCCGTCAAGGGACCTTGTGCCATTCGATACGGCAGTTTTTATTTCCGAAGGAATGAAAAAATTCTGCGAAAATGCATTCGATGAAAACAAGCAAATAGCGAGGATGAATGAAATTATTTTTCCGTACATATAATTCGATAATTAGTAATATGCAAATATAATAAATTTAAATATGTAATAATCCGTGCTAATCTGCGGTAAATAGTTCTTGTTCTTGAAATCGGTATCTATTAGAGATAATTCGCGTCTAAAAAGACTAAGTATATAATAGCGGATGAAAATTACTCCTACGAATAAACCTTAACAACTTCTTTTGCTTTCTTCAATACGTCATTCTTCAGTGATTCCGGTTTTATCACCTTAACGAGTTTCCCCCAGCCGAGTATCCATGAAATAAATTCATTCGATATCTTTATGTCCGCTTTGAAGAGAAGACCATCATCCGTGTCTTCGAACTCCTGATTGTTGATAAAGATTCTGCTCTTAATAAAACTACACGAATTGTCGAAAAGCAATACTACCTTCTCCAGTTTGCCTAAGGGGTATATGCCCCAAGAACTTCTGAAGAAATCATACATGGAAGGAATATCTTTATGCGCGGATTTTTTTGAGAGGAATTGTATGTTGCGAATTTTTTCTATCAGATAGTATTTTATTTTATTTATATCGTCGTTCTCGCAGCCGGCAAGTATGAAAGAACGGTTCGTTTTGAAGAATCCTATTGGAGTTACAACTCTGCGAATCGGCTGGTCATTATCATCCTGCTCGTATTCAAAATTTATAACCGATTTGCCGTTTATCGATTTTACAATTTTAACAAAGGTTGAAAGAGTTTTATCCCCGAATACGTTTGAAATTTCTTTAAGATTCTTGATTGGCTCTGTATCGTTAAGCGCAAGGTATGTGTTAATCAGTTTATTGAGAATTCTTATGTCAATTTTCTGCACCTCTATATCGATACATCTTTTTGATGAATGCAGCGGAATTCCCATCGCTCTGATTTTTGCAAAATCCCTTCTTAAGTTCGGAAGACTTTCTTTGAAAATATCCGTGAGGTCGTCTTCGGAGAATTTATTTCTTTTTTCGAGGACCATTGATACAATTTCAATCTGCCTGATAAGTTCTTTTGAGATTTCCTGTGACATATAATTATATTTTCAGGAATTTTATGTTTTTTAAGATAATAAAAAAGTCAAATGAAAAGTTGATAATCCTAAAGTATAAAAAGATTACTAATCAAAAGCGAGAACGCTCTCTTTATTTAATCCGTTTATAAAAGCAGAAGCCTGCATAGGTTTTTTCCCCTCGGGCTGTAATTCCAAAATTTCAATAAGATTGTCGGCGGTATTTATGAATAAAGATTTGCCGGTAATATTCAATACACCGGGTAAGCCGTTCGATTTTGTATCGGTAAGTTTCGTTCTTAATATTTTGATTACCTTTCCGTTGAGTTTGGTAAACGCGCAGGGAACGGGGGATAGTCCTCTTACGAAATTATGAATTTCAAACGACTGCTTACGCCAGTCAATAACGCATTTATCGCGAAACAGTTTCGGCGCCTTTGTCCATTCCAGATTGTCTTGCGGAATCAGATTGTAACTTTCACTAATTATCAAATCTATTGTCTTTAATACAAGTCCCGGTCCTTCGGCTGACATTTTTGAATAAACTTCTCCGAATGTTTCATCAATTCCAATCTGAACTTTCTTTTGAAGAATTATATTTCCCGTATCCACTTTTTCATTCAGAAAGAAAGTTGTTATTCCGGATTCAGTTTCGCCGTTTATTATTGCCCAATTAATAGGAGCGGCGCCCCTGTATTTCGGAAGCAGTGATGCATGCAAGTTTATCGAACCGAATTTCGGAATCTTGAATACTTCTGCAGGAAGAATTCTGAATGCTATTATTATGAATAAATCGGGCTGAATTTCTTTAAGTTTGGAAATGAAATCTTCGTCCTTAAGACTTTCAGGCTGCAAAACGGGAATGTTCTTTTCTAAAGCGAAATTTTTTACTTCGGATTGATGTAATTTTAAACCTCGTCCTTTCTGTTTATCGGGGACAGTAACAACATAAGGGACATTAAAACCTTTTTCGATAATTGCATTGAAAGCAGGAACACCGAAATCGGGCGAGCCCATTAATATAATTTTTAATTGGTCATTAAACATAAGCGGCGTTATAAGTTGACTGATTCGTAAAATAACGGATATCTAGCGCGTACTTTGTTCTTTTTTATTCTTCTGAGTAAGACTGCAATTTCCTTTTTCTCGTTTTCTTGAAGATAGTCAATTGAGAGAACACCGTTTAAGTGATCCGTTTCATGTTGAACAACCCTTGCGTAATAACCGCTGAACTCACGGGTTATTTCGTTCATATTGAAGTCATTGTATTTTACTAATATTTCGTTTGAACGCGTGACCGTAAAATTAAGTTCAGGTATGCTTAGACAGCCTTCTTTATCGATATTCTCGCCGTGTTTATCCAGGATTACAGGATTTATCAACGTTAAAGGTTTTTCGCGTTTGTAATCGTCAATGTGAGATACGTCTATTACGCAGAGTGAAATGTTTTTGTTCACCTGCGGTGCAGCAAGCCCGCTGCCTTCAGCATTGATCATTGTGTAAAACATATTTTCGATGAGTCTGATAAGATTTATGCCGATATCTTTTATAGTTTCGGTTTTCTTCCTAAGAATTTCCATTCCGTATGTTGTAATCGGAAGTTGTTCGGGCATTTTAATTCCTTTCCGCGATATATAAATAGTTTGCACTCAAATCGATTAAGAATTGATGAGGTCGGCGTATAAAGGATAACTTGTTATAACTTTGTTCTTTTTGATTTTTCTCAGCATAGCACCCACTTTTTTCCTTTCGTCTTCGTCAAGTTTGTCAACAAACAGAACGCCGTTCAGATGGTCAATTTCGTGCTGTATCACTCTCGCGAAAAAACCGTCGAATTCCTGAGTGACTTCTTTCATATCGAAATCGTTGAACTTCACGAATATCTTTTCTGCTCTTGTCACAAAGCCGCGCACTTCCGGTATGCTCAAGCATCCTTCGTCCTTGTTTGATTCTCCATGCGAATCAACAATTACGGGATTTATCAGCGTGACAGGTTTGGTTTTTTTGTATTCTTCAAGGCACGAAACATCTACTACACAAAGCGAAATATTTTCGTTCACCTGCGGCGCAGCAAGTCCCACTCCGTCAGCATTATCCATTGTGTAGAACATGTTTTCCACAAGTTTAATAAATTCAATATTAATTTCTTTTACGGGTTTAGTCTTCTTTTTCAGAATTTCCATCCCGTAAGTTGTTATTGGCAATTGGTCCGGCATTTTTATAATCTTTTTAATAGTAAACAAAAATAATTTGTATAACGTTTTTAATCTTTTCGTATGAATTCATAATAAAGCGGATCGATAAAATCTGCCGCTTTTATCTTAATGCTTTGTACTTTTCCGTTAGTTGCAGTTACCACCGCCAGACACCTTCCAAGAACAAAATCACTGAACCGGCATATAAGAGTATCGTTTCTCCAGTGGCTCAAAATTCCGGTTACTCCGGGTCTGGTTGATAATCTGAACTGCGGACTGTTCCCTATAATCCTTATCCGCATTATTCCCGCCTGTTCGTTGGAATAGACTCCTTCAAGCGAAATCATTTCAAATGACGATTTAAGGCTCGGGTCAGTTTTATCACTAATTTCATCCCAAGTTATTTTATCGTATGGAACGCCGTTGCTTGTTTCGTTTGCAAAAACCAGACTGTCCCAGTTGAAAGTTTCTTTCCCGATTGCATAATCGAATAATTGATACATCAGAGAAGTGATTGCATCGTTCTGATCGTTGTTTGTAAGTATCACAAGCCCGAATTTCTTGTCGGGCATGAAAGCGGTTCTCGAAAGCATGCCGTCGTAACCACCCGAATGTTCAAGGAATAATTCGCCTTTGTAATCAGCAATACCCCAGCCCAGACCGTACGTCCTGAAATGCCTGTTCGAAAGATTGCCCGTCCCGTGGGATGGCGCAGGAATCAGATTGAAAGGAGTATGTGTCCTGAGAATTACTTTTCTCGGAATTATTTCTTTCCCTTCGAACTTGCCTTCGTTAATCTGCATCGTAACCCATTTTGCCATGTCAGCGGCTGAAGAAATTATCCCTCCGCATGGTCCTATGTTATCTACGTTTCTCCACGGTATCGGCGTCATACTGTAGTCATAATTGTAAGAATGCGGAGTCGCAATGTTATCGAATTCTCCGAGACGCGTTATGCTCGTAATTGTCCGTTTCATTCCAAGCGGCGTAAGAATATTTGTTCCGACAAACTCATCCCATTTCTGTCCGGTGATTGCTTTAATAACTTCTCCCGCAGCCACGTAGCCCATATTGAAATATCCGTAACCGCTTCTGAAATCATAAACAGGTTTCACGTTCCTAAGATTGGCTATGAGTTGCTGAGTTGTAAGGTTAGTGCCCCATGTAATGAAATCTCCGTGAAATGTTCCTATACCGGTTCTGTGTGTTAGTATATCTTTAATCGAGAGCATAGAAGAAAGTTCTGTTATATTAAGTTTTATATCGGGAATATATTGCTGTACTTTATCATCGAGTTTAATCTTTCCGTCATTCTCAAGCAGTGCAATCGATGTGCCAATGAACGCTTTTGTGTTTGAAGCAACAGCGAACAAAGTGTTTTCGTCAACATTATCATTCTTTCCAAGTTCCTTTACGCCGAAGCCTTTTATGTAAGTAACTTTTCCGTCTTCGATAACTGCAACGGACATTCCGGGAATCTGCCATCTGTTCATGCATTCGAGTATATAGTCGTCGATACTTTTTCCCATCAGATTAATCTGAGAATAGGAATATAGCGGAGAAAAGAATATTACCGACGCTAAAAGAATGTATTTAAATAATTTATTCATTGTTTTTAAATCTGAATTCTGCTTAAAATTTTGCTAAAAATCTGATAATATTTTAAAAATCAACGCTTTATGTCAAAATACATAAAAATCCGATTAATTCATAAAACCTGATTCCATAAAATTAACAATAACAAACGATATTAAAAAGAGGCTTTAATATCATTGAAGCAATTATTATCTTAGTGGTTTACACAATTTTGTATTTGAAAAACTTAAAAAATAAGCAAGCAGGAGATAAATCTTATGCCGGATTATAAATCGGAACAAATTAGAAATATCTCAATCATAGGTCACGGCAGCAGTGGAAAGACCATCTTATCTGAGGGTTTTCTTCATTCCGCCGGGGTAACGAACAGGTTCGGGAAGATTGAGGAAGGTAATACGGTCAGCGATTACCACAAGGATGAGATAGAAAGACAGCAGTCCATTAATTCGTCCTTATTAAACTGTTTCTGGAAAAATTCAAAGGGTGAGATGATTAAAATAAACATCGTCGATACTCCCGGCTTTATGGATTTTCTTGGTGAAGTAAAATCCGCATTGAGAGTTACGGAAACGGCTTTAATGTTAGTAGATTCATTCAAGGGAGTCGAAGTAGGAACAGAGGCTTGCTTCAAATACACAAAAGAATATAATAATAACATTATTTTTGTTATTAATAAACTCGATGCCGAAAACGCCGTGTTCGAAAACACACTCGAACAACTTAAAGAAACTTTCGGTCCTCAGGTCGCTGTCGTTCAGTTTCCGATAAATCACGGAATAGGATTCAACGAGGTTATCGACGTCATCAAGATGAAGATGCTTAAGTTCGTAACCGACGGGAAAGGCGATTATGAATTGGTAGATATTCCCCCTGAATATAAGGAAGCGGCGGAAGATTATCATCAGAAACTCATCGAAGCGGTTGCATCCGAAGATGACGCTCTGATGGAAAAATTCTTTGAAGAAGGTTCGCTTTCGGAGGAAGAAGTTACAAACGGTCTTAAGATGGGTTTAAAGGAAAGAAGATTATTCCCGGTGTTCTGTACATCGGCATCCACAAACGTCGGCGTGAAACCTTTAATGGATTTCATTGCGGACTATGCCGAATCTCCTGCGGAAAAAGCGCCTGAAAAAGGACACAGACCTAACAGCGACGAAGTTATCGAAGTGAAACCCGATACAAACGGAAATCCGGTTCTATTTATTTTCAAGACGATTTCGGAAAAGAATATCGGTGAACTTTCATTCTTTAGAGTATATTCCGGAAAAATCGGTCCGGGTATGGATATGATTAATGAAGCGACCGGAAAATCGGAACGTCTTGCCCAGACATATACAATGAACGGCAAGGACAGAAAAGAAATTTCCGAAGTTATCACGGGCGATTTCGCCGGTGTGGTAAAATTAAAAGATTCACATACAAATAATACACTTTGTTCGAAATCATTCCCGGTTGTACTTACTCCGATTAATTTCCCGACTCCAAACATGACGCTTGCTATCGCGCCGTCAAGAAAAGGGGAAGAAGATAAACTCGGTACGGCTCTTCATTCGTTCCACGAAGAAGATCCCACATTTGTTATGAACTATGACCCCGAAATCAGCCAGACTCTTATACACGGCCAGGGTGAAATTCATATTAACATGATTATCAACAGAATGAAAAATAAATACGGAATCGATGTAGTACTTTCAGAACCTAAGATTCCATATAAAGAAACTATCAAGAAGAGTGTTGACAACGTTGAATATAAACATAAGAAACAAACAGGCGGCCGCGGACAATTCGGGCACGTTGTTATCAAAGTAGAACCTCAGCCGCGCGGTAAGGGATTCGAATTCGTCGATGCCATCGTCGGCGGTGTCGTTCCGGGAAGATTTATTCCCGCAGTCGAAAAAGGCGTAATCGAAACCATGCAGTCGGGTGTTATGATTGGCTGTAAGGTTATCGACGTTAAAGTAACGCTGCATTTCGGTTCATATCATACTGTTGACTCAGATGAACTTTCATTCAAACTTGCGGCATCGCAGGCATTCAGAAAAGGATTTAAAGAAGCAAGCCCTGTAATACTCGAACCGATTTACGAAGTCGAAATATACTTCCCTGAAGAATTCATGGGCGCTGTATCAGGCGATGTGTCTTCAAGACGCGGAAAGATTCTCGGAATGGAATCCGAAGGCAGACAGCAGGTTATTAAATGCCATATTCCTTTATCGGAAATGAGCGGTTATTCTTCGAAACTCCGTTCTTTCACGCAGGGACGCGGAACATATTCGAGAAAATTCTCGCACTATGAAGAAGTACCTAAAGAAGTAGAAACAAAAATCATTGCCGACTACGAAAAGAAGAAAGCAGAAGAACAGAAATAATATTTGCATAATGATATTGAAAAGGGGGTTGAGTAATCAACCCCCTTTTTTTATGCATTTAACGCAAAATCATTTTTGAATGCCGGAATACGGAAAAAAGGATTTTTATAGAGTTCTTAGTTTTATTCGGCATAATATGAATATTACCTTTTCATTAACACATTTTTTATGCTTGATTTTTTTTATTTAATATTTTAATTTGCTGTTAAGTATCTCATTTTTAATTAAGTTTAGGGTAACCAAATTTTTGCTATGAAAAAGATAATTCTCCTTCTCGCATTGTTTGTCTCTGCTAATTGTTATTCCCAATGGTTCTGGCAGAATCCATATCCAACAAATAAAAATCTTTATTGCGCGTCGTTTATTAATTCTCAGACCGGCTGGGTATCCGGTTTTAAATATTCGATTTTTAAAACTACGGACGGCGGAAGAAACTGGATTACAATTAACGGCCTTCCTAATTATCACGGCTATTCAATAAAGTTTTTTAATGCGAAAACAGGCTATACATTAAGATATATGCCTGCTGCAAGTAACAAATCTGCTATGCTGAAAAGTACCAATGGAGGACTTAACTGGTCATCACTGTCAATTCTGGACAGTACCTCCAGAAAGTTTTATTTCCTTAATCAAAATACCGGCTGGACATTAGCCTCAAACGGTGTTATATGCAAAACCACTGACGGGTGCAATACATGGTCAAAATCTCAAATTACCGGTCTTGCTGTCAATGATATTTTCTTCATCAATGGCAATACAGGATGGATTGCAGCAGATACGGGAGTTGTTTATAAATCCACTGACGGCGGCGCCAACTGGGAATCCCAATATACAGGTTCCTCCGATAATCTTAACTCTGTTTATTTCAGGAATTCAACCACGGGATGGATTACGGGCAATAACGGAGCAGTGCTCTACACTACAAACGGAGGTACCGACTGGACATTGCAGTATTACACAACGACAGATCTTAATTCAGTCTATTTTCCGAACCTTAATACCGGATATGTTGTAGGCAACGGCGGCGCGATTCTTAAATCCACAAACGGCGGCGAGGAATGGATAGAGCAGGTAAACTCCGATACAAGAAACCTGAGGTGGGTTGTTTTTCCGGGTGTAAATACGGGATATACCGTCGGCGACAGCGGGGCAGTTATTAGAACCATCAACGGAGGTTCGAACTGGACTTATGAAAAAAGGATTCCTAACATATCTCTGAGATCAGTACATTTCGCGAATAACTATTCAGGATGGACTGTTGGCGACAACGGCGCCATCTTCAGGTCGACAAACAGCGGGAGAAACTGGACAGCACAGAATACTCAGTCTACATACAATTATCAGTCCGTTTTTGCAATAAGTTCCGTCACGGCTATGGTTGTCGGCGACAGCGGAATAATTATTAAAACCGTAAACAGCGGCGCTGCCTGGACTACCCAGCAAAGCGGAGTTACATCGGCACTGAGGTCGGTTTATTTTCTGAATTCAAACACAGGATGGATTACAGGCGATACAGGTCTTATACTTAAAACTACTAACGGAGGAAACAACTGGATTAGAAAATACGGAATAGATACTAAATCGGGTAATAGTGTGTTCTTCATGGATGAGAATACCGGCTGGCTCGGTGTCAACGGAGGGAAATATAAAACTACTGACGGCGGTGAAACATGGGTGCAGAAATCGACAGGAACCTGCAGATCAATTTGCTTCGCTAATTCAATGACAGGATTTTCCGCCGGCGTGACTTCTGTTTCGAAAACAACCAACGGCGGGGAAAATTGGGTTGATATATATGCCGGAGATACTACCGATAGTCCGCCTCCAAATGTCAGATCTATCAGTTGTATGAGTTACAATAAAGCATGGTACGTTGTAAATCATTCTTTGGAGTGCAAGGTGAGAGGTTATAATGTCGCCGGTATGAGTACCGAACATACTCCAATGTACTGCGTTTACGGCAGATCAACCGGATATGCATGGGCAGTCGGCTCGGCAGGTACGATTATAGCAACAACTAACGACGGATTAACTTTCGAAAACGGCGTTGTTTCTGTATTACCTTCAAATTATTCACTTGAACAGAACTTTCCTAATCCGTTTAACCCGGTAACAACAATAAAATTTGAAATACCTAAATATACTTCTGTGAAAATTTCCGTGTACGACATTACAGGAAGGGAATTAGCCGTACTATTGGATAATAAACTGCAGCCCGGTGTTTACGAAACACAATGGAATGCATCATCTTTCTCAAGCGGAGTATATTTTTACAGAATTAAGTCAGGCGATTTCATTCAGACAAAGAAAATGGTTCTTATAAAATAAATTTTAATTAAATAAGAATTTTTAAGCCTGCGTGTTTATCAGCAGGCTTTTTTATATGTAAATTTGTTATTGTTTGATAAGTAATAGCAATTTATCTCCGGACGCTGCATTTATTAAAGCGGCAGGTGAGAATTTTCCATTCCTGAATTGTAAAATCTCTGTTTTTTCCTTAATTTATTTAAATTTAGTTTAGGCAATCCCATTTATTATTTTCCGATTCGGCAGCATAATCAATACTCAAATTTATATAGTATGAAAAAAAGCGAATATACACGTTCAACTGTAGAACGCAGATATGACGAAATGAAACCTGCGTTCATAAAAATCATCACCAAATATGCCGAAGAGCATAAACTCGGCAATATTGAAAATGAAATTCTAAATTGTTTTGAAACCGCGAATCTCAAAAAAGGTTTCTTTGGAAAAATCAAAACAAACTATACTGAGATTTGTATTACCAAAAGGTTTTTGTTCTGGGGTGTATTCACTGATAAAGATGAACAGGGAGTGGGCGCGGCGCAATGGACGGATATTTCCGAAGTTCGAGAATGGAAAGATTCCGATATGAGTAATTTAATTGAAGAATCCGGAGTGGAAATGCTTGGCTTTCTGTACCGTGCAAGCAGCCGCGGCACATGGTTCATTGGATTAGGCAATGATGACGCGGGAAGGAAATGTACGGCATTGTTTAAAGTAATCGCAGCAAAGAATTCAAATCAATCAATAAATAATTAAATATATTATATCACAAGTGGAGACCGGAAACCACATTAAAAACGGGGCGTTTCCGAAAAGCCTTACGAGTAGGGGGAATCATTTAAATAAATTTTATGAAAAAATTAATTTTCTTTTTTATTGTTTCACTTTTCTTCATCAAAGGAATTAACGCGCAGAAACTTCCCGCCTTTGACGCGGACCTCGGGAAAAAGACTGTATTCGGTCAGGAAATACGCATTCCTTATCTCGATGTTATAAGTTATTTCGGCTACATAAAGGAAGGTTCGGTTCCGGATGAAGAACGAGGCGGAAAAAAATATTATTATCTTTATCTGTGGATTCCCGTAGCGGCACCTGAAATAGGTATCAGAATGGTCTCCCCGATTCCGCCGCAGTTAAGTCCGGGGAAAGAGGATTTTAAAACGTCCGACTATTCGGATTATTTCAATGAAAGAAAGAAGTATTTCGATACATGGATTTCTTTCGAAAGAGCCGACCTGATTACGAACGATTCAAACTTTGTGGCAAATGCAAAAACTACATCCTGGAAAATGTACGCTCAGAATGATGATTCGAACGAACTGCCCGCGCAGCCGTCAGGGAAAAAATATAATTCATGCATGCGCATAACCAGCGATGTCAATAACTCAAGCAAGTCACTCGTTATGGGTTTGTACCGCATCGGTTTTACAACTTACAAAACGGGTGATGTGCAGGGAAGTTTTATAGCGCAAATAGGCGCCGTTGTAAAATTACCCGGAATACAGATTGCAAGGGACCTGGAATCTCTTAAAGCAGCAATGGACGGAAAATAATAAGTTTAAGAATACTACTCTCGTTTCTACGTTAATGGTACGCCTCGGCGTACTCCTGTGCATTTTATAAATCCCGATTTATCGGGATGTAGAAATGTTTATTTTTTACTCCTTCCCAAACTTCGGTTTGGGAAGGAATTTAAACATCATCCGCATCTAATCTAAACTATAAAACCCCGTTTTTTGTTTTCATACGTAACAACATTAAACTCAAACACAATATGAAAAACAACGAACCCGTCATCATTGAGCATATTTACAACTCGCCACTGGATAAAGTCTGGGATGCAATCACAGACTACAGGACAATGAAATACTGGTATTTCAAAGAACTGGAATCATTTGAACCTGTCGTAGGTTTTGAGACTCAATTCAATATACGCGAAAAAAACATTGACTATCTCCATGTATGGAAAGTAACAGAAGTTCTGCCGTTTAAAAGAATTGTTTATGAATGGACATTCAAAGGAATGCCCGGAGATTCATTTGTAACCTGGGAATTGTTTCCCGAAGATAACAATACGCGCCTTAAACTAACGCATATAGGAATAGATTCATTCGCACAGGATAATCCGGATTTAAGCAGAGAAAGTTTCACGGAAGGCTGGGATTCCATATTAGGAAAAAGTTTGAAGAATTTTCTTGAGAAGCAATAATACATAAATAAAAATTACTCACATGGAAAATAAAGATGTAACAACAATAATAGTGCAAACAAACATAAAAGCCCCCGTTGAAAAAGTCTGGGAATACTGGACTTCGCCGGAACATATTACAAAATGGAATTTTGCAAGCGCCGACTGGCAGACACCGTGGGCAGAAAATGATTTAAGACCGGGCGGTAAATTTAAAAGCAGAATGGAAGCAAAAGACGGAAGTGCCGGTTTCGATTTCGAAGGCACATATACAACAATGAAAACCAACGAACTGATTGAATACGAAATAGGCGATGGCAGGAAAGTGAAAGTCATTTTCTCGCAAAACGGCGATGAAACAAATGTAGTCGAAACGTTCGAAGCCGAAAATGTGTTTTCGCATGAGCAGCAGAGAACCGGCTGGCAGTCAATTTTAGACAACTTCAAGAAATATACAGAAGAGAATAAATAAGCACGTCTATTTGTATCTTATTAGCCCCATAGGGGCGATACCTTGGTAGTACATTTGACATTATACTCTTTGAGTGCCGTAGGCACGGCATTATTTTAGAAAAAGAATTATATGATTATATCAGCACCGTAGGTGCGAAATCTTGGTAGCCTAATAGTAATATAATTTCTTGAGCCCGCCTGGGCGGGCGGCATTATTTTAGTATAAGAGTTTTACGAATAGATGAGTACCGTAGGCACGGCAGTATTGTAGGAAAATGAATATTCTAAATATTCTAATCCCGCTGGGGCGGCATATCCGTTGCTTCCCAAAATCGGATTTATTTTCTAAAAAATAAAATGTATTATGCAAAAAAACTAAATGAATAAACCAAAAACCATAGACGAATACATCGCTATGCAATCTAAAGACGTACAGCCAAAACTAACGAAAATACGTCAACTAATCAGAAAAGCAGTACCCGATGCCGAAGAATTAATAAGTTACGGCATGCCTGCATTCAAATATTATGGAATTGTTGCATGGTTTGCCGCTTTCAAAAATCATTACTCCGTATTCGTCCGCCCGAAATATCTTCAAGCCTTTAAAGAAGAATTAAAACAATATGAACTCTCAAAATCCGCAATCCGGATACCGACCGGAAAACCCGTACCTGTACAACTCCTCACAAAGATTATTAAACACGTTGCTAAAGATAATTCCGAAAAATCAAAAATGTAATTATTTAATCAACAGGATACGCTTTGTATCTGTGAATTTATCAGTCCCTATTCTGTAAAAATATATTCCGCTTGGTAATCCGTTTGCATTCCATTGAAACGTATATAATCCCGCATTCATCTTTTCATTCAGTAATATTGCAACTTCTTTTCCGAGGATGTCATATATCTTCAATATTACATGTGCATTTTGCGGTAATGCAAATTTAATATTAACCGACGGATTGAACGGATTCGGGTATGCATTGTAAAGTTTATAATCACCGGGAATTTCAGCAGAGATTTGAGAAATACCCGTCGTATGCACCCACCTTGCAACTTCAACGATAGAGTTATACATAGGAAGCGTAATAGTTGTATCATTCCCTGTGCTATCCTGACTTGTGTATGAATTCGCTCCAACCCCGCTCCAGCCGGCAAAACTGTATAACAGACCGTTATACGTAAACCTTTTTGAATTAACTCCGAAAGTAAATGTTTGCGATGAGTCATAAAAAATATTTCCGCCGAATGTATTACCGACAGACGAATTTATAAATAATTTAAATTGCGTTTTGTAATAAGCGGTAAGATATTTTTCACTATTTATTACGAAATTGTGAGCCGTATCTCCGTAATCGGACCAACTTGTGAAAATATATCTCGTATTCGAAGAAACAGTAACAGGGCTCATCGCCTGTACAGTTACATTTGTGCCGTTAGGTATTACAAGCCTTTGTTGTGTGTTATACAATGTATCGTTAACTCTGAAACCTGCTCTGCCGTTTCTGTTTGTTCCGATATTAAGCATTGATGTATTAATCATTAAATAAATAATCCTGCTGTGAACCGGCACGCCTGATGCCATGTTTCTTCCTGTGATTCGTAATCTGTATTTACCAGCTGAAGTTACGTTCGTAAGTTTAATTTTCAGTAATAACGAATCAGGAATGACTGCAATTGAATCTTTTGTAAGATAATTATATGAGATATTTCCCTGCGAAGGTATTGAATCCAACGAACAGGAAAATTTTACATTGCCTGTGTATGGTCCTTTAATTGCGGGTACCTTTACCATTGCCGTTGCACTGTCGTTGCTTCCGAGGAACAATTGAGGAGTTACCGTCATTGCGAAATCAGGAAGGTATCCGACATAACTGCCATAATTATGATTTCTTGAATCATACCATGCTGCAATTGCGGAATTTCCTGTTGCCGAAACACCGAGGTATTCTCCCATGAATCCATAAAGTGTACCTTCTAACGGATTATATTCTATCGTGGATACCGGAAAATCGGGAGAAAACGAAGTACCACCGTTTGAAGATACTGTCCCGTACAATAAAGTCAGATTGTTTTGAGGGTCATTTCGTGAATCATACCATACTATATATATTTTTCCGTTATTGCCAACTGAGATAGCAGGCATCCACTGGTCGTTCAATGTATTGTCGTCATTTAATCTCATCGGAGCAGACCAGTTATTACCGTAATTTGTCGATTTGGTAAAGAAAATATCCGCTTTATCGGTACCGGAACCTTTACCCGTATAAACAATATAAACGTTTCCCCTGTACAATCCATAACTGTTGTCTGCGGCCATTTGTATACATGGGTTTGTTTTAATTCCGCCGCCTTTTAAATTTAATGGAATTTGCACATCCGATACTATAATTTCATTTGAGAATGTAATTCCAGCATCGGAAGATTTTTTAATAGTAACCTGATATATAGTATCTATAGGACCATAGGTGCCTTTATTAGTTCCATAATATAAAATACCGCCGGAAACTAATGGGGCAGGCCCGACAGCAAGGTAAGGAAAAAAGTTGCTGCCTGGATTTAAATTTAATTCAGGCGACCATGTAGCGCCTTGATCTATGGACCTCGAAAAATGTGTTCCGTCATTAGCGCCATTGGATTGCCATCCGGAATACAGATAATTTGAGTAAATACCGCCTGATTGATTTGCGCAGATACTTGGCTTATCAGCAGTCATATTTGTTATCAGATTGCTGCCGGACCAGGTAATTCTTTTGTCCGTGGATTTCCTTACAGACATAATTGTATAAGTCCATGGCGGGGAGGGAGTATTGTATGCATTCCCCAAGCTGTCAAATGCGAGAAAAGGATCACCGCTGTTCGGTGGTTCAATGCTGCGCCAATTCAAACCGTCAAGAGTGTAATAAAACCCGTTGATGAAAGCGCAGATGATGTTTAACTGGTCGCGTGGATTTGTTACTATATAAGGTTCGGAATAATCGACACCGAGAAAAAAATTGCTGAAACCGTTTACTGTCTGCTCCTCTGATACAAATGTGGTAAGGTTTTTATTCTGAGCAGATGATGTGCTGAGTAGAAAGCAGCACAATAAAACTGACAGTGTTGATAAACGGATATTCATAAATACCTCGTTTTAAATTACTTGCTTATAATTAACATAATTTATTTTGAATCTAAAGTCAATAATAGATTTTAATAACAAATCGTAATCAGCCGTTCCAATATTCTTTTCTCTGTGTGGCTCTGTGTATCCGGAGCCTGCCAATAGTTTTTGTGGCGGGTGAATCTGTGTGATAATGCTTTTTGCTAAAAAAAAAGAGCGGGCTTTAACCCGCTCTAACAACGATGAATGATAAAAATAAGAATTATTTCTTAAATAAATCCCACAGTCTTTTTATTATTTCTTAAATAAATTCCAGAGTCTCGTAATTACTTCGTCAAGCGCCGGACCGAGCAGTGCAGGGTCGTCTGTCTTTGACGGCATGTTCTCAAATATAACATAAGGTACATTAATTCCATTAATATTGATATGCGTTTCGCTGCCCGCTATCACTTCGTGGAAGTCAACTTCCTTGTACATCTTTTCGAGTTTCGAATCCGGCAATCCGTGTTCGAGAATTGAATCCGGTTTATCCGGGTTGAAACGTTTTCTGTTCTTTCTTAATGATTCTTCGAACGGTACGTTTACATAAACGATTGCAGCGTTCTCAAGCAGTTCTTTTGAAAGATGTTTGAATGCCGTTTTGTATCCGCCGTGTTCCGTGCCTCTTGAAAATTCTATCAAATGTGTTATGCCGCTAATTTTGTCTCCAAGGTCTCTCTTGCTTTTTTTATAGTCGAGCGATATTCTTTCTATAAGCAGATGCCAGAGATATTCTTCAAGAAAATATCCGTCCGATGTTGAATGCAGTCTCGGTTTCTTAAATACTTTTTCAAGTATGTCATCTTCTTCGAACCATGTCCAGAGCATTGGGAAATCGTCTATTTCAACGAGTTTCCCGATATGGAATCTTTTCTTTCTTTCGTCTTCAGGCGAATTTTTCAGATAATTTATTACTTCCGATTTACCCGAAGCAGGTCTGCCCAGTAGAATGATTTTATCAAACAGTTCTGTCATATAGTTGTATTATAATTAATGGTTTATAAAAGAAAATAACTAAAATTTAAGAATTTTTATAGGATTAATTTGTTGTAAAAATTGTTACATATAAATGAAGTTAACAAATTATAAAAGGAAAATTAAATAATTGAAAATAGATGAATTAAAACCCGAACAAAGAGCGAAAATATCCGAATTCGGGGTTAATACGTGGTACGTACTCGATATGCTGAACGAATATGAGCAATCTCCGGCGAACGTCAGCACTTACTGGCAGGACTTTTTCAAATCCCTTGATATTGCGGTTGATAATAAAAAATCTGAAGTTAAATCGAATAACAACGTAAAGTTTCCTTCACCGTATAAAGGTGATGATACGGTTCCTATCAGAGGAGCGGGTGTGAAAATTATAGAGAATATGGACAGCAGTCTTTCTATTCCCGTTGCAACATCCATGCGTACAGTCCCTGTGAAAGTACTTGAGGAAAACAGATATTTCATAAATAATCATTTCAAAAAAACACGGCAGGGAAAAATATCATTTACACATATTATCGGGCGGGCTATCGTTAAAGCGATAAAGACTATTCCTGTCATGAATGATGCATTCACGATTATATCCGGCGAGCCTATGAAAATAAAAAGGCACGATGTTAACATCGGTCTTGCAATCGACATCGTTAAGAAAGACGGGTCGCGTTCGCTTATTGTTCCTAACATCAAGAAAGCCAACGAAATGAATTTCCGCGAGTTCTTCGAAGCCTATAATAACATCATAAGCAAAGCGCGCGGAAATAAAATCGAGGTCAGTGATTTCATGGAAACGACAATCTCGCTAACGAACCCCGGCACAATCGGCACATCGGCGTCAAACCCGCGGCTTATGATAGGGCAGGGGTGCATCGTTGCAACCGGCAGCATAGGTTATCCTTCAGGATTCGAAGCATCGAGCAGAGATGTTGTTTCATCGCTGGGATTAAGCAAGGTTATGAATATTACAAGTACATACGACCACAGAATTATACAGGGCGCTGAATCCGGACTTTTCCTGAAAAAAATTCACGAACTGCTTGCAGGCGAAGATAATTTTTATGATGAAATATTCGAGGATTTGGGCCTGCTTGTGAAACCTGTTAAATGGAATCCCGATAATAATACGGAAGATTTCGATTCATCCATTAACCTAAAAGAAGTCGAAAAATATACACGCGTTATACAACTGATGAATATGTTCAGGGTAAGAGGACACTTGCTCGCGAACCTTGACCCGCTTCATCCAAAAGCCATGTATCATCCTGAACTCGACCCGCTTCATTACGGATTCACGGTCTGGGATTTCGACAGGAAATTTTTCTGCGACGGGCTTGGCGGATATAAAGTTGCCACGCTGAGAAGTATACTCGATATGCTTCATCAGACGTACTGTGATAATATCGGCGTCGAATACAGGCACATTCAGGACCCCGAAGAAAAACAATGGCTTCAGAATAATATGGAATCAGTCAGGAACAAACCCGCATGGAACAATGATTTTAAGAAGAATATTCTATACAAACTTATACAGGCTGAAACGTTTGAAAAATTTATTGATAAAAAATATCTCGGGCATAAAAGATTTTCACTGGAAGGTTCCGAAACACTTATACCGATACTCGATTATCTGCTAAACGATGCTGCTAATGATGAAGTCGATGAAATGGTGCTTGGCATGGCGCACAGAGGAAGGCTAAACGTTCTTGCGAACATAATCGGAAAACCGCTTGAGTCTATTTTTTCCGAATTCGAAGATATTGTCGATTTGAATTCCGCTCAAGGCTCGGGTGACGTGAAATATCACCTCGGAGCATCGGGTATATATAAAACATCCGACAATCAACAAATAAATGTTTCCGTTGTCTCAAATCCTTCGCATCTTGAATATGTTAACCCCGTTGTTGAAGGAATAGTGAGAGCGAAGCAAATTAAACTTAAAGATGATACGAAATCGAAAATTATTCCTGTACTGATACACGGCGATGCCGCATTCGCAGGAGAGGGGATAGTTGCCGAAACGCTTAATCTCTCCCAACTGAGCGGATACAGCACGGGCGGAACGATTCACGTGATTGTAAACAATCAGATTGGTTTTACTACTTCGCCGGCCGATGCGCGTTCAACGGTCTATGCGTCGGACGTTGCTAAGATGATTCAGGCGCCGATATTCCATGTCAACGGCGATGACCCTGATTCCTGTATGTGGGCAACCAAACTTGCATACGAATACAGAATGAAATATAATAAAGATGTTGTAATAGACGTATTTTCTTACAGGCGGCTCGGGCATAACGAAACTGACGAGCCTGCATTCACACAGCCTGTTTTGTATAAACTAATCCGTCAGCACAGTTCCGTAAAAACCATATACGAAAAAAATCTGCTTGATGAAAAAATAATTCGCGAAGAAGAAATTGCCGCAATGGAGAAAGACATCATTGAAAAAATGGACAGCAATTACTCGTTGGTAAAAAAAGAAAACGGAGGCAAGAAAATACCTTTTACCGATATTCCTCTTACATATCATAAAGACGAAGTTGATAAATTAAAAAATGATTCAAAAACTGCGATAGGTAAAGATGTAATTGAAAAAATCGTTAAGAGCATAACGGAACTTCCTGAAGATTTCAACCTTCATCCGAAACTGAGAAAATTCATCGATGCAAGAAAAGAGTTTCTATTGAATGACAGCGGAGCCGACTGGTCTCTTGCCGAAACGCTTGCCTTCGGGTCGCTTCTGCTTGAGGGATTTCCGGTAAGACTAAGCGGTCAGGATGCCTCAAGAGGCACTTTCTCGCAAAGGCATGAAACACTCACTGACGTTACAAACGGAAAAGAATACATACCGCTGAACAGCCTTGAAAGTACTGCGAAGATTGAACCTCTCGATAGTCTCTTATCAGAGGCGGCAGTTCTCGGTTTTGAATACGGTTATACAACCGCGGACCCCGTCACACTTGACCTCTGGGAAGCGCAGTTCGGCGATTTCGCAAATGCAGCGCAGGTGATAATAGATAATTTCATTGTCAGTTCATTTACGAAATGGAAACTCCCGAATCATCTGGTAATGCTGCTGCCCCACGGACTCGAAGGGCAGGGATCGGAACATTCGAGCGCAAGACTCGAAAGATTTTTGACATTATGTGCTGAAAATAACATGTACGTTTGTAATCCAACAACTCCGTCGCAGTATTTCCATCTGCTCAGAAGGCAGGCAAAGTCTTCTCTTAGAAAACCTATGGTTATACTGTCACCGAAAAGTTTATTGAGGCATGCAGACGTTAAATCATATATTATTAATTTTACAAATGATAAATTTGAGGAAGTGATTGATGACACCGAAGCGGATAAAAAGAATACAAGAAAAGTAATTCTCACAAGCGGAAAAGTATATTATGATTTATTAAAATACAAAAAGGAAAATGATAAGAAAGATGTCGCTATCGTCCGACTTGAACAGTATTATCCTTTCCCGCTGGAATCGCTGAAGAATATCATCAAAGGCTATACGAACGCAAAGGAAATTACATGGGTTCAGGAAGAACCTGAAAACATGGGCGCTTTAAGTTTCATTAAAACAAGACTTACATCCGAAGATACAGGCGGCAGGAAACCGGCGTTTGTTTCAAGGAAAGAAAGTGCAAGTCCGGCGCCGGGTTCGTATAAAGTCTACGCTGAAACTCAAAAAAATATTATTCAAAAATCTTTTGAATAAATCATGAAAAAATTATTATTCGCACTTGTACTGCTTCTTGCGGTAAGTACTGTGTATTCCCAGAGTTTTAATTATCCCTCTGCAAGGAAAACGGATGTAGTCGATGATTATTTCGGCGTAAAAGTTGAAGACCCTTACAGATGGATGGAAGACCTTAACAGTCCAGAACTTAAGGACTGGGTAACTCAGGAAAATCAACTCACATTTTCATTTCTTGATAAAATTCCTTACCGGGAAAAAATAAGACAAAGACTTAACGAAGTATGGAACTATCCGAAATATACCGCGCCTTTTAAAGCGGGCAAATATTATTTCTTCTATAAAAATGACGGGCTGCAGAATCAAAGCATTCTCTATTATCAAAAGGGGATTGACGGAACGCCCGAAGTATTTCTTGACCCCAATACATTTTCCGATAACGGCACGGTCGCATTGTCGATGATTTCCGGTTCGTTTGACGGAAAGTATATGGTTTACGGAGTATCAAAAGCGGGTTCCGACTGGACTGAATTCTACGTAATGGATATCGCAGCGAAAACCAAACTGATTGACCATCTTCAATGGATTAAATTTTCAGGGGTTTCATGGTACGGCAGCGGATTCTATTACAACAGATATGAAGCGCCCGAAGATGGGAAAGAAATGTCGGATAAAAATCAAAGTCCTAAAGTATATTTCCATACAATTGGTACTGAACAAAGCAGCGATAAACTTTTTTATGAAGACAAGGAAAATCCCGATATGTCATTCGGCGTATATGTTACGCGCGATGAAAGATTCATGTTCCTTACAAAGAGCAAAAAGGGCACGGACGGAAACGAATTGTATTTCAAGGACCTGAAGGCGGCGGCGAATCAATACAGACCGATAGCCGCAGGCTTTGATTATGAGTTCAATACAATTGGAAACGAAGGTGATTATATATACATTATGACAAATAAAAACGCGCCGAGAAACAAAATAGTTAAGTTTAATATTAAGAACGATGAAATTACGGATGTCATACCCGAGAAATTCGACGTGCTTGAAAACGCTTCAATCTCGCATTCAAAGATATTGATACAATATATGAAGGATGTTACTGACAGGATTTATACATACGGTCTTAACGGTAATATTTTAGAAGAATATCCGCTTCCAACACTTGGTACTGTTACCGGATTCTGGGCGGATAAAGATGAGGATGAAATATATTTTTCTTTTACATCAATATTATATCCCGCTACGATAATGAAATTTGATATAGTGAACAATAAATTATCAATTTACAGAAAATCTGAAATTAAATTTGACCCGAATAATTACGAAACGAAACAGGTATTCTATACAAGCAAGGACAGCACCAAAATTCCGATGTTCATTGTTCATAAAAAAGGAATTACACTCGACGGGAACAATCCTACCTTGTTGTACGGATACGGCGGATTTAATATAAACATGAAACCGTCATTTAATACATCGAATATTATTCTTCTTGAAAACGGAGGCGTCTATGCGGTTGCGAACCTTCGAGGTGGCGGTGAATACGGCGAAGAGTGGCATAAAGCAGGTACAAAACTTAATAAACAAAATGTATTCGATGATTTCATTTCCGCTGCCGAATATCTGATTAAAAACGGTTATACAAATCCTGAAAAACTTGCAATAGAAGGCGGTTCGAACGGAGGACTGCTGATAGGAGCCGTGATTAATCAAAGACCTTATCTCTTCAGCGTTGCATTTCCTGCTGTCGGTGTTATGGATATGCTAAGATTTCATAAATTCACTATCGGCTGGGCCTGGGTTTCGGATTACGGTTCAAGCGACGATAAAGAAGGATTTGATAATTTAATAAAGTTTTCGCCTTATCATAATATAAATCCGGAATTGAACTATCCTGCAACATTAATTACAACATCTGACCATGATGACAGGGTAGTGCCGTCTCATTCGTTTAAATATGCTGCAAGGCTGCAGGAACTGTATAAAGGGAATAATCCTGTCATGATAAGAATTGAGACTAATGCGGGTCACGGCTCGGGAAGACCGACGAAAATGATAATCGATGCTCAGACTGATAAATGGTCGTTTATGTTTTACAATATGGGAATTTCGCCGTCATATTAATTAAGGAAATTTTTTCTGTAGATTGATATAATTTCTTCTATACAGGAAGACATATTATCGGATGAAATTGTGTAAAGAGGAACCTTGGGTTTCTCTTTATATTTTACGTCGTAATAATCTTTCAGCATTATTTCGGTGAAGGAGTGAGTCCTGTTGTTTTCCAATTCGGATAGTGCAAATTCGTATTTTTTATTGCTCATTTCTTTTCTGAAAAGTCTTTCTTTAAGTCTGAAAAGTTTAATCATTTCCTCAAGTCCTTTATTATCATCATCGAAATAATCCTTTACAATACGCTTAATTCTGTTCTCAATACTTGATATAATCTTAATACTTACTGCGTTATTCATTCCGGTATAAATAGATGGGGGAATATTGAAGTTTCCTATCTTTTTTGACTCACTTTCGACGAAATAAGACGAATAATCACTATATATATTCCTATTGTAAATAATTTGTGAATAAGTATTGTTCTCAAAAGCCGTTTGATTAAAAACAGGCTCATAATTTCTAATTTTATATGGAATGTAACCGAACAAAGAGGAAAAGTGCCTTGCCGATTTTTCAAGATCCAGAACCGGGTAATTATTCGCGAGTTCGCGAATTATTTCCGTTTTTCCGCATCCGGTAAGACCTGATAACTCGATTAACTTAAAAGGAAATTCATTTAAAGAAAAATATTTAACCGCATTATTTCTATACGCCTTAATGCCATTTTTTAAAACTAAAACATCGTACCCTGCATCAATAACCATTTTTGAGAGATATTTACTCCTGCCTCCGCCTCTCCAGCAGTGTACGATAATTTGTTTGCTTTTTGCATCATGGGAATCGAGAAATGCCTTAAGATTTTCACTCTTTGGGTCAGCGTAATCCATAGCCATTTTAAGTGCAGCCGAATTTGAATATTTCTTGTAAATCAGCCCTACATTGTGGCGTTCTTCGTTGTTAAGAACAGGAAAATTGACCGAATTTGGAATATGCGTTTCCGAATACTCTTTTTCTGAGCGGGCGTCAAGGACAAGCACGTTTTTCCCGAATAGTATTGGTTCCAGTTCATCGATTGAGATGAATTTGAGATTATATTTTTCCAGAATATCAGATAAAACAGGAATACTGTTCAAATCAAATGTTCTGGCATAGTCGAACAGTTCTTTTTGTGATTCGAATTCCACTAATAACTGAAAATTAAACTTCCCGGCTTCAAATCGTTTTTCACCTCGCTGACAAAACCGACAACACAGGAAACTATATCACCGTTATCTTTTAATTCATTAAGTAATTTATCCGAATTATTTTCGGGAACTGATATTAGCAAACCTCCCGACGTTTGCGGGTCATATATTAAATGTTCCAAATCCGTATTAATCGTTCCTTCATTTATAACATAATCCTGTGTATAAATCCTGTTCGATTTATCTCCGCGTGTAAGCAATTTTTCTTTAATAGCCCAGACAGCGCCTTCCAGAACAGGCATACTTTTCACATCGAAGTTGAAAACACATTTCGATGCCTTAGCCATCTGCATGGCATGTCCCGTCAAACCGAAACCCGTGACATCGGTGCAAGCATTAGCATTGTGTCTAACCATTGCTTCCGAAGCGCATCTGTTAAGACGCGACATTGAATTTATCAGTCCCGAAATATAAACGGGTTCGGGTTTCCCGTATTTCACAGAATTATTTAAAACGCCAGTTCCAAGACCTTTTGTTAAAATCAAAATATCTCCCGGCTTCGCCGTATCATTTCCTTTTATATTTTTAGGATGAATTGTTCCTGTAACCGCCATACCGTAAAGAATGCTTGGAATATCAACCGAATGTCCGCCTATAATCGAGCATTTTGCCTCTTCTGCTTTGGATGCGCCGCCTGCAAGTATTTCTCTTAATATTTCAATATCTTCTTTCTGCGGGAATGCGGTAATATTAAGCGCATTAATAGGCGAGCCGCCCATCGCATATACGTCGCTCAGTGAATTTGCAGCGGCTATCTGTCCGAATGTGAACGGGTCATCAACCACAGGCGTGAAAAAATCCGTAGTATGAATGAGCGCCAAATCATCGTTTATTTTGTAAACACCGGCGTCATCGGAACCTGAAAAGCCGACCATAACATTTTTATCCTGATACCATTTAATATCTTTCAGTGCATCGGATAAAATAAAAGGAAAAATTTTTGCAGCACAGCCTGCTGATGAAACCATCTGTGTGAGTTTTACTTCCTTGCTTGCCATATTATAAATTATTTTTGAATCGGAATTGCAAATGTTATTTTAGTGCCTTCGCCTTTTTTACTCTCGATATTAAAATATCCTTTATTTTTGTCAACCATTTCCTTGCATAAAACAAGCCCGAGTCCCGAACCTTCTTCGTTTGCAGTGCCAACCGTTGAAAAATGCTCGTCTATTTTGCATAATTTCTTTATGTTTTCAGGAGAAATACCTATTCCGTTATCTAAGACGGATATTTCATAATATCCTGTATTTGTCTTTTGCATCTGCACAACTATTGTTCCTCCTGAATTCGTAAACTTAAGGGAATTGGAAATAAGATTCTGAAGTATTGACGTTGTCATGTTTTGGTCCGCCCAGATGATAGTATTCGGCGCAACTGTATTTTCGATAACAATTTTTTTCTCAATTGCCATGCTTGTGAAAAGGTTAACAACTTTATACACTTCTTCGTAGAGATCAAGTTTAATCGGTTGGAATTCAAGCCTGCCTGCCTGAATCCTTGACCACTGCAGTAGATTTTCTATAAGTTTATAGACATTCTTCGATGAACTGTAAACATAGCCGATATACTCTTTCAATTCATCTTTCGTCAGTTCGTCGAATTCTTCAAAAAGCACTTTTGAAAACCCGAGCAGACCGTTAAATGGACTTCTCAAATCATGTGCAATAATGGAAAAGAACTTATCTTTCGAAGTGTTGAGAGATTGAAGTTCGAGCGCATATTTTCTCAACGTATCTTCCTTAAATACTCTGTCTGTTATGTCCCTTGCAGTCGCTATAACTACTTCTTTTCCCATGTACATTGCCTTGTTCAAAATGACCTCTTTCGGGAAAATTTCTTTGTTCTTCCTTCTGCCCCACCATTTAAAAATCTGCATCTTTCCGTCGAACGCTCTTTTCAATGCACTCATGGTTTCGTTAAGATCATTCATATCGGGAGCGGATAAAAATTCCGGCGTTTTTCCTATAAATTCTTTTTTCGTGAAACCGTACATTTTTAACGCGCCATCGTTGACATCTATAAAATTTCCGTTTCCGTCAAGAATGTATATAGCCTCGGTTACCGTATCGAACAAATCTTTGTATGTAGTTTGTACGTCAAAAAGTTCTTTTTCCCTGTTTTTTCTATCCGTAATATCCCTTGAAGAACCCAGAATATGAGTTACAATATTATCGTCGTTCAGTATAGGGAGATAATGAGTTTCCACAACGATAGTGTCTTTTGGGAATTCACTCCAAACTTCTTCTACCTTGACAGGTTTCTTCGATCTAATAATATTTTTGTATATCTTATTGACGTTCTTATACGTGCTTGCAGGAAGTAATTCTTTAAGAGTTTTGCCTATGACCTGATTTTCTTTGATTTTGGATACTTTAAGATAGGACTTGTTGACGGCTTCATAAATATATTTGTTTTCAGACTCTATACGAAACAGAAATATTAAATCCGTTACGTTATTAAAAATGGTTTCAAAATCCAGTAACCCTGTCTTCGATATCTTTTTTTTGGTCTTCATAAAATTATTATAATGGGAAGAACTGAAAAGTACGGATAAATGCACACTTTATTAAAATATACGGATTTATTATATATTTTTAAACGTTATATTAGAGTTACAAATAACAATCGAAATAAGTGAATTATTATATACTTAATCGGTTTTTTTTAAAAAAATTATAAAATATATTTGCATAATCAAAATGATAAAAATGAATTTTAATTTCGAAAATCCCGAATTGAAGGAATCCAGACAGGGTTTTGCTGATGCGCTTCTTGAACTCGGTAAGACGAATCCGAATGTTGTTGTGCTTGGGGGAGATGTTTCCGGTTCGGTAAAAACTAATATTTTCAGAGACGCTTATCCTGACAGATTCTTTTCTGTCGGTATCGCCGAACAGGATATGATGGGTACTGCGGCAGGACTGGCGGCCGCCGGGAAAATTCCTTTTGCGTCCACTTACGGAGAGTTTGCAACAGGAAGACCTTTCGACCAGATTAGACAATCCATAGCATACAGTCAAATGAACGTTAAGATTTGCGCGTCGCATTGCGGAATATCCGTAGGACCGGACGGCGCCACACACCAATCCCTTGAAGACGTTGCACTTATGAGAATTCTCCCTCATATGAATGTTGTTACTCCATGCGATTACAATCAGACATATAAAGCCGTAAAAAAATGCGTGGAGGTAAACGCTCCGTTCTATATACGATTCTATCGTGATAAAACACCGAACTTTACGGATATGAATGCGGATTTTGAATTCGGCAAGGCTGATATTCTGCTCGAAGGAAAAGATGTAACGCTTATTGCAAACGGACTGCTCGTATGGGAAGCGCTGAAAGCCGCGAAAGTTCTGAAAGAAGAAGGCATAAACGCGAAAGTAATTAATATGCATACGATAAAACCAATTGATGTAGATGCAATCGTTAAAGCGGCAGATGAAACAAATCTTGTTATCACTTGCGAAGATCACCAGAAACACGGCGGTCTTTACGGCGCTGTAGCCGAAGTACTTTCAAAATTCCGTCCCACTCAGATGGATTACGTAGCGGTTGAAGATACTTTCGGTGAAAGCGGAACAATGGAACAATTAATGCGTAAATATAAAATAAACGACGAAGAAATTATTCGGAAAGTAAAAAAATATTTAAAGAAATAAAATTATTATGACAACATTAAGCTTGAATACATCATCGACAAAAGCAAAAATTACCGTCGTAGCAATAGCAGGTCTGCTGCTGCTTTCGGGTATTGTTATCGGCGGCGTAGTATTCTCGAAATTCTTTTTTAAGAATAGACCGAATATAAATACGGCATCATTCGAAAAGACTGAAAAGAATGAACAGGTCAGTCAGGATAGACAGACTGCAATTACAAAAGCAATTACAAAGGTCTCAAACACGATAGTCGGAATTAATGTAGAGGAAGTGAGAGAGGTAAGAGATCCTTTCATGAACGACCCATTCTTCAGACAGTTTTTCGGCGATGTCGGACCTCAAAGACAGACTGTAAGAGGGCTCGGCTCGGGATATATCGTTTCGGAAGACGGGTACATTCTTACAAACGACCACGTTGCAGGTAATGCAACAAAAATTTCGGTGACGCTTACAACGGGAGAAACAATTGATGCAAAATTAATAGGCACCGACCCTGTTACTGACGTCGCTGTTTTAAAAATTAACAAAAGCGGATTGCCGTTTGTAAATTTCGGCAATTCGGATAATGCAATTATCGGCGAATGGGTAATAGCGCTTGGAAATCCATTCGGTCTGTTTGAAATAAACGATAAGCCTACCGTCACAGTTGGCGTTATCAGCGCACTTAATATGAAGGTTCAGGCGGACGGAAATCGTGCTTATAAAGATATGATACAGACTGATGCCTCCATTAACGCAGGAAATTCAGGCGGTCCTCTGATTAATGCAGACGGCGAAGTTATCGGGATGAATACTATTATTTACACAGGCAGCCAGTACAGCCAGGGGAGTATCGGTGTAGGTTTCTCAATATCAATTAACAGAGTAAAAAAAATATTTGAAGAACTTAAATCCGGCGGCAAGATAGAACGAAATTATAATGTCGGTTTCCGTATTCAGGGTATTGACGACCAGATTGCAAAGTATCTTGGATTGAAGAACAAGGACGGTGTCGTTGTAACTCAGGTGCAGAAAAACGGAATCGCAGATAAAGCGGGATTAAAACCGGAAGACGTAATTGTTACCGTCAACGGATTAAAAGTCAGAGCCGAACAGGACCTGATACTTGAAGTGAATGATATGAGGGTAGGGGACACGCTGAAATTAAAAATAATACGGGGCGGAGATGAAAAAGACATCGATATAAAACTCACCTCGAATTAATCGATATTTCATAATAAAAATTAAAAGAACACGCCGGTTTTAAGCGATATTTGACCCGGCGTGTTTGATATTGCATAAATAAAAGCCTGGGGTTCAATAAAAATTCCGAAGTTGTTTTTTAAGTTGATTTTTAATGATGACGAAAGTCCGATTGAAATTAAAAGTTGAGAATCGGAACCCTTCCCAATTACATCGTAAGAAGGATATGGCGGTAACACGGTTATATAGAAAGAAGAGGCTTCTTTGAAAAGAAGTCCGAACCCAAGCGACAGGAAAATATCGAAATGAGTTCTGCCGGTTGATCCGAAATTGCCTTTGC
This sequence comes from Ignavibacteria bacterium, assembly GCA_028714695.1. Taxonomy (GTDB): domain Bacteria; phylum Bacteroidota; class Ignavibacteria; order Tepidaquicellales; family Tepidaquicellaceae; genus CAIKZJ01. Next base: position 59,214 of record JAQTLX010000006.1, on the reverse strand, counting down.
CTATTCCTCCTCTTAACGAATATTCATTTATTGAACCGCCGGTTTGATATGAATTTGATACATACTCGTGATAATGAGTGCCTGTGCTGTTATTCTCGCCGTTTGGAATATGGCTGAAATCGAATTCAATTTTGTATGCAGTGTAAGGGCTTAACGGGAAAACAGCGTTTGCTGAAATAGTGAATCCCATTTTGTAATCGCCTGCCGTTTGAAAATTGTGACTTGCGTCAAACGAATGCTGACCTCCGCTTGGGAAAAGTAAACCTCCCCCGAAACTCCAGATTGTTTTGTATTTCGACAGTGTCGGCTCATTCGAGAATTCAACAGCCATCGGATAATCCGAAGTTACCGACCTTATTTTGTCTTTCTTAATTGATATGATGCCGTCTTCTGTGTTTGCAAGTATCTCTTCGCTATTGGACCCGATTATTTTTCCAAATATAACTTCATCGTATAGTGTGTATATATAGTATTCTTTTCCGAGAGTTATCGTATACTGTCTTAATGTAAATGTTTTTGCGGAATCACTCTGGGCAAAGATATTATTCTGAAATGATAATGTCAGAAGAAATACTAAAGCAGCAAAACTTTTCATATAAGAAATTTATAAATTTTTTGAAATACGAATTAAAATTTATGAGAACCGCAATTAATCATTCAATACAATAATTTAAAAGAAAATACCGGATTTAAGAGATATCTGACCTGATGCATTTGCCGAAGAATACATATTGATCTGAGGTTCAATGAAAATCCCGAAATTCTTTTTTAAGATTATGTTTATTGATGACGATAAACATCCACACAGGATAAACTGTGAAAAGGAATCATTATGAAAAACATTATTATATGGATAAGTTCCTGTCATTGTTTCGTAAAATGTAGTCGCCGCTTTATACTCCATACCCGCGCCGAGTGAAAAAAATATATTGAAAATAATTCTTCCTTCCGTTGCGAAATTACCAAATCCTATTCCTCCTTTAAATGAGACATCGTTTATGGTACCGCCGCTCTGGTAAGTTGAATAACTGTTGTTTCCCCAGGTATCAATGTAATAATTGTCTCCGTTTGGAAAGTGGCTGAAATCAAGTTCGGTTTTTATCGCCGCATACCTGCTAAACGGAGTTATGCCACTTGCGCATATTGAAAATCCTTTCTTATAATCCCCTGCGGATTTAGTATTATGACTGCCGCTAAAGCGACTATTACCTTGTGGATACACAATACCGCCGCCGAAACTCCAGACCGTTTTATACTTTGTTATTGAAAAATTGCGGGGTATAATTTTTACATTCGGATAATCCGTTGTGATTGTTCGGATATTATCTTTTTTGACAGCGATTAACCCGTCTTCTGTGTTCGTATGTATTTCGTTTCGATTAAATCCTACTATTTTACCATATATTATTTCGTCATCAAGAGTATAAATATAATAATCTTTATTAAGCGTTAATATATATGCTCTGAATTGAAATGACCCGGCTGTATCATTCTGAGCAAAAGTATCTTTTCCGATTAGAAAGGTCAGCGAAATGATAAAGACAAAAAATGAGATTTTTAAAATAATGTTATTCATTTATAATATGACCCCCGCTTTTAAAGCATAATAATTCGGGAAGTCGCTTGATATAACGTAATTTATTGAAGGTTCTATAAAAATCCTCAACTTAGGTACAAAGTTTATATTTACATTCAGACCCAATGTACCGGAGAGGAGCGGACGTGTAGTCGCTTGTTCGGTATAAAGATATTTTAACGGATTCCCGTAATATAGTTTTCTTTCCGTTCTATAATACATTCCCATTCCGGCACCAAAAATAAAATAATAGTTAATGTCTTTGGGTATAAAATCTCCAACGAGAAAGTTTACTCTTGCCGAAAGACTATTTACCGATCCGCCCGTCCCTATGTTATCCGGCGAGTTATAATCATCTTTCGAAAGCCGTGAAAAAACGGCATCTCCCCTGAATCCGACATATTTAGACGTTGCGAACATAGTACCCGCAGAAATAGTTAAACTTTTTGAATAATATGAAGAGTATTGATGACCATCATCCATTGGATAAGCAATGCCGACGCTGAAATATATGTCGTTTGGCTTGTTCATATTAAACAGCGGTTTATCGACCGACCATTCTTTGTAAACATTATTTCTTATCGATTTTACCTCGCTTTGCTGAATATCCACCATTTCGTCTTCAACTGAAATCTTTACGACGCCGGCGTTTACACCAATTAGTTTCCCGACTATTTCGCTTCCGTCTATTGTACGCATATAGTAATATTTGCCGATAATAACCGTATCGGAATTTATTATGCGTCTTGAAGATGAATCCTGCTGTGCATTTAGTCCTGATGTCAGTACAGTAACAACAAGAAGAAACGCCGATAAAATGTATTTTTTCAAAACTTGTATTGTAATTTATTGTACTGTTCCGTAATCTTTTCGCATTCTCTGATTAGAAGTTTCTGCGAATATTTCAACACGCTCTGCGGCGTCTTGAGGAATGAAGACAGCAAATCAATATCAGGGGCTTTTGTTTTATCAAGTATCAGTTCATACCAGCCCGATGTTTTCAAAAACAAAGCATACTCTTTCTGGTTGTATCCCGAAGGTACGTTAAATTTCAAATCGAAACTGCTTCCGGTATTTTCCATTACATAATAGATTTTATCGGTTGAATTCAGTTTATCCGTAATATTTACATTGTTGTTGTCCATTGCATATTCCGGTTTCAGGACCTGAATGTCAGCGTTGTCAATTTTTTGATAATCGTAAACCATGCCTATTTTGTCGAATTTCCAGAATCCGGGAGGGGGATTTAGTTCCAATTCAATTGTATCGCCGGTAATGTTTTCAAGGGGTATATTAATCAGTATATCTTCGTCCGCCTTCGGTCCGCCGCCTTTCAGTGTCGCTCTGTGAACATATGTTTCGTTTTCCTTAAGATTTATCTTAAGATAATAAAGTTCTTCATTCAGCATGAAATTATAAAGTTCTTTCTGTGCATCGCTGCCCGGATAAACGGATTTGTACCATTCGTCGAGTTTGTTTCCCCGCAGCAAAAGAAATTCTTTTACCATAGCCGAACCCCACTGAGCAGTACCTCCGTTTACGTATAGCATTGCGGATTTTGCTCCGGCGGGTTTATCAAATTTAAAATGCAGTTTATGTTTTTCGGTCATTGATTTTGACGATAAATCAGCCGGGAAATCAGTCTGCCATTTAACATTATCCTTCTGAGTGAAAAATTTAGTTACATCTTTTTTATTTTCATCTGTTACCGAAATCGGCGCCGCTATATCCTTATATTTGTAAAAATCGTTGTTCTGTCCGAGTGTAATGAAAGTATTAATGTCGTGCTTGACTGTAAGCAGTTTCATTTCATCAAGATTTTGTATTTCATCGTTCTCGTTTTTTATCAGCAGTTTAAATTCTCCGCCGGACGGGACAAGATAATCAAGCCTTGAATAATCGGTTCGCGCAAGACCTTCACAAATGGCTCCGCCTAACGGCTCAGCGTCGTATATGTAGTTTTTCCCGTCAAAAGAATAGATATACGGGCACGAGTGATGGTCCTGTGAAGCGAAACTTGCAAATGCTATAATTAAAAATCCCAGCGCAGCTACTGCAATTACGCCTATGCATAGAAGAATTGTCTTGCCGGCATCAAGTTCGGTCTTGGTAACATAAACTTCCCTGACGTTTGAAAGAGGTATTAATTTGTCTACAGATACAAGGCGCAATACATCTTTACCGTTCTCCACGGTTTTAACAGTATCGAAATTTACATATACAAGGACGTCTGAGGTATCTTTGTATTTCTTGTAAAAATAAACAGCCCTGTCGTTTACATCTATAAAATTCCCGTCTTTGAGAATTATCTGTGATGCCTGAATCCTTCCGTTGTTGAATAACTCAAGATATCCGGGTGATTCCCTGATTACTTTTGTGTTTTCACAACCGGATAATGAAAGTATGAAACCAAAAAACAGAAGATATGTAATAAATGATATAAAGGACGCTCTGCGTTTGTTGTGGAAATGAGTGTAAAACATTAAACCCCCGTCAGCATTTAGTTAATAATGTCTTGCACTATAAGATATTAATTTGCGAACATGTTAAATATGTATTATTTTTTGCACTTGAAACAAATACAAAAAAACCGGATATAATCCGGTTTTTTTAACAGTGTTATTTGATTTATATTTTCTTGTCGAATATTCTGAACGTCTTGTACAGGTCCGCTCCCAGATTAACCGCCGTTTGTACCATAGGTGCATTATCTTCCAAAACCCATGATATATCAGCCGCGTGATAACCTTTTGACATTCCTATCTTTATCGTGTTGCGTATGAATACGGCTTCGATACCTTTTCTCTGATATTCGGGAATTACACCCATCATAATTACTCTAATGCCTGTGATTTTTTTCCTCCCTGTAAGAATCTTAAATATCCCGAAGGGGAAAAGTTTACCGTTCATCGTTTTAAATATCTGATTATAATCGGGCATTGACAATGAAAATCCTACAGGTCTGCCTTCCACTTCGGCAAAATAAACTATATCCTCATCAACTAATGGTTTTAGAGAAGCCGCGACATATTTAAATTCATCCGATGTCATCTGCACCGAACCCCAGTTATCAACCCATGCATTGTTGTACACTTCCATTACTTTTTGCAATTCTCCTTCGATGTCCTTAAGAGAAATTTTTCTTATCTTAATATTTTCCCTTTTCTGAACCAGTTCGCTTACTCGATCAAGTTTATCCATGGCTTTCTGATTTGCAGCGCACATATCCTGATCGAGATAATATGCGTAAAGATCTTTTGCCTTTTCGAATCCGTAATCGGTTATTAGTTTGATGTAATATTCCGGATTATATATCATCAATAATATTGGCGGTTTATCATAAGCATTCATTAATAATCCGATTTCATCATTAATTGATAAATTTACCGGACCCCTGACGGTGTCCATGCCCTGTTCTTTCAGCCAGACGGATGCGGCATCGAACAGTGCGGTTGAAACAATCTTTGAATTAATGCATTCAAAATAACCGAAGAAACCGACTTTGTCGTTATACTTTTTGTTATGATGATCGTTTACTATAGCGGCAATCCTTCCAACCGGTGTCTTTCCGTCCAGAGCAAGAAACATTTTAATCTTTGCATGATTGTAGAACGGATTTTTCTTCTCGTCAAGATTTTTTCTTACATCGTATATTAACGGCGGCACCCAGTTCGGATTACCTCTATAAATTTCCCACGGAAATTTTATAAAACGCATTTTATCGACTTCGTTTTCCACTGTGATAACTCTGATTTCATTCATAACAATTGACTATTATAAGTTTTTCAATATTTCTTCAACATGGCCTGGAACCTTTACTTTGTTCCAGACCTTTTCAATTTTTCCTTTTTCATTTATAAGGAACGTAGTCCGTTCAATTCCCATATACTTTCTGCCGTACATGCTTTTTTCTTTCCATACGCCGTATGCCTCAAGCATCTTGGCGTTTTCATCCGACAGGAGTATGAAAGGTATTTCGTATTTTTCTCTGAATTTCAGATGCGATGCTACGCTGTCCTTGCTTACTCCAATAACCAGCGTATTCTTTTTCTGAAACGACTTTATACTGTCCCTGAAATCACATGCTTCCTTTGTACAGCCTGATGTATTGTCCTTGGGATAAAAATACAAAAGTACTTTCATTCCTTTTAATTCCTTCAAAGATAAGGTCTCGCCGTTATCGGATTCCACCTTGAACTCAGGCGCTTTGTCTCCTGCTTTTAACATAAAAATTTTATGATTGAAATTTTAAATACTTTTTTACCGAAAAATAACTACCTGCAATTCCGAGAAACACACCTATTGTAATTATATAAAGTACAATGTCTGTTCCCAGTAATTCAATTTTAAAGTCACTGTTCTCAAATTTAGAAGTGAAAAATCTGAAGAACATATAAAGAACTGCAACGGCAGTCACGCTACCGATAAGACCCTGAATGAACCCTTCAATTAAAAATGGAATCATAATAAAACTCCGCGTCGCACCAAGCAATTTAAACGTACCTATGATTCTGCTCCTCGAATTTATTATTAGTCTTATCGTATTGGATACAAGAAAAATCGATGATATTGTAATAATAATCATTATCACAAGGTTTATAACAAGAAATCCTGATGCTTTGTTTTCTATTAGTTCGAGATTCTTCGCAGGAAATTGTACATCCGATACAAAGGGACTTGCTGCAATCTGGGATTTTATTTTACTGACCCTATCGAGTGTCTTGTATTCATCGTAAAGGTTTATCTTTAATGATGCAGGAAGTGGGTTGTAATCGTATATTTCAAGCATGCCCTTGCCGAATTCGGATTCGAATATTTTTGCCGCCTCCTCTTTGGAAACATACATTATGCTTTTTACACCGCCTATTGAACGTATCTTGTCTTTTAATGTGTTCAGTTCTTCTGTCTTTATACCCTCGCTCAGAAATGCTTCTATTTCAACTTTATCCTTCAGGTTCTTTATCAGTTTGCCTGAATTTAATGTGAACAGAAAATATACAGCCATTAATACAAGCGACAGCATGATTGTAATAATAGATGCGGCAGTAGATAATTTTGCCGAAGAAAATCCTCTTAATGCTTCCCTGAAAAGATAAATAATTTTCAAATTGATATTATCTTATTTATTATGCAAATATAAACAATAAAAAATTTAAGAATTGTACCAAAATAAATTATACAGAAAATATTTCAAGATGTTATTTGAAATATATTTGTTTTAGGTCAATACTTAGATTTTTTATCCCGGATATTTCTTTATATGTGACATTTAATGTAAAATGTATGATGCCGTATTTCGTTGTTTCAGTGTTTTTGAATAATTTAGACATGTATTCAATAAATCAAAGTACACCGGTAGAACAGTTACGTCAAAGTGCCCTGAAGAATACCATTCTTAAATTGCTTACCAATATAATTGAATTATTAGGATTTAGAGAATTAACCGTTTCTTTACACTAAATACGAAAAACTAAATAGATTTTTATGATTTTTTCACGTAATTTCCTTAAACCAAAACACAAAATAGAAAATTTAATACAACATTAATTATGCCTATTTCAAGCATAAGAAGGATAGTTATCGCCTTTTTATTTTTCTTTACCATGGGTCTTTTGACCTTTTTGAGTCTTAATAATCTTCAAACAAAGCCTAATGATATACAGGATGATATCAATAATAAGTATACAACCGTTGGTAACATTCAGTTAACAGTTACGAACTATGGTACGATCGGTAAAGGGTATTGCGGTACTCAACCTTCTTGTATGTATCCTGCAGGTTCGGGAATTGAAAATCTCTGGCTTGGAGGTCTCTGGGTCGGCGGTGTAAAAGACGGTCAGATTAAAGTGACGACAGGGGCTGTCGATGTTTCGAATCCTAACAAAGTCGAAGGATTTGAATTTACAAACAATCCGGGTTCTGTTATTACGGAAAGATCATCCCTGATTACATCTCCTTATTATGACCCGAAAGCTGTTTCCCATCAGGATTTTATATGCGAGTTCCTGGATACAAATACTGCGGGAATGACAAACCACTTTCCGATGGGTATAAAAGTGCTTCTGGAATCTTATACATACAATCTGAATTTCGCGAATTCTTTTGTGATTCTTAATTATAAGATTGTGAATATCGGATACAATGGCGATACTTCTCCCATAGATAGTATTTATGTCGGATTGTGGAAAGACTGTGTTGTAAGAAATCTTAATATAACAAACGGCTGTAATCCGGGTACTTCATTTTTCTCCAAAGGCTGTACAGGTTATGTTGACTCTTTAAGAATGGAATATACATATGACAATAACGGCGATCCCGGCTTTACAGATAATTATGTCGGCGTAAAACTTCTTGGTGCTTCACCCAGATCTAATGTCGATCCTCTGAAATCTCATTTTACTATCTGGAATTATAAGGGAACTGATCCTATTTATTTTATGCCGGTTGATGACGGACAAAAATACAGCAAGTTGCAGGGGTATCTTGCTCCGGGAACTGTAATTGATACAAACAGAATTAATTATCTGAGACTGACGCCTTCCAACAGAGTATCTTTAATTTCTTACGGACCATATAAGAATACAAACGGCTCTTTCTATTCGTTAAGATATCAGCAGGACACACTGAATGCTGTGTTTACAGTTGTCTGCGCAAAGAAAAACGGAACGGACCCGGCGAAAAACGATACCGAATTTCAGAGACAAAATTTATATAAAAATGCAGGCTGGGCTCAGCGCTCTTATGATAACGGATATAAACTTCCTTCGCCTCCGGATATACCTATTACAAAAACACAGATTGAAGAACATAAAGTTACATTGTGGTGGTCAAATAATGCCGAAAATTCCGTTGACCCTATTTCAGGGAAAAAGGATTTTGAAGGTTACAGAATTTACAGAACAAATGCAGGTGCAGATTTGACCTCTAACCTCGATTTAATGACCGCATTGAAATTAGTGGGCGACTTTGATTCATGCTGTAATGCTTATTCAAACAATACAGGCTTCAGGTTTATTAAATACAGCGACACCGAACCCAAAATGTTTCCGGGCGATACAAATAAATACTGGTACAGGTTTGAATTTCCGAATCAATTAAACGGATTCCAGTATATTTATTCGCTGACTGCTTATGATAAAGGTGATCCGTCACAGGGTCTTGAATCTCTTGAAAGCAGCGAACTCGCGAATATCAAAAGAGTAATTGTCGGAACAACTGCAAAGGATAATTCAAACGTTGATGTAGGTGTCTACCCCAATCCTTATTATGGCAGCGCCGTATGGGACGGAACGGGTGTTCAGAAAGAAGTCTTAAGAAAAATTTACTTCTTTAATCTTCCGTCTGTATGCGATATTTCGATATGGACATTATCGGGTGACCTTGTCATCAAAATGCATCACGACGCGGCAACATATAATGGTAATGATATTAAATGGTTCGGTACTTACTCTGACGGGACACAGAAATTTGCAGGCGGTGAGCATGCATGGGACTTAATAACAAAAGATAATCAGGCTGTTGCTACAGGACTGTATTACTTTACTGTGAAAGACGCTGCTTCAGGCGATATTAAAAAAGGAAAATTCTTAATTGTAAAATAATTCAATAAACTATAATCAAAAAATAAAATTTTTATTTTATGAAGAAATTTAAATATTTAGCATTTGTAGCGGTGTTTGCATTGTTATCTTATACGGTTGTTGCAAATATCATGACATGGATGAATGTCAGCCTTATGCAGATCGAAACTGTATCCAACGATTCTCTTACAGTTGGAAAAGATTGGTCGCCTATGGTAGGTGATTCCGTTCAGTTTACGTGCAGAGTAGTAGCGCCGCCTCAGGTTACTATCGGTGGTGTAACTCATACACTTTTAAGAGGAACCAACAGTTGGACCTGTTATGCTCAGGATACTTCAAATAGTGTCTATGGTGGTATTGTAATCAGACAGGCTACAAGGTTCACTGATACACATATTCAATATGTCGATACAGGTAGTATTATTACCGTTAAAGGTATTGTTCAGGAATTCTGGTCAACATCAGTTAACGGTCTTGACAGAAGTAAATCGGGATATGTAACTCAAATTGCTCTTGATACTACATCGTATATCACAATCAATTCAGGACTCGCAGCCAGACCAACACCGAAATTGGTAAATATTACGGATTTCGCAATCGGTGATTATCCTAATGCCGGCGGTCAGATTAATTATGTAGGCGGTGAAAAATACGAAGGAATGTATGTAGAAATTAGAAACGTAACTGTAGGTACCGGGTTGGTTAACAGACAGCCGTTCAGCGTAGTGGACGCAAACGGAAACAGATTATATATCAGAGATTACTCCAATTTCTTTTCAACAGCACCATCTCCTCCTGCAGATACTTTAAGACCGTGGACAGTGCCGGCTCAAGGAACAATTGTAAATTATGTCAGAGGTGTTATAATAAATAGCAATAATGAAGGAGTGTTAGGAAATCAATTGCCTTATGTGCTTGTGCCGATTTATCCAAACGATTTAAGTTTAGGCGGAGTACCTCCTCAACTATCAAGTCCCAGTAAATCTCCGGGTGTTCCGACACCTTCTGACAGTGTGCAGGTAACCGTAACTGTTCAGAGCACAACATCTATAACAGGCGTTAATGTATTTTATAGGATTAACGGCGGTGCTTTTGCAAGCAAAACAATGCCGCTCGTTGCAGGAAATATTTTTTCTACAAAACTTCCGCAAAGACAATTAAACGATTTAGTTGAATATTATTATGCAGCATCCAATCAGGCAGGTCTTACAAGATTATTGCCCGCGGATACTTCAATATCAAAATTGTTCTACGTTGTAAAATCCAGCGATTCTTTGACTGTTCAGGATGTCCAGTATTGTGTGAACAACGGCGGTCATTCAGGTTATGAAAATGCAATAGTAAGAGGTATAGAAGGAATTGTTACTGCTGATACTTTGGATTTCAGAAGTTATACGTGCGGTTCATGTCCGGGCGGTGCGGTAACTGCTCCGGCAAGAGTTGTAATACAAAACGGAACCGGTCCATTCAGCGGTATTTGGGTTGCAGGACCTCCTACAGACCAGTTACGTAAAGGTCAGAAAGTAAGAATTAGAGGTACAGTTACTTACAGTTTCGGTTATAACCAGATTCTAACTTCGTCACCTTCGGATGTACAGATACTTTCTCAAAATAATCCGCTGCCCGCACCTGAAAATCTAACGGCTTCAGTACTTGCAAATAATAAAGCAGGCGGTGATTTATCAATTAAAAAATGGGAAAGTGTTCTTGTTAGAATAAATACTCCATTAAGAATATCGTGTATTAATGCAAGCAGAGGTACTGCTTGTACAACAATCCAGCCGTTGATAGATACAACATTCAGAAGGAATTTCGGTGAATTTTTATTCCTTGATAATTCTAATGTTGAATCAAGAGTAATGCTTCCGGGAGCCAGTCATACATTTACCAATAAATGGGACGGTGTCACATCAGGAAAAACACTGCTTCATACAGGCGACTCGATTTCATTTGTACAAGGAGTCTTATATTATGCATATTCGAATTATAAAATCTGCCCGAGAAGCAACAGCGATTTCGGGACAGTTATTCCTGTCGGTATCAGGAATATTGCAGGTGAAGTAAGTACTTCATTTAAACTTAGCCAGAACTATCCAAATCCGTTTAACCCGGTTACAAGAATTAATTTCTCGATTCCGGTAAATTCTCTAGTAACAATAAAAGTATATGATTTATTGGGAAGAGAAGTCAGACAATTGGTGAATGATAATATGAACGAAGGTGTGTTTATGATTGATTTTAACGGAGCAGATTTAGCCAGCGGTGTCTATTTCGTAAGAATGACAGCCGACAGCAGAACAGGAACCAGATTCACAGATACTAAGAAAATGTTGTTGGTAAAATAATTTTATAATCCCGTAACAAGGTATTTCCTTGTTACGGGATTTAGTTTCTGTTTATATTTATCCGGAATAACAAAAAGTATTGATTTTAGAAGAAATTACATCATATAAAAAATGATTAAATATTTTACTGCATTATTTTTATTTATAGTAGGGTTTATTTATATATCATCGTGCAGCGACCCGATTATAGCGCCTAAAAGTAATTTACCGCCAAATACGTATCTGTCCGTCTTCTCTATGCCGGGAGATACAGTAGCGCCGGGAAAGACCGTTAAAAAGATATCCTGGTGGGGAGACAGTCCGGCAGGTATCGTTGTAGGTTTCAAAATATCATTCGATTCGATAAACTGGTCTTACACTACGCAAAATGACAGTACGTTTGCATTTTCAATAGCAGGACAGGACAGTCTGTTCAGAATTTGGGTTGCAGCGGTTGATGATAAAGGAAATATAGATCCTACACCTGCATCAAATTTGTATCCTGTTATCAACAGCGCTCCTTCAATGGTCTTTGATCCCTCAGTAGTTTTACCTGATACAATTTTCCCGGTAGCCACTTTGAAATGGATTGGAACAGATCCTGATGGTGATGCTACAATTGCCAACTATTGGTATTCCATAAATGATACCTTACATTTCAAATCATTACCGGGCAATTTGAATATTATGACGCTTACAAAGGATAGCGGCTTGGTAGCGGGAAACACCTGTGTCTATATGAAGGCGCAAGATAATGCCCACGCTTTCAGCAATATTGTTAGAATGCCTCAGGACAGTTCGAAATTTTTCCGCGTTAGAAATGTTACTTCTAAAATTCTTCTGATAAAGGATATGCCGGCGGGTGAATTTGGAACGGCAGAATCTTATTTCGGTCAGGTCATGGATACGATACACTACGATGTTCTTGATATAAAATCGAATAATGGAAATTTGATACCAAAAATTATTAATCCGATGTTCGTTGAAACTCTGAAATTATATAGTATTGTGATGTGGGTGGGAAACCGAAATGGCGGTGGTAATTCTTCTAATGATCCTAACTTAAACTTAGCACAAAATTCTTTACCGTATTATATTAACTCAGGCGGAAAGGTTTTATGGTCATCCGGATTCCCAAATATTTCTATCGTTCAAGGGGCATTGTTTAATTTTGCGCCAATTGATAGCATCAAAACAACTTGCTTCGTTCCGTTAATTCTGGGGAGCGATACTACATTCTTAGTACCGGATAATTCTTATCCACGATTATTAATTGATAATAGTGCTATCATTGCCGGAACTAAAGGGTTTTATTCTTTCCCGTCAGCAAAAACAATTTATAGAATACTGCCAAGAGGAAGTTGTACCAATGATACAATCTCCATTGGTGTGAAAAATTCTACTAATAACCCAAATATTATATTTTTACTGTTTCCTTTATACATTATGAATAGAGACATGAATGCATCGAAGTTATTTATGCGGCAGGCACTTATAACAGATTTCGGTTACGGTACAACGGGTGACAAAGCAAGAAGAAACAGAAGATTGTTCTGATAATAAGAAAATTAAAAGTTTATAATATTATAGTAATATGAGAAAAATTTTACTAATCTTGCTGATGCTAATTTCAGCGAGCGTAATATTTGCGCAAACTCCAACAGGTACTTTGTTTGGAACGGTAAGAGATTCTGCGGGTGCAGTTCTTGAAGGCGCTACAATCAAAATCAAAGGCTCCTATTTAGGCGCTGTCACTGATCCCGATGGTAAATTCAGCATTGATAATATTCCCGGAGGCTCCTATACAGTACAGGTTGATTATATCGGTTTCAAAACTGTCGAGTATACAAATGTAAAGGTTAATGAAGGCGAAAAGAAGGAAATGAATATTCGTTTAATGTTTACTTCCTTTACCGTTGATCAGGAAATCGTTGTAATAGGAGACAGACCTCTTCTCGATATAGAGCAGACATCGAGTTCGCATATATTATCAAGCGAAGATTTGTCAAAGACAATTGTTAATGATATAAAGGACATTGTTACGCAGCAGGCGGGTATCGTGCAGGAGAATAATGAAATTTATATTAGGGGCGGCAGAAGTTATGAAAACTCATTATTGCTTGACGGCGTTTCTGTTCAGGACCCGTTGTCGGGAACAGGTTTCGGCATTCAATTATCCGCAAATTCTCTCGAAGAAGTTGAAGTAATAACAGGGGGCTACAATGCCGAATTCGGTCAGGCAACAAGCGGTGTTATCAATGCACGAACTAAAGAAGGTAAATGGAGCATGTATAATTTTTACCTGAATTATTCGCGCGATAACATTGGTTTGAATAAAAATGACGGAACAAGTTTCAATTCCGATTTACTTGAATTCAACCTCGGCGGTCCCGAACCTATATCGAAATATTTATTCAAATTACTGAAAATTAAATCTCCCGGCGAGATTACTTTTTTTGGCAATTTCTTTATGGGATTGACGGATGGTTTCTATGTTAACAGACTTAAATCGGACGGAACATATACTAATAATGCAGGCAAAGCAAATCAACTTTATTCGTCAACTTTCGGTGGAACACGTTTTGCCCCGCGCCAGGATAACAACTGGTACTGGCTTGGAAAAATTACATGGAAGTTTACTCCTCAGATGAAATTGTCATATACCTATAACCAGTCGGTCTCGATAAATCAGAGTTCTACTTCTTTGCAGAATAATCTTGAATATGTCGAACCTTCTCCGGGCTATCAGTATAATTTCCAGGATATTCTTGATAATGCCAGTACATATACTTCGCAGTCAATGATTCATACTCTTACGTGGACTCATACCGTGACTCCGAAATCTTATTATGATATAAAACTCAGCAGGTTTTATACAACACTAAGAGTGGATGCTAACGGAACTAACTGGGACAAATACAAAGAACCTCTTGACATTGTCAAACCCCCGTTCCAGTATTATTATATTGATTCCACTCATCAGGGAATTATTCCGGGTAATGGTTTCTATGACGTCGGCAATCCATATACATGGCATGACCATTACGTTCTTGAATATTCAGCGAAGGCAAGTTATACAAATGATTTTACTCCCAAGAGTAAATTAAAAGCCGGTATTGAAACAAGTTTTCAGGAAATGCAGTTAATCGATATTTACCAGCCATGGATAAAACCAATGGGATTGAATAACGATGTGTATAAAGTATATCCCGCATTCGGCGCTGCATACTTACAGCACTCTCTGCAATATAAAGGAATGATTCTGAATTACGGATTGAGATTCGATTATTGGTTCCCGGGAAAATTCGTAGATGACGCGGTAAAAAATCCTGCCGTTGTTACTATCCCGGATGAGTTAAGGGCGAAATATGAAGCAGATACTTATAATTTGTTCGGCAGAAAATGGAAAGGAAGACTTTCACCCAGAATTGGTATATCGCATCCTATAACAAACAACCAGACATTATTTTTCTCATATGGTCAGTTTTCAAAACGACCGAACCCACAGTTCGTATATGCAAAGTTAAATCCGCAGTCTGCGCAATCGACTTTCCAGAAATTCGGTAATCCCGATTTGAATCCGGAAACTACCGTTTCTTATGAACTGGGTATCAGAAATCAGTTTACAAATGATGACGTCTTGACGATTACGGCATACTATAAAAATATATATGACTATGTAGCAACAAGAAACATAATTATAAACAGCGGTAGATATATCGGCAAATCATTCATAAGTTATTTTAATCAGGACTATGCCAGAACCAGAGGTATCGAACTTGAATACAAAAAGAGAATCGGCGGCTGGTTCAACGGAACATTAAATTTCACTTACTCTGTTGCAACAGGCAAGAGTTCATCGACAGATCAGGGATATCTTATTGCCACTACAGGTGCGACAGAAACAATTTCGGAAAATTATCTTGCATGGGACAGACCTTTTGTCGCTTCTGCTAATTTATTCTTCAAACTCGAAAAAGGTAAAGGACTATTCGGTTTCGGCAGAAACATACTCGATGATATTAATCTGAAAACAAGAATTTTTTTCGAATCTGGCAAAAGATATACACCTCAAGTTTTAACCGGATATCTTGAAAACGGACGCCCTGAATATACTCCGAATTATGATAATGCATATGGAAATGTCGGCGCAAACTGGTTCTACATTGACATGGATCTGGATAAATATTTCACATTCTATAATGTTGATTTTGTGCTCAACATATCCGTGAAGAATTTGCTGAATAATAAAAATGCGGCTATTATTAATCCTATTACCGGAAAAGCATATGAATACGGCGATCCGACGCCTAACAGTTGGAATGATCCGCGTTATCCCGATTTACAGTATCCAATTTCACCATTTCCGACAAATCCTGCCAGGTATCTGACTCCAAGGCAGATTAAATTGGGCATAACGGTTAAATTCTAAAATTAAAACGAAAAGTTTATAATGATATTCAAATTGAAAAAACATAACCTGACAAAAATTAGAATAGTAACTTTATTAAGTTTACTGTTTATCGCAAATGGACTTTTTGCGCAGCTTATTCCTAATCTTGGAGGTCAGCGGACAGGTACGTCGTCATTCCAATTCTTAAAAATAGGAACAACTGCCAGAGGTACCGGAATGGGTGAATCTTTTGTTGCTGTATCTGACGATATTTCAGGATTGAATTACAATCCTGCCGGTATAGTTCTTTTTAATGAAAATGGATTTACCGCAACACATACTCAATGGTTTGTTGATACAAGGCTTGAAAATGTAGGCGGTGTTTATCATTTTGGGAGCAATGCAGTCGGTTTAAGCATAACTTCTTTAAGAACGGAAGATATGAGCGTTACTACGGAATATCAGCCGCAGGGTACAGGAGATTATTTCAGATTTTCCGACCTTGCCGTTGGTCTCACATTTGCAAGGAAAATGACAGACCAGTTTTCATTCGGTGCAACTGTAAGATATATCGAAGAAAATCTAGGTGCATTAAAAATGAGAACTGTTGTCGGCGACCTTGCTACTTATTATAAAACAGGACTTGGCACTTCGCGTTTTGCGGTTATGATTACAAATTTCGGCGGACAGGTTTCGCCTTCTGGTTCGGTTGAATTAGTAGGCGGCAGGACAGCCAATAACTTCCAGAGTTTTCCTCCTCCGACCGTGTTCAGAGTAGGTTTTGCATTTGAACCATGGATGAATGAAAGAAACCGGATTACTACGAGCATTCAATTAAACAGTCCGAATGATAATGCCGAAAATTTCAGTATAGGCGGTGAATACGCTTATAAAGATTTCTTGTTCATAAGAGGCGGATATAAATTTAATGTGGATGCGGAATCTTATTCAGGCGGTATAGGATTAAAATTCCCATTGTCGTTTGCCAGAGGCAGCCTTGATTATTCCGTTGCTAATTTCAAAGAATTGGGTTTTGCACACAGATTCTCATTAAGTGTTTTATTCCCTACAAAAAGATAATTAAAGTTTATTAATATTAAATATTAATATTTATGCGAAAAGTTTTAGTGAAATATTTTTTAATACTGCTTGTCTTCGCCGGTTTGTACGGCTGCGGTAATCAACTGGACTTGAGCCAGTTCCCGATTACTAACAACGGTACTGTTAACGTTAGCGATACTGCTTATGTTCTGCAGTCTCCCGTCTGGACGGGATTTTCATATCCGAAAGATATAATAATTGGAAACGATCAGTTGCTTTATGTTTGTGATACCAAGAATAATCGAATTGTTCAGATGGATATTTCAGGAGGCGTTGTTAGCACAAGAAACCTCGGTGATAATATTTTCCCGAATAAAATAGCGCAGGATTATAATTTTGACCTGCTTGTAATCAGTGATTCATTAACGGCTGTCGACACAATATCTGTTTTGCATAGATTTAAACTCGTAAACGGCGGCGGTCTGGTCGGAAATGCAAGACAGATTACATTATTGACAAGTTTGTATCCTACACCGAATTCAAGTAAACTTAGAAAATTTACGGGTGTTTCGATTTATCCCGATAACTCTTATATAATAACAAGAATCGGGCCAGGTGACCCGATTGGAATTGATCCGGGCAATGCAATACTTAATGTAAAAGGAATAGAGTCAGTTACGCATCTCGTAAAAATATCAGGTTTTCAGATTTCGGGCAACAGTTTCTATTCAATCGAAAATACATCGGGAATAACTATTGCAAAAAACAGTTCAACTGATTTTATTATTGCAAGAAATACTCAGGATACTGTGTCGCTGAATAAAGTGATTTGGTTTAATTACAATTATTCAAGCGGTGCCTATGATCCGAAATTCACTTCGCCTTCGCAGGATATAGTCGTGATGAAATTCGGTTCGCCCGGTTCCGTTACTCAGGATGCATACTCGAACGTTTACGTTATCGATGCACTGAGAAATCATTTGTATAAATTCAGCAGTTCGGGAAGACTCATGGTCGAATCTTTCGGTAAATACGGCAGCGGCGACGGTCAGTTTGATACTCCTATGGGAGTTGCGCACTTCAGCAAGGTGCTGTATATAGCCGATACTAAAAATAACAGAATAGTAAGATATAAACTATCTACTGATCTAAACTAGGTTTAAATGTCTAAAGAAAAAAAGAAAGAAGTTAAACATAACTTTGTCGCATATACTGAAAATCCTTACTTCAATTATGCTCTGGTAGGTATTTTTTTTATTTTTCTGGTTTTCTTTACAACTTTTAAAATAACGGGCGATGATGACGTGTTCTGGCACCTCGCTACAGGCAGATATATTCTCGGCACAGGACATGTTCCATCTACGGATATCTTCGGTTTCCTTACGCAGGGACAAACGTGGATGCCTTTCGAATGGGGATGGGATGTAATTTCTTATCTCACTTTTAAAATCTCAGGTTATACCGGACTCTCGGTTCTTAGAACTTTAATATTCTTATCTATTTTCAGTCTCCTTTATCATTTGCTGAGGAAATTCAATGTAAGTGTTATATTTTCAATCATATCTTTGTTCACTCTTTCCTTTGCAATAATCGACAGGCTGACACCGCGCCCGCATATGCTTTCCTATCTGTTCTTTGTATTGCTTCTTTATATAATATGCAGATACAGATATTTCAACAGAGGCAGCCACAAAGTTTTGTATTTTATACCGCTTATTTTTCTGCTCTGGGCAAATATTCACATGGGCATTATTGCCGGCGGATTTATAATGTTCCTTTATTTCATTTCTGAGTTTATAAATACATTTTATAATAAATCATTTTCTAATTCTGAAATAAGACCCCTCGATAAGAAAGAACTTCTAAGATTGTTTATTATACTGGCTGTATCAGCGATGGTTATGCTCGTTAATCCCAATTTCTTTCAGACATACGTTTATGCTTTCGAACATACTAAAATGAAGATGCTGGAAACCGTTAATGAATGGATGTCGCCGTTCGGCTCACGAACCGGAGATGGTTTTGTGAATATTCTTTATAAACTGCTTTTATTCTCAGGTGTATTGACAATCTATTATTCTTTCAAAAAGAAGGATGTCTTTCCTGCAATTTTATATATCGGTTTCGCTTTGTATTCTGTAAGGGCAATGCGTTTTACAGTCGATTACGTTATTATTTTGTTTCCTTTTGTATTTGTAGCATTGAATCTGCTTTTCGAATCTCTAAAAAGCGAAAACGTAAAAACAATGATTACAAAGAAACCGGGACTCAAAGTTGCTATGGGTTTGTTCCTGATTTTTATTATAATTAAAATCCCCGATAACGAACTATATCTAAATTATCTGAAATACTATCGTGTTACCGGGGTTGGTATCAACTCGGATTTTATACCGACTCAACTCTTCGATTTTATGAAAAATAATGATATACCAAATATCGGCGGAAGGGTGTTCAACCATTTTGGGACCGGTGGTTTCTTCGTCTGGAATTTTGAAGGTAAACAGAATTTCATCGACAGCAGAAATCTTAACGATGATATTTTTAATAAATATCAGCAGATACTCTCTAAACGTCCGGGATTCGAACAAAAACTTGATGAATATAATATCGAATATGCAATCTATCTTGCTCCTGATCTCGTAAGAGATCCGAAAGAAATGGATAATACAGTAATATCATATTTCTGTAAAAGCGCAAACTGGAAACTCCTCTTCTGGGACGATAAATCCTTCTTATGGGTAAGAAATATACCTAAATTTAAAGATCTTATAGATAAATACGAATACAGTTACTTCTCGCCATATACTTTTGTTTATCAGAAGTCATTGATAGAAAAAGGTATTAATGAAAATCCGGATAAATTAAAAGCCGAAATAAGCAGGAAAAAAGATGAAACACCGCAGGGTATTGTTCTAAATTCCTTTTTGGCTTCTTATGGAAAGAAATTAAATTATTAATCAAATATATTTGTCATGAAAAAACTCATCTATTCTATTGCTCTTTTATTAATTTTTGTGTCTGCTGCTTCGGCTCAATGGATACCGATAGACTCGGTACGCCGTCAGGACGCCAATGGCGTCTCACTGCTTGTGGGACAGACAGTAACAGTAAGAGGTGTCGTTACTACAAACCATGAACTCGGTACACCCACTGTATATTTTCAGGTGCCTACAGCCGGTCTTGTTGCTTATGATGCGACATTTGGCGCAGCAGTAGCAAAAGGCGACAGCGTTCAGGTAACCGGACTGGTTACTAACTATAACGGTCTTACGGAACTTCAACCGGTTTCCGCATATCAAATACTGGCATCGGGTATTACGACACCTTCACCAGTAGTAGTGACTCCGGGAGATATCAGAGTAAATGGCGAAAATTATGAAGCAAGATTAATCAGAATAAACGGTGTTACCTCAATAAGAAGCACATCAACATATCAACCCGTAACGCAGTGGACCGTCTCAGGTTCAGGTACAAATTACAGATTGTTTGTAGGAAACGATTCATGCGATATAAGAATTTATGGTTCATCAAACATTGCCAATACGTTGATTCCGGCATATCCGTTTTCAGTTGTTTGTTTAAACAGTCAGTATAAATCCTCTTCGCCTTATTTCGGCGGATATCAGATAATTCCAAGAGATCTGAATGATATTATTATTTCATCAGGCGGTCCGAATATAGCAGGAGTGCCGACAGAATCTAATATTCAACCTACATCCGTTACAATAAACTGGACAACATTAGCGGCAGGTAATTCGAAAGTAAAATATTTCGTTTCGGATTCTATAAATCAACCCGTTGTGTATACAGACTCTGTATTTAATGAAGCAATGTCGACTTCACACAGTCTCAATCTCATTAACTTAAAACCGGGAAAAATATATTACGCTTTTATTTCTTCGACAAACGCTAATGGTACAAGTACTTTTTCTCCAAAATATTTCTCGACTGCTTCGCATCCCGCATCAACAGGGAAGATGGAAGCATATTTTAATTATCCCGTGGATACAAGTTTAGCACTGCCGAATAATAAAGCAAACGGAAGCACGGATTTTCAAACGCGTTTAATACAACGAATCGATTCGACACGTTACTCTATTGATCTGGCAATATATTCATTCGACGATTTAACGAATATTCGACAGGCATTGTTGAATGCGTTTATTCGCGGAGTCAAAATCAGAATCGTCTATGATTCAAGAAACGTACAGTCATTGATGCAGGATTTAATCAATTATGGCATTCGTGTCCAGCAGAGAAACTATTTAACT
Source organism: Ignavibacteria bacterium (assembly GCA_028714695.1). GTDB lineage: Bacteria > Bacteroidota > Ignavibacteria > Tepidaquicellales > Tepidaquicellaceae > CAIKZJ01. Next base: position 38,029 of record JAQTLX010000006.1, on the reverse strand, counting down.
TCTTCCTTGATGCATAATAAATTTTTCATATTCGATGGAAGGGATACTACTGCCGCGGCATATTCGAAAAAATGGATATGGACAGGATCGTCGAATATCACTTATCAGCAGTTCTATCAGGATATCGAAAATACAATATTCATACAGGATGAAGCATTAAGTCATACCTATACACGGGAATTTGAAGAAATGTGGGGCTCGCATAATGATGTTAACAATCCGGCGAATGCTAAATTCGGTTCTGCGAAACTTGACAATACTCCTCATTTGTTTAATATAAACGGAAAAAGAGTCGATTGCTATTTCTCGCCTTCCGATGACATTGCAACGAAGATAGAAAACATGATTTCAAACGAAACAAATAAATCGATAAACTTTTGTATCTATGCTTTTACAAAGTTTTCGATTGAAAATAAAATGCATTCAAAGTACAATCCTCCGACTGTTATGGTCAGAGGCGTATTCGACAGAAGCACAAACGGAAATCTTACAAACGGACCCGTCTATTACGAAATGGCAGGTTTGGGTGGAACCGTCTGGAATCCTGTTGCGAGAGTATATCTTGATAATTACAGCGCCTCCTATCTGTTTCATGATAAATACATATTAATTGATGCCGATATGCCTTCGAGCAACCCTATAGTTGAAACAGGTTCTTATAACTTCTCTAATGCAGCGTCGTATGACAATGATGAAAACGTGTTGCTGATTTACGATTCATTGATTGCAAATCAATACTATCAGGATTTTGCGAAACGTTTGTCGGATGCAGGCGGTGCACTTGACGTCAAAAAAATATCCGAAACCGTTCCGGCTAATTTCGATTTGAAACAAAATTATCCGAATCCTTTTAATCCCGTAACTAAAATTAATTTCAATGTTGCTAAAATGTCGAACGTGAAATTATCTGTTTTTGACGTACTCGGACGGGAAGTCTCCGTACTCGTTAATAAGCAAATGAACGCCGGCGAATATACAGCGGAATGGGATGCCGCTAATTTCTCATCCGGAGTTTATTTCTACGTATTGAATATTGACGGCAGCAATTATAATACAAAGAAAATGGTATTGAAAAAATAGATTGAATAGTTAAACTTTAGCATTATTTGTAATATAATAGGGGAACATGGCAAGAATATTAGTCGTTGACGACGAACTTACGTCGATTGCGATTCTCAGGAAAGTCCTGGAAGATGCAGGGCATAATGTAACTACTGTAAATAGCGGCGAGAATGCAATAGAAAAAATCAGAGAATTTAAATACGATATCCTTCTAACGGATTTCAATATGCCGGGAATGAACGGTATTGAATTGACGGAAGAAGCATTGAAAATAGAACCGGACTTTATAGTTATTCTTATCACTGCATTCGCTACTATAAGGTCCGCTGTTGATGCAATAAGACTTGGTGCTTTCGATTATCTAACCAAACCTGTAAATAAAGAAGAACTGCTCCTTTCTATTCAAAGAGGACTTGAGCGAATTCAATTGCTGCATGAAAATATTCTTTTAAAACAGAGACTCGAAAGAGTTGAACACGATGCTGAATCAGAATTTGTGTACGAAACGTCAAGCAAAGAAATAAAAGATATGCTTGTCGAAGCAAAAAAAGTCGCACGAACAGATTCTACAGTCTTGATTACAGGCTCGAACGGTACAGGCAAAGAAGTACTATCGAAATACATTCACAAAAGCAGTAACAGAAAAGACCAGCAGTTCGTTGTAATAAACTGCGCAGCACTTCCTCCGCAACTCCTGGAATCGGAATTGTTCGGACACGTCAAGGGCTCGTTTACCGGCGCTGTGAAAGATCATAAAGGGTATTTTGAAATAGCGGATAATGGTACAATATTTCTGGATGAAATCGGTGAAATAGAAACTGTCATCCAGGTTAAACTTCTCAGAGTACTTCAGGAAAGAGAATTCTCGAAAGTGGGCGATACAAGAATTCAAACTACCAATGTCAGGATTATTGCCGCTACAAATCAGGAATTAAAAAAACTTATTGCCGAAGGCAGATTCAGAGAAGATCTCTATTACAGGCTTAATGTTTTCGAATTCCATCTTCCGAGCCTTAAAGACAGGAAAGAAGACATTGAATTCTATTTCGATAAGTTCATAAAAGAATTCAGCATTACGAATAAAAAACCCGTTCCGGTCATTGAAAAGGGTGTCAAAGATATTCTTATTAATTATCACTGGCCGGGAAATATCAGAGAATTAAAAAACGTTGCCGAAAGAACCTCGATTTTGTGCGAGGATAATAAAATCACCGCTGATTTGCTTCCTGCAAATATTCTCGGTAAAGAAAGCGGGAGAACCTATTCTGCTGATTATAACGAGAATAAAGAGACCATTATAAGGGATTTTGAGGTCGATTTTATAAAAAAATATCTTAAATTGTATAAAGGCAATGTCGCAGCCACGGCAAAAGCAATTAATTTCCATCCCGTTAGCCTGAGGCAGAAAATTGCTAAACTTGGTATAGACCCAAGAGAGTATAAGTATTGATTGGAATTATATTTTGCAATTTTTGTTTTATCATTAAAACAAATAAATTGTGTATATGACAGATTTTCTTCCTTTAAAAAGAATAGATTATATTGAATTCTTTTGCGGTAATGCAAAGCAATCCGCAGTATATTATCAATACGCTTTCGGTTTTAAATTAACCGCGTATTCGGGTCTTGAAACTAAAAATCAGGACAGGGCTTCTTACCTTTTGGAACAGGGTAAAATCAGATTCCTTTTAACATCTTCTTATAAAGACGATTCGCCTTTGTCTGAACATGTCATGAAACACGGAGATGGTGTCTTTGATGTTGCGTTTGAAGTCGATGATGCGGCAAAGTCATTCGAAGAAACCGTTAAAAGAGGAGCCGTCCCGTATCTTGAACCCGTGAAAATTCAGGATGAAAACGGCTATATTATAAAATCATCAATACGGACGTTCGGTGATACTATACATTCATTCATCGAAAGAAAAAATTATTCCGGAAATTTCATGCCGGGTTTTATTGATGCTAAAAACAGAGCGCTGAAAGGTATTAAAGATACCGGGCTTAAATCGGTTGACCATATGGTGGGTAATGTAGAACTCGGGAAAATGATGCACTGGGTTGATTTCTATGCCAATACGATGGGCTTTAACCAACTGCTTTCATTCGATGACAAAGATATTTCAACCGAATATACTGCACTCATGAGCAAGGTTATGCAAAACAGTACCGGGAAAATTAAAATGCCTATCAATGAACCTGCTCCGGGTAAGAAAAAATCACAAATCGAAGAATATTTGGATTTCTATAAGTCACCGGGCATTCAGCATATTGCAATGACTACTCCTGACATTTTAAGTACGGTAAATCAACTTAAAGAAAGAGGCGTCGAATTTCTTTCTGTTCCGAGGTCATATTATGCGGAACTTGAAAATCGGATAGGAAAAATAGATGAGGATTTATTATCATTGGAAAAAATCGGAATACTCGTCGATAGGGACGAAGACGGTTATCTTCTCCAGATATTCTCCAAACCTGTTGAAGACAGACCAACTTTGTTTTTCGAAATTATTCAGAGAAAAGGTGCCAGAAGTTTCGGGAAAGGCAATTTTAAAGCGCTCTTTGAATCGATAGAAAGAGAGCAAGAATTAAGAGGAACATTATAAAATAAATATATGGAATACTCAAACGAAGATCTACTGGATATGTCAATTATTCAGGGACTGAAAGAAATGAATGACGAAGATAACGATTTTTTTAAGGAAATAATCGATTTATATAATGAACAATATCCCGAACTCTATCATAAGATAGTTGCTAACGCTCAATCGAAAGACCTCGATAATCTCTCAAAAACTGCCCACGCACTCAAAGGAGCAAGTCTAAACATTGGTGCTAAAGAACTTGCAAATATTTGCAAGACAGTTGAAATTAATTCAAAAAACGGCATTTCTGAAGGCTCAGATGAATTAATCTCTAAAATCCAGGTTGTTTATAAACTTACTATGGATGCAATGAGTACTCTTTAATCTTTTCTGGTACATTATTTGATGTAACATATATACCGATTAGAATTGAGTTTGATTGCTTATGCATAACACATGTTAAAACAGTGGTTTAATATCTTGCAGCAATTTCTATCGTAGTTTTTAAAAATTAATAATAGTGTACTCACTATACAAATGAAAAATACTTCTTTAATAGACCAAATAAAATCAGTTTTCGGCTTAAATACCGAAAAGGAATTTATAGATTTTCTTATTTGGCTGTCGGAAATCAGTAATTTTATTAAGATTCCGGGGTATGCGTCAGCAATTCCCGACAGACTATATGATTTATTCGAATTAGTCGATAATTATTACTCTGAACTCGAAGATGATAATAAAAGCAAGGTTAATAGTTTAAGACTGATAGCCGACGATTTGAAGAAATCTAATGAACTTTTGCTTGCTGAATCAAAAAGGCAGAAATTCATTTATCTGACTCTAAAGGAAATCTTAATTATACTGCTACAATATCTCGGCAAAAAAGTTGACAACGTAGAAGGTCTGAGCATGGAACAAATGCTCGATTCTATTTCTTCTCTTGTAAAAGAAATTCAGGACCCCAGTGATAATTACCTTATCAGCAGAGGTAATTTTGACACGTTTACAAATAACATAAAGGATATAATTTTCCAGACGGATTCAAAAGGAAAATTAATTTATATAAACAAAGCATGGTGCGATATTACGGGTTATTCGATTGAGGAATCGCTTGAAAAACCGTTCGGCAGTTTTATTTTTCCGAATGATTTTTATATGTATGAAGAATGCTACAGCAAACTTGCCAAAAAAGAAAAGGACTATTGCAGATATCAGATACGCTTAAGGTCAAGAGATAATCAGCCTATCTGGGCGGATGTGTTTTCGAGATTACTTTACGAAGACAAAGGTAAAATCGTCGGTCTGTACGGAATTATATCCGATATCACTGAAAGAAAAAAAGCCGAAGACGAATTAATAAAACTAAAAGAAACTGCCGAGGAAGCAGCCAGAGCGAAGTCTGAATTTCTCGCGGTCATGAGCCACGAAATCCGTACTCCGATGAATGGTGTTCTTGGCATGACGGGTCTTCTCCTTGAAACAGGTCTTACTCCGGAGCAAAGAGAATACGTTGAAACTATACGTATCAGCGGCGATACACTTCTTACTCTCATTAATGATATTCTCGATTTCTCTAAGATTGAATCGGGCAAGATGGACCTCGAAGAGGCGCCTTTCGAAATCAAAGAGTGTATTGAAGAAGCATTTGAATTGCTGGCATCGGAAGCAGTAAAGAAGCGACTCGATCTTCTGCATCTCATCGAACAGGACGTTCCGGATTTTATCGTTGGTGATGTGACGAGGTTAAGACAGATTCTGGTTAATCTTATAAATAATGCAATAAAATTTACAGACTACGGTGAAGTGCTCGTCAGTGTGAAAAAAGTTGCAATGGATGATGATATTGTCGAACTGCAGTTCATGGTCAAGGATTCAGGAATAGGAATCCCTGCGGAAAAACTTAACTATATTTTCCATAGTTTCACACAGGTCGATTCATCTACAACAAGAAAATACGGCGGTACGGGTCTTGGTCTCGCTATCTGCAAACGCCTCGTGGAATTAATGGGCGGCAATATTAGTGTTGAAAGTAAAGAAAAACAGGGCTCGACTTTCTATTTTACAATAAAAACTAAAATCTCAAAAGTTAATCCTCCTAAGGTATTTCTTAAATCATCAATGCCGGCTCTAAAAAATAAACGTGTTCTTATCGTTGATGATAATGAAACCAATCTGCACATTCTCACAATTCAGTGTAAAAACTGGGGCATGATTCCGAGGTCTACAAGAAATTCTAAGGAGGCTATAAACTGGATTATTAAAGATGAACCGTTTGATATAGCAATACTCGATATGCTTATGCCGGATATGGACGGAATGGAACTTACAAAGGAAATTAGAAAATATAAGGATAAAAATTCTCTGCCTATTATTATTCTCAGTTCGGCAGGCGCTCAGGAAATGTCTAAAGAGGAAATCAGCGAATATTTGAATGCGCTCGTTTCTAAACCCGTAAGGCAGGCACAACTTCATAAAATGCTGATTAGTATACTCGCTCCTTTTACCCATGCAGAAGAAAAAAGAACGGGAAGTGTTGCTACAAAAATGGATATACAGCCGAAATCCGACAAGAAGCACCTGTCTGTTGAAATACCGCTTAAGATTCTTGTAGCGGAAGATAATATTATCAATCAAAAACTCATTGTGAAAATACTTGCCCAATTGGGCTATCAGTCAGATGTTGTAAGTAACGGTATTGAAGCGATTGATGAATTGAAACGCGTCAGGTATGACCTTGTTTTTATGGATGTGCAAATGCCAGAAATGGACGGAATTGAAGCGACAAAATATATTGTTCAAAACTGGAATGCTGATGAAAGACCTTTTATTATCGCAATGACGGCAAACGTAATGCAGGGGGATAAAGAAAAATGCCTGAATGCAGGTATGGATGATTATCTTAGCAAACCTGTTATTATTGACGATGTCCAGAGTATTATAAAAAAATGGTCGGAGAATCTCAGAGAGAAAAAAACAGTATCAAGGAATATTAAATCAAGTCTTATGCTTGATTCCGAAATTATCTATGGTCTGAAACAACTTGATGAAAGCAATAATCTGAAAGAAGTTATTGGTCTGTATATGGAACTGGCTCCTGAATTGATTTCTGAAATAAAAAAAACATACAGGAATAATAATCTGACCGGTCTCAAAAAAGCATCCTCTAACCTCAGGAGAATCAGCCATAACCTCGGTGCTAACAGGCTTGCCGAAGTGTGCATTATGGTCGAATCGCTAAACGGAAATAATACTCGCGAGGAACTTGAAAGCCTTATTAACAGACTCGATAATATTTACAAATTAACCTACGACGAACTTAAGAAAATTTGACTAATCCTCAAAAAAAACAAAAAGAAGATTAATGAGTAGTTTTTAATCTTCTTTTTTGTTTTATACATCTTCCAAAATTACGTCACTGTATTACTTATTATGTATTATTTTAGGTTTGAAAAAAATAAATTACTTTATGAAGTTTAAAATCTTTCTCGAATATAACGGTACTAATTACGCCGGGTGGCAGCAGCAGAAAAACGCTAAAACAATTCAGGGTACTCTTATTGATTGCACCAGAGAAGTTTTCAAAACAAACAAAGGCGATAACCGTTTCACCGATCTTCAGGGCTCGGGCAGAACGGATAAAGGCGTACATGCCGTTGAACAGGTTGCCCATCTCGAATGTATTACAATGCTTGGTCCGGAAATACTTAAGATGAAATTGAATGATATTTTACCCTCCGATATTAATATTCTCGAAATCGAAAAAGCGGGAAAGAATTTCCATGCAAGACATTCCGCGGTTGCAAGGCAGTATTTATACGTTATTTCAAAAAGGAGAACTGCTTTTGATAAGAAATATGTATGGTGGGTAAGAGATAAACTTAACACCGGTAATATGAAAAATGCTGCAGATATATTTAAAGGTATGCACGATTTTTCTTCTTTTTCTGAAAAACAACCCGAGGATAAATCTACTCTTGTGGATGTTCATGATATCGCAATTGCGGAAGACAACAGCAAAATATTTCTTCGCATTAAAGCCTCGCATTTCCTCTGGAAAATGGTTAGGAGAATCACAGGTGTTATAGTGGAAGCAGGCAGGGGAGATTTAAAAACGGAAGACATTCGGGGATTCCTGAAAAGTTATTCAAACGAACCTGCTCACTTTACCGCTCCGCCCTCAGGTTTGTTCCTTGAAAAAGTATATTATTAAATTTTAAAAAGCGTTAAATTAAGTAATATTTTTGTACAGGTTGATCTGTTTTATGTACTTCCTGTCAATTCAATAATCGAAAATCATAATATAAAATGATAAATTATTTTGGAAGATACACAGACGCATTCAAACCAAAGAGTAAAATAGAGAAATGGAATGAATGCGAAGAATTTTACAATGCTAAGAACTATCTCAGTTCTTACGCAAGTTTCTTTGAATACCTCAAAGACGATGAAGTTAATAATGTTTTCTATTCGCTGGATAATAATGTTCTGAAATTTCAGATTCTCCAGGGTTCAAAAGAAATCAGAGGCTTCTCGGACGGAAATAAAATATCGGCGATAGCGGTAATTGCGGATTATGACAAACTTAGCGTTGCCGTTATGAGACGCCTGATGGAACTCAATTATTCTTTCTATTACTCCCGCTTTGCGGTTAAAGATAACAGAATAGTCCTGAAATTTGATTCAAACGTACACGATTGCTCTACTAGAAAATTATATTACGCGCTTAAAGAAGTCGGTATTAAAGCCGACAAGCAGGATGATACTCTCCTTGACGATTTTACGGTGCTTAAACCTGCTGATATGAAAATTGAACAGATGACTGATGCTGAGGTAAATACAAGAGTCAAGTATTATAGGAAATGGATTCAGGATGCACTCGATAAAATTAAAGACCTCAATAAAGAACAGTTCTCAGGCGGCATATCTTACCTGTTACTTAATTTGATTTACAGGCTGGATTATCTTATGCAGCCTCAGGGCAGCATTATGAATGATATAGAAAAAATAAGTTGGAATTATTTCAACCGCGAAGACCTGTCATTGCTTCAGCAGATTGATTCCATCGAAGAACAGTTAAAAAAAATGCTGGCTAAATCAGACGAGGCTGTTAAAAAGAATTTCTACAGAGTGAAATCGACTTTCGGTATCGCTCCTCCGACCAACAGCGACGCCGCCATTGATGTGATTAATAAAAACATCGGTAATATAAAATGGTATATTGATAATAAGCATGAAGACTTTGCAGAATCGATTCTGGAGTACATTTCAGGCTATTGCCTTTTCAGTTACGGTCTGAATAAATCACTTTCCAGACTTTTCGGAATGATAATCGAAATAGGAAATCAGGACTATTTGAATGAACTGGGATATGATAAGAAATATATCGACAACGGAGTATTGAACAAAGAACTTTTAATATCCGATATAAATGAATTCATAGCGCTGGATAAAAACGATTATCCTTCTCTGTCTCTGGATATAACACAACTTAAGTTCGAAAATAAAATAGAATTTCTGAAATCACTATACGACTGTATATTAAAATTAAGTTATAAAAATTAATTATGCACACTCAGGAAATAATAGATAGTTTTCAACAGGTAATAATACAGATTGCGACTGCTTACGGAACAGGTACGGGGTTTTATGTAAAAGATTATAATCTTTTCATAACGAATGACCACGTTGTTAAAGAAAGTTCCGAAGCGGTAATTAGCGGCAAGCATATTCCGAAAGTTACTTCTCCGGTTGTGTTCTATGACACAAAGTATGACCTTGCTTTTATACGTGTACCTGACGGAATAGAACTTCCGGACAGAAAAATAGGGAAAAATTCTGTACATGACGGTGACAGGGTAATTGCTATTGGTCACCCGTATGGTCTGAAATATACGGCTACGGAAGGCATTGTCTCAAATGCAAAACGGGTGCAAAATGGATTAAATTATATTCAAATTGATGCGGCTATTAATCCGGGTAACAGCGGAGGTCCGCTTGTTGATTCAAACGGCGAAATCGTGGGTGTGAATACATTCATTATTTCGGGAGGCGATAATCTCGGTTTTGCTCTTCCGGCAAACTATCTGCTTGAATCACTTGAAGATTATCTGCCTTATAACGGGAAAACAGCAATTCGATGCAAATCCTGCTCGAATGTTATTACCGAAGATACAATCGACGGTGAATACTGCCCCGAATGCGGTTCTGCTCTTTCAATACCTAAACTGAAAAAAGATGAAGAATATAAACCCGCAGGTGCAGCGCTTACTGTGGAAAAAATTCTTGAGGCTCTCGGCAAGGACCCGGTGCTGGCGCGCAGAGGTCCTAATAGATGGGAAGTTGAAGAGGGAAGTGCTAAGATATTCTTTACATATTCTGAAAATGGTTTCATTATCGGAGATGCCTTTATATGCATACTGCCGAAACAAAATATTGGACTGATTTACGATTATTTGTTGAAAGAAAATTATGATCTCGAAAGTGTTGTTTTCAGCGTTAGTAACCAGAATGTCGTTCTGTCGATGATAATCTATGATCATTATCTTACTTATGAAACCGGTCTTGAAGAATTCAGATCCTTGATTAAGAAAGCCGATTATTATGATAACTATCTAATCGATAATTTCGGCGCACTTCCAAGACTCGAAGATACTGATGATTAATTGAATTTTTTTAGAAATAATATTATTAAATTAATTAAAAAGGATAACTAATTTATATGAGTAAAATTGCTTTTGTATTTCCCGGACAGGGTTCGCAGTCCGTGGGTATGGGAAAAGATTTGTATGAAAATTCGGATACAGCAAAAAAATTATATGATAAAGCGGATAAAATAATGGGGGCATCTCTTTCGGGATTGTCATTTGATGGACCGCAGGAAGAATTAAAACAAACTAATATAACACAGCCGGCTTTGTTCGTTCATTCGTTTATATTGACTGAACTTATGGGCGGAAAATTCAAAGCGGATTGCACCGCCGGACATTCTCTCGGAGAATATACTGCAAATGCGTATGCAGGCTCGTTTGATTTTGAAACAGGACTGAAACTGGTTAAAACAAGAGGCGAACTTATGAAAAGGTCAGGAGAAATACAGCCCGGCACAATGGCTGCGCTTATCGGTCTCAGCGAAGCGCAGGTAATTGAGATTTGTGAAAAAGCCTCCTCTGTAGGTATTGTTCAGGCAGCGAATTTTAACTGTCCCGGACAAATAGTGGTTTCAGGAGATATTTCGGCCGTAGATAAGGCTGTTGAAATTGCGAAAGCCGAACCATATAAATGCAGACTCGCAAAAAAACTAGAAGTGAGCGGAGCATTCCATTCCGAACTTATGAAGACATCTGATTCGGAATTGCGAATTGCTTTGCAAAATACTGAATTGACTGATTCGCGTATTCCAGTTTATACTAATGTTGATGCAAAACCAATAACAGGTGAAGATGAAATAAGGGATGCTCTGTCAAGACAACTGGTATTTCCTGTTAGATGGGCAATGCTTATTAGGAATATGATTGCTGACGGTGTTACTAAATTTTATGAAATAGGCTCGGGCAAAGTGCTCGCAGGTTTAATTAAAAAAATCGATTCAAACGTGGAAACATTTAACGTTTCAACTTTTGAAGATATTAAAAATCTATAAGGAGTAATTTTGAAAGAATATCCAATTGAATATAACGGAATTAAAATAGATCCGGTAATATTTACACAGGGCTTTGTACCTGCTTGTAACTTGAAAATATGCCACGGGCAATGCTGCAACTGGGGCGTCTATATGGACAAAAACTTTAAGGACATAATAATGAAGTTTGAGAATGAAATTAAAGACGTCATGGATGAACATCAGATAAAAGATACAACTCTGTGGTTTGAAAAAGATACTGAGATAGATACCGATTTCCCTTCGGGCGAAGCAATCGGAACCGAAGTGTATAAAACACCACAAGACACTACACAATGCGTTTTTAAAGACAGCCGCGGCTATTGCTCTATTCAGGTTGCTGCAGTAAAAAATAATATGCATAAATGGGCGATAAAACCCAAGTACTGTATAATGTATCCGCTTACTATTCTTGATAATGTACTCACTTATGATGATGACCATGCCGCGAAACTCGATTACTGCGGTATAGATAAAAAGAAAAATTTTACTCAGACTGTTTTTGAAGCGATGACTGAAGAACTGCGTTTCATTCTCGGTGAAGACGGATATAATTATGTCAATGATTATTATCAGAAACATTATAAAAATATTACAAAATTCGACTGATGTACGACCTGACAGGTAAAGTGGTTTTCATAACAGGCGGTTCCAGAGGTATCGGCAGAGCGCTTGCCGATAAATTTGCGGACCTGGGCGCTAAGGTTATTATAACATATAAAAGCCGTATCGACCACAGGCATTTTAAACCGAGAAATATACATTATTTCAAGTGTGATTCTGCAGATTCAAAACGCGTGAAACAGGTTGTCGATAACGTAATAAAAACCTTTAAAAAAATCGATGTACTCATAAATAATGCAGGTATTACGAAAGATGGGCTCATTATGCGCATGACGGAAAAAGACTGGGATTCTGTAATTGATACTAATCTTAAAGGTACATTCCTGTTTTGCAGATTCGTATCAAAAAATATGGTAAAGAATCATTCCGGAAAAATTATTAATATCAGTTCTATAGTTGGAACTACGGGAAATGCCGGGCAGTCAAATTATGCGGCTTCAAAAGCGGGCCAGATCGGGTTGACAAAAGCACTCGCAAAAGAACTCGGTGCTTATAACATTCAGGTTAATTCTGTCGCCCCCGGATTTGTTGAAACAGATATGATATCGGTGCTCAGTGATGATATTAAACAAAAAATGTTTGAACAGACTAAAACCAAAGCGGCTAATCCCGATAAGGTCGCTGATTTCGTCGCTTTTCTGGCGTCACCTGATTCTGACTTGATAAACGGACAGACATTTATTGTTGAAGCAACACAACTTAAAGGTAAAGAGAAAAAATATTTTAAAAATAAATTATAATAAATGACCGGAATACAAAATAAAATTGCAGTGGTTACCGGTGGCGGTAGAGGTATAGGCCGGGCCATAGTTGTTGAATTGCTAAACGACGGCGCAACTGTGATTGCGTATGATAAAGTTTTCCCCGATGATTTTGATTCGTTTGCTGCCGGATGTGCCAAAGAGGAAAAAAAAGTTTTTAAAAAAGTTGTTGATGTTACCGATACCGATGGTGTACAGAAATCTATCGATGAAACTGCTAAAGAATTCGGAACCGTAGATATACTAGTGAATAACGCAGGAATTACTCGCGACCGTCTTTTGCTCAGAATGACAGAGGAAGACTGGGATATCGTACTTAAGGTAAATCTTAAAGGTGCCTTCAATACAATTAAAGCAGTTGCGAGAATTATGGCAAAACAAAGAAGCGGAAAAATTATTAATATAAGTTCCGTGGTAGGCGTTATGGGAAATGCAGGTCAGGCAAACTATTCGGCTTCGAAAGCCGGTTTGATCGGACTAACGAAATCCATAGCAAAAGAACTCGGAGGAAGAAACGTTACTGTGAACTGTGTTGCCCCGGGATTTGTTGATACTGAAATGACGCATCAATTGACTGATGAACAAAAGGCTGCTTTTCTTACTGTGATTCCGCTGAAACGCGCTTCGAAACCTGAAGAGGTTGCAGGTGTTGTATCATTCCTTGCATCGTCCAAGGCTGACTATATTACAGGTCAGGTCATCATGGTTGATGGCGGAATGGTAATGTAGGATTATTCTTACTTTAATCATATTATATGAATAATAAAGTCATCTGGATTACCGGTGCTTCAACCGGAATTGGGAAGGAAATGGCGTGCGCTTTTTCTAAGGCGGGATATATTGTGGTGGTTACAGGTCGAAGAAAATCTCGTCTCGTTAATCTTGTCAGCGAGATTAAATTTGCCGGCAGGGAAGCGTCCGCATTCGTGTGCAATGTTGCATCCGAACGGTCCGTACAGTCAACTACGAAACGCATCTTCGAAAAATACGGGAGAATTGACTGCCTGATTAATAATGCCGGCGTTTCCATATTCAAGAACTTTCTCGATACGAAAGTGTTTGACTACGACTATGTAATGGATATTAACCTGAGAGGTTCATTCCTTTGCATGAAATCAGTTCTTAAAACAATGATTAAACTTAGAAGAGGACATATCATAAATGTACTTTCCGTAGCCGCAACTACTGTTCTGGAAAACAGTTCCGTATATGCATGCTCAAAAGCAGGCTTGCTGGCTCTCTCTAATTCAGTCAGAAAAGAAGTAAGAAAATATAATATTAAAATCACAAATATTCTTCCCGGCGCCGTCGAAACGGCAATGTGGGACGCAAAAACCAGACAGAAATTCAAAAACAGAATGATGTCTCCGGAAGATGTTGCTAATATTGCCCTGCAGACATTTGAACAACCTAAAAAAGTGCTGATTGAAGACATCGTTGTCAGACCTTTAAAAGGAGATTTGTAATTGGAAATCGGCTTCTGGCAATGGGCAGGCTTCATCGGATTCTTAATCCTCATGCTGGCTCTGGATCTTGGAATCTTTAACCGGAAAAAACATGAAGTTCATATTAAAGAAGCGCTCATGTGGAGTGGAATATGGATTTTCCTCTCCCTCGTTTTTAATGTTGGAGTGTTTTACTTTCTCGGACATAAAGAAGGTCTTGAATTCTTTACTGGCTACCTACTCGAAAAATCTTTAAGCGTCGATAACCTGTTTGTGTTTATACTCCTCTTTAAATTCTTCGACGTTCATAAAAAATATCAGCACAAAGTTCTATATTGGGGAATTATTGGAGCGCTCATTATGCGGGCTGTACTGATTATTGTAGGCGCTGCATTGATTGTAAGATTTTCATGGATAATCCTTATCTTCGGAGGTTTTCTCGTTATAGCAGGACTGAAAATGGCTTTCCAAAAAGAAGGCACTATTCATCCTGAAAAAAATCCGATTGTAAAATTCATGAAGAAGCATTTTCCAGTTACTCAGGAATACCATAAGGATAAATTCTTTGTGAGAAAAGAAGGACTGCTGGCAACTCCGCTTTTTATCGTTTTGATAGTGGTAGAAACTTCCGATTTAATTTTCGCTTTCGATTCTATCCCGGCTATTCTTGCCATTACTCATAACACTTTCATTGTGTTTACGTCTAATGCTTTCGCTATACTGGGTCTAAGGGCTATGTATTTCGCCCTTTCCGGCTTTATGGATAAATTCTATTATCTGAAAATTGGATTGTCTGTGATTCTTGTCTTCATAGGTATGAAAATGCTTCTCTCCGGCGTGATTCATATTTCAACTTTATTGTCTCTTATTGTTATTGTTGCTGTACTAACAGTTTCTATTCTTACGTCATTAGTGCGAGCAAGAACCATTACAATGGCAAATAAAAAGTCTAAAACTCAATGAGTTTTGTGTGATTTGTTTGTTCTGTGGAGAAATTCAATTATTAAACTGTCTTTTGACATAAACAATTCATCCGGAGTTCCTGAAAAATAAACTATCCCGTTATCCATCATAACCACTCTTTGAGCAACTTCAATTACACTGAAAATATCGTGCGTGACGATTATTGACGTCACCCTTAATTTTGCAGCCAAATCTCTTATAAGTTCATCAATATTATCACTCATAACAGGGTCAAGTCCTGTGGTAGGCTCGTCATATAAAATGTAATCGGGATTATCGGCTATTGCGCGGGCAAGTGAAACCCTCTTCTTCATACCGCCTGATAAATCTGAGGGATTCATGTTCTGAATACCGGGCAGACCTACCAGTTCAAGTTTTTCAGCAACTATTTCTGATATCTCACTGTCCTTTAATCTCTTGTTTTCTCTTAGTCCCAATCCTACATTTTCTTCAACAGTCATCGAATCAAACAGCGCTGCCCCTTGAAAGAGAAAACCGAATTTCTTTCTCATCGTATAAAGTTCTTTGCGCTTCATTTTTACAATATCTTGTCCTTCGACAATAACCTCTCCCTTGTCAGGTTTTAAAAGTCCGACAATGTGTTTCAGCATAACTGATTTGCCGCACCCACTTTTCCCGATTATAATCAAAGTCTCACCCTTCCTGATTTCAAGGTCTATACCTTTCAGTACCTTCTTCTCGCCAAAACTCTTCTCAACTTTCTTAAACTCTATCATTTGTAAATTTACATTTTTCAGTTATTAAATAATATGAAAAACTGCGGGAAACGTAACATCCCTCCCCGGGCCGTACCGAACAAACTCCTAACTCCTAACTTATGTTTTTTATACATTGACTATTTTCTAAAATACTGATATTTTTGTATTCTATTCGAAGATAGCTCAATGGTGGAGCATTCGGCTGTTAACCGAAGGGTTGCGGGTTCGAGTCCCGCTCTTCGAGCGAAAACCCTGCATTTTTGCAGGGTTTTTTGTTTTATATATTTTGAGATTTATTTGATTCTAATTTTCGTATATTTATTTCGTGAATACATTGTTCGAAAATACAGAAGATGAACACCCGCTGACCGTTTCCGAAATTACAGGGTTCATCAAAGAAACTCTTGAGAAAACTCTCAACGATATATTTGTAATTGGCGAAATATCAGGATTTAAAAGAGCCTTCCCATCAGGTCATTCTTACTTCACTCTTAAAGATGAAAAATCTCAAATATCATGCAACCTATGGAGTTTCAGATTTCCTTACCTGAAATTTAATCCGGAAGACGGTAAAAAAGTACTCGTTCGAGGCAGAATTACTGTATATGAACCAAGAGGCTCATACTCTATAGAAGTCGCTTCTATGATCGAAGTCGGTATCGGCGATTTTCAGCAGGCATTCGAAAAACTCAAACTGAAACTGAAAGACGAAGGTCTCTTTGACGATAAATATAAACAAACTATTCCTGAATATCCCGAAAAAGTCGCTATAATTACATCCGAAACGGGCGCTGTGATTGAAGATTTTAAAAAGGTAGCAAAAAAAAGATATCCGCTTATTCATCTGTACCTCTTTCCTACTCTCGTGCAAGGAAAAGGTTCCGTTGAAAGTGTCGTAAGGGCAATCATAAAAGCAAATAATTGCGGAATAGATTTCGACATCATCGTTATAGCGCGCGGCGGCGGCTCAATAGAAGACTTGTGGACATTTAACGAAGAGGCTGTAGCAAGGGCTGTCTTCGCTTCTAAAATTCCGGTTATCAGCGCTATAGGACATGAAGTTGATTATACAATCTGCGATTTCGTAGCGGACCTAAGGGCTCCTACTCCGTCCGCGGCAGCAGAAATGCTCCTTCCCGACAGAAGTGAACTTCTCGAACGTCTAAAGAATTACAGTTACTCGATGGAAATAAATGTTAAAAACAGAATTTCATCACTCAGAGATGATCTCGACCGCATTAAAGATAACTATGCTTTTAACAAACCGCGCGATATATTAAATGATTTCAAAATTCGTCTCGATGATTTCAGCGAAGAACTCGTAAAATTTACCGATGACAGGTTGAAATATTTTGCAAATGAACTGCAGTATAAAGAAAGACTTCTTTCTGGCATCAGCCCCGAAAAAACTCTTAAACGGGGATTTGCCTATGTTTCAAGAAAAGGAAAGGTTATCTCAAAGAAAAAAGAACTGATTAACGGTGATATAGTGGAAATTCATTTCAACGACGGAAAATCTGAGGCGGAAATCCTTAATGATAACGGCTGAATGGCGACCCGTAATTGCAATTAAAATTAATTTTATATATGTTATTTTTGTTGAATAATGATAATGAGCAAAGAAAAAACAAATAAGGACTCATTCGAGTTTTATTACAGGAAACTGGAGAAAATTCTCGAAGAACTGGAACAGAACATCGAAAATAAATCTCTAGATGATATTATACTTAATTATCAGGAAGGGCTGAAATTGCTTAAGATTTGCAGAGATAAACTATCAGAGGCTGAATTGAAAATTGAAAAAATTAATATGGAGAAGTAATGGAAGAGCATTCATTCGACTTAAACAATACTAAATTTCTCAAGGACATTGAGTATCCCGTGGATTTGAAAAAACTTTCTCTTCCGGATTTAAGAGAACTGTCGGATGAAATCCGCGATTTCCTTATGGATACAATATCGCGTATCGGAGGTCATCTTGGTTCCTCACTTGGAGTTGTTGAACTGACACTAGCGATTCATTATGTCTTTAATGCTCCACAGGATAAAATAATATGGGATGTTGGTCATCAGGGATATATTCATAAAATTCTCACAGGAAGAAAAAACCGCCTGAAAACAATACGCCAGAAAGACGGTATCAGCGGTTTCCTTAAACGCTCCGAAAGTGAATACGATGCCTTCGGCGCAGGACATGCAACAACTTCTCTTTCTTCTTCTCTCGGTATCGCAACTGCAAGGGATTTTCAGAAAAAGAAATTTAAAGTTATATCGATTATCGGCGACGGCTCTATGACAGGCGGTATGGCGTATGAGGCAATGAACAATATAGGTCTACTTAAAAAAGATATGATTGTTGTACTGAATGATAATAAAATGTCTATCGCTCCGAATGTCTGGTCCATACAGAATTATTTTACCGACCTGATGCTGAATGAATCTTATAACAGACTTAGAAATAAAATATGGAATCTAACCGGGAAAGTTGATAAAAAAAATAGTGACAGACTTCGTTCGCTTGCAGCGAAAATCGAAGGAGGTCTTAAAGGCGTTCTTACTCCCGGTATGCTTTTCGAAGCGCTGGGATTCAGATATTTCGGACCTATCAACGGTCATAATGTTGTCAATCTTGTAAAGACATTCGAAGAAATAAAAAACTTCACAGGTCCTTTGTTAGTTCATGTTTTTACTGAAAAAGGTAAAGGCCCTTCATATGCTTCAAAACATTTCCAGAAACTTCATGCCCTTAATCCATTCGATAAATCAACGGGTATTGAACTGAAGAAATCCTCCGTACCTGCATATACGAAGGTATTTGGCGAAGCATTGGTTGAACTTGCTAAAAGAGATGAAAAAATAATAGCAATTACTGCCGCAATGCCAGACGGTACAGGCTTAAACGCAATGGCGGTCAGCATTCCCGAAAGATATTTCGATGTTGGAATTGCCGAACAACATGCCGTAACTTTCGCCGCGGGTCTTTCAACGGAAGGCTTCACTCCGGTCGTTGCAATATATTCAACATTTCTGCAAAGAGCATTCGACCAGATGATTCATGATGTCGCAACGCAAAAGTTAAGCGTTGTATTTGTTCTCGATAGGAGTGGACTAGTCGGCTCGGACGGTCCCACGCATCATGGTTCTTTTGACTTGTCATATTTGAGGCTGATTCCTAACATGGTTATCATGGCGCCTAAAGATGAAAATGAATTAAGGAATATGCTGTACACTGCGACATTGTATAAAAAAGGTCCGATTGCAATGAGGTATCCAAGAGGTAACGCTCTCGGTGTCGATATCGGGGAGTTTACAAAACTTGAAATCGGAAAAGGTGAAGTTGTAAAAGAAGGAAGCGATATTGCCATTCTCGCTATCGGTAATATGGTGCATAATTCTTCAGTTGCGGCAAAGATACTCGAAGAGAAAGGTATTGATGCCGAAATAGTTAATATGCGTTTCGTGAAACCCCTTGATGCTGAACTGTTGCGTTCCGTATTCGGTAAATTCAAAAAAATACTAACTATAGAAGATAATTCCATTCTAGGCGGCTTCGGCAGCGCAGTATGCGAATTCGCCGAACAGTACGGATTTAAAAATGATATTCTCATACACGGGTTGCCCGATAAATTCATTGAACACGGAAAACCGGAAGAACTGCACGCTGATCTTAAACTTGATGCAAACGGAATTGCCGAAGTTGCGGAAGAATTCCTGAAAAGGAAAAAAGTTATTAGTTGATGGTCTTTGAAGGTCTAATATTAAATAATCCTAAAACGGTTGAAAAGAATAATTTCAACCGTTCTTCGAATAATAAGAAAGTTTATATCGAAACTTACGGATGCCAGATGAATCTCTCCGATACGGAAATCGTCCTCAGCGTTCTCAGCGATTTCGGCTATAATGAAACATCATCTGTGAATGATTCCGATATTATTTTCCTGAATACATGCAGCGTCAGGGAAAATGCTGAAACTAAAATATTCAATCGTCTCAAACATCTTAAAGGACTTAAAAGAAAAAATCCCGCAAAGGTTATAGGAATTCTCGGATGCATGGCAGAAAGGCTTAAAAAGGATTTAATAGAAAAAGAAAAGATAGTCGATATAATTGTCGGTCCGGATGAATATAGAAAATTGCCGCACCTTATCGAAAATTTATTTGAAACAGGCGAAAAAGGAATTGCCGTAAAATTATCAAAAGAAGAAACTTATGACGATATAACTCCCGTTCGAAAAGAAGGTATCAGTGCTTGGATTTCCGTTATGAGAGGATGCGATAAGTTCTGTACCTTTTGTGTTGTTCCATTCACTCGAGGTCGAGAACGAAGCAGAAAAGTCTCCAGTATCGTTTCTGAATCGAAAAAGTTATTTGACAACGGAATTAAAGAAATAACACTTCTCGGACAGAATGTTAATTCTTTCAATGATGATGGTCAGGACTTTGCGGATTTGCTGAAAAAAGTAGCGCTTGCTGTCCCTGATATGCGTATAAGATACGCCACTTCACATCCTTATGACTGTTCCCGTAAACTACTTGATACTATGGCGGAATATGAAAATATATGCAATTATATTCATTTACCCGTACAGTCGGGCTCTGAACGTGTCCTCAAATTAATGAACAGATTATATTCCATAGAACATTATCTCGAAGTTTTGTATTATGCTAAATCAATAATGCCGGGAGTGGGACTTTCAACGGATATTATTACCGGATTTCCCGGAGAAACCGAGGATGATCATAAAATGACTCTTGAACTTATGGAAAAAGCCGAATATGATTATGCTTACACATTTGCTTATTCTCCCCGCGAAAATACAAAATCGTATAAAATGATTGATGATGTCCCGCAGGATGTGAAAATGAGAAGACTTGATGAAATTATTCAACTCCAGAGAAAATTATCTCTGAAAATGAATAAAAAATTAGTAGGGAAAACTAATGAAATTCTTATCGAAAGTTTGAGTAAGAAATCCGGAGATTTCTTTATGGGTAGAACCGATTGTAATAAATCTGTAATTGTTCCGCGTAAGAAATATATGATAGGCGATAAAATTAAAGTAAAAATTATTAAATCAAATTCCGCAACTCTGTTTGCAGAATAAAATAAAATGAAAGATTTCTTTATATATATTTTCCTCATATCACTTGGATTTGTTATTCGGCTGTTTCCGATTAAGATTATTCAGAAATTCGGAAAACTTTTCGGGTTGTTTTTTTTTATCTACTACCCATCCGCAAGAAAATCGCTTATGACAACCTGACTCTTTGCTATCCTAAAAAAGATGATAAGTGGAAGTATGATGTCATTAAAGGCATGTATGTAAACCTGGGAATCAATCTCTTCGAAATATTCTTCTTCCCTAAACTCAAAAAAGAAATAATTGAATCCTTTGTGTCTTTCGAAAACTACGGCTTGATATTTCATGCACTCAAAAAAGGCAAAGGCGTATTTTTCCTTAGCGGACACATATCAAACTGGGAAATGACAGCATACGCTTATGCAAAAGTTTTCAGAAGCAAATTAAATATTGTCGTGAAACCGCAGAGTAATAAAGGCGTCAATAAAAAGATTAATATGTATCGCGAAAGATGCGGCAATGAAATGATTGAAATTGGAACTTCTCTGAGAAATATTTACACTCTAATTAAACACAATGAAATTGTATGCTTCCTCATGGATCAGTCCGCAAATCCGGACTATTCCGTCTATGCGGATTTTTTCGGTAAAAAGGTTTCTACTTTTGCAGGACCTGCTAAAATTGCATTGAAAAATGATACTGAAATAGTGTTCGCTTATGCCGCTCGTTCGAAGACCTATAAGTACATCGTTAAAGTCGATAAAATAGATTATTCCGACTTAAAAGGAGGTGCTACTGATGAAAACGTCCAGACTCTTACCGAACGCATAAATCAAAAACTGGAACACGCGATACGAGAAAACCCTGACCAGTGGCTTTGGCTGCATAGAAGATTTAAACATGTGAAAGAATGAAATTTCTGATTATCCAAACGGCATTCATCGGCGATGTTATTCTTTCCTTGCCTCTTGCAAGTGTATTGAAAAACGAATTTCCGGATTCCGAAATTGAATTTCTATGTATACCGAAAACAGCCCCCATTTTGAAAGGCAATCCTTATATAAGCGAAGTTATTCTTTACGATAAACACTCAAAAGAAAGACATATTGAGGGCTTCTTCGGTATTGTACAAGAACTCAGGTTGAAAAAATACGATGTTGTATTCGCTGTGCAAAGATTCCTCAGGACAACTTTGATTTCTAGACTTTCAGGAGCGGGGAGAACTGTTTCTTATGATAAATCAGCGATGTCATTCCTGTATTCTGACAGAGTCGTCTATGAAAAGAAACATGAAATATTAAGAGTACTGGATCTGCTTAAGCCGCTTGGCATCACAAATAATCGAATCGTTAAACCGGAATTATTCCCTTCGCTCGAAGACGTGGAAACAGTCGATAATATTGTTAAAGGTCTGAACGTAAAATCTAAAACGGAACTCATTACCTTGGCCCCCGGCTCCGTTTGGTTCACAAAACGGTATCCTAAAATAAAATTTGTCAATCTGCTTAATATCTGTGATAAGGAAAAATTTAAAGTTGCGTTGATAGGCGGGGAAGATGACAGAAAACTCTGTGAATCTATTATCAAATCGACTACGAATAATGAAGTCTATAACTTTGCAGGGAAACTATCTTTCCTGCAGTCCGCTGAACTTATCCGAAGAAGCTGCCTCCTTATCACAAACGATTCCGCACCCCTTCATCTGGCTGATGCCGTCGGCACTAAGGTTATTGCATTGTTCGGTTCTACTGTTAGTGATTTCGGATTCTATCCTTTCGGTAAAAAAGATGTATTACTAGAAGTTAACGGACTAAAATGCCGCCCATGCACGAACCATGGTAAACAATATTGCCAGATCAAAACGTTCGACTGCATGAATGGTATTAAAGAAGAATTAATATACGAAAAGATAAAAGAATCTTTACTTGATCTTTCCTAATATTCTCATCACATATTTACCCAGCATGTCAAATTCCAGATTAACCCTGTCGTCTTTTTTAAGATGCTGAAAATTCGTCGCACTGTATGTGTGCGGAATAATGGCCGTCTTAATTACTACCGATTTCTTCGTATCCTTTATACCCGCTACTGTCAAACTTATTCCGTTTATTGTGATTGAACCGACGTATATAAGATTCTTTTTATATTTTATCGGAAATTCAAAGTAAAATTCCCAACTGTCTTTTAACTTCTTTACGCTATATACTTTTCCCGTCGTATCTACATGACCCTGAACAATATGCCCGTCCAAACTGTCATTCAGTTTCATCGGCTTCTCCAGATTTACGTAACTTCCTCTTATAAGGTCTCCAAGATTTGTCTTACTCAAAGATTCATTCACTGTCGTGAATTCAAATACTCCGTTTTTTATCGCTGTGATTGTCATGCAGGCGCCGTTTATCGCCATGCTGTCGCCTTTGCGCCTGTCTTTTAAAAAATTCTTAACTTCCGGGCTTACTGAAAATACTATGCTGTCTCCGCGCGGAGTTATTTTAATTACTTTCCCTGTGCTTGTTACTATTCCTGTGAACATCTATAATTTGTTTTTGTAGTTTATTATTATATCGCTGTCTAAATGAAATACTTTATTCAAAATTAATTCTTTTGCATCCGCAATTCTATCTATTTTATAATCCGAAAATGGTGATATGCCGCTCCCGAACAGTTTAGGCGCAATCATTACGTACATTTCGTCAAAAAGATTTGTGCCTAAAAATTGTGACAGCGTGTAACTTCCTCCTTCAACAATTAAACTGTATATCCCTTTCCTTAGAAGTGAACTCAGCATTTCTTGAAGATCTAATACTCCCTTTTTCTCTCTGACTCCGATAAATTCTACAAAGTCCGTGTTCTCAGTCTCCTTATGCCTGCTGGAATGAATTACAATCGTTCTCGCTTCGCCGTCTGTGAACATTTTCAGAGTTTTCTTTAACTTCAGGTCCTTGTCAATCACTATCCTTGCAGGATTCTTACCGGACTTGACCAGCCTTACAGTTAATTCCGGATTGTCTGCTTCTGCCGTCGTTCTGCCGATTAAAATACCTGAACTTATTTTTCTTAGATTATGTGTTAACTTTCTTGATTTTATATTGGTTATCCATTTCGATGTAAAGTTGTTAAGTGCAATCTTCCCGTCAATGCTCTGCGCAGTCTTTAAAATAATATATGGACGATTCGAAACAACGTTTGTTACAAAAACTTTGTTCAGTTCTTTGCATTCTTTTTCAAGAACACCGGTCGTCACTTTAATTCCTTGTGATGTTAGTCTACTAATTCCTTTTCCGTTTACAAGTGGATGCGGATCCTTCATTCCGATTATAACTTCTTTTATTCCTTCCTTAATGATTAATTCTGTGCAGGGAGGTGTTTTACCGTAATGAGAACATGGCTCTAGCGTTACAAATAATCTCGCGCCCCTTAAGTTATACCCGTTCTTCTTTGCTTCGTTTATTGCATTTACTTCCGCGTGCGGACCACCGAATTTCTTGTGATATCCTTTCCCGATAATTACGGAATTTTTTAGAATTATGCATCCTACCATCGGATTTGGAAGCACTTTTCCTTTCCGCGCAAGTTTCAAACACTCGGACATCATCTTTTCTTCGAAATTCATTTTGTCCCTTTTTTAAGTTTCGTAAGAATACTGTCTTTTGATTCCCTGTGATAAATGTAAGTAGGGGATTCGAATTTCCTCACAGTATATTTTCTCTTTACCCTGTTTACAAAATCGAAATCGTATGAATATATATTCCTAAACCCGTTCATTTTAATGAACACATCTGTCTTTCCGAATAATGTTGCCCCGATAATGCAATCATTTAAATGAATCAGTTTCTTTCTGTCTCTTGCATCCGGAACCCACATATCTTCTTCTTTTCCAATTATTGTTGTATTACTATAAATAATATCCGTATTTTTGTTTTTCCTGAAATAATCCATCCTGAGTTCGAGATGATTCTTTCCGTATTCGTCATCCGAATCAAGAAATGTCACATATTTGCCCTGCGCCAGCAGTAACCCGGTATTCAGAGTTAACGGCGTTTCTCTGTTTGAATGTCTTATGTATTTTATTCTGTAATCGTATAGTAAATATTTCGATATCTTGCCGTATGCTTTGTCCGTGCTTCCGTCATCTGCAAGAATAAGTTCAAAATCCGTAATGGATTGATTAAGCACGGAATCTATCGCTCTGTTTATTAGTTTTTTCCGGTTGTAAAATGGAAGTATTATGCTTAGTGCGGGTAATTTATTATTTCGGGATAACTGCAGCATCAGATTGAAAATCCTCTCCTGACCCAGAATTTGGGATCGAGCGGTGAATTACCTTTCCATATTTCAAAATGAAATGATTGATTTTCTGCCGTTGAGCCAGTGTATCCTAATATTGTACCTGTCCTTACAATATCACCCTTTTTCACGGTCGTCTTTTTCAGAATTCCATATAATGTTCTGTAATCACTTCCGTGACGTATGATTATAACATTCTGAAACAAAGGCATGTCAATTACATTCTCTATCACTCCATCCGCAACCGATATAACTTCCGAATTTTCTGCAATCGAAACGTCTATTCCGAAGTTCTGATTTATCGTTCCCGTTAAAGGACTGATGGTTCTTCCGAAATCTTTTATTATGTCAATGCTGTTTACAGGCAAAATTAACTGACCTTTTAATTGCTCGAACTCTCTTGCCCCGTAATTCGGTATATTGTTTATCCTGTAAATAAATGTTTTTGGATTCTGATTAATCATATATTCCATGTCTGTAATCTTCGATTTTACTTTTTCTATCTGCCTTGTATAAGAATCGTTATCGGTTTTAGCCGTACTCAGGGAATCTTCAAGTGTTATTTTCTCTTTAATCAGCAGTTCCTTGTCTTCCCGCTTTTGTGCGAAATATTTTTTCATCTCGTCTTTATTCAGCGTAGTTATTAATTTCTTTTCCGTGTATGTCATTTCTTCATATTTTATCCTGTCAAAATCCGTCTTTCTTGACTGTGTAAGAGAATTTAGATATTCAAGACGCGCATATAAAATTCCAGGAGATTCCGATGTGAATAGCAGTTGTGTCTGATAATCCGAACCGTGTTTGTAAAGCCATATAATACGTTTCTTAAATTCCTCCTTTAGTCTTTCAATTCTTTCTTTCCTGTATATGAAATCCGCCTCCTGCTTAATCAGGTCGCCCTTTGGATTCCCTGTGTTGGCATTGCTGATTAACTGCGACAGTACTTTGATTTTCTCGTTTATGTCTTTGATTCTGTAACCCAGATCCGCTATCAGTTTCGTATTTTCCTGAATCCTGTTTTCGTATTCCTCAATATCTTTTTTATAATTATATATTTGCTTTTGCTTATCCTCAAGCCAGTTGTAATCGGCTAACAGGTTTGCATAAATTAATAAATTGAATAATATTATTAAAATCGGTTTTCTCATTTTGTCAGATACATTAACCTTGAAAGTATATTTTTGGAAAACAAATTCTCGGAATCACTGAACCGTTCAGGATGCCATTGCACTCCGATGATAAATTTTGAAGAATCTTCATGCTCGATGCTTTCAATAACTCCGTCAGGTGACTTTGATGTTACTATTATTCCTTCCCCGGGTCTGTCAATTGCCTGATGATGCGAACTGGTGACGAACCCCTTCTCACGCCTGATTATTTCATAAATCTGAGAGTTTTTTACCAGCCTTACCGGATGAATGCGTAATGTGTCTTTGTCTATTTTAGTGTGATTTACATTCCGTATTGACTGCAAATCATAAATAAGCGAACCTTTGAAATATACATTTACTAATTGACATCCTCTACAAATTCCGTATACAGGTTTACCTGTGTTGTAAGCATGGTCCATCAACTTAAGTTCAAAACCATCCCTTTCCGGATTGAATTTTCCTGCATCTTCCTTAGTCTCCCAGTCATTGTATAATTCCGGATATATGTCCACACCTCCGGTGAGTATAAAACCCGTACACTTTATAATATCATCAAATACTGAATCACTCTTGTAGTCGAGAATTGTGTAATTCGTACCGTGGTATTTCAGCCACTTGATATAATATTCAAAACCAGTTTCGCTGAGGGTCAGACCAATCATACTAAATTATTCTCCTGCAGTATTTCAAAAATTCGTTCATTGCTGCAAATAACATTTATTCGTAAATAATACAAATGATGTTTATCAATTAAATTACCAAAATTTTTAATCTTTGTGAAATCTTTTTCCGTTGTCAGAAAAATATTATTATTTTCGGAATTTTTCAATATTAACTCCATATCATCATCGCTGTATCTGTGATGGTCAGGAAAAGTAAAATGACGACTTACTTCGAAACCGTATTTTAACAGAGCCTCATAAAAACTTTTATTGTCCGCTATACCCGAAATAGCAGTTATTTTATCGTGTCTGCCTTCAGGTAGTTTGTTCCGAAAATTATCATAAAATCCATCGCTTTCATATCGTATCGCCGTGCTTTTTCTGTCAGACTCGCTAAATCTATTAAATTTATAATTCTTTACTATGAGACTGCTTCTTCTCAGCGATGATTTCATCTCCCTCAAATTTCCTGCGGGGATTAAAACTTTATCCGATAATGATTCAACGGAATTTTCAATTACAATGTCTAAATCCCTGTGTATATACCTGTGCTGATATGCATCGTCGAGTATAATAATATCAGGGGTGAAATTGCTTTCCATGTATTTCACTGCCCTGACCCTGTCCGAGTCCGCAATTGCGTAAAATCGCTTTCCCTGCGATTTGAAACGCTCAATCATCATGCTCAGTTCATCGCCCGTTTTTTCAGGCTCCTGCGGCGGATTTATTCCGTCAAATCCGATGATAAGTCCTTCCGAATTCCTTTTGTATCCTCTTGATATAATGCCTACGGATTTACCGTTGTTTAATAATAATTCCGCCAGGTACATTACAAAAGGGGATTTGCCCGTGCCGCCCGTTGTTATGTTTCCTACCGATATTACCGGAATTGATGATTTGTATATCTTGAGAATATTAAACTTAAAACAAAGATTCCTTAGAATTATAAAAATGCCGTACAGAATTGAAAAAGGAAATAATATTAATCTGAGAAATCCTGTCATAATGCAGTTAGTTCTTCGCTTATTATGTTCGCTGCCGGCTTGTCAATCTTTGCAGTTTCGAAATATTTTTTCAGATTTGTGAATTCCATTATCATGTCGTTCATGTATTCTTCATCATTAGTAACCTTCAAATACTCGTTTATAATATTTGTCTTGTTGAAATCTTTTTGTATGAATTCTTTCACGGCGCCCTTTTTAAGAATTATATTTACAAGAGCAACAAAATCTATCTGAATCATTGTCTTGCCTATCAGATAATTGAAAAAACTTGCCTTGTATACGGCGCAAAAAGGAGTGCCCAGCAGACCGCATTCCAGTGTGGCAGTGCCGAACTTCGTCATGACAAAGTTTGAATTATATATTGTTTCCAGATTGTCCGACGAATCAATTCTTTTTATTTTTGCGTTCTTTATCAATTCACTAAAAACGCTTTCTTCAATATTTCCCGAACAGATTATATTCACATTGCAGTTGTATTTCTCAATCAGTTCATCCGCGGATTCAGCCATAACCGGCAGTATTCTTCTTACCTCCTGCAATCGGCTTCCCGGCATTAAAGTAACAACATTATTTGAGCCCGTTTTCTTTGCTTTACCTTCTAAAAATGAATCAATCATTTTTACAAGCGGATGACCCACATAATATGACTTTACCCCTGCTTTGCTGAATATTTCCTTTTCGAAAGGGAATATTACAAGACAGACATCTATATATTTCTTAATCTTCTTAATCCGGCTTTTGTGCCATGCCCATATCTGCGGAGTTATGTAATAGAAAATTTTACCCTTAAAATCTTTTCGTATTTCCCCGGCAAGTTTCAGGTTAAACCCCGGGAAATCCGTCAGTAAAAGTATTTTTGGATTTGTCTTTAGAATATGTTTTTTTACTTCCGTTAGTTTTTTTCTGATGTGCGCGTAATTTTTTATAATTTCACCGAACCCTGCGAAATTTATTTCCGAGTAATTATAAAACAGCCTGACACCCGCGGATGCAAGTTTGTCTCCGCCGATTCCTTCGGCTGTTACATCCGGTGTGATTTGTTTTAGTTCGTTGATTAGCAATGATGCATGCATATCGCCTGATGCTTCACCCGCAATTACAAAAACATCAGTCCTGCTCATTTTTCTATAATCTGATTGTGAATCCGCCGGCACCGCTTACGTACGTAGTTGAGCCGAATGGATAGAAGATTGTATTAAGTTTGCTTTTAAGTGTGATGAACAATGAATTTGTCAATACCAGTTCGCCTCCTATGCCTGTATTAGCCCCCATGCGGAATTCTGTTTTCGATGCGTAATTAGTAGTTGGAGTCGTTGCTGAACCCTGTGAAAATATGTATGGTCCTACTCCCGCTTCAATGAAAAAACTTGATCTGTAACATTTTGGACGGAAATAAAATCTTACTCCTGCCGTGCCTTCGAAATATTCTGTCGAAGGTCCTAAAGAATCTTTTAGCGACATTAAATTGCACTTAATCTCGGTGTACAGTGCTACTTCCGTATTTACTCTGTAAGCCAGATCAAAACCGAATGCAGCGCCGGTGTTATAATTATCCTGAAAATAATTGCCTGCCGGGACCATAAATCCTCCCTGCAATGTAATCTGCAGAAAATTCCTGGTTTTATATCCTTTCAATTCAGGATTGCCTGTGGTTAATACGGTCTTATTTTGTGAATACACAAAATCACCTGCAAATAACATCAGCAAAAATATAATGATAATTTTTTTCATACTATTAAATTAAATATAAAGAAAATATCCGCTTTCCAAAACATAATTTTCATTGCATTTCTTTATATGTAAAAATACACTGATTTATTTAATAATTATTAATGCAATGTTATTGCAATGTTTTTTTAATATTTTTGGGTGAATGAAAAAAGCAAGGATAATATTGCACGTCGATATGGATGCATTTTTCGCTTCATGCGAAGAAGCGGCGAATCCAAAACTTAAAGGAAAACCTTTGATTGTCGGAGGGACTAAAAAGGATGTCCGCAGCATTGTGAGCTGCCCGAACTACCTTGCAAGGCAGCGGGGAATTAAAACAGCCATGCCTCTGAAAAAAGCCATGCAACTGGCTCCCGACGGAAATTTCATCCGGGGGACAAGAGGCATTTACAGTTTCTATTCGAAAAAGGTCAGGGAAATATTTTACAAATACACACCGCTTATAGAACCCGCTTCAATCGACGAGGCGTATCTTGATATTACAGAAGTGCTTAAGCCTTTCGGCGGCGATGCTTATAAACTTGCATTCTCGCTTAAAGAGGAAATCAAGAACAAACTTAATATCACATGCTCTGTTGGAATTTCGGGAAATAAAGTCTGCTCGAAAATTGCATCGAAGCAGAATAAACCCGACGGCATCACGCACATTAAACCGGGAGAAGAAAAAAAGTTTCTTGACAATCTTCCCGTCGAAAGAATTCCCGGCGTCGGGAAAGCAACTCTTAAGAAACTCAATAAGTACGGCATTTATAAAATCTCGGATATAAGAAAATTCGATAAAAGTTTTTATCAGGAAGAAATCGGAATGTTCTCCGCTTATCTTCTGAATACTGCAAACGGCATAGACGAAAGGGAAGTCACCGTTTACGAAGACTACGAGCAGAAATCATTGTCGAAGGAAATCACGCTCGACTTCGATACGGACGATATTATTTATCTTGAAAAAGAATTATACTATGTGCTTGAGAAAGCATGTTCGAGATTGAGAAAGAAAAATTTCAAATCAAGGAATCTTACCGTAAAAGTAAAGTACGAAGATTTTACCGTGAATCAGAAGTCGAGAATGACTGACAGGTTCTCGAACATCGAGATGGATTTTTACGAAGACTCCGTTGAAATGCTGCACATGTTATTAAAGAAAGATAAATCAATACGCCTGATAGGCGTTAAGTTTGCCGACCTTACAGAGAGCGATGACACTGTACAGGAAGATTTATTTAAGCAGCAGGACAAACTCGGGCGTCTCGTAAAAAACATCGATAAAATCAGAAAGAAGTATGATTACGACATACTCAAGTTCGGAAAAACTTTTGATATATAGATCTTATAAACTCTGTCAGTTGACTACAGGCTTGCCTGCCGACTTCCATGCTATAATTCCGCCGATTAGATGTGCCGTGCTGTTGATGCCGAGTTCATTCATTACAAGCACTGCCTTGCTGCTGCGTCTGCCGCTTCTGCAGTAAACGAGATACTTGCCGGCTTTGTCGAGCGCGTTTATTTTATCTTTGAAATCAGCCGCGTGTAAATTTATCAGAACGGCGCCTTCGATATGACTTTCGTCAAATTCTTCCTGAGTTCTAACGTCGATAACCGTATAACCGCTGTTTCTCAGTTCGTCAAATTTATTTACATCTACGGAATCTGCCTCAGCCATCCCGAACAATTTTAGATTAAACATTACGGATAATAAAATGAAAAAAATAATTTTTTGTACCATAATCTATGGAAGATTTAATTTTTTTAAAAAATACCGCATCCATAAAAAATGTATTCGACTCGTGTTTATTATAAATTATACTTTTTACGCATATAATATACTAAATTATTTTTGAATATCATTCCGAAAAAGTTTATTTATTGTAAACACGAATATTAAACTTGATAATAAAAAATTTTAGCAATAAGTTACGGTTATAACAAAACCTAATAAAGTCGGAATGTAATTTGCATCCCGGATGTTAAAAAAAATATTTATTGAGAAAATGAAAAAAGCAAATCCGTTACTGTTCATAGCAATAATTCTGGCTGTGTTTGTTATCATCATGGCCTTCGGTCACAGATAATTATACAGCAAGTTTATAAAAAGGTTATACAGGATATATTTTCTCCATGTAAGTAATAAAACTTAACAAGGTCTATATATTGTTATCTCTATTTTTTACCTGCTATTAAATTTAAAGCCGAACCGGATTTGAACCATCCAATCTGCTGTTCGTTAAATGTATGGTTCAGTGAAATTTCACTTATACATCCGTCCGTATGCTTTACTGCCATTATTAATTTTTTACCCGGTTCGAAATTATTTAAATCCAGAGTTATCCTGTCATCTTCTCTTATCAAATTGTAGTCTTCAGCGTTTGCAAACGTAAGAGGAAGCATTCCTTGTTTTTTCAGGTTTGTTTCGTGAATTCTCGCGAACGATTTAACAATGATTGCTTTGCCGCCGAGGAATCTCGGCTCCATAGCCGCGTGTTCCCTCGAAGAGCCTTCGCCGTAGTTTTCCTCGCCTACAACCACCCAACTTTTCGAATTCTTTTTGTAATCCCTCGCTGCCGCGGGCACCTCTTCATATTTGCCTGACAATTGATTCTTAACGGAATTCATTTTATTGTTGAAGAAATTAATCGCGCCTATGAACATGTTGTTAGAAATGTTGTCGAGGTGTCCCCTGAATTTCAGCCACGGACCCGCCATCGATATATGGTCGGTTGTGCATTTTCCTTTGGCTTTCAGAAGAACGAACATATCTTTGAATTCCGTATCGAGATTCGGCGCTTTGAACGCGTCGAGTTTTTGAAGTCTGTTCGATTCCGGATTTATCTTTACAGTAATCTTGCTGCCGTCATCCGCTGGTTTCTTGTAACCGTCTTTGCCGTGTTCGAACCCTTTCGGAGGAAGTTCGTTTCCTGCGGGAGGGGTAAGTAGTATTTCCTCGCCTTTATCGTTTATGAGTTTATCGGTAAGCGGGTTGAATGTAAGTTTTCCTGCAAGCGCCAAAGCGGTTACTATTTCAGGCGAAGCGACGAATGAATGCGTTGCGGCATTGCCGTCGTTTCTTTTTGTGAAATTTCTGTTGTATGAAGTTATAATTGAATTTTTTTCACCGTCCTTTGTATCATGGCGTTTCCACTGGCCTATGCAGGGTCCGCAAGCGTTTGCAAGCACCGTTCCGCCGATTTTATTGAATATATCGAGCATGCCGTCGCGCTCGATTGTAGCCTTCACCTGTTCAGAGCCGGGCGTGATTACAAATTCTGATTTCGCTTTCAATCCGTGCTTAAAAGCCTGGTCTGCAAGCGAAGCGGCTCTGCCCATATCTTCGTAAGAAGAGTTTGTGCAACTGCCGATTAATCCGACCTTAAGTTCTACGGGATAGTCGTTGTCGATAACAGCCTGTTTGAATTCCGAAATCGTTCTAGCAAGATCGGGAGTGAACGGACCGTTAATATACGGTTCGAGTTCCGATAAATTTATTTCAATAACTTTGTCGTAATAATTTTCGCTGCCTTTGTCCGCTTTCAAATAATCTTTAATTCCGTCTGCAAGAACTGCAATTGTTTCACGTCCCGTTGCTTTTAGATATGCAGACATTTTAGAATCGTAAGGGAAGAGGGAAGTTGTCGCGCCAATTTCCGCGCCCATGTTGCATATTGTTGCCTTGCCAGTGCATGAAATATTTTCCGTGCCGCTGCCGAAATATTCTATGATTGCGCCCGTGCCGCCTTTAACGGTGAGTTTTCCCGCGAGTTTGAGAATAATATCTTTCGGTGCTGTCCAGCCGCTTAGTTTGCCCGTGAGCCTGACGCCTATGATGTTCGGGAATTTCAATTCCCACGGAAGCCCCGCCATAACATCGACAGCGTCCGCTCCGCCTACGCCTATTGCAACCATGCCGAGACCACCCGCATTCGGCGTGTGCGAATCCGTTCCGATCATCATGCCGCCGGGGAATGCGTAATTTTCGAGTACTACCTGATGAATAATGCCGGAGCCGGGTTTCCAGAAACCGAGTCCGTATTTAGAAGAAACCGATTCGAGGAAATCATAAACTTCTTTGTTATCCGTTTCCGCTCTCAGGATGTCATTCTTTGCACCAACTTCAGCCTGTATAAGGTGGTCGCAGTGAACTGTAGAAGGAACGGCGACTTTACCGATACCCGCCGACATGAACTGGAGAAGCGCCATTTGCGCCGTAGCGTCCTGCATAGCGACCCTGTCGGGTTTGAAGTCGGTGAAATCTTTTCCCCTCTGAAGCGGGGATGAATAATTATTTTCCCACAGATGCGAATAAAGAATTTTCTCCGTGTACGTCAGTTCGCGTTTAAGAATGCTTTTTGCAAAATCCACTTTTGCAGTGAAGCCGGCATAAACGTTCTGTATTAATTCCAGGTCAAAAGGCATGACTTAACTCCTTATATTTTTATAATTCTTTAAATTTCATTTTAAAATGTTTTCAAGTTCATCTATATTTGAAACAGGCAATTTGCACGAAAAATTCTCGCACAGATAAACTTTTGTCTCATCCGCCTCGCTTACAATATCCTTAAGGTATGGAAGGATTTTCGCCGATACGTTATCGAAATGAATCATGCATCTGTTGGGCATATATCTTTCGCATATTGCGTTGTGAATTTCAATGAACTTCTCATCCCTGAGATTTCCGGTTAAAATAATACTCGTGTTGAAATATTTAAAATTGTAAAACGAGCAGAGGAATTGCGGACTTGAAAAAGCCCCGCTCATGACTCTATCCGAAAAATACAATATGCATTTTTCCGCCATGGTTCTGTATATGTCGTTTTTAAAAATGACATAAGCCCGAACGAGATTATCGAGCATAATCGAATTGCCCGCGGGTTCGGCTCCGTCGTAAATATCTTTTGTTTTAAGAATGATGTCTTTATTGTTCTTGTCCGAATCGAAAAATCCGCCTTCGGTTTCATCGTAGAATTTTTCTATAGCCTGTCCAAGAAGCGCCTGAGCAAGTTTCAGCAGTTTGCCGCTGAAAGAAACGTTATGAAAATCGAGAAGCGCTTTTATAAGCAGAGCATAATCGGCAAGGTCGGCGTCGAATTTGACTTCGCCGTCGATACTTCTGTGATAAAGTTTACCTTCTTTCACATTGTAGAGATTATAAATCAGGTACGAAACCGCGCGGACTGCAAGCGTCTTGTATTCATGTTCGCCGCTTACCATATAGCCTTTCACGAACGCGGAAATCATCATCGCGTTCCATGAAGTAATAATTTTCTTATCGAGGAAAGGACGCACGCGTTTATCCCTTACGGATTTCAGCGCTGCAAGAGATTCATCGAGAATCTTCTGCGTTTCTTCTTCTGATAGTTCAAACTTTTTTGCCGTATTAAAAATATCGCTCGATTTATACAGCACATTCTTTGTTCCGAAAATATTATGCGGGTCGGAAAGCGTATTTCCTTTATGCAGAATTCCGTACCGGTAGCAGAATATTTTTGATTTATCAACGCCGAGAATTTTATCTATATCTTCTTTTTCCCATGTATAGAAGAATCCCTCCTGTTTTACACCGGGTTCATCGGGGGAGACGATGCTTTCAGCGTCTTCGGCTGAATAGAAACCGCCTTCTGAATCGAGAAGGAAATTCTTGACGTAGTCCAGAGTGTTCCTGCCCGCTTCGAGGAATAGAGGTTTTTTTGTTATTGAATAAGTATCGAAATATGCGGCTGCAATCTGCGCCTGGTCGTACAGCATTTTTTCGAAATGCGGAACGCGCCAGTTGCTGTCAACGGCGTATCTGTGGAAACCTCCGTCGATGTTATCGTATATGCCGCCGTCGTACATTTTCTTAAGGGTATAAATCACCATATCGAGGGCGTTCAAATCGTCCGTTTTGTGATAATGCGCGAGGAGGAAATTCAGCATAGCGGGGCGTGGGAATTTATTGCCCGCGCCGAAGCCGCCGTTCTCTTCGTCGTAAATGTTATATGCCTGTTCAACAATTCTATCAAAAACTTCTTTATCGAGTTCACGGCTTCCCGGAGCGATTTTTTCGTTTATGGCGTTGAAAATATTTTCAGAACTGTCGAGAATTTTTTGTTTATCCGAATTCCAGAGATTTTCAATTTGCGTTATAATATCTTCGAAACCCGCGCGTCCGTATTTCGCTTTCGGCGGAATATAAGTGGCGGCGTAGAACGGTTTCAGGCCGGGAGTGAGGAATAAACTCATGGGCCAGCCGCCCGAGCCTGTCATTGTCTGGAGGACTGACATATAAACTCTGTCGATATCGGGGCGCTCTTCGCGGTCAACCTTGATATTAACGAAAGCGTTATTGAGCATCGCGGCGATATCGGGATTTTCGAAACACTCTCTTTCCATAACGTGGCACCAGTAGCAGGTTGAATATCCGATTGAGAGGAAAATCGGTTTATTGATTTCCCTCGCATGTTTGAGTGTTTCGTCATTCCATGCATGCCAGTCAACGGGATTATGTGCATGCTGCAGCAGATACGGACTTTTCTCGTTAATTAGATTATTCGTTTTCTTCGTGTTCATAGTATAAATATAGTTTGGACATAAGATATAACAATAACAATTATTTATTAATTCAATTTTGCGGGATAAGGGAATATTGCAGTTATATTTATTTTCCGCTAAGAGCACAAAGAAATTATTAATTATAAGAGAAAGAGATTTTTGAGGAGTTAGAATATAGGAGTTAGGAGTTAGAAGAAGAGCAAAAGAAAGAGCGGGTTCACAAAGTGTCACAAAGTTTATTTTAGTTATAAGAGCAAAGAACAGAGCGGGTTCACAAAGTGTCACAAAGGTTATTTTAGTTATAAGAGCAAAGAACAGAGCGGGTTCACAAAGTGTCACAAAGTTTATTTTAGTTATAAGAGCAAAAGAAAGAGATTTTTGAGAAGTTAGAATATAGGAGTTAGGAGTTAGAAGAAGAGCAAGAGCAAGAGCAAGAGCAAGAGCAAGAGCAAGAGAAAGAGCGGGTTCACAAAGACACACAAAGGGTATTTCAGTTATAAGAGCAAAGAACAGAGCGGGTTCACAAAGTGTCACAAAGTTTATTTTAGTTATAAGAGCAAAAGAAAGAGACTTTTGAGGAGTTAGAATATAGGAGTCAGGAGTTAGAAGAAGAGCAAGAGAAAGAGCGGGTTCACAAAGTGTCACAAAGGGTATTTTAGTTATAAGAGCAAAGAACAGAGCGGGTTCACAAAGACACACAAAGGGTATTTCAGTTATAAGAGCAAAGAACAGAGCAAGAGATTTTACCGGAAAGGACGTAAAGAATTTATTAGTTATAAGAGCAAAGAACAGAGCGGGTTCACAAAGTCTCACAAAGGTTATTTTAGTTATAAGAGCAAAGAACAGAGCAAGAGATTTTACCGGAAAGGGCGTAAAGAATTTATTAGTTATAAGAGCAAAGAACAGAGCGGGTTCACAAAGTGTCACAAAGGTTATTTTAGTTATAAGAGCAAAGAACAGAGCGGGGACACATATAAGAGCGGGGATATATATAAGAGCGGTTACACAGAGTTCCACCGAGAATGCACAGAGATACACAGAGATTTTTTCAGTTATAAGAGCAACGAACAGAGCGGGTTCACAAAGACACACGAAGAATATTTTAGTTATAAGAGCAAAGAACAGAGCGGGTTCACAAAGACACACGAAGGTTATTTTAGTTATAAGAGCAAAAGCAGAAGCCGTGGCAGAAGCCGTGGCAGAAGTGAAATGGACCGGAGGGGGTTGGAATGAGACTGTTTTGGTGTCATTTTGGATATGGCGATGTTGATTTTTCAAGGAGTTAGATGGGGTGGAAAATAATATTTCGGGAAAAGGTGTCATTTTGTGTCTGATGGCGTGTTAAGTTCTTGATTATTTTGTGTTTCGGATGTGACCCCGGGGGGGTCGTTTTTGGGGTGATAGTTTATGCCGATTATTTGTTTGGGTTTCTTTTTGGTGCATTGTGCATTGTTGTTAGTGCATGGTGCATTGTTGTTAGTGCATGGTGCATTGTGCGTGGTGCTTGGAGCATTGTGCGTAGTGCTTGGAGCATTGT
Source organism: Ignavibacteria bacterium (assembly GCA_028714695.1). Classification (GTDB taxonomy): domain Bacteria; phylum Bacteroidota; class Ignavibacteria; order Tepidaquicellales; family Tepidaquicellaceae; genus CAIKZJ01. The sequence goes on along the minus strand of JAQTLX010000006.1, from coordinate 244 downwards.
GCGTGGTGCTTGGCGTTTTGTCAGTGCTTGGTGCATTGTTGTTAGTGCATGGTGCATTGTGCGTGGTGCTTGGAGCATTGTGCGTAGTGCTTGGAGCATTGTGCGTGGTGCTTGGCGTTTTGTCAGTGCGTGGTGCTGAGTATTTAGTGCTTTGTGCATTGTGCGTGGTGCTTTGTGCGTTTTTGGTGCTTGGAGCATTGTGCGTGGTGCTTGGCGCTTTGTCAGTGCTTGGTGCATTGTGCGT
>JAQTLX010000005.1:157381-209823 GCA_028714695.1 Ignavibacteria bacterium | reverse complement strand
CTCTTTCCCGCGGGATATGGAACATGCTCTTTGTTCGTGAAATTCGTGCTAATCCGTGGCAGAAGTTTTGCTCTATCTTTTTTTCCGTTCTTTCCCGCGACTGCAGGCTCGCCGTGGTGAGGTGAGTTGATGCGAGGATATATAAATTGCTCTTTGTTCTTGAAATTCGTGCTAATCTGTGGCTGAAGTTTTGCTCTATCTTTCTTTCCGCTCTTTCCCGCGGGATATGGAACATGCTCTTTGTTCGTGAAATTCGTGCTAATCCGTGGCAGAGGTTTTGTTCTATCTTTTTTTCGCTCTCTCCCGCGGGATATGGAACATGCTCTTTCTTCGTGAAATTCGTGCTAATCCGTGGCAGAGGGTTTTTCTGTTTTTCTCAAAACTAATAACCAAAATCCGACTTGACAAAAAATATTAGTATGAGTATTTTTATATCGATATAATTATATCGATAATGTTTTATCTTTATAAATGCTTAAATTTATCTGTTATGAGTACAATTAAACCTACACCTGCTCCTACGCTTAGAAGATTACCTAAGTATCTTGAATATCTTCACGAAGCGAAAAGAAAAGGCATAGCAAGCATTTCCTGTACTACTATTGCCAATGACCTCAAACTGGATTCCGTCCAAATCAGAAAAGATATCGGAATTACGGGAATTGTCGGTAAACCTAAAACAGGTTACAATGTGGATGAATTAATTCATAGTATTGAAAAACATCTCAACTGGGATGACATGAGCAGCGCTATTTTGGTCGGAGCCGGAAACCTCGGCAAAGCATTCCTTGGTTATGAAAATTTTAAAAAGTACGGTCTGAATATAGTCGTTGCTTTCGATAAGGACCGCAATAAAATCGATGGAAATATTTTCAACGTTCCGATTCTTCATATCGATAAGATGGTCGACCTGACTTACAGAATGAAAATTCATATAGGCATTATCACGGCTCCGGCGGATGAAGCGCAGGAAATCGCCGAACTTATGATTCTAAGCGGCATTAGAGCAATCTGGAATTTTGCCCCCCGCCATCTTGACGTTCCCGATAATATCTATGTCGAAAATGCTGAATTGTCATCAGACATTTCACACATAAAAAGAAGATTAAAAGAAATTACCGATAAAGAAAAAAAATACAGCGAATCTAATTAAAACTTTATGAGCGATAAACAATTTTTAAATGCAAGGAAATTTTCCAAAGTCTGCGAAATCATGGAAAAACATTCTTACAGCGCTAACAAACTTATTCCTATTCTTCAGGAGGTTCAGGAAGAGTACAGATACCTCCCCGAAGAAGTTCTTATATTTATTGCAATATCTCTGGATCTCTCGCCAGCCAGAGTTTACGGCGTGGCGACGTTCTATTCGCATTTCGCCCTTAAACCTAAAGGAAAATATATAATACGCGTATGCGACGGCACTGCCTGCCATGTGAAAAATTCGCATAAGATTATCGATGCGATTAAAAAACGCCTGAATGTAACCGAAGAAAAAAATACAACGGCGGATATGCTCTTTACTCTTGAAACAGTTTCATGCCTCGGCGCTTGCGGTATTGCACCAGTGGTCGTTATAAATGAAACAGTTCATCCGCTTATGACACCTGAAAAAATTAACACGGCTATCGACCAAATATATGAAACGGAGGAAGTAAATGAACTCTCTAATTGATCTGGAAAAAACAAGAAAAGAATTTCAATCTAAAAAAGATTCCATAAAAACAAGAATTATTATATGCGCCGGAACAGGCTGCGTTGCAAATGGCGCGCTTAAAGTATATAACAGATTCATAGAAGTTATAAAGGAAAAAAATCTCAATGTAACACTTGACCTGCATAACGAAAGCATTAATTCCGATACTACTTTCGTCACCGAAAGCGGTTGTCAGGGTTTCTGTCAGATGGGTCCGCTCGTCACAATTGAAGGAAATACATTCTATGTTAAAGTTAAACCCGAAGATGTAGATGAAATAGTTGATGAAACCGTTATCAATAATCGTCCAGTCGAAAGACTTCTGTTCGTTGACCCGCATAGCGGAAAAATATGCCGCACTCATAAAGATATTGAGTTTTATAAAAGACAAAGCAGAACGGTTCTTGAACACTGCGGATATATAAACCCTTCCGATATAAATGAATATATTTATCTCGGCGGATATTCCGCTGCCGAGAAAGCGTATTTGAAAATGTCTCCCCAGCAAATTTGCGAAGAAATAACTGTCGCTGGCTTAAGAGGCAGAGGAGGCGGGGGATTTCCTACAGGGAAAAAATGGGCTTTTGCTCGGGCTGAAAATTCCGAAAAGAAATTTATAATCTGTAACGGCGATGAAGGCGACCCGGGCGCGTTTATGGATAGAAGTATTATGGAAGGCAACCCTCATGCAGTTATAGAAGGAATGCTGATTGCAGGAAAAGCGATTGGCGCTGACGAAGGATATGTTTATGTAAGACTTGAATACCCGCTTGCAGTTAAAAGAATCCGCAATGCTGTCGAGAAAGCAAAAGAAGCGGGTCTGCTCGGTGACGATGTCTTCGGTACCGGTATGAAATTTAATATTCATGTTATGGAAGGCGCCGGCGCGTTTGTCTGCGGCGAAGAAACCGCGCTTATGTCATCCATTGAAGGTAAAAGAGGTATGCCGAATCCGAAACCGCCGTTCCCCGCGCAAAGCGGTTTATGGGGCAAGCCTACTGTTATAAATAATGTTGAAACACTTGCTTCCGTACCGATGATTATTAAAGACGGCGCGTCTGAATATCGGAAAAAAGGAACTCAAACTTCTCCAGGTACAAAAACATTCGCGCTTACGGGACACGTAATGAATACGGGACTTATAGAAGTGCCTTTCGGAACTACACTTAGAGAAATTATTTATAATATCGGCGGCGGTGTAACTGCCAATAACGGTGAATTCGACGGTAAAGGATTTAAGGCTGTGCAAATCGGCGGTCCGTCAGGCGGCTGCCTTACTCAGGAACATCTTGACCTTCCGCTTGATTTCGATTCGCTTAAAAGCATTGGCGCTATGGTCGGCTCGGGCGGTCTTGTTGTTATGAATAATGAAACGTGCATGGTGCAAATCGCCAGATTCTTTATGAAATTTACGCAAAGCGAATCATGCGGCAAATGCGTGCTCTGCAGAGAAGGAACGAAACAAATGCTGATGATGCTCGATGATATTATTGCAGGAAACGCTACGCTTGAAACTATAGACCTGCTTGAACAACTCGGTACGGCTGTCCAGAAAGGCTCGCTGTGCGGTCTCGGCAAAACAGCGCCGAATCCGGTGCTCTCTACTATTAAACAGTTCAGGGAAGAGTATGACGCGCACGTTATTCAGAAAAGATGCCCTACTAAAAATTGCAAAGCGCTTTTAACCCCCGAGATTATTGAAGAAAAATGCAAAGGATGCGGTATGTGTATTAAAGTATGTCCTGTCCACGCTATAAGCGGCGAAAAGAAAAAGGCGCACAAAATTGACGAAAAATTATGTATTAAATGCGGAGCATGTATAGATTCCTGCAAACTTAAAGCAATAGAAATTGGAGCATAGATAAATGGAGACCAAAAATATATTATATATAAACGGAAGAGAAACAAGTTTTAACGGCGAAAGAAATCTGCTTGAAGTAATAAGAAAAGCAAATATAGAAATACCTACTTTCTGTTATCATTCGGAACTCAGCGTTTACGGCGCTTGCAGGCTCTGCCTCGTGGATATCGAGGGACGCGGTCTGCTGTCAAGTTGTTCCGTGAAACCGGAAGCGGGAATGAAAATACAAACGCACACGAAAGAAATTCGAGATATAAGAAAAATTTCTTTGGAACTACTCCTCGCGAATCACGACAGATCCTGTACGTCGTGTCCGAAAAGTTCTTCCTGCAAATTACAGGAACTCTCTAACAAACTCGGGGTTTCGGAAATCCGCTATAAATCCACAACTAAGAATATTCCTCCAGATTATTCTTCCGAAGCCCTGGTTAGAGATCCAAATAAATGCATCCTGTGCGGCGACTGCGTCAGAGCATGCGAAGAAATTCAGGGAATTGGCGCGATTGATTTTGCATACAGAGGCTCCGATGTAGCCGTTATGCCCGCATTCAATAAAGGTCTCGGAAAAGTCGAATGCGTCGATTGCGGTCAGTGCGCGAGAGTATGCCCTACAAACGCTATTATGCCGAAAATACAGAACGATGAAGTGTGGAAAGAACTCGATAATAAGGAAAAAATCGTTGTAGCACAGATTGCCCCCGCCGTAAGGGTCGCAATAGGCGAAATGTTCAATATTAACTCGGGCGAAATTCTCGCCGGACAAATAACCGCCGCGCTGAAAATGCTCGGATTCAAATATGTATATGATACGTCTTTCTCCGCTGACCTTACGGTTATGGAGGAAGCAAAAGAACTGAAAACAAGACTCACGGAAAATAAAAATCTTCCGCTTATGTCATCATGCTGCCCGGCTTGGGTCAAATACGCCGAACAGTATTATCCCGAATATCTTAACAACCTTTCAACTTGCAAATCGCCCCAGCAAATGCTCGGAGCCGTTATAAAAGAAACGCTTCCCGAATCATTGAATATCAAGAAGGAAAATATAGTTGTTGTTTCCATTATGCCCTGTACTGCAAAAAAATTCGAAGCGTTCAAAGACGATAAGAAAACAAAAGACGTTGATTATGTCTTGACGACTCAGGAACTCGGAATGATGATAAAACAGGCGGGAATAGATTTTGCTTCTCTCTTTCCCGAATCATTCGATATGCCCTACGGCTTTAAAACCGGAGCGGGGATTATCTTTGGAAATTCAGGCGGTGTGACCGAAGCCGTATTGCGATATCTTCAGGGCGAAACCAATAACGGATATAACAGCAAGGTAGATTTTAAAGAAGTCAGAGATAATGACGGTATAAAAGAAATAGAAATCGGAATAAACGGAAATGTACACAGAACGGCTGTAGTTTACGGATTAAAAAATGCAAAGTCGCTTCTTTCTAAAATAAAAGAAAGCGGGAAGAAATTCGACTTTATAGAAGTTATGGCATGCCCCGGCGGCTGCGTCGGAGGAGCAGGGCAGCCTGTCTGTTTTGATGACGAAACGAGGAAAAGACGCGCAAAAGGCCTGTATGAAGCCGATAAAATGCTCCAACTCCATAAATCGCAGGATAACCCGTATATTAAAGAGTTGTATGAGAATGTACTTGATAAAGGCGAACACAAAGCACACATTCTTCTGCACACGGAATATAAGAACAGAAAAAGAATACTAGAAGAGGAAATTAGTCTCATAAAAGGTAACGGTGATGAAACTCTTGATGTTAATGTATGTGTAGGTACAAGTTGCTATCTTAAAGGCTCTCAGGATATCCTGCATAAAATGATTAATTATATCGGCGAAAAAGGATTAAGCGACTGCGTAAACGTTAAAGCGACATTTTGTTTTGAAAATTGCGATAACGGTCCCGGTATAAGTATCGGCAGCGAAAAACTCTCGAAATGCACGATTAAAAAGGCTATAGATACTCTTGAAAGAAAACTCGAGGAGATGAAAAGCAAAATATAATTCATATTATTAATGCGGGGAATTCTTTTTTAATTTATAAGACAAAAAAATGAAATCGGAATTCATTGAAAACAGGATAATATTTACAAACAAAGCGCGCTGCACCGATTGCTACAGGTGTCTTAGAGTGTGTCCTGTTAAAGCGATAAAAATGAAGAATGACCAGACTTATGTTGACGAAAAGAAATGCATTGAATGCGGCAACTGCGTGAGGGAATGCCCCCAGCATGCAAGAACATACAGGAAAGATATTCTTAAGATAAAGGAAATTCTTGCAAGCGGCGAAAAGATTGCCGTCAGCGTTGCTCCTTCTTTTGCATCCATTTTCGAAGATTGGGAGGTCGACAGAATTCCGTCCGCATTCCGTAAACTCGGATTCGCGTATGTCGCCGAAACCGCTGTCGGCGCTTACTATGTGGCGAAAGAAACAAAAAAAGCCGCCGATAGAGACATTAAAAAATCTCACCTGTGCACTGCGTGTCCTGTCTTTGTGAACTATGTAGAGAAATATTATCCGTCGCTCGTGAAAAATCTCGTCAAAGTCGCTTCGCCTATGATAGCCCACGCGAAAATTATAAAAGAAACATACGGAGACGATACCAGGGTTGTGTTCGTCGGACCGTGCCTTGCTAAAAAAGAAGAAGCGGAACGCCCTGAAAATGCCGGACTCGTGGATTGCGTGCTTACCTTCGATGAAGTTAAAGAACTTTTCGATGACGAAAAAATTTCGCTCGAAAGGCTTGAAGCAAGTTGTTTCGATGAAGTTCCTAACGGTTACTCTAAAACATTTCCCCTTATAAGCGGTCTGATAAAAACAGGCAGCCTCGACGAAGACGTTCATTCGCGTTATACGGTTTCTATCAGCGGACAAAGCAGAATTCAGGAAATTCTCGATATGCTCCGCGAAAACGACAGTAACTTCCTTGTTGAACCGCTGTTCTGCGAAATGGGATGTATTAATGGACCCGGTATAACTTCGGAGAAAAATCTCTTCGAAAGAAGATTGAAACTTCTTGATTACTGCGGACGCGATGAAATCAAAATTGAAAAAGATATAAGAGAAGTTAACATTTATACTAATTTCAAATCCAATAAGATCGGCAATGACGATGTTTACTCGGAAGAAGAAATAAGGAAAATCCTTGAACAAACGGGAAAATATTCCGCCGATGACGAACTCAATTGCGGCGCCTGCGGTTATTCTTCGTGCCGCGAAAAAGCAAAAGCCGTGCTTTCAGGTATGGCACAGATTGATATGTGCATACCCTATATGAGACGTCTTGCCGAACAAAGAACCGATAAGATTATTCAGACAAGCCCGAACGGAATTGTTATACTCGATGAATTTCTGAACATTATATCCATGAATCCTTCATTCAGGAAATTCTTTGTATGCTCCGAATCCATCTACGGTAAACCGATTTCTTACCTTATAGACCCCGATGATTTTGAAAAACTTTCCGAAGGCGCCGACGATCTCATTGAAGTGACCGTCAATCACGGCAAATATAATATTGTCTGCCATCAGTTGCTTTATAAATTAAAAGAAGATAAACAATATGTCGGCATATTCGTGGATGTAACAAAAAATGTCGATGACAATAAAAAATTAAATACGCTAAAAGTTGAAACACTCGGCAAAGCCGAAGAACTTTTGCAGCATCAGATTACGTTGGCTCAAAATCTCGCTAAGTATCTCGGTGAGAGTACAGCAAAGGGCGAGGAAATTGTGGAAAATCTAATCAAGTTGACAGATAGCGAACAATCAAAAAAAACCGTTTTCACTGACAGATGGCACAAGGATATACACACGTCGAAATAGAATACAGTCAGATGTCGAAGAAACCCGGCAGACCCTGCGGCGATGTTATCGATTTCTTCAGAGACGAAAACTCTACCGTTATATTCTTTGCGGACGGGCTCGGCTCCGGAATAAAGGCGAATATTGCTGCGACAATGTGTACTTCGCGCTTGAAAGAACTCCATAAAGGAGGCTTCTCTTTAAGACAGGCGTTTAACAGCGTTCTGAATACTATGGAAGACGCGAAAGTAAGCGGTATGCCTTATGCGGTTTTTACCGTAATGAAAATTTCCACAGAGGGAATAACAACTATACTATCTTATGAAATGCCCCCGCCAATGTTTTTTTCAAAAAGAAATTCGAGCGTTCTTCAGCAAAGAATATTCACTGTCGATAACAGTATCATAGGCGAATCGAATTGCTTTCTTCATCCCGCGGAAGGAATCGTTCTTGTAAGCGACGGTCTTATTAATGCCGGCATGGGAAAAAGTCTGAAAGCCGGATGGAAAATTGAAGGCGTGAATGATTTTATTAATAAAGAACTTTCAACAGGCGTCTCCTTTAAATCTCTTCCTGAAATTATTAATTACCGGGCAAAGAAACTCTGGGACGGTGCGCTTTATGACGATTGCAGCGTGATATTTGCCAATTGTATAAAAGGCAAAACAATAAATCTCCTGACAGGTCCGCCCGTAAATCCCGATGATGACGCGAATGTCGTATCCGAATTTATGTCCATGGACGGTTTGAAAATTATCTGCGGCGGCTCAACCGCTAAAATCGTCGCCAGACAAATTGATAAAAAACTAATTATAGACGATGACTTCCAGAGCGAAATGACTCCGCCAAGTTACACAATAGATGGCATTGACCTCGTGACCGAAGGCGCCGTTACTTTGAATCAGGTCTATAATATATGGGGCGAAGAACATAAACGCCTTGAAAAATTTAATCCCGTGACGGAACTCTACATATTGCTGGCCGCCGTGGATAGAGTTAATTTCTTTGTCGGGAAATCAAAAAATCCCGCCGTTGAAAGTATAAACTTTACCCAGCGCGGAATACTGTCGAGGGAAAAAATTGTATCGCTTCTTGCCGATAAATTAAAAGCGGATGGAAAACTCGTTACGCTTACTGAGTTTTAATTATATATTAAAATATAAATACTAAATCTTAACGGGAGTTATATATAATAATACAATATAATCCAAATACATACATATAATTTAAAATTATAAACCCCGCACTGTTTAATATTTATACACTTTTTCAGCGATTGGACTGTTTAACTTCAATGTAAATTTTCTTCTCCTGTCTGATTTATTTACTTTACCATTGAACTATAAATTTATACTCTCTAATTTTGTATTGAACTTAATTATTGGTTTTTATTTACGCATTTCTTTTTTAAAACAGCGGAGAACGTAAATGATAAACCGCACAGGATAAACATCCAAAGGACGATATAAATGCTAGTTTATGAAAATAAAATTCAGCGCAAAAGTTCAGCCGACTTATTCACATTTCATTTTGCCAATTCTAAATTTTCCATTATATGAGTTCACACAATCATCAACACGCGCATACAATTGCTGACGATATTGCCGAAAAAACTTTTCAGGATGTCAGTTTATGCTATCAATGCGGTAAGTGCTCTGCGGGATGTCCCGTAAGATATTACATGGATATCGCGCCGAATAAAGTAGTCCGCCTTATACAGTTAGGCTTCTACGAAGAAGCGCTTAAATCTGAAACGCCGTGGCTTTGCGCCGGATGTCAGACATGCTCAACGAGATGTCCGCAGGAATTCGACCTTGCGAAATTCATGGACGCTGTCCGCGAACTCGCGCTCGAAAAAGGCGTTGAAATAAAACATAAGGACATTCTTAAGTTCCATGAAGCGTTCCTTAATCAGATAAAGAGATTCGGACGCTCTTATGAAATCGGTTTGATTGCGGAATACAAAATGAAAACGATGCACCTGATGCAGGATGTTGATTCGGGACCCGATATGTTTATGAAAGGACTGCTTGAAGTAATACCGCATAAAATGAAAGATAAAAAATCCGTCAAAGACATTTTCAAAAAGACGGCTAAAAAATAATTTTTAAACCTCATTAACGGAGGATAAATTGAAAGTAGGATATTTCCCCGGCTGTTCGCAAACAGGAACGGCAAAAGAATACGACATCTCCCTGAGAAAAGTCGTTGAAAAATTAGGTACGTCCTTTGACGAAATCAAAGACTGGACCTGCTGCGGCGCGACCTCCGCGCACGTTACAAACCACATGCTCGCAAGCGCTCTGGCTATGCGCAACATTATGCTTGCCGAACAGCAGGGACTTGACGATATCGTCGCTCCTTGCGCTGCATGCTATAACAGGCTTGTTGTTTCACAGCACGAAACCATGACTCAGCCGGCGCTTAAAACGGAAGTGGAAGCAGTCCTTGATACGAAACTCAACAAAGAAATCAAGGTGATGAACCTCATCGAACTTTTTCAAAAAATCGGGAAAGAAAAGATTTCTGAAAATAAAACATTCGATATCAAGAATATTAAAGCCGCATGTTATTACGGCTGCCTTCTTGTCCGCCCTTCAAGCATAACCCATTTCGACGACGCCGAACAGCCGTCATCTATGGAAGAACTTGTCGAACTCGCGGGAGCGAAGACGGTTGACTGGAATTACAAAGTTGAATGCTGCGGCGCGGCGCATACGCTCGCAAGACGTGATATAGTTCTCGACCTTTCGAAAAAAATTATTGACGATGCGAGAGACCACGGCGCGAATGTGCTGGTTGTAGCATGCCCGATGTGCCATTCAAATCTTGACATGAGGCAGAGAGCCATGAAAAGGGCATATCCCGGCCACAAAGAATTTCCGGTGCTGTTCCTGACCGAATTGCTCGGTCTTGCGCTCGGAATGAAAGAAAAAGAACTTGGTATAGACAAACATACCATTGAATTTAATTATAAAGAACTTGCTGCCGAAAAAGCAGCGGTGTAATAATAAATAATACTTAAACCGGAGTATTTTATGAAAATTGGAGTTTTTATCTGTCACTGCGGCGAGAACATAGGCAGAACAGTCGATTGCCCGCGTGTTTCAAAAGCCTGCCAATGGCTTCCGGGCGTCGAAGTTTCGCTCGATTATAAATACATGTGCTCGGATCCCGGACAGAATATGATAAAGGATGAAATAAGAAAGAAGAAACTTGATGCTATAGTCGTCGGTTCATGCTCACCGCATATGCACGAAAAGACATTCCGTAAAGCGGCTGTCGATGCCGGTATTAATCCGTTCCTTGTAGAAATAGCAAACTTGCGCGAACATTGCTCGTGGGTGCACGATGATATAGATGCGGCTACAGACAAAGCAATCGACCTTGTGAGAATGGCAGTCGAAAAAGTGAAACGCAATCAGCCTCTTACTACAATCGAAGTTCCCGTAACAAAAAGAACACTGGTTATCGGAGGCGGCATTGCAGGCATACAGGCGGCGCTTGACGTTGCAAATGCCGGATACGAAGTTGTTCTCGTTGAAAAAGAACCTTCAATAGGCGGACACATGAGCCAGTTGTCGGAAACATTCCCGACACTCGACTGTTCGCAGTGTATCTTAACTCCAAGAATGGTTGAAGTATATCAGCATCCTAAGATAAAACTGATGACCTATTCAGAGGTTGAAAAAGTTGAAGGATTCATCGGAAATTTCACGGTTACAATCAGAAAGAAAGCAAGACATATTGACGAATCAAAATGTACGGGCTGCGGTCTTTGCACAACGAAGTGCCCGGTTAAGAAAAAAGCATTCAATTCATTCGAAGAAAATTTAGCATACCGTCCCGCTGTATACGTTCCGTTTCCTCAGGCCGTTCCGAATATTCCGGTTATAGATGAGACGGTATGCACTTATTATAAAACGGGCAAGTGCCAGATGTGCGTGAAAGTATGCGGACGAGAGGCAATCTCGTTTGACCAGCAGGACACATTGGTTACGGAAGAAATCGGCGCAATCATCGTTGCGACCGGATATAAATTATACAACATTGAAAAGAAGCCGGAAGGCTCTATGATAAAGGGCTATGGCGAATATGGCTACGGAAAGTATAAAGACGTGGTTGACGGTCTGCAGTTCGAAAGAATTGCAAGCGCATCTGGACCGACATCGGGAGAATTCAAAAGACCGTCCGACGGCAAAGAACCGAAGAAGATTGTTTTCATTCAATGCGTAGGCTCAAGAGACGACTCAAAAGGATTTTCATACTGCAGCAAGATATGCTGCATGTACACTGCAAAGCACGCCATGCTGTATAAACACAAAGTGCACGACGGCGAAGCGTACGTATTCTATATGGACATTCGTTCGGGCGGAAAGATGTATGAAGAATTCGTCAGGCGCGCGATAGAAGAAGACGGCGTTAAATATATTCGCGGAAGAGTTTCGAAGATTACGGAAAAGAACGGCAAATATATTGTTAAGGGCGAAGACACTCTTGCAAGCATGCCGATTGAAATTGACGCGGATATGGTTGTGCTTGCTACTGCAATGATAGCGCAGACCGAAGCGTCGGAACTCGCGCAGACAATAGGTATTCCGTATGACAAATACGGATTCTACAATGAAGCGCATCCTAAACTTCGTCCAATCGAAAGTACAACGGGCGGTGTGTTCCTGGCTGGCGCATGCCAGTCTCCGAAAGATATTCCGGAATCAGTGGCAATGGCTTCGGCAGCAGCGGCAAAGGCAATGGTGCTGTTCGGTTCTGATAAACTCGAACGTGAACCTGTTGTTGCAAAAGTAAACGAACTGTTCTGCGCTGGCTGTTTCTTGTGCAAGAAGGTCTGTCCGTACGGCGCGGTTGAAGTAAAAGAAATGAAGGATAGGAACGGCGTGGTTTATAAAGAAATAGCGTATGTGAATGAAGGCTTGTGCCAGGGATGCGGTACGTGCACGGCATCGTGTCCGTCGAAATCAATCGAACTCGCCGGATTCAACAACGAAGAGGTATTTGCGCAGATAGCAGCGCTGTAGTTTAATTTAACATTTGAAATTTACAATTTATAATTGTCTTAATTATGAGTGATAAAAATTGGGAACCAAAGATAGTCGCATTTGTCTGTAACTGGTGTACATACACAGGCGCAGACCTTGCGGGCACTTCCCGCCTGAAATATCCGACAAACGTGAAACTTATACGCGTTATGTGCTCCGGCGGAATAGACCCCGTGTTCATACTGAAGGCATTCGAACGCGGAGCGGACGGAATTCTCGTATCGGGATGTCATCCGAATGACTGCCATTACAATGCGGGCAATTTTCACGCACGCAGACGCTGGACGTTCTTCGATGAACTTCTTGAATATCTTGGAGTGGAAAAAGGAAGACTCCAGTTTTCATGGGTTTCGGCATCCGAAGGAAAGAAATTCGTAGACGTTGTTTCAAAAGTTGTGAACGATGTTAAAGAGATGGGTCCGTTCAAAAGTTACGATGAATTGAATTCAGAATTCATGACAAAATTTCCAGACATGCCGGAGATTGACAAGAACATGATTATCAAGGAAGAGGAGGCAGTCTGATGGAAGAATTAAAAAAACTCGCAAAGGAACTTCTTGAAAACAAGACCGTTGCCGCGGTAATAGGATATCAGCAGGTAGATGACAAAAGAACCAAACCGATTATAGTTACAACCCCTGAAGACGCGTCGAAACTGGTTTTCAACGAATACTGCCTGAACAATCTCGCGGTTTATCTTACGAAGGCAAGAATTAAAAATCTCGCGAAGCAAAACGGAACAACTCTGAAACTCGGAATCGTCGCGAAGCCGTGCGATATTCATGCAATAGTGGCATTGATTCAGGAAAGCCAGTTGAAAAGGGAAGATGTTTATATAATAGGAATGAACTGCCACGGAGTTGTTAAGGATTACGGAATGGATTTCAGCGGAGAGACGCTTGCGACGAAATGCACTCCGTGCGATTCGCATAAACCATTATACTCGGATTCAAATCTCGGAGAAGTAAAAGATACTCCGAAGGTTTCTGACGAAGTGCTTGAAAAAATTCAGGCGGTTGAAAAGATGTCGCATAAGGAAAGATTCGAATATTTCAAAAAAGAATTTGATAAATGCATTAAATGCTACGCATGCCGCGCAGCATGCCCGCTCTGTTACTGCCAGAGATGCATAACGGATAAGACAGTACCCAGATGGGTCGAGTCGAGCCCGCATTCACGCGGAAATTTCTCGTGGAACGTTGTGAGAGCATTTCATCTGAGCGGAAGATGCATAGGCTGCGGAGAATGCGAAAGAGCGTGTCCGATGGACATACCTTTGTCGCTTCTTAACAGACGCATGACGGAAACTGCAAAACAGGCATTTGCTTATGTATCGGGCAGAAGCCTTGATACACCAACGCTCGTTGGTTCTTACGACGTTAAAGACAGCGACGAGTTGTTTATGTGATTTGTATTCTCTTATTCCGGGCAGATTTTTGCCGGGAATTAAAGAGCGGTATCACAGAGATACTCGGAGAAGTCACAGAGTTACACGGAAAATTTATAGTGATTAAATAAAAATATTAGGCCGGACTCTTTGTTCGGGAGGAATTAATACCGTTTTCTTGCATCCCTCTTAAAAGAGGGATGCAAAGGAAGCAAGAAACAAAACAGGGCTTCAGCCCGATAAATAGAAAACTTAAACAAGTTTTTAAAATGGACGAAAAAATTATTTCTAAACAAAACCTTGTAAATTTCTGTAAAGACATAGTCGCGAATGGTCACAATCTGCTTGCACCCGGAAAGACGGAGTACAATCTGATTCAGGACCCGTCAGAAATTGTGCTTGATACGAAATCGAAACCGACAAAGGCGTCATACAAAACTTTCGTATTTCCGAAAGCGGAACCGATACTTTATTACAAGAGGGGAAAGAACGACGTAGTCATGCTCGATGCGAAAGTTGACGAAAAGAAGACAGTGATTTTCGGTGCAAAGCCGTGTGACACGAATTCGTTCAATATTTTGAACAAGATTTTCAACTGGGACTACAAGGACGATTTTTATAATGAAAGAGTAAAGAACTTCATTGTTATAGGCTTAATGTGCGAATACTCTGACCGTTACTGCTTCTGCACATCGGTCGGCTCATCGCCGGTTTCGGAAAAGGGTTCGGATTTATTCCTCGTGCCGATTGATGAAAATAATTACGCTGTGAGGATTGTAACCGATAAAGGAAAAGAATTCATTGGAGCATATTCGAAATATTTCACGGAAGGCGCGCCCGAAAAATCGAAAGCGGCTGAAGAAAAAGTAAAACAGCCCGAAGTAGCATTCGACAGCAAGCAGGTTCACGAATGGCTCGGAAAGAATTTCGAACATCCGAAATGGGACGGCGTCGGTGACCTGTGTTTATCATGCGCGCAGTGCGCGTTTGTATGCCCCGTCTGCCATTGCTTCGATTTAGTTGACGAGGATTACAGTTACACCGAAGGACGCAGGATGAAAAACTGGGACGGATGCCAGTTCGGACATTTCACGCTTCACGCGTCGGGACATAATCCGAGAGACATACAGGGCAAGCGTTACAGACAAAGAATTAATCACAAGTTCAAATATTACGTGGACAAATTCGACGAGATACTCTGCACGGGATGCGGAAGATGCTCGAGAGGATGTGCCGTAAGCATAGACATAAAAGAAATAGTAGCAAACTGTACTGATTAATTTTCAACAATCAAAAAAGAACAAAGTTTTTAATATGGAAAATATATATAAACCTTACTTGGCGGAAATAACGGAAATCATAGACGAAACTCCGGATACAAAAACATTCAAACTCCGTTTGAAAGACGCGGAAGTCGCGAAGTCGTTCAATTTTAAAGCGGGACAGTTTGCGGAGTACGGTGTTTTCGGAGACGGCGAATCGACATTCTGCATCGCGTCTTCGCCTACGCGTCCGGACGTAATAGAATGCTCATTCAAAGTTTACGGCAAAGTAACTCAGGCGCTTCGCAGGCTTAACGAAGGCGATACAATCGGATTCAGGGGTCCTTACGGCAACTGGTTTCCGCTCGAAGAGCAAAAAGGAAAGAACGTTCTCTTCATCGCAGGCGGCATAGGTCTTGCACCCGTTCGCTGCGTTATCGATAACGTGCTCGACTGGAGAAAAGACTATAAGGACATAACGATTGTTTACGGCGCGCGTTCCGTAAGCGACCTGGTTTATAAATATAAATTAAAAGAGTGGCAGGAAATGTCCGACGTGAAGACCGTTATCACGGTAGATCCGGGCGGCGAAACTGACGGATGGACGGGCGAAGTAGGATTTGTTCCGACCGTAGTCGAAAAACTCGCGCCCAAGGCGGAAAACACAATCGCAGTAATCTGCGGTCCTCCTGTAATGATAAAGTTCACGATACCCGTACTGAAAAAACTCGGATTCAAAGACGAAGACATATTCACGACTTTGGAAAACAGAATGAAATGCGGACTCGGAAAATGCGGCCGCTGCAACATCGGAAATGTGTATGTATGCAAAGACGGACCCGTATTCAATTACGCGCAGATGAAAGAACTCCCCGAAGAGTTTTAAGACACTAAAAAAGTTTTTTTCTAAATAAAGCCGGCAAATATAAATGCCGGCTTTTTTTTCAAACAAATTGCCAGAGTCAACACTCCAAACATATGTCTGATTTGAATTAAGATGCCGCCCCAACGGGGCTCGATATTTCTTTTATTCTTTTCCTACAAAGATATCGCCCCTACGGGGCTTAAAACAAAACAAACAAATATTGGAATTAAAAAACCGACATCTTACGATGCCGGTTTTATGTTTAATCTATTATTATACGAATCTCTTTTTGTAAAATACTAATTACAATTTAACTACACATTAAAACCTTTGCTCTTTATTCATCACTGTGTTTTAATCCCCGCCAAGAACTGCGGGATGACAAACGAGGAATCAACAATTGCTAATATTTAATAGTCGATTTCTAATCGCTAATCGTAAATTACTAATTACTAATTGAAATTAAATTTCAACTTCAACGCCTATGCCTTTTGCAATAGCGCTTTCGTAAACAACCTTTGCCGCCGCTACGTCCTGAATTGCGAGTCCGTTTGATTTAAACAAAGTGATTGTCTTTCCGTCAGTTCTACCTTTTTTCTTTCCCGTGATAATTTCGCCGAGTTCAGCATAGAAATGGTCTTCCGTTATCGCACCTTCTTTTAGTGGAATCATAATGTCGCCCGCTTCGCTGAAACACGCCTCGCGTGAATCGCCTACGAACATTGATCTTTTAATGATTTCCGTATCCAGTTCACGAGCGCCCGGCGAATGGCTTCCTATTCCGTTTATATGCGTTCCTTCTTTAATCAGTTTGCCGTCGAAGAGCGGCTCCGCGGATGATGACGCAGTGCAGATAATATCGGCTTTAATTACATCAGCGGCGGATTTTGCTTTCTTGATTTCAATGTTAAGTTTACCGCTCATTTCCGTAATGAATTTATCCATGGCTTCATCTGAAATATCATAAACTGTTGCGTGTTTTAAGTCCCTTGCAGTTGCAACTGCCCACAACTGCATTTTCGCCTGAACGCCGGCTCCGAATATCCCCGCTGTCTGATTGCTTTCATCCCGCGCGAGATATTTTGTCGCAACTCCGCTTGCCGCGCCTGTTCTCACTGCTGTTAGATATCCGCCGTCCATTATGCAGATAACATCGCCTTTATTAATATCCTGAAGAAGGACCTTCCCTATAGTTGTCGGCATATTGTATTTCGCCGGATTGTCTTTGTAAACGGTCACGACCTTGCATGCAAGCGCTCCCATTTCTTTGAGGTATGCCGGCATGTAAAGTGAAATACCGTCCGGCGGTTTTATGCCTGTCCTTAGCGGAAGTACTGCAGTTCCGTTTGCAAGTTCGGCGAATGCTTTTTCTACTACGTTCATGCAGTCTTTCATATCTAGAACGGAAATAACATCACTGCGGTTTAGTATAAGTGTCATTTTAAACTCCTTGTTGATTTATATGATTGAAATTTTATTTGCGTATAAAGTCTATCTATTGCAAAAATACAAAGTTATATCGATTAAAAAAGTCTGAAAGGGCAGGCATAACTTAAAGTTCAAAATAGAAACATTGCTCCTGAACAATTTAAAATCTACAATTTAGAATTTGAAATTGTTTTTAACACGTATTTAAATTATTTTTCATAAATTAGCCAAAATCAATTAATTGTATGAAAATTAAAACGATTATCTTATTATCCTTTGCATTAATCTCCCTGACTTTTTATTCCTGCAATAAACAATCAGGCGATATAATAAAAATTGGTGAATTTGCTTCATTAACCGGCAGCGAAGCAACGTTCGGAATAAGTTCCGACAACGGCATGAGACTGGCAGTTGATGAAATAAATAATTCGGGCGGAGTTCTCGGTAAAAAAATTCAGTTGATTACGGAAGATAATCAGGGAAAGCCGAACGAAACCCAGACGGTCGTTCAGAAATTAATTAATCGCGATAAGGTTGTTGCAATACTCGGAGAGGTTGCATCGTCGCGCAGCAAGGCAGCGGCGCCTATCTGCCAGCAGAATAAGATTCCTATGATTACACCCGCATCCACGAATCCCGAAGTTACGGCAATCGGTGATTATATTTTCAGAGTTTGTTTCATTGACCCGTTCCAGGCAACTGTGATGAGTAAGTTCGCGCTGAATTCTATGAAGGTGAAAAAAGTCGCGCTTCTTGTTGATCAGCGGAATGCATATTCAACGGGGCTTGCGGAAAGTTTCAAAAAAACATTCGTTGAAATGGGAGGAGAAATTGTTGAAGAACAAAAATACTCTGCAGGCGACAAGGATTTTAAAGCGCAGTTGACAACAATTAAATATAAAAATCCCGAAGCGGTTTTCATTCCGGGATATTACACCGACGTAGGTCTTATCGGAATTCAGGCTCGCGAAATCGGAATTAACGTACCGCTCTTCGGCGGCGACGGATGGGAATCCGAAAAACTTACCGAAGGCAAAGCAAAAGACGCTCTCGAAGGATGCTTCTTCTCAACGCACCTTTCCATGGACGACCCGAATCCGCTTGTACAGGAATTCATAAAGAAATACCGCGCAAAATACAGCAAAGAACCCGATGCAATGTCGGTACTCGGTTATGATGCGGCAATGCTCATGTTCGATGCAATTAAAAGAGCAGGCTCTACCGACGGAGAAAAAATCAGGAACGAACTTGCGAAGACAAAAGATTTCAAAAGTGTTTCGGGAAACATAACTATTAACGAACAAAGAAATGCCGTAAAACCGGCAGTGGTACTGGAAATCAAAGACGGCAAATTTAAATACAAAGAAACAATCGCGCCATGACAGAGTTTATTCAACAGTTTATAAACGGTCTTTCGCTGGGAAGCATATATGCTCTTATTGCTCTCGGCTATACAATGATATACGGTATTCTGCGTTTCATAAATTTCGCGCATGGAGACGTATTTATGATAGGAGCGTTTTCGGGTTATTACCTCGCTATACTATTCAGTTTCACTACCTTCACGGGCGGCGCTTCCGTCTTCATGGCGGTCGCGATACTTATATGCTCAATGGCTGTTTGTTCGGTGCTTGGATTCACGATTGAAAAACTCGCTTACAAGCCTTTAAGGAATTCTCCGAAACTTACAATTCTGATTACGGCTATCGGCGTTTCGCTTTTCCTTGAATATTCCGGACAACTTGTATTCGGTGCAGACCCGAAATCATTTCCTACACTGCTTGAGAACAAACAGATAATGAATATAGGCGGCGCTACTGTATTTTCAAATTCAATCGTGGTTATTGCAGTATCCTGCATCCTTATGCTGATACTCAGGATGATTGTAATGAATACAAAAATGGGAACTGCCATGCGCGCCGTATCGTTCAATCATACCGTTGCCAGTTTAATGGGAATTAACATAAACCGCGTAATCAGTTTCACGTTTATACTCGGCTCGTCGCTGGCGGCAGCGGCAGGTATTCTTTTCGGGCTGAATTATCCGAAGGTTGATCCGCTTATTGGTATTATATACGGGCTTAAAGCATTTGTTGCGGCGGTTCTCGGCGGTATAGGAAATATACTCGGCGCGGCGCTCGGAGGAATGATTCTCGGCATAGTGGAAACGTTCGTGTCGGGGTACCTATCGTCAACATACAAAGATGCAATTGCTTTCGGAATTCTTATTATTATACTCCTGTTCAAACCGACAGGGCTGCTTGGCAAAAAAGAAATCGAAAAAGTTTAGCGGATTATTGATTTTTTTATTAAATAGAAATTTACTAACATTAATAATATATCTTACATGAAAAACTTTTTATTGGTATTTTTATTCCTATTTATTTGTAATTTTTCGTATGGTCAGACATTAACCGAAAAGAAAATTTACGAAGGAAAAGACATTGACGCTTATTCGCTCTGGGATTTCAAGTATGACGCGAAAACAGGCTCTTATGCATACACAAAGTATGACACCATAACTCAGAAAACAAAATTGATTAGCAACAAAGGGAATTCCGCTGATTATAATTTCATTAACTCAATGTCGCTCTTGTTTGACAACAGCGGCAATTACTATGCAACTGCGAGCAACGGTGTGGACGGAACCCCCGGCACATATTATATGCTTAAGAACGGCAAAGAAATTATATCGTTTGAATTTATTAACGAGACAATAAGCATGAAAGGCGACGCGCTCTATTTTATTGCGCGTGATAAAAACAAGGACTGCCTTGCGAAATACAGTTTAACAACCGGTGAAATAGAATACGGTCAAAAATACGATACAATTAATTTTGCATCTATAAAAGATATGCCTTACAATGAAGGTGAACCGGGATACGAACTCGGCTTCACGAAAGACGGAAGACCTTACTATCAGGCATGCGCGGAAGGCAAACAAATGATTGTTATCGGAACTTCTGAAATGAAAAAATATGACGAGGTTCAGTTTTACAATGTTTATCCTGATAAAAACGGCGATATCTGTTATGTGGCTAAAAACTTTGTGAACGGCAAGAACGAATATTGCCTTGTACAGGGTGAAAAGGAATACAAGAAATTTACATCGGTCAACACTCCGATAGTTTTTGACGCAGCAAACATGCCTGTCTACAGTGCCTCAGACCTGCCTGAAGAATATCCTTCGGAACAATTTGTGGTACGCGGAAGTGAAACAATCAGCGGCAGATTCTCGAAAGGCATTTATGATATATTAATAACTCCTTCGGGAAAAATTGCTTTTAACGGAAGCGACACGCTTATCGACGGAACATTTATTAATGTTCTGGTAATTGACGGAAAAGAAATCGCAAGATATTCGTCGATATATAATATTAAATTCAGAAGTAATGAATCTCCCGTGTTTATTGCATCGGATAAAAATAATTCAACATTTGTTGTCGACGGGAATAAGATTGTTTCCGACAAATACGGTTATATTTACGATCTTGACATAAGAAAGAACGGCACACTGTCATATACGGGCGTGAATTACGGCGATTACGATAAACAACTTCCAGACAAGTTCTATTATATACTCGGAAAAAAGAAATACGGTCCGATAACCGACCTTATAATGTCGGAGAGAATAACGGACCAGGTGGTGTTTAATGATAACGACGAATATATGTACGCTGCAACGAATTCAAAACCGGGCAATTACGTTGACGCGAAATATTTTGCTAAAACGGAAGACTGGAAGTCCGACAAATACGATGCGGTTTCCGATCTGTGTTCGTATAAAAATGATTTCTATTATACCGCCTCAAATTATCAGGAGAACGGATCAGGCACACAACAGTTGTTCAAGAATGACGACAAGGTAGGCAAGGAATACGCGATGATTATGAATCTGAAACTCGACAAAGAAAAAGGAATAATTACTTTTGTCGCTTCAAGAAAAGACAAAATATATCTGGTTGAAGTTAAGTTATAATAAAAATTTTGAGACATGAAAAAACTATTATTTGCAATTGTAATTATTTCCGCATACTGCCTGCTTAATGCCGCGGATGCGAGTTCACAGGTCGTTTACATTTCGAAGTACAAGAGCGAAGCGGATAAGGTTATTTATGTTACAAAGTATAAAAGCGAAGCGAGCCTCGTTGTTTATGATACAAAATACAAAAGCGAGGCAGCGCCCATGAGCGGAGTCTGGTATTATACAAAATATAAATCGGAAGCCGACTGGGTGATTTACTTTACCGAATATAAAAGCGAAGCCGATGTTGTAGTATATTATACAAAGTATAAAAGCGAAGCGGGCTGGAACAACTAAGACCGGGGTATAAATATTATAAAACAAAAACACGAACCTTAGTTCGTGTTTTTGTTTTATATTTAAAGTCTTATGAAGAATGAAAGTATACCGAGGATAATAAGAATCACACCCGATACTAGTTTTTCGTAATGCTCAAGAAAATGAAGTTTTCTGTTAAGGAAGTCGAGACTCTTCCTGCTGAGTTCTACAATCACAATCATCGAGAGTACGGTTATCGTAAGATAAATCACCGAAAGTATCAGAATCCCTTTCCATCCTGCCTGCCCTGCCGTAAAATAGTACGCTTCAATTTCAACACAGGGAGAAAAAAACATCATCGTGCCGAGCGCTGTTATAATTGCGGCCTTTGATTTTTTCGATGCCTGTTTTATCTCTTCGGGATTTATATGGCAGTGCGTATGTGATTTATTTCGAAGGTTTGAAAATATAAAATACGAGCCGAGCAATACAAGTATCACAGGCGCGTATATTCCCGAAACCAATTCAATCGAATCTCCGAGTTTATATCCCGCGAATCCTATAATGATTCCGATGATTATCGTGCTCAATGTATGCAGAAATCCCGTTATTGCAGTAACAGTAACCGTTTCGCTCCTGCTCCAGTTTTCCGTCTTGCTTACGGCGGCAAGCGGAAACCAGTGGTTCGGAATCAGCGCGTGCGTTACACTTAATAGCAGGCTTCCTATTAATAATTGCAGCATTATTTAAAAGTCGCCTCCGTTTTTATTACAGCAACATTCTTTATGTTTAATTTAAAATTCGCAGCCTCTTCGTCTTCTTCAAGTACGCTCTTAGGCAGTCCCGATTTAACGAAATTCGAATAACTCATAGGCGACACTGTGTTTTCTTTCAGACTCTTTGCAAGTTCCTCGGCTTCGGAATTGTCCGTTACAATCGTGATTTTCATATTATCAATCTGCCAGTATTTTTTTATTGCTTTGTTCACGTCGTCAAGAGTTAGTTTTGCAAGCAGATCGTCAACTTCATTTACAAAATCTTTTCTTCCGTAAAACCTTGAATCCATAAGATAGCCGAGCCTGCTCGAAGGACTCTGAACGTATAATTTAATATAACTTCTCAGAAATTCTCTTGTCGCGCTGAAATCTTTTTCAGTCATTCCTTGCTTAACGAGTTTATCAACTTCTCTGAGCGCAAGGCGGATTGCAAAATGCGCGTGTCCGATTTTAACATCCGACAGTTCCTGATATTGCTGCTTCAACTGCTTTGCTATCTGTACCGGTCTTATCCATATTGAAAAATAATTTGAACTTCTCGGAACGCCCGGGGGAGGAAGCATATTGCCGCCGCCGTTGTCATACCATTCTATGTATGAGTAATCGCCGTAGTTCATGGAGCGCGTGGTTCTTATTTTGTCATAAAGCAGACCGTACGATTTTCTGTGCTCGCCAAGATAGGAATTTGCAACCATTAACGCCGCGAATTCATCGTTTGAGCGTGTTATGTCAATCGGGAAACCCATGAATATTGCAGAGCCGAATGCATCCTTTGTGATTATCTCGACATTGATTCCGTCAATTTTTTCGGGCACGATGTTACTTGCAATTACCGGATTTCCGTCGGGCAAAGTTTTCATGTCGTTGATTAAAGTCTGCTTGAATTCATCTGTGTAATTTCCCGCTAAGCCGATTGTCAGATTGTTCTTTGTGAAATAAGTTTTGTAATGTTCTTTTACATCGTCGAGAGTTATCGATTTAACTCCTTCCGTCTTTCCCATTACCATATGCTGGTAACGCGTGCCTCTGAAAAGAAAATCTTCGAGCGCCATTTTGCTGTATTCTTCGTCCGAAGAAGAACGTATGACCTGATCAACGTAATTCTGCTGATTCGATTTCACCCTGTCGAAGTCCTGCTGTGAAAAGGAAGGCGTGAGCATTAATCCTTTTATTATTTCATAGAAAGAATTGAGAAAGTCCTTGTGAACCTCGAATGTGAAGATAGAAACTTCCTTG
Source organism: Ignavibacteria bacterium (assembly GCA_028714695.1). Lineage (GTDB taxonomy): Bacteria > Bacteroidota > Ignavibacteria > Tepidaquicellales > Tepidaquicellaceae > CAIKZJ01. The sequence continues at coordinate 186,164 of JAQTLX010000005.1, read as the reverse complement.
TCAACATTTGAGCCGTAGCGCGCTGCCATCGGATAAGTCTTTTCCTGAACCTGCGAATATGTCAGGTCTTTTGTTCCGCCTGAAGTTATTGTGCTTACTGTAAGTCTTGTAAGCCCTTCTTTTCCGGCGGGGTCGCATATTGAGCCGTTTCTGAACATAAGTTTTACAACAACTTTATCCGATTTGGGCATTTTAAGTTCGACGACTTCCTGCGAGAACGCGTTCGAGAAAAATAAAACCATTAAGATTATTATAAATATGTTTTTCATGAGTATTAAATTAAATTTTATTTTACGGGACATGTATCATCCGCGGAAATCGTTCCAATCGTAAGAGCCGATTCAATAAAATATTTCTTTGCAATGTTCATCAAATCATCGGGCGTGATTTTTTCGTACAGTGAATAATAATTATTTACCGATTCTGGGTCTCCGCTTAACGCTATGTAATAAGCCAGCATGCCCGCAATTCCTCCCGGGGTGTCATTTCCCATCGCGAAGGAATATTTCGTTTCGGATATTGCATCCGCGAATTTCTTCCCGTCTGCTTTTGTGGTTTTAATCTTTTCAAGCGTCTTCATTATTTCGTCTTTCACATACTGCATGTCGTCTTTGTTTTTGAGAGTTGCCGAAATCGTAATCAGGTTCGGGTCTCTGCTGAACGGCGTGCCTAAGCGGACGTTTCTGACCTTGCGTTCCGTTACTACAAGTTTATTGTAAATTTCGGAAACATTCGAAAAATAAATGCTGCTTATCAAATCAAGCGCCGGCGAATCGATGTCTGTATCGCTGTATCCCGGACCCTTGAAATTAAGCGACAGCACCGGCGGTGTTTCTCCGTTTTTAATATGCGTTACTCTTGTGCCGTTCTGCTGCGGTTCAACAGGTATATCGACGGTGTACGAACCTTTTTTCCAGTTACCGAAATATTTCTCGCTGAGTTTCATTACCTGTTCGGGTGTTACATCGCCCGTAACAAGTATTGTGCAGTATTCAGGTCTGTAAAATCTTTCGAAGAATTTCATCGAATATGCATACTGATTGGGCATATCAACTATGTCTTTAAGGAAACCCATTGTTGTGTGCTTGTACGTGTGTTTGTCGTAAGCAGTGTTTCTTATGTCTTCATATAACTGCGATGAAGGATTTGAAATGTTCTTTGTATATTCACCTTTTACCGCTCCTGCTTCGGTCTTGAAATCATGCTCTGAGTAGTGAAGGTTCTGAAACCTGTCGCCTTCTACCTCGAACATAAGTTCGAGTTTCGCCGAATTGCCGACCATGTGGTAAACCGTTTGGTCGATTGATGTATAGGCATTTGCCGAAGCGCCGATTGATTTAAGCACTTCATCGTATCTTTCCTTCGGGTATTTATCCGTTCCCCTGAACATCATGTGTTCGAAGAAATGGGCGAATCCCGTAACGCCTTCTTCTATTTCGTTCCGCGAGCCGACCCTTACAACGATGTAAAGCGCGGCAATTCCGGGACTGTCGAAAGGAACCGTTACTATATTAAGCCCGTTCTGTAATTTTTGCTGGTGTATCTTATAGGGAAATATTTTTTCGCCTTTCATAAATGTGAAACCGCATATCAACAGCGGCAATAATATCATTAAAATTTTTTTCATAGGAAAATTGATTATAAGGTAATTTAAAAATATATGAGGATAGTAAAAACACAAATCGAAGAGATGGTAGAGGAAAACAGAATGTTCGAACAGTTGTCTTATGTGTACAGCCCGCGTCTGCCTGTTTGGATAGCCGTGGATAAATAAATAGGACGTATTAGAGTCCGGATTATTGTTTTTTGGTACAGCCCACGTTCGCCTGTGCGGATAGCGGCGAGTAAATATATAGGAAAAAAGAAAAGACGTTATAAAAAAATTGTTCGATTATTTTTTTAGGTACAGCCCACGTTCGCCTGTGTGGATAGCGGCGAGTAAATATATAGGAAAAAAGAAAAGACGTTATAAAAAATTGTTCGATTATTTTTTTTAGGTACAGCCCACGGCTTCAGCCGTGGGTTAAGAAATAGGATACGATAAAACCGTTTTAACGGTTTTTAAAAAATAATAAAGTTGAAAGAGCAGGATTAGAAAATTTAAACAACTATGGTTTGAAAAAGTAAATGTCGGTTTTGTCATCTTTTAAGTACAGCACACGTCCGCCTGGGCAGACAGCCGTGGGTTAATAAATTGGGAAAAGTAAAAACGTATTAAATAAAGGATTGTTCGGATTATTGTCTTTTAGGTACAGCCCACGTTCGCCTGTGTGGATAGCGGCGAGTAAATATATAGGAAAAAAGAAAAGACGTTATAAAAAAATTGTTCGATTATTTTTTTTAGGTACAGCCCACGGCTTCAGCCGTGGGTTAAGAAATAGGATACGATAAAACCGTTTTAACGGTTTTTAAAAAATAATAAAGTTGAAAGAGCAGGATTAGAAAATTTAAACAACTATGGTTTGAAAAAGTAAATGTCGGTTTTGTCATCTTTTAAGTACAGCACACGTCCGCCTGGGCAGACAGCCGTGGGTTAATAAATTGGGAAAAGTAAAAACGTATTAAATAAAGGATTGTTCGGATTATTGTCTTTTAGGTACAGCACACGTTCGCCTGTGTGGATAGCGGCGAGTAAAATATATAGGAAAAAAGAAAAGACGTTATAAAAAAATTGTTCGATTATTTTTTTAGGTACAGCCCACGGCTTCAGCCGTGGGTTAAGAAATAGGATACGATAAAACCGTTTTAACGGTTTTGCAAAAATAATATAGATAAGATATTAGGTGATTTATTTCGATAAACCGTTGAAACGGTTTGTAGCTAATTTACTTTCTACCCACGGAAGATGCGGGCTGTATCGAAGCGCAAAAATTGTTTTTTCTTGTGAGATTTTATTGTATATCTACCGGTGCCGTTTTTTCGACCATACCTTCTTTATTGATCTTTCTAATTATATAACTGCCGTGTTTAAGATATAAAGAATATTTCAGGTTTATATTCTCGATAAGTATTTGGTCAACCGGAACAGATATTTGGACATCTTCGTTTTTAATAATCGCCTGAATCAAGCATGTATCCTTTATTTTCCAATAATTCATATCTATTTTATATTCTTTATTTCCGCTCATGGTCATGAGCCAGTCTGGTCTCTCATTCATGTATTCTGTCTTTGCAGGAAATATTGTAATGTCATAATTATTCGGGCTCAGTGAAAATGGTGTTTTGTTGTTAATAAGCATAACAGGCAATTTATTCTGATATTTCGTTCTGAATAATTTAAACAGGTCGTTTGAATAACTGCCGCCGGTATATTCCGTCATTTCGGTTTGTTCAATTGTAAGCGGATCAAAACCGGATTTCAATTTAAATATTGAAGCCATCCACCCCAATTTTCTGCTTTCATATATATGCATGAATCCTGCGAGTACGATTATTTTAGCATCCCTGTGAGTGCTGATGAAATTTAAAATATTGTTTGCTTGTTCGGTCTCTCTGCTGCTGTTTGTGTAAAGCTTTCCGGCAGAATTTTTAATAGTATCTTCATAAGGCATTACAGTATAACCGAGATTCATTGCTTCTCTCAATAAATTTCCGAAAACAGGTTCAATAGTATAAGAACCGCTTTTTACGATTGGATATTTACGTGTATTTAATAATGAATCTCTATTGCCCAATGCCTCGCAAAATAAATATCGAAAACCTTTTTTGTAAAGTATATCCAGAGAATTAAGCGCGGTCATTCTGTTCTGCGGACGGGCATGATTTTCGTTAAAGAATATATATTTTACCGAATCGGGAATGCTGTTTAAGAATGTATATATATTTAAAGTATCGTATGAATCTAATGTTATTAATTCATCATCGTATTTTCTGTAAACATTCAGTTCCGTACTGAAAATTATTTCGCTTTGTTTAAAAGCGCCGACATAAGAATATTGCGCGCATAATGCCGGATAGTAAATTATTTTGGATACAGATTTTAATGAATCGTTCAAATTCAATAAAAATCTTATTGAATTTATGTAATAACTGCTGTTATTTTTTTCTGGAAAGTTATCGAAATCCGGTATTGAGATTGTTTTTTCAATTCCGACCTGTGAAAAGGTATCTGAAAAAATCAAACACAGGATAAGAATTGTTAAGGCTGATTTATACTTCATAATGGAATCCGTCAATAATTGGTTGATGAAAATCTGTTGAAATATTCAACGCTGTTTACCATGGTTTTTATAAAGAAAAGTGCGTCAAACGATTTTGCCAGTTCGCCTCTGCATTCAACATAATTTGTAGGTTTAAAAATTACCGATTCTCCACTCCTGCATCTTGTAACATAAAAACAATAATTTGTCCCTGATCTGTTTAAATAGTCTTCAATCGAATTCGGACTTGTAGCAATATCCTGATATTGCGGCAATGAATAATCGTTTATTTGTTTGTATGAAGGGTTTCCATTAAATTCAATGACCGGTTTCGGATCAATATCCAAAGTAATTCCGGAGTAAGATGTAAACCCCACTTTTAAACAGTAATCGGGAAAATAGTCATGCAAATGATTCCCGAGTAATTTCCCGCGGATTTTTAAACTTTCATTGTAATCCAGAGCATTCATATTGTAAATTATGTGTGTGTTGTGAGCCCAGATAATTATTTTGTTCTTCGGGTTCTTTAATAATTCAATAACATTTAATGACATTAGTGAATCCCTAATGAAATAACCCGAATTAGCATCTGAGAAAAACGAGAAAGGAATCCTCTCATTTTTAATTTGATTCTTAATCCTGTTTCCAAAATCTGTACCCCGTCTGACATAAAAATCAAAACTGTTTATGTATGGCTGCATTTTAAATTTATTTCTTTTTGATAATTCGAATAATTTATCCTTAATGTTTACCAGCGCTTCTTTAAGAAGCGGGTTTTCAATCCTATATGCGTAATCGCTTACGAATTTTTTTGTTTGTTTGATTATCTGCGAGATTTCATGGTTGCTAATAAGTAAAGTATCAAGCGCGCTCAATTCATCGATTAAATTATTCATTAAAAAGTTTATCGAATAATTTCCTGTGAACTGGCAGTCAATACCGCGTAAATTCACGTCATATCCTTGGTTGTTCAGCGTCTGCAAATCCGTAAAGAGTTTTAACAATTCAGGGGAAGCGCTCCACCATTTTTGTAAATTATTCCTTATTGCCGGATCATCGATTTGATTTTTCTTTAAAAGACTGTCCAGATAAAGCATATCATAATAACCCGTTTCAAAAGCCAGTACATTAAAACCCCTATGGGTAATCAGATATTTTATAATTTGTGATTTGACCTTAAAAGAAATTTCGTCTCCGTGCGATTGCTCACCGAGCATTACAATCCGTTTATTGTCAATATTCAGGGCTTTAAAAGATTTGTTAAAAAAAGATTCATCATAAATATTATTATCTGCACTCGTACTTATAATACAGGTATCGACGGACGCAGGAAAGTTATTCTGACAATACACAGGCAGGGGAAACAAGGTTGTGAAAACGAATAAAATCAGACTGATTAAAAAACAAAAAAATTGTTTTACCATATTGATTTATAGTTCTTCAAAAAATATTTTTGGAATAAAAGCTATTTGTATCCGGAAAAACACAGATTGAAATTATTGATGAATATTATATAGTATGGTATGCATAGTCAAGTTATTAATAACATAAAAATACCGGTTTAATTATAGATGTCGATTGTAAATATTGTCCGCAATATCTATGAATTTGTATTGTTCTAAGTGGCGGATAATTTATATGAGACTAAAGAAAGCCCCGTTTGGGAACCGGGGCTTTCATGAATTCCTTTACATCTCTCTCGAAGATATTTTCTTTTTCAACTGTGAAATGTGCCACGTAATATTTATTTCTTTCGGGCAGGTTTCTATGCAGTTGAATATTGTGTGGCATCTCCAGACGCCGTCGGGATTGTCGATTATATCAAGCCTTTCGTCTGCCGCATCGTCGCGCGTGTCGAATACGAATCTGTATGCTTTAAGAAATGCGGCGGGTCCTATATAATTCTCATTAGTCCATGTTGAAGGACACGAAGTCGTACAGCATGCGCAGAGTATGCATTTCGCGGATTCAAAAAGTTTTTCCGCGTCCTCGTTCGACTGAATCCTTTCGCTGTTTGGCGGCGGCGGTGTTTTGCTTATGAGATACGGTTTTATTACTTCGTATTTGCTGAAGAAACTCGACATATCGACAACGAGGTCTTTGATTATCGGAAGCGATGGGAGCGGCTCGATAACTACGGTCTTTTTCATGTTCAGGTCTTTTAAAAGCACAGAGCAAGCAAGACGGTTCTTCCCGTTGACCTTCATTCCGTCGCTGCCGCATATGCCGTGCGCGCATGAACGCCTGAAAGTGAGCGTGCCGTCGAGTTTCCACTTTATTTCGTGAAGCACGTCGAGAAGCCTCCAATCGGGGCTTACATTCGGTACGCTGTAATCAACGAAATAAGGCTTCTCATCCTTTTCCGGATTGTAACGAAGTATTCTGACTGTAATATCCATATTATTTCAGTTTAAAATCTTTCTTTAAAATTTTTATGAAACTATCCTTATCGGGACATTTGTAAACTTTATCTATAAGTGCATATCCTTTATCAACATCGCCAATTGAATAATAATCCGCAACTATAGCCGCAAGAATTACTTTCATGGTTCCTGCATCTGTATTAAAAGTATCGTCGCCGTCTTTCGCGGGACATTCGAACCCTTCTTTTACAATGTCATTCAGGTCTTTTTTGAATTCGTCAAGTTCTTTAAGAACCATTCCTTTGAATTTTCCTGTTATGTCTTTCAATTTCTTTCCGTCGAACGACTGAACCCTCAGCGGAAAACGCGTTTCGGAATAATTTGTGAACGCGTATGCGAACATATCGTTTCCGGAAACTATTTCTTTTGTGCCGTCGTTGTCAATGTCCTGTAAAACGAAACCCGAATTACCGTAAATCGCGGAATCAATTTTTATGAATTTATCGTTTTCGATTTTCGCTATAAGCAGCCCCGAACAGCAATGCGCTCCGCCCGAGTAAAACCCGATGAAGTAATATTTTTCGCCGTTTTTATCCGTTGATTCGTGCTCCACTGAAAAGAGATAATCGTAATATGTTTCGGAAAAGATTTTCTTGCTGCCTTTTGTGATTGTAAGCGTAGTTGAGTATTGAACCGTGTCGATTGTAGATTTGAATCTGTATCCGCTCAGGGTCGTATCCACTTTAAAATCCCATTGCGCGCCTGCTATGCATGGCAGCAGAAGAACGAACATTAACAAAACTAAAAATCTTCTCATCAATATTTCCTTTCCATCGGTTTGTATTTCGTTACTGTGACAGGTCTGGTTTTAATTTCGGGCGTGTTTTCGTTCATGAAAATGAACGAATGCTTCATCCATTTTTCGTCGTCCCTGTTCGGGAAATCCTCTCTCATGTGAGCGCCGCGGCTTTCCTGCCGGTTAAGCGCGCTGTAAACAGTCGCCTCCGCATTAACGAGCAGATTGTCGAGTTCCATCGCTTCCATCAGATCGGTGTTAAACACGGTTCCCTTGTCCTGTATCGAAATCTTCTTGAAACGCTCTTTGAGTTCTTTTAGTTTCTCTACCATCTCTTTAAGGTCTGCTTCGTTTCTGAATATTCCGCATTTGTCCATCATCCATTCCTGAAGTTCAGTTCTCAGTTTGTAAACTTTCTCTTCGCCCTGATTATTAATAACTTTAGATATTTTATCTTTTGTCTTTGTTTCGTGGTTTTCTTTTATTTCCGCAAATCCCGCGGTCTTCAAAAATTCAGAGATTGCTTTTCCGCCTCTTCTACCGAATACAATAATATCCAGAAGCGAGTTTGTGCCGAGCCTGTTGCCGCCGTGCACGGACACGCACGCGCATTCACCCGCCGCGTAAAGCCCTTTGACAGTGTTGCCTTTTTCATCCGAGTAAACCTCGCAGTTCGCGTTTGTCGGTATGCCGCCCATTGCGTAGTGCGCTGTCGGCTGAATTGGAATCGGTTCTTTTGTCGGCTCTACTCCCAGATACGTTCTCGCGAATCCCGTTATCTCCGGAAGTTTTTCGTCAATTACTTTTTTGCCGAGATGCGAAACGTCGAGCAGCACATAATCAGTTCCGTCGCTTCCTTTTATTCCTCTTCCTTCGCGAATTTCGGAAATTATTGCTCGCGATACCATGTCTCTCGGCGCAAGGTCCATCACCGTAGGCGCATATCTTTGCATGAATCTTTCGCCGTCCTTGTTTTTCAAAATACCGCCTTCGCCTCTTGCCGCCTCGCTCACGAGTATTCCAAGCCTCCACAGTCCTGTCGGATGGAACTGAAAGAATTCCATGTCTTCGAGCGGAAGTCCGTTCTTGTAAATAAGCGCGGTTCCGTCGCCTGTTCCTACATGCGCGTTTGATGTAATTCTGAAAACCCTGCCGTAGCCGCCTGTTGCGAACATGACCGCTTTTGCATGAAACACGGTTACTTCGCCTGTCGCTATATTAAATGCGGCGACGCCTTTGCAGACGTTGTCTTCGATGATAATATCCGTCACAAAATATTCGGAATAAAAATCTACGTTGTTCTTTATGCAGTTTTCAAAAAGAGTCTGAAGCATTACGTGTCCCGTTCTGTCGGCAGAATAGCACGCTCGCATTACGGGAATGCGTTTTCCGTACGGGTCGTTCGGGTCTGCGGGTTTTGTATGTCCGCCGAATTTTCTCTGCGCTATTTTACCGTCTTCGTTCCTTGAAAAGGGAAGCCCCATATGCTCGAGTTCCATAACGGCGCGTATCGCGTCTTTGCACATCGTTTCGATTGCATCCTGGTCGCCGAGGTAATCGCTTCCTTTAACCGTATCGAATGCATGGTTTTCCCAACTGTCGTCTTCCATGTTCCCTAAAGCGGCGCATACACCGCCCTGTGCCGTTCCTGTATGGGAACGCGGTGGAAACACTTTCGAAAGTACGGCGCAGGAATATTCCTTCGGTATTTCAACCGCGGCGCGGAGACCTGCACCCCCCGCTCCGATTATAATTACATCATAGTTCTTAATCATAATAAAATATTAATTATTAATCTTCCATTTTTATTATTGCTTTGTAAAGTGCGAGTTTTTTGTCGTTTTCTTCTTTCGTATATGTGTAAATGCTTTTTATATCCAGATACGCAAGCAGCGCTTCCGTTTTGTTTCCTTCCTTTACGGCAATCATCCCCCTGTAATAATGAAGGTCGAGATAATCGGCTGACGTGTATGAGTCGGAAAATGTTCTGTCGAATGCATCGCTAAGGTATTTCTTTGCCTCTTTGTAATCTTTTCTTTCGTAATTAATCCTGCCCAGTTGCACGTATGCGAGTATGTAATTAGAGTCTTTCTTTATTAGTTTCTTTAATACGCCCTCCGCTTTCCCATAATCCTTCTGTTTGATGTGCAGGTCGCTTATCTGGTAAAGTATGTATGTGTCCATCGTATCCTTTTTGTACATTTTTTCGTAGAAGACAAGGGCTTTCTTGTAATCCTTTGAAGTGGAATAAGCCGATGCAAGCGATGACGATAGCGTGTTAAGCAGACTGTCGGAATTAAATTTTTCTTTAATCCTTATGTACAGGTCTTCCGCTTTCTGAAAACTTTCCGTGTAAACATACAGTTCCATCATATCCTGATATACGAAAAAAGTATCGGGCTTCATTTCAAGGCATGCATTGTAATACTGCTCGGCTTTTCGGAAGTTAATCTTGTTCAGCGAATCTTGTTTCACAATCATCGTGTCGTATGTCTTCATTGTATCTTTTTGCTTCGTGTAGTACCAACTTGAATAAAGTTTTGATTTGTACGAGTCTGCAAGCCTGATGTTTGTATTAAATAGATTATCTTTTTTCTTCGAAGCGAATTCGGAATTTGAATCCAGTATTGCGGCTTCAAATTTACTGCGGAGTTTCGAAAAACTGTTTATTGCAATCGCGAAATTCAGGTTGCCGTAAAAGCCGTATGAATATGTCGTTATTCCTATCACCTCGCCTTTTCCGTTGAAAAGCGCGCCGCCGCTGTTTCCCGGTGATATTGACGCGGTTATCTGAATTACTTTATCGAATGTTCTTTCAATCAGCGCGTATGTCTGCGGGTCGTTGAATGAAACCTTTTCGTTTGTTCTGAGCGCAGCAATTATTCCTTCCGAAATTGTGTATTCGAAACCCAGCGGACTGCCGACTGCGAAAATGCTCTGCCCCACTCGCGGCAAATCTGAATTGCCGATTTTAACTACCGGAAATTCAATGCCGTCGGGATTATTCATCTTCAATATCGCAATGTCGTTCTTTTCATCCACGAAAATAAGTTCTGCATTGTAATATGTACCGTCTGAAGTTTTAACGAACAAACTGTCGAATCCGTCAATAACGTGATAGTTCGTTCCCACATAGCCCCTCTTGTCAAAAATAAAACCGCTGCCGCTTATCATCGTTGTGTCTTTCGGCGTAGAATAGTAATAATACGACATGTAACTGTCGGTGTGGTACCAGATTGAAACAAGCGCGGGTTTATTCTGCTCTATTATCTGCTCCGCGTTGAGGTCGTCTTTGCTGACCTCTGTAACTGATGGTTCCGTTGAAACTTCTTTCCTGTCTTTTTCTTCCTGTGCATAAATAAAAGAGGTCAAAACAAATAGCAATAACAGGCAGAGTGCTTTTTTCAAGTGAATTCCTTTCAAAGTCGTTTATTCAAAAATCGTTTATATTTTAATATTCCAAATGATGATTATTTTTCAGAATCAAGAATTCAGAATCAAGAATCAAGAATCAAGAATCAAGAATCAAGAAAAACTTTATTGTTTAGCAAATCCGACATTCCCCATTTTGTCATTCCCTCGTTCCCCATTTTGTCATCCCGGCGAACGCCGGGATCCATGTCCTCTGCGCTCTCCGCGGTGAAATTTTCTTGCTTTTATTCTAACTCCTAACTTCTTACTCCTTGATTCTTAACAATACTTATATCTGTAAAATCCTAATTATGTTCCGGCTCTTATTCTAGATTCTAACTTCTGGATTCTAGATTCTTCTTATTTGTTCTTCCACTCCGGCTTTCTTTTTTCAATAAACGCCTTCATTCCTTCCATTTTGTCTTCCGTCGAGAACAGCAAGTAGAAATTCTTTCTTTCGAATTCAATTCCCGTTTCAATCGTCGTATCGAATGATTTCAGTATGCTTTCCTTAGCCAGTTGAACTGCAACTGACGGCTTCGAGCAGATACTTTTCGCAAGCGATATTGCTTCTTCAAGATACTTGTTCGCGGGAACAACCTTTGTAACCAGCCCCATGTCGTGCATTTCCGCGGAAGTAACCATCCTGCCGGTAAGAACAATTTCCATCGCGCGCGCTTTTCCCGCCGCGCGTGTAAGTCTTTGAGTGCCGCCCGCGCCCGGAATAACGCCGAGATTTATTTCCGGCTGACCGAACTTAGCGGTTTCCGAAGCAACAATCATATCGCAGAGCATTGTAAGTTCGCATCCGCCGCCGAGCGCGTAACCGCTGACTGCGGCGATGATTGGTTTCTTAACGAGGCGTATAACGTCCCATGAAGCGAACATTTCCCTGAAATATATTTCAACTGAATCGGGACCGGCTATTTCCTTAATATCAACGCCAGCCGCGAACGCCTTTTCATTTCCCGTGATAACCGAGCATCCGGCTTTGTCGTCTTTATCCGCCGCCTTCAGAACTTCGGCTATCTCGCCCATCAGTTCAATGTTCAAAGCATTCATCGCGTCCGGACGATTAATTTGAATCAGCACCGTATCCAGAATCCCTTCGTTTGACACGCCCGAAACCAGTATGTTTTTATATGACTTACTTAAATACGCCCTGTCGCCCATATGATTTTATAATTTGAATGAATTTATTAAATATGTATAAGAATAACAATGAATTGCTAAGAAATGTTCAATTCCGGAAATGGAAAATAGAAAAATAGAAGATGGTATATATCTTCTTGTTGCTACTTTCTTGTATGGCAACAAAAAAAGGTGACTACGCAGGAGCATAGTCACAGGTAATCAGCGCGCTCAGTTTTTCCGTTCTTTCCAGCGGCCGAAGGCTCGCCGTGACGAGGATATCTGAAAAGTTTTGTTCGTTAAATTAGTGAAAATTCGTGTTAATCTGTGGCAGAAATCTCCTGCTCTTTCAAAAAGCATTTCACTTGAATTCCGTATGGATTAATTTAAAGCGTGAAAGGAACTACCGATAATATCAAAAAACTGTCTCTGCTTAAGCCGAGGTATGTGGTTATTATATCCGCCGTCCTTGTCGCCGTTGTCATTCTTTCTTCCGTTTACGAATACTACGAAAATAAACGGGAAATTTATCACGTGCTTTATGACTATGCAAACTCAATGATACAGACTGTATCGATGAGCAGCGCTAATTCAATTATATCCGACAGGGAAATGGAAAACCTCATGGCGCAGCATCTGCTCGGAACGGCGAAAAACACTGCCCGTCTTGACAGCCTTAATCTGCTGTCGCATGAATCACTCGAGAAACTTGCGCGTGAAAACGAAGTGTATAGAATAAACGTGCTGAATAATTCCGGCGAAAGAGTAATGAGCAATTATATCGCCGATAGTTCTCATTCAGTCCGGAAAGGAAAATATTCAACAACCGATTATCTTGCGCCTATTTTCGACGGAAGTAAAAAAGAAATTGTTATCGGACTAAAAGAAGCCAGACTCGAAAAAGGCATGCGCTTTGCTGTAGCAGTAAAAAGAGCATACGATAAAGGCGCAATAGTGGTGAATCTGGATGCGGAATCATATCTTGATTTCAAAAATAGAATCGGATTCGGGAAACTGATACTCGACATAGGTTCCGCAACGGGAGTTGAATATATTGTGCTTCAAAGCCCGAAGGAAATTCTTGCCGCGAATAAAAACGTGGATGAATTGAGCAGGTATGAAAACGACAGCCGACTAAAAGAAGTTTACGAAAAAGATAAACCTTTAAATAGGATTGTAAAATTTGGCGGGCATGATGTCTATGAAGCAGTTGACCTTTTCAATATTGAAAACGAGAAAATCGGATTGTTCAGAATCGGTCTCGGAATGGAAGAAGTGAATTCAGCCGAAACACGCATGCTGACAAGGGGAATCATTGTTTCCCTTATTGTGATTGTAATTACTGTAATCGTATTATCTGTCATTATCTCAAACCAGAACTACGATATTATTTCAAACGAATTCAAAAGAATTAAAACATTCACAGGCAGTGTGCTTGAAAATATGTCTCTCGCAATTATTACCGTAGACGTTGTGAACAGGATAAAGATTTTTAATAAATCCGCTTTTGAAATTTTCGGCGTTCCTTATAAAGACCTTGAGAACAAAAACCTCGACGAGATAAATACATTCCCGGAATCTGTGAAAAAACTTCTCAGACATAAAGCGACTTTGAAAAACATGGAAATGGAATTCGAACTGCCCGCCGGAAAACGCATTCTGCTTATTAATTCGGCTGAAGTGAAAAACGAATCGGGCAATCCGGATACTTATACGCTTGTAATTGAAGACGTAACGGAACTTAACGCCATCGAACACCAGTTGTCACAGAACGAAAAACTGGTTTCCATGGGAGGGCTTGCATCAGGCGTGGCGCATGAAATTAGAAATCCGCTGAATACGATTAATATGATTGCACAGAGAATGGAGCGCGAATATGCCGCTAAAATAGGCTCGGAAGATTTTAATTCGCTAATAGAAATACTTCATTCGGAATCAAAACGCGTAAACGGAATCATAGAACAATTCCTTAGTTTCACAAAACCGCCGAAATTAAATCCCGCAAAAATAAAAGTAACCGAATTTCTCGAAGAGATAAAAAAAATATCCGGCATACAGACAAATGCAAAACATATAACTCTTACAGTAACGGCAACCGGGGATTCATTTATAAATCTCGATTACCAGCAAATGAAACAGGCTTTTCTGAATCTCATAAGAAATTCAATTGACGCAATTAACGCGGGCGGGGATATAAAAATTCTTTACAAAAAAGATAAAGGAAAAAATGTGTTTGAAATATCCGATACAGGCGAAGGAATTCCGCAGGAAAACTTGAATAAAATTTTCGATATATATTTTACAACGAAAAAATCAGGAACCGGAATGGGCTTGAGCATTGTAAGACAAATTATAATCCAGCACGGCGGTACAATAGAAACGGAAAGCAGAATTAATGAAGGAACAAAATTTAAAATCACATTACCTTAAATATGAAATCAACTGTATTAATAGTAGAAGATGAAAAAACACAGCGCGTAATTCTTGCGGGCGATTTGAAGAACAGAGGATTCAATGTTCTTGAAGCGGATTCTGTGGAAAATGCAATTGAGATTATTTTGAAAAACACTGTCGATGTGGTTCTTTCTGACCTGAAGATGGAAGGAGAGTCTGGTATCGACCTTGTAAGAAAACTTAAAAATATAAATCCCGAATTGTCCGTTGTAATAATGACCGCTTATGCATCCGTTGAAACCGCTGTCGAGGCAATGAAAGAAGGCGCTTATGACTTTATTACAAAGCCCTGCAATCTCGACGAAATTGAAATCGTGGTAAAAAGATTGATCGAGAAAAATCATTTGTCGTCCGAAGTGAAATTTCTCAGGGAACAATTATCGTCGCTAAATAAACTCGAAGGCATCATTACGAATTCGGAAAAGATGATAAGAGTTCTCGATGTCGCGTCGAGAGTTGCCCCGACAAAAGCATCGGTGCTGATAATCGGCGAAAGCGGTACCGGCAAAGAACTTCTTGCGCGCGCTATACACTATGCCGGTAAGCGGAGCGATAAAATGTTTGTTGCGGTGAACTGCGCCGCACTAAACGAAAATCTTCTTGAAAGCGAATTGTTCGGACACGAAAAAGGCTCTTTTACGGGAGCGGAAAAACAGCATAAAGGAAGATTTGAAATTGCCGACGGCGGAACCATATTTCTGGATGAGATCGGCGACCTGCCGCTTCGCACTCAGGTGAAACTTCTCCGCGTGCTCCAGGAAGGCGAATTCGAAAGGGTCGGCGGAAGCAGCACTTTAAACGTGGATGTGAGAATAATTGCGGCAACGAATAAGAACATCGAAGAACTTATCAGAGAAGAAAAATTCAGGGAAGACCTTTACTACCGCCTTAATGTTGTGAATATACAGATTCCTCCTTTAAGAGAAAGAAAAGAGGATATACCGCTTCTGCTCGATGTCTTTGCAAAAAAATATATAAATGAAACGGATAGGAAAAGCATCGAATTCTCTAAAGAGGCGATCGACCTGCTTTTAAAATATAATTATCCTGGTAATATACGCGAACTTGAAAATATTGTTCATCATTCCACCGTTCTCGCAAGAAATGAAATTGTTACATCGAACGACCTGCCGCTCGGAATAAAAAACCCTAACAGCGAAAGAATTATGAAAGAATGCTGCGAGGATGGAGACACTCTGAGCGAGAAGGTTGAGAGTCTTGAAAAAAGAATGGTTAACGAAGCGCTCCATAAAACCAATGGGAATCAGTCGGCTGCCGCGAAACTTCTCGGTATGTCCGAAAGAAACTTACGATATAGACTCGAAAAATGGGGTAAGAAAGAAGACTGACCCTTCTATTTTAACTTAATCTCGTTCCAGCACAGTGCCGCGGCGCCGAGTATGGCCGCTGTATTTTCTTTTAATCCCGATGGCAGAATCTGCACGGTGTTTTTGAAATTGTTCAGCATGTTTTTTTCCATATGCCGTTTTGTCGGCTCAATAATATACTCTCCTGAATTTGCGAGACCTCCAAAAAGGAATATCGCTTCGGGGCTTGAGAATGCAGAAGCATTTGCGAGGGCTTTGCCGAGAATCTCGCCCGTATATTCAAAAGCCTCAAGCGCCAATTCGTCTTTTTGAATAGCGGCTTCGTATATTATTTTACCGTCTATTTCTTCATCTCTGTAATTTCTCAAAATACTTTTCCTGTCGGTTTTCGAAAGTAATTTCAAAACCGTTTTTCTTATTCCCGTTGCAGAGGCATATTGTTCCAAACACCCCTGTCTTCCGCATCCGCATTTCCTGCCGTCGAAATCAACAATCACATGTCCGAGTTCACCTGCAAATCCCGTTGAGCCGTATAAGAGTTTTCCCCCGCAGTATATTCCGCTTCCGAGTCCTGTTCCAAGCGTGATTATTATAAAGTCATTCATTTCCTTTGCGTTGCCGAATATCTTTTCTCCTATCGCGGCTGCGTTGGCGTCATTTGTAAGAAATGCAGGTAATCCTGTCCGCCTTGTAACACTTTCCGTAAACATAAGTTTACCTTTCCATTTCAGATTAGGCGCATTTTCAACCGTACCTGTATAATAATTTCCGTTCGGCGCTCCGATACCGAATCCTACTATTTGTGTATTTCTTACTCTCGACTGAACCTTGCCGATTTCGGCAAGCAAACCTTCCATGTAATCTTCGAATGTTTCGAATTCCGTCGTCTTAACCGCGCCGTGAGCGGCAATGCTGCCGTCCCTTTCAACAAAACCAAACGGAGAATTTGTACCGCCTAAATCTATTCCGCAAACAACTTGTTTCATGCTATTTTCTTTTTATAACCGTTTATACCGTAAAATATTAAATATAAATACGCGAAGAATGGAACAAATAATGAATGATGAACTCCGAATGTGTCTGCAAGCAGCCCTTGAAGAAGCGGCAGTATTGCGCCGCCGACAATCATCATTACAAGCAGAGACGAACCCTGCGAAGTGAATCTGTCAAGCCCGTCTATGGCAAGCGTGAATATATTCGACCACATTATTGAATTAAACAATCCTATTCCAATCAGCGCCCACATTGAGATTTTACCCGTACCGAAAATGCTGATTAACAGAAGCGCCATAGCGAAGAAAGAAAAAATTGTCATAGTTCGCGCGGGTAAAGACTTGCCGAGCATAAAAGCGATATAGTTAACCGCCATGAAAATCAAAAAATACCAGGCGTCCGAAAAATCTATTTTTGTTATTAAGAAAACCAGAAAGAATAAGGATAGTCCAATGCCCGCCATCAGCAGATACTTTTTCACCGTTTTAATGCTGCTGAGTGAAACAGCGCCCATAAATCTTCCTATCATTGCGCCGCCCCAGAAGAATGCGACGTATTTGCTTGCGGCCAGATCCGAAAAAGAAGCGACATCCGGCAGTTTAAGGAACGCTATGAGGTTGCTTCCAACCGATACTTCAGTACCGACATAAAAGAAAACCGCAAACATACCGAAAAACAAATTTCTGTGCTTTAATGCTTCAGGCTTGCGTTCGATTTTTCCGCTGCCTTTAAACTCGGGTAAATGAACGAATTTGATAATGATTGCCAGCAGAAAAAAAGCGCTTCCGAAAATCAAATAAGGAATTTTTACCGACTGTGCTCCCGTGTTTTCGGGCGTGAGAAAAAATTTAAATATAAGAAATCCTCCGATTACTGGCGCGATAGTAGTGCCGAGGGAATTAAATCCCTGTGATAGATTTAACCTGCTCGAAGCGGTTTCGGGTTTGCCGAGCAAAGCCACATATGGGTTTGCCGCAATCTGAAGCATCGTAAGTCCGAAACTAATGCATGCAAGCGCGCCGAGAAAAAAACCGAATGACTGGTATTGAGCCGACGGATAAAATAAAAAACAACCTGCCGAAGAAAGAATTAATCCGGCAAGTATTCCGTTCTTATATCCGACCTTCGCAAGGGGATCACCGATTGTGATGGAACAAATGAAATAAATCAGCGAACCGATGAAATATGCGCTGAAAAAAGCAAACTGAACAAGGTTCGCTTCAAAATGGGATAATTCAAATACGCCTTTCAAAAAAGGAGTAAGTATATCGTTCAGGCACGTAATGAATCCCCACATAAAGAATAATGAAGTAAGTACAGCGAGAGACGATGTATAACTAGCCGGTTTGTTTTCTGTCATAAAATTATTAATTCTGCATAAAATTAAGTTTTTTTGTTAGAATAAACACCGTTAAAATCGGAACAGCAGTCTAAATTTAATAACACATCATTGTCGAAAAAAATTATTTAGTACCTAATAAATAAAGACATAAGACGGTTTACAACCCGTTTTGTAACCAAAATCTGACTAACTTTTCACATTAAAAATTCTTAATTTTATCTTTTAAGAACATATACTTATTACCATGAGCACATGCTTATTATCAAAAACCGCCATAGGACTTATTCCGTCAGGAATCAGAAAAATTTCGGATAAAGTTGACGAAAGAATAGCAAACGGCGAAAAAATATTCAATCTCACCATCGGCGATTTCTCGCCAAAAGTATTTCCGATACCGGAAGCATTAAAGAATGAAATTAAAATTGCGTACGACGAAAACCTGACAAATTATCCTCCTGCAAACGGAGTTCCGAATATAAGGCAGGCAATCTCAAAATACTTAAAAGAACGTGGAGGTTTCGATTACTCCCCCGATGAAATAGTTATTGGCAGCGGAGCAAGACCGCTTACTTATACGCTATTGAGAACAATACTTAATCCGGGTGAAAAAATTGTTTACCCCGTACCTTCATGGAACAATAACTGCTATGTACAGTTGGTCGATGTGGTTGGAGTCCCTGTTGAAACAACTGCGGAAAATAATTTTGTGCCGACAGCAGCGGAACTTAAGCCTCTTCTTGGTGATGCATCGTTGCTTGCTCTGAACTCTCCTCAAAATCCGAGCGGAACCGTCTATACAAAAGAGACGCTGACAGAAATTCTTAATATGGTTGTCGCTGAAAATAAGAAGAGAAAAAAAGAGAACAGAAAACCGTTGTATATTTTTTATGATATGATTTACTGGATACTCGTTTACGGAGATACGAAACATTACAATCCTGTAGAAATTAATCCGGAAATAAGGGATTATATTATTTTTACAGACGGTATTTCGAAATGTCTCGCGGCAACAGGTGTAAGGCTGGGCTGGGCATTCGGACCTAAACCGATAATGGATAAAATTTCCGCTATACTCGCTCACATCGGCGCATGGGCGCCGAAACCCGAACAGGTAGCGACGGGAAGGTATCTTGAAAAAACAGAAGAAGTTGATAAATATTTTGACCATTTCAAAAAGGAACTGCTCGGAAGAATGAATATATTTTATGACGGAATAATGGAAATAAAAAAATCCGGATTTGATGTAGATGCTATATGTCCGCAAGGCGCTTTGTATCTGACCGTGAAACTTAATCTGATCGGCAAGAAAACGGCGGACGGGCAAACTCTTAATAATGTCGATGATGTACTCGGTTATATTCTGGAAGAAGGAAAAATCGCGCTTGTTCCTTTCTACGCATTCGGCGCGAGCGAAACCTCGCCGTGGTTCAGATTGTCCGTAGGCACATGCAGCATGGAAGAGGCGAAACAAGCCGTTCAAATGTTTAAAGAGACTATTGGTAAATTGAAATAAATTCACGTTTAAAATATTTTTATAAAAGACTGTCATACGACAGTCTTTTTTTTATATGAACAGGAATTTAATATATAAACGAACGACTATTCCGTGAAAATTTCCTTAGCCTGCGGATGCGAAAGGAATAAAGGCATGCTCTCCGTGAATCCGTAAGCACCTGCATTCATAACCGCGAGTATGTCGCCCTGCTTTGTCTCAGGCAGAATTATATGTTCGCCGAATGAATCGAAAGAAGTGCAAAGCGGGCCTGCAATCATATATTCATCTCTGCCGTTTCTGTCTTCAAACACTGCCGTCAGATTAACAACGGGATGCGGCTGACCGATCAGCGCGGGTCTCAGAAGATGATGTATTCCTCCGTCAATCAGAAGAATGTTTTTGCCGCGCGATGTTTTATTATATAGAACTTTTGTCAGATAAATTCCCGCTCTTCCGCTCAGATATCTTCCCGGTTCAAAAATCAAATCTACATCTTTAAGAAAATCTCTGTAATTTTTCGATTCGATTAAAACATTTAAATCATTTCCCAGTTTAGCGGTGTCGAGCGGTTTTTCTTTTTCCGAATATGGAGTCCCGAATCCGCCTCCGAGGTCTATCCGCGATATATCGAAAGAATATTCACGGCTGAGCAATACAGCGGTATCGATTACGTTTTTTGTGTTGTTGAAAATTTTCTTGCCGCTTAATATCTGGGAGGAGTTGAAAATGTGAATCCCTTTCAAAGAAACATTTTTCAAATCTTTCAGCGATTTGAAAAAATCATCCATTTGCTCGATATCGATTCCGAACTTGCTTATTCCCGTTCCGCCTATGATTCTTGCGGGTTCGCCCGATTCATAAGGAGGATTAATACGGACAAGTATATTCCCGGTTTTTCCGTGTTCCGATGCGATTTTGTTTACGAGCAGTAATTCCTGAACTGATTCAACGTTTATCGATGAAAGATTATTTTCAATCGCGAACCTGATTTCATTTTCCGTCTTTGCAGGACCTGTAAGCATTATTTTGTTTTCATTGAAACCCGCTTCCAGAGCCGATTTCATCTCGCCCAGCGAAGCAGTGTCGCATCCAGCCCCAAGAGAAGAGATGTGTTTTAATATTCCGGGATTGGGGTTGCTTTTCTGCGCGTAAAATATTTTGAATTTATCGGGAAGAGCATTAATCAAATTTCTGTAAGAATTTGAAATCGTTTTCTTCGAATAAACAAACACAGGCGATTCATATTCCGAATAAATATTCTTAAGAGCGTCAATGCTCGTATCGGTATAAAGTTTATATTTTAATTCTTCGTAATTCATCTCAACATATCTTCAAGTGTAATTGATTTTCCTGTTTTATCATCCCTGTATTTAATAATAACAGGGCAGTAAACGTGAATATTCTTGGCGAGTCCGTGTCCGCCCGTAATCGGACGGCTTCCTGCTATTACGACAGCATTAGCGGGAATAGTCAGGGGAATGCCGTTTTGCTTTTTAATAAATTCACCCGTTGTATTATCGAAGACGGGGGTTGCTGCATTCAGAATTACACCTGTTCCTATAACAGCGTTTTGTTTAATTATCGTACCTTCGTATATACCGCAGTTTCCGCCGATGAAAACATTATCCTCAATTATAACCGGAAGCGCTCCAGCCGGTTCGAGAACACCGCCTATCTGCGATGCAGCGGAAAGATGAACCTTCTTGCCGACCTGCGCGCATGAACCTACAAGTGCGTGTGAATCAATCATACACCCTTCGTCCACATAAGCGCCTATATTGATATACGACGGCGGCATAATTATTGTACCCTGCGCAACGTAAGCGCCGCCCCTGACGGATGAGCCGCCGGGTACGATTCTGATTTTATTACCGAGACTTATATCCTGAACAGGCAGCGTATTTTTATCAAAAAATTTATTTGGCAATCCATCAGAACCGGAAAGAACGCCGATTCTAAATCCCCAGAGTATCGCCTCCTTAACCCATGAGTTGACAACCCATGTATCTTTAATTTTTTGCGCCGTTCTAATTTCGCCCTTTTCCAGCGCGGTTCTAATTTCGGAAAATATTAAATACGATTTTTCTTTGTCCGTATTGCCTGATTTTAAAAATTCCTCGAACCTGTTTTTTAAGTCTGTCATTTTATATAAGGTTTAAATCTTTAAGTGTTTGTTTCATGATTTCGTCAGTCTTTTTTTCAGAAGCATACAGCGGCGGGCGTAAAGTATTTTCCATAAGACCCATTATGTGCAATGCCGATTTTACCGGTATAGGATTGCTTTCGATAAAGCAGTTCTTGAACAAAGGCATAAGTTTGTGATGTATATCTGCCGCATCTTCGAAATCGCCCTCCATTAGTTTGTTCGCGAATCCCGACAATAATTCAGGCGCGATGTTTGAAGCAACACTGATAACCCCGCTTGCCCCGGTTGCGCACAGGGAAAGAGTTTCATCGTCATTGCCCGAGAGAACGTTGAAACCTTCTGGAGCATTGCGAATAATTTCGCTTATCTGCGAATAATTGCTTGACGCTTCTTTGACGGCAATTATATTTTTTATTTCAGCAAGTTTTAAACATGTTTCGGCAGACATATTGACGGAAGTTCTGCCGGGAACGTTGTACATTATAATCGGTTTATCGGTTGACTCTGCAGCCGCTTTGAAATGATTGTAAAGCCCTGATTGTGTCGGCTTGTTGTAATAAGGAGTTACGATAAGAAATGCATCGACTCCCGTTTTTCCGAGCACCTGCATATTTCGAATGACTTCTTTAGTGTTGTTTGAGCCTGCTCCCGTAATAACGGGAATTCTCTTTCCGGCTTCTTCAACCGTGATTTCGAGAATATGAATTTTCTCGTTCTCTTCGAGGCACGGCGTTTCGCCCGTTGTGCCTAGCGGCACAAGAAAGTGTATTCCGCCCGCTATCTGCCGTCTGACGAGTTTTCTGAATGCATTATAGTCAACGTCGAGATTTTTTTCGAACGGCGTTACGAGCGCCGTCCCGCATCCTTTGATTTCAATCATTATTTAATATTGTTTTAAATTTCTTTTCTAAAATTTCCCGGAATTCAAACACGCCTTTTAATTCTGAAGTCCATTCCGCCGCCGTAACTGCGCCTTCTGCAAATCCTTTTCTTGAAAACGCTTCGTGTCTCAATATGATTCTGTCAACATCGGATTCGAAACCCGTTTCGTGTATTCCCGGAATATTACCGCTTCGTATCGATTGAATATCAACTTCTTTTCCGAGAACTTCCTTTAAAATACTTCCGATTGTTTTTGCAGTACCCGAAGGAGAGTCGAGTTTCCGGCTGTGATGAAGTTCAAGTATATACGAATCATATTCAGCCAGAGAAGAAATAAGTTTTGCAGAGAGTTCATTAATCTTAAAAAACATATTCACGCCAATTGAAAAATTGCTGGCGTAAATAAGAGTTTTGTTTTTCTCTCTGAAATATTTCTTTACGTCACCGAGTATATCGAGCCAGCCGGTTGTGCCCGCCACGGCGGCGCGGAAATTATCCGCAATCATTTTGTAATTGCTCCTGAACGCATCGGGTGTTGTAAATTCAATGCAAACGGCATCCGTATAGGCAGAGGAATTCAGTTTACCGCTGTCTGTTATAATGCCAATGCATTCGTGTCCGCGGGAGTTCAGCACGGTTTCAATTTCCCGTCCCATTTTTCCGTATCCCAGAATTACTGCTTTCATTTACATTCCTTTCGTTTCAAAAAATTCATCATGAAGCGCCTGCAAAACGTTGTTAAGATCGCTTCTGTTAACTACAAAACTGATATTTATTGCCGACGCGCCCTGCGAAACCATCGTTATGTTATAATTCCATACTGCGCCGAAGATTCTTCCAGTAACGCCTTTTGTGTTTTTCAAATCCTTGCCGACAACGCAGACAAGCGCTTTGTCGTTTTCAACACTCACTCGCGAGAACAATGAAAGTTCAGTCACAATTTTATTCAGATGTTCGTCGCTGTCGAGCGTCAGCGATACGTTAACTTCGGATGTTGTAATCAGATCAACGGACGTTTTGTGCTTATCGAATATTTCAAAAAGTTTCCTGAGGAATCCGTAAGAGTTCAGCATTTTAGCCGAAAATACATTAAGCACCGTTATATTTTCTTTGCATGAAATAGAACGCACGCCGTTTTCTCTCACTTTGTCGTCCCGGAGCACAAGCGTGCCTTCGCTTTCAGGCGACATTGAATTCAGTATCCTGACCGGAATATTCTTATCTATCGCGGGCTGGATTGTAGAAGGGTGAAGAATCTTTGCGCCGAAGTACGCAAGTTCAGCCGCTTCCTCGAAAGACATCACCGAAACGCTTTTGGTATTTTTAACTTTTCTCGGGTCGGCTGTGTGCACTCCGTCAACGTCCGTCCATATTTCGATTTCTTCCGCGTCGAGAGCCATGCCTATTAATGAAGCGGTGAAGTCGGAACCGCCGCGTCCAAGAGTTGTTGTAACTTTGTCGATTGTGTTTGAAATGAAGCCCTGCGTAATAACCGTATTGTGTCCCTTCATAATTTCATTTATAACGGAAGGCGTATATTCTTTTATTAAATCAGTGTCAGGTTCGCTTTTAAGATAATTATTGTCGGTAAAAATAAAATCACGCGCGTCTGCAATACCGCATTTTATTCCGTTCTCGTTAAGTACTTCGTATATTATATATGAAGAAAGCAATTCTCCGTAAGTAATAATTTTGGCAAGACTTCTGTCTGAAAGTTCGGATAACAGGTTCACGCCTTTAATCAAATCGAGCAGTTCGGAAAAATATTCATTAACTTTTTCGACAGTATTACCGTAACTCAAAGATTTTTCTCCGAGAAGTTCCCTGCACAAATTCAGATGTCTTATCTTCAGTTCGCCCAATGATTTTTTTGCCGCGATGAATTCACCCGCCGCGGAAAGCATTGCGGTTTTATGCAGCGTGTCTGTTGCTTGTGAAATTGCGGAAACAACAATCACGGGATTTCTGCGAATCCTTGATTTAACTATCTGTACCAGTCTGCTTATAGCGGCTGAGCCGCCCACAGACGTCCCGCCGAATTTCATTACTATCATTTAACCAAATTATTTTTTATAAGGTATTCCGCATTTAAAATTGCCGCGCCCGCCGCGCCCCTTATCGTATTGTGACCGAATGCATTTATTTTCCATTCCAATACACCGCACTTGCGAAGATTACCCGCGGTAACCGTCATTCCGTTTCCTGTGTCTATATCAAGCAGAGGCTGTGGTCTGAACGGGTCATCCGTATATTTTAAAACTAACTCCGGCGATGAAGGCAGATTCAAATTATCGTAACTGCCGAGAGCGGAAATAATTTCATCTTTCGAAGCACGTTTTTCCGTTTCGAAAGAAATCGACATTGTATGTCCGTCGCGGACAGGAACCCTGTTGCACATAGCGGATATTTTAAAATCGGCGAACTTGATTTTCCCGTCTTCGAACTTTCCGAAAATCTTCAAAGGCTCAATCTGCATTTTTTCTTCTTCGTCATTTATGTGAGGTATAACGTTTCCGAGAATATCCATAGAAGAAATTCCGGGATAACCCGCGCCTGAAACCGCCTGCATTGTTGTAACAAGAACTTTTTTAAGTCCGAAGTTTTTATAAACAGGAAATAATGTAACGGCAAGAACAACGGTAGAGCAGTTAGGGTTTGTAACAATGTATCCGCCGCTATTGTATTTTTCTTTTTGCTTTTCTATTAATCCGAAATGTTCGGAATTCACTTCCGGAATTATGAGAGGAATGTCACTGCCCATTCTGTGATTTTTAGAATTGCTGACTACAACATAACCTTTACCTGCATAATAATCTTCTATTCCGCCTGCTGCAGACGAATCAAGACCTGAAAATAATAATTCAGCATCGAGTACATCGCTGCATTTCTTTATTGTCAGTTCTTTCACTGAATCAGGTATACGGGAAGATTCTTTCCAGTTAACTCTACCGGCATATTTTATTCCCGCGGAATTATCGGATGCCGCGACTTCGGTTACCCTGAAGAGCGGATGATTTCCGAGAAGCGAAATAAGTTTCTGTCCCACGGCTCCCGTACATCCAAGTATTCCGACTTTAATTTTACTGCTCAATTTCTTTTTCTAATTTGTAAAAAATGTTTTTTAAATTTATAACTGCTTTTTCGAGTTCGGATATTTCAACAAATTCGTTTTCAGTATGCGCGACGAGTATTGTTCCCGGACCGTACAGCAGTCTCCTGCCGAGATTATAGAGGTCGGGGGCATCGCTTCCGTAAGAAACAATTCCTTTTTCAAATCCGTCCGGGGAATAAAACTCTATAGGTTCGTCGCCGTAAATGGTTCTCAAATCAGTGTTATCGTCCGCAATGTTTTTTATTTTTCCTTCAAGAATATGATGCGAAGCAAAAGT
This sequence comes from Ignavibacteria bacterium, assembly GCA_028714695.1. Classification (GTDB taxonomy): domain Bacteria; phylum Bacteroidota; class Ignavibacteria; order Tepidaquicellales; family Tepidaquicellaceae; genus CAIKZJ01. The sequence goes on along the minus strand of JAQTLX010000005.1, from coordinate 160,295 downwards.
TGTTCTGAAGAATATTTTGAATTTCACGAAATCGGAAATTACGTTATGCGCATTGTTCGACGAAAGCAAGCCGATGTTATAAGTTGTTTTTCCGAGAACGTCGTCAATAGGAAATTCAAGTTCGCTTAATTTATTCAGGAAGACTCTCATTCTTTCGACTGCGTTGTCGCCTTTTTCCGGATAGCCCGAGTGCGCGGATTTCCCTTTGATAGCAACTTCGAAAAGGAGGTTTCCTTTTCCCGCTTCTATGATTTTATTTTCAGTCGGTTCGCCGACAATAACGAATTGGCAGTCCTTTATTAATTTATTCGCTTCGATTGCGCCGTAAGAGCCGATCTCTTCGCCTGCAAGCATTAGAAGACCGAAATTTGTTTTGCCTTCCTGTTCTAGCAGCCGGCAGGTTTCATACATAACCGCTATCTGTCCTTTTGCATCGCATGCTCCGCGTCCTTTTAAAACTCCGTTTTCGAGTTTAGGCGGAATGTACGGAGGAACCGTATCGAGGTGAGAGCAGAAAATAATTTTTGGTTTTCCCCATTTGAAGAAAACGTTCTTCTTTCCGTTAGGTATATTCTGAATCTCGAGCGATGCTTTCGCGGGTTTGAAGTTTTCCGCGATAAACTCCGCGGCGGTTTCTTCTTTTCCGGAAGTTGAATCTATTTCGAGTATTTTAATCAAGAAATCTATCATATGTTTTCCAATTATGTACTTTAATTATACATTTAGTTTAACATTATATATATAAAATAATTTCAATATAAGATTTATTTTGGAATACGCAAGAACAGGTACACAGAAAAAACGTATCTTGCCACAGATTAACACAGATTTAAAAACGAATAAAGAAAAGAACGTACGTATATATCCTCGCCTCGCCTCGGCGAGCCTTCGGCCGCGGGAAAGAAGGAAAGAACGGAAAAGATTTTAGAGCGGTATCACAGAGAGACACCGAGTGTGCACAGAGGTTCACAGAGAAAGACTTTTTGTATCTCGCGGGAAAGAAGGGAAAGACTGAATGGGTTTTTATATCTTCAAAAAAATAAACTTTGAGCAAAGAAATATAACTTAGGTTTCTTTTAATTCGTATTATATATAAATTTGTTTTTTGAAATTGAAAAAACAGCGCAACGCGGAAATAATAAATAAAGCGATAGTTCGTATAAATGTAAATTTAGTTTTTAAAAAAAATGAAGAAAAGGCACAAGTTTGAAATAATGAATAAACTGAAATATGCAGCGATATTGTTTCTGTTTCTCGGCTTAATTTACGGATTCGAAGACAGAAATAATCCTGTCTCGACACCGGAAGATTCACTTGTTATCCGGAATATTTATTCCGAAGCATTAGTCGGCACGGAATCGTATGAAAATCTCATGTATTTATGCAAGGTTATAGGGGGCAGGCTGACGGGCTCGAAGAATGCCGAAAATGGCGTGAATTATGTATTCGATTTGCTGAAGAAAATGAATATCGATAATGTCTATAAACAGGATTTGATGGTCCGCAACTGGGTAAGGGGTGAAAAGGAAATTGCTTATGCGTTTACGGATGAAATCGGGAGAATAGGATTCAATGTCTGTGCTCTCGGCACTTCGGTTGGCACCGGAGAAAACGGAATCAGCGGAAGTCTTATTGAAGTGAAAAGTTTTGATGAACTGAAAATACTCGGAAGAGAGAACATCGAAGGTAAAATTGTGTTTTTTAACCGTGCCGCGGATGAGCGCGGAATCTCTACGGGTTACGGATACGGGAGTTCAGTTGACCAGCGTGTCATAGGCGCAATCGAAGGAGCGAGGTACGGGGCAATCGGAGTGGTTGTTCGTTCTGCAACTGTCAGTCACGATAATTTTCCTCACACGGGTGTTATGCATTATAACGACTCGCTGACAAAAATTCCTGCTGTGGGAATATCAACCAAAGAAGCAGATGAACTCGATAAACAACTCAGTCTTTTTAAAAACCTCAAATTTTATTTCAGAACAACCTGTCGCCAGAATCCCGACGTGCCTTCAAATAATGTTATCGGAGAAATAAAAGGTTCCGAACATCCGGAAGAAATAATACTTGTCGGCGGGCATCTTGATTCATGGGATTTGGGCGAAGGCGCGCATGATGACGGAACAGGAGTGATACAGGGCATCGAAGTTTTGCGTCTCTATCAGAAACTCGGAATAAAGCCTAAACACACTATCAGGTTTGCTGCGTTCATGGATGAAGAAATAGATCAGGCGGGCGGAAGGAAGTACGCCGAACTGACGAAGAACGAAAAACATATTGCCGCTATTGAATCCGACGGCGGCGGTTTCGTTCCGTTTGGTTTTTCTATGGACGGGACGCCGGAGCAGGTAGAAAAATTAAAAAGTTTTCAGAAAGATTTTGAACCTTATTTTTTGTTTTATTTCAGGAAAGGCGGCGGAGGAGTTGATATAAGTTTTCTCAAGAAAGCCGGTATTCCTTTAATCGGGCTTGTTGTGGATTCACAGAGATATTTTGATTATCACCATTCAGGAAACGATGTATTTGAAAATGTTAACCGCAGGGAAATGCAATTGGGAAGCGCGGCTATGGCTTCGCTTATTTTTCTTATTGATAAGTACGGTTTGTAGAGCAATTAACATAGTTTAAAGTGTAAAGTTGAAAATGCAAAATTGCAATTTAAAATTTAAAGTTGAAAACACTAAAAATGTAAGAAGTTTAAATCTTAGCACTTTTTAGATGAAATCTTGGTAGAAATAAGGTTAATAAATCTCTAAGCCCCATCGGGGCGATATCTTTGTAGAAAAGGAATTAATAAATCTCTAAGCCCCATCGGGGCGATATCTTGGTAGAAATAAGGTTAATAAATCTCTAAGCCCCATCGGGGCGATATCTTGGTAGAAATAAGGTTAATAAATCTCTAAGCCCCATCGGGGCG
>JAQTLX010000005.1:0-157281 GCA_028714695.1 Ignavibacteria bacterium | reverse complement strand
TTAATAAATCTCTAAGCCCCATCGGGGCGATATCTTGGTAGAAATAAGGTTAATAAATCTCTAAGCCCCATCGGGGCGATATCTTGGTAGAAATAAGGTTAATAAATCTCTAAGCCCCATCGGGGCGGTATCTTGGTAGAAAAGGAATTAATAAATCTCTAAGCCCCATCGGGGCGGCATCTTAATAAAATTAAGATCAAGATATAATTATTAAATAAGTAAAAGGACATAAAATATGACAAAAGAAAAAGGAACATGTTCGTGGCCGTCCACAAATCCGCTGATGATTGAATATCACGATAATGAGTGGGGCACTCCGCTGCACGACGATAATAAATTATTCGAGTTTCTTGTACTCGACGCGTTTCAGGCGGGGTTGAGTTGGAGCACGATTTTAAACAAGAGAAAAAATTTCGAAAAAGCATTCGATAATTTTAATCCCGTTAAAATTGCGAAGTACGGACCGAAACAATTCGAAAGGCTTATGAAAGACGCTGGTATTATCAGGAACAGATTGAAAATCAACGCAACCATTACTAATGCGCAGAAATTTCTTGAAGTGCAGAAGGAGTTTGGTACTTTCGATAAGTACATCTGGCAGTTCACGGGCGGAAAGCAGAAACTGAACAAGTTTAAAACGATAAGGGAGATGCCCGCGAAGAGCGCGGAATCGGACGCAATGAGCAAAGATTTGATAAAACGCGGATTCAAATTTGTCGGCTCGACTATCTGTTATGCATTTATGCAGGCGGCGGGAATGGTGAATGACCACATAGTGACGTGCTTCAGATATAAGGAAGTACAGAAGAAATAAATATTGCTTCGGGTAGAATAACAGGTAATAATTTAAAATTCAAATTGCAGAATTACAATTAAAAATTTAAAATTAATTTTAAGGCGACGCTGACGGAGGGCAGAATCTCATCAAAGGTTGTAACTAACTCCGGCGGATATTTTATAAAATGAACTTTGATGCAGAGTCTGTTCATCGCACAGAGGATATAAACAATTATATGACGGGTATAATTCTGCATTTAGTCTTTTATATACCGGAATTTCAATTCCGAAACCTAAATTAAATCCAAGCATATCGGAGGAGTTTGTTATTACGTATCCGGCAATCCTGGAATTCTGATAATAAACGTTAGAATATAAAAGATTTATATTAAAATAAATTCTAGTAGTTCCTCTGTTTGTATAAAATTTCGGTCCAAGAGACGCAGAAACCCAATACGAGTTGGTTTCATTATCTCCCATTCCGAATATATCCTCAAACTCCGTTCCTGATGCTATTACACCAACCGCTCCCGAAATATCAATATCCTCTGAAAGTTTATAAGAACCGTTCAGATTAAATCCGTAACCAACGGAATAATTTTTGCTCAACGATCTGTCTTCGGGAATAAATATTTCCGGCGAAATACCAAGAGTTAGTTTTGATTGTTTTGTAACCGGGGTTACTTTGTTGACGTTTGTTTTGAGGGAATCCGAAAAAGGCACTGTCTTGCCGGTGGTATCGGATTGAGGAAAGGCGGCTAAAGAAAATGAGAGAATAACAATAATCATAAAAATAAATGTGCTTCTTATTGCAGGTGAAAGCATATCAATATTTTTTAATTAATAAGTGGTTGTTATTCTCTCACTCAGTTCGTTTGTTATTTTGATTCCATTATTAAAAAATTTACTATCATTACAGAATAGAAATATTATTGTAAATGTATTCTATGCTTCGCGGCTCTTCCACCCCCGTCCGCTCCGCGTCCACCCCCGCCGGCGGGGGACATTGGAAAATACTTTACACAATTTTCAGTTTCTTCATGCACTTCTTTATGCGGTTGAAACTTTCTTCGATGTCGTTATCGAGTCCGATTGAGAAACGGACGAGTCCTTTTCCGAGTCCGATTTTTTTCTGTTCCGCTTCGGGAATTTCGGATGATGTGCTGTGGCTCGGCGCGCTGAACAGTGTTTTGAAGTAGCCGAGCGATACTGCAAGATAACCTACCTGTTCCTGCTGCATCATTTCCATAAGTTTGTTTGCTTTCTTTTCATTACCGACATCGACCGCTATCATGCCGCTGTATCCGAAACCGTCGTTCATCATCGAGTTGAGAAGTTTATATCCTTTGTGTGTTTTCAATCCCGGATAATAAGTCTTAAGTCCGAGTTTTGTAAATTCTTTAGCAATGTACATCGCGTTTTCTCCGTGCTTTTCCATTCTGATATGAAGCGTGTGCATATTTTTAAGAATGCTTGCGGCGCGATGAGAATCGAGCACAGTTCCGAGAAGCATTGACGCGCCTGAGTTGACGTCATTCAACTGCGAAATGAATTCACGGGTCGAGCAGATGCATCCCGCGACGCAGTCGCTTGTGCCGTTTATGTATTTAGTCATGCTGTGAATTACAACGTCGGCGCCGAGTCTTTTAGGCGTGACTATCATGGGTGCGAATGTATTGTCAACAACGAGTTTCGCGCCTTTTGATTTTGCAATCTTCGAAAGCGAAGGTATGTCGGCAATCTCAAGCAAAGGATTGCTGATGGTTTCGCAGTAAACGACTTTCGTTTTGTCAGTCATTGCATTCTTGACCTGTTCAAGATTTGTGATATCGACGAAGTTAACTTTGATGTTGAACTTAGGAAGAAAGTTTTTAAAAAGAGCGTATGTGCCGCCGTAAATTGTATGACTTGAAACAATTTCATCTCCCGAATCGCACAACTGCATAACAGCGCAGTTGATTGCTCCCATACCGGAGGCTGTAACCTGCGCCGACTCGGTATTCTCGAATCTTGCAAGCGTATCGGAGAGGTATTTGTTAATTGGATTCCAGTGGCGCGAATAGAGAAAGCATCCTTCGATTTCATGTTCGAAAACTTCTTCCATTTTATTTGTGCTTAAAAAAGTAAATGTCGACGAATCGGTTATCGAAGGATTAACGTCACCGAACTCGCCGAATACCAGAGAATCGTGTATTGCTGCACTCGGGTCAAATTTTTTCATAGGGAATTTATTTTTAAGATTTATTTTTCTTTTCTTCTTTTTTATCGTCATCGAAAAGGATTCTTACGGAAGGCGTGTATTTATCCTCAAATTGCCCGGATTTCACTGCCCATAGAAATGCGCCGAGAAATCCGCCTGCGACAAGTACACTTACACCTATTAATACGAATATAACCGACATTATTTGAAACCTCTTCTTTTAGCGGAATAATTTGATAACAGTATTGAAAATAACACAACTGAAATTGAACTTACAGGCATTAAAATTGCTGCAATTATCGGTTTCAACAGTCCCTGAAAGGCGATTACGAGCACGAGCAGATTATAAATGAAAGAAAGAGCAAAACTAATAATAATAATGCTGATGCTTTGTTTCGATACTTTAAGAATATCGGGAAGTTTCGAGAATTTTTCGGATTCGAGTATTCCGTCGCAAGCGGGCGAAAAATTAGAAACGTCTTCAGATATTGAGATTCCTACATCGCTTTGTTTCAATGCGCCCGCGTCGTTCAGTCCGTCGCCTACCATGAGTACATTCTGTCCTTCATTCTGAAGAACCTTAATGTATTTAAGTTTATTTTCCGGGGACTGTTTGAAATACATCTGAAGCGGGTCCTTAAAAAATGATTTCAGAAAATATCTTTCGCTTTCATTATCGCCGGAGAGGAGATGAAGTTCGTAATCTTTATCAAGTTCCGAAATTGTTTCTTTAAGACCTTCCCTGTATGCATTGCTGACGCTGAAGTAACCGCATATTGTTTCATTTATGCGGAGATAAACCCTTGAAGCATTATCGTTAATAAGGTTTTCCTGAGTGTTTATGCTTTCCGCGATAAATTCTTCAGAACCCAGTTTAATGAAATTTTTTCCGATATATCCGGAAATTCCTTTTCCTGTGAGTTCGGCGTACTTATCGACCTGCTTAACCGCGCTGTCGGAAAGAAAATCGAAAAGTTTTCTGCTTAAGGGATGGGTTGACTGCCGCGTAAGCGATTTCACCATAGACAGTTCCTCTTCGTTCAATTCTCTTCCGTTAAATGAAATTTCGGATTTCTTGTTTTGCGTGAGCGTGCCTGTTTTATCGAAAACAATGGATTTGATTCTTGAAAGATATTCGATGACGAATGTGTTCTTGATATAGAAATTATTTCTTCCGAAAATTCTCATGAGATTTCCGAAAGTGAACGGAATAGCGAGAGCAAGGGCGCAGGGACATGTAACAATCAATATTGCCGTGAAAACATTAAGCGCGATATCAAAACTCTGAGGCATCCAGTACGCCGCTCCGACTATAGCAAGTATGAGCGTAATAAGCGTAAAGTATTTGCTGATTACGTTTGAAAACGTCTGAAGGCTGCTTTCCTTTTCTTTGCTGAAAGGATCATTATTCCACAACTGAGTCAGATAACTCTGCGAAACGTTTTTAATGACTTCGAGTTCTATCAGGCTTCCTGTCTGCCGCCCGCCGGCGAAAATAATTTCGCCGAGAACTTTCTGCACGGGGGCGGATTCGCCCGTAACAAAACTGTAATCTATATTGCCGTCGCCTCTGAACAATATGGAGTCGACGGGAATAATCTCATTATTTCGGACAAGAATTCTGTCGCCTATTTTCAGTTTTGAAAGCGGTATTGTGGTTTCAACGCCTGATTTTATCAGCGTTACGGAAAGAGGAAAGTATGATTTATAAGTCCGCTCGAAATTCATCGACTCGTATGTCTTGCTCTGAAACAGTTTTCCGACGAGAAGAAGAAAGACAAGCCCTGCCATGGAATCCATATAGCCCGCGCCCGTCTGCAGAATAATTTCGTACAGGCTTCGGATAAAGAGCACGAGTATTCCGAGGAACAGCGGGAAATCTATATTGATGATTTTATTCTTAAGACCTTTATAGGCGGATATGTAATATTCCGAACTTGAATAAAAGAAAACGGGCAGTGAAAGAAATAAATTTAAGTATCCGAAAAGTTTGTGAAATTCTGGGTCGGAAAGTTTTTCAAGACCGAGATATTCCGGAAAACTAAGCAGCATGATGTTGCCTGCAGCGAATCCCGCGACGCCGATTTTATAATATAGTTTTTTAAGATGGTCGCTTTTAATTTTCTTTTCCGTTGAATCAAGATTGATTGACGGTTCGTATCCGAGCGAGTCAAGCAGTTCTGCGATTTTTTTCAGAGAGGTTTTTTCTTCAAGAAACTTAATGTTCACTTTTTTCTGCGGATAATCCACGCGGGAATACGTAATTCCTTCATCGAGCCTGTGCATATTTTCGAGCAGCCAGATGCAGGAACTGCAGTGCATCTGAGGAATAAGGAAAGTGACCGTGCCTGTGTTGCCGTCGCTGAAGTTCAGTACCTGCCGCTTAACCTGTTCGTCTTCGAGGAATTCATATTTTGTTTTGCTCCTTACGGAAGGAGTGATGCCCGGTTTTTCATCAAGTTCGTAATACTTGCAGAGTCCGTTTTCATCGAGAATTTCGTAAACAAGTCTGCAGCTCTGACAACAGAAGAATTTCTCCTCTTTGTAAATGGAATCGTCTTTGCAAATATCTCCGCAATGATAGCAAAGTATTTCCTGCGCGCTATTTGTTTCTTTACTTTTTGTCATTTAAAAAGGCGGACAAAAGCCCGCCCCGAATATAAAAAAATCACAAATAAATTTTACGACAAATATTTTTCAATCATTCTGTAAAACTCTTCTTTGACAAACGGTTTCGACATATAGTCATCCATTCCTGCGGAAATACATTTTTCTTTGTCCGCCTTAACGGCATAGGCGGTAATACCGATTATCGGAATATGCTTTCCCGTGCCTTTTTCGATTTCTCTTATTATTGAAGTCGCTTCGAGTCCGTCCATAATAGGCATTTGAATATCCATCAGGATTATATCGAATTTCTTATTTTCGAGAACATCAAAAATTTTCAATCCGTTCTCAACCATTGTAACGCTGTAACTTTTTCTGACGAGTAATTCTTTAACCAGCCTCTGATTAACAATGTTATCTTCCGCGACAAGAACGTTTATATCTTTCGTGCCTGTTGTTTTTTCTTCGCTGAATTCTTTTATGATAGCCGGTTCCGCGGGTTTAGGTATTGTTTCCGAGGAGATAGCGAAAGGTATGTCAATCGTTATGCTGGTGCCTTTTCCCGTGACTGTATGAATATAAAGTTCACCTCCCATAAGAGCGATAAGATGTCTTACTATCGGGATGCCGAAGCCAATTCCCGTATATTCAAAATCCTTTGTCAGTTTTACTTTCCCGTCGTTATCTGGAAATCCGAACAGAGGTTCGATTTTATCTTTTGTGAATCCGATACCGGTATCGGTTATCATGAATCTCAGAACCGCATTATTTTCGCTCCTGCTTCTTTCGAATAATGAAATCCCGACCGAGCCCGCTTCTGTGTATTTGACCGAATTTTTTGTCAGGTTAATGAGTATCTGATTAATTCGCAGCGGATCGCCCATGACGTTGTAGTCAATATTCGGCGAGACATCTACGTTCAGTGCCAGTTTTTTCCTTCTGGCTTCGAAATCAAGTATCTGCGATGTTTTCTGTACAAGTTCTTTTATGCTGAACTCGATGTTTTCAAGTTTAAGTTTTCCGCTTTCAATTCTTGAAAAATCGAGAATGTCGTTTATGATGGCGAGCAGAGTGCTTGACGAGAAGTTAATAATATCGACATATTCCTTCTGTTCTTTAGTAAGATTTGTAAGCATCATCAACTCAGCCATGCCTATAATACCGCTCATTGGTATTCTGATTTCCTGACTCATGTTTGACAGGAACTGGGATTTTGCCGCATTCATAATTTCGGCGTTAACCTTGTCCTGATAAGCCGCATCGTACATATCCTTGAATTTTGACGACTGCTCGAGTTCCAGACTGTTCATTTTATCTTCGCGTCTTAAGAAAAGTCCGATTGCGAAATAAAATATAATTGAAGTCAGAAACAGGAATGAGAGCCCGAGCATAATGTTGCCAAAGAACGACTTATCCGAATTGCTCATGAACATTAAAAACAGCAAACCCAGAACAAGATAGAAAGACGTTACTTTGATAGATAGAGATGTAGTGGAAATTTTCTCATTGTTCATAACATACATTTATTAAAGAAAAATAAAGAAATGAGTTATATAATTCAATTATTAAATAATGGTTTTGTTTTTAAGATAAGCAGGAGGTTTTTCATTAATACCGTATAAATGCATACAAAAATGAATATCGGTTATTAATAATTCACGCGTAAGAACGTGATATTTTAACGATTGTTTGATACGGATGGAACTTTTTTTGTCACATATATGTATATACATACAAAACAAAGATTATGGTTGTGAAACTGGAAGACGAAATTAAACAGAAATCATTTAAAAGTCCGTATCAGAAACTTATAGTTAATATTCTGTACACGGGCGGCTGGATGAATCTGATACAGTCGGGACACTTCAAACCTTACGGTTTAAGCCTTCCGCAATACAACGTATTACGGATATTGCGAGGTCAGTATCCGAATCCGTGCTCGATAAATCTTATTATAGACAGAATGCTTGATAAGGCATCCAATGCATCGAGGATTGTAGATAAACTTGTGCTGAAGAATCTTGCGGAAAGAAATATATGCAAAGACGACAGAAGGGCGGTGGATGTACTTATCACGAAAAAAGGTCTTGACCTCCTAACGGAGATTGACGGCAAATCGGCACAGTGGGAAGAGCAGTTTCACGGCATCACATCGAAGCAGGCGGAAAAACTGAACGAACTGCTGGATAAATTCAGAGGTAATGATTTTTATAATTTTTAAAAAATAAATTCAAAAATGAAAAACACATTAGCATTATTCATAATATTATCGGCATTTATGTTCTTTGTTGCGGGCTGCGGTAAATCCGGCAAGGAAGTCAAGGTCGGGGACAAACAGAATAGTTCGGAGACAAAGACAGGGAAGCCTCTTACAGTATCTGTTTCGGAAAGCAAGATTGAGTGGACGGGAAAAAAGGTGACGGGTCAGCATACGGGGACGATAAATATTTCAAAAGGCGAAGTATTCGAAGATAATGGAAAACTTACAGGCGGAATGATTGAGATAGACATGACGAGCATAAAAAATGTTGATTTAACCGATGCCGAAAGCAACGCAAAACTTATAAATCATCTGAAGTCTGACGATTTCTTTGCAGTCGGAAAATATCCAACGGCAAAATTCGAAATTACGAAAATTGAAGAAATAAACGATATCAACAAACCGAATTCAAACGCCGTCATTACCGGCAATCTGACGATCAAGGACGTTACAAAAAGCATAACATTCCCCGCTGAAATTAAAATTGACAACAAAATACTTAAAGCCAAAGCGGATATTGATGTAGATAGAACCGACTTTAATATTAAATATGGTTCAGGTAAGTTTTTTGAGAACCTTGGCGACAAGGTAATCAGCGACAAGTTCAATCTCAGTTTCAATATAACGGCAAAATAAGTTTCATATTGTTCTCCTCTAAATACAGGCCGGGAAGGAACACACGTTCTGTCCCGGTTTTAAATTTTATATTATGTACACATTCACAAAAGAAATTTTTGATAAGGCTTACGGATACAGGGATTATAAAAAACTTCTCGACGGTCTCTTGCGTTTAGGCAAAACGACCGGAGAAAACCGGAACCAGGCAAGAGTGCGTTATACAAACCTGAACTTTCAAAGAATGAACAGGATAGAAAAGACGACAACTCTGACCGAAGAACTTAAACATGAACTTGATTCACTCAGGGAATTGCAGAACTGGATTGTTATTACCGAAGGGTGGTGCGGGGACGCGGCAAATATAGTGCCTGTATTGTTCAGGATTTCCGAATATACAGATAAGATAAATTACAAACTTGTCCTCAGGGACGACAATCCTCAGATTATGAATGAATACCTTACGAACGGCACAAAATCAATCCCGATGCTGATTGTGCTGGATAATAATTACAAAGAACTGGCTAATTGGGGACCAAGACCTGAACCTCTCAAGGAATATATACTGACGGAAAAGAAAAAAGACGGTTACGATGATGATGAACTCAAAAAGAACATCAATTTATGGTATTTTAACGATAAGACAACAGCAATACAATCGGAAATCACTGAATTGCTTAACCGGATAAAGCAAAAGAAAGATACAAAATAGGATAAATTGATTGTAAAGTTTGTATAAACAGTCGTTTAGGCTTGAAGTAATTTCGATTTAGGCGCAATAAAACTATAACCTATTCCGTACACACGAAAAAAAACTAACTCGCCATACAAAATAAGTGTAAATCTGTGCGTGTATTCCGAATTGCAAGCAGGTTTTACGTGCCGGATTACCCCCAATAATCCTTCTACGTATTTTTGAAAACCAACTACATTACGGTGTTTCCACAAGACAGATTTTGATTTCAGGTTGCAGATAAAAAACAGAAAACTATTTCTTTTTCTTTTTAGCTTTTTGTTTTTTGAGTTTTTCAGCCCTTTCCTTTGCCCGTTGTATTGTTTTTTCCCTGTATTCAGGGTCATTATAATACCTGTTGCGGGCGTTTTCCAGCGTCATCTGTTTGTATTCCGGGTCAGTGTGGTACTTTTCCCGGTAATACGTCTTCAACTTTTCCCTGTACTCTTTATCTTTTCTGTACTTCTCTCTGACCTTCTTCCTGATCTCATCTCGGTTTTCATAATAATAATTCTCGGCCATAATATACTAAGTTATACAAAGTTAATAATAGTTACGATGGATTTTTTTTCCCCCGAACAATTATAAACCGTATTACTTTTTTTGTTGTTTAGATAATACCTTTTACTGCATAAAAATTATGTAATATAATACAACGAAAAAAAATGGAAAAAGTTTATTGGGAAGAGAAATATATTGGAAATAACGCAGCCTGGGACTTAGGGAGTATTTCAGAGCCGATAAAAAAATATTGTGACGGATTGGAAAACAAAGATTTGCGAATACTGATTCCGGGTTCGGGAAATGCCCATGAGGCGGAATACCTGTCAAAAAAAGGCTTCAAGAATGTTTACGTAATGGATATATCGGAAAATGCGATTAAGAGTTTCAGGCGCCGATGCCCTGATTTTCCTTCGGATAAAATTCTTAACGAAGATTTCTTTTTGCATGACGGCACTTATGATTTAATATTAGAGCAAACTTTCTTTTGCGCGATAAAAAGGCAGAGGCGGAGCGAATATGCGAAGAAAGTGTTTGATTTGTTAAATGAAAACGGCGTGCTGGCAGGGCTGCTTTTCAACCACGAATTCGGAAATGAAGAACCGCCGTTCGGTGGTACAAAAGAAGAGTACGAAAAATATTTTTCTCCGTTTTTTAATTTTGAAATCTTTGAAATTGCTTACAATTCTATTATGCCCAGAGCGGATAGAGAGTTCTTTATTAAATTCCGCAAAAAACACATCTGATAAAATCATACGGGATTTCTTTATTATGCAATTATATATGTTTGAAAAAACAGTGTCATAAATCACTGAATTTTAAAATATATTTTTTAATAAAAAAGTAACATTTTACGAATTTTTTTAATTAAGTTTTTGTTAAAACAGGCATACCGGACCTTTCCGGTACGATTTATCGTTTCGTGCTTTGTAATATTTAGTTTTCAGTTTAATATTTCGTTTATTATGCATAACTTTTTTTATGGACAAACATCTACTTGATTACAACCTTAAGGTGCGATTACCAATTATTGGTTTTGTAATAATTGCAGTATTCGCGATTACATACTACTCTACTTACGCAGAAAGAAACGGAATAGGCTACGCGCCCGAACAACCCGTGAAATTCTCGCATAAATTGCATGCAGGCTCTATGCAGATTGACTGCAAATACTGTCATACAGGAGTCGATAAATCCAGAAATGCAAGCGTTCCGTCTGTGGATATATGCATGAACTGTCATACGCTCGCAAGGAAAGACAAGCCTGAAATACAAAAACTGACCGACTATTACGAGAAGAATAAACCTCTTGAATGGAAACGAATTCACAAGGTTCCTGATTTTGTATATTTCAATCACAGCGCTCACGTTAACAAAGGCATAGACTGTGTAAATTGTCACGGTGATGTGAAGCAGATGGAGGTCGTCGGGCAGGCAAATTCATTTACAATGGGCGCTTGTCTTACGTGCCACAGAAATCCTGAACAAAAGATTTCAAATTTCGAAGCGATAAAGTCAGATTTGAAAAAGGGGCCTGAATACTGCGCCGCCTGCCATCGTTAAAATTATAAAAGTTTAAAAGTATATAATATGAATGTTCTTGAGAAATTGAACGAATCAAAAATCGGAAGAAAAAAATTCTTATTTATTACCGGGCTTGTTGCTGCCGGCGGATTTCTTCTTGCAAAGATTCCGTTTAAACTGTTCACGGGCAGGACGGATAAATATTTTTCGGATGATACCGGATTAAAGGTCAGGGAAAACCCCGGGTCTGTAAAAAGAACTAATGTATAACGGAAAAGTTGAAAGGAAATAAATTGGAAGATAAAAATACAAACAAAGACGTTAATTACTGGAGAGGGTTCAACGAACTGAACAACGACCCCGGATTTTTACAGGCAAAAAAGAACGAATTTGCTGAAGGTGTTTCCGAGGCTCCCGATGAATCGGGGATGTCAGGATTAAGCAGAAGAAAATTTCTTACTCTGCTGGCTTCATCTGCCGCGCTTGCGGCTACCGCCTGCTCTGATTACAGGGACAAAGGCGCGATAGTGCCTTACAATAAAAAGCCGGAAGAGGTTACAATCGGCAATCCGAATTTTTATGCGTCCACATGTACGGCATGCCCAAATGCATGCGGTATTCTAATCAAAACAAGAGAAGGCAGACCTATAAAGGTTGACGGTAATCCCGACCATCCCGTAAATAAAGGGAAGATATGCGCCTCGGGACAGGCAAACATACTGAACCTGTATGATCCTTCGCGTGTGAAAGACGCTATGTTGAAAACCGGCGCGGGTTTCACCGCCGTTGATTGGCTTGAAACCGATATTAAAATTACAGACGAGTTAAAGAAAGCCTCGGCTGCGGGAAAAGAAATAGCCGTCATTACACACACGATAAATTCTCCTTCGCTCAAACAGTTATTCGCGGACTTTACATCAAAATACAGCACCGCTAAATTTTATTCATACGAACTCGTAAACGATACAAATAAACTTAATGCATTTAAGAAGTCGTACGGAAAAGACGGCTTCCCCGTTATAAACTGGAAAGAAGCAAAAATCATTTTATCTCTCGAATCGGATTTTCTCGGAAAAGAAGGAAATTCAGTCGAGGCTGCAAGACTTTATGCCGAAAGCAGGGACGTTATGACAAAGGGCGGCGAATTCAACAAACTCTATGCAGTTGAAGGCAGTTTTACTGTAACAGGAGCAAACTCCGATTACAGAATAAAACTCAGAACTGATGCGATAGAAGAATTTGTCTATGCTTTAATTTCTTCTGCGGGCGAAAATGATTCTGCTCTTAACGACTTTGTTAAAAAATACAATCTCAAGAAAAACACTATAAGCGAACTTGCGGAAGACCTTAGAAAGAATAAAGGAAAATCAATTGTGCTGGCGGGAAATCATTTACCGGAATCGACACACATTGCCGTAAATAAATTAAACGACCTGCTGGGAAACACTAAACTCTACTCAAAAGAAAACTTTTCAACACCGGTAATTCCTCTTTCGTCAAAGCAGGATATTGAATCTCTTATAAACAGGATGAACAGCGGCAATGTCGGAGCAGTGATTCACTTCGACACTAATCCCGTCTATCATTTTTCATCCGATTATAAATACGCGGACGCTCTTAAGAAAGCAGGTCTTGTAATAACTCTCGGCGAATCTGCAAATGAAACAGCGGAGGCGGGAAATTATCTTCTCGGAATAAATCATAATTTTGAAAGTTGGGGAGACCATAAAATCCGCACGGGAATTCTGAGTCTGCAGCAGCCCGTGATTGCCGCTTTGTACAAGACGCGTCAGAAGGAAGCGGTTCTTTTGAACTGGATTTCGGATAAGCCGGAACAGTTTGCCGAAAATAATTACATGACATATATAAAAACGTACTGGGAAAAGAACATATATGCCGCGGTCAATACGAAAGTCGATTTTAAGAATTTCTGGTATAACTCATTGCATGACGGAGTTGTAGTTTACAACGAAAAATTCGATGATAACTTCGCGTTTAAAAACGAAGCATTCTCGAATTCGCCGGCATTCCGCGCGTCTTCAGGCGCCGTAGTGCTTCTTGCCAAAAGCAGTTTTATCGGAGACGGAAGATTCGCAAACAACGGATGGCTGCAGGAACTTCCCAATCCAATATCGAAAGTGGTTTGGGACAACTATGCGTCTATATCGCCAACCGCTGCTGATAAACTCGGCGTAAAAACAAACGATATGCTTGAAATAAATGCAGGCGGCAAGACTCTGAAAGCGGCAGCATTTGTTCAGCCGGGAATGGCGGACGACGTTGTTTCCATCGACCTCGGTTACGGAAGAAAATCATCGGGTGTAATAGGAAACGGAGTTGGTTTTAATTCTATAGACCTTATATCAAAGAATACAAATTTATCGGATTGGTTTTATAATGACGGAAAGGTAACAAAGTCATCGGGTACTTATGAAATTATTTCAACACAGGAGCAGTATGCTATTGATCAGGAAAGATATAATGACATTCATTTAAAGAGAGAAATTATAAGAGAGGGTTCGTACGAAGAATATCTTCTCAACCCCAATTTCATAAAAGAAGAAAAAGGCGAAGCAAAACTTTTCAATATTGTCCCTTCGTATGAATATACGACTACAAAATGGGCGATGTCAATCGACCTGAACAGGTGCATCGGCTGCAACTACTGCGTTGCCGCATGTAACGTAGAGAACAATATACCGGTTGTAGGAAAAGAGCAGGTAGGCAAACACAGGAATATGATGTGGCTTCGTATCGACAGGTATTATGGCGGAAAATCGGATGACCCGAAAGTAAGTTTTCAGCCTATGCTTTGCCAGCATTGCGATAACGCTCCGTGCGAAAACGTTTGTCCGGTCGCGGCGACAAATCACAGCCCCGATGGTCTGAACCAGATGGCATACAACAGGTGCGTTGGAACGAGATACTGTTCCAACAACTGTCCTTACAAAGTCCGCAGGTTCAATTACTTCAACTTCAGGGATAATCTTGCTGACGGATATTACGAAAACAAATCATTAAGTCTTCTTCATAATCCCGAAGTTACGGTACGTTCGAGAGGCGTAATGGAAAAATGCTCATTCTGCGTACAGAGAATTATGGACGAAAGACAGAAGGCGACACAGGAAAAACGCGAATTGAACGGCGACAACGTTACAACGGCTTGTCAGGACGCTTGCCCAACGAACGCTATTGTATTCGGCGATTTAACGAAGAAAGATTCTGAAATTGTAAAACACAGAAAACACGAACTCGGTTATCACGTTCTTGAAGAAATCAACGTGAGGCCGAATGTTACTTATATAGCAAAACTAAGAAATATTAAACCGGAGAAGAAATCGTAGTGAGAACATTTGATTACACACAAGAGGTGCCGGTCGTCGAGGGACAGCCTTCGGCGAAATCGCTGGATGAAGTTGTATCAAGTCCTCTGGATACAAAGCCCGGTAAGATCTGGAAAATATTAATTACCGTTACCACTTTAATGCTTCTTGTCGGAGCGGGGGCTTTAGTCTGGACATTTTACAAAGGTATCGGCGTCTGGGGAAATAACCAGCCTGTCGGATGGGGCTTTGATATTGTAAACTTCGTATTCTGGGTCGGTATCGGACACGCGGGAACGCTCATATCTGCTATCCTGTTCCTGCTGAGGCAGAGATGGAGAACGGGTATTGCAAGGTTTGCGGAAGCAATGACTATTTTTGCCGTTATGTGCGCGGGAATATTTCCGGCAATACATACGGGAAGAGCGTGGCTTGACGGATATCTTTTTCCTTATCCAAACGCTAATCACATTTGGGTAAACTTTACGTCGCCGCTTTTGTGGGACGTATTTGCAGTATCGACATACTTTACAGTTTCGCTTGTATTCTGGTACATCGGTCTGATTCCCGATTTTGCAACTCTGCGCGACAGAACCGACAATAAAATTAAGAAGACGGTATATTCCATATTCAGTCTCGGATGGAGGCATTCAACGAGGCACTGGCAGCATTACGAAAAAGCATACATGATTCTTGCAGGATTTGCTACGCCGCTTGTTCTTTCTGTGCACACGATTGTAAGTTTCGACTTCGCGGTTTCCGTAATACCGGGATGGCACACGACAATATTCCCGCCTTACTTTGTAGCGGGTGCCGTATTCTCGGGATTTGCGATGGTACAAAATGTTCTTATATTCGTAAGACAGGCATTTAATCTTAAACACATCATAACTATAAACCATCTCGAAAAAATGAATCAGGTCATTATAGTTGTGGGAACGATGGTCGGATATGCCTATGCAATGGAATTCTTTACGGCATGGTACAGCGGCAATCAGTTCGAAACATTTACATTCATTAACCGTGCGCTCGGACCTTATGCCTGGGCTTACTGGACAATGGTTACGTGCAACGTGATTCTGCCGCAGTTATTCTGGTCAAAGAAAATAAGAACGACAATCTGGACGATGTTCATAATCGGCATAATAGTAAATATAGGAATGTGGTTCGAAAGATTTGTAATTATAGTAACTTCATTGTCGCGCGACTTTTTACCTTCCAGTTGGGGAATGTACACGCCGACAATTTATGATATAGGAATTCTGATTTTTTCATTCGGATTGTTTTTTACAAATGTGCTTCTGTTTGTGAGAACATTGCCGTCGGTATCGATAGCCGAAGTCAAGGCGAGTGTTGACGGCGCGCAGCCTTCGCATAGAGGAGGGCATCATTGATGAACACTAAAAAGATTTATTCAATAGGCGGGTTATTTGATACTCCCGACGGAATAACCAAAGCGGCTGAAGACGCCGTAAAAGAAGGTTACACGAAATTTGACGTTAACACTCCGTATCCCGTTCACGGAATGGAGAGAGCAATGAATCTGAAACCGTCATTGCTTGGCTTTATAACTTTGTTTGTCGGTCTTTCGGGCGCGGCATTCGCTTTCCTGTTTATGTACTGGGTATCGGTAATGGATTATCCGCTTATAATCGGCGGCAAGCCTTTCTTCTCATGGCCTGCATTCGTGCCGGTTACTTTTGAAGTAACTGTTTTATCGGCTGCGGTCGGAACAGTAGCGGTTATGATAGCGCTTGTATTCAAATTCCCGAACAACTCTCATCCGCTTCATGATACAAATTACATGAAAAATGTATCATCGGATAAATTCGGACTCAATGTAGTTTACATAGACCCTTTGTTTGACGAATCAAAAGTAAAAGATTTTCTCTCACGGGCAGGCGCAAATAATATAGAAGTTATTTATGAGCCTGAAAGAAAACCGCTGAGAGTATTCGATCCTAAGTTCATAGGTCTGCTTGTCATGCTTGTGCTGCTGACAGCAGGCGTTACTTATTTTACGCTTAATAAATTATTGTATATGCCTCCGTTCACATGGATGGCGGTTCAGGATAAACTTTCTTCTCAGTCGCAGAACACAATGTTTGCTGACGGTTACGGTATGAGAAATCCCGTAGAAGGAACGGTGGCGAGAGGGTTTACGCCTTATGAATTTAAAGGACAGCCCGATTCGGTCGTAAAGAATTTATCGAATCCGCTTCCTTTCACGAAAGAAAACATAGATAAAGGCAAATTGAGATTCGACACTTACTGCAGTCCGTGCCACGGATATTACGGCAAGGGCGACAGCAGGCTGAACGGACAATTCCCGAATCCTCCTACGCTTCACAGCGATAAAGTTAAAAACTGGTCTGACGGAAATATATATCACGTTATTGTAAACGGACAGAATGTAATGCCAAGTTATGCAAAACAAATTTCCAAAGACGACAGATGGGCAATAATACATTATATTAGAGTTCTGCAGCGTTCGCTCAATGCGAAGGACTCGGATTTAGAAACGAAAAAACAATGAAGGTTTTATAATGGAATATCAAAAGAAAGAATTACCTGAAAAAGTCCGGACAACGGGACTGCTGCTGGCGGGAGCGGGATTACTGCTTATAATAATCTCATATATAGTTGACCCGAGACGCGAAGCATTCAATAACGTTATCGGGCTGATGTTCTTTGCAAGCATAGCAATCGGAGCGCTTGTGCTTGTAGCGCTCGAATATCTTTCGGGAGCGGTATGGAGCACGCCTTTCAGGAGGGTGAGCGAGTTTATTGCTTCTTCTCTTCCGCTTTTACTCGTGCTTGCAGTGCCGCTGTTTATGATGATGGGACTTGTTTTTCATTGGGCGCATGAAGATGTTGTCAGCGCCGATAAAGTCCTTGCGAATAAAACTGCTTATCTTAATATACCGTTCTTCATCGGAAGAACAATCGGTATAGTGCTCGTTCTTTATTTGTTCTATTATCTGTTCACGAGAAATTCGAGAAAACAGGATGAGACAAGAGACCAGAGGCTTACAAAAACGAACGTGAAACTATCGGCAGGGTTCATGCCTGTAGCGGGTATAGGATTGACTTTCCTTGCCGTAGACTGGATGATGAGTCTTGAACCGCACTGGTTTTCGACGATTTTCGGAATATATTATATTTCGGCAACATTACTTGCAGGACTTGCCGCTACAACTTACGCGTCGGTATCGCTTAACGAGGCGGGTTATCTTCATCCCGGAATTAACAAAGACCACTATTATTCACTGGGCGCTTTGATGTTCGCGATTACAAATTTCTGGGCATACATTGCATTCAGCCAGTTTCTTCTGATATGGTATGCAAACATTCCCGAAGAATCGATATGGTTTGTAATGAGATGGGAAGGAAACTGGAAATACATTTCAGTGCTTCTTGTTTTGGTGAGATTCATAATTCCGTACGCAGGTCTGTTGTCTCAGCCGGCGAAGTCTGATCCGAAGAGATTGAAATGGGTTTCACTTTTTATTCTCGGCGCGCATTTTCTTGATTTATACTGGCTTATAATGCCGACTTACAGCAAGTCTATAGTGTTCAGTTTTTATGAAATAGGATTCCCGGTTTTTGTAATAGGACTTATAATCATCGTTTTCTATATGCAGGCAAAGAAACACAATCTCGCACCTGTCGGCGATCCGAAACTGCAGCGCGGGCTTGATTTTCATTTATAATTTTAAAATAATTTTATTGTATGATAGGTCAAAACGACAACATAAACCTCGAAGTAAATGATAAAAAGAAAATCATTCTTGGATTTTACGGTCTCTTTTATGTTGTGATATTAATCATAATAGTAATCGTCGGCTATTCGTATCTCGGCAACATTGAATCTTTTTCTAAGAACAGCCTGATACCTCCTTCGCCGTTCGGCGATACAGTTAAAGGCGTGTCCGATTTGCAGACAGTAAAGGGAACGGTGACTGCGCCCGTTGATCTGGCGAAAGAAGTTATTTCAACTCCGGAAAAAATCGACGCGGGAAAAAAATTATTCGAGACCAACTGTGTCAGTTGCCACGGTACGGAAGGAAAAGGAGACGGAGTTGCTGGAAAGACGTTGAATCCGCCGCCGAGGAATTTCACCGATGCAAAAGGCTGGACGAACGGACAGGAATTCTCAAAGATGTACAAGACTTTACAGGAAGGCATTACAAGCAGAGGAATGGCGTCATACAATAATCTGCTTCCCGAAGACAGGATAAACCTGATACTTTATATAAGAACATTCAGAAATGATTTTCCCGCCATCGACAAGAAAGAAATAACGGATGTGGACAATGCGTACAGTTTATCGAAGGGGTTAAAACTTCCTTCGCAGATTCCGGTTAAACAGGCGGTCGAAATAATGCTTGAAGAGAAAAAACAGGCTGAAGCAAAAATTGAAAATATAGTAAAGGTTATAAAAGAAGGCGGAAATTTAAAAGGAGCGGAAATTTTCAACAGAATATCTGTTGATACGAAACGTTCCGTAACGGCGCTTTCTTCATATACCAGGTGGAATGAAAATGAATCGCAGTTTGTTAAATTTGTGTCTTTAAATCCGGAAACGAAAGGGTTTAAGGCGTCTTTATCTTCCGTAACATCCGAAGAATGGAGCATATTATTCAATTACTTAAAGAGTGTATTTTCAGTTTAAACAAATGAAAAAAGCAATATTAATATTAGCGTTTTTATTTCTCGCATGCGGGGTGAATCTTGCGGACGAGAAAAAATCACCTGTCGGCATAGACGAAAAATACGGGCAGATGGTTCCGTTGAACATTACATTGATCGATGAATACGGCAAATCCGTAAAACTTTCCGACCTAACCGCGGGCAAACCAATAGTCCTTACGCTTGTTTATTACAGGTGTCCGGGCATATGCAGTCCGCTGTTAACGGGGTTGACGAGAACCGTGGACATTACAGACCTTGTTCCCGGAAAAGATTATGTACTTATAACCGTAAGTTTTGACCCGACGGAAACTTATATAACCGCTTCCGAAAAGAAGAAAAATTATTTCGAACTTCTGAAGCATAAAAAACTTTCAAATGAAGACTGGCGCTTTCTCACTGCCGACAGCGCGACGATTGCGCTTCTTACGGACGCAATCGGATTCAGGTATATTAAAAAAGACAATGATTATGTGCACTCTGCCGTTGTGACGCTTCTTTCTCCCGAAGGAAAAGTTACGAGGTATCTTACCGGCACTGAATTTCTACCTCTGGATTTGAAACTCGGCGTTATGGAAGCGGCGGAGGGAAAGGTCGGAACAACAATTTCAAAAGTTGTAAGTCTTTGCTACAGTTATGACCCTGAAGGGAAACAATATGTTCTGAACGTAACAAGAATAGCCGGAACGGGAATAATATTGCTGCTTGTGATTTTTGTTTCGATTCTGGTATTTAGAAAAAGAAAAATAAATATAAAATAAATGGATTACGTTTCATACCTTGATTATAAAGGGAAGCACAAGGGATTGCTCGGATGGATTCTTTCAACGGACCATAAGCGCATAGCGATACTTTATCTTGTATCGCTTGTCTCTTTCTTTCTTATTGCAATGACGATTGGAGTTTTGATGAGGCTGGAGATGCTGACTCCGGGCAAGACGATTGTTGACCCGCAGACGTACAATGCACTCTTTACGCTTCACGGTGTGATAATGATATTTCTGTTTATCATTCCGGGAATACCCGTTGTGTTCGGAAATTTTTTCCTTCCGATAATGCTCGGCGCGAAAGACGTTGCATTTCCGCGGCTTAATCTGTTGTCGTGGTATCTCTACATTGGCGGCGCTTTTCTTGTCGTAATTTCTTTGTTTGTTGGCGGCGGACCCATTGATACTGGATGGACGTTCTATGTGCCTTACAGTCTGAGAACACAGTCGAATGTTACGCTTGCAGTATTCGCTGCATTTGTGATTGGTTTCTCTTCCATACTTACAGGTCTGAATTTTATTGTTACGATTCACAGAATGAGATGCCCGGGAATGACCTGGTTTAAAATGCCTTTGTTCGTCTGGGGGCTTTATTCCACTTCATGGATTCAATTGCTTGCTACGCCTGTGCTCGGCATTACGCTTATACTTATTATGCTCGAAAGAACTTTCGGAATCGGAATATTCGATCCCGCGCTCGGAGGCGACCCGCTGCTGTATCAGCACCTGTTCTGGATTTATTCGCATCCGGCTGTATATATAATGGTTCTGCCCGCAATGGGTCTTGTATCGGAAATAATTCCGACGTTTTCAAAGAAGGATATTTTCGGATACGGTCCTATAGCAATGTCTTCGCTTGCAATCGCGTTCATAGGTTATCTTGTCTGGGGGCATCACATGTTCTCGACAGGTATCAGCGATACGTCAAGAGCAATATTTTCTTTCCTCACGTTTATAGTGGCGATACCAAGCGGCGTTAAAATATTCAACTGGGTTGCAACAATGTATAAAGGTTCTATTGAGACAAGAGCGCCTTTCATGTTTGTTGTTGCTTTCATTGTAATTTTTTCAATCGGCGGTTTAACCGGTCTCGTGCTCGGCTCGCTGAATACGGACATACATCTGACTGATACGTATTTTGTTGTCGCGCATTTTCATTACGTGATGTTCGGCGGAATGGGACTTCTATTTTTCGGCGGGCTTCATTACTGGTTTCCGAAAATGTTCGGTAAGATGTATAATGAAAGAGCGGCTAAGTGGGGACTGCTTTTGTTTGTTATAGGTTTCAATACTTTATACTTCCCGATGTTCATCATGGGGTATCTCGGAATGCCGAGAAGATATTATGATTATCTTCCCGAGTATCAGATATATCATGTGATATCTACAGTCGGTTCATGGATATTGGTTACAGGAATATTAATTTTAGTAATTAATTTAATAAAGGGATTGCTCAGCAAGGAAAAATATCTCGATCCGAATCCCTGGGGCGGAACAACGCTGGAGTGGAAAGTTCCTACGCCTCCGGAACTTGAGAATTTTCAGGAAATACCAACGGTCGAACACGGACCATATTACAGAGACAATTTAATTAAACCCGAGAATAGTCATTAATTATGAACAACGAAGCAACCATCGGACACGCGCACGTACACCGCGATGATGTCGGCTCAAAAATGGGAATGTGGCTCTTTCTTTTTACTGAGTTACTCTTATTCGGCGGTATGTTTATTCTGTATGCATCGTACAGGTTTATGTATCCCGAGAATTTTAAGGTGGCAGCGATGCACCTTGATACACTTATAGGTTCGGTCAATACGATACTGCTTCTTACGAGCAGCCTGACCGTTGCATTATCTATCGTTGCGCTTCAGAGAAAGCAGAAAATGTTCAGTGTATTTCTTCTTATGTTTACTGTCGCGGCGGGCGGCGCCTTTCTTGTAAATAAATTTTTCGAGTGGAGCACTAAAATCGGTCACGGTATATATCCCAAAGGACCCGAAATGGCGAACCTATCCGACGGAGAGGTTGTCTTTTACGGTCTCTATTATGTGATGACAGGCTTGCATGCTCTTCACGTTATTGTAGGACTTATATTCATCGGATTTATGATTGTGTTTATTCTAAAAGGCAAGCAGACCTTTGACAATCATCAGAAACTCGAGAATGCGGGACTGTACTGGCATCTGGTCGACATAATATGGATATTTCTTTTTCCGTTGTTCTATTTAATTCATTAATGAAAAAATTATGAGCGAAAACACACATATTCAGGAATCATCCGCGGCTGAATTACAACACCCGGGATACGGTTTGTACATTTTGGTCTGGGCGGGGCTTGTAGGACTTACAACGATTACGGTAGCGCTTGCGGGATTTAACCTTGCCGGGCTTACGGTGGTAACGGCGCTTGCAATTGCCATTGTAAAATCGCTGCTTGTTACGAATTATTTCATGCACGTAAGAACGGATTCGCCAATATTCAAAGTTTTTATATTTGTATGCATCGCGATATTTCTCACGATGATTGTTTTAACATTTTTTGATTTAACCTATAGATTTCCATTAAAATGAGACCTGATATTGTACGACAAACAGATATAACGTTTATTGTTATTGTAGGAATTTCGTTCCTGCTGCTTGCGCTTGTAACGGCGGCAATGTTTTACTTTATTTATAAGTACAGCAGGAAAAAGAATCCTGTCGCAACGGATATTACAGGCAACACGACGCTGGAAATTTTATGGACTGCGATTCCGCTTGTGCTTGTTATGGTAATGTTCTTCTTCGGCTATTCCGGATTCAAGCAGATGCGGAATGCTCCGTCCGATGCAATGACCGTGAAAGTCACGGGCAGAATGTGGGCATGGAGTTACGAATACGATAACGGCGTTAAGAGCGATACGCTTTTCGTCCCGAAGGGAATACCGATAAAACTCGAACTCAGTTCCGCTGATGTGAACCATAGTTTCTATATGCCTGCTTTCAGGGTCAAAGAAGACGTTATTCCGGGCAGAAAGAATTACATGTGGTTTGACCCGAAAGAGGAAGGCAGATATCAGGTGGAATGCGCTGAATACTGCGGTCTCAGCCATTCGTATATGCTGTCACAGGTGCTTGTACTGCCGGCGGAAAAATTCAATACATGGCTTGCGGAATCGAAACTAAAAGAAAATGCCGATACAACAAAAATGCAAACAGATACAATAAAATCAAAACAGGATACTTTAAAAACAAAATAATTGATAAAACGAAACGAAAAATACAGCGGACAACAAACACTGCCAATCGAAGGATATAAATCATTATCATTTGCGCAGTCTTTGAATCTGCTTCTTGAACTCGTAAAAATAAGAATTACGATTCTTGTTTCGTTTACTACTGCGCTGGGATATTTCCTTGCAGCAAATAGCCTGAGTTTCGGATTTATATATCCTGTACTCGGAATATTTTTGCTGGCTTGCAGTTCCGCTGCACTTAACCAGTATCAGGAATCAGGTACGGATTCGTTGATGGAAAGAACGATGAAGAGACCCATACCTTCAGGACGAATTTCCGGAAATTCCGTGCTGGCAATTTCAGGTATGCTTTTGCTTACCGGTTCTTTAATATTGCTGATAAAGTCGAATGTGCCCGCGCTAATAACGGGGCTTGTTACATTTTTCTGGTATAACGCCGTTTATACGCCATTAAAGAAAAAGACAGCGCTTGCAATACTTCCGGGTTCGTTCGTAGGAGCACTTCCGCCGATTGCAGGATGGCTTGCAGCGGGCGGAAATATTTCAAACACAAGAATGATAATAACCGCAGGTTATTTCTTCGTATGGCAGATTCCGCATTTCTGGCTTCTGCTTTTGCTTTACGGAGAAGATTTTAAAAAAGGCGGCTTTCCCGTGCTGACCGATAAATATACCGTGCGTTTTATTAAGACAATTACGTTTGCGCTGCTTGTCGCAACCGTGCTGATTGCCGCCGCAATGCCGTTTGCGGGAATCGGATATTATGGTTTCACGAAAATACTTATTATGGCGTTCTCTTTAATAATGCTTGCCATGTCGTACAGTTTTGTATCAAAACCCGAACTGACAAGAAAAGATATTGTAACAACTTTCATGTCAATTAATTTGTACACTTTAACATTAATTACAATTCTTTCTGTAGATAAATTATTTTCATTAATATGAATATATTTGACCAATTCGTAATACCGCCGTCTCAGGAACATGTGGGACTGCTGACTGTAATGCAGATAATATCACTGCTGACATTTCTTCCTTTCGCGGGGATTATGCTGGGTGCGTCTTCTTTCTCTTTGTTTTTCAACAGCAAAGGAAAAAGAAGCGGTAATCCGCTTTACACGCAAATAGCGAAAGATATTATCGATAAACTTATTGTCGGAAAAGCAGCGGGTTTTGCTCTGAGCGTACTGCCGATGATTTCGATAGTTCTTGTATATGCGCAGATGCTTAACGGAGCGAAAGTTATTACCGTAAGCATGCTGTTTCTTTCTCTGATATTGTTCATTGTCGGCTATGTGTTCATATATAACTACAAGAGCGCGTTTCAGTTTGAGCACATTCTCAATGCGGCGAAAAAAGATGAGGTTTCGGATGAAGTTAAGAGTTACGAAAACAAGATTGTCTACATGGGCGCGCGATACGGAACCTGGGGAATATTTGTTCTTCTGGTATCGATGTTTCTTTTCACCAGCGGTGTAACTCTGGCGTCAAAGCCGGGAATCTGGAATTCGGTCGATAATATTCTCAAACTTATTATTACCCCGTCTATCTGGGTTAATTTTGCGTATTTCCTTTCATCATCTGCGGCTATTACGGGCGGCGCCATTCTTTATTTCTTCTTTGTGTGGCAGGGCGGAGTAAGACCGGGATATACGGAGTATAACGAAGCGATTAAAAAGTTTTCGATAATAACTGCGCTCGTCGGAGTGCTTGTACAGCCTTTATTTATTTTCGCGAATGTGCTGTTTCTCAAGGCGGCAAACGCATCTTCGGGAGTTTATGTGTTTGCGGGACTTTCGCTGCTTGCGGTGCTTATTATAAGCAACCTGCTTTACCACATATACAAGAACTCGGAAATAAATTTCAGCGGAATAGTTTTCTTCCTGATTTTTGTTTTGTTCGCGTTTACGATTATTAAAGACCAGTTGATGTTCAGAAATGCGGCGAGAGAACATCTGATTGTACTAAATATGAAAGCGGAAGAACTTGCGCAGGAAAAATCGGGTTCGATTGTACAGGTCTCAGCGGCAGACGGCGAAAAAATTTACAGCGAAAAATGCATCGCATGCCACAGGTTCGACCAGAAAGTTGTCGGACCTCCTTATCAGGAAACAGTGCCTAAATATTCAGGCGACTTAAAAAAACTTGCAGGGTTCATATATAATCCGCAGAAAGTGAATCCCGATTATCCGGCGATGCCGAATCAGGGTTTGAAGCAGAAGGAAGCCGAAGCCGTTGCAAAATATATCATGGATAAAGTAGGGAAGAAATAATTACAGTTTATAGACTTTCAAAAGGGGCGAAAGCCCCTTTTTGTTTTTATAAATTTCTGATTTTTAGTAATTATTTTGTTACAATAATTGTTATTTTAAACTAAGGGAGCACAAAATGTACGGAATAACTTGTATTAACATGCAGGTTTTGAGTCAAAATATTTTTTACATTTTGGGGACCCTCAAAACCTGCCTTTAAATTTTTAATCACATATTTTATCATTTGTTATACCATTAAGTTTTTTCAATATTCCAAAAGATTCCGGGCTGTCAAGATATATTGAATATTTTATTCCATACAAAATATTTTTAAACAAATGTTTTTAATATAAAGGGCATCTAAACTAATATTGCGGGAAATAAAAATTATACTTCACGGTTCGGTATTAAAATTCTGCAATGCATAAATTATGTTAAAATTGATTATTGACTGACAGTGAAACAATAGAAAACCTCCGTACCGGTGATGAGCAGTCTTATAAAATGCTTGTAGAAGACTTTGGCAATAAAGTCTTCAACACTGTATTGGGATTGATTCAAAATCATCAGGATGCCGAAGATATTACTCAGGAAGTATTTATTGAAGTTTTTAAATCTGTAAATAAGTTTCGCTGCGATTCATCTCTCTCCACATGGATTTACAGAATTGCAATAAACAAATCACTCGAGACAATCAGAAAAAACAAACGAAAGAAAAGATTCGCATTTCTGCATTCATTTTCGGATTTAAAGAAAGAAGCGGAAGGGGTAACTGACTTCGTTCATCCAGGCGTCCTGCTTGAAAACAAGGAACGCTCCGCTGTGCTTTTTAAAGCAATCTCAAAATTGCCCGAAAATCAGAAAATAACATATAATTTAAGCAAGGTCGACGGACTCTCCAACAAAGAAATAGCCGAAATAATGAAAATGAGTATTCAGTCCGTGGAGTCGCTGCTGCATCGCGCAAAGGTTAACCTTAAGAAATACCTGACAAATTATTATACCGGAAAATTATAACGTATGTTTTCAAAAAAATAAACATCTAAACAAGTAGAATGAAAAATTTAAACAAAATAGAAGAAGAAGTAGAAAAAACTCTCGGAAGCATTGAAGGAATAAAGCGGGCCGAAGCAAACCCGTATCTCTACGGCAGGATATCCTCGCGAATGCAGACTTCCGCAGCACCTAAAAAACACGTGCTCGGTTTTGTGATTGTTGCAATACTTATTCTTCTTATTAATTTTGTCACATTGATTTCGTACAATAAAAACAAGCCCGTAATAACACGCGAGCAAAAAATGAAGGCTTTTATTTACGATTATCAACTTGAAAATGAATACAATATAAATTATTAGACAATGGACTTTGTAAAAAATAAATACGGACTGTATATAATAATCGGAGTACTCGTAATTGTTAATATACTTACAATCGGATTTCTCTGGTTAAACAGACCGAACGGTCCTGCGGGAGTAACGCTGCTGCCGCCTCCGCCGAGACTTCTGCTGGAAGACGAACTTTCGTTTTCGCCTGACCAGGTGAAAAAATTCGAAGCGCTTAGAGAAGAGCACAGAAATAATGTGCAGAAACTCGGAGAGGAAATTAGAATATATAAAGATTCGCTCTTCGACAATGTAAAGACAGGCGATGATGCAAAAGCGAAAATATACGCGTCTGAAATTACGGAGAAGCAATCCGCACTGGAATTAATGACGTACGAACATTTCAAAGCGCTGCGGGGTATTTGCGATGACAAGCAAAAAACAAAATTCGACTCACTTATAAAAGATATAGTCAGATCGATGGAACAGCAGCGGAACCATCTTCAAAACAATCCGCCTCCCGAAGACCGGCAGCGAAGACTTCAGCGGGATGATCAACCCCCGCCTCAGCAGCGGGATAAATAGTTCTGAAAAAATATGAAAATAAGCAAAATTATGTTTTGCTTATTTTCATATATTAATATTCCACAAAACATTTCCGGTGTTAGTATCGATGCATACCGCTCTCAGCATGGATATGAAAATAATTTTATTGCCGGCAAGTATGGCGCGTTTTGTTCTCAGGTTCGGGCTTCCTTTCGAAAACACATAATCAAATCCGCCTTTTTCATAAACTTTATCAGGTTCGGTAAAAATATTGTCGAGAAGCGTTGTCCACGCGAGATTTATTGTTTTGTTATCCGCGTCAAATGTAACTTTCGAAATTATCACCTTCGATGTGTCGGATGCGGTAGTTGCGTGAATAACGAACACTCCTTTGTCTTTGCTTATAATCGTATTGAACCTGCTTGTGCTGAGGTCGTTGATTTCTTTGTATTTCCTGTCAATGTCGTCTTCGGCATATTTGATGTTATTTTTCAGATACTCATAACTTCTCTGTTTGTATTTATCGGTTTCATCCTTCATCTGCTCTCCCAGTTCTTTTACGGAATCGATGTATCTTTGCTTCTTCTCAATCTCATTATAGAGCGGTGTTAGATATTCCGGAAAAACCTCTTTCACATTCAGTGAATTCGAACTTTGAAGAAATTCTCCTTTAAGAAAATCAGGCTGGTCGAAGTTCTTCGATTTAAAATTTATATGTTTTCTCGGGTCGCCGGTCAATGACATGTAATCGTCTTTTGTGACATTTATCGAAGTTGTTGACATCGTTTTTTCATACTCGAAATTTTTAATCGAAGCAGAGACTTTTTCAGTGCCGTAATTATCGGGGTTTAGAAGATAAACAAATCCGCTGTTATCTGAAATCATAGGGACTTTTTTCGCTAGGTCAAAGCCGAAATATTTACGTAGTTCGTACCATTTAACTTTCGGAAAATTATCTTTAAGAAAAGGATTAACTTTTTCGATGTCGTTTTTTGAGACAATAATATCAAGCGTTTTCGGATTTCTCGCATGAAGCCCGATTTTCTCGTCCTTGCTGTAATACCAGATTTTTCCGTCAGTCGCGCCGATGAAATACATATATTCGTCGTCCTGTCCGCCGAGTTCAATTCTCTTGGATATCTTGCCCGTTTCAAGTTCGTAACTTGTCAGCCTGTATTCGTTGTATCCGGAGGTCATCCTGATGCCCTGTTTGCTGGATTTTGAAGTTGCCTGAAAAACAACTTCTTTCATTATAAGGAAATTTTCTCCGTTTGTACTTGCAATGTATGCTTCTTCGATGTTGTCCGCGTCATCTTTCATTACATTTTTCTTAAACATGCATCCGGAGAGGTAAACGGCAAGAATAATTGAAAATAAAAATAGTATTTTTGTTTTCATAAGGTTTAATTTTCAGTAAATTACAATTTTGATTCTTTATTATCAATAATTTAATGTGTTAATACGCCGCGCTGTCTCATTCTTCGCTGCAGTTTAATATTATTATTATGTAAACAACAAAACACTGCCGGAAAATTATTGAAAGAAAGTACAATTAAGTTGTTGATAATGTGAGTTTAAGCGCGGAAAAACCGCATATTTGAAATATCCTCTATTTATCTTCAATAATATAAGAAAATGAAATTTCACTTACCTTTATTTAAAAAAAATTATATATTACGTTAATTATCTTAAGGGTATTCAAAGGAGTACGTAATGAAAAGGTCAATACAATTTATTCTTGTTGTAATATTGTGTTCGTTCCTTGCAAGACCTGCATTTTCGCAGAAAATACATTTTCCAAAAGGAGCATATAAGAGTGTAAAATCGGATTTTACGCTTACGATGAGTGACGGTACAATTCTCGATTGTTCGAAATTCACTGCATCGGGTACACCTCCTTCCGGCGGATGGCCGGCAATGATTTTTTGCCATGGTTTTGGCGGAACAAAGGAAGATGTTATATCCGAAGCGGAAGATCTTGCTTCAAACGGCTATTTCACAATGTGTTATACGATGCGCGGACAGGGTGAATCTACGGGTTTGACGAATCTTATCAGCACGACTGAAATGTATGATTTCGTTGCTGTCGTGAATTACGTAAAAGCGCAGAGCAACATTAACACGAGCAAAGTAGGAGCATCGGGCGGTTCGCAGGGCGGAACAATTCCTTTCATGGCGGCATGTTATAATCCGGGAATGTTAAAATGCATTATATCGGATGTTTCATCTCCCGAATTTGCAACAAGTTGGATTGAGAATAAGTCGGTTAAAATGACGCTTCTCTGGTCTTTGAGTTATGATAATTCAATTGCTAATTATACAAATCAGGTAAGAGCATACAGAAACTGGATAATGGGCGATACACCCGCTTACTGGGACAGCCTTGCTTATTACGTTCCGCTTAACAGGGATTTTATGAACAAGGTTGCGCAAAATACAAGTTCGATTTTCGTTAGTTCATGCTGGCAGGATAAATTCTTCAATCCCTACGGATATATTAAGGCGCTGTCATTATTTACTACCCAAAACTTCAGATATTATATGGGTACGTTCGATGCGCACGGCGCCGATGCCGATGTCGACGAAGGCGATAACCGCGATCAGATGACGGCTGACTGGATGGACTACTGGGTTGGCGGTGTAACAAACGGCGTAACTGACTCGGTAAAGTATGTATATGCTGCAAGTTCATACCCGCGTATTTCGACAGGCTGGACGTGGAAAAGGTTTTATTCCGCTACATGGCCTCCGGCGGGCACAACGAACGTTAATTTTTATTTCAAACCGGGCGGCATCCTGAAAACGAGTGTTAACACGGCTTTGCCTGATACTGTAGGTTTT
Source organism: Ignavibacteria bacterium (assembly GCA_028714695.1). Lineage (GTDB taxonomy): Bacteria > Bacteroidota > Ignavibacteria > Tepidaquicellales > Tepidaquicellaceae > CAIKZJ01. The sequence goes on along the minus strand of JAQTLX010000005.1, from coordinate 127,082 downwards.
ATGAATGACATCAAAGACACTACATTGTCAATGACCACAGCGGTAAATTACGAATTCACGGGCTCGGTGTTCAATTCAAAATTCGGAAAGACACAGTTGGTGTTTGAAACGGGGACTTTATTTACCGAATCAAGACTTGTCGGAACACCGATGGTCAATATTCATTATATGCCTGCAAGGGATGTTGCGCAGTTTAATCTTCAGATATATGAAATTAAATCCGGTACAACGCCAGTGCTTATAAACAGATGCAATTATACCGACAGAAAAGTCACTCCGGGAGTCCTAAAACAGTTAACTTTCTACGGTACATCACATTCGCATGTATTTCAGGCGGGAAGCAAGATAAGAGTCGTTATAACAAATCTCGATAACATAGCCGATGACCCGTTCCTGAGAACAAATCCTTATGTCCTTCCGACGCTTAAAAAAGGACGCAATATAATTTATATGAATGCGGCGAATCCGACATATATACAATTGCCCCTGATAGGATATACAGGTTCCACAGGTGTTAATGAAGTATCGTCAACTGTTCCCGATAAGTTTTTGCTCAGTCAGAATTATCCGAACCCGTTTAATCCCGAAACAAAGATTAAGTTCGGAATACCTGCAAACATAAGCGGGAAGAATGTTGCTCTGAAAGTTTATGATATCAAGGGACAGGAAATTCAGACGCTTGTAAACGAAAATCTTTCCGCGGGCGAATACGAAGTCAAGTTTAACGGAAAGAATATTTCATCCGGCGTTTACTTCTATTCGTTAACAGCAGGCGGTTTCAGAGAAACAAAAAGGTTCGTTCTTGTAAAATAAGATTTTATATAAAATATTTTTGAGGAGACGTCAAATTAGACGTCTCTTTTTTTATGACAATATTAATACGTTCAATTAAAAAACTTCAGCCCTTGTTCTTTCATTTCAGTTCCGGATTCAGGATTAGGAACAACTAAATCAATCGTATTACAATTTCTATTATAGTAATTTTGTTATATATGTAACTAAACAATCAATTTGGAATCGATAAGAGAAATATATAAGATAGGCTATGGTCCTTCCAGCAGTCACACAATGGGACCGCGCAAAGCAGCGGAACAATTCCGGGCGCGTACGAAGAATGCTATCAACTACCGCGTTACGCTGTACGGCAGTCTTGCCGCTACCGGCAAAGGACACATGACCGATATCGTGGTTCTTGAAGCGCTGAAACCTACACGGACGGAGTTTATCTGGGAACCGGAAAAATTCCTATCTTACCATCCCAATGCAATGAAGTTCGAAGCGCTTGACCTTGCGGGAAAAACATTTGAAGAGTGGACGGTTTACAGTGTCGGAGGCGGAAAAATTACCGACGGGAAAAAAGAAAATGAAACACCGCGTATATATGAACTCACTACAATGACCGATATTCTTAACAGGATGAATAAAACAGGACAGTCTTACTGGGAGTATGTGGAAATGGTCGAGGGACCGGAATTATTCGATTATCTGTATGAAGTATGGGCGATGATGCAGAACACTATTAAACGCGGGCTGGAGGCGGAAGGATTGCTTCCGGGCGGATTAAAAATCAGAAGGAAAGCGGCAAGTTATTTTATAAAATCAAAAGCATTCAGCGGCTCGCTTAAGAAAAAAACTTTAACATTCGCGTATGCTCTTGCTGTATCGGAAGAAAATGCTTCGGGCGGACTTGTCGTAACTGCTCCGACATGCGGTTCTTCGGGAGTCGTTCCTTCGGTTCTATACAGGCTTAAGGAAAGTATGGAATTCTCGGATAGAAAAATTGTACGTGCGCTTGCAACGGCAGGACTGTTTGGAAATATAGTAAAAGAAAACGCTTCGATTTCGGGAGCGGAAGTCGGATGTCAGGGCGAGGTCGGTACAGCCTGTTCTATGGCAGCAGCGGCTGCCTGCCAGTTGCTCGGCGGTACTCCGGCGCAAATCGAATACGCTGCGGAAATGGGAATCGAGCATCACCTCGGTCTGACATGCGACCCTATAGGCGGACTTGTACAGGCGCCGTGCATCGAGCGCAATGCATTCGCCGCTGAAAAGGCTCTGAATGCCGCGACGTATGCTCTGCTCTCTGACGGCAGGCACATAGTAAGTTTCGACAAAATTGTGAAAACAATGAACCAGACAGGCCACGACCTTCCGAGTATCTACAGAGAAACTTCGGAAGGCGGCATGGCTATCTTCGGATTGTAAGCGATTATTCTTTCCGCGAGAATTTATTTACTATATTCGTAACCGGTTTCAATGTTCTGAGATAATCATACATATTGCCGAGATCTTCTTTTGTCATGCCGGCATAAGTGGTCCACGGCATAATTGTGTTAAAAGATTTTTCGCCTACGCTTACATTTTTCGCCGAATCGGAATCAAACGATTTAAATTTCTGTATGAACTGCTCTTTTGTCCATGTGCCTATCCCGCTTGAAACATCGGGAGTGATATTTGCGCTGCGTATAGTTCCGCCGGGCAGGTAAAACTCCATTCCGCCTGCAAAATATTTCTCCGCAATCGGCTTGCCTTTATCCTGAGGCGTGTGACAATCGAAACATGCGGCAGCCTGTACGAGATATTTACCGTACTCGATAGAATTGCTTTTGTTGACCTGATTCTCCATGCTGAAATTTTCGAGCGGAATTGTTTTAACGATTATGTTCAACGGAAAATCGAGACTCTTGCCGGGCACCTTATTCTCTATTGGTTTAAGCGTGCGTATGTAAGCAACGATTGAAAACAAATCTTCTTGTGTCAATCCGTTGTAACTCATGTACGGCATTAAAGGAAATAACGCTTCTCCCTTTTTGTTTACTCCGCACGTTATTGCTCTTATAAGTTCTCCGTCAGTCCAGCCGCCTATCCCCGACGGTGTTATGTTGCTCGCGAAAACGCTTCCCGGAAGTCCGATATTTTCTTTGTTGAAAACTTCTCCGCCTTTTCCTTCGCTGCCTTTTATTATAGGTCCGCTGAATTTTGAATAGTCTCTTGCTGAATGGCAGTCAACGCATATAGCAACGTGATTGACAAGATACTCCCCGCGTGCAAGCCTTTCAGGTGTTGCATCAATCTTGATTTCGGCAGGCTTGTTCGATTTTGGAAATGTGGAATTAAAATAAATAAAGAAAATTACGACAATAGTAATTACTCCCAATGCGGAATACATCAGGACTTTGAATAGTTTTTTCATGTTCTCCTTTTTAATTGATTGAAAAAAATCCGCCCCCCAACGGCTTTCCTCTTAAGCGGTGCGGCAAAAGAATATCTCCTTTATATTCTTATGCGGCAGTTTTTTCCTTGCAGTTTCCCTCTTTAGCGGTGTGTTTTCTGCGGAAATAAAAATAATCTCTAAATACTTTTTTTATACAACAGCACACAAATAAAAAAAGTTTCTGATTGAAAGAAATTGTTATCCCTCTTCGAATTCCGGACCTGTATGCAGGGGGCAGATGCAGGGATGTGGCATCTAAATTAACCGGCAATCTTCTTTAAGCATTGAACCCCATAAGTTTGACATCTCGATGGCCGCTTTATAAAATCTAACTTTATATAATATTAAAATTTTAATATTAAATATTTCATTTTCTAATTTTGATTTTTTATTGCCTGTTTGTTGAAGTCATAGTCATAGTCATAGTCATAGGTGTAGGTGTAGGTGTAGGTGTAGATGTAGATGTTGTATCTATAATAATAAGAAGGTTTTGTATTTTTTATTTTTAATATTTATATTTGATTTATTATTTTTGATATTTGATTATTATGGTAATCCCGCTTTTCGGAGTGCGGGAAAAAGCACGCTCCGCAAAAGGACATTATTCCTTATATATTCCCGAATTTTACCGCTCCCATTATAAATTACTGACTCATAAGTCCGGTCTAAACAATATATTAAATACGCCCGTGGTCATTTATTGAATCACAAATACAATTATTTATTATCTTTGTATTTAAATAATATTCCATATCCGGATCCTGAATGAAATTTTCAAAATTATATAACACTGAAATTATAAACTGTAAAGTTTTTACCTATGATGTGGAAATGATACCTAAAATGATACCTGGGGTATCATTTTTAAACTACGAAAATATCAATACTTTACCGCCGAAATGATACCTGAATGATACCTTTTTGTAAAATTCAATAGTTCTTTGACATAAACGATTGTTTTTTCAATAACGACTCAGAAAAATGACACCAAAAAGGTATCATTTTGATACCTCCGGTATCATTTGTCTTGATATCGCTTTTTTTAAAATATTCGGCTAAAGCCAATATTATTGCAATTTGTTACTTCCGCCTCAAGGCGGGGCTATTGAAAAAATTTTCTCAAATCGGCTCTTTCTAAAAATTCTTTGCGTCCTTAGCGGACTTCGCGGTAAAATTTCTTTTCTTCCATTACAATCCGAAATCGCTATATCATGAAAATAAAATGAGCGATAATGATCCATTATTTAAAAAATATATTAAGTCACTTTTGCGAATTATTTATTAGTGGCGTCAGGAGTTACTCCTGACGTACAAGCAGCAGGCTTTTTGTGGTGAATCTAAACCTCTCTATGGTGAACGAAACCTGTATGTGAAATTAATTAGTTTAAATGATTGCGTTCACACGCAAGAACACAGGAACAAAAGAACCCAAGAACAAAAGAACCCAAGAACGAGAAACATGATTTGCTCTTGATATAAAAAATTCTTTGCGTCCTTAGCGTCCTTCGCGGTAAAATTTCTTTTCTTCCATTACAATCCGAAATCGCAATATCATGAAAATAAAATGAGCGATAATGATCCATTTTTGGAAAAATATATTAAGTCACTTTTGCGAATTATTTATTAGTGGCGTCAGGAGTTACTCCTGACGTACAAGCAGCAGGCTTTTTGTGGTGAATCTAAGCCTCTCTATGGTGAACGAAGCCTGTATGTGAAATTAATTAGTTTAAATGATTGCGTTCACACGCAAGAACACAGGAACAAAAGAACCCAAGAACGAGAAACATGATTTGCTCTTGATATAAAAAATTCTTTGCGTCCTTAGCGTCCTTCGCGGTAAAATTTCTTTTCTTCCATTACAATCCGAAATCGCAATATCATGAAAATAAAATGAGCGATAATGATCCATTTTTTAAAAAATATATTAAATCGCTTTTGCGAATTATTTGTCAACGCAAATTTCTCTATTAATATAAATTCACGTATGATATGAATTCACGTATGTAACGGATATTTGGTTTGATGTGAATTCTCGTTATGTAACGAATTTTTGGTTTGAAGTAAATTTTTGTTTTTTTAATAGCCCCCGCCTTCAGGCGGGGGAATAAGAAACAAAAAAATCCGTCTTTAGCCGAAAATCAATTATCAGTTATAATCTGTTACCTCCGTTCTTTCCGTGTGCAAACAATTTCCGCGTAAAATTTATTTCAGAAGTTTCTCCGAAATTGTTTCGCCAATTGAAAAACACGATGTCGCCGCGGGCGAAGGCGCATTGCATACATGCAGAACTCTCTTGTTTTCTATAAACAGAAAATCATCAACGAGTTTTCCGTCCTTATCGCATGCCTGCGCGCGTATTCCTGCGCCGCCGGGTTCAAGGTCGTTTTCGGAAATTTCCGGAGTCAGCCTCTGCAAAGCGCGCGTGAATGCCGGCTTTGAAAACGAACGGTAAAATTCCATCATTCCTGTTTTCCAGAATTTACCCGCGACTGTAATAAAACCCTTCCATGTGATGCTGTCGAAAATATCTTTTACGTTCATGTCGAATTTTCCGTAGCATTCTCTTCCGAATCCGAATACGGCGTTCGGTCCCGCTTCTATTTCTCCGTTCATCTTTCTTGTGTAATGAACTCCAAGGAAAGGAAACAGCGGGTCGGGGACAGGGTAAATAAGATTTTTAACCAGATAACTTTTCTCTTTCTTAATCTTAAAATATTCTCCGCGGAAAGGTATGATGCGGATGTTCAGATTGTCATTGTTGAGCGCCGCGACCCTGTCGGACTGCAGTCCGCAGCATGTCAGCAGAATTTTGGTTTCGTAATATCCTTTGTTGGTTACAATCTCAACCGTATCTGTTTTTTCGTTTATGGACACAAGTCTTTCTTCGAAAATTATCTTCGCTCCTTTTTCAAGAAGAATGTTTTTTATTTTTTCCGAAACTATTTTATAATCGATGATGCCAGTCTGCGGAACATGTATTCCCTTAACGCCTTTTACATGCGGTTCGTATTCTTTCAGTTCATCTTTGTTTATTATTTTTAATCCTTCAAGTCCGTTCGCTATTCCGCGCTCGTAAAGATTATGCATGGCGGGGATTTCATCTTCCGAAACAGCGGTTATTATTTTTCCGCAGATGTCGTATTTGATTTCATTTTTATCGCAAAAATCGAGAAGCATTTTATATCCGCGTGTGCAGTTGACTGCTTTAAGGCTTCCTGGTTTGTAATATATTCCGGAGTGAATAACGCCGCTGTTATTGCCCGTCTGATGCCGGGAAACTCCGCTTTCTTTGTCGAGAAGCAATAATTTTAATTTCGGATTTTTTTCGAGAAGTTTCAGAGCGGAACTAAGACCGACAATTCCTGCTCCTGCAGCAATAATATCGTATGTTTTTTTCATAAATTAGGTATATGCAAAAATGCATAAATTCGACATAATTTAAAGTGATAAACGATATATATATAAAATTTTTATATAAAAGTGAATGTTTTTGCAGCCGTTTATGTTATACAGTCATAACCTATTATTGAGGAGTGATAGTCTTTAACAGTTCTTTGAAGGAAAATATTCTGAAGATAATATTATTATTTTCAGACCTTTATATCCTTTTAGAATTACATTTTTTAATTTCGTTTTATATCTTAAAAAAATAATTAAATTTATTAAAATAAATCAAACTAGTATCGAAAATCATTAACTATGTCTGACCTAACATCTTCTAACACATCGCTGGAAAAATTCAACTATGACAATACTATTGTCAGGAATTTTGCCTATGCTGTAATGCTATGGGGTGCTGTGGGAATGCTCGTGGGTATTTTGATTGCTTCGCAAATTATAATCCCGAGCCTGAATTTCAATCTGCAGTACACTACTTTCGGAAGAATAAGACCCCTTCATACGAACGCCGTAATATTCGCGTTTGTCGGAAACGCAATTTTCATGGGAATGTATTATTCTCTCCAGCGCCTTTGCAAGGCGCGCATGTTCAGCGACCTGCTGTCGAAAATACATTTCTGGGGGTGGCAGTTAATCATTGTTCTCGCTGCCGTTACGCTTCCTCTCGGAATTACGACAAGCAAGGAATACGCAGAACTTGAATGGCCCATTGATATTCTTATTGCTTTGATATGGGTGGTGTTCGCGATTAATTTCTTCGGAACAATTATTAAAAGACGCGAAAGGCACATGTACGTCGCGATATGGTTTTATATCGCCACCGTTATAACGGTTGCCGTTCTGCATATTTTTAATTCTCTTGAACTTCCAATCAGCCTTACGAAGAGTTATTCTTTGTACGCGGGTGTTCAGGACGCGCTTGTTCAGTGGTGGTACGGACACAACGCGGTTGCATTTTTCCTTACGACTCCGTATCTCGGTTTGATGTATTACTTCCTGCCTAAAGCGGCGGAAAGACCCGTTTATTCTTATAAACTTTCAATTATCCATTTCTGGACGCTTATATTTATATACATCTGGGCGGGTCCGCACCATTTGTTATACAGTGCGCTGCCCGACTGGGCGCAGTCGCTCGGCACGGTGTTTTCGATTATGCTGATTGCTCCTTCGTGGGGAGGCATGATAAACGGACTTCTTACATTAAGAGGCGCATGGGATAAGGTCAGAGATAATGTGATTTTAAAATTTATGGTTGTCGCAGTTACCGCCTACGGTATGGCAACATTTGAAGGTCCTACGCTTTCGCTGAAAAATGTGAACGCTATTGCGCACTTTACGGACTGGATTATAGCGCACGTGCATATCGGCGCGCTTGGCTGGAACGGATTTTTAACTTTCGGAATTTTGTACTGGCTGATTCCGAAGTTATTCAACACGGAACTCTATTCAAAGAAGATGGCGAATTTCCATTTCTGGATTGGGTTTGTAGGAATCTTGTTCTACGCTATTCCGATGTACTGGTCGGGAATTACACAGGCATTGATGTGGAAGCAGTTCACGCCTGAAGGAGTTCTTCAGTATCCGAACTTTCTTGAAACATTGCTTCAGATAAAACCGATGCACATGATCAGGATTACGGGCGGATTGTTCTACTACGCTGGATTTCTCGCGATGCTGTATAACCTTATAAAGACAATTAAGCAGGGCAGTTTCATAGGCGACGAATCGGCAGAAGCGCCCGCGCTCGAAAAGAATGTTACATTCGAACCTGTTAAAGGTTCTATTATGAAGAAACACAGAATCATTGAAAGAAGACCCGTGCAGTTCCTTATCTTTGCTGCAATAGCGGTTCTTATCGGCGGTCTGATTGAAATAATTCCCACTTATCTTATAAAATCGAATATACCGACTATAGCAAGCGTCAAGCCGTACACGCCCCTGGAATTGCAGGGACGCGATTTATACATACGCGAAGCGTGCAATTCGTGCCACTCGCAGTTAGTGCGTCCGTTCCGTTCCGAAACGGAAAGATACGGCGAATATGCAAAAGCGGGCGAGTATGTTTACGACCATCCGTTCCTATGGGGGTCAAAGAGAACCGGACCTGATTTGCTGAGAATCGGCATGAAGTATCCTAATCTCTGGCATTACCTGCACATGGACGATCCGACAACGGTTTCGCCGGGCTCGCTTATGCCGAGATTCTCGTGGCTGAAAGAACAGACACTGGATATTTCGACAACGGAATCGAAAATCAACGCGATGAGAACGCTCGGTGTTCCTTATGAACCGGGATTCGAAAAAATTGCAAACGCCGACCTGCAGAAGCAGGCTGACTTAATTGCTCAGGACCTGCAAAAACAGGGCGTTGACGTGACAAGCGACAAGGAAATAATCGCTCTTATTGCATATCTGCAAAGAATGGGTACTGATATTAAAAATCAACAACAGGTAAAATAATATGTTCAGTAAATACTTTGAATCGGTTGAATGGCTCGGAATTTTCGCGATATGCGCTATGGTGTTATTTATTATAGCGTTCATAATCATGCTTATCTGGACATTCAGAATCGATAAAAAAAAGTTAGAAGAATATAATAATCTTCCTCTGGAAAAATAAAAATTTTCAAAATGATTAAAAAAGTTTTTATAGGAATATTAACCGTTGTAAGTCTGACGGTAACGGCATCTTCCCTTTATGCGCAAACAGCAAAGCCTGAAGCGCCGACAGATACTTATGTATATCTTATACTCGGAGCATTGCTCTTTACTCTCGCGGTTCTATTTGCCTCGATAATGATATTCGAAGCGGGCGAAAGGAAAGTAAGAAAAATTACCGCCGCGGCAACAGTCGAAGGCGCGATGCTTTTAGACCATGAATATGACGGCATTCAGGAACTCGACAATCCCGCTCCCGCATGGTTTCAGTTTCTGTTTTATTTTACGATTGCATTCGCGATAATATATATGATTAACTATCATTTAACGGGCAAGCAGAATACTTCAAACGACGAGTATCTTCAGGAAATGACAATCGCGCAGATGCAGAAAGACGAACTGATTAAAACCGGCGCGCTGATAAATGAAAGCAATGTCGTTGCACTGACTGACAAAACGGACCTCGACAAGGGCAAAGAAATATTCGCCGCGAACTGCGTCAACTGCCATGCAGCGGATGGCGGCGGCGGCGTGGGACCGAATCTGACCGACCAAAACTGGATACACGGCGGCGGAATAAAAAACATATTCACAACAATAAAATACGGCGTTCCCTCGAAAGGAATGATAACGTGGCAGAGCCAGTTGAATCCGAAACAAATGCAGCAGGCAGCAAGTTATGTGCTTACTCTGCAGGGCACGAAACCGGCGAATCCAAAGGCGCCCGAAGGAAACATCTGGGTGGATTCTTCCGCTGTAAAGACGGATACACTAAAAAAATAAAGATTTCGCCACGGATTTACTCAGATTAAATCGGATTTTATAACTTTTCTCTGAGTAAATCTGTGACGAAGTCATTTTTAAAAAAATTATATAAAGATATTTTTCTGCCGCAGATTATCACGGATTTTAAAAATATTAAAACAAACAATAATTAAGAAACGGCTATCCGTTCTTATAGGTGATAATCTGCGGCTAAAGAACAATAAAATTTAAATCTTTATTTTATGTCTGAAGAAAATCAAATACTTATTTCAGATGTTGATGAAGGAAATATTGCGTATCAGGATTTAACATATAAAATTATTGGAATGTGTATGGAAGTTCACCGCTCGTTAGGCAGGGGTCTTCTCGAAGTTCTTTATAAAGATGCGCTTGAACATGAATTAAGATTAGCAAACGTTAAGTTTGAGAGAGAGAAGAATTATAATGTTATATATAAAGGTATGCTTCTGAAGCACCAATTCTGTGCAGATTTCGTTGTTGATGAAAAGGTAATTTTAGAAATAAAATCCTGCAACCATATAGTTGATGAGTTTATTAAACAAACTCTAAATTATATGGGAATATCACAGTGCAAAGTTGGACTATTGATTAATTTTGGAGAACCGTCTTTAAACTTCAAGAGGTTAATACTTTAATCAAATATTTCTTCAAAGATTTACAAATATAAATCTGTTTAAATCAGTGCTAATCAGTGACAGAAAATAAAGAGAAATAGTTTTAATCCGTTTAAATCGGTGCTAATCAGTGGCTGAAAATAAAGAGAAATAGTTTTAATCCGTTTAAATCAGTGCTAATCAGTGGCAGAAAATAAAGAGAAATATTTTTAATCCGTTTAAATCCGTGCTAATCTGTGGCGAAAAATAAAGAGAAATAGTTTTAATCCGTATAAATCAGTGCTAATCAGTGACAGAAAATAAAGAGAAATAGTTTTAATCCGTTTAAATCAGTGCTAATCAGTGGCGGAAAATAAAGATAAATATTTTTAATCCGTATAAATCAGTGCTAATCAGTGGCAGAAAATAAAGAGAAATATTTTTAATCCGTTTAAATCCGTGCTAATCAGTGGCAGAAAATAAAGAGAAATATTTTTAATCCGTTTAAATCAGTGCTAATCAGTGGCGGAAAATAAAGAGAAATAGTTTTAATCCGTTTAAATCCGTGCTAATCTGTGGCGGAAAATAAAGAGAAATAGTTTTAATCCGTTTAAATCCGTGCTAATCAGTGGCGGAAAATAAAGAGAAATAGTTTTAATCCGTTTAAATCCGTGCTAATCTGTGGCGGAAAATAAAGAGAAATATTTTTAATCCGTTTAAATCAGTGCTAATCAGTGGCGGAAAATAAAGAGAAATAGTTTTAATCCGTTTAAATCCGTGCTAATCTGTGGCGGAAAATAAAGAGAAATAGTTTTAATCCGTTTAAATCCGTGCTAATCTGTGGCAGAAAAATATAAGCAGCAAAAAATAATATGGAAGACGAAACATTCAGAGACCATCTATCAACAGTAACTAAGGAAGGCAAGAGAGTCTGGGTATATCCCAAAAAACAAAAAGGAAAATTCTACACCGCAAGAACAATAGTCAGTTTTTTCCTCCTGGCATTCCTCTTCATAACTCCGTGGATTAAAATCGACGGGCATTCGCTGATGCTTTTAAACATATTCGACAGGAAGTTCATCTTCTTCGGACTGCCTTTCGGGCCGCAGGATTTTTATCTGCTGGCGCTGGGTTTCGTTACACTCGTTGTCTTCATCGTTTTGTTTACTGCGGTTTACGGAAGAATATTCTGCGGCTGGGTTTGTCCTCAGACGGTTTTCATGGAAATGGTATTCCGCAAAATTGAATATTTTATCGAAGGCGACTCGTCTAAGCAGAGAGCGCTCGATAATGCCCCATGGGACGGCGGGAAAATTTTCAAAAAAACATTTAAGCATGTGATATTTTTCCTCATCGCGCTGCTCATAGGAAACACTCTGATGGCTTATCTTGTCGGCATTGATAAGACGCTGAATTATATTAGTTATCCGCCTGCCGAACACTTAACGGGATTTATCGCTGTCATGGTTTTTTCGGTTGTGTTTTATTTTGTGTTCTCGAAATTCAGAGAGCAGGCATGTACAATTGTCTGCCCCTACGGACGTCTGCAGGGAGTTCTGCTTGACCCGAATACAGTTGTAGTGGCTTACGATAACGTTAGAGGCGAGCCGCGAGGCAAACTTAACGAAACTACGGGTGACTGCATCGACTGTCATCTGTGCGTTGCTGTTTGCCCTACAGGCATTGACATAAGAAACGGCACGCAACTCGAATGCGTCAACTGCACGTCATGCATCGATGCATGCAATTCAATCATGACTAAAGTTAAGAAACCGAAAGGACTGATTCGTTATGCCTCGATGAAAGGAATTAAGGACAAAGTTAAATTCAAATTTACTCCGAGACTGATTTTATATTCCGCGCTTCTTGTTATACTGCTTTCAATTCTTTCGGCATTGCTGATGTCGAGGAGCGATATTAAAGCAAACATATTAAGGTCGCCGGGAAAGATTTATCAGGAAATGCCGGATAATAAATTAAGCAATCTTTATCACGCGGTGCTGGTTAACAATACTTTCAAGGATATGCCGATAGAGATTAAAACAAATACTCCGGGCGCGGAAATAAGATTGATAGGAAAGGATGTTGTGCTTCCTTCGTTAAGCGTTCAGGAAGCCGAATTCATGGTGCTGTATAATACTGCTGACATTAAGACAACTGTCACGCAATTGAATATTCAGGTGTTTGCGGACGGGAAATTATTTTATGAAACTAAAACGACCTTCATAGGTTCACAAAAGAAATAAATGAACTGGGGATACAAAATACTGACGGCTTTTATAATCTTCTGCCTTACGATAATTGGTTTCGTAATATTTTTTATGAACCAAAAAGTCGACGTTGTAACGGATAATTATTACGAAAAGGAATTGAAATATCAGGACCAGTTGAACAGGGTAAACAGAACACGCGCGCTTAAGGACTCACTGACTATGGTGAACACAGGAAAAGAAATAAAGATAACATTTCCAAATGCGCCGGATAAACCAAGCGCAAAAGATTTCATTCTTTTATACAGACCGTCTGACAACAAAATGGATGTAAAGATTCCGGTGATGACGGATTCATCGAGAACTCAGGTCGTAAGCATCGGAAGACTCGATAAAGGTTTCTGGAAACTCCAGATTAACTGGACTTCATCCGGAAGCGAATATTATTATGAATCGGCATTTGTAGTAAAATAGTTTTTCACGAAGAATTCATATAATGTCTTGTTCTCGCGTTCATGAGCAGGAACACATACGGAAAATGAATTACTCCGTTATCTCTATGCTGTGACTCATCTCAACCGATTCTTTATAAACAGCCATGACACCGCAATATTTTTCGATTGAAAGTTTCACCGCATATTCAACTTTATCGTGCGGAATATTTTTTCCTTTAAACCTGTATGCGGCATTCATTCTCAGATATTTCTTCGGATGTTCTTCCGCTGTTTCGCCGTCTACCTTCACACTGAACTCATCGAATTTGATATTCATTTTGTCGAGCATCGAAACAACGTCCATTCCCGTGCAGCCCGCGAGCGCTGCCAGCATTAACGGTTTCGGTGACGGACCGGAACCTGTTCCTCCGTGTTCCGGGCTTGCATCGACCCTGACGTTGTGTCCCATAACATCAATATCGAAAGCCATCCCGGATTTATATTCTGCATTTATAGAGTGTTTCATGATTGAGATTTTAATAAAAATAGAACAATATAAGAAATATAACAGCATAATTTGTATATTAATTATCCTTTCTAAACAATTCCATAAGTGCTATTTTTGTAATACACATAACCCCAAAATATATGATGACCATAAAAGATGTAAACCCTAACCTCATTCAGGCGCAGTACGCCGTTAGAGGCAAAATCACAAACAGGGCGCAGGAACTTGAAGATAAAGGAAGAAAAATTATTTACTGCAATATAGGTAATCCGCAGGCTTTGAAACAAAAGCCCGTAACTTTTATCAGACAGGTGCTTTCTCTTCTTGAATATCCCGAATTGATGGATATGCCTGAAGCAAAAAAGATATATCCGGCGGATGTTATAAGCCGCGCAAAACTGATAATGCAAAAAAATCCAAACGGCACCGGCGCTTATACGATGAGTTCGGGCATCGCATTCATTCGCGAGGCAATTGCCGAATTTATAAAAAACCGCGACGGTATTCCCACGGATAAAAATAAAATTATACTGACCGACGGAGCAAGCAAAGGTGTTCAGGCAGCGCTTACTCTTATTTTAAAAGGCGGCAACGACGGCGTGATGATTCCGATTCCGCAGTATCCGCTGTACAGCGCTACGCTCGCTCTTTACGGCGCAAAGCAAATCGGATATTTCCTTGACGAAAGCAATTCATGGCAGTTGAACGAAAAAATTCTAAACGACAGCATCGAAGACTCGAAGAAAAAAGGAATCAATCCCGTGGCGATTGCGGTAATCAATCCGGGTAATCCGACAGGCGCGGTGCTTTCCAAAGATAACATGGAAATGATTATAAGGTTTGCGAAGAAAAACAATCTGTCGCTGCTTGCCGATGAAGTATATCAGGAAAACGTTTATCTTGATGGAATAAAATTCATATCGTTTGCAAAAGTAATGCACGACATGAACGAAAAGGAAGTAACGCTTTTCAGTTTCCATTCAGTATCGAAAGGATTTCTCGGAGAATGCGGACACAGAGGCGGTTATTTCGAAATAAGAAATATGGCAGAAGAAGTTTTTGAGCAGTTGATAAAACTCCAGTCGCTCGGGCTTTGCTCAAATGTTGACGGACAGATAGTAACGTACCTTATGGTAGCGCCTCCGAAACCCGGAGAAGAAAGTTATGAACTCTACAAGAAAGAGCGCGACGGAATAATGAACGAATTAAAAGCGAAATCAAGAATACTCGGCGAAGGTCTAAATGAAATTAACGGAATGGAATGCGAAGTTCCACACGGCGCAATGTATGCTTTTGTCAAGTTCGAACTTCCGCATAAACACGGGGTTGACGTATCGAAAATGTCGGTTGACGAAAGATATGCATACGACTCAAAAAGAGATTTCGAATACTGTCTTGCATTACTTGAAGAAACAGGTATTTGCGTTGTTCCGGGGTCCGGATTCGGACAATTGCCGGGCACGATGCACTTCAGGACAACCATATTGCCGCCGAGAGCGGACATCTCTTCGCTTGTAGAACAGATGAAGAAATTTCACACAAATTACGTGAAAAACATGCTTGTGGAATAATTTTGGTATGGAAAAAAAATAAAGGAATAATTAATTTTTATTTGTTGTTTTTCATTTTTATTGTTCTCCTCCTTATTGACAGATGCTTTTCCTCCTTGAAGCATCTGTCTTTTTTTATACCCGTTACAATTTGAATTTTTCAATCACAGTATGAATCGCGCCTTCGCTTTTTAAAACGCTTTCCATCAAAAGCATTTCTTCTATTTCAAATCTTAGTGAGAATTTAACATCTTCGATGCAGTCAATATCCGCGTTCCTGTCTCTTTTAACTCTGCCGAGCGTTATGTGGGGATGGAATTTTTTGTCCTGCTTCAATCCGTATTTCGAAAGAGTGTTTAAAATGATATCGTTGAGTCTGAAAATTCTTCCGTCTTTATTTTTTGCTTCGCAGATTATTACGCGGGGATTTTTTGTATTGGGAAAAGCGGACAGACAGGATGATTCACAGAGTATTTTTCCCGTAATATTTCCCGATATTTTTTTGAAATCACCGCAGATATCTTTTGCTTTATTGTTATCGATTTCTCCGATGAAAAACATTGTGATGTGAAACTTGTCTGCGGTTTCCCATTTGATTTTATATGCCTCTTTTTCGCCGAGCAGGTCACGAAATTCGCTTTGCGCTTTCAGAAGTTCGTTTGCAGCGCCGATTCCGGGATATAAAGAGATGAAAGCCCTCATAAATAAGAATTTGATATGTTTTTAAATTGAATAACTTCTTGCAATTTAGTAATATGATAACAATATACAAATGATTAAAAAGTTATAATTCCGGATGAATAACGATATTATTTTGGCTGAAAAATTCATTGAATTTGTTAATATAGTCAGGAGGCTGCGGAAAGAATGCCCATGGGACAGAGAACAGACTCATGAAAGTTTAAGAAGGTGCCTGCTCGAGGAATCATACGAAGTGCTTGAGGCAATTGACAACAACGATATGTCAGAATTAAAGAAGGAACTTGGTGATTTGATGCTTCAGGTTGTCTTTCACGGTGTGCTGGGTGAAGAGGCAGATACATTTGATTTAACAGGCGTGCTCGAAAAGGAAACGGAAAAACTCATACACCGCCACCCGCATATATTCGGTGACGTAAAAGTAAGCGGAAGCGAAGAAGTAAAAACCAACTGGGAAAAACTCAAGAAGAAAGAAGGCAGGATATCCGTGCTTGACGGCGTTCCGGTTGAGATGCCGGCTTTATTCAGGGCGTACAGAGTTCAGGAAAAAGCCGCAAAGGTAGGTTTCGACTGGAAAGACCATAAACCGGTATATGAGAAGATACTCGAAGAAGTCGGTGAATTAAGAGAAAACATGGAGAACAACGAGCCGCAGCATAAACTTGAAGACGAGTTCGGCGATGTTCTTTTTTCTATTGTGAACTACGCGAGATTTATGAAAATAAATCCGGAGGACGCTTTAAGAAAGACTATAGAAAAGTTTATTTACAGGTTCAGAAAAATTGAAGATTTCGCGCGTGAAAAGAACATAGAAATGGAAAGCATGACGCTTGAAGAAATGGACGCGGTTTGGAACAAAGCAAAAAACAAAAAGGATTGAATTGAGAACAAAAGAAAATCACTCGGTAGGAATAATATTGTTCCGGAAATTTCCGCGCTCTGTGAAATATCTGCTTATTAAGCAGCATCAGGGGCACTGGGGTTTTCCTAAGGGACACATCGAAGCGGGGGAAAGGTTTATAGATACGGCAATAAGGGAGTTATACGAAGAAACGGGAATTAAGAAAATATCTTTTATAAGAAAGAAAATATTTTTTCGCGACGATTATTATTTTAAAAAAGAAACCGTTAAGGTGCATAAAATTGTTGATTACTTTATGGCAAGCACTGAAACATTAAAGGTGAAGATAGACGGAGACGAAATTTTAAATTTTAAATGGTGCACGTATGAGAAGGCTGTTGAGAAACTTACATTTCAGGAATCTAAAAAAATTTTAAAACAAGCAACTAAAATTATCAGGGATTATATATAATTATGGCAAAGAACAAACTTAAAATCATAGTGTTCCTACTTTTATTCATTCCTTCGTTCGTATTTGCCGGAGGAAAGGACAGGATAGCCGAACTTAAGGAAGGTTTTGATAATATAATTAAAACACTTAAATGCGATATATCCGTACAGGTAGTGAGCGGAACGAAATATGATTTATTATATGAATATCAGCCCGCGAAGAAAATGATACCGGCATCGATAACGAAGGTTATCACAAGCGCGATTGCTCTTGAATATCTCGGACCCGGTTATGAGTTCAAAACCGTTTTATACACTGACGATACAAATCTCAGCGACGGAGTAATAAACGGAAACCTCTATATAAAAGGATTCGGCGACCCGGATTTCAGCAGCGCCGATATGGCGGCGATGATAAAGCAATTTCTTACAAAAAACATAAGAGAAATAACCGGCAATGTAGTTTACGACGATTCATTTCTTGACGACAAGCATTTCGGTCTCGCGGATTATTATTCGGGCGATACGAAACTTCAGTACTGGCCTTATGTGAACGCGCTCAGTTTCGACAAAAACGCGAGCCGCCTGGACGGAGCATTGTCGGCGGCAACATATTTAAAAACCGAACTCGAATCCAAGGGCGTCAAACTGGACGGAATTCTTGTTTCGGGTGTAACTCCGGATTCACCGAAAGAAATCGCCCGGATTACTCATTCGATGGACCAGGTGCTTGCAGGCATGAATAAACCGAGCGATAATCATGATGCGATTACAATATTCAAAGTTGTAGGAGCGGTTTATAAAGGAGTTCCGGGAACGCTGAACAAAGGAACCGATGCAGTCATAGATTTATTGAGTTCAATAGGCATATCGAGAAACGAATATGAAATCGTTGAGGGTTCGGGACTTACGCGCATGAACGCGGTTACATCAAACGTTTACATACAACTTCTGAAATATCTTTTCGATCAGGAAAAAATATTCAATGTATTCTATTCATCACTTCCCGTTTCGGGTGTGGACGGTACGCTGAAAAAAAGAATGATTGGAACCGAAGCGGAGAAAAACATTCATGCAAAGACGGGTTCAATCAACGGCGTCAGTTCGCTTACCGGATATGCTATTTCAAGAGATAATGAAATACTAATTTTTTATATTGCTATGAACGGTTTCAAAGGTCAGAACTGGGAGCCGTACAGAAATATACAGGACAGCATGTGCGATTTGCTCTGCCGGTTTTCGAGAAATTAATCTTTTTTGTTTATGTCGACAAAGGAAAAAGGTTCTGTTACTGCAGATATTGAATCCACTGATAAAAGGAAATTAATATTGTTTAATTCGGAACATTTCTGGGACCAGGTCATTTCGCAGTTGCAGAAAGCAACCGGGTTCGATATTATTCAGTGCGAACAGATTGCTATTATTGCTCATACAAAAGGCAAAGCAGTTGTCAAATCGGGTGAATACGCTGAATTATCGGCAATAAACTCTGTTTTACAGGAAATTCATTTAATTACGGAAATTAAATAATATAATTTGTCCTTTTCCCTGTCATACAAATATATTTTTATGTTTGCGGCGGTAATGCTGTCATTTCACTTTACTGACATAATTGCTCAGAACAAGTTCAATTTCGATTTTGAAAAAGACTGGGACTGGGTAGACCTGCTTATAGACGAACAATCAAGGCTGTATAATGTGCAGGAGCAAATAAAATATCTCCGGGATGAATTCGAAATTGAAGAAGGCAGAACGCTGTTCCGGGAACTTGCAAAACTTGATTCGCTCAACCGGTTGAAACTTCTTCCGGAGATAATTACGGAAGACATACAGAAGAACAGAAAAAAATTTTTTGACATATATATTCCCGCCGTTAAAGATATTGATTTTTCCGAAACCTTCGGTGGTCTTGTGAAAGCGGCAGTACTAATCGCTCAAATCAGGGATAATTTTAACGAAGAGAAAAAACCGTTTGCAAAAAGAAATTATATCGTCAAACTTACAGAACTTAAAAAATCGAAAGTTCAATTGACGTTTAATTATAATGCCGCGGATCTTCTTCTTGATGCATTGAGCAGGGATATGGATGAAAAAGATATAGCGGCTATTCCTGAAATGAAATATCTGATGGAAAACTTCGAGGACAGGTGCATGACGAAGGAGGAACTTATTAATTGCTACAGACAGGTGAAACGCAATGATCCTTTGACGAGGATTTATATTATCAGCAACCCGCTTGCTTTTATGTGTCTGGGATACGTTACGCAGTTTCTTGACCAGTATAAGAAAAGTCTGGAAGTTATAAAAAGAGAAGAACACAACATAGTTGAAAACAGCATATATCTGCTTTCACTGTTTTTTCCGGACAATATAGATTTTTCAAACAACATTTATATGTTTTACGGCAGCAGGAATTGCGGCTGGAGATACAGGGATAATTCAATCCTGCTTGATATAAGCAGATTCGGAGACAATTACGAACTTCTGACAAAGTATCTGACACGGGAATTGTTTTTCGATGAGAAAGCGGATATACAGGTAGACGTTTCACGCTATCTTTACACAAGGCAGGATACGCTTATATATAATCTTTTTAACGAAGTTTACAGCAACGGCGTTTCAAATTACATTGCTCCGATACTGCTTTCGAACAGACCTTCTGCGCTGCTTGAAAAGGATTTTGTTCATTTTAAAAAGACGATGAAAGCAATTTCCGATTATAAGATGCAGAATATTATTGACAGCATGGTAAGCGTAGGATTGAATGAAATGTATTTTCATTCGATGGGCGCTCAGATGGCTTACTGCATCGATGTTTATCTCGGCAGGCAGGCATTGAAAGAGTCGCTGCTTTACGGTCCTCTTTATTTTTTCTCAAAGTATATTGAGACTTATCAATTGGACGACAGTCCTATCAGGAAAGTATTCCGTCTGCCGCCGGAAATTGAAACAAGGGTGTTTGAGATGAACAGGCAGTTTTCTTATGATATGCTGACCGATATGGTGAATATTAAAATAATATATAACGATTCCGAACAGATAAATCCCGAAGTCCAGAAAGTCTACAAGAAATATAAAGGACGAAAGGATATATGGTA
Organism: Ignavibacteria bacterium; assembly: GCA_028714695.1. Taxonomy (GTDB): domain Bacteria; phylum Bacteroidota; class Ignavibacteria; order Tepidaquicellales; family Tepidaquicellaceae; genus CAIKZJ01. The sequence goes on along the minus strand of JAQTLX010000005.1, from coordinate 106,642 downwards.
TCTTAACTTACTTGCCGGGAAACTGTATCTTGACAAGGGCTTTTATACAACCTCCTGCGATTATTTTCTGAATTCGATGCAGGGTATCATCGACAGAATAAAATTTGTCAGGGAGATAGGGAACGAATTTTTTGAAAACAAAGCATACAAAGAAAGTCTGAAAATGTACGATAAATATGTAACGTATTCGGGTGGGACTGCGGACTCGTATATGAAAAGGGGTTCGGCATATTTCGAATCGGGAGAAACTGACAAAGCAAATGCGGATTTTGAAAAAGTGATCAGTCTTGATCCGGATAATACAAAAGCGAAAGAATATTTATTAAAATGAAATTTAATCTTCAGTCACAATATAAGCCTACGGGCGACCAGCCTTCTGCGATTAAAGAATTGACAGAGGGTATTTTAAGAAACGAAAAGCATCAGGTCTTTCTCGGCGTTACGGGTTCCGGGAAAACATTTTCGGTTTCAAACGTTATACAGAACATTGGCAGACCTGTGCTTGTCATGTCGCACAATAAAACTCTAGCAGCGCAGTTGTTCGGGGAGTTTCGCAGATTCTTTCCGGAGAACAGAGTAGAGTTTTTTATATCATATTACGATTATTACCAGCCCGAAGCATATATACCTTCAACAGATACATACATTGCGAAGGACCTTTCAATAAACGAGGAGATAGACAGGCTGAGACTTAGAGCCACTTCATCGCTTCTGGAAGGAAGAAAAGATATTATTATCGTGTCATCGGTAAGCTGCATTTTCGGAATAGGCGCGCCGGAAGAGTATGCAGAGCAGGTGCTTGTTCTCAAAAAAGGGCAAAAGATTTCCAGAAAAAATTTACTGACAAAACTTGTAGATATACATTACGTGAGAAATGATTCCGAGTTTAAGCGCGGTAATTTCAGGGTTCGAGGCGATTCTGTCGAACTCATACCCGCTTACGAGGACGAAAAGGGAATAAGAGTTGAAATGTTTGACGATGAAATTGAAAGAATTTGTTATATAGAAAGATTGACGGGAAGAACAATAGGAGTTGATGAAAGTGTTTCGATTTATCCTGCCAAGTATTTTGTAACCACACAGGAAAAGATTAATGCGGCAATTGATAATATAAGAAAAGAGATGCTGGAGCAGGTACAGTATTTTCAGAAGCAGGATAAACTTATTGAAGCGCAGAGAATAGAACAAAGAACGAATTTCGATATTGAAATGATAAAAGAGGTCGGATATTGCAACGGAATCGAAAACTATTCGCGGCATCTCGACGGAAGAGAACCGGGTGCAAGACCTGCATGCCTGTTTGATTATTTCCCGAAAGATTTTCTACTGGTTGTCGATGAATCCCATGTGACAATTCCGCAAATCAGAGGCATGTATAACGGCGACAGGATGAGGAAAAAAACACTTGTAGAACACGGATTTCGTCTGCCTTCGGCTCTGGATAACAGACCTATGACATTCGAAGAATGGGAAGGTGCAATTAATCAGGCAATATACGTAAGCGCGACACCAAGCGAATATGAACTAACGAAGAGCGGCGGCGCAATTGTTGAACAGGTAATCCGTCCAACAGGACTGCTCGACCCTGAAATTCAGGTAAGGCCGGTCAAGAACCAGATAGATGATTTAATTAATGAAATCAGAATACGCAGCAAAAAGAACGAAAGAGTGCTTGTTACGACTCTTACAAAAAGAATGAGCGAGGACCTTACCGATTATCTGCTGGGTATAGGAATAAAAGTTAAATACATGCACTCTGAAGTTGATTCGCTTGACCGCGTTGAAATTCTCAGGGGTCTGCGTCTTGGTGATTTCGACGTGCTCGTAGGTGTTAACCTTCTGCGTGAAGGGCTTGATTTGCCTGAGGTTTCACTGGTTGCGATACTTGATGCGGACAAGGAAGGGTTTCTCCGTTCTGAAAAATCGCTTCTTCAGACCGCGGGGAGAACGGCGCGAAATGTGAACGGTCTTGTAATCATGTATGCCGACAAAGTAACCGAATCTATGAGAAAGGTTATAGATGAAACGGCAAGAAGACGAAAAATACAATTCGATTACAATAAAGAGCACAACATAGAACCGAAGACGATATTTAATACTTACGAAGAGATTATGTCAACTACAATTGTCGCGGACTCTAAGGGAAAATACGATTCGAAGAAAGAGAGAGAGGAGAGGAAAACCGGGCTATCGGATGTAACCGAACCGATATTCAAAAAAATCAATAAGGAACAGAGAAAAGAACTGATGGACCAATTGAGAGAAGAAATGATAAATGCCGCGAAGGACCTTGAATTTGAAAGAGCGGCTGAACTGAGAGATGAAATCAAAAGATTATCAAACGATTAATACTCAAACATGAGAACACTTTTATCCGCAATGCTTTTATTCCTGATGTATTCACAGTTGTATTCTGTCGAAATAAAGGGCAGAGTAATTGACGAGAGATATTTTCCGGTTCCGAATGTATCGGTTACCTCACCCGGCGGCGGTGGCGATAAAACCGACACGAACGGAAATTTTGTCCTCAACATCGAATCGACTCCGTACGATATTTATATGTTTGATTATTCGGGCAATACTGGAATCGTTTACAGGGGCTTGAGTACGCAGACGCCTGATTTGATGTTATTCGGTCTGGCAACTTCCAGAAACATAAACACCGAAATGCTGAAAATTGAATTTCCGGTCATTCAGCCCGGCAGGTCGGCGATAATAAAGTATATCAGCGACGATGTGTTTTCCTGCGAGGATGTGTTTGCATCCGCGGGGGACAGAATGAAAGTGCTTACGGTAATTTTTCCCGCTCATAAAACAAGACTCAACGGTAAGGTTATATATCTTGAAAAGACGGCGACTTCATTCGATAAATTTACGGAAGCAACAATCACAGTTATAAAGGAAGGTTATCCGCAGACCGTGATTTTCGACTCGATGACGGTGAAACAAAATCCGGGCGAATCGTACATAACGGTTTATCCTCCTTCTTTCGCGTTTGATACAAAAGGTTTTTCCGTTTACGGTGATTTTCTTTCCCAACACAGGAACGCAGAAATGACGTTCAATTCAACAGACGGCGACATAATTTCGACAAAGGTCATAGTTCCTCTTACGCTGCCTTATGCATACAGACTTAAGGTTGAAGGCAGGGGCGGATTTAAGAAGGGCGAACATTATGTGAATTATACTTATTCGTATCCCGGTTCTTCGTTGAACATTCCGACTGAAACAGCGCCGAAACTTGACGCGCCGCAGGACAAATACTGGGGCGTCTCGAACAACACGCAGTTCGCGTGGGACTGGGGCTCGGGGACGGGAATATACGTAGTTCACTTTCATGCATTCAATCCTGTCGGTGATTTCTATGTGGTCACGAGGGAAAAGAGCGTTACTTTTCCGAAAGGCGCTTCGGCGGGAATGCTTGACGGCAATGAATATTCATGGAACGTGGAGAAACACCTTACATATACTTCCGTTGATGATTTTGTAAAACCTAAACAGTTTTCGAATGATTTGGGATATAAAGCAATTCTCACTTCGGAACTAAGGACGTTCAGAATAAATCCGTTCTGATTCTTTTTACACACGGATATGTAAGGATGTAAACAGATTTTAGGAGGAAAAATTGAAAGCGAATCTTTTATCAAATTCCGCAAAAAGAAACTTACTGTTTCTCATACTCTTTATTGTCACTCCTCAATTTATATTCAATGAATTATCTGCACAGCCGTACCTTCGTTATTTTGAAAACGGCAAAGTGGGATTTATAGATACTACGGGAAAAGTCGTAATCAAAGCGCGCTTCGCGCAGACAGGCGATTTCTCCGAAGGACTGGCGCCCGCAAGACTGAAAGGATTATACGGGTATATAGATACAACGGGTGAATATGTCATTCCGCCGAAATACGACTATGCGATGGAGTTTCATGATGGGCTGGCGATAGTGTATAATGATTCTGTACCCTGTTATATTAATAAAGCGGGAAATATACCGTTTCCCGTTTATTACAAAAAGCTGTATAATTTTGAAAACGGATTCGCAAAAGCAGTAACATATGATAACAAGTACGACCTTATTGATTTAAATGGGAACGTGCTGATTAAAGGTTTGTTATTCGATTGGCCTTTACAAGACAGTATTATAATAATTAACGGTATTGTTGATATACCATTACTAAAGAACTGCTATTTAATGAACAGAAGCGGAAAGACGGTCGTTCCAAGCGGGTATTACAGATATATCAGTCCCTTCTCGGAAGGTTTTGCGCGAGTTTCATACTCTCCTTCTGTTTCCGAAAATAGCAGGCAATTATGCTGGGGATTTATTAACAGGAATTATGAAATTGCGATAATGAACAATAGTAAATTCATTCCGGCATCTGATGGTTTTCATGAGGGATTACTTCCCGTTTCAATATGGAAAACACCTCTAAGGAATCCGCAAAAATTGTGGGATGAGTCAAATTACTTTTGCGGATATATTGATACTCTCGGCAATCTGATTTTTTCCGACAGCAATTATTTTATTGCTAAAGATTTTTCAAACGGCACCGGTTTTATGATAAACAAATATGAGACAGCGGAAATCGACAGAACCGGCAGAGTTATAAAAAAATACCCCGCCAATTTACAGGTGTTTTATAGAAACAGCGAAGGAGTTAAAATAATCAGGGATAATTATTCATATTATCTTGAAGATTCTACAGGAAATAAAATAAACGATATTAAATACGCCCGTGCTATTACGAACAATTTTCTTAAAGACGGATTTTTCTTTTTAGAAGGTTCAGATTCCGGGCGGCATACATATTTTAACATTTGTAATGATAAAGGAATAATAATAAATAAAAATAAAATAAGCGATATTGATCAAAGAGGGTTTGTAAACGGTTTTTTAAGAATACTAATAGAAAACCGAAAAGGCTATGTGAACAGAAACGGAAAGATAATCTGGTTGGAAAATAAGAAACCGCTCTTAAACACTCTTAATATTGATTACCGGCTTTTAGTCGGCTATAATTTTAGTTTCTTAGAAGAAAATACTGACGAATTAACAATTGATTATCCTCAGGGAAGAGTAAACCTCCTTGTCAACAGAGATTCTGATTTTAAATATAATGATGTCAAAGGAGAAAAGGTATATCTTATTAATTCAACGCAAGAGGTGTTTAAGTATCAGGATATATTTTTAATTCGTCAGGCTCTTTCTCCCGACGGTGTATGGAGGGATATTGAAAAACTTGCACCAAAGATTGACGGCCCGGATCCTTATATAAACTACATGCTTACTAATGGATGGTATCTTAGTTTCACTTTTCCTCAATATACGGGCTCATTTGCAACAAAAATTCGATATAAGTTCATGCAGAGATATTACAAGAACCCAAATGAAAGAACATCACAATCCGATGAGTATTTCATTAAGTGTTATTACAGCGAACCATACGAAGGAAGCATTAACCCTGCTCAGTTATGGCGCGATTATAATCCGCTGTTGTGGGAAAACGAACATAACCTGCATGATGCATTCATGAACTATTACTTGAATTATTGAGTATTGTCATAACAAAGAATATTTTATATAAAATGAGAGTGAATTATAAATATTTTCGTTTCGCTTTAATGATTGTTGTCATCGTAATTTTCGGTGAAAATCTTTACGCCCAGCCGTATCTTCGCTATTTCGAAAACGGAAAAGTGGGATTTATAGATACTACGGGAAAAGTTGTAATCAAAGCGCGCTTCGCTCAGACGGGCGATTTCTCGGAAGGGCTGGCTCCGGCAAGGCTGAAAGGTCTGTACGGGTATATAGATACAACGGGCGAATACGTCATTCCGCCGAAATACGACTTTGCTTCATCTTTCAAAGAAGGATTTGCGATAGTGTACGTAGATTCTGTTCCTATGTATATAAACAAAGTAGGCAACATCCCGTTTAAAGTAAATTACAAGCGTTTAAATAATTTTGAAAGAGGGATTGCAGAAGTAGAGATAGGTGAAAATAAGTATGCTTTGATTAATCGATTTGGTAATGAGATAGCAGGTAATGCGAGTAAGATTGAAATGATAGATACCACGGGAATTTATGCTTTGTATAATAACAGAAAAGGTTTTCCCGAAACTATGTACGTGATAGATTCAACAGGAAAAATACTTATCCCTGAGGGCATCTATGAAAGTATATTTCGATTTTCAGAGGGATTTGCCTATGTGAGCAGGGGATATGATTCTGAATATAATAAGATATGGGGATTTGTAAACCGTGAATTTAAAGAGGTTTTATCAAGAAAAAAGGATGTTGTTAGTTGTTCTCTGTCTTTTAAAGAAGGACTGGTTGATGTTGAGATTAACAATGATACAACCAATACAGAAAACTTAAAAAGTAAAAAAAACTGCGGATACATGGATACACTTGGAAATATTGTAATAAAGGACACAACGTTTGATTTTTGCGGTGATTTTGAGAACGGTAATGCTTCGGTAAAACGCGGTGATGAATGGATAAAAATAAACAAAAAGGGCGAAGTGATTTGTGATAGTCCATGCGAAGATGTCGTATTTGAGAATTCGGAAGGCGGCAAATTAATATACCAGGGCAAAAAGTATTTTTTTAGGAAATCCAAGGAAGATAGTTCTTCGGGAATGTATTTTAATAAAATAGACCTGAGTGTTTTTTCAGATAGCGGTTCTTTTATTTTTGGAAATTTTATTCAACCGAAAAAACTTTTATTTGGCATATGCAGCAAGAGCGGGAAAATATTAATGGAACCTATCATAGAGAAATATAACTATAATGAATCCCAAAGTAACTGCCTTCGGGCTGTCATTGATAAAAAAAGATGTTATGTTAACAACCGTGGAAAGATAATCTGGATGGAAGAAGACGATGCCCTATCCGATACGCTCGATATAGATTGTATTTATAGTGCATTTACTAATGAAAAGAGATATGGTAGAACTTCCGAATTGAACTTTAAAATCAAAAAGGATGAACTTAGTGTCGCTGCAAATGATAACGAGAGAATTTTTTCCGATAAACATCTCGCAAGAAAAGTTTATATAATAAATAACTCCCCTGACAGTATAGTGATTGACGAGATTACAACCATATCGTGTTTTATCGTTTGTCAGGCACAAAGAATGAGTGGTGAATGGAAAAATATCGAAGGTTACATATTACATAATGTGTGGAATATGCACACTATAAGGAACGGAGATTACTATGAAGTGCATGTACCCGTTTATAAGGGCAGTTTGAAAACGAAATTAAGGTATGTGTTTTATTATACGAAAAAAATATTAACTGATGATGGCAATATTAAATTTACTTATAATAATACTATTATAGGTAATGAATTTTATGGATATGTAAATCCGGCACAGTTATGGCGTTATGCAAAGTTTGTTGGCTCGCCAGATAAATATGAAGACTTTTTCGGTGTTTACTGATAAATTTGAAATTTTGCAAAGCATGAAACAAAAATATTTTTCCTTGACAACTACTATTAAATAGGGTATTTTTATGAAGAGAATTTTTATAACAACCCGGCATTTTTGGTCTCTCTGGGAGGATTTAGGTTTTGGAGGTGGTGAAGCAAGGGAATTGGAAGATGAATTGATTAAGAACCCGGAAAAGGGGAGCGTCGTAAAAGAAACTGGAGGACTGAGAAAACTGCGCTGGGCATACGGAGGAAAAGGAAAACGGGGAGGAATAAGGGTGTTATATGTTGATTTTCCCGAATTCGAAAAACTATTTTTTATATCACTGTTGTGCAAAGGCGAAAGAGCAGTTCTGAAAAACACAGAGAAAAAAGAAATAACGAAAATAATTAAGGCAATAAAAGAAGAGTTAAAAGAAAAAAATGGGAAAAACAGGCAAAAGAAATAAGAAAGAAATAACAAAAGGCATTTTTGCCGGATTAAAAGAAACTCTTGATATAGTCAAGGAAACCAAAACGGCAAAAAGACAACGAGAAATTGTTATACCCGATTTACCGGAATACAAAGGTGTAGAAATTAAGAAACTCAGGATGTCCGTTTCATTTACTCAACAAATATTTGCTGATGTTTTGGGAGTATCAGTAAAAACCGTAGAAGCCTGGGAAGCAAATAGAAATATTCCGGAAGGTCCCGCGCAAAGAATTCTGTACGCGCTGGATAAGAATAAAAAGTTTTTCGAAGCATTTGGTGTAAAAGCATAAAACATCCAAACTAAGAATAATCAGGATAAATTCGTTCTGATATATCGCGCACGGATTTGCGCGGACGTAAACAGATTTTAGGAGGAAAAATTGAAAGCGAATCTCTTATCAAATTCCGCAATAAGAAACTCACTGTTTCTCATACTCTTTATTGTCATTCCTCAATTTATATTTAATGAATTATCTGCCCAGCCGTATCTTCGCTATTTCGAAAACGGAAAAGTCGGATTTATCGATACTACCGGAAAAGTTGTAATCAAAGCGCGCTTCGCGCAGACAGGCGATTTCTCCGAAGGGCTTGCTCCGGCAAGACTTAAAGGGCTATACGGGTATATCGATACGACGGGCGAATATGTAATTCCGCCGAAATACGATTACGCGATGGAGTTTCATGATGGGCTGGCAGTAGTGTATACAGATTCTATTCCAAATTATATAAACAAATACGGAGATATTCCGTTTGCAAATTACTACAAGAACATCTTTACTTTTTGTAATGGGAGGGCACTCGTCCGTTTACAAAATAATGATTACGGCATTATTAATACAAAATGCGAATTGATTCTGCAGGGTCACTATATCGATTTGCCAAGAAGTGACGGCTACTACCTTGTAAACAACAACAGAAATAATACAGACCCCAGAAATATCTATCTGACTGATTCGCTGGGTAACGTAGTTCTCGATTCAGGGGTGTTTGATTATATTGGCAATTTTAAAGAAGGATTAATATATGTCAAATACGGTTTTGATAGTGCATATGGACAAATGATTCGCTGGGCATTTTTAAATAAATATTTTGAATCAGTAATATCAGGCAGCGAAAAATATATACCGGTTTCGAATTTCAGCGAAGGATTAGCAAGAGTTCAAATATTGAAAAACAACATCAATAGATCTGAAGATACTCATAATAGATTAGATTACTATTGCGGATATATAGATACTTTGGGAAATTTACTAATTGCCGATACAAATTATTACAATGGAGGGGACTTTACAGATGGTACAGCATTCGTTTATGGAGGGAACGAAACTGCTGAAATAAATAAGAAAGGTGAAATAATAAGAAGATATAAAGTAAATCAGATTATCGAAAGCAATACTAATGGCTACAGGATGGTTTTGGGAAGTGATGATTACTTTGTTGTGAAAGACTCCAATGATAATTTAGCAACGGACAGAAAATTCAGGTATATAGAAAAAAATTCTTTAATCAAAGACGGTCTAATTGTGTTTTATGATAATGGAAATGATATTTTATATGGAATATGTAATTACAAAGGCGACGTATTGTTGGAACCAAAGATAAAACAGTATGATTCAGAAAGGTGGTTTCAAAACGGAGTCTTAAGAATAATAACAGAAAACAATAGAGGTTATTTGAATAAAAGAGGAGAAATTTTCTGGGTTGAAAGGACATCTGATAAGCCGGACACACTTGATTTGGATTTCAAGTACGTAGAAAACGGGAATCTAAAATTAGGCGACTATAAAAACAACACTCATCTTGACTTTGATTTCAGCCAAAATAAAATAAGCCTTGTAAGGAAATCAGGAAACTCGAAATTGTTTAAAAATAAATACGCTACACAAAAGGTTTATTTAATAAACGCAACAAAAAAATCTGAAGAGATTATGTCCGAGGAGCATGAGATTTATATTACGCTACAGGCACTAAATTCCAATAAAGAATGGGTAGATATAGAAGATTATTCTCATAGTTGGTGTGGGAATAGTTATTCGCAAATATATTTGCCTGGCGGGTACTATTGGGAGTTCGATTTACCGATATATAAAGGTGAACAAAAAACTAAGTTCCGATATAAACTCAATACCTGGTTTGAAAACGAACACAACAAAGGAATAACAATTTACAGCAATGAATTTGAAGGAAGCATAAATCCGAGTCAATTCTGGCGTAAACACAATAACGGATATTCGTTTCCCGAAGAAAACAGGGATTATTTTTTAAACGGAACTTTGTAAAGTAATATTTAATATAAATACGGTACTAACTTTTTTGTTCTGCTTTTATACTCTTCATACTCTTCTTTAAAATGAAGCGACAGAGCATTTTCTTCGACTTTTATTCTGTATAAAAATGCAAGCAGTATCGGTATGAAGACAATAATGATGCTGAAAATATTACCTAACGCAAATCCAAGCCCAAGGAATGAAATCAATGAACCGGAATAAGAGGGATGACGAATGACTTTGTATATGCCGTCTGTTTTGAGTTTGTGCTCATTTTGTATTGCCACATTCGTTGTGAACATTTTACCAAGAGATACAATTGAAATCCATCTGAAAATGATTCCCGCAATAATTAATGCCAGACCTATGTTGCTCAGAACTTCATTAAATGCGGGATAATTTGAGGTGAACATTGAACCTCCAATTATAGAAACAACTATAACTATCCAGATGATATTTATCGAACCTTTGTCGAGGGTAACCGAAGCGCTTTTATTAGAACGTGCTAAAACGTTCAGCGTAATTTCGGAAATTACCCACAACAAACAGGTAATGCTGACAAAGTTCATAATGAATATTATTGTTAATAAATATTTTTCTTAAATTGGAGAATGAAAGTATAATATAAATGTTTTATAATACGTTATATACGTGTAAATTCATCATTTGTTCCGGCAACTTTATTACCGAAAAAACGTAAATATACAAAAAAGACGAAGTTAGTTGCCGGACACAATTTTAATCAAAATAAGACTTATACAATTAAAGCGGGAAATCAAATTACTAGGCCCTGTTTACAGTCCGCTCATTATTCTATTATTGATTTTTTTCGATTACAAACTTTTTGTCTTGTACAGTAGTCCGGTTTATGCCCTTTATTGCACGGCATTGACGGTGTCTGCTATTCTTTCGGTTCAACTTATAAGACGCGATAAGTCGTTTGTATTTCTTCATCTTGAAAATGCGTGGAGGAAAATATTTCTTGAATATACGGTCTTAACCCTGCCTGTAATAATTCCATCCGTCTTTTCTCCATACCCCTATTTAATTTTAGTAATACTGATTTTATATGCATTAATTGCACGAGTGAAACATGTTTTTCTGAAAAGAACAAGGATGGGCTTCCTCGGTAAAATTATATCCCCGGTGAATTTTGAATGGTTAAGCGGAGTAAGAAAACACAGTATTATTTTTGCTTTCTTATATGCAGTTACATTATCCGTTTCCGGCATTATTATTTTGCCTTTGCTGTGTCTCTGGTTGATAACGGTTCTGCTGATGGGATTTTATCGTGAGTGCGAACCCCTTAACATGCTGAATCCGTGTGATGTGAACGCATACCGTCTGTTGAACAAAAAAATTATAAGACACTCTGCACTGCTGGCATGTGTCTATTTGCCTATTTTGATTATAAATTCGATTTTTAATCCGGCTCTGATTATATTCAACATTGTATTTTTGGTTGTTCAAATAACCGTGCTTACGCTGGCGATATTATTTAAATACAGATTGTACACACCCGGCGACATGCTTCACGGAAACGAAATATATCTGGTGTTTATACAGGTTTTTACTATTCTTCCATTCATAATGGGAGGGATTCCGTTTCTTCTTCCGCTGCCTCTGTTTCTTTGCGTTAAATATTACAGAGAAGCGGAAAACAATTTAAATGATTATTTATATGCTTAAGATTGAAAATATATTTGTTTCGTTCGGAAAAAATAAAGTGTTGAACGGGTTGTCCCTGTCTGCAGAAATGGGTGAGGTACACGGCATAGTAGGATTGAACGGTTCCGGAAAAACAACGTTTTTCAACACACTGGCAGGGATTGTAAAACCCGATTCGGGTAATATATTACTAAATGAAAATAACGTCAGACGCTTGGACACGGGATTTGTGGAAACGGAAAATTATTTTTATTCAAATATTACGGGCAATGAATATCTGAATATATTTCCTTCGTCGAATGAAAAATTCATACTTGATGCGTTCAACGATTTGTTTAAATTGCCTCTTGACAGTATTATAGAAACATACTCGAACGGTATGAAGAAAAAACTTGCTATAATGGGGGTTTTAAAACAGGACAAGCAAATATATATCTTCGATGAGCCGTTTAACGGACTGGATATGGAGACGTGCAAAATTCTTGAGATTGTAATCGATATTCTCAGGGGAAAAAATAAAACAATTCTCATATCATCGCATATACTCGAATCGCTTACGGATGTCTGCACAAACATTCATCTGCTGAAAGACGGCGTTATAAAAGAATCATTCGAAGCCGGCAATTACCAAATACTTAAGCATGATCTTTTTGATGAATTAAAAATATCCGCAGGTTCAATTGTAAAAAGTTCGCTTTGAAAAGTATATCAGAAATTGCTTCTAAGGAAACGGGAATCCTTTCTCCAGTCCTTGCGCACTTTAACGAATAATTTCAGAAATACTTCCTTGCCGAGAAATTCTTCGATGCCTTTGCGCGACATTTCGCCGAGTCTTTTAATCATATCACCGTTCTTTCCGAGTAAAATCATTTTCTGAGATTCGCGCTCGAGTATTATGTCAACGTTAATGTAGTCTTTCTGAGTTGCTTCGCGCACTTTAAATTCTCTTACGTCAACAAAAACGCTGTAAGGAATCTCTTCCTGATAAAGACTTAATATATTTTCCCTGATAATCTCCGATACAAAAAACTTTTCGGGTTTATTTGTGAGCGTATCGGGGTCGTAATAAAAATCGCCTTCAGGAAGGAGTTCTATTATTCTCGCTTTAAGCGTATCGAGATTGAATTTAGTCAATGCGGAAACGGGAATTATATCGTTGAATCCGAATTCGTCTCTGAGGTCAACCATCTTTTGCTGAACGTTTTCCTGCGGAATGAGGTCAATCTTATTGAGTACGACAAGCCGCGGCACTCTTCTGAAATCTTTTTTAAATTCCTCTTCGATTTTCTTAACTTCGTTGAGATTTATATTCTGGGCGTCAAGAATATATACTATTACATCGGCTTCTTTTATCGATGACCATATTTCCCTCATCATAAATTTCTGCATCTCATACTTCGGTTCCAGTATTCCGGGTGTATCTATAAATATTAACTGGTGGTCTTTCCCGGTCATTATTCCGAGAATTCTGTTTCTTGTTGTCTGCACTTTCGGGTTTACCGCCGACAGTTTAAACTCCAGCATGGCGTTCATCAGTGTCGATTTGCCTGCATTTGGTTTTCCTATTATTGCTGCGTAGCCGCTCTTAATCAATTTGTAATTGGTAATTAATAATTAGTAATTATGTTTATTCAAAAATATATGTATAACTTCCCGAATTTTCATCTGGAAAGAATCAATCAAAAATCCGCCTTATACGATACTGAACAGAATTTACAATTATTAATTACTAATTATTAATTACTAATTGTCTTTATCTGTTCCTTACTGTTTAAAATAATCTGGGGTTTGCCTTTATACTGACCTATTCTGCCTTTAATTTCAACGGTTTTATTTTTGTACTTATTCAAATCCCCGAATATTTCGTACTTATCGGGAAAGACTACCGCCGTGAAAGTGTTGTTCGGATATTTACTGTCGAAATTCAGATAGGCAACCTTTTCTCTTACGTTCACTTCTGCAACGTAGCCCGTAACGTAAGCATTGAATCCGATTTTACCTGCGGTCTCTGAAGTCTTAAGTTTTGCATATACTTCCGTAGACCTGTTTTCTTTTTCGGGTTTTTCGCCCGCAGTTTTGTTTTCGCTTTTTGATTCCTTATCTAAGCCTGTCGTATTATCCTTCGAAGTCTCCTCAGTCTTCGCTGTTTCCTGTTCATTATTCTTCATTACAACAACTTCCTCTTTTTTCTTTCCGCATCCTGAAAGCAATAAGGAAATTATCAGAAAAAATAATAAGTTTCTCATTTTTATTTGTTTAGTTTGTCTTTCGCCTCCTTGTAATAGTCCTGAACGGTCTTGTCGTTACGAAGTTCGGGCTTAAGTTTCAGCCCGTATTCCATATCGTCGACCGCTTTTTTATAATCTTCCATGGCGAGAAAAAGTATTCCTCTCCTTACATAAATTTCTCCGTCAGCGGCATCGAGTTTAACAGCGGTATTGTAATCTTCCATCGCTTTTTCGTAATTCTTTAGATATTTGTAAACCGTACCTCTGAAATAATAACTCTTCGCTATCGACGGATTAGCCGTAATTGCTTTGTTTGCATCGACAAGCGCCTCCTCGTACTTATCGAGATTCATATACATCGCGCCTCTGTTCCAGTATGTGTCCACATACATAGGGTCATATTCTTCCGCTTTGTTGAAAGTTTCTATCGATTCCGTGAACTTGTTCAGGTAACCGTATAATGTTGCAAGGGAGTTCAGCGCCATCATATCTTTCGGATTTATTGAAAGCGCCTTGTTCAAATCAATAAAGGCATTTTCGACGTCGTTTTTCAGCAGGTATGCTGCTCCTCGGTTACTGAATGCTCTGGAATATTCTTTTCTATTTTCAATTGCTTTTGTAAAGTTAACTATTGCTTTGTCGTAATCTTTGTAAATCATGTAAATGTATCCGATGGTATTATAAGCCTCTGCTTCCGCCGGACTTTTCTTAATGATAATATTGAAATAACTCAATGCGGTTTCATATTCCTTGTCTGCTATAGCGTCGTTGCCTTTTTTATACAGCGTATCAATTGACTGAGAGAAGGATAGTACATAAGTTGACAGGAATATGAAAAACAGAAATAAAGATTTTTTCATAGCAATAAGAATTAAATAAGGCGGCTGCGAAATACAGCCGCCTGTATTATCTTTTAATAATTGTCAATTTGCGCTCTCTGAAGTTTTCCGGAATAATCGATGTAAACGGCTTTCCATTCTGAATAGAAATCGTATACAGTCCAGCCGCCTTCTCTGTGTCCGTTGCCTGTTGCCTTAACTCCGCCGAAAGGCATATGTGCTTCGGCTCCGATTGTTGCTCCGTTTATATACGTGATACCTGCCTGTATATCGCGTACTGCCATGAATGCATCGTTAACGTTATTCGTGAATATGCTCGAAGAAAGTCCGTATACGGTGTTGTTGAGTATTGCAACGCCTTCTTCAAGTGAAGAGCATTTCAGAACAGAAAGTACAGGTCCGAAAATTTCTTCTTTTGCGATTCTCATTTCCGGTGTTACGTCCTTGAATATTGTCGGTTTATAGAACCAGCCTTTTGCAAGTTCGCCGTCTTTTGCATAGTCTCCGCCTGCTATCAGCGTCGCTTTGTCTTCTTTTAGTCCGATCTGTACATAATTGTTAACTGTTTCTCTCTGCGATTCGCTCACGCATGGACCAACGTCAACGCCTTTATTGTTCCCATAACCGAGTTTGAGTTTGCTTACTCTTTCGGTCAGCATTTTAAGGAACTTGTCATGAATATTTTTGTGAAGAATGAGTCTCGATGTTGCCGTGCATCTTTGTCCTGTCGTTCCGAAAGCGCCCCAGAGAACCGCATCAAGCGCGAGTTCAAGGTTTGCATCGTCCATTACTATCTGAGCATTCTTGCCGCCGAGTTCAAGCGATACTCGCTTAAGTTCTCTGCCGCCGACTTCGTTGATTCTTCTTCCGACTTCTGTTGAGCCGGTGAAGGAAATAAAATCTATATCTTTGTTAGCGAGGAAGCATTCTCCTACAACTCTTCCGCTGCCGTGAATAAGGTTAATGACGCCCGGGATATAATCTTTGCCGAGGACTTCTCTCATTGCCTGGTCAACTATTTTAACGAAAGTATTTGCTGTCTTCGGTGTAAGTTCCGCTGGTTTGAATACTACGGTATTGCCGCAAACGAGTGCGGGGAATATTTTCCATGTAGGAATTGCCATCGGGAAATTCCACGGCGTGATAATGCCGCCGACGCCGATAGGAACTCTGAAACTCAGATTCATTTTATTAGGGAGTTCGCTAGGCGCATTCAATCCGAATAATCTTCTTCCTTCCGAAGCCGCATAATAAGCGGTGTCTATGCCTTCCTGTGTATCGCCTTTTGTTTCAGCAAATACCTTGCCCATTTCGCGTGTCATTTCGAAAGCAATCTCATCTTTTTTCTGAAGCATTATATCGCCGACAATTTTGAGAACGTCGCCTCTCTTGGGTGCGGGTATAAGTCTCCATTTTTTAAATGCTTCTTTGGCAGCTTTTACTGCTTCTTCAACGTCTTCGGGAGTTGACGAAGGGAAATATCCGATTAAATCTTCTTTATCTGCAGGATTTCTGTTTTCACTGTATTTACCGCTCTTCGAATCTTTCCATTCGCCGTTGATTAAATTCTTGAAATATTCCATAATAGTTTTAAAATGATTTAGTTTTTCGTAGATGCGGTAAAATATGAATTAGGTATGATATTAAAAATTCAAAATTTAGTGGGGGAAAGGGAACAAGAGCAGGTTCACAGAGTTCCACAGAGAAGTCACAAAGTTCCACAAAGATGGCGGACAGGCGCCGTACACTAAGAAGAGCAAAAACATTCTGCCACCCGCCCATTAAAATGGCGGGCAGGCTCCTTAACACAAATTTCACTAATTCTTATATCCCGCGGGAAAGAGCGGAAATAATTGAGTGCGCGGATTTTAAGAGCAAGGGCTGGTTCATAGAGTTCCACAAAGAAGAACAAGAATTTTTCTATAATAAAAATGTCAGGCGGAATAACCTGACATAAAATTCAAAAACTGATTTATATCCTTACTGAAAACCGTACTATTTCGTCTCCGTTTTATCTGTCGTATCAATCTTAAACGGATAGTACAATCCGCATCTGCCGAATACTGCCGTAAGGATGGGGATAATTCCTATTAATCCGAACCATGATTTGAAATAATATCCCACGGCAAGAATCACTATTCCGATTATAACACGAACAATCTTGTCCGTTTTACCCACATTACATGCTAACATTTTTACTCCTTTTATTTATAACTATAACGCAAATTATTGAGATATAATTACTTATCTTGATGGAGATACTCTTCTAGAAAGCCAGTTTGTAATGTAATCCAGAAATCCGCTCACAAATTCTTTAGGCAGTGTGCCATATTCGCTCGGGCTTCCTGTTGTCGATTCCTGAAAAAGATGGTTTGCTTTTATAAATACTTTAGATTCAAAATCCTTGTTGCCGCCTCTTTTCAGCGCTTCGGTCATCGGTTTCAGATTCTGGTCCGGAGGCACCTGCAAATCAAGTTCGCCGAAGAGAAGCAATGCCGGACATTTTACTTTCTCGAGCGCAGGCTTAGGGTCGTATTTAATAAAGTATTTCATCCATGTCGATGAAAATGCTTTCACATATCCCTGAACAAACGAATCTGCCCATTCGTCCTTATTTTTTATCTGACTCTTCTGATTTTCCGAAAGTTTTTCGTATTCTTTAAGGCGTTCTTCCTTCATTGTCTTTTTGATTTCATCCATATTCTTGTCGCTCTTCACATTATCAAGCATTGTTCTTAGCGTGTTCAAATCTTTATTGATTGTTTCGGGAGGTACATAACTTGCTTTCATTATAAGTCTGGACTGTTCAAGAATAATTTCTTCTCCTGTTACTCCCGTTCCGCCCATGCATATTATAAAAGCGATATTTTCGTCTCTTGATGCAACAAGCGGAGCAATTACGCCGCCCTCGCTGTGTCCGAAAAGCCCTATCTGTTTTGGATTAATATCGCTTCGTGACCGGAGGAATTTCACTGCCTGTTCAACATCTGTAGCAAAGTCTTCAGATGTATACTGGTCGACGGATTTACCGGTCGTGCCGCCCACGCCTTCATCGTCATATCTTAAAACAGCGATGCCGTTTTTTGTAAGGTGGTCTGCGATTTTCCCGAATATTTTGAAACCCGCCACTTCCTCGTCCCGGTTCTGAGGACCGCTTCCTGTTATCATAACTACAGCAGGATGCTTTCCCGGATAGGGGGGCAGTGTGAGTGTTCCTGCAAAAGAGATGTCGCCGTTTTTAAACGTAACTTCTTCTTCTTTATAAGGAACCGGTTCTTTTACTTCCTCTTTCTTTTCTTGAATCACTGATTCTTTGATTCCGCTTACGAGATAGAATGAGCCTTCAAAGCCGACCTGAGAAAATATTCCCGTAATTGAATCGCTGCTGAACGCTCCGTCGAATTTTGCCAGTCCGTTCGGAACGTCAAGTTCAAAATATACTTTCGGAAAATTGTAAGATATTTTGCTTAAAGGCAGTCCTTTTGCTTTTTGAACGGGAATATCAATTTTTCCCGTATAACCGTCGTTGTCCTTTGAAAAGTGTGTTACAATTTCCAGGGTAGAGCCGAGTAACGTCAAAGAGCCGCTCCAGTCGCCTTCGAGAACCGGCTGTGCTTTCGCCAGGGAAAACATAAACGAAAGCAAAAATAGAACAAAGAACTTTTTCATGTCAAAATTATTTTAATTTTCCGTAGAATACCTTTGTTGTATATTCAAGTTTGACCTGTCCGCCGTTGTTGTATTTATCAAAAAGGTCTTTAACCTCATTCATTATTCTCTTGTGTTCGTCGCCTGATTCGGGGACGTAGGAAATTGAAAGAATCCTGCCTTTAAGTCCCGCCAGATCGAGCATCTGAAAATTCTGAAACAGATTCGTGTGCATTTTATCTTCGCCGAAGAAGGTTTTGAGTAAATCTTTATCCGCAATATTTTCCTCCGCTTCTTCATATTCCTGATTAAGAGTTTTCAAAGTCTTGTTCAGGGCTTTCATAAACAGGGAAGTATTCTTTCTTTCGTTCCAGAGTATAACCACATGTCCGTCTTTTCTGAGAATCCTGTTAAATTCCTTTTTTGCTTTCTTGAAATCAAACCAGTGAAACGCCTGTCCTACGGTTACAATATCCACGCTGTGTGTAGCGAGAGCAGTGTTTTCAGCAGTGCCGTTCACACTTATGAAGTTAAGGAATTTAGCCATTTGCTTTTCAGCATTGGCGCGCATTTCCTCGTTCGGTTCAACGCCGAAAACAAGATTGCCGTTATTAAGGAATAATTTGCTGAGTATTCCGGTTCCGCAGCCGATATCGGCGATATCTTTTGCCTGGTCGAAACCAATATTTTTTTCGAGCGCGCTTATTACCTGTTCGGGATATCCCGGACGGTATTTAGCGTAATTTTCCACTCTGCCTGTAAATCTTGTAATTGAGTTTTTCATCCGAATTTTTCAAGTTTTATGTTTTCAGGATTTACGTTTAATTCAAGAAGAATTTTTTCCATTGCTTCAACCATAGCAAGAGGACCTACAATGTAATAAACAGGTTTTGATATATCGGGAATGTTTTTGATTAAAGCCTCTTTGGTAATGTATCCGAAATTGTATTTCCAGTCTTTGTCTCCTGTGTCGTCAATGAACGGGAAGAATTTAAATCCCCTGTATTTCTTCGTCCAGTTTTCGAATTCATCGAAGAATGCCATTGATGATGAAGTTGGATTTGAATAAAACAGGTATGCTTCATAGGGCAGCCTTTCCGTTACAATGTATTCAATCATGCACCTCACGGGAGTGATGCCGATACCTCCGATAAGAAAAACAGCGGGTATGGAAATGTCTTTGTGAAGGACCGTATTTCCGCCGAAATCGCTTATTTCCGCTTTCGAGCCGTAGGGCATTTCAAGTATGTTTTTATTGAAAGCCGAATCAAGTGCGCGGGTCGTAAACATTACATAATCTTTTTTAGGCGAACTGGCTATTGAGAACAAGCGGGAATTTCCTTCGGCGTCATTATGTATAGGTTCCAGTAATGTGATTTTCGCATATTGTCCGGGTTCAAAAGTGAAATCCGAACCTTTCCTGTCGAACCACATGGCGATGTTATTATTCTTGATTAACTTCCTGTCTTTTAGCGTGATAATGTTTTTCATAGTATTGTTATTCGTAATATTATTCGAAGTATATATATTATACAAAAATACTAAAATTAAAGTGATACAAAAACAGAGATTGACGGAATTGTTTTCGCCGCGGATTGGCACAAAACTAAAAGTTTCACAGAGAAACACAGAGAAGGCACAGAGAGACACGGAGGATAATAGAAATGACCGCCGAACACAAGACAGCAGATTGACATTAAAAAAGAGCATTAAAAAAGTGTCAGCCGAATCGACTGACACTCTGCAGCGAGTCTAAATCTTATGAGAAACTCGAAACTTTATTTTATCAGAATCATTTTCTTTGAACCGGTAAATCCGTTTGACGAAATTTTATAGAAATAAACACCGCTTGAAAGACTGCCCGCATTGAAATTTACTTCGTGGCTGCCGGAATTTTTATAGCCGCTGAATATGACAGCGACTTCTTTTCCGGTTACATCATACGCGGTAATGTTAACCAGTCCTGATTTTGGAATATCGAATGCAATCTTTGTTGACGGGTTAAACGGATTAGGATAATTCTGATACAATTTGTAATTCGAAGGCGTATTTGCAGCGTGCTCATTTACACTTACAACATCTTTATTGCCGTAAACGCCCGTGTGTCTTGCATTATACTGCCACATCGGAATCTGAACTTTCGACGGACTGTATGCAGAACCCGTATTCCATATATAAACATTAGTCGACTGGTTCGGCGACGAACCCGAAATTCCTGCTCCGACAATGTCCATTATTCCGTTTCTGTTAACATCTGTCAGACACGGTGTCACAAAAAACGTAGTGCCGTTTGTATGCTGGGGCCATCCGGGCAGAGGTGTACCGTCATATTTGTATCCGAGATATTGACCCAGACCCGCTGTCATTGTATTATCGTCAAAAATTAATTCAGTATAGGTGTCGTTGTTTATATCGCCCAGTAAAATCTGGTTGTTTACTGCATTTACCGGTCCTATAGGAAATCCCGCCAATGGTGTTCCGTTCTTATTCCATCCATAGACATAATCCGAAGGGGATGCGCTCATGACCTGGTCCCCGACGAGAATATCGAAGATGTTGTCGTTATCAACATAACCGACTGCAGGGGGTCCGTAAACCCATTGGCTTGTCGTTTTAGGCCAGCCTGTTAAAACCGTTCCGTCTTTTTTTATTACATAAACATAACCGCCGCCGCCCGATACGTGTGTTCCGAAAATTATTTCCCTGAAGCCGTCTCCGTCAACATCCGCAAGTACCGGCGATGAATAAGAATTGGCATCACCGTTCGGCATCATAAAAGGAAATCCCGGAATTGAATCGCCGTTTGCTTTCCAGGCATATAAACCCGTGTATGATTCCATTATTATTTCGGGAAAACCATCGTTGTTTATGTCGCCGACTGCAGGACTTGATGCAGGTACATGGCCTATTGCTTTGGGCCAGCCTGTTACAATAGACCCGTCGTATCTGTAAACATAAACAAGCCCGGTAGGATAAGTTCTTTTATTCACAATTATATCGAGTTTACCGTCATTGTCAATATCGGCGAGAACAGGAGTTCTTGCGCTATAGCCGTGATTAATCGGAAATCCGGGTAACAGTGTCCCGTTTTTTTTGTACGCGTAAATATATCCGCCGGAAGTCAGTCCGTGATTTGTTACGACTATTTCACCCTCTCCATCGCCGTCAATATCGCCGAATGCGGGGCAGCCTTCAAGTCCGTAAGTCGAAACCGTTTTCGGCCATCCGGGAACGGAAGTTCCGTTTAGTTTTAAAGCCTGTACCGTGTAGCCGATATTGAAGACAATTTCAAGGTCGGGATCGCTGTCCATATTGCAGAATATACAGCCCTCGAATGTCGAACCCGAGATAGTTACAGGAAAGCCGGGAAATGAAGGCAATGAATCAGTGCCAAGATTGATAGTTCTGTGAAGGTTTAATACTTTATCATAAACATTGATATTATTCATCACATCGGGGATATAATTGCCGTATGAAGTATAACTCGTAACATGATTATCGTCGGGACGGAAATTAAAACCTATTAATATTAAAAGCAAAAATACTGCTGTAGTAAAATATTTTAAGTTTTTCATTGTGAAATAATAATTTGAGGAAGATTTTCAAAGAACATACAATTGTAACTATCATTAGTTATTAGTTGCAAGTCAAAACCAAGAATGGAAAACAACGGTAAATAAAAAAAGCCCTCGAAAAAAGTTTCGGGGGCTTAAAATATCATGTGTGCCGAAAAATTTATTTGCTTATAAAATCCTTTAACTCTTCTATCGTGCTTTCAAAAGTAAACGAAGAAAGTACTTTGTAGTAATTTTCCTTGTCAACGGTTCTGGCGTAGGCATATTTCGCGACTTCAAGTTTATTGTTCTCGAAAGTTACGGCGGTAAGGAGTGACTTAACGTGTTCGGAAGTAACATAATATTTATCCAGCACCATCGAAATCATTTCTCTTTTGTTATCGTCGTAAGACATATTTCCCAGACTCGTCATCAGTTCCGAAAAATCCTTTTCGTTAATGACAGGTCCGTTGTTTCCGGGAGATGTTTCGTTGTTGTATCTCCGTCCGTTGGGGTCCTTGTAAATGCAGTTTCTGCAGTATTCGCAGTCACAGTTGCAGATGTGCGATGATTCTTTGTTCTTATATGTTTTATAAACTTCGTATTTAAGATTTGAATTTATAACCGCGAAAATACTGCTTGCATCGGGAATATAAACTTTACCATCAAATACGGGTTTTAAGGATGCCCTGAGACCGTCAAATATCCTTAAAGTATGATTTCCTTCGGTGATTTTTGATATGTACTCTTCCTGAAAATATCCGCAATCTTTCCCGTCCAATTCCACTGTCAAAGGCCGTCCGTCAAAAAATGAAACTGAAAGGGTCGATTGAGCGAAAGCGGCACAGGTGGATAGCAGCGTTATAAAAGTCAGGAATAAAAATTATGTTTTCATATCAGATAATTAGGTTTTACTTTTTACTTATTTCAATTTTCTTTGTTCCGAAATAAGAATCAAGGTCATTAAAATAATATTAAATACTGTGTATGGCGAATGTGTTTTCGTCCAGCCATTTTTTTGCCGCTTTGTATTCCGGATAATGTTTCGCGACGGTTTCCCAGTATCTTTTCGAATGGTTCATTTCGACTGTGTGGACAAGTTCGTGAATAATCAGGTAATCTATAACAAATTCAGGGCACATAATAAGCCGCATATTGAATGAAAGATTCTTCTTCGATGAACAGGTTCCCCATTTTGTTCTCTGGCTCCTGATGAAAATTCTGTTTATGGTGAATCCTTTTTCCTTTGCCGTCGAAATTACTTTCCCGGTTATGTGTGTTTTTGCGATATATCTGTATAACCCAAGTTTCGTCTCCCTGTTGAGGTCGTGAAAGATTCCCGATTCAATCGTACGTTCTTCCCGGTTGATTACTAATTTCTTTTTAAGAGCGGGATTCATTGAAAACCTGAACACTTCTCCGAATAGAAGAAATTCATTTGGTTCTAATACGAATGTTTTCTTTCTTCTTGAAAATATTTCGAGTTGCTTATCAATCCAATTTTTCTTTTTGGAAATAATCTCGCGAATGTATTCTTTCCGGCAAGTAAACGGGACGGTAATTTTTACAGTGAGGTCGCTGCAGATTTTAATTCTGACCCTTCGTGTAAATTTTCTTTCTATTGAATAATTATCGGGTATCTCTATCAATTTTTTCCGTTTAATAAAAAAGGCTGTAATGAAATTACAGCCTTCAGAATTATTTAAATAATCAGGTATTAAGAGCAGCCGCTGGTCGAGCCGCAACTCATGCATTTAAGGCACGTTCCGTTTCTGACCATCGTTACCTGTCCGCATTCCTGGCAGATATCGCCCGTGTAACCTTTGAGAAGCGCTTCTTCGATTTTTGCTTTATGACCGCCGTTGCCGCCCGGTACCGAAACTATCTTCAGAGGTACGGAATTATCGGCAGTTACCTGAGTTTCTTTTATTTCTTTTGAATCTTTCGGTTTCTTTATTTTTTCTTCTACGATTCTTTCGCTGTAAATTCTTTCTTCGTAATATTCTATATCCTTGTCTTTCTCAACTTTTGCAAGCGAATCAACGGGACTTATCTTTATTTCCTCGTCCGGAATATGCGCCAAATCGGTTCTTCCGAGATAAGTGACGGCGAGTTCGCGGAAAATATAATCGATAATCGATGTTGCCATCTTAATGCTTGTATTACCTATTATTATACCGTTTGGCTCAAATCTTGTGTAAACAAATGCGTCAACGAATTCTTCGAGAGGCACTCCGTGCTGGAGACCTAAGGAAACCGCGATTGCAAAACAGTTCATCAGACTTCTGAATGCCGCTCCTTCGCGATGCATATCAACGAATATTTCGCCCAGTTGTCCGTTTTCGTATTCACCCGTTCTTATATATACCGAGTGATTGCCGATTTTGGCTTTTTGCGTGTATCCTTTTCTTCTATAAGGTAATTTTCTTCTTTTAGCAATATATCTGTGAATTATTCTTTCGGCTACTTTAACGATATCGCTTGTCGGCGAAAGCGTTATGTCCGATTTTTCTTCGAGTTCGAAATCCGTGACATCGTCAACAACTCTGTTGAGAGGCTGTGATAGTTTCGAGCCGTCTCTGTAGAGCGCATTGGATTTCAATCCGAGCGACCATGACATCATATAAGCGTTTTTCATATCTTCTATCGATGCATGATTCGGAAGATTGACTGTTTTCGATATCGCGCCCGAAATGAAAGGCTGAGCGGCTGCCATAATTTTAATATGGGCGTCGGGAGAAATATATCTTGTCCCTTTTTTGCCGCATCTGGAAGCGCAGTCGAATATCGGATAGTGTTCTTCTTTTAGATGCGGAGCGCCTTCAATTGTCATCGCGCCGCAGATATAATCATTTGCTTCGTCAATCTGTTCTTTTGAATATCCAAGCGCTTTGAGAATGTTGAAATTGAAATCGTCGAGTTGTTCGTCGGTGAATCCGAGAACGTTTTTACAGAACGATGCGCCCAGACTGTATTTATTGAATGCAAAGTTTATATCGAATACACCCGGCAGTGATTTTTCCACCGATTTGATAATCTCCATTGTAAAGCCTTTGTCTGCAAGGCTCTGTGGATTAATATGCGGGCAGCCAATCAAAGAGCCGTAGCCCTTTGTATATTTTATTATATCGTCAATCTCGTTGTCGGAATAACCGAGTTTCTTCAATGCGGGCGGAACTGATTCGTTTATTATTTTGAAATAACCGCCGCCTGCAAGTTTTTTGAATTTAACGAGAGCGAAATCCGGTTCTACGCCTGTAGTATCGCAGTCCATAAGCAGTCCGATTGTACCCGTAGGAGCAATAACCGTGACCTGAGCATTTCTGAAACCGTATT
Organism: Ignavibacteria bacterium; assembly: GCA_028714695.1. Lineage (GTDB taxonomy): Bacteria > Bacteroidota > Ignavibacteria > Tepidaquicellales > Tepidaquicellaceae > CAIKZJ01. The sequence continues at coordinate 81,191 of JAQTLX010000005.1, read as the reverse complement.
TTTCGCCTGCCTCAAGCGCTTCATCCGAATCTCTTCTTGCTGCATCGAGCAAATCGTCATCGATACAGTATCTCTTGTTTATACCCATAGGATATATAGAGAGACCTTCGTATTCTCTTTTATTTACGTTGTAAGAGGCTCTCTTATGATTACGTACTACCCTCAGCATGTTTTCCTTGTTCTCTTCGTATCTTGGGAACGTACCGAGTTCCTTTGCCATTTCGGCAGAGGTTGAATATGCTTTCATGTGAAGTATTGCCGTTAGCGAACCTGTAAGAGCAAGCGCTTCGGGAGAATCGTAAGGAATTCCCATTATCATTAATAACGCTCCGAGGTTTGCATAACCAAGACCGAGAGTTCTGTACTCGTATGATAACTGAGCGATTCTGCTGCTCGGGAACTGTGCCATAAGGACGCTGATTTCCAGAACAATTGTCCAAAGGCGTGCCGCGTGCCTGTATGAATCTACGTCAAACTTTTCGGTTTCCGTATTATAAAACTTTATTAGATTAAGCGAAGCAAGGTTGCATGCAGTGTCATCAAGGAACATATATTCACTGCACGGATTTGAAGCCTTTATTTCTCCGCCCGACGGGCATGTATGCCATTCATTAATAGTTGTATGAAATTGAATTCCCGGGTCAGCGCAAGCCCATGCCGAGTATGCGATATCGTCCCAGAGTTTTCTTGCTTTAAGAACTTTAGCGGGTTTGGGTTCTCTGTTTTCCGCTTCCGATTTTTTAAGTTCGGTTCTCCAGTAAAGATTCCAGTCGCTGTCCATCTCGACGGCTTTCATGAATTCATTCGTAGCGCGCACGCTGTTATTTGAATTCTGCCCAGACACGGTTGCATAAGAATCCGAATTCCAGTCTGTATCGTATTCGGGAACAAAAATTTCTTTAAATCCCAGTTTAGCGAGATGAATTATTCTTTCGATATAGTTTTCAGGAATGTATGCCCTGCGCGCGTCTCTGATTGCCTGTACGAGTTGTTTGTTCTTGGTTCTGTCGGTTCCGTCGTTTTCCGGATGACCGCTGTTGCAGGCGGATAAAATTTTGTTGAGATGCAGGTTCAGTATTTTTGAGCCCGCAACGAGTGACGCGACTTTTTCTTCTTCGATAACTTTCCAGTTTATAAACTCTTCAATATCGGGATGGTCAAGATTAAGCACAACCATCTTCGCGGCTCTTCTTGTTGTGCCGCCTGATTTAATTGCGCCCGCGCTTCTGTCTCCGATTCTCAGGAAAGACATAAGACCTGATGATTTGCCGCCTCCGCTGAGGCTTTCACCCGAACCTCTTATCTGCGAAAAGTTTGAACCTGTACCTGAACCGTATTTAAACAATCTTGCTTCTCTAACCCAGAGGTCCATTATACCTCCTTCATTCACGAGGTCGTCGCTGACTGATTGAATAAAACAAGCATGCGGCTGGCAGTGAGAATAAGCGTCAGCAGAGCGTGTAAGTTCTTTTGAATCCGGGTCAACGTAAAAATGTCCCTGTGACGGACCTGTAATTCCGTAAGCCCAGTTTAAACCCGTGTTAAACCATTGAGGCGAATTTGGTGCGGAAAACTGCATTGCGAGCATATAAAACAACTCATTATAGAAGTTTTTTGCATCTTCTTCGGTGTCAAAGTACTTGTATTTCCATCCCCAGTAAGTCCAGCATCCTGCAAGCCTGTTAAATACCTGTCTTGAATCGAATTCTCCCGAATACCAATCGTTCTTTTCCATACCGCTGAGTTTCGCGGTATCGATTTCGCTTTTTCGGAGCCATTCCGGAACGCCTTCCTCGTTAACTTTTCTTAATGCTTTCGGAACGCCGGCTTTGCGGAAATATTTTTGTGCTATAATATCTGTTGCAACCTGTGACCAGTGTTTCGGAACAATAATGTTGTTCATCTCAAATACAACGGATCCGTCGGGGTTACGGATTACTGATGAACGTTTGTCAAACTCTATATCATTGATTGTGTGTGAACTTGTAAAGTAATTTTTAATCCTCATTGTAATTTAAACTTATCGTGTTCCCCTTGGAAAAAATATTAATTATTTAAAAGAATATTTAATTGATGTGTTGCTTGTAATTTAAAAGAAATAAATTTAAAATCAAACATCAGAATAAATTTTTTTACCTAATTTTATACTTGATTTTCCCAAATTTCCTTTGAGAAATCTCTTTCGTAAAAAATTTCCGGCGCAAAAATAAAATTCATTCGGAAACAAATCGCGCACTCTCCGAACATAATTACGTTAAAGCGTTTGTATGTTTGCGTTTGAGGCGAACGAATAGCGGAAACGCTTTGCAGTAAAGGGTTCTCGGCTGTATCAACTTGAAGGCATAAATATTAACTGATTATACCGCCGTTCGAGGTTCTGAACGTCCGTCTGCTTTGTCTTAAGAGAATATTGGAAAAATTATACAATCACAAACCGCATTCATTTTTCTTTTTACGTCAGTTCTCTTATAATATAAAGCGTGAGTTTTTGTGCAAAACTCACGCTGAATATACGGTCTTAATTCCAATTGTTTTTTGACTTATTTTAAACGTAATACGAACCGGTAAAACGGCTGATTTTTGTTAAAATATACGCGTTTCTTTGCCGTACGGTTGAATGACAAAATTTAATAAGCCTTCCTCTCAAAAAAATCGGCGGTCTTTCGATTATATAGACCTGTTTATTTAATCATCAGCATCTTCTTTGTTTGAATAAAATCACCTGCTATTATTCTGTAGAAATAAATACCGGATGATAGATTTGAAGCATTGAATAAGACGGAATGATACCCTGCTTGCTTAACTTCGTTTACGAGTCGTGTTATTTCTCTTCCTGTCAAATCGTACACTTTTATTGTAACGAGACCGTCTTTCGGCAGTGCATATTTTATTGTCGTGCTTGGATTAAAAGGATTCGGATAGTTCTGCGAAAGTTCGTAATTTTTAGGCAGTTGTATTACTGAATGCATTGAGTTAGAAATACCGCCAAAATGAACTTTTGTCCTGTAGCTTTTCGGTGCATCGCCTCCGGTTAATGTATTATCCGGATATACTCCTGATAATATATAACTCGCGGCGCTTGCGTTTGCTGTATCTATTAATAATTGAACATAAAACTGATCCGTTCCTTTATCAATATTATTTATTACAAAACCTCTTAAGAATTCAATTCCTACAGAATCATCTGTATTAATTGTATCTCTGAATAGTTCTCGAAGAATTAATCCTGAGTTTGAGTTCACAAGGTTAATGTGGTAAGTCATAGGCTGAATTGCCTGACTCGACGCCGCTAAATATCTTCCGGCTGCTCCAAGAATCAATGTATCGTTGTTGCTCAACGTAAATACAGCGGACTTCATTGTTTCGTTGAATTCAACGGCATTATGTACCGTCTGAGGAGGAGTATCATCTGAAAATCCGGAAGTTGTATTACTCGCAATTATTGGTCCTAATGTAAATGCGTACTGTGTGTTGTTTTTTATAATTGTTCCATCGAGATTACTGAAACCGTCATAAACAGGCGCATTATTTACTAATGATATGTTTTGCTTACCTACGGTATATATTGAATTTACCGGATTTGAAAGAGTTAATATTCCCGGTTTTGATTCATTTCCAAGGGGTCCGGAATAAGACCCCTTAATCAATTTCGCGTCTTTTCCGGTGAAAGAACCGGGACTGCAACTGAAGCCATTATATAAGGCTGAATTAATTTTTACAAACTGATAGAATGTTGTATTTGCTTTGGAAAAATTAATGAGGAAAGCATCGAAGTTCGTAGAGCCTTCGATATCCGGATTTTCCTGTGTCTGAATACCGTTGGAATTATAATCAAGTCCAGTCCAGCCGCCGTCCGCATTACGCATTCTTATTTTTATTGGATAATAATGGAGAAGCATACTCTCTGTTTCACTCGTACCGTCATATATAATCTCTCTGGTCATATCACGCGTGCCCTGATAACATATAGCCGGCAAACCGTTTCTAAGTGTTATATCCGGTGTGTTTCTCTGGCTTTGCAGGTCGCCCTCTGACACACAATATTCTCTTTCTCCAACGGGTACTTCTTCCCTTCTAATTTGGCTTAATCCCGCAATGTATATCAAGTCTCTTTGGTAATAATGTTGCCGTTTTTCTTATATGTAAAATACAAATAAACGCCTTTAGAGTTATTAATTAATACGGGGCTGTACGTTACCGAATAATCGGAAACATTTTCTTTTATCACCTTATAATCATTTGTTTCATAGTTTTCTATATCTTCAACTCTTAATGCCTCATTATCATATCCCTGAAAGTTTTTATATCTAACCGATACAACTAATCTGCCGTTTGACGCGGGTTCAAGATGCGGCACTATCATTAAATAATCCCGGACGTCCGTATTATCAGTACCGCAGAAAATCGAATAGATATCAGGCTTTGAATTAAAATTTGCCGCTGTGCTGAAAGTAGTTATTTTTCCGTCGAGCGCGGATAAATTACTGCCGTATCTTGTCCAGAGATTATAGCCGCCTGTCGTTGTTCCCAGCGCGCATAAAATATCGGTATTGTTCGTGTTCGGGTCACGTCTTTCCCAGACAGAAGCCATTGTCAAAACGGCGGGTGTAACAGCCCCGGCATTTGAATTGTCTCCGGCAGAAAAATATTTAATTTCGTTTATTGACGGATTTTTATTGTTATCGGCAGTGTTTGAATTAGGCAATTGTGCGTAGTCTTGACCGCCGTTTACAACCGATTCATTTCCAAAACCGACATTCGGCGAGGAACTTTCAGAGTAAAAAATTCCGCCGATGCTTGAGTGAACCATCGGCGTACTGCCGTTCGACGCTATTCGAATCGCTTTTGTCTGGTTTGCGTTGGAGATTGCAAAATCTTCCGTTGTCTTTTGACGGGTTTTGTAAATATTTGATATATTGCTTGCGTAAGTCAGGCTATAATCATTACGATTACGCGACATACTTCCATCGTTCCAGCAATAAAATACTTTATCTGTTGGATCTTCCGTAGGTGTACTAACATTAATTGTCCCATATCTGAAAAAATTGTTTGAGGGGGTATTATAAGTTGAACCATTAATATTGATGCCCCAGTTTCCGGCAGCATTATCAAACACGGTTGACATTGTTAATCCAATGTTTTTATAATACAGTCTGCTGTTTTGGTTGCAGCCTGCATATATCAAATCGCCAAATACCTGCAAATTATCATCTCCCTGAATTACCGCGCTTGGAACAGACAATATTTGCTGCCAGTTGATACCTCCGTTTGTTGTTTTATATAAATTACTATGTATATATGCCGTTCCATTATTTTCGTCAGAAAACTCAATACCTCCCAAAAAATTCCAATCAAAGTCATCAGAAATTTTGTACTTAGCATTTACGTTATTCAGGTCAGTGTAGCAATATGTTCCTCTATCACTTGAATTTACCGACAAAGTCCCAAGAATTTTCATCTGTTTACTTGGCGTGGTCGCTGCAAATTTATATGTTGTATTTGAACCCGTTGGGTTATCTTTTATTATCGGTACACATTCGTTTGAAGACATATTATATTTGAAACTTATACGTCTATATACTCCATCGCTGTAGAGATATTGTAAACCAACAAAGTAAGCAAAATTATCATCGAATATTACATCGGATAAATAAACGTAGCAATTATAATAAAAATTGCTTGTATATGCTTGCACCCAGGAATTACCGCCGTCATTCGTACGATATATTTGTGTTCCAGCAGTATAAGTGGTCGGGTCAGTATAAGTAAAGTATCAGGTATTTGCGTTGTAAAATTTAATAGTTTGCATTCCTTGCTGATTGTTTAAACCTGAAAATTCTGACGGAGCGTACCAGTTCGAACCTCCATCAAGGGTTTTATATATTTTATTTCCATAGTAAAGGAAACCTTTGTTATCATCTATTAACGCTATTGAAGGGCGCGGATAATATGCATAAGAACTCGTTATTAGATTAACCGATTTTATTTCAGTCCATGATTCTCCGCGATTATCCGTTTTTAATATCTTCACACTGTTTCCGCTATTTCCAACAACCCATCCGGTGTAAGGACTGCTGAACTTTATTGACACGGGATTGACCGGCAGACTTAAGTAATTCCATTCGGTTTGCCCTTTTACTTGAATATTCATTAACAAAATGAATATTATCAATAATGATTTTATATTTTTCATTTTTTTAATTTAATTTTGTGAAAGATTTTCTTCTTCCAATCAATATGTCATTTAATGATTGGAAATTGTTCACATAAACAAAATAATTATCATTCACCATTTTTAATTCATCATGACCAATTATATATCCAATAACTTCTTTGCTCCATCTTGTCCCGTTCCAGTTGTATACAAAGCAGGGCGGCGGTTCAGTAGTACGGCCTATTGCCATAAAATTGTTGATTGAACTTCCTGCTATTACAGGTAATGCATGCATTATTCGAGGCTCAACGGCTTTATTAAACCTCTGTCCGTCAAACAAATAAACGCCGTCGGGACCGCTTATAACTATGTCTTTATTCGAAAGCACTGAAAAACTCTGGTGATTTAAACTTGCTTCCTCTTTAAAGATTATTTCCCAGTTGCCATTTCTATATTCAAATATATAAATATATTTTGCTGTCTCCCATACTTCTTTGTAAGCCGCCAGAATTTTTATTTTATTGTCCTTATCGGCATAAATATGTCTAACCAGGATTTCTTTATCAGGGATTGTGGAGTCTTTAAGAGTTGACAATTCAAAATCATTACCGTTGTACCTCAGTACGCGTCCTCCAAGACAGGCAATCCACATCTCGGAAGGGTTGACGTATAATCCGGCATACATATTAAAACCATCTCCGGATAATATATATGACGACGGTAGTTTATCAAAACCGGAACCGTTCCATTTCATTATGAAAGGTTTGTAAGTATCAAAACTAATAGCATTTTCGGTATATCCGAATAAATATGAATTTGTTAAATCACTCCCAACCATTAATTGAACTCTCTCGTTATTTGGAAAATAGTATCTTTCTTTCGCCGTTTTTGTTCTTCTGAATATCATGTTTTCGATGTAACTCGTTATAAAAATGTTGTTTGTGTCCGGTGTATATAAATCAAAATCTTCGATAAAGCCTGAAATCATAGTTGTGTCGTGTTCCCAGTAAAATCTGGCGCTGTCAAACCCAATTTGAGGCGGGGAGACAATGTCATCCGAACAAGAATTTAGACAGATAACTGACAATAAAATGATTGTTAGAATAAGAAAGAGCGGCAATGTTCGTGATGCTAATTTCCCGATATTCATATGATTGTTTCTCTTATTTTAATTCCTTGATACTTGATATTAATTTTTATTTAAAATGAACCGGAACAGGAAAAATGGTCAAATTATATTCTTACCCGAACTGAGACATTATAATTTTTTTATCGTTGTTGTTAGTTCTGGTTCCTTCTTGTAAAATGCAATGCTCAGATAATATAAATTAAAATGTATTCAGTTCTTTTAACCGAAAAAGTTAACACGTATTTTACAGACTTTAATAATATCATAAATAGTCTTAATTTCTCCAAAGGGCTGGCACTTAAATATATTTATATTTTAATATAAATTTATTTGAATCTATCTTCTTGGGTCGATTCTGACGCTTGTGTCAGTCCCTTTTAAAAACTCGTCGATATTTTGATGTTTATTCCGTAAATCCGTATGCTCTTCCGTGAGTTTGTTTCTATGGTCCTTTTGCCATTACTCCCCCTTTTCTTTTAATAGTTTAATGAAATACGGTTTTGATAGTAGTGTTGTTTTTTTGGTGATAAAATTTGTAAGTAGTATACTTTAGGATAATATATATCGTTGCGAAGATTGATTATTAAATACGAGAAGCAAAAAATAGAATTATCCGCTGTTTCATTTTTAATAAATGCCGTCATAACATTCAATTTTGATGATTGGGAAATTTAATACTCTCAATTAAAACACGGTAATTCTACGTCTATAATTGTCCTTTGGTTTTAAAATAGATTTAATTCTACATTAATATTGAAAATAAATAATGAAGAAGCAAGATAAATATACTATATAATTATAGCATAATAATAATATAATATTATTAGGCAGTATTTAGGTATAGTTCTCGAATAAGACAAAAAAACGCAATCCTGAGTGTTTTCGTTCGTGTATGAAAGTTATTTGCTTTGATTGTTAACGTTATATAATAGTATCGTTTATAGCGGAATTTTAATATGCTTGTTTAATGTGTGTCCGCAATGAATTGCTTCTTAGGTCTGCCAAGATGTCGCCGCTCTGCGGCTTCACCGAGATAATTAATACTATTTCTACCAGGATGCTTCCTGTCGGGTATATATATATTGAAATCAGGTAAGGGTTCTATAAAGTTGTAGTATTCATCATGACGGATTTGGAGAAATAATCAACTTAAAGAATAATTCGATTTATCTTTTGACTAATCATTCCCGGTGCAGAGGAACTGTCTTTTATATTATATCATTTTAATACTCTATATCATTTATATTATTACCTTATTTTCTATTTTATTGATACGGAAAAAATACTATTTTAATAGATTATTCGCGTAATTTAGAAAAATTAAAAATGAGTAAAACAAAGATTCCTCTATCAAAAGGAAAAGAAAAGAATATTGCCGCAAAACAGGATAAAAACGGACTGGATTTTTTCGATACCAATAAACCTGCCGTTATTTATTCTTTTATCGGAGTTATTATACTTGCTATACTGCTATTTTTCAGCAAAGGGGTGTTCGAAGGAAAAGTTTTCGCATCGGCTGACAATCTCTCGCCGATGAGTTTTAAAACTTTTCTCGATGACGCTAAAGCGCAGGGTATTTTCCCGCTGTGGATTCCTTATATTTTTATGGGAATGCCGTCGCTCGCTTCGATGACCGCAGCCGTCCCGGCAATGCATAATATATATTCATTTATTTGGGACAGTGCATTTGAAATGTTCTCCGGAGGAAATCTTTTTGCTCTGACGCTTCCATATTATTTCATTTTTGCCATTACATTGTTTTTTTATGCTAAATATAAATTTAACAATAATTTAGTAGCCTTATTTTCTTCTCTTCTTGGTGTTTTTGCCACGGGAATCATACAACTTATTATAGTTGGGCATCATACAAAAATGATGACCTTCGCGTTTTTCCCTCTGATTTTGCTGATAGTCGAAAAAATCGCGGATGATAAAGAAAAGGGTCTCTGGAAAATGTTTTTATATTTCGGATTGTTATCCATTATTCTATATATACAACTGCATTTCCATCACATACAAATGCTTTATTATTCGTTCATGATGATGGGATTTTATCTTGCTTATCTTTTGGTGTACGCTTTTGTTAAAAAGTTAAAGAAAGCAAATATAGTAAAGGCGATGGTGATTTTCATCGCGGGACTTTTTGTGGCGGTCGCCATGGATGCGAATATTATTATGTCGATAAAAGAATATAATAAATATTCCATGAGAGGCGAATCGAGCATTACCACAAAAGCCGAAAATAAAGATACTGACAAACCTTTGACTTATGATTACGCGACAAACTGGTCGTTCAGTCCGGGTGAAGTTCTGACGTTTGTACTGCCGTACTATTACGGATTCGGAAGCGTTGAAATTAAAGATCCGAAATCGGGACAGATGCAAAGGGCAAATTTATACTGGGGGCAAATGCCGTTTACTGATTCACCCGTATATTTCGGAGTCATAGTTCTATTGCTGGCGGTAATAGGTGTATCCCTTAATTTTAAGAAAAATCCTTTTGTACAGGCAACAACGTTTGTGATAATTTTCTTTTTATTTCTGTCTTTCGGGCGAACGCTGCCAATCTTATACGATTTGTTCTATAATTACATGCCTTATTTCAGCAGTTTTAGGGCGCCTGTTATGATTCACTATTACATGGATTTTGCTTTTGTGGTTTTGGCGGGATACGGACTTATGTCTATTATTAATTTACTGAAAGAGCCGTCAGAAGAAAAGAAACTTCTCAAAACGTCGTATATTGTTGCGGGAGTTGGTTTCTTGTTTCTCCTGCTTTCTGTTTTTGGATTTGAGAACTCATACACCGATTCGGTTTTATCGGGTCCTTTAGTGCAGAAATATCAGGCGCAGGGATATAACGCGCAGCAGGTTACGCAATACGTCAAACAACAGTTGGCGCCTATTGCATACGAAAATATTATTTCGGATTTAAGGCTTCACGGATTTCTTATACTTCTGATAGGCGGACTGATATTGGTTTACGCCCAGAGAAAAGTAGCAAAGAATATAATGCTGCTGGGAATAATACTTATAGGATTATTCGACCTTCTAAGTGTGAGTTCTAAAACTGTTCACTGGGATGACAAGAAGCAGCGCGATGATTTCGTTACAGAAAGCGATTTCACGAAGTGGATACTTGCCAAAGAACCCGATACATATAATTACAGAGTTGCGCAGTTTAACAAAGGCAATTTAATTACAACAAACGATCTGGCATATTTCAGGCTTCACCAGTTTAACGGTTATCAGGGCGCAAAATTAAGAATCTATCAGGATGCAGTGGATATAGCGGGCGGCGAAAACCCGTTCCTGCTGGGTCTTGCGAACGTGAAATATATTATATCGGATACGCCTTTAAAAGATACGGTTTCGTTTGTCGAAGCATATAAAGGCTCGAATATAGTTTACGTAAATAAATACGCAATGCCGCGTTCGTTTTTTGTAAATGAAACGAAAGTTGAGACGGGATTAAATATTCTGAACAACATAAAAACAGGTACTTTTGACCCGCGCAATACGGCGTTCGTTGAAAAAAATGTCGGTATTCAGATTGACAAACCCGATTCCACCGTTTCTTCAAAGATTGCCAATTTCGGAATTCACGAAATTAATTATGACGTCAACGCAAGCGGAAACAACCTGCTTGTTCTGGATGAAATGTATTATCCGGCAGGATGGAAGGCTTATATCGACGGAAACGAAACAGAAATTTTCAAAACGGATTATTTCCTTCGTTCGGTCATCGTTCCGAAAGGAAAGCATAAAGTTGATTTAAGGTTTTATCCGGAAACATATTTCACCGGCAAAAAAATAAGCATTGCAGCAAACATACTTGTTACGCTCATTTTGGCGGGAGGAATAGCCGGAATATTTATATCAAGAAAGAAGGCTGCAGACAAAACTCCTAATTCCGAACAACAAACTTAAAGCCTATGTTTAAAAAAATATTAATCGCGAACAGAGGAGAAATAGCGGTAAGGATTATTAATACCGCGCGTGAAATGGGTATTAAGACGGTTGCCGTGTTTTCGAATTTCGATAGGTATTCGATGTATACTAAAATCGCGGACGAGGCTTATCATATAGGCGAGTCACCGGCGGCAAAAAGTTATTTGCTTGCCGACAAAATTCTGGAAGTTGCGAAAAAATCGGGTGCGGAAGCAATACATCCCGGATACGGTTTTTTATCCGAAAGAAGTTTCTTCGCTAAAATGTGCAATGATTCCGGCATTAAGTTTATTGGTCCATCTCATGACGCCATACAAGACCTTGGCAGCAAGACTCACGCGAAACAACTGGCTGTGAAAAATAAAGTGCCCGTTGTCGCGGGAACGGAGAATGCCGTAAAAGACGGTGAAGAAGCGAAAAAGATTGCAGATAAAATCGGTTTTCCGATAATGATAAAAGCATCGGCAGGCGGCGGCGGAAAAGGAATGCGTGTTGTAAGAACTATGGACGAACTGGATAGTTCTTTAAGAATGGCTCAGAACGAAGCGCGCTCTGCATTCGGAGATGACAGCGTCTTTATAGAGAAATACGTGGACTCGCCAAGACACATTGAATTTCAGATACTTGTGGATGAACACGGCAATGCGGTTCATCTCGGCGAACGCGAATGCTCGATGCAGAGACGGCATCAGAAAATAATTGAAGAGACTCCTTCGGCAATCATGGACGAAGATTTGAGGTACAGGATGGGAGAGTGCGCAAAGCGTATAGCGCTTGCAGCGGGATATTCAAATGCGGGAACGGTTGAGTTTATGGTAGACAAAGACAAGAATTTTTATTTTCTTGAAGTTAACACGCGTCTGCAGGTGGAACATCCGATAACTGAAATGAGAACGGGTATTGATCTGGTTAAAGAACAGTTGTTAATCGCTTCAGGTGAAAAACTGAAATGGAAACAGGAAGATATCAAATTTAACGGCGCGGCGCTGGAATGCCGTATCTGTGCTGAAGACCCTGACAGTAATTTCATGCCCTCGACGGGCAAACTGAAATACATTGGAAGAAATCTCGGGAACGGAATGCGCGAGGATACGGGCATTGAACAGGGAAACGAAATTTCGATTTTTTACGATTCAATGATTGCGAAACTTATTTCTTATGCCCCCGACCGGAAACTTGCAATTGAAAAGATGGAAAGGGCATTAAGGAATTATACTGTAGTAGGTGTTAAGACAAATATAAGTTTCCTTCTTAACCTCCTTAAATGTCCGGAGTATATAGAAGGAGATTACAACACACAGTTTGTTGAAAGAGTTTTTCTGCCAAGGCTCGCAGAATCGAAAATCGAAATTGATGCGGAACTTCAGAAAGCGCTGGCAATTGCCGGGGCAATATTCAAAGAGAAAAATGAAAAGCAAACCGGCGGTAAAAACATCACTTCAAAATCCTCTGTCAAAAAAAGCGGCTGGCTGAAAAGAAAGGATCTTTATTAATATGAGAAAGTATTTTATAAACATTGAAGGAGTGGAAACACCTGTCGAAACCGAATTCGGTTTGAATGAAGTGGTTTTTAAAAACGGCGATAAATCAAATTTTGAATACAAGTTTATTACCGATGAACTTATTCTTTTAAGAGTTGACGAGAAAAATTACCTTATAAAATCGGAAGCAGTTCCGGACAGTGAAATTAAAAACACGGAATTTATATTAGAGTATGATTCCAAAGCGTATTCGCTTGTATGCAAAAGCGAACTTGAACTGCTCACTGAAAAGTTCGCGCGCAATCGCGGCGAAATTAAAATTAAGAACGAATTGGTTTCTCCGATGCCGGGAGCGATTGTAAAGATAAACGTAAAAGAAGGCGATGAAGTTAAGAAAGGAGACGTGCTTATAGTGCTTGAAGCCATGAAGATGGAGAACGAACTCAAGGCAGCGGCAAACTGCAAAGTGCAAAAGATACTGGTTGAGGAAAAAACACCCGTTGACAAAAATCAGGTTTTAATAAAATTCGAGGTATAGTATGCAGTTCATTCTGGCTTTCATGTCTTTAATAGCAGCCGTTGTGCCGATGTTCATTTATTTGCTTGTAATCTGGTGGATGGACAGAAACGAGCGTGACCCGTTCTGGATTGTGTTCATGAATTTTTTCTGGGGAGCAACGGGAGCGATAGTGCTTGGTATTATAGGAAGTTTAATCTTCCAGATACCTTTGACGCTCGGCATACAAATGCTTTTCGGAGCGGATTCGGCTGAATTGAACGATTTATCTGGCGCAATAATTACGGCTCCGCTTATTGAAGAATTTACAAAAGGGATGTTTGTCGTGATAATGTCCTTTTCGCGGAAATTTGACGGAGTTGTCGACGGCGTTGTTTACGGAGGCGCCATAGGACTTGGATTCGGAATGACGGAAAATTTTCTTTATTTCCTGAACTACGGAACTGAACCGATGTCATGGCTTTATCTTGTAGTTATCAGAACATTGTTTTCCGCCGTCATGCACTGCATGTCAACGGCAACATTCGGCGGATTTATTGGTTACGCGAAGTTCAAGCCTATTGGTTACAAAATGTTTCTTGTTCCGCTCGGTTACATCGCTGCGATGTTCCTTCATTTTTCGTGGAATCTAACAGTTAGTTTTGAAGAGACAACCGTCATCGGATTTTTATTTCTTATATTATATTTCTTTTCCTGGATTGCCGTGTTTCAGATTGCAGTTTATATGGAAGCAAAATCCATTTCAAGAGAACTGCAGGATGAGTCGAACAGGGGGCTTATTCCCGCGGAGCATTTGAAATATCTGCCCTATGTATCGAGGCGGAATAAATACGGCTGGTGTCCGCAGGGCGTCAATCAGAAAGAATATGTGAAAAATTCCGTGCTGCTTGCTTTAAGAAAATATCAGTCGAAACATCTTAAAGGAAAGACGAAGGCTCTTTACGACCAGGAAATCGAACAACTGAGATACGCAATTCAGATGATGTTTTATAATGCACATATGAATTATTATTACAAACAGTAAATAGTAGTTGTATGCTTTGCGAAATGTTGATTGAAGAAAATTATTTTTATAACGTGGATTGGCATGCAGTAAAAACGAAGGATAATTTTATCAATTCATACATATCTCCGTCTGTAATCGGTATTCAATCAGATTTCTACTATGCGATATTGAGAGTATAATTACTTTTCAAACTATTTTTTCAATAAAATTATATATCATTAAAATATTCGATTTCATAAAGAACGATGTATTAAATTCTAAGGAGGGTATTCGGGACCTTGGCCTTACAATGCTTCCCCAGATAACTACTGCGGCATCGGGTTTTATTATTTCGATATTAATAGCGAGGGGGCTGGGACCGGAACAACTCGGCAAATATGTCCTGATAGTAAGTCTTTCATCGCTTGTAAGCGGTTTTTCGGATCTCGGGATAAATCAGACTGCTATCAGATTTGCTTCAAGATTTGCGGGTAATGATAATACGGATTTACAGCATTCCGTATTGAGATGGGCTTTGAGAATCAGGATTGTTCTTGCGGCAGTCTTATTCGCCGTTATTTATTTTTCCGCCGCGATTATTTCGGAAAATTTCTGGAATGTGGAAGGAATCTCAGGGCTGATTAAAATTAATCTGCTGATTGTTTTTTTTAGTTTATTTTCCACTATACCAATCATATATTTCCAGTCCTTAAAAAAATTCGGTAAAAATGCTTTCGTATCAATTTGTCAGACTATAATAAATTTGGCCGGCATAGTAACGATTGCAGCATTCGGATTATGGACTATTGAAAAAGTAATTCTTGTCTCAATTATTTCAAACGGATTGGGCGCGTTAATGTTTCTTGCTATTGTTCCCCGGAGTATAATTTTTAAGTTTTCTGATTTTAAAGAAGCAAAAAAAACAGGTCTGAAGAAATTATTTAAAGCGCCGAAAGATATTTATGCGGGAAAAGATTCAATCGAAGGCGCGGAACCTGACTCGTTTGCGTTTTTCATGGTGCTTGCCTCTGTGTTTGTAATCATTACTATGCAGGCTGATGTCTGGCTTATGGGGCATTATCTGGATAAATCGCAGGTGGGCATATATAATGTTTCAATGAAACTTTCAATGCCTCTTATGATGTTTCTGAATGCATTTAATACTTCGCTTTGGCCGCGTTCCTCACGATTGATTAAATATGAAGAAACAATAAAGTTTTTAAAGAAAACTATTAAAGTAAGTTTTTTGATATTTCTTTTTGCGGTTTTGTATTCAATTGCCGCTCCGTACATGATTCCGTTTATGTACGGCAAAGATTACAATTCATCCATTCTTATCAGCCAGTTACTTTGTTTCAGATACAGCATTTCAATATTGGTCTGCCCGGTAGGAATTATAGGCTACAATCTCGGACTTGTAAGAAAATACTGGATGATAAATCTTCTGCAATTGCTTATTGTTGTCCTTATTAATGTAATTTTACTGCCTGTTATCGGACCGCTTGCGTCAGCCATTTCGCTCATAGGAAACGAATTAACGGGTTTTATCATTACCGGTATTATTATTAAAAGTAAAATTAACTCATATAAGAAAATTGACAATGGAAAATAATAATGATTTATATGAAAAGTTTCACGAAGGCACATCGTACTTCAAAGAATTCCCGCGTGAAAGGGAATTCACGTTAATGAATCATATCCCGATTTATAAAAAATATCTTAAAAGAACCGATGTAGTGCTTGATATCGGATGCGGAAGCGGTATCTTCAGTTTATGGGCATCCCGTTTGGTATCCGGAATAAAAGCAGTCGATTTATCAGTGAAAGCAATAGCGGAAGCGCAAAAATCAAAGGATTATTTAAAAGCCGATAACATTGAATTCCTATCGGAGAATTTCATGAATTATACCGATTTGAGTGTATATGATGTCGTTATGTTAACCGAAGTGCTTGAACATCTTGATGACGATAAAGGAGCATTGAAGAAAATTTACGGCTTGCTGAAAAACAACGGATTCCTGCTTATGTCGGTTCCTTCGCTTAATGCCCCGCTCCATAAGAAGTATCTGAAAAAGTATGACGGAATAAATCCATTTGATGAAAGGGTGGGACATTTAAGAAGGTATAATAAGGAAATAATAAGTAATTTACTTGCTGAATGCGGATTTAAGATTAATGAACTGAAGTTATGCGAAGGTTATCTGCGGAACTGGCTGTTCAATGATAAAATCGGACAGAAAGCCATGAGGTTCAATAGAGGCTTTATTAAAGATATGGTGAAGTTTATTGATGAAAAAGTTTTCCTTAAGTTATTTGGAGAATCAGATATAATCATTTCAGCGCAAAAAATATGAATATTTTATTCCTTACGGAAAAATATTTGCCTCATATAGGAGGCGTTGAGAAACACATATCGCATCTGAGCCGCGAACTTATTAAAGATTCCAACACGGTTACTGTTTTTACATTTTCGGATTCTGCAGAATCAGATGCTGCTGATTTTGGAGGCGAAAAAATAATCAGGTACAGAAAAGGAAACGGTTTATTCATAAAACTGTATATCAACGTAAAATTTTTTTTACAGTTTCTGTTTTTCGGAAAATATGATATAATTCATTTTCATGATTTCAGTGCGGCTTATTATCTTTTGCCGGCACTGTTCATCCCATTGAAATTATTCAAACGAAAATTTTACATTACTTATCACGGCTGGGAGGGCGATTTTCCGCCTGAACAAAACTGTATAAGAAAAAGAAAACTATTCGAAAGGCTTACTAACGGAAATATATGTATCGGTGATTATATCACGAAGTGGTACGGAACTAATGCCGATATAATAACTTATGGAGCCGTTACCAAAACCGATTCTTTCGTTGAAGAAAACAATACAATGGTCTTTATCGGCCGTCTTGAAAAGGATACCGGTATTGATAAATTCGTTACTGCATTCAAAATGATTCATTCTGTTCATCATGAACTCAAAATGATAGTCTGTGGAGAAGGCAGCCTTAAGTCAATACTTGACGCGAATGAGAACATTGAGTTTAAGGGCAATGTGAAGGATATCGACGAATATTTAAAACACGCTAAAATAGTCTTCGTACCGGGATACCTTTCCATGCTGGAGGCATTTTCTTACAAAAAAAGTGTTGTAGCGTATTACGATAATGAGTTGAAAAAAGATTATTTTACAATGATACCGCATTCTGAGGAGATGCTTTTTCCGGCATCTTCAACCGAAGAAATAATCAAAGCGGTTGAGCAGGCGCTTAATGATAAAACAAGAAAAGAAGCCGCGTACAAGTTTTCACTGGAACATAGTTGGAGCAGAATGAAAGAAAATTATTACAAATTATGGAAAAAGAAAAACGAACATATTTAAATAATGTTTCGTTGATTACGGCAGTATATAATGAGTCAGATTCAATAATTGACTTTCTTGACTGCTATAGGAATCAAACTCGTTATGCCGATGAATTTATAATAGTAGATGGAAAATCACCGGACGGTACTGCCGGTATTATAAGAAAATATTCTGCAGACAATCCGTTTCTTAAGATTAATCTTATTGATGACGAATTATTTTCTAAAAAAAAGTCTGCAGCCCCGATAGCGTTAGCCAGAAACAAAGCAATTGAGGTTTCAAAAAATGAAATAATTGCCGTTACTGATGCAGGCTGCCTTCTTGATAAAGATTGGCTTAACAATATCACAAGACCATTTGAAGATTTGAATGTAGATGTCGTATCCGGCTGGTATGAACCTATCGTTGAAAATGATTTTCAGGAAATATTTAAAAAAATATTTCTGCCCGTAAAGGAAACTGTTAAAGCCGATACTTTTTTACCGTCTTCGCGAAGTATTGCTTTTAAAAAAAGTTGCTGGGAGTCTGTCGGCGGTTATCCCGTGAAATCCTACAACGGCGAAGATACAAAATTCGATATCATGCTGAGAGAAAACGGCTGTAAATTTGTTTTTGCTTCGGATGCGCTTGTGTTGTGGAAACTGCCTGCCGGTATAGAAGAGGCAAGTTCGAAATATTATGATTATGGTTTTGGAGACGGCGTATATAAATTATTTAAGTTTTATTATTTCAAAAAGTTTATTCATTTATTATTACCCTTCAAATATTTACTGAGCGGTCATTTCACGGTAAGTTATAAAATCAATTTTTCGCTTTTAAAAGGGTATATTAAGGGATGGATGAGTTAAATATCCGCTGATGAAAATTTTATACATAATGGGCGATAGTTGGTACTGGATAAAACAGCGACCTCATTTTATTGCTGAATATCTTTCACGCAATAATGAAGTTGACGTGGTTTTTGAAAAAAGATATACAGGAAAGGTGAAAAATGCGGACACAGGCAGGCTCAATTTGTTTGAATTGTACAAATTTCCTTTTACACATAATCCGTTTGTAAAGATAATGAATGATGCCGTTCTGAAAAACGAATTTAAAAAATATATTGTAAACGAAAGTTACGATATAATCTGGTTTAATAGTTGGAAACATTTCAAATATGCGGAGAAATATATTAAAAACGGGGCTAAGGTTGTTTATGATTGTATGGATGATTTTACTGAATTTCAGGGCTCAAAGAAAAACCAAAAGACAATAGACGAAATACTGCTGTTCGAGAAAAGATTATGCCAACGGAGTGATATAGTGTTTAGTTCTTCGGAGCAGTTGAAAAATAATTTGACGAAGAGATACGGAATAACGAACATCAGCGTCCTGAACAATGCAATTGATATACCTCCTGCATCCGAATTGCAGAAATTTACCGATACAGCGTGTTTCAAACAGGGATATTTTAATATTCTTTATACGGGGAGCGTTTCGGAGTGGTTTGACTTCGATTTAATAAACGAATCGCTTGAGAAGTTCGATAAAGTAAATTATGTTTTAATAGGTCCTTCTGATGTCTGCATACCTGAGAACGACAGAATAGTATATCGTGCACCCATAGAGCACAGGCAGATATTCGACGCGATGAACAAATCGGATATGCTTGTTATGCCGTTCAAAAAAACCAAACTTGTGGAATCTGTCAATCCGGTAAAAGTGTATGAATATATCTATAGCGGAAAGCCGGCGCTTATATTGGGTTACGGTGAAACGCAGAAATTCGGTGAGTACGTTTATTTGTATAACTCAAAAGCCGAATATTTTGACTTGCTCGGCAAAATGACTTCGGGTAAAACCGGGTTAAAAAAAACAAAAGAAGAAAGCGAAAGTTTTGCAAAAAATAACACATGGAGCGAGAGAGTAAAAGAGATAGAAGAAATATTAATGAAAGCAGCCGTTTGTTAAAATGAAGGCCTCGATAATAATATTAAATTATAACGGTAAAGAATTTCTTAAAGACTGCATTAATTCTGTGCTATCTCAAAGTTACAATGATTTCGAGGCAATACTGTTCGATAATAATTCAAGCGACGGGAGTCCTGATTTTGTAAAGGAAAATTTTCGCGATGAACGAATCAAAGTAATTATCTCCGAAAAGAATCTTGGATTTGCGGGGGGCAACAACAAGGCATACGAAAGCACACAGGGTGAATTGATAGTCCTTCTCAACAATGACACCGTAGTTGAAAAAGACTGGCTTTCAGAACTCGTGAAAACGGTTACTGCGGATGAAGAGACGGGAATGGCGCAGTCATTAGTAATAACCGAAGGCATTCCGTTGAAATATTACGAAAAGAACGGCACAATCAATCTATTCGGGCACAATATAATGGGGGTGTTTGATATCGGAACAGACGGAATCGGTGAAATATTTCAGGCTAACGGTTGTTCTTTGATAGTCAGGAGGAAAATACTCGACGAAACGGGAGGATTGTTTCCAGATGAATTTTTTGCCTATGCGGAGGATTCCCATCTTTCGTTCAAGGTTATATTCGCGGGATATAAAATACTGCATACATCCAAATCCGTTGTCCGGCATAAAGGCGGAGCAACTATGAAGAAATACAAAAACGAAATGGTGACGTTCTATCAGGAAAGGAACAGGATATTAAACTTCCTTATATTTTTCTCAAGGTCTTTCCGGAGAAAATATTTTTTGCTTCTGTGGATGAACATAAAAATAAAAATTTTATATTCTTTGTTTACGGGGAAGTATTCGTTCAAAGGGATTGTAAAGGCATATATCTGGATTTACAAAAATCGAAAATGGATAGAAGCAAAAAGGAATGAACTAGAAAAAATAAAGAAAGTGAACGAAAGTTCCGTGATTGCGATGCTGAGCGGCAGGTACGCAAACGGATATAATATAATTGAAAAATATTTTAATTTTATATCGCTGACATATCTGAAACTGGTAAAAATAAAAACGAGGGAATTAATATAATGCTGTTTTCCATAATCATAATAAATTATAAACAGAAAAAGTTTACGGAAAACTGCGTGCAGTCGGTAAAAACATTTTTGCCGGGCAGTTCGTACGAAATTATATTAGTAAACAATTCCCGGGATGACAAAGTCAATATGGACGGTGTCAGGATTATAGAAAACGCAAACAAAGGATTTGCTCAGGCAAATAATCTCGCCGCGAAATCAGCATCAGGGAAATATCTTCTGTTCCTTAATGCCGACACAATTCTTGAAAAAGATTTTTCCAAAATATTTCTGGATAATTTTTCAAATAAAGATTTTGGCGCCGTCGGGATTGGTCTGAAAAATCCGGATAATACATTTCAATTATCGTTCTGGAGAGAAAACACATTTATGAACGAAATTCAGAACAAGAAAATGGAAATCGGATTTAAGACGGGCAACGAAAGAACAATAAATGAATTCAGTTCGATTAAAGACCCGATTCAGGTGGATTGGGTGAGCGGAGCGGCGATGATAATACCGCGAGATGTGTTCGTTGAGTTAAACGGATTTAACGAGGAGTTTTATCTTTTCTATGAAGATGCGGATATATGTAAAAGAATTTATGATATCGAAAAAACTGTATATTATATGCCCTTCGACGGTCTTGTGCACTTTAAAGGCGAAAACGTGAATCCTGATTTTAAAACGGACACATATTACTATTCCAAAAAATCGCAAATCTTTTATTACAAGAAACACAATTCTTTTTCACAAAGAATTATACTAAGGGTTTATCTGTTCGCAAGGTTCGTTACTTTATCCTTCAAAGGGAAACTATACAGAAGAATTTTGAAACTTGTTATGGGGATGGATAAATGATAAACGTGCTGCAATTAATTGACGGTGGATTTATAGGAGGCGGACAGACGCACATAATTTCTTTGTGCAGGAATCTTGACAGAAATAAATTTTCTCCGCTTATAGCCTCCTCGCCATATGGCGGTTTCAAGGAACTGGTTACAGAAAGCGGATTAAGTTTCACGGATATATTACTCCCGAAGTTATATAAACGAAAAATACTTAACCGGTTAAACGATATTGTCAACGAAAAGAAAATCGGCATAATACACGCGCATGGCGGGGTTGCGGGAATGTACGCGAAATTTTACAGGAAAAAGTTTGGAAATATTCCCGTTGTTCATACGCTGCACGGAATTCATTACATTCACTCGCCGAATTTAATAAGAAGATTTGTTACAAGGGTAATCGAGCAGTATCTCGTAAACTATGCCGATGCTTACATCTGTGTTTCGGGCGATGACATAAAAACCGGCGAAGAGAATATAATAATTATTAAATCACGGACTCATCAGGTTGCCAACGGAATAAAACTTGAGCGGTTCAGAAATATCCCAAAAGATGTTAACCTGATGAAAGAACTCGGAATCGGCAGTGACAAATTCGTTATCGGAAATATATCGCGTTTCGACGAACAGAAAAATCAGGAACTGCTTGTAAAAGTTTTTCCTGAAATCCTTTCGATGATACCGAACGCGGTTCTTCTTCTTGTCGGCGGCGGAAGTATGAAAAAATTCGTTGAATTGAAAGCAAAAAATTTAAACGTACAGGATAAAGTTATCTTTGCGGGTTCAAGGAGCGATGTTGAAAAATATTATCCGCTTATGGATGTTTTTGTATTCCCTTCGAAATGGGAAGGCCTGTCCATTACATTAATTGAAGCGCTTTCAGCAGGCAGATGCATTGTTGCAAGCGATATTCCTGCAAATGCGGAAATGATTAAGAATAATGAAAACGGACTTCTTTTCAATCTCGACAATAATATTCAACTTGTAAATATTATCTTTGATTTATATAATAAAACTATAGATTCGAAAATACTATCGTCAAATGCCGTGAAATCATCAGAAGTATATGATGAACGCGTGATGACGGAAAAAATCGAAAACATTTATTCGTCTTTATCAGGGAGCAAAAATGTATAGATACGGAATTTTAGGAGGAAGTTACAACCCGCCGCACATCGGGCATTCGATACTTGCCGAAAATGTCCGCGAACAGTTATCGCTCGACAAAGTTATTTTTATTCCTTCGGGCAGACACCCGCTCAAAGATGAAAACGAAATTATTTCTGCAGAGCACAGACTCAATATGTCGAAAATTGCATTCGGTAAAGAATCTCATTTCGAAGTTCTTGACCATGAGATTGAAAAAGCAAAAACCGGAGCAGTGAATTATACTGTCGATACACTTATGGAACTTTATGAAGTTTATAAGAACGACTTTGTGAAAATGTATCTTATTATCGGCATCGATAATCTGATAGATTTCCCGAAATGGAAGAATCCGGACAAGTTGTTTGCTTTGTCGGAAGTTGTTGTCATGAACAGACCCGGTTATCTTGTACAGGATGTAGACGTTGAGTATTCCCGAAAGGCAAGATATTTAAGCGTTCCGATGCTTGAGATATCATCGACTAATATAAGGGACAGGGTGAAATCCGGAAAATCGATAAAGTATCTTGTTGACGAAGGTGTTGAAAAATATATAAAAGAAAACGGGTTATATAAATAAATACTCTTTTACTAATATCTTTGCTAATTTAGTATAAACTAATTCAATTATGGAAGAGAATAATCAAAACATTGAACAACAGGAAAACCTTAATCAGGAAATTCCTGAACAATTATCGGTGAGCGATGCATTAACCGGTATTATTACGGGACCCGGCGATACATTCGATACAATCGTTAAGACCCCGAAAAAAACTTACTGGGCTGTTCCTATTATTATAACAGTTGTCGTTTCTATAATTGTAACTTTCCTTTTCTTCAGAGACGAACAGTTAATTTCCGGTATGATGGATAAACAGAAAGCCTCGCTTGAAAAAAGAATGGAAGAACAGGTAAAAAGCGGTAAAATGTCTTCAGAACAGGCAAAAGTTGCAATAGAACAGGCCGAAAAATATATGGACCCGAAGAGTACCTTCTTTCAGGTCATAGGATTCGGCGGGGCGATAATAACTCCGTTCATAATGCTCTTTGTCCTCAGTCTTGTTTATCTGATTATTCTGAAAATAATGAAGGCCGAATTTGATTTTGTAAACATTCTGAATGTAGTGGGACTATCGATGATAATATCGACAATAGGTTCCGTTATCGGACTTGTGTTGTCGATACTAATTGGAGAGGTATCATCTTTAAGTCTGGCGCTGGTATTAAAGGAGTCGATGGTAGGCGCAAAACTGCACGAGTTGTTTTTGAAACTTGACGTGTTTACGATATGGTTCTATATTGCAACGGCCATAGGGCTTTCAAAGGTAGCAAGAATATCCGGCGGCAAGGCATACGGAATTGTTTTTGGTATCTGGATTCTCTGGCTGATTATTACTTCCAGTCTGGGTTTTATAACAGGATAAAAATAAAAATGGTTTTCGCGGAGTATACTCCGCGAAAACCATATTATAGATTTTGAATTTATTTTAAAAGTACGGCTTTTTTAACTTCCCTGAAATCACCTGATTCCATCAGATAGAAATAAACACCGGATGGCAGCGATGATGCATTCCACGTAAACTCATAGGTGCCCGCAGATAAGTGCTCGCTTAAAATGCCGCTTATTTCTTTTCCCGACACATCATAAACTTTTAATTTCACTAATCCGTTTTTTGGAATTTGAAATCTTATTTTTGTCGAGGGATTAAAAGGATTTGGATAATTCTGTAATAGGCTGTAGTTAGCCGGAATTTCAGTCGAAATATTTGATATGCCCACGGACTTTACTCTGAATTTAAATATCGTTGACCATTCGCTTGTACCCAGAGTGTTCGTAGCATTTACCCTCCAGTAATACCGCGTATCTGATGCCAACACCCCAAGTCTGAGCGTATAAGGCGTATTCGCAAGAACTGTATCAAAGACTATAACTCCCGGTTCAAATGTTGAATCACTTGCAATCTGGAATCTGAAAGTACTGACATAAACATTACTGTCCCAAAGAAAATAAGGATTCGGCGCTATATTGGATGAATTGTTGAAAGGGAGAAGAGGCGTAGGCGCCACGGGAGCATTCAAAAATATAAAGAATGCGCTGTCTTTTATATAAAGATTATGATACTCATCTGCAACCATGCATTTATGCCATCCGAGTGATGCTTTGCCGTCTGCAAATACAACTGCATTAAGCGTAGAGTCATTTACAATGACAACATTAAAAGAACCTACTCCGCAGCAACTGAAATTAACTACGTAATACGGAGCAAGCGTCCATTCGGTTAAGGTTCCATGCACAACTATTGGAAATGCGGCTCCCTGTGAACCGGTGTCGGGAATAATTGATTTTACGATCCCTGTATCAAGCAGGGGTGAGTATTTATCAGGTGTAACTGATATTACTGCCTGCGAATATGTAATCGACGCTATTATTGAAAACAGCAATGTTAAATATAATCTTCTCATAGTTTCATTTTTTCAAAGTATTTCTTAATCTCAAGAAATACAATATAATTTTTAATGAATTCGCGTTCGGGTCCGGCTTTCTCAATATCATTCAGGCATTTTAAGCCTTCATCGTACATTTTTTCATTGGTATAAATTGCAAGCAGGTTGATTCTTGGCTCTGCATAATTCGGAAAAACCTTTTCCAGATAACGGAACGATTCTATTGATTCAGTCACTCTGCCTGTTTTATACAAAGCAGAGGCTCTATTGTTTAATAATGAAGGATATTGCGGCATCAGTTTAACCGCATTATCCGAGCAGATAAAGGCTTTTTCATAGTCATTTAATTCGAAATATGCTGCGCCCCTGTAATAATCCAGAGGTATTCCGTTCATATCGACAGGATATAAAGGCTTATATATTCCATCAAGTTTAGCGAGCATTTTTCCGTAATCGCCTTTTGCTTTTAGATTCATTGCTTCAAGATAATTTTTCTGCAGGAACATTCTTATAACAAGCAATACTGCCGCCAGCAAAAGCAATACTGAGGAAGAATAAAAAATAAGGTTATTGATTTTTCTTCCGCGCTTGTTTAAAGATATTCCTCCGGAATAAGCAATCGCAAGAGATATTAGCAGCAATAGAACCGAAAATATGCCGCCTTTCGTAAAATTAAATACAGAAGTAATGGAAAAACAAAAGACAAGAAACAAATACGGCAGATATGAAAAATCTTTAAGCGATTTTTTGAAAAGTAAAATAAATCCGCCCGCCATGAACAACGTATAGAACAAACCGGCAATCCCGAATTCGGAAATAAATTCCAGATAGTCGTTATGCGGATTTAGCGATGAATTCATGTCTATATTCCTGTCATTATATAATTGCCCGTAGTATTTCGGAAATGTTCCTGTCCACATTCCGGGTCCAATACCTGTTAGCGGTCTTTCAATAAACATTTTAAAGGAAGCATCCCAGAAATACAAACGTACGAGATTAGAAACTTCGCTTGATCTGAAAATACTTGTAATTGTCTCGCCTGTTCCCTTTTCCTTCTTTGAGGCTGGAGAGGGATTATATATTGAAGTAAATAAAGACAACAATATTATTCCCGAAAGCAGCAAAACACGAATTTTCAATTTCGGAATTATTTCATTACCCCATGATTTTCTTCGGTTAATCAGAAACGCGGCAAGAAATAAAAAGGAAAGAAAAACAGCCACATAAGCGGTTCTGACCTTTAACTGAATTATATACGAAAGGCATAAAAATACAGCGCCGCCTGTAAAGGCAATGATATAATTCTTTTTATCCGATATCAGAAATGTGCACATTAAAAATATTAATATGCCTGCGGCGGCATCGGCTTCAAAAACACGATCGCCAAGCAAACCGGAAGCCCTGCCTGTATTATAAATCAGTATGTTGAATAATCCATAAACAGGAAGAATAACTCCCGAAACAAGCAAAGTATAAAATATGAATTTAGTGATTTTATATTCCGAATACCTTAAAACGGAGTACGACAAAAAGAAAAATGAGGATAGGAAAACATAGTACGTTAAAATATCCGCCCTGCCATATTGAATCGAACCGGCTGCCAGCAATATTAAAAACGCTGCGAATAATATAAGGCCGGAATATTTTACGGTTTTTATAGTCATTTATTGAAAAATATTATCACTAAATATTTGAGTTTATTAATGTAAATTTCATTACTTATACAAATTAATATCAATACAATTAAGAATAAAGATATCAAAATAATATTTTCGAATTTCGGTATTCTTTCGTTATTGCAGATATTCAATGTGGTTATACCGTTGATTTCGGTGCCTTATGTTGTGAGAGTTCTGGGTCCGGGTAATTTCGGGCTTGTAAATTTTGCTGCGGCATTTGCAGGCTTTTTCGTAATTATAAGCGATTACGGGTTTAATTTTACGGGAAACAGGGATATTGCAAAGAACAGGAATGATATAGAAAAATGCCGCGAATTGTATAATACGGTATTTGTTTTGAAATCATCTTTGTTTCTATTAAGTCTTCTTATTTTTATTCCCGTTATTTACATATTCGGCGATTTGTTTCAACAAAAGATTATTTTCTATATCAGCCTCGGTACACTTTTGGGCAATATTCTCTTCCCGTACTGGTTCTTCAAAGGGATGGAAAAAATGATGTATATTGCAGTCCCGAACATAATAGTAAGGACTGTCACAACAGTGTTAATATTTGTATTAGTGTTAAAAAGAGATGATGTGGTCATTTATGCGCTTATACTGAATGCGGGAAATGTGCTGCTGGGTATTGCAGGTGTTTTGATTGTGGCAGTAAAATACGGATACAGATTTAAATTTCCTCCCGCCGCAGTACTGAAAGAGAATTTCAAGGAAGGACTTGAAGTATTCTATTCGATTATTTGCACAAGCATTTATAATTACGCGAACGTTTTTCTTCTCGGTGTTTTTGCAGACTACAGAATAGTGGGCTTCTACTCCGCGGCGGATAAAATCATTTCCGGTATTACGGGGCTCGTATCAAATCTTAACGAAAGCACTTATCCCAGAATATCGTTTCTTCTTGCAGAGAGCAGAAAATCAGGCGTTGACATGATTAAGACATCTGCAAAATTAATCGGTGCAGTATCATTGGCGGCAACGGTTATCGCATTCGTTTTTGCTGAACCGATTGTGCGAATCGTATTCGGTGCCGAGTTTTCTGATACCGTAATTCTTCTCCGCATACTTTCTTTTGTTCCGTTATTTCTCTCTTTGAATAATCTTTTCGGCGTACAGACAATCCTGAATATGGGATACAAGAGGGAATTTTTAAAAATCATTTTAATATCGCTGTTTTATTTTCTTATAGTATCTTTTATATTTGTTCCGGTCTTCAAGGCAATAGGAACCTCGCTGGCAATAGCGACAACCGAACTTGTTGTTTTATTCTTAATGGTTATATTTATTAAAAAGAAAAACCTTTTATCGGAAATTTGAAATATGATTACATAATAGCGGGCGCCGGATTTGCAGGCGCGGTGATGGCGGAAAGAATCGCTTCGGTTCTTAACAAAAAAGTACTCGTTGTCGATAAGCGCAATCACATCGGAGGAAATGCTCACGATTATACCGATGAAAACGGTATTCTTGTGCATAAGTACGGCCCGCACATATTTCATACAAACGATAAGTCCGTGTTTGATTATTTGTCGAATTTCACAACATGGAGAAAATATGAACACAAAGTCATTTCCAGGATAGAAGGAAAGGATTATCCCATTCCGGTAAACAGGATAACAATAAATAAACTTTATGGACTTGAACTCAAGAGCGGCGAAGAAACAAAGAAGTATTTGGAAAATGTGAAATCAAATATTCATCCTGTTGTGAGTTCGGAAGATATTATGTTAAACCGCGTAGGAAGTGACCTTTACGTAAAATTTTTCGAAAAATTCACGGAGAAAATCTGGTTTGAACATCCCCGTAACCTGACTCCGAATGTATGCGGCAGAATAAACGTCAGGTACAACGATGACTGCCGATATTTTACCGATGATTATCAGTATATGCCCGAAAAGGGCTATAATAATCTTGTACAGAATTTACTGGACAATAAAAATATTGACGTGCGGCTTGAAACGGAATTCGAAAAAGTAAAACCCGAGCATTACGCAAGCATTATATATACAGGACCGATTGATTCATATTTCAAAAACATATTCGGCAGACTTCCTTACCGTTCGATAAAATTGGTTTTTGAAAACCACAGGAAAGAGATTTTTCAGGATAATTCCGTTATCAATTTTCCCGGGAACGAACCGTATTACAGGATTACGGAGTTTAAACATATTACGGGGCAGAAATCCGACAGCACAACCATTTGCAGGGAATTCGCCTCAAAAGAAGGCGAACGTTTCTATCCCAGGCGAACTGCCGAATCTCTTGAAATTTATAAAAAGTATATGAGTGCAGCACATAATCTTAAAGATGTGATTTTTGCGGGAATGCACCCTTCATTTCAATATTATGACATAGGTCAGGTTGTCGCTCAATGTTTAAATGAATTTTCAAAACGATTTTGAAAAACAGAAGAAAAATATTATTTACTTCATTCGACGGGATTCCGAACGAAAACCAGGGAGGACCGAATAATATTATATTAAAATTATTATCGAACCTGAACACAAATAAATTCATGCCATCGTTTCTTTCGTATAAAAATTATATCGAAGCGATTAATAAGAACGCCGATAAACCGATAAAAATAAATTTAAAGAAAAGCGTAACTGATTTTCTTTACTACAACTCTAATTTGTACAAGAAAATTACGACAAACAGGCTTTATCTTGAAAGACATTTTAAACTCAGGGACACGTTTTTTGAAAAACGGGCAAATGAAATCAATTCGGATATTATACATTCGCATGACACTTTATCGCACTATTATTTCAGGAATAAAACAGATGCATTTAAGATACTGACAATACACGGCAACGGTTCGATTGAGAATGATTGGACAGATGCCGTACATAACAATACTTTCGTTAAAAACTATTTGCCGGAACTTAAGAGAAGAGAAATTGAAGCCTTTAATAATGCGGATGTTATTACTTTCCCGGGATGTTTTGCAAAAGATTTGTTTTTAAATGATTACAGAGGCATGATAAAGACTGACAAGGACATAAGAATAATAAACAACGGCATAAACAAAGAAGAGGTTGACGGCATTAAACCCGATACAGATATACTAAAGCAATACGGTTATTTAAATGAGCACGATGCCGTGTTTCTGAATATTGCGGCGCATGTGAGGCAGAAAAATATCGATAAGATTATAGCGGTTATTTACGAACTGGTGCAAACCGGAAAAAATCCGCTTCTGATAAATGCCGGCTGCGGACCTTTGACTGAGAATATAAAGTCGGCAATTGAAACGTCAGGTCTTATCCGGAATATAAAACTTGCCGGAAAAATCGGACATACTGATATAATAAAACTCATGAAATCTTCCGACGCCTTAATAATGCTGTCGGACAGGGTGATATTCGACCTTGTTATGCTAGAAGCGGTATCGGCAGGGATTCCCATTATCTCCGATACTAAAGGGGGGAACGAAGAGATACTTTCGGGTTACGGGAATATTCTGAATACAGAGAACATGAGCGTTGTTGAAATTGCGGAACTAATCCGCCGTAAATTTTATATTGAAAAGAGCACTTCAGTAATCAATAATGACGCTTTTAAATTCACGTTAAGCCGTATGTCGGAAAATTACGAAAAATTGTACGAAACAAAATCAGGATAATTTGAAAAATATTTTATACATTACGAACGAATTAAACAGTCTTGACGGTGTCACCAACCACTTGTATTTTCTGGTTAAAGAATTGTCGGGTCTATACAAAGGGAAAATATATGTTATCGCAGGAGGCGGAAATAATCTAAGTTTATTCGATAGTGTACACTGCGAATTAATTATAAATCCATTATTCCGGCATCAGGATAGAAACATCCTTAATTTTACAAAAGCAATAAAATATGTAACCGGTTTTGCGAAAAGAAATAATATCGGTATAATTCACTCGCACAACCATTATGCCGCTAACATTGCATATTACTCATCGAAATTTACAGGGGCGAGAACCATACAGACAAATCACGGTTTGTTCCCGTCTGCCGGCAGGCTTAAACATTTCAAGGCTGACCATCATATTGTTCTGAACAGAAGAATTTTCGATTATCTTGAAAGTGAAATCGGAATCGACAGGAAGCGCATAAAACTTATTAAGCCCGGCTTTATTTACGAACGGGGCAGTAAAACAGAAAAAGATAAGAGATTGTTCTTTTCGGCATCCAGATATTCCAGAGAAAAGAGTTTAAACACATACATTGAAGCGGCAGGTTTAATGAATTTGTCTTTTCCTGATGAGTATAAATTCTGTATATCGGGAGAAGGGGAGGAAGAGAAAACTTTAAGAAAAATTAACAGCAGGTCAGGCGGAAGCGTAACCTTCTTCGACGGGCGGAAAGATTATCATGAACTGCTTTCAAAAGCGGCGGTTTTTGTTTTTTCATCTGCTGCGCTTGAAGGCCTGCCGACGGTTTTGCTTGAGGCTGTTGCAGCCGATTGTCTGGTGATTTCATCATCATACAAAGGAATAGAGGATTTATTTCCGGAACCGTACGATAAATTATTATTCAAAGCCGGTGATGTGCGGGGATTATCCGGCAGAATGCAATATGCCTCGGAACATTACGAGGAATTAAGAAAGCAATTTGCTCCTTTGTATCTGAAAATAAACGAAGAATACTCGCTCGACAATATGATAAGAAGGCATCTGGAACTCTACAGGGAATTATCAGGGAGGTAAATTATCAGAGAATATCGGAAAATTTTCTCGCCTTTTTGTTTTCTTTCGAAAAATAGTGCAGATAATAAGACAGCCTGAATCGTAATCTTAATTCTTTAAATCTCAAAAAGTTCTTGTCGTTAAGAAAAGTAATGAAATAAGCCGCAAAGACACGGGGAGATTTAAGTAAATTGGAAATTGGTTTGATAAAGTACTTTCTTGCCGATTTTTTGCTGCCGTAAAAATATTCTCTCCAGCCTTTATAAATATTCTCCTCGTTTTGTTTTATCCCGAATTCCGTTTGTAAATTCAGATAATATTTCCCGGTGAATGAATAAACCGAATCATCTCTTTTTTGAGAATTAAAGGAAATAGACTTATCATGATAACGTTTAATTAGCAGTATCTCCGGAAGATTGTGAAAAACAATTTTATCTTTCATTCTAAGCCACATTTCATAATCTTCCACATAAATGTCCCTATATCCGCCGTATTTTATGATTTTGTCTTTATTATACATAGTTCCGGGGTGCATAATTTCGGAATGAAGTATAAGCCTTCTTTTGATATCCGCGTGTTCGGTGTGAGTTTTGACTGTATATCGGATTTTTCCGTTACACATCATTGCGTAATGGCATGAAAGAACATCGATGTCTTTATTGTCATTCATGAAATTGTACTGAATCGCTAATCGTTCGGGAAGCGATATATCATCTGCGTCCATTCTTGCAATAATGTCGTGTTTTGCAATATTTAGTCCTATATTTAGCGTATTTCCAAGTCCCTTATTTTCATCATTTTCATACAATACTATTCTGTCATCGTGAAATTCTTTTATTTTAGCGGCGGTGTCATCGGTTGAACTGTCATCTATAATAAGCAACTCGAATTCCTTAAAAGTCTGGTTCAGTATGCTTTCTATAGATGATTCTATATAAGCGGAATTATTGTATGTCGGCAGTAATACGGTTATCATTGTCTTGTTTCGGCGATTCTTAAGGTTTTAAATTTTGAATCAAATAAAAATTAACTCAAGAAACAACATATTGTATTTGACCTGAAATTTTGTCATTATTTAATTAATATAATTATCTAATTCTTTTTTAAACATACAATTTTAAATCGAGGAACAGGAATTGACGAACGATGGCTTTATTAGCACCTTATAAATATAAATATGTTAAATTAATCAAATCAGGCGGTATAAATGTTCTCGAAGCAGGGGTAGGAAATGACAGTCCGATTATGTTCTTTAAATATAATAAAGGATATATTTATGACGGACTTGATAAAACCAAAGATTGTAATTTGTCCTTACGAAGCATCGGTTTGATTAATAAATTTTATATTCTCGACCCTGAAAATGACGATTTAAATTCTTTGGCAAACAGTTATTATGATTATTTGGTAATTGCGCACGTTATAGAACATATAGAAAACGGAGAAAAAGTAATCGAAAGACTGGCGGAAAAAATTAAAATCGGCGGTGTTTTTTACATAGAATATCCTGCCGAAAAATCCGCAAAATTTCCGTCAATGAAGGGCACTTTGAATTTTTATGACGATCCGACACACAAACGATTTTATAAAATAGACGTATTGAAAGACATATTAATAAAATCCGGATTTGAAATTCTGAAGAGCGGAATAAAAAGAGATTTTTTCCGTATAATAGGAATTCCATACATGGTTGTTAAATCGATTTTTGTACACGGTTACGTAAGAGGCAGTGCATTCTGGGATTTATTAGGGTTTGCAGAATATATAGTTGCAAGGAGGATTACATGATTAAAGTACTGATAATATCCGCAAATGCACTTGGCGATACGTATTTGTCCTGTTCGGCTATGGAACCGTTAAGAAATTACTTTAACGATATTTCATTCGATCTTGTCACAATAAAAGATTCCGAAATATTCATTCCTTTTACGAACTTCAATGAAGTCCATTATCTGGAAGGAAGAGGAGCAAAGGAGTTATTTAAATCGCGGTCGTTTTTAAGAACGAGGGAATATGATTATGTTTTTTCTTTTTTCCCGGGCAGAATGAACACGCTTCTTGTAAAGCAGTCCAAATCCGCGAATAAATATTTTTATAAAAATTTATTAAAGGTGGAGGACTGGTACAAAACTTCTCAGAGCGTTTATTATAACACGGAAAATCTGGAGATTGCCTGGGAGCCGGATATGAATTATCTCGACAGGATAAAAATTATTGTTGACGCTGTAACGAGTACTGATAACGAAATAAAAAAACTCCCGCTTAATGTTCCATTAGTCGATTTCGGGTCAGGAGGTCAGGATGTAGTAATTAATTTCTCATCAAGAGAAAAAAACCGGTCGCTAAACAAAGATCTTGTTGAAGATTTATCGGAATATCTAATACATGTATATTCTTTAAAAGTCACTGTTCTGGATTTTTACGGTGAATTTTCGAGCGCAAAAGCAGGATTTCGCTTTCCGATAAATTACGAATTTCGGACAATATTAAACGAAATTATCAATTCAAAGTTATTCATAACGGTTGATTCGTTTCTGCTTCATCCGGCTGAAGCCTCTTGCGTTAATATGTTGAGTATTTTTGGCCCAACGAATCCCATGTCAGTTCTCGGCAGCGGCAATAAAAATTACGTCCGGATTAACCCGATGAAAGACATTAAGATTGAACATATTATACCTGAGGTCAGAACTTTACTTAAAGTTGAATGAAGAATAGAATACTAAATACGGAGATAACATTTACTGTATACCCCGTAATATTGCAAATGATACTCGAAAAAACGGAGAAGAAAGAAAAATTTACCGTTGCTTACGCCAATTCTTATCTTTGCAACTATTCTTTAAAAGATAAATCATTGGATGAATGCCTTCGAAAATTCGATCTTGTGCATGCTGACGGTATTGCTGTTCATATAGCCTCAAAGTTTCTTCATAAGCAAACCGAACGGACGGAAAGGGTCAACGGTACCGATTTATACTTCAAACTTTTCACGGGCGATAAATCTTATAATTATTTTATTCTGGGAGGTCCGGAAAAAACAAAAGAAATTCTGGGGAAAAAATTCGGGAAAAACAGCAAAATATGCGGGTTCTTATTTAAGCCAATGAACCAGGAAGGTGATATAAGTATTATAAACGCATCCGGCGCAGATATTTTATTGGTTGCACTCGGTACTCCGGATCAGGAAGCATGGATTATTAAAAATAAAGATAAAATAAATGTTCCAGTGATTATTGCAACAGGAAGCGGAATTGATTACCTGGCAGGTGTGAAAAAGCGCGCCCCAAACTTTATAAGGAACCTGGGACTGGAATGGCTTTTCCGTCTGTTTCAGGAACCTGCGAGATTATGGAACAGATATATAATTCAAAATCCAATTTTTATATTTAAAATTATCAAACAAAAGGTTAATTTAATAATAAAAAAAGAAAATACGTAATATTATGAAACGTATTTTAATCCTTCTCATATTGTCCGCGAATTTCGCATTTGCCCAGAATTTTAACTGGATAACTCCGAATAAGACATACCTTAAAATGTATGTATCCGATGACGGAATTTACAGAATCAATAAGTCTGATTTTACGAATGCAGGAATCAACGCAAACAGCATCGACCCGCGTACAGTAAAAGTACTCTACAAAGGCGCCCAAATACCTATATATTTTTTCGGCGAACAGGACGGCGTTTTTAACGACAATGATTATTTCGATTTTTACGGCAAAAGAAATTACGGAGATTCAACAATTACCTATAAAGCAACGATGGACACCGTCAACGTTGTCGACTACGTAACAAATGAATATTACAATCTTTATTCGGATACCTCGGTTTACTGGATAGACTGGGGCGGAGCATACGGTCTCAGGTTTACCGATTACGGCTTTACTTCGTTCGTGCCATATCCGAATCAATACTATAATATCAAGAGGCAGTTTGAAAAGGATTCTGTGTATTGGCTTGGTGAACACAGGTCGAACGATGATTACAGAAATTTTAATACGGAGAAAATATCGAGCGAAGGATGGTTCTGGAAGCAGTTAAATCCTCCTCAAAACGCATCCCTTACCGCGGTATTTGATTTGACGAATTTATATCCTACGCCTCAAAATTGTCTCTTTAAATTGTTCGCATATCCGAATTCGTTTCTTGACACTGTGTACAACGAACATAGCCTGATTATTAAAATTAACGGCACAAATGTCGATACTTTATTCACCAACGATTACAACAGAATCGATACTGCAATATCTTTCTCATCTGCTTTGCTGCTGCCGGGGCAAAATCAGGTGACGGTTACTTATAGAGGCGCCGGAGGATATTACGGCTATATGTATTTTGATTTTTTTAATATTCAGTATCCTGCAAGGTTTGAATTTCAGGACAATTCAATTTCGTATTCCGCATCTTTCACTGATACTACCGCTAATATTTATAAAATAAAGGGATATACCGCGTCGAACGAAGTCAATATTTATGACGTTAAAAACAATGTCAGAATTACGGCAAGCAGCAGCAATGCAGATACGCTTATCTTTTCTGGAAAAAGAAACGGGAAGTTCGAAGTAATCAATAAGTATATTACCAAAAAACCTTTCAGGATAAAACAAAGACAGGTTCCTAATCTTGTTACAAATACTGGCGGTGCGGATTATCTGGTTGTTTATAATAAAATTCTTGAATCTTCCGCTGAATTATTAAGGCAATACAGGGGTTCGCATGATACTCTCAGGTCATTCAAAGCCGAAATCGAAGATATATATGATATTTTTAATTTCGGCATGGAAAGTCCTGTCGCTGTCAGATATTTCACAAAGAACGCGTATGAAAACTGGCAGCAGCCGAGGTTCAGGTATTTGTGTTTGCTTGGAAGAGGTTCGCTTGACCCGAAAGGAAATTATCCGGCTTCAATATATACACAGAATCTAGTGCCGGTATACGGTAATCCTCCTTCGGATGGTTACTTCGCAAACTTCAATTTAAATTCGTCGACCTATCATCCACAGATTGCAGTCGGAAGAATTCCTGCGCTGACTGAGCAGGAAGCAAATAATATCATTAATAAAACCATTGCCTACGAAAATCAATCGTCAAATCCGGAAAATTTCTTTAAGAATTTCATTTATATTTCCGGCGGACAAAACCGTCAGGAGCAAATCACTTTTGCCGCTCAGTCTGATGTTTTCGTAAACAATTATATATTCCCGCCGCCCGTTTCAGGCTATCCCGTAAGAATTTAC
Organism: Ignavibacteria bacterium; assembly: GCA_028714695.1. Taxonomy (GTDB): domain Bacteria; phylum Bacteroidota; class Ignavibacteria; order Tepidaquicellales; family Tepidaquicellaceae; genus CAIKZJ01. The sequence continues at coordinate 44,603 of JAQTLX010000005.1, read as the reverse complement.
AGAAATGATTCTGCCGGAGGTGTTACGTACAGTTATTCGGATTCAATTAAAAATGCAATGAACAGGGGCAGTTTGATAACCAATTTTATCGGGCATGCCGGAAGTACAACATGGGATAACGGCTTGACAGATCCCGGTGTTCTTGCTAATCAGAACCGGCTTTCGCTAATACTCAGCATGACATGCTACACAGGGAAAAACGCAGAATCGGATGTAAGAAGTTTTGGTGAAAATTTTATTAATCTGAATAACAGGGGCGCTGTCGGGTTTATAGGTACTACGGGCTGGAGTTTTTCCGGGTCCGGAAACACGTTGAATGATTACCTCATAAAAACATTTGCAAGGGACACAATAAGACGAATCGGTGATATATTGCGGCTTGCATCCGGAAGATTATACGCGGATCCTATTAGTTTTGCATCAAGAAATACAATTAATTGTTACAGCCTGCTCGGAGATCCCGCGGCAAATCTGCTTATGCCGAAATATCCGGAGTATGCTATTGACCAGTCAAACTATAAGTTATCAAATCCTTTTCCGTCGGTCAGAGAGCCTGTGATTCTTACAATATATCCGAGGAATCTCGGAATATATTCCGATTCCATTAAAATAAGATTTACTCTCATAAAAAATAATGTAAACAACAAATTAAAGGATACTGTTGTTCACGGGTTCGGTTTCATCGACACCGTTTCCTATTTATTCTCGCTGGATTCAGCAGGAAATTATTCAATGAAGATTGACCTTGACCCCGACCGGTGGAATACGAAAGAAATAAAAACAAATAACTCGATAACATTTTCCATAAATCTGAAAAATTCATCATTCCTGCCGCTGAAACCGGTCAATGATGAACTTGTAAGCGGCGACACGGTGACAGTTACCGGAATAAATCCAAACGTTAGCCGCGGGAATAATGTCAAACTTCTTTTTCAGGTGGATACGTCTTCATCTTTTAATTCCTCTTTGAGCAGGACATATTTTGTTGCGAATCCTCAGGGCTTAGTTACGAAATTCGGTTACAGCATTCCTGTGAAAGACAGTAACACGGTTTATTTCTGGAGAATGAATTCCATTATAAATAATACCGATACATCTGGATGGTCGGACACGCGAAGATTTATTTACGGGAATTCCGCTTTTTTCAGTTCAAGAATAGGTGCGCCGGACCCAAAGAGCAAAATTGCTTTAACCGACAGGATAGTTACGCTGTACAGGAAAAAAATCAGCCAGTATAATTTAAGCGATTTGATGCATGCTTCGGGAGGTAATGACAGCATAGTTGTAAGCAAATTTACCGGAAGCATTACAGCGCAGTCATGGGGAAATAATCTATTCAACATGACAAGATTCGTAATAAATAATAATGAATATCAATTGTCGGATACCGGTTCATGGGGAGGCCTGAACATAATCAAGATAAACAAAACAAACGCAAGGCTTATTGAGAAGATGCATTTTGGTTTCACGACTTCACAGTCAAATGACTCCGCAATAAATTTCCTGAATACATTTACGGATAATAATATTCTAATAATTCTGAAGACTTCGCCGTATAATACAAATTTTAACATTAACAGCAGTTTAAGGTCGAGAATAAAAATACTTGGAAGTACATACATAGATTCCGTAAATGTTCAGTCGTATTCCTGCTGGAGTTTCATTAATTATTCCACTCTGCCGAATACAATCGATGCCGAGAGTTATAATGCGGCATTTAATCCGGCAATCTGTTCGATGCAGCCAGTGTTTTACTACGATTCGGCTTATGTTTATCATAATTTCGGACCGGCCCGAACATGGTCAAATTTCAATTGGTCGAATGTAATCCCGGCGAACACAAGATTGTCATTTGATGTTTACGGTGTGAATCAGTCGTCCCAGAGTGTTCTGCTTTTAAGTAATCTGACAAATAATTCCGGAGTCCGGTTGGATTCGTTTAATGTTTTCACATATCCGTCAATGAAACTTGTTACGAAACTTTATATGGATTCGCTTAACGGACTGGTATCGCCTGTTCTGAATAATTTAAAATTCAATTATACTCCTGCTGCTGAAATAATTGCCGATAATAATTCGGTTGTAAAAAGCGATAGTATTATGCAGGAGGGAGATACTCTCGGAGTATCCGTACGATTCGGAAATTTCGGATATGCGAATGCAACGTCTTATATAAATAAATGGTCTGCCTCTTCGCCTTCAGGCATAAAATTATTGAGGATCGATACGGTTTATAACACGTTGTATGTAGATTCCATGACATTGTCATCCGTTAAACTTCCTACTGCAGGGTTAAGAGACAGAAATAAAAGATTTGACACTGTAACTGTTTACTTTGAAACATCATTGATAAGACAAAATGAGTTTTATACATATAATAATGTTGCTGTAACAAGAATAGTACTGGCAGGCGACACACTCAAGCCGCAAATGGAAATTACATACGACGGCGTGAGAGGCATGAGCGGAGATTTTATTGCCGCAAAGCCGCACATCGTATTGAAGTTTCTCGATGACAGCAAAATATTTATAAAAGATACTTCAAACATCCGCGTGAAACTTGATGATACTATTGTATGGTATTATATTAACGGTATTAAAAATCCCCTTATCGATATTGTCTTCCCGGCCGGAAAATCGCTACAAGCAACTTTATACTATAATCCTTCTTTGTCTGACGGAGATCACACATTTCAATTTACGTCTATAGATGCAAACGGAAATTATTCCGATACAGTTACGCACTTAATGACTGTAAATCCCGAATTAAAGATAGCCGACCTCAAAAATTATCCTAACCCGATGAAATCGGAAACATATTTCCTGATAAATCTATCAGGCGGTACACCGCCTTCGGGTGCAAAATTGAAAATTTTCACGGTCGCCGGGCGCGTTATTAAAACAATGAATGTTAATTTAAGTATCGGATATAACCAGATTCACTGGGATGGCAAAGATGCGGATGGCGATTATATCGCAAATGGCGTATATTTGTATAAGTTGATTATTGAGGGAAACAATAAGAAAGAAACAGCATTGCAGAAATTAGTAGTTTTAAAATGAAAAGAATATTAGCCGTTTTAATTTATTTGCTGGGAGTAAATTCCGTTTTTTCCCAAAATTATAACTGGATTACGCCTAATCAGGTTTACCTGAAGATGTACGTTGTAAACGACGGAATGTACAGGATAGACAAGAATGATTTTGTTAATGCAGGAATAAGCGTCGCATCCATCGATCCGAGAACTGTAAAAGTTTATTATAAGGGAAATCAGACTCCGATTTATTTTTATGGCGAGAGTGACGGTGTCTTTGATGATGCGGATTATTTCGATTTTTATGGGATAAGAAATTACGGCGGGTTGACGAATACGTATGACATTAGCGGCAATATCGCGTACACAACTAACGAGTATTATAATCTGTATTCCGATACCTCCGTATATTGGATTGGCTGGGGAGGGGCGCAAGGACTTCGGTTTGCAGACTACAACAATTCTTCGTCAGTTCATTATTCGCTGGATTATTACTATCAGAAACTGCATTTCGAAAAGGAGCAGTATTATTCGCTCGGGCAAAACACAGGTACGCTGGATAATGAAAACTTTTTGAATGATAAATACAAGGGTGAGGGCTGGTACTGGACATACCTTGCGAATAATAATTCTATTTCACAGCCGTTTACCGTAAACCTTCCGTCTAATACGCCTCAGCAGTGTCGTCTGAAACTATTTGCTTACCCATATTCTCAGAACCCCAATATTTTTAATGAACACCGTCTTGTTATAAAAATAAACAGTACACAGTTCGATACAGTCAGATTTGATAATTTAAACCGTCTTGATACGACCTTATATTTTTCCGGTTCTGCGTTGACATCAGGCGCAAATTCTTTCTTGGTGAGGTATTTGCCTATTACTACAAGTCTATTGATCTGGTTCGATTATTTTGAGTTAACCGTTGCAAAAAGATTTGAGTTTGAAAGTAATTATATCAGTATTCCCAGCGAATTAACCGATAATTCGCCCATGATCTTTTATGTAAAAGGCGTTGTTCCTTCCAATCCGGTATCGATTTATGACACAAAGAATGGGAACAGAATAATAAATTACAGTATATCAAATGATACGTTGTTCTTTGTAGGAAAAGGAAACGGAAATTACGAAATAAACAACAAACAAATTACAAATAAGCCGTTCAGAATAAAACAAAGACAGGTTCCGCCGCTGGTAACAAACAGTACCGGGACGGATTATCTGATTGTTTACAATAAATTGTTCGAAAGTCAGGCAGAACAACTAAGAGCATACAGGAATACACACGACGGTTTCAGGACTTTTAAAGCGGAGATAGAAGACTTATATGATATTTTTAATTACGGAATGGAGAGTCCTGTTGCAGTAAGAAATTTTACAAAGAATGTATATGAAACATGGACGCTGCCAAAATTTAAATATCTCTGTCTTTTCGGGAGAGGTTCGGTGGACCCGAAAAAATACCTGACTACATCGGTATACTATCAGAATTTTGTCCCTGTTTATGGAAACCCGATTACGGACGGTTATTTTGCAAACTTTAAAATAGGTACTTTCACTTTTTCACATCAGGTCGCTGTTGGTCGTTTGCCTGCTTATACGCCGCAGGAAGCGCAGGATATGGTCAATAAAATTATTTATTACGAAAGCCAGCCCCTTCAGTCCTGGATTAAAAAGCCCGTATTTATAACGGGCGGATATGATCGTAACGAACAGCAAAGTTTTGCAGCCCAATCGAATTATTTCATTAATTCATATATTTCGCCCGCTCCTTTAGCATCCGATCCTGTAAAAATATTTTTAAACGATACTTCGGGAGCAATTGTTTTTAATTATCCCGATTCAATAATAAAATCAATCAACAGAGGCGCCCTAATAGTAAATTTCGTTGCACATGCAGGTCAGGGTTTCTGGAATAACGCCTTTGAAGATCCCGGCGCCTTATCTAATGATAAATATCCGCTTGTCTACAGTATGACATGTTTGTCCGGAAAATGCGCTGAACCTGATGCAAGAGGTTTCGGAGAAAGATTTGCTTATTATCCCGGAAAAGGTTCTATAGGATTTTTTGGAACTTCGGGATGGAGTTTTTCAGGTACAGGAGGCGTATATAATGATTATCTGTTACAAGCGTTAGCGTTGGATACTCTCAGAAGAACAGGAGATATATTGAAATACGCCTCTGTTACACTCGGCGTGGATACAACGGATTTCGCAAAGAGTAATACAATAAATTGTTACGGACTGCTCGGCGACCCTGCATTAAAATTATTACTGCCTGTTCATCCCGAGTTTGATATTCAAAATCAGGATTATAATTTATCAGATGAAAATCCTCCCGCAAGGAAAAATATTACATTCAGCGTATTCCCGAAAAATCTCGGATTGTATGCGGATTCCTGCAAGATCAGATTCCAGATACTGAAAAGAAATATTCCGAATAAAACAAAAGATACAATTGTTCATGGTTTCAGGTTCATCGATACATTGAGATATTATTTGTCTTTTGATACGGCAGGAGATTATTCGCTCAAAATAAGTATCGATCCTGATAACTGGTATCCTTCGGATAATAAATCCAATAATATTCTTACAGTATCATTAACTGTCAAGAATTATTCCTTTGTGCCGTTGAAACCTGAAAACAACCAATCGGTTTACAGGGATACGGTTGAGTTCGTCGGTATAAATCCGAATGTTGATATTAGAAGAAATTCTTTAAAACTAATGCTCCAAATGGATACTACGGCTAATTTCAATTCATCGGTGCAGCAGAATTATTTGATACCTAATATTGTCGGGGTCAAAACAAAAATAAAAGTTCATTTACCGCTGACAGATACAAACGTAGTGTATTTCTGGAGACTGAACTCCATAATGAATAACGCAGATACGCTTGGCTGGTCTCTTGTCAGGCGTTTCACTTATCACTCAAACGGAACGCCAAACGATTCTCTAATCGTCATAAACAAATATTTAAAAAACCAATCTCAGGATTTTGAAATCAGCAATTTAACTGCGGTTAACAATAATTATGCTTTAAGTAACTACATCGGCAAGGTGCTGTCGAGTTCTTTTAGTAACAACATGACAAATCCTTCTTTCATGATATTAAACAAATATCTTAAATACTATATAAGCGATGCGGATGTTAGCGGGCTTTTAATTGCCAAGGTAACGAAATTTACGGGCAGCGTTATTGATTTCAGGCATATTTCCTTTACATCAAGTACATCGTCAGATTCCCTCATAAATTATTTAAGCACATTCGATACAACGAATATCCTTGTACTTTTAAAACAGGTGCCTGTAGGGACTAGTTCGGAATTAAATTCGAGCGCGAAAGCGGTTTTAAGACAGTTCGGCAGTGTATCTTGTGATGCAGTTAGTCTAATGGATTGGGGAAGATGGAGTTTTATAAGTTATAGAAGTTTACCTAACAAATTGGTTTCTGAATCATATTTTCCTGATTTAAATCCCTGGGTACCTGCAACATGTTCAATGGACCCGGCTTTCATGTTTCCCGCAGGAAGTATGACGAATATTATCGGTCCCGCTCAATCCTGGCAGAACTTTAACTGGAATCAGGTGCTTAATCCTTATACGAACATAAAGTTCGATGTTATCGGAATTCAGCATAACAATAACGAAACGATGCTGATGAATGATGTGACAACCAATAATCTGGTTAACCTTCAAGGAATAAACGCACTCCAGTACCCGCAGTTAAAACTTATAGCGAAAGTTTCTATTGATACGATAAACGGAGTTCTATCACCGTTATACAAAGGACTGAATTTGAAATATGTAGGTCCTCCTGAAATTGCGCTTGACAATAATTCAATATATAAGTCCGATTCAATAGTAACTATGGGAGACAGTGTAGGCATCGGAGGCATGTATTATAATATAGGCTACGTACCGCTTAATTCTCATATAAGAAATTTCTATGCACTTGACGGAGCGGGAAATAAGGTAATGCTGAAGTCGGATACTATATTTACTCAACTGAAAGTTGACAGTTCCATGTTTGTAAAAGCCTCGTTCAAAGTAAACAGGCTGCCGATCTATAAAAAATATCTGAACCAGATAGCGATTGTTCTGGAAATCCAACCGCTGAACCAGAACGATATTTACGATTATAATAATTCGGTAATTTCTTCATTCTATGTTAAAGGCTCTCTTGCGGATTTCCAGACTGAAGTTTATTCGGACGGAACAAGGCTGTATGGAAATGATTATGTTCGTTCCACTCCCGACATGCTGATAAAACTGACAGGCAAATCGATAGAAGAATTATTAAGTTCCGATACTTCGCTTTTCAGAGTAATGCTTAACAATCAGTTCGTTTCATTGTACGGATATTCAAAATCCCAGATGATAACTACAGTAGCAAAAGAAACCGACAAAGGAAATTTCGTCATAAAATTTACTCCCCGGTTAAAAAACGGACTGAACTATCTGAACCTGATTTCTGAAAAAGGCAGCGGTTACGATACGGCAAAATTTGTACTCGATGTGGTAAACGAAACATCATTCAGGGATGTCTATAACTATCCCAATCCGATGAAAGACAATACGCTCTTTACTTTCAATCTTACAGGCAATCAAATGCCAGGCGAATGCAGGATAAAAATATTCAGTGTCGCAGGAAGAGTAATTAAAGAAATTGTTGCTCCGGCTAATGTCGGATTCAATCAGGTGCAATGGGACGGACGCGATGCTGACGGCGATTATATTGCCAACGGCGTTTATTTCTACCGCCTCCTCATTAAAGGAGATTCTGAAAAACATTCCGAAATACAAAAACTTGTAGTCCTGAGATAATTTTAAAATTCACTTGACATTTATTACGGTCAGGTGTATTTTTGTGTTAACCAGTTGGTTAAACCATTCAGATTAACTATTAAGTTTAAGTATATGGATGACGAAAATATCGAAAAAGAGGCTGAAAAGAAAGAAAATTTAGACAAAACTACGGAAAAGCAAATTCTTTCTGCGGCAAAAAGAATATTTCACGTTAAGGGTCTCGACGGGGCGAGGATGCAGGAAATTGCCGATGAGGCAGGGATAAACAAGGCTATGCTGCATTATTATTTCCGTTCCAAAGAAAATTTATTCGAGGCAATATTCAATGAAGACTGCGTCGGCTTTTTTGCGAAACTTCAGGAATTAATAAGTGTGGATTTGCCGCTACTGGCAAAAATAGAATACTTCGTTGAGAACTATATAGATCTACTGCTTAAGAATTCATATATACCCGCATTTATTTTAAACGAGATTCATCACAATCCGGAAAGAATTAAAAATGTTTTTATTGAAAAAGGAATTCACCCTGGCAACAGATTTATTGAAGACATCAGATCGGCTATTTCTCTCGGTATAATAAATCCGATTGACCCCAGACAGTTGATAATAAATATTATCGCACTTTGCATTTTTCCCGTTGTGGCGCGTCCGATTGTATCTACCGTTCTGAATTTTGATGACGACAGTTATACGAAGTTTATCGAATCCAGAAAAAAAGAAGTTTCAAAATTTATAATAAACTCAATTAAAATTAATTGATATGAGAAAGATTTTGTTGATAATTTTTCTTGCGGCGGCTGTCAGCGTGCAATCACAGGATAACACAATATCCCTTAAGGATTGTTTCAAGGCTGCATACGAAAATTATCCCAACGCGAAACAGCGGGATTATTACAAATCAATAAACGAATTGAAACTGGAAAATCTCGGCATAAATTATCTGCCTCAGATTTCATTTAAAGGGCAGGCGTCGTATCAGTCCGATGTAACGAAACTGAATATTAGTCTTCCGGCCATTAAACCGCCTGAAATGAACAAGGACCAGTACAAAGTTACGATGGACGTAAAACAACTGCTCTATGACGGAGGCAATATTTCCTCTCTGAAAGAAACTGAAAACCGGCAGGTGCTGGTTGATAACCAAAAGATAGAAGTTGAACTGTTCTCGCTGAAACCTAAAATCAACGACCTGTATTTTTCCGTTCTTTTATATCAGGAAAAGAAAAACGTTAATGAGACACTAAAAAAGGATTTGCTTTCCAGAATTTCGGAAATGGAGTCGCGTATAAGGAACGAAGTTTCGACAGCGAGTAATTTATACATTCTTCAGGCGCAGTTGATACAAACTGAAGAAGATATTCAAAGCATAGAAATTGACAGGATATCGGCGCTTAAGATGCTCGGAGAACTTATAGGCGTTGCGATTCCGGAGAATACAAAACTTGAAATTCCCGCCGGAACAAATATTATTTTTGACAACGACTTCTCCGGCAGACCCGAATACAAACTCTTTTCGTTTCAAAAAGATCAACTGAATGCATATTCAAATTCCATTTCAACGAGAGTTATTCCTAAATTATCTGCATTCGGTCAGGCAGGATATGGCAGACCGGGACTGAATATGCTCGACAACACATTTCAGCCGTATTATATGGTTGGACTGACTGTAAGTTGGAATCCCATAAACTGGAGTTCTGATAATAACGAAAAACAAATTTATTCGGTAAACAGTAAAATTGTCGATTCTCAGAAAGAAACTTTCGATAAAAATCTAAAGGTAAGCCTCGAAAAATACAAATCCGATATTCTGAAATACAGTGAATTGAAAAAGAAAGACGAAGAATTAATTGCTCTCAGAGATAAAATTGTAAGCAGTGTCTTTTCGCAGTTACAGAACGGAACCGTTACTTCGACTATCTATCTTACGGAATTAAACAATAAAACACAGGCAGAAATAATGCTTGCAACTCATAAGATACAATTGCTGCAGGCTCAAATAAATTATTTAACGGCAAAAGGAGTATATTAATATGAATAATAAATTATTCGGATTTATTTTAATTGCTTTGTCCGCAGGCATAATCAGCGGATGTTCGAAAAACGACAAGCGCTCGGATGCCTACGGGAATTTTGAAGCGGTCGAAACGATTGTCTCGTCTGAATCCAGTGGTAAACTGGTCGAGTTCAATGTCGAGGAAGGTCAGACGCTGAATGCGAACTATATTGCAGGCTATATCGATACGGTGCAGTTGAATCTTAAGAAGAAACAACTTGAAGCAACAAAAAATCTTACCCGCACAAAATTTAAAAATGTTAGTTCTCAGGTCGCGGTCTATCAGGAACAAAAAAGAGTTGCCTTAAAAGAAAAAGACAGGATTGAAAGACTCTTAAAAGACAATGCTGCGACGGGAAAACAACTTGATGATATAGTCGGAAATATCGATGTGATAAACAAACAGATGGCGGCAGTAGAAACGCAGAATAATACGACTAACGAAGAACTTAAAAATTATGACGTGCAGATAAAGCAGATTGACGACCAATTGAATAAGAGCACTATTATTAATCCCGTTACAGGAACGGTGATAATCAAATATGCGGAGCAGAATGAAGTTGTAAACTACGGAAAACCTTTATATAAGATTGCCGACCTGAGCATAATGGAACTTCGAGTGTATGTAAGCGGCTCTCAACTACCTGAAATTAAAATAGGACAGAAGGTTAAAGTGCTTATCGATAACGGAAAAGACGATTTCAGAACGCTGGAAGGAGAAATCAGTTGGATATCTTCAAAAGCCGAATTCACTCCTAAAATAATTCAGACGAAGGAAGAAAGAGTTAATCTTGTTTATGCGGTAAAGGTGCGCGTTAAGAATGACGGTTCCTTGAAAATCGGCATGCCCGGAGAAATTGTATTTAAATAAAGAATCATGGAATACGCAGTATCTGTAAAAAATATTTCTAAATCGTTCGACGAAACAAAAGCTGTGGATGATATTTCATTCGACGTTAAACACGGCGAACTTTTCGGTTTCATCGGTCCTGACGGCGCGGGTAAGACGACTTTGTTCAGAATGCTTACCACGCTGCTTCTTCCGGGAAGCGGAAGCGCTGTTGTGGATGGATTTGACATCGTAAAAGATTATAAGAAAATAAGGTCATCAGTCGGCTATATGCCCGGAAGGTTTTCGCTTTATCAGGATTTAAGCGTCGAGGAAAACTTAAAGTTCTTCGCCAGAGTTTTCGGCACCACAATCGAAAAAAATTACGACCTCATTAAAGATATATATATAATGCTCGAACCTTTCAACAAAAGAAGGGCTGGGCAGTTGTCAGGCGGTATGAAACAAAAACTTGCTCTCTCATGTGCGCTTATTCACAGACCCGACGTTCTATTCCTCGATGAACCGACTACTGGTGTCGACCCGGTATCAAGAAATGAATTCTGGGAAATGCTCGGCAAATTAAAAAATGAAGGCATAACGATTCTTGTTTCTACGCCGTACATGGACGAAGCATCCAAATGCGACAGAATAGCGCTCATGCAGAAAGGAAAAATTCTTGATATTGGATTTCTCCGGGATATTATCGGCAAGTACGGAAAAAAAATATATGCAGTCAGGTCTGACAATATGCACAAACTGATACTTGATATTCGTTCGGATGAAAATACTGAATCGGTTTATTCATTCGGTGATTTCCTTCACTACACGGATAAACACGGCGGCATCGATATTGAAAGAATGAAAAATATTTTAATGTCAGAGGGGCATACAAATTTAACTATACAGGAAATAAATCCCGGCATCGAGGATTGTTTTATGTCATTAATGAACAAATAAATGGACGACAAATATATAATAACGGTTAAGGATCTCACTAAAAAATTCGGCTCGTTCATAGCGGTGGATAAAATATCATTTGAAGTACCCGCCGGAGAAATATTCGGCTTTCTTGGTGCGAACGGTGCGGGGAAAACCACTGCTATGAGAATGTTATGCGGACTATCCATTCCTTCGTCCGGAACGGCAACGGTAGCGGGTTTTGACGTTTATAAGCAGACGGAACAAATAAAGAAAAACATCGGATATATGAGTCAGAAGTTTTCGCTGTACGAGGATTTAACAGTAAAAGAAAACATTGATTTCTACGGCGGGGTTTACGGACTTTCGAAGGAAAAAAGAAAAGAGAAGACCGAATTCCTGATTGACCTTCTGAAAATTGAAGATGCAAAAAATAAACTTATAAAATCGCTTCCCCTAGGATGGAAACAGAAACTTGCTTTCTCGATAGCGATTATTCACGAACCGAAGATAGTATTTCTTGATGAACCGACAGGCGGAGTTGACCCGATTACGCGCCGTCAGTTCTGGGATATGATTTATGAAGCGGCGGACAGGAATGTAACGGTATTTGTTACAACCCACTATATGGACGAAGCGGAATATTGCAGCAGGATATCAATGATGGTTGACGGAAGGATAGCGGCGCTTGATACACCGGGAAATCTTAAAAAACAATTCGGCGTAGAAACTATGCACGAAGTATTCGTAAAATTAGCCAGACCGCAAAGTAATGAATAGATTCTTAAATTTTGTGTGGAAGGAATTCCTTCATATTGTCAGGGACTACAGAACGCTCCTTATATTGTTCGGTATGCCGATTGCCCAGGTATTGCTTTTCGGCTTTGCTATAACAAATGAAATAAAGGATGCGAAAATAGCCATACTCGATTTTGCAAAAGACAATAATACGCAGGAAATAAGCAATAAACTTTTGTCGTCCGGATATTTTCTTCTCTATGAAAACCTGCAGTCGCAGAATGACATTGAGCCTGCATTCAGAAAGGGCATTATCAAAGAAGTGATAATATTCGAACCCGATTTCGGAAAGAATATTGAAAGAACAGGAACTGCAAATGTTCAAATTGTGGCTGATGCTTCGGACCCGAATTTCGCGAATATGCTTATAGGATATACTTCCTCGATTATAATGGATTATCAGGCGGAACTTTCAAAAGGGAAAACTCTTCCTCCGATGATTAATCCCGAAATCAAAATGCGCTTCAATCCGAATCTGAAAAGCGTTTTCATGTTCGTGCCGGGACTGATGTCGGTTATACTGCTGCTTGTCTCCGCACTCATGACATCGATATCGATTACGAAAGAAAAGGAACTTGGTACGATGGAAATACTGCTTGTGTCTCCGCTGAATCCGTTTCAGATAATTGTTGGAAAAGTTATTCCTTATCTCCTTCTTGCACTTGTAAATTCCGCTGCCGTGCTGATACTTTCAAAATATGTTTTTGAAGTACCGACAGTGGGAAGTCTTCCTCTGCTTATAGCCGAATGCACGTTATTTTTAGTTACCGCTTTATCTCTTGGCATTTTGATTTCGACTGTAAGCAACAATCAGCAGACGGCGATGATGATTTCTCTCGGCGCTCTTATGCTCCCGACAATTATTCTTTCGGGATATATTTTCCCGGTTGAAAATATGCCTCTGCCTCTGCAATTATTGAGCAACACGATTCCCGCCAAATGGTTTATTCGAATAGTAAAGGGCATAATGTTGAAAGGTGTTACATTCTCTTACATTTGGCAGGAAACGCTTATACTTGCGGGTATGACGGTGTTTTTCATAACGGTCAGCATTAAAAAATTTAAAATCAGACTTGAGTAATGAGAACCATACTTGTTATATTAAAAAAAGAGTTTCTGCAGATTTTCCGGAACAGAGCAATGATTCCGCTTATATTCTTCATGCCGATTTTTCAACTGCTGATACTTTCCAATGCGGCTACATATGAAATTAAGAATATAAAATTCAATGTTGTTGACCTCGACCAGAGCCATTTCTCAAGAGAACTTATTTCCAAATTCACCGCTTCGAATTATTTCACTCTGAACGAGGTTTCTTTCTCCGTCGAAAATTCGGAGGAAAGTTTTAAAAAATATGAAGCCCGCCTGATTATTTACATTCCAAAAGATTTCGAAAAGGATTTTAGAACAAACGGAAAATCCGAAGTCCAGTTTCTAATAAATGCCGAAGACGGTTCCGCCGCTGGAATAATAAACAATTACGCGACTAATATCGTAAGGCAGTACAATTCCGAAATAATAACAAAGTCATCAATCGTTCCGGAAAAAACAGCGCTGATAAACGTTGAATTTATGAACTGGTACAATCCCGAACTGGATTACAAAACATACATGGTCCCCGGCATTCTCGTTGCGCTCGTAACTATGATCGGCTCATTTCTTTCGGGTATGAACATTGTGAAAGAAAAGGAAATCGGCACGATTGAACAGTTGAACGTTACGCCCATTAAGAAATATCAATTCATAATAGGGAAGTTAATGCCTTTCTGGTTCATAGGTATCGGCGAACTCATATTCGGGCTGACGCTTGGATTCTTTGTGTTTAATGTACCGCTATTGGGCAGTCCATTCCTGATTCTTCTGCTTGCTTCGGTATATATGTTTGTAGTGCTTGGAATCGGTCTGCTTATATCAACCGTTACTCATACACAGCAGCAGGCAATGTTCATTGCATGGTTCTTTATGGTTCTGTTTATGTTGATGGGGGGCATATTTACGCCTGTCGAAAGCATGCCCGATTGGGCGCAGACGATTGCATACTTCAATCCGGTCGCGCAGTTCAACCGCGCGATGAGGATGATAATGCTGAAAGGTTCTCAGTTAAAAGACGTTCTCCCTGCTCTGTACTTTTTTGTAATTTTCTCTGTTGTAATAATGACTCTTGCCGTTTGGCGTTACAGAAAATCTGAATAAATTAATTAAATAAAATACATATGAATTACGGATTCACTAAAAAAGTAAATTACGGTTATGAAGCCGCAATTGAAAAAGCAACTGAAGCATTAAAAACCGAAGGTTTCGGCATACTTACCACAATCGACGTAAAAGAAACACTGAAGAAAAAACTGGACGTTGATTTCGACAGATACATGATTCTCGGCGCGTGCAATCCTCCGTTTGCATACGAAGCGCTTAAAACGGAAGAAAACGTCGGACTTCTTATGCCATGCAACGTAATTGTGCATGAAAAAAACGGCGAAGTTATTGTCTCGATGTTTAATCCCGAATTGATATTCGCGGTTTCGGATAATCCTAAACTCAAAGAACTGTCCGGGAAACTGACTGAAAAAATTCAAAGAGTATTATCTATCTTATAATTTAATTTTACAGTTAGTAAATTACGGGGTTAAATAAACAGCATATTTATGTCCCGTAAAAAAATCGTTGTGTTAAGCGGAGCCGGTATAAGCGCGGAAAGCGGACTCTCCACATTCAGAGATGCAGGCGGACTCTGGGAAGGCTACGATGTATATGAAGTGGCGTCGCCCGGCGGATGGATAAAAGACCCCGAAGTTGTTCTTCGTTTTTATAACGAAAGAAGAAGACAACTGCATAATGTTAAGCCCAACGAAGCGCATATTGCCCTTGCCCAGTTGGAATCGAAATACGATGTTGTCATCGTTACTCAGAATGTTGACAATCTTCACGAAAGAGCGGGTTCTTCGAATATCATACACCTTCACGGCGAACTTACAAAAGCAAGAAGCACGGTTCCTCCTTACAACGTTTATGATATCGGTTACAGGGATATTAATCTCGGGGACGAATGCGAAAAAGGTTCGCAGTTAAGACCGGATATAGTCTGGTTCGGCGAAGCGGTTCCGCTGATGACGGATGCCGCAACCGTTGCAGCCTCGGCGGATATTCTGATTGTTGTAGGAACGTCGCTTGTTGTTTATCCCGCTGCCGGGCTGATAGATTACGTATCAAGAGAAACAAAGAAATATATTATCGACCCTCATAAACCAAATGTTTCGGGCATACACAAGAATCTTGAATTCATTGTAGAGAAAGCCACTACAGGCACGCCTCCTCTTGTCAAAAAACTACTGGCTTCTTAAATGAATAAGCCTAAAATACTTATAGCGGGAACCGGTGCGGTAGGAGGGTATTTCGGCGGAAGACTCGCGCAGAATAAAAACCATAAAGTCTATTTTCTTTCCCGCGGCATTACTTTACAACTTCTCAAGAAAAAAGGTTTATCTATTAAAAGTACATACGGGGATTTTAATATTAATATAAAAGTTTCGGATAATCCGTCATCGTTCAAGACTAAGTTTGATTATGTGATTGTGAGCGTCAAATCTCAGGACACTGAGGCGCTAATACCCGCGCTGAAAAAAGTGACGACTAAAGACACGCAGTTTATTTCCGTTCAGAACGGTATATATAATTATAACGTGCTGAAAAAAGCATTCGGCAAAACCCGTGTACTGCAGGGAATCAGCAGGATTGCAACCGAAATGAATGAAAACAAAATTCTTCATACGGCGCTGGGAATAATCGTCATTGGCGAAGAGAACGGGAAGGTTACAAAACGACTCAAAAGTATTTACACTGTTTTGAATACTCCCGGAATTAAATGTAAGATGTCGGAAAATATAAAACTTGATATCTGGGTTAAACTCGCCTGGAACACGATATTCAATTCGCTTACAGCAATCGCGCTCGTGGAAGTTGATGAACTATTTAAAGATAAGAAAATCATTTCGCTTATTAATGATTTGTATAAAGAAATCTCGGAAGTCGCCGCATCAGTCGGTGTAATATTCACAAACGAAGCGTATGAAAAAGTAATCACCGATACGAAAAAAGTAAACATCGCCAAAACCTCGTCTTACCAGGACAGGCTCAAAGGTAAGAAACTCGAAACCGGCTATTTCACATCTGAAATTCTTAAAATCGCGCAGAAAAATAAAATCGAAACCCCTCATTTGCTTTCAATGCACATGCTCATCAGCCTGCTGTAATAACGGAAAATGGAAAATAGCCGAATAAAGAATGGTTTTTATGATAACTTCTAACTTCTAACTTCTAACTTCTAACTCCTAACTTCTTGTTCCTTTAGCGGCGTCAGGTATTATAACCGCCGCGACGGGTCTTCAATTCACTGCGGAGAACGAAGTATGTAATATCCATATAATCAATCATAGTCAATTTTCAACAATATTTAATTACTTGTTTTTTTATATTTGATATTTGATTTGTATTTTTGATTTTTGATATTTTCTCCTAACTCTTCGATTCTGATTTCTAATTTCCGTCCGCTTTTTTCCTTGATAATAATGACCAATCCCGATAATTTATTAATAATGGCAGAAAGTTTTCCCTTTTATACATCTTTACAGATATAAAATTTATAAAATCTGAATAATGAAAAAAACAGTTTTAATCATCGCTTTATTTTTCGCCGCAAATCTAAATGCTCAGTGGTCTACATATACGCTTCCATATACAGGGATTGCTTATACATTAGGGTTTTATAATATGAACATCGGAATCTCGCTTGGGCACGCAGCAACAAGTTTCAGCGAACGAATTTATTATACGACGAATTCAGGATTTAACTGGACTTTAGCTTCCTGTCCTCCGGAAATCAGAGTAATGCTCGGGATTCAATTTTTGAACTCAGCATTGGTATATGCGTGCGGTTCGGAAAATGTAAATCCATGGAAGCTAAATAAATTAAATAACGATTTTCTTTCGCTGCCGAATTACATAAGACAGAAATACCTGATGGAGGGCAGAAGGGAATTTTACTCCGAATACAAAAGCGCTTTTCTGAAATCAACAAATGCCGGTGTCTCATGGCAAAAAATCGGGACTTTCGATACGCTTACCGGTTATATAAATGATATTCATTTCTTCGATGCCAATACTGGATATGCTTTAATAGATGATAACCCTTCGCAAAATACAAAGTTTTATAAAACCACGAACGGCGGTGTTAACTTGTTAATGATAAATAACATAGAACCGGTTTATGAGAAAAGGGAAATGGTTTTCTTCGATATTAATACGGGATTTGTTTGCGGAGAAAATCTTAATAATCCTTCAGGTAGAATTTATAAAACAACAAACGGCGGTTTGAACTGGACTACAAAAATGTTTAATGAAGGGATAGATTGTTTTAATTTTCTTAATTCTACAACCGGAATTGCAATAGGATTTAGAGGTACCGGATTGCAGAGCATTATATATAAAACAACCAATGCTGGAAATAATTGGGATTCTATATCTTATGTATCGGAACGGATATTTTATAAAATTAAATCGATTTCGTCAACAGGTATAGCATTTGCAGCAGGATATAGGATTGATATTCCTGACAATAAAATTACAACTATGAAAACAACTAATTACGGGGCTAATTGGATTGTCAATGATTTTAATCAGCTTGGTGGTATATATGGAATATCTTTAAATGACCAGAATAACTTTTTTATGAGTGGTACGGAATTTACAAACCTGTATCCCTTTATTCTCAAGTCCACAAACGGCGGGAGCGTTTTTGTAAATCAGATAGGAACCGAAAATCCATCATCATTCACTTTGCATCAGAACTATCCGAATCCGTTTAACCCGTCCACAAAAATATCGTTCGATATTCCGAAGAACGGTATTATAAAGTTATCCGTGTTTAATTCACTCGGACAGGAAGTGCATGTTCTTCTAAATGAATACATGAATCCGGGATCCTACAGTACAAACTGGAATGCATCGGGTTTCCCGAGCGGCGTCTACTTCTATAAACTCGAATCAGGCAGTCTTATACAAACAAAGAAGATGCTTTTGATAAAATAAATCTGCCTTATTCATAAATAAGTAATAATGTTTTTGATTATAATAATTTGTAACTACATTTTATGAAAATCGTTAAAAACTTATTCAGGCTTATCCTTCTGGCGTTTATATTAACTTCGTATTGTTTCCCGCAGGAGAATAAAAATCTATTGCTCAACGGAAATTTTGAGCAGGGAATCACGTATGATTCAATCCCCGAAGGCTGGAAATGGGACACGGGTTATAAAGAATATTCAAACTGCCGCGTCCGCGAAGAGAACGGTAATAAAATCCTCTATCTTGAAAATACGAAACTGCCTCCCGATAAATTTTCAATGTTCACTCAAAAAATCAATGGTATAAAATCCTGCGAACTTGAATTTCGGGCGAAGTTCAAAGCCGGTTTTTCAGACAGCGTTGAATTTTTTATTCGCTGTAATGACAGTTCGAATAATCCTGTGGCTTTCGGTACACAAAAATTTGCCGGCAATAACTCGTGGCGGGAAATCAGTTTCAAGTTTAATGTGCCTCATGATACAAAAAATGTTGTGGTAATGAATCTGTTCATTGGAATCGGAAAGGCGTATTTTGACGATCTCGATTTGAGAATTACAAAACAATTTAAAACAGGCAAAACAAATATTGTTGTTCTCGGATGCGAGCATAGTTCGGAGTTGATTAATCCGAAGATGTTTCCTGCGGTGTTCCGTGCATTTTTCAACAGGCTCAAGCCCGATGCGGTCTGCCTCGAGACAAAATCGGAATGGCTGGCTGACAAAAAGTTTTTTCCTGCTTCGTATGAATCCTGGGGTATCACTTATCCCTGGGCAGTAAAGAACAACGTGCCCGTTTTCGGCGTTGACTGGCAGCCCGATATAAAAGCATCCGAAAGATACTGGACGAAAATGGATTTTGACAAAAGGAAGAGAGAAATTCCTTCTTCGGATTCCAACGGACTCGAATATAATCCCGAAAATGATCTGTTCTTTGCAGATATCGACACCTTTTATTTCAACAGATATTGGCTTGGTAACATCTCTAATCCTGCGCCTGAAGGCAGATGGAGTGATGAGGGATTCAGACGCTATATGCTTTTTCGCGATATGATAATAGCCCAGAACATTCTTGACGTTGCCGTGAATTTTCAGTGCGGGACAGTGCTGGTTGTTTACGGAGCGGCGCATAAGGCAGGTCTGGAATATTATCTGAAAAAATATTTCAGCGATAATGTAAACATCATAAAACCTTCAGAATATGGCTATCCCTCTGCTGATGAAATTGAAAAAGAAACTTTAAAAGAGGATGAACTTGCGGTGTGTTATTTCCTGATGAACGACAATAACTGGATTGCGGATAAAAATCTTTTTCCTTTCGGAAGAATAGATTCAATACTTTCGAAATACGAAAAATCGACAAAAGTAGACATTGAATTAAAGTATCTTCGGGGAAGATATTATTTGCTGAAAAATGATACGGCAAATTATCTGGCGCTTTTAAACGGAATAATAAAATCAGGCGCAGATAAAATTAAATCATATCCGAAACCCGAATTATTCTTTACAGAAGAACCGGATGCATCGTCGATATTTTATAATAATGCGTTTGCGAATCAGGTTGTAGAAGGTTATGATTTTCTGACCGTCAGACAACTTGTTTTGTATGAATTGTCTGAATATTTTCGCAATAAGGGCAATAAGCCTGAGAGGGAAGAAATCCTTTCGTTGTTAAAGAATGAAAAGAACGTACATCCCAAGGCAAAACTTGCAATAGAGTTTCTACAGCAATTGAAATAATATTAAATTATGCTCATTTTCGATTGAAATATTCGTTTTTTGGCTTGTATTTTTGATTTTTTATATCTGATTTTTGATATTTTCTCCTAAAATCGCCACAACCGGTCTTCGAATCACTTATGCGAATCTTCGACTTCTAACTCCTAGATTCTAACTTCTGGATTCTAGATTCTGCTCTCCCGTTCTTTTCCATACCATTTCACATATTTTTTCCCGATTTTTAATACAAATGACATTGAATGCTTAGAATCTGGATTGACGCATTAAGACCGAAAACTCTTCCCGCAAGTGTTGTTCCCGTATTAATAGGAACCGCAATGGCTCATTACGACGGATATTTTAAACCCGTTGTTTTCGCGCTTACATTGCTTTGCTCTCTTTTAATTCAGGTTATAACTAACTTCGTGAATGAGATTTACGACTATAAAAAAGGCGCCGATACATCCGAAAGAATCGGACCGAGAAGGGCCGTTGCAGCCGGATTGATTAAAGTCCGGACTATGAAAATCGTAACCGCTGTTCTTGTGGTATTTACATTCCTTGTAGGTTTGTATCTTGTATATTCCGGCGGCGGAATTTTCATTCTGGGAATAGGTATTCTTTCACTTGTATTCGCTTATTTATATACGGGCGGTCCTTATCCGCTTGCATACAAAGGTCTTAGCGATATCTTTGTCCTTATATTTTTTGGGATTATTGCGGTTACCGGCTCTTATTATCTGCAGGCGCAGAGATTGATTCCCGAAGTTTTGATTGCGTCGCTTGCTCCCGGATTTTTATCAATGAATATTCTCGGAATAAATAATATCCGCGATATCGAAACCGACAAAAAAGCGGGAAAGATAACCCTGGCTGTGAGAATCGGAGAAAAGCCCGCTAAAATAATGTACGTAGTTATAAATGTTCTTGCTTTCATAGTTCCCGTCATACTTTATTTCTCTCTCGAGAATAAATATTTTTTAATGCCCCTTCTTGTATTTCCAATCTCGCTTATTATATGCCTGAACCTCTTTAAAACATCAGGCGCGAAATTAAATAGAATTCTCGCTCAAACGGGTCTTCTTCTCATATTATACGGAATCGCAAACTCAATCTCTTTCATAATAAAATAATTTCCGGAACATTGCCGTCATCTTACGTAAAAAATATCTCGTTTATATTTTCTATTTCAATAATGGCAATTCTTGGAATAGTCTCCGTTACGCCGTCATTGCCGTATATCGCCTCTGACCTCAACGTAACGGCGGATAAAATAGGGCTTGTTGTTTCTTTGTTTGCTCTGCCGGGAATTTTCTTTACACCCGTTTATGGAATTCTTGCTGATAAATACGGACGGAAGAAAGTACTGATTCCTTCCCTGCTTATATTCGGCATTTTCGGAACGGCAGGATTTTTTGTCAGAGATTTCAATATGCTTCTTTTGTTCAGATTTATTTCGGGAACGGGTGCCGCGTCTCTCGGCGCATTAAACGTCGCGCTTATTGGCGACCTCTTCCCCGAAGAAGTGAGAGGCAAAGTTGTGGGTTATAATAACAGCGCGTTAAATTTTGGAACTACAATTGTGCCTGTCGCGGGCGGTATGCTTGCGAAGATACACTGGAACTATGTGTTCCTTCTCCCTTTACTGGCAATAGTTCTGGCGGTTTTCATAATGACGTCTTTTAAAGAACCCGTCTCAGCAAATAAGAAATCGGTTTCTTATTTTAAAGAGTTTGCCTCGGCAATCAAAAACCGAAGGATACTTATTGTCTTTCTCGTGAATGTACTGATATATATTATACATTTCGGTTCGCTCTGGACATACATTCCGTTTATAATCGAGAAAAAATTTCTGTCATCGTCGGTTGTTAACGGTCTTGTGCTTGCGGGAATGTCAATAACCGCGTCTTTTATTTCAATATTCTTCGGTAAAATTTCAAAGAAAATGAATCCGGGTAAAATTTTCGTTTACTCTTTCATTCTTACGTCTGCCGCTTTATTCACTGTTACGCTTATAACCGAATGGTATTATCTTTTTATTCCAATGGTAATGTTCGGTTCCGGTTTCGGTTTGATTCTGCCGAACATACAATCGCTTGTTATTAAACTTGCTCCGGATAATCAGAGGGGTGTTCTGGTTTCTTTAAACAGGACAATTTCGCTCCTCGGTCAATTTCTCGGACCCGTTATTTCGGGTTTCCTTCTTTATCTTTTCGGAGCAGGAATTTCATCTATAAATATGTTGTTCTATTTCTATTCCGTCGTCTGCCTTCTTACGCTCGGAGTGTCTCAATTTGCTTTTTATAAAGAAAATTCAATTAATGAAAATTAAATTACTCTTATTACTCTTTTTCGCTGCAAGTGCGCTGAATGCACAGGGAATTTTGAACGGTGTCGTAAATGACGCTTACAGCGGAAAAGAAATTCAGGGAATTAAATTCGGACTGAAAAACACCTCCTTTATTGCCGTTTCGGATTCGAAAGGCAGATTTACGATTAAAGATGTTCCTCAGGGAAAATATACTCTGGTTTATATGAACGAATCGGAACTGAATTACGAACCGTACGAAACTGATGTGAAGGTCGAATCGAATAAAGAAAGACTTGTCGATATAAATCTTACTCCGAAGACATATAAACTCGACGATATTTATGTTTACGGCGTTACAAAATCATATGAAAAAGTAACAGAGTCGCCCTCAGCGGTAATAGTTCTTTACAGGGATAAATTGAATTCATTGTCTCGCGGAAATCAACTTGCAGGAGCGCTTTCGGGATTATCAGGAGTCGATGTTCTCAAAAACGGTTCGACAGATTACATCGTGAATGCAAGGGGATTTAATGCAGGATTGAACAGGCGTGTTCTTGTTCTTCAGGACGGACGCGATGTTGCAATGCCGTTGCTCGGCGCGATTGAATGGAATTCTTTTTCTTATCCGCTCGATGAATTCTCAAAAGTTGAGTTTGTAAAAGGTCCTTCCGCTTCTTTATACGGCGCGAACGCTTTTAACGGTGTGCTTAATCTGACTTCTTTTTCTCCAAGAGAGGTTCTCGGCACAAAAATATCATTGCTTGGCGGTGATTATAATACACTGCGTGCGGATGTTCGCAATGCCGGATTGATAACGGATAAGATTTCATATAAAATCACTCTCGGCCATTCTCAGTCTTTGAATCTTGCGAACAGGCGCGATTCCGCTAAGTATCTCGAATATCCCGGACTGCTTGTTGAAGCAAGACCTATTTATGACAACGAAAGGAAAACATATTCCAACTACGGAACATTAAGGCTCGATTACGATTTCAAGAACAGCAGCAAAATAAATCTCGAAGGCGGATATTCAAACAATACAAACGAAGCGTTTGTATTTGGACTTGGAAGAACATTCGTTAAAAATACCGAAAGACCGTATATAGCGGCAGGTTTTTCTTCCGAAAATTTTTATCTGCATGCGCATTTTATGAAGAGACACACGCTCGATACAATGTGGCTGCTGCTTCCTAGAAACGGAAATAAACTCGGCTCGCCTCTGCTCGATAACAGCGACGATATACTTCTCGACGCGCAGTACAATAAATTCCTCGACAAAGACAATAATTCGCAGTTGGTATTCGGATTGTCGCAGCAATTTCAGAATATTAGAACTAGCGGCACCTCGATACCGAATGACGTGAATGCAAATTACACGGGTATGTACGGGCAGTTCAGCCATAAACTTAATGAGAATTTTAAATTTGTCGGAACACTGCGTTTCGACAGGACTAACATACATGAACCGCAGTTGTCGCCGAGGGCGGCAATTGTTTTTGCGCCGCTTAAAGAACATCAATTCAGATTATCGGTTAGCCGTTCTTTCCAGAGGCCGAATTATTCGGACCTGTTCCGCGTAACGCCCGATGCGCCTGCGTTTGCTACAACACCCGGACCGCCTAAACCCGCGCTGCTCGGAATAGACAAGATAGTTGCGGATTCAATCAAAGTTCTCGGCGGTTATTCTTCATCGCCGAACATAAAACTTAATCTTGACGGTACCCGTGCTTATGCAATCGGCAACGACGGACTCAAGGTCGAGAAAAATCTCGGATTTGAATTCGGATATAACGGAAATTTCAAGAACAAATTTTTTGTAAACGTCGATATATATTACAATGTACTGAACGATTTCATTACAAACTTCCTGCCCGCCGTAAATAAAAACTTTTCGTCATGGCAGGCAAATCTTCAGGATTCGCTTTCGCAATGGAATGCACTGGCAACGTCAATTGTTTACAGCAAATTATCCGAACGCGACAGGCAGAGACTTTCTTATTATAACGGAATGCCTGCATTTGTTGTGTCGAATACGAACATAGGAACTGTCAGGCAATACGGCATCGACCTTACATTAAGTTATTATCTGAATAAAAATATATTCATGACGGGAAATTATTCGAGATACAATTATACAATTGAAAAAAATCCGGGGGACCCTGATATTCTGCCGAATACTTCACCGAACAAGGTTAATCTGGCGGTTACGTATCAGATACCTCAGAAGTTTGACGCAACGGTTTCTTTCCTGTATTCCGATAAATTCGATTGGCTTGCGGGAGCATACACGGGAGTAGTGCCCGCGTACAAACTTGTTAATCTAAACGCCGGTTATTATATACTTAAAAATCTTCAGTTAGGCGTTTCTGTATTCAACCTTCTGAATGAAGAGCATTATGAAATGTTCGGCGGCTCTTTGCTGCCGAGGAATTTCTATATTAAAACCAGTTTCACGTTCTGATTATGATATTAAATAAATTAGTAAAAGCAGTTTAACCGAAAATGCCGGATTGTTAAATCCGGCATTCGCTTTTAGAATTCGCCCAAATACCGATTTTACTTAAGAATTAAGTTTAGAAATAATATACACTTGTGCTTGAATTCATCACGATAAGCATTAATTAGACAATTTCTGCATCAAATTTCGATGCAATGCGATTCCGTTTTGCATTGTATATATTTTCATTAAAAGTTAATTTCAACAAAATTAATTTATTAGATGGCTAAAGGATACAATGTTCTTTTCGTCACCAGTGAAGTTTTTCCGTATTCGAAAACTGGTGGACTCGCGGATATCTCGAACTCATTGCCTCAGGCAATGAATGCACTTGGTAACGAAGTACGAATTATCACGCCGAAATACGGACCACTCGACGAAAGACGCCTCCAGATTCACGAAATTAAACGATTAAAAGACCTTAATGTTAATCTGTTGGGCAAAAATTACAAGTTCAGCATAAAGTCGTCGTTTATTCACGGCAAGAATACAAAGGCACAAATGTATCTTCTTGAAAATAATGATTTCTTCAAGAATAAAGGTATCTACATAAACAGCAGAACGAAAAAAGATTTTGATAATAATGACGACAGGTTTCTCTTTTTCTGTAAAACGGTAATCGAGATTCTTGAAGTATTACAATGGAAGCCCGACGTAATTCACTGCAACGACTGGCAGACGGCTCTTATTCCCGCATTGCTGAAAACGGTTTACAAAGACAATCAGCATACAAAGGGAATAAAAACGGTTCTTACGGTTCACAATCTCGGATATCAGGGCGATTTTCCGATTTCAACATTTGCAAAAACGGGAATGCCGGAAAAAGTACTGACCGATGTCGGCTTCGCGAAGGGACGTTTCAATTACCTGCGTGCGGGGCTTTATTATGCGGATAAGATTACTACGGTTTCCGAACAATATGCCGAAGAAATAAGGTCGAGCAAGGAATATTCGTTCGGAATGGAAGACGTACTTAGCAAAAGAAAAAAAGATCTAACCGGAATACTGAACGGAATCGACAGGAATGTATGGAATCCGAACACTGACAAAACTATCATCTACAGATACACATCACAGGAAATACCTCTAAAATGGGAAAACAAAAGAGAACTTCTGAAGAAGTTCAATTTTGAAATGAAAGAAGGCGTTCCTTTAATCGGTGTTATCACAAGGCTCGTTGAATCAAAGGGGTTTGAACTTATAAAGAAAATTCTTCCCGATTTAATGAAGGAAGACATTCAACTTATTGTTTTAGGAACAGGCGAAGAAGAATATCAGAAATTCCTGCTTCAGGCAAAGAAGAAGTACGCAAACAAACTTGCTGTTGTTATCGAGTTTAATGAAGAACTCGCTCACTACATTCAGGCAGGCTGCGATATGATACTTGCTCCTTCAAAATACGAACCGTGCGGACTGACTCATTTATACAGTCTAACGTACGGAACGGTTCCGATTGCAAGAAATACGGGCGGTCTGGCTGATACAATAACGGATTACAAGAAAAGCGACGGTAACGGTTTTCTGTTCAATAAATTTGACGGGAAAGAATTCCTTACAACTATTCAGACGGCAATATCTCTATTCAAAAAGAACCGTCAGAAATGGAACCAACTGATACGCAGCGGCATGGCTCTTGATTTCTCATGGAAGGTATCGGCGACAAAATATATGAGCATGTATAAAACATTAACGTCATCGAAATAATTTTATTTCTGACGCATACACGCATTAATGCTTATGAAAAAAGCGATTTTTCTCGACAGAGACGGTACCATTAACCACGATGTTGGTTACCTTTCGAAAAAGAAAGATATAAAAATTTTACAGGGCGCTCACGAAGCGCTCTCTGTATTTAAGAGCCTCGGTTATCTCAACATAGTTGTTACAAATCAATCCGGAATTGCGCGCGGATATTACACGGAAGAAGACCTTAAAGACATTCATGATGAATTTCTTAATTTACTTAATTCGGACAACCGCGTACTAATTGACGATATATTCTATTCTCCTTACCATACCGAAGGCATAGTAAAAAAATATACGATGGAAAGCAATACGCGCAAACCCGGGACAGGTATGATTATGCTGGCAGTTGAGAAATACGAAATTGATTTAAATCAGTCGTTCTTAATCGGGGATTCGCTCGTGGATATGCAGTGCGCACGTAATGCAGGAATAAAAAAAATTCTCGTTATGACCGGATACGGAGATATAACGATTGAGAAATGCAAATCGGAAAACATTCATATCGAATTCATCGCCGCTGATTTGAAATCGGCAGCGGAATTCATCGGAAAAATGCAAATTTGAAGATATATACACATATCCGTTAAATGACTAATCAGGCACCGAAAATCCTCTATTCAAACTAATTCTTAAATCAACCGGATTTTCACAAAAAATGCAATTTTTATATGTTTTCCAGGCTAAAAAAGTCTCTACAAATTTAAAATTGTTTATGTTATCTTAATTATTCATATTTTGAAAAATAAACGAAATTTAAAGAATATTGAGAAAAAAATTGAAATTTTATATCAGGGCATTAGTGCTGATTTTGGGAATCGGAGGGCTGTTTGTTTTTCAGTCCTGTGAAAATAATCCTAACGAATTAGGGCTTGAATTCATACTTTCGGATACACTCGGAACGAAGGTTCTCGATTCCAACAGGGACACAATGCAGATTACGCATAATAACTACAAGAAATTCATTAACACAAGTGCTTCGGCCGATTTTTTTGTCGGAAAAACGCAGGGATACGAATCGAAAGCGCTTTTGAAATTTGACGGATTATCCTCAGCATATCAAGGGGGAACGGTTCTTTCGGCTACTTTGAAGTTTCATTATGCAAAATATGCATTCACTGATTCTATGGGCTCGGTTTCGTTCAATATGTATCCTCTGAATACGAATTATAACTTTACTACCATTACGAACGATTCCTTCTCAACCGGAAGTATAGGTTCGACATTAATCGGGACATATACAGGCGCCCCTACTAATTATAATGAGATTGCAATTCCTTTCGACGCGCAGACTGCTAAGAACTGGCTTGAATACGCGGCAGACACATCTTACGCTGCGAAGAATTACGGAATGATATTGATGCCTAATGCGAGTTCAAATACAATAAAAGGTTTCTCAAAATCGATAGATACTCTCTGCCCTAAACTCGTAATAATTGTAAATAAGAACAATGTCACTGATACGCTTACATACTCCAGTATCGGAAACAGCGGCGCTGTATCGCTTATAGACGCGCCTTCCTCTATATATATGGCAGACAGAATTGTTCTTCAAAACGGCGTAATGTTCGGCGACATAATAAATTTTAATATTTCGAAATTGCCGGGAAGAGTTACGATAAATCAGGCTTATTTAAAAATCAAACTTGACAAAGCAAATTCAATCACGGCTTATACGAATCCCGGTATATATTTTGCCGGTGTGACCGATTCCGTGTTGAAACTCAGCACGGGTTCCATTACCGCTATACAGGAAGATTCCATTACATATTCGGTAACGCTGAACAGCATATTCCAAAGTTGGAATTACGGTGTGGTTGCGAATCTTGGAGTAAGATTATTTAACCTCTCTGAATCCGTTAATCTTGATAAACTCGTCTTTTTCGGACCGTCTGTTCAGGATACGGCAAAACGACCGAAACTAATCATAAGGTACACACCAAGGGGATAACATGAAAATGAAAAAACTAATAATATTAATAACGTTTCTATTAATTGCAAAATTAAATTTTGCGCAGGTAGAGTTTCATCCCGGGTCTCCTTATTCTGCTTTCGGGATTGGTGAACTGAAATACAGTGCAAGTATGAGAACCGATAATATGGGTATTCAGGGCATCTCCCTTTTTGGAAATTATGTAAATAATCTTAATCCGGCTGCAAATACGTATCTGAAGAACACATATATTTCGCTGGGCACTAAAGTTCTGATGATGAATTCATCTAATGCAAGTTCCACAATCAAAGTATCCGATACATATATTTCGGGGTTTAATTTGGGAATTCCTTTCTGGAATAAATACGGTATGGCTTTGTCGTTTGGTTTTAGCCCCTACTCGCAGGTCGAGTATAAAATATCAGGATACGTGAATGATCCTGTAGGTCCATACACCGCAACATTCGCGGGCAATGGAGGTCTGTCAAAACTGAACTTCGGGCTTGCAGGCAGACCGCTGCCGTTTTTGAATCTTGGTTTTGATTACAATTACGCATTTGGAAATATCAATGAACTCACATATCTGGATTTTGGAAATTCAAGTTATACAAATACATATCTAAGAACCGAAAATAATCTGAAAGGAAACTATTTTAAAGCAGGCACAGTAATTGACCTCGGCGCCATGTTTCCAAAGAACAAAGTATTCGATAAATTAAACCTGGGAGCGTTTTACCAGAACAAGTTTAGTCTTTCTTCCGAACTGGATAAAATATACGGTACAAGCATGGTGTATAATGATACGGAAAAAGTCGTAAACGGAAATCTGGATATTCCCGAATCGTACGGTTTTGGAATAACGAAACAATTCGGCAAACAACTTATACTTTCTTCGGATATACTTTTCCAAAAGTGGAGCAAATTCACAAATCCCGAATCACCTGCAAATTACGCGGATAATTTCAGATATGGAATCGGTTTTGAAGTTCTGCCCGCGCCGAAAATCGATAAAACAGCATGGGAAAGTCTTACTTACAGATTCGGTTTTTCATATGACAAATCTTATTACAAGATTAACGGTGAATACGTAAACGGCTATGCATTGAATTTCGGTATCGGAATTCCAATCAATAATGAAAATGCGGCGGATTTGGGCTTCGAAATCGGTACAAGAGGAAAAACAGATAACGGACTGGTAAAAGATAAATATATAAAAGTTTCGCTAGGTCTTAATTTCGGCGAATTCTGGTTTATCAGACAGAAAGAAGAAGATAAATAAAAATAACTTATTTTAAGACAATATATGAAAATAGCAATTGGCTCTGATCACAGAGGATATCCTCTGAAAGAGGAATTGAAAAAATATTTCACGGATAAAAAAATCGAATTTACCGATTTAGGAACAAATTCAACAGAAAGCGTGGATTATCCGGATTATGCCGCGAAGGTCTGTAATGCGGTGGTCAATGAAGGATTCACGTTCGGAGTTCTTATCTGCGGAAGCGGAATCGGCGTATCGATAGCGGCTAATAAGCACAAAGGTATACGCGCGGTTAATGCTAATACAAATAATATGGCGGAAATGTCCAGAAGGCATAACAATGCAAACGTGATATGCTTCGGTTCCGATTTTATAGATATCGACAAGGCATCAAGATTTTTTGAAATATTTATCAACACTGAATTTGAAGGCGGTGAAAGACACGAACGCCGTATTCAAAAATTGGAAAATAATTAAACACATTTTTTATGGAATACTTGAAAAAAACTGACCCCGAAATTTTTGACGCTATCTCAAACGAAACGAACAGACAGGCGAAGAAACTTGAAATGATAGCATCTGAAAATTTCGTATCTATGAGTGTTATGGAAGCACTCGGCTCTACTCTTACAAATAAATATGCGGAAGGATATCCGGGCAAACGTTATTACGGCGGATGCGAATATGTTGACGTTGCTGAAAATCTTGCACGCGAAAGAGCAAAAAAACTTTTCGGCGCGGAATATGCCAACGTTCAGCCGCATTCGGGAAGTACTGCGAATATGGCAGTGTATTTTTCCTTTCTGCACCCGGGAGATAAAGTTATGGGTATGGACCTTTCCCACGGCGGACATCTGACACACGGCTCGCCCGTTAATTTTTCCGGTCAACTTTATAATTTCGTTGCTTACGGTATTAATCCGAAGACTGAAATGCTTGATTATGATATGGTTGCTGATGCGGTGTTAAAAGAAAAACCGAAAATGATAACTGTCGGCGCAAGCGCCTATTCGAGAAATATAGATTATAAAAAATTCAGGGAAATAGCGGATAAGGTCGGCGCGTTTCTTTTTGCCGATATTGCTCATCCCGCAGGTCTTATTGCAAAGAAACTTCTCGATGACCCGATTCCGTACTGTCACGTTGTTGCTACAACAACACACAAAACATTACGCGGTCCGAGAGGCGGACTTATCCTGATAGGAAAAGATTATGAGAATCCGTTCGGCAAAGTTGCGCCGAAATCAGGAAGAGTAAAAATGATGTCAGAACTTATTGACTCGATGGTCATTCCGGGAATTCAGGGCGGTCCTCTTATGCACTGTATCGCCGCGAAAGCAGTGGGTTTCAATGAAGCGCTGCAGCCGGATTTTCTTGATTATGCGAAACAAATTATCAAAAATGCAAAAGCGCTTGCCGCGAAACTGGTATCGCTCAATTTCAAAGTTATTTCGGGCGGAACCGATAATCACCTTATGCTTGTTGACCTTAGAAGTAAGAACACTACCGGCAAAGCGGCTCAGGAAGCACTTGATGACGTTGGAATTACTTGTAATAAAAATGCAGTGCCGTATGACGATAAAAGTCCTCTTATAACAAGCGGAATAAGACTCGGTACACCCGCGCTCACAACAAGAGGAATGAAAGAAAACGATATGGAACTGATAGCAGAATTGATTGATAAGGTAGTTACAAATCCGAAAGACGAAAAAACTAAAGAAGAAGTTAGAAATGCGGTCGCAGGTATAACATCGCGTTTCCCGTTATATGGAATCAGATAAAGAAATGGGTTTCCTCGATCACCTCGAGGAATTACGGTGGAGGATAATTAAGTCATTAATAGGGATAATAATCGGCGGGGTCGGAGTCGGTATATTCATCGACTGGATTATGAACAACATAATTTTTGCCCCGGCTGCGAATTCCCAGCCGCCGTTGTCCATTATTAATCTGAGACCTTACGGACAGTTTGTTATTTACATGGAAGTGATTTTAATAGGGGGCGCCGTAATCAGCGTCCCCAATATTATTTACCAGATCTGGAAATTTGTCGAGCCGGCTTTAAAAGAAGGCGAGAAGAAATACGTAAGCGGAGTTGTGATTTTTACGTCCGTTTGCTTTATAACGGGTGTTGTATTTTCGTATTTTCTTCTTCTTCCCGCGGCGCTTGGGTTCTTTGCAAATTTCGGTTCTACGATTATTGAGAATAAAATATCCGCGGATGAATATATGAGTTTTGTTCTTTCGCTGATTATAGCGTCGGGACTGGTATTTGAACTTCCTATGCTGTCATTCTTTCTCTCGAAAATAGGGATACTTAAACCTTCTTTCATGAGAAAATACAGACGGCATGCAATTGTTGTTATTTTACTTGTCGCCGGGATTGTCACTCCGGGACCGGATATTACGAGCCAGGTACTTCTTGGAATTCCGCTTCTGGGTTTGTATGAACTTAGTATTTTAATTTGTAAATATTCGCAAAAGAAAACATCGTGAATCTAAACAAAATATCATTACCCGTTAAGAACGAGATTGAAGAATTTCAGAAAATTTTCGCGGGCTCGCTTAAATCAAATGTCGCACTCGTTGATTTGATTACGAAATATGTT
This sequence comes from Ignavibacteria bacterium, assembly GCA_028714695.1. Lineage (GTDB taxonomy): Bacteria > Bacteroidota > Ignavibacteria > Tepidaquicellales > Tepidaquicellaceae > CAIKZJ01. Next base: position 11,969 of record JAQTLX010000005.1, on the reverse strand, counting down.
CTGAAACAAAAGGGAAAGAAGATAAGACCCATACTCGTTCTGCTTTCAGCAAAACTGTGCGGAAAAATATCCTCAAGAAGTTTCGTTGCCGCAACACTGGTTGAACTTCTGCATACAGCCACATTAATTCATGACGATGTTGTCGATGAAGCAAAGACAAGACGCGGTCTGCCTTCGATTAATGCCGTATGGAAAAATAAAGCCGCCGTTCTGATGGGGGATTTTCTGCTTTCAAAAGGACTTCTTGTGTCTCTTGATAACAATGAGTTCGAATTTTTGAAAGCAACTTCGGAAGCGGTGAGAAGAATGTCCGAAGGCGAACTTCTCCAGATTCAGAAAGCAAGAAATTTTGACGCGACCGAAGAAACGTATTTCAAAGTTATTTCGGATAAAACGGCATCGCTTATCAAGACGTGCTGCAAACTCGGCGCTCTAAGCGTAACGACGGATAAAAACAAGATTGAAAGAATGTCGGGTTTCGGTGAAAATCTCGGTATCGCTTTTCAATTGCGCGACGACCTGCTTGATTATACCGGAAGGAAAAAACTTCTGGGCAAAGCAACGGGAAATGATTTAAAGGAAAAGAAATTTACTCTGCCCCTGCTTGTTGCATTGCGAAACGCGCCTTCGAAAAAATCAAAAGAAATAATGAAACTGATTAAAAGCGATTCGAACAAAAAGTTCGATACCGTGTATTATTTCGTCGACGAGTTCGGAGGAATAGAATATACAATCAATAAAATATCGCATTACGCGAATCTTGCGCTCAAGTCGTTGGAATCCTTTGCTGACTGCGAATCCAAGGAATCGCTTACCGAACTTGCATCATTCGTTACAACGAGGGAATACTGATTATAAATTAGTCAATTCACCGATTCTCAGGAGAATGATTATTGCTATTGCAAGCAGTATCCTGTAAATGATGAATATCATGTTTGTCCTTGTCTTCAGGTAATTTATCAAAAATGCTATCGCATAATAACCTACCACACCCGAAACAACCGTAGCAATTATCAAACTCACTGCATTCTCGTTAAGCAATTCATGTCTTTCGCTGTAGAGTTCATAAAATCCGCTCAGGAACACCGCTGGCAGACTCAAAAGGAATGAATATCTCGCAGCGGTTTCTCTTTTTAGTCCGCAGAACAGACCCGCTGTGATTGTGACTCCGCTTCTTGAACTTCCCGGTATTAATGCAACTGCCTGTGCGAATCCGATTATGATACCGTCCATCAAAGTGATTTGCTCGAATTCCTTTTTTCTCGAAGCCACTTTTTCCGCTATGAAAAGCACTATCGCAAGACCTATCAATGAAGCCGCAACCACGTACAGTCCCCTGAAATCGCCTTCTATGTGTTTTTTCAGAAGCAGCCCGAAAATTGAAATCGGAATGGTACCTACTATGATAAGCAAAGATATTCTTGCATAAGGATCCGAAATAAAATTCCTCGTCTTCAGCGCTCCGAAGAATCCTTTGAATAAATGCGCTATGTCGTTTCTGAAATATATGAATGTTGCTATGAGCGTGCCGATTTGTATCACGGCAGTGAATGCCGCACCGGGGTCGCCCCAGTGCAGTAAAGCAGGGATTACGCGGATATGCGCCGTGCTGCTGATAGGTATGAATTCCGTTAAACCCTGAATTATACCGTAAACTATTGCTTCGATTATTTTTTGCATGTTAAAATATAAAAATTTCTACTCCGATTCTTACTCCCGCTGAAAAACTGCTTAGATTAACTTTGCCTCCGGCGCGATTAAGAACTTCAACGCCGTTCTCGTCTTTTAATCCCGAATCAAAAACATTCAAAAGATATCCGCTAATATATCCGGCGAAAGTATTGCCCATCTGAAGATCAAAAACACCTTCCGCTTTTACTCCGAATCCTTTTGATGTATAAACCGATTCAAGGCTGCTGAATTTGTTTGAAAGAGAAGAGAAAATTCCTCCCCCTCCGATTCCGAATTTGAAAAACGAATACTCCATCGGAATAATATAATTTGCTGTCAGGAATATTCTGTGGCTGGTATAATTGAAACTGTAATCCGGGTATAGACTGTTCAGACCGTTGCTCTTAATGAAATAAGAATAATCGGCTTTGATGGAATAATTCCTGTGCACCTGTCTTTCGGCAGTCAGGAAAAAATCAAATCCCGGTCCGAGGTCCTTTAATTTCTGCTGGTCTGTCAGATAGTTGTATCCGGGAAGTTCATATCCGATGTATGTATTAAGCGAACTATTGTTTCCGTAACTTGCTCCCATTCCAAAAGCGAAAGAAGTGTAATAACTTTTTGCATTCTGTTCTCTGAATGATAAATGCTTTTTCTCCTGTGCGTTACCATTGGAAGAAAATAACATAAACAGAATCACTGTTATAATTCCGTAAACTATACCGGCAGATTTTTTATTAAAATTCAAATTTCTTTTATGCGTCAATGTTTGCGTATTTAGCGTTGTCCTCAATGAACTTACGTCTGGGCTCTACCTCTTCGCCCATGAGTATTCTGAAAAGTTTATCCGCAGCCGATGCATTGTCACTCGTTACTTTCAGGATAGTTCTTGTTTCAGGATTCATTGTTGTTGACCATAATTGTTCAGGATTCATTTCGCCAAGACCCTTGAATCGTGAAATTGTCACCTTAGAACCGCCGCCTTCAGCCGGTGTTTCGCCGCCTTCATGAACGACTGTCTTTTTATCAACTTTAAGCGCTTTGAGTTTTTCATCTCTGTCATCGTCGTCGTAAGCATAGAGTTCCGTCTTGCCTTTTTTAATTTTATATAACGGAGGCTGGGCTATAAAAAGTTTCCCGGTATCGATAATTGGGCGCATATGTCTGAAGAAAAACGTAAGCAGTAATGTTCTTATATGCGAACCGTCAACGTCGGCGTCGGCCATGAGGATTATTTTATCGTAACGTGCCTTGTTTATATCGAACTCATCAGTATCGCCGAGTCCCGCTCCAATAGCGGTTACCATTGTTCTTATTTCGTCGTTTTCGTAAATCTTATTCTTTCTTGCTTTCTCAACGTTAAGTATTTTTCCTTTAAGCGGGAGTATCGCCTGAAATCTTCTGTCTCTGCCCTGTTTGGCGGAACCGCCTGCGGAATCTCCTTCAACGAGAAACAATTCGCAGAGCGCAGGGTCGGTTATCGAACAGTCTGCAAGTTTTCCAGGAAGCCCTGATATTTCAAGGGCATTCTTTCTTCTTGCAAGTTCTCTCGCGTGTCTTGCTGCTTCTCTTGCTTCGGCAGCGCGTACGCATTTCTCAATTATCTTTTTTGCGACGGAAGGATTTTCTTCAAGGTATTCGCTTAACTGCTCGCCTGTGATTGACTGCACGATACCTTTCACTTCGCTGTTACCGAGTTTTGTCTTTGTTTGTCCTTCAAACTGCGGCTCGGGTACCTTTGCGCTTAAAACGCAGGTAAGCCCTTCTCTGAAGTCATCGCCCGTCAGATTGAGTTTTTCGCTTTTTATTATTCCGTTCTTAAGTCCGTAGTTGTTAAGAGTTCTCGTCAACGCCGATTTAAAGCCCTCAAGATGCGTACCGCCTTCGATTGTATTAATGTTGTTTACAAAAGTGAGAATATCGTCGTTGTAAGAGTCGTTATACTGAAAAGCAATCTCTACCTGTATGTTCTCTTTTTCGCCCTGTATGAAAATCGGCTTTCCCGAAACGGATTTTTCGCCTTCATCAAGATATTTTACGAAATCAATCAGACCGCCTTTAAATTTAAACTCTTCGGTCTTTCCGGTTCTTTCATCGCTTATTATGATAAGAAGATCTTTGTTCAGATATGCCAGTTCGCGAAGCCTGTCCTCGAGAGTTTCAAACTTGAACGTTCTGTTCTTAAATATGTCAAGATCGGGCATGAACGTTATTCTTGTGCCAGTTTTTTGTTTGACCTTGCCTGTTTCCTTTACGGGTTTTTTTGCAAGACCTCTTTCGTATTTTTGGTAATATATTTTTCCTTCTCTGTAAACTTCCACTTCGAGGTATTCGCTGAGAGCGTTAACTACAGAAACGCCGACGCCGTGAAGACCGCCTGATACTTTATACGTATCGCGGTTGAACTTACCGCCTGCATTTAACTGCGTCATAACCACTTCAAGCGTGGAAATTTTTTCGGTAGGGTGCGGTCCCGTAGGAATACCCCTGCCGTTGTCTTCAACAGTTACAGAGCCGTCCTTATTAATCGTAAGCGATATCTTGTCACAAAATCCGCCGAGAGCCTCATCGATAGAGTTATCCACCACTTCGTATACAAGGTGATGCAGTCCTCTTGCCGATACGTCACCGATATACATTGCCGGTCTCTTGCGCACATGTTCAAGCCCTTTAAGAACCTGAATATCTTTTTCCGTGTATGAACCTGCACCGTTGTTGTTATTGTTTTTTGCCATTTTGTTTTTACGTTTTATACAAAAACTATGTCTTTTATTATTTTTCTGTTTTTTACACTTTGTAAATGCCAGTTAAGGTTTTTCAGTATCTCCTCTTTGCGCGCCGCGAGTTCCTGCCGCCAGACGGAGTTTTCGACCTTAACCATAAGTTTGTTTCTTTTAATGCCCGACGGCACCGCAAATTTCGCTATCGTTGAGCCTACGCATTCGTTCCAGACCTCGAATATCTTTATCTCGTTCATCCTGTCCTCGATTCCCATCGCTTCTCTGAACAATTCAAGATCGTCCTCAAGACAGGTAATTGTATTGGAACGCTTTCTTGTTTCGATTCTTCTATTCAACTCTTCCCCGCACTACTTTGAATGACGAAATTTCATTATTTGAATAAAAATTATTCAATTCTTTAAGATACGACATATCCGTTGTTGTCAGGAAAATCTGTCCGTAATCCTTTAGGTGCGAAACTATTTTTGAAACCCGCACCGAATCAAGTTCCGAAAGCAAATCGTCGAGAAGCAGCATAGGCAGGCTTCCCCGCACGTCTTTCAGAAAATGATATTCCGCAAGTTTAAGCGCAATAACGAAAGTCTTATGTTCGCCCTGCGACGCGAAATTTTTGATCTCAAACCCTTTTTTCTCCGTGCCGCCGGTATCTTTTTTCAGGCTGAATATATAATCGTCGCGGTGCGGTCCAACAACGCTGATTCCACGCGCCGATTCTTCCAAAGCCTTTTCCGATATTTTTTTTGACAGCATGCCGTTTAAATCTTCAATCGAAATGCCGCTTAAATCTGCCGCTGAATATTTTCTGTCTCCGAAAATTTCCGTATAATATGAAATTCCGGGCTCGTCTTCAGTGTCGGTAAGGTACTCGAAACTTTCCCTGAAATAGTCCATGAACTTATCCATCAACGCGAATCTTCTGAAAAGAATATCCGCCGAAAACTCGATAAATTTTTCGTTATACGAATTCAGCAGGTTTCTGAAATCCCTTCCCGGCATTGCATTTCCGTTCAACTGGTTTTTCAGAAGCGAGTTTTTCTGCTTCAGTATTCTCGTGAAATTTTTCAGCAGGTCGAGATAAACCCTGCTTGTCTGCGCGAGCAGTATGTCAAAGAATTTCCGTCTTTCGGACGGATTTCCGTAAGTTATGTTCAGGCTGTGCGGAGACATAAAAACAACGGGAAACTTTCCGAATATTTCCGCCGACCATCGGCTTACCTTTTCTTTGTTAAGGTGAAATGTTTTCCTCTTTGAAAGATAATCATAATTCAGACTGACGTCGAAAATATTATCTACCTCGTTTTCGTAGATTCCGCTGACATTGAATCCTTCGGAATCGAACATAACGCAGTCATTCTCCGCAGAGTTTAAAAAACTTTTCCCGAATGAAATGTATGAAATCGCCTCAAGAATGTTTGTTTTGCCTTCTCCGTTGTTGCCGTGAATGTAGTTGAAACTGCTGTTGAATCTTAATTCCTGGACTGCGTAATTTCTGAAATTATATAAATTGATTTTCCTTAATAGCAATTTGTGATTATTTTATCCGACCCTTACAGGCATAATTAATTCCATGTAATCTTCCTCAGTATCCGACCCGACGGGCAGAATAATGGATGCTTTGGAAGGAGTACTGAAAGTAAGCATAATTTCGTCCGTTTCAATCTGCGTAAGGCAGTCGAGCAGGTACGTTACGTTAAAAGCGATAGCGAACGTTTCGGAAATCTCGTCGCCGGCATTGGTCTTGAAATCACAGTCGAGTGTTTCTTCGCCTTCGCCGCCGATTTCGGGATTATCCGATTTAATCGTGAGTTCGTTATCAGTCACTTCAAATTTAACTCTCATCGTAACTTTGTCCGTGAAAATAGATGCACGGCGCAGAGCGCTCAGAATTTCATAACGGCTGATAAGAAGTTTCTTGTCGTTGTCTTTCGGAATTACTGATTCGTAATTCGGGAAAGTATCGTCAATGAGTTTTGAATAAACCGTAACACCGTCAACCGTGAATTTAATCATCGAGTTGTCGAATTCGATTTTAACTTTCTGGTCCGTTATGAGTTTTGGTACGAGGTCAACTGTTTTTATCGGAAGAATGAAGTTATCGTCCTTGCCGTTTTCGTGTGTGTATTCCGATGTTATAACTTTACTGAGCCTGAACCCGTCAGTAGCAACGAAACGGAGTTCGTTTTTTCTCAAATCCATGAACACCCCCGCCATATTGCGTCTTATCTCGTCATTTTTCACCGAATGTTTCACTTTCTGTACATATCTTCTTAGAAGATGTCCTTCCATTTCAATCTTTGAAAGGTCTTCTCGCTCGTCAGGCAGAGGATAGTCTTCGACGGGCTCGCCGAAGAACTGGTATTTGCCGTTCTTTGAATTGATTGTAATCTTATTTTTATCGTTCGATTCAAATTTGATTTTAATCTTATCCGCGGATTTTTTGAATGCGGAAAGCGCATCGCCGCTGAGTTTTCTCATTGCTGCCGAGAATGTATCAAACGCCTCTTTTATTTCAGCCGAATCTTTTCCGGAAACTTTTTCTTTGAGTTCTGCAAGAGTTTCGTCGAGAGATGAAAATGACTCCTGCGGCATAGGTCCTTTAAACACAAGCATTCCGGCGCCGCTGTCGTAACGCGATTTCATTTCCGCAAGATCCGGAACGAGTGAATCGCCCGAGAGCATTGCAAATGAATCGGGATTATAAGCGACTTTAGCAATTACGGCTTCCGATTTTATAATCAGGGCTTTTAACAAATCAAGTAATTTTCTCGCCGGCACTGCAATCGAGCCGTTTTCCGTTCCTTCAACTTCAATTCCGGTTTTAATGAATGCTTCGAGGTCTGTCGAGACCATATTCAACTGATTGCCTTCGAGATTAAAATATATATTCGAAAGTATAGGTAGTGTTGAATGTGACGAACCCGGAACAACATAATTCAGTTTATTGACCGCATTGAAAAACTTATCGGCAGAAATAGAAAATTTCATATGAAATTGTTATTATTTTAGTTGATTTAATTATTGAAAATACTCAAAATAAACGGAATTTACAATAAAATTGAAATTATATTTCAATTCAAAAAACGAACGAAAGAGCGTGAAAAACGGCTGATTTTATGCAAAAAATGGGGGTATTCTGCCGCGGATTATCACGAATTACAATAATAAAAAATTCCCATGCATTGCATAAAAATTTTCATATTGCCCGCGGGAAATCGCAGAAAAAATTAGAAAGAATAAGAAATAACGGACACGAATATACGCGAATTTTAAGATCGTAAATCTTATAACGATTAATTTGAACTTGCGGATATGAACCCGGAATAGCGGAATTTATTTTTTCTTTATGCTTTTTGTCGAACATTTTATTTTTTACTTATGAATAATCGGTTATGTTTGAAATAAAAAAGCATATGAAAAATGAATTTAAATCGAAACTGTATGAATTCATACTTATAATTTTACCGATTTCATTATTCATGGTTTCTGTTTTTATAACGAACACATTGTTGTTCTCGGAAAATTATCTGAATTATTTCAATTACAAGAACCGGGAAATGTCGGGTTCAAGATGGTTCTCATATAAATTTTCCGGCGATGAGTATTTTCAGTTTGCGGGTAATGCGAATAACGGCAAATATATTTACAGAGCGGATGCTTTAAGACAGGTGATGCACGTAGCGGGGCTTAACGGATTTAGCAGTGAAAAAACAAAATTTCTATATCGTCTGATTGACAGCCTTTCCGAAAACAATTTTAAAGATAAAGAGAAAATTTCATTGCTCACACTTAATCTCAAACTCGAACAGATGAAGTGAGAAATCGTTTGCCTTACGAAATATGGTCGATGAGGATTTTTATGCCTATTAAAATGAGGACGATGCCGCCGAGAAATTCCATGATTTTGCCGAACTTCAAACCGAGTTTGCTTCCGAGTTGTATTCCTATTATGCTTAAAATTGCCGTGACGATTCCGATTATTATGCTCGGATACCAGATGCTGACGTCAAGCATTGCAAGCGTGAATCCGACTGCCAGCGCGTCTATGCTTGTCGCTACGCTGAGTATCACAAGATTGCTTCCTTTCGACGGGTTCTGCCTAACGTGTTCTTCCGTTCTGAAACTTTCATAAATCATTTTCAAGCCTATGTATGAAAGTAGCGCGAAAGCAATCCAGTGGTCGAATTCTTCGACGTATGTCTGAACCGTGCTTCCGAGATACCATCCTATTACGGGCATCATAAACTGGAACAGCCCGAAATGCGCAGCCAGCCTGATTTTGGAGCGCATGTCTTTCATGCTGCTCAGCGTTCCCGAACCTATGGAGACGGCAAATGCATCCATTGCAAGTCCGATTGATACAATCAGTATTTCAGCAAATGTCATAAAGTAATAATAATCAAAAATAGACCGTTAAAATGGTTTTGGAAATATTTATTAATCGGGACGAATAAAAACTTTCTGCCACGGATTAACACGAATTAAGAACTAGAACCTTGCACACAGATAAAAGCAGCCCCCGTTCAAGAACATCCGGGGGTGACAAAGAAAATTATACAGATTATCACAGATAAAAACTTTTTTCATTTCCCGCGGGACGACACAGAAAAAAATGATTGCACGGAACAACAATAATTTAAAAGCAAAAGACTTTCACGCAGAAAAACAATCTCCGTTCGAGACAACAGGGGATGACAAGGAACATTATACAGATTATCTTAGATTATTTTTTTTTCATTTCCCTGCCTCTGCCTCTGCCTGTAGCAGACAGGTGAATGCGGGCAGGCAGGCCGCGGGATTAAACGGAAAAAATGAACCCGCGGATTGAAAGAAGAATCCAGGATTAAAATTGTTATAATATTTGCGTACCCGGCGAACTTTTCGGCGAATGTCATTTACGCGTTCTCTTTTTTTGAAGTTCGATTATCATCTCAATTGATTTCTGTATGCGTTTTGTTCTTGTTTCGGGTTTCTTCGCGTCGATGACTGATTTAACGTATTCCTTCCTGTGCGTGTATGAAAGGCTTTCGAAAAATTTTTTCAATCCGGTTCTCTTTAATTCTTTTTCAAAGTCTTTTGGAATTTCAACGGTTCTTTCTTCGGTGTCCCGTTCGATAATAACTTCAATTATGTCGCCTGCAGATTTTCCCGTTTTTAATCTTATTTCTTTTACGAGTATGAGTACGTGACAGGTAAGCCCCATCGGCGCAAGCGAGCCTCTGTATGGGATTCCGTCAAACTTGACTTTTACTTTCACCCGTCCCTTTGTACCGAAAATTTTTTCAGTGCTGAAGGGAAAGAGGACGTACGTGGCGTCAAATTTCTCATGCGCGAGTATCTCGGTATTATATTTTATTTTTTTCATAAAAAAGTATGTACAAAAATAAACCGTTAAATCGGTTTTAAAAACATATATTTATTGGGACTGGCATTATATTAAAAGATATTACCGCAAAGTGCGCAAAGAGCGCAAAGAAATTCCAGGTAAAAGAGCTAAGACTTTGCACACGGAAAAACTTTATGCACACGGATGAACACAGATAATCACGGATAAGAGTGTTCTATATCCCGCGGAAAAAAAGAAAAAATGATTTCACGGCTTTAAAAACCATGAGTTTATAATCTGATAAAATCTTTTCGTGTTTAACTCGCGTTCCCAAAGAGGACTTTGGGAACGAGGGGGGTCGAATTAATCTCAAATAAAAAAGGCTGTGAAAAAATCACAGCCTTACTGAATAAAATCAAATTAAAATGTTTAGAAGTTTACTTTTGAGAAATCGAACATTTTTGAGAATTCTCTTTTCTTTCTGTTCTTCCAGTTTCCTTTGTGGTATGCATATCCCGAAACGAGGGGCATTGCAAGTGTTGCTTCGGCATAGACCATCTGTTCGTATGTTGTATCTACTTTTCCCCATGAACTTGCTTCCTTAAGCGTGGAGCCTGAAAGCGCGCCGTCGCGTTCGTCCGCGACAGTTATCTGAATCGCGTATTTGTGCATCGGCACTTCCTGTTCGAGCACTTCAGCCGCTACAACAACATCCTGAGTGAAGTTCTTGGGTACGCCGCCGCCTACCATGTATATTCCGGTTTCGAATGCTTCGAGTTTTATTTTTGTAAGTTCGAGAAAATCTTTTGCAGAGTCAATCGATACGTGTGAATCGGGATTGTGCCACTGATGATGTACGAATCCGAATCCGGCAGAGCAGTCGGAGAATGCAGGTACGAAAATCGGAACGTTGTTTTCGTATGCGGCAAGCACAACAGAGTCTTTGTTCTTTCCGTACTTTGAAAGATATTCGCCCATATGCCTTATGAATTCGCGCGACGAATACGGTCTGTGTTCAAGTTTGTCGCAGATTTTGCCGATTGTAAAGTCGCATTCGCGGAGTTCTTCTTCGTCAATGTAAGTATCGTAAATTCTGTCAATCATTAAATCGCGGAGTTCATTGTCATCGACAAACTGTGTTCCCATATAATGTTTGAAGCCGAGCCCTTCGAAGAAATCCTGGTCAACCATTATTGCGCCAGTTGAGATGATTGCGTCTACCATATTGTTTCTCACCATATCGACGACAACATTTTTCAGTCCTGCTGAAAACAAAGAGCCTGCAAGGCAAAGAAAAACAGAGCACTTTTCGTCTGCAAGCATCATGTCGTAATATTTCGACGCGCGGTACAGGTTCCTTGCCTGAAATGCCATGTTTTTATAGGATTCGACCAGCGGTATCACATTGTGTTTTTTGATGTCGATGTGTTCAATCGTTTCTTTTAGAAATTCTTTCTTTTCTGCCATTTTTGTATAATTAAAATTAATTTTGAAATTCTATCGGGAACAATCAATTTATTCAAATTATACAAAAAACACAAAGAAATTATTTTTGAGAATTATCGGCAAAACTTTCCGCCGCGGATTTGCAAGAATTAAAAATAAGAACCTCCGCCACGGATTATCACGAATTTCACGAAACAATAATATTATAGCCCGCGTGAAAGAACGGAAAGATTGAAGTTCGCGGGTGTTTATATCAAAAACTTTCTGCCGCGGATTTGCAAGAATTAAAAATAAGAACCTCCGCCACGGATTATCACGAATTTCACGAAACAATAATATTATAGCCCGCGTGAAAGAACGGAAAGATTGGAGTTCGCGGGTGTTTATAGCAAAAACTTTCTGCCGCGGATTGGCAAGAATTAAAAATAAGAACCTCCGCCACGGATTATCACGAATTTCACGAAACAAAAATATTATAGCCCGCGGGAAAGAACGGAAAGATTGGAGTTCGCGGGTGTTTATATCAAAAACTTTCTGCCGCGGATTTGCAAGAATTAAAAATAAGAGCCTCCGCCACGGATTATCACGAATTTCACGAAACAATAATATTATAGCCCGCGTGAAAGAACGGAAAGATTGGAGTTCGCGGGTGTTTATATCAAAAACTTTCTGCCGCGGATTTGCAAGAATTAAAAATAAGAGCCCCGCCACGGATTATCACGAATTTCACGAAACAAAAATTTTATAGCCCGCGGGAAAGAACGGAAAGATTGGAGTTCGCGGGTGTT
>JAQTLX010000004.1:171033-215827 GCA_028714695.1 Ignavibacteria bacterium | reverse complement strand
TCAGAAGCGATACGAGGAATTACCGGTCGGAGTTTGAAAGTTGTAAAAGAATATATTAAATTGTATAACGATTTACATCCAAAAAAACATTAAAAAAGACCATAGGACAAATGTCCGTATAGTAAATGATGCATTCATTTTATCTTAGTCTGCCGATTTTATGCGGGGCTAAGAAAAGATAGAATTAATAAAATAGGATGTAATCAATGCAAAATTAATTTATTTTTATAATTCATACAAAAAAGCCTAAAATTGCACATAAATAGGGGTATTTTTGCGGATAAATCTATTTTTTAATTTTGTTATCAGCAAATTAACTTGCTATTTGCTTATAATAAACTCATATTGTAACAAGTATATAAATTTAGTTATTTGTTATAGGTTCTTTTCCCCATGGAAGTTACACTTCTTGGTTCTGCGGTTCACACTATTCATAGTTTGTCTTAAGGATTTTGGGAGAGCACAATTTCAATTAGCGCATTTATATCAATAATTTATCCGGATTAACCGGAAGTTAAAAAATAATATTTTCTTGAAAGGAAACACAATGGAAAAAGGTACTGTAAAATGGTTCAACTCTTCAAAGGGTTTTGGATTTATCACTGTAGAAGGTAAAAAAGATGTATTCGTACATTTTAATGCAATACTCGGTGATGGTTATAAATCATTAAACGAAGGCGACACAGTCGAATTCGAAATAGAAGACGGACCAAAAGGACCTCAGGCAACAAATGTTACAAAACTCTAAGACTAATAGGTAATTAGCTAATAATAGATTTTGTCGATTTGTATTTAAGGGTTGTCAGCAACGGCAACCCTTTTTTAGTTTACGTCTAATAAGATTTTCTTCAGCAAGCAACGGTTCATAAAAAGAATCTGTAACAGATTATTATTAATCTCTTCCGCACAACACTAATAATGTTTCTTATTTGCCTTCGGAAATAATTAAATATCGAAAAAAATAATCGATTTATGTATTGATTCTTTTGTTAAAATATTGAAAATTAAGGTTAGTATAAGGATACCTCTTTTCAAAAGTCAATATTGTTTAGCAAATAAATATTTGCATTATGAAAAAATTGATTTTACTATATTTCCTTCTTTCCGCCTCGGGTTTATATGCGCAATGGCTGCCTACAAATACACCGTTAGGAGGGTCTATACGTTCACTTTGAGTTTCATATTCCGACATATTTGCATTATAGAATACAGCGGAGTTTATTTTTGCAGAATGACAGCGGGCGAATATACGGAAACAAGGAAGATGGAATTACAATAATAATATCAATATAAAATCATCATGAAGCACACAACAACACTTTTTGCCATTTTATTTATTTCTGCGTTTTCCGCAATATGCAATTCACAGGTCGTTTTGAATAATGTCCGTTCTTACAACGGTACGATGGGTGCGTATGATTATTATACTGCAGTAATTGCCGACAATAATGATAATATTTATGCAGCAGGGTACTGTTCGGATGAAGTCTCGGCTTATATTATTCTGGATAAATATAACTCAGCAGGAACGGTACTATGGTCAAAGACATACAGGGCCATGATAAACGGATATGATATCCCTGTCTCAATAGCGATGGACAGTTCAGGCGGCATTTATATTGCGGGATTTTCGAAAGGACTGACTTCATCTTATGATTTTCTTCTCATAAAGTACAATCAGCAGGGTGACACTATTTGGTCCAGAAGGTACAACGGATCGGCTAACAATGATGACAGAGCAATAAAAGTTGCGGTTGACAGGAATAATTCAGTTGTGCTTGCCGGCAATGCTTATGAAACCGGCAGCGTAAAGAAAATGATTCTTTTGAAATAAGGACATTTATCAAAATTAAAAATATGAGTAGTAATAAATCATTTAAAAAAATATGAACAACAGGGCATTTCTATCTACAGTATTTTTCGTATTACTTATTTCAGGAAGTATATATTCAAAACCACGACTGGAATTTTTAACGAATCCTAATTCCGGCTACACTCCTAATATTATTCAAACGCAAGTAAAATTCGATCCGAATAATATAAGCACATGGATTCAAAATACAGGAATATTCGATCAAGATATTCGAACTAATAATACACCGGGGTTTATGTGGCCGAAAGGTTCAAACAGATTTGCAATATTCACTGCCGGATTAACGATAGGAACTTATATTGACGGACAATTAAAACTGGCAGCGGCTTCATACCATGGCGAGTATGCGCCCGGATATGTCAGTACAACAGGCGGAGTTCCGGTACCTGTAACGAATTCAAATTTTAAATTATATAAAATCTCATCCGATGATTCAACCTCATATGATTATTTAAACTGGGGTAATATGGCGCCTTACGGAGCACCGTATGTTGATAAAAATCATAACGGACAATTCGATCCGGGAATAGATATACCCGGGATAAAAGATGCACCACAGACTGTTTTCATTTGCATGACAGACGGATTTCCCGAGAATCACACACAGTCAGAAGGATTTTCCGGCGGCACGGCGCCTATATTTTCCGAAATTCATTTGACTGCGTGGGGTTATAACATTGACGGGCAGAACGATGTTCAATATTTAAGATACGAAATTATTAACAAGAGTACAAAGGCATGGAACAATACCGTTATGGGATTGGCTGCGGATCCGGACCTTGGATCACCATCCGATGATTATATTGGGTGCGATACTTTGTTGAATCTCGGATATTGTTATAACGGTGACAATATGGACGGAAACGGGAGTCCGCCGACTTACGGCACGAATCCTCCTGCAGTTGGTTTTGAATATTTATTAAGTCCCCTGTATTACACAGGAAATCCGAATGATGTGGTTGTGTACTATAATCCGCCGGGTTCAACAAATAGGATTGAAAAAACAGGCTACAAGCAGTTTGGAATGACATCGTTCGTATATTTTTCTCCAAGCGGTTCAGGCAGTACAGCATGTGAAACAGACCCAACTCTTCCCATTGAAGCGTATAGATTTCTATCCGGTATTAAAAAAGACGGTGCGCCCTGGTTTCATCCTTTGACAAAACAAAGAACAAAAAAAGTATATCCCGGGAATCCCGAAACAGAGAGCGGCTGGACCGAGTTTGGTATAAACCAAAATGTGAATATGGCTCAAATCAGAAACTGTGCAGGCACCGATTCTACTACGACTTATTCAAGTCCTCCAGGAGACAGGAGATTATTAATGAATACAGGAGGGCTGAATTACACTGTTAATGCCAATGATACCGTGCAGATAGTATTGGGGCAGATGATAGCAAGGGGCGTTAATTATAAAAACGTAGTAACCAGATTAAAAAATCTCGGCAAATCCGTGCAGAGTTATTTTAATTGGAATTTCGGTGCAATCAGTACTCAATTGCCTTTTCCGGAAGTGACAAAAAGCATTACCCGCTTAACATCGACACAATGCGGTTTGAATATTTACTGGAATGATACAGCCGAGTATTATTTATATAATGACTCCTCAGTACATCCTGTTCCAAATTATAACAAATACCGTTTTCAAGGTTATGAAGTATATGAAGTAGATAAAAATTTATCAAACAATAATTTACCTGATTTCGGCATTCCTGCAACTATAGATTCCAGTAAAATTAAATTACTTGAAATCTTTGACAAACTGGATTCTATTGATTTTGTTTATGATTATTTACCGACAGTAAACAATTCTGATATGGATTCCTGGCTTCCGATTGTTCCTCCATATAAATTAGGAACGCCCGAGGGATTTCCAAATTCGGGTCTTAGCAGGTTACTCCAAATAAATCAAACTAAATTTCCACAGAATTACGGGGGAAATTCGGCAATTCAATACGGGCAGACGTATAAGTTTATCGTTTGCGCATACGCAGTAAATGAAGGTCTGAATATACCACACGGGTATAGAGTATTAAGAAATCCTTTGGCATCGGTTGTTTTTACAATTACGCCTCAGCCGCCGCCTGTAAATATTACGTATACCCTCCATAACGGGGACACTTTAACAACGAATCATCGTGATTTAGGTTTAAAGCCGGTTGTGGTTGGCCAGGAATATGTTCAAAGTGCAAAATACCGCGTTTTGTTTTATTCTGCCGATACTCTATACAGCATACTAAAGTCGACGAATAACGGTGTTACATATTTCACGCTGAAAGAAGGACTTAAAACTACTCACGAGATGTTCGGAGACCCGCATGATTCATCAAGAATTTATGACGGGATTCTTTTCAAAACGGAAAAAATAAATTCGTATAATATTGGTGTTATAAAAGATCCGATAGGTTCAATTGACTCAATTCAATCACGAAAATACGGCTGGGATTATCTGCCTTCGAATCAGTACATAACCGGCAGTAAATATTTCACTAACATTATGCCTTATCAGTCAAAGCAGATGTCAATAACATATCCTACACAGGGTACATTTAATAACATACCCTCACAGTTAAAGCCGTATCAGTTAAGAAAAATTAAGATAGTCTTCTCCAATCTTAATAAGCAGTATGCATACAGGTACAGGGACACTTCGGCAATAAACGATTATTACTACATTTATCAAGGCATGACTCAGGTTCCTTTCAAAGTTTATACGGCTGACAGCACAGCGCCACGACAGTTGAATTGCGCTTTTGTTGAATCAAATGACGTTCAACCCGCAACGGGACAGTGGTCTCCGGGTGCGGATTCGCTGGGGAGAAAATTATTGCTTTATGTCTTTAATTCGAGTTATGATACGACAATTACAACATATAAAACAAAAAACTTGTACCTAAACAACCAATTCGATGTTATGTATATATGGGCGCCGAGACTTATAAGTGCGGGCGCTAATTTCACAGAAGGGGATTCGCTTATAATTTATCCGTATACTGTTACAAGACCGGGTGCCATGTATGAATTTTCAACCTTAGCGCCAACAGTTCCCGTTATTGAGATAACGAGTGAGATACCCGAGAAGTACGATTTAATGCAGAATTTTCCAAATCCTTTCAATCCTGAAACGAAAATAAGATTTGCTTTGCCTGAAAAATCGTTTGTAGTTCTGAAAGTTTATAACGTACTCGGGCAGTTGGTAGAAAAAGTAATTGATAACAGACAACTGGATGCCGGAGTGCATCAGGCGACGTTTAACGGAAGCAGGTTTGCGAGCGGAATATATTTCTACAGGATAGAGACGGAAAAGTATACGCAGACGAAGAGAATGGTGCTTATAAAATAAATATGAAAGAAATATTAAAATTATACTTAATATTATGAAAAAAAAATTTTTCATTTCGGCGGCAATAATTATTTTGCTGACATTGGGCGATGCTGTTTCAAAACCCACTGTGAATTTTATGACGACTTCATATTACGGAATATTTCCGCAGGTTATACAGGAGCAAATCAGATTTGATCCGAACAATATCGATACATGGATTCAGAATACAGGTATATTCGATCAGGATATAAGAACAACCAATACACCCGGGTTTATGTGGATGAAAGGTTCGAATAGTTTTGCTGTATTCACGGCAGGCTTGTCTATAGGCACTTATATTGACGGGTCATTAAAACTTGCTTCCTGTTCCTATAAAGGAGAATACGAGCCGGGATATATTAATATAACCGGGAGTGTTCCGATTCCCGTGACGAATGCAAATTTTAAATTGTATAAAGTAACGAGTACAGATTCTACTTCTTCCGATTATTTAAACTGGGGCAATATGGTGCCCTACGGCGCGCCATATGTTGACAGGAATAATAACGGACAATTCGATCCCGGCATAGACCGTCCGGGAATAGCAAATGCCACGCAAACCATCTATATATGTATGACGGATGGTTTTCCGGAAACGCATAATCAAAGCGAGGGGTTTTCGGGGGGAACGGCTCCGATTTTTTCGGAAGTTCATTTGACGGCATGGGGTTATAAGGGAGACAGTTTATTTTCCAGGTCGCTGAGCGATGTTCAATTTCTCAAGTATGAAATTATAAATAAGAGTACAAAAGTTTGGAATAATGCAGTATTCGGTCTTGTAACAGATCCCGACCTTGGAAATGCCAATGATGATTATATCGGATGTGATACAGCGTTAAATTTAGGGTACTGTTACAATTCGGATAATATGGACGGAAACGGGAATTCTCCGTCATACGGTCTGAATCCTCCTGCAGTCGGGTTTGATTATTTAATAAGTCCGATTTATTATACGGGAAATCCCAACGATTCTGTTGTATATTATAATCCTCCCGGTTCAGATAACAGATTTGTGAAAAGAGGTTACAGGCAATTGGGAATGACATCATTTGTGTATTTTACAGGAAGCAGTTCAGGTGATCTTACATGCGAGCAGGATCCTACATTGCCGATTGAAGCATACAGATATTTATCGGGAATTAAAAAAGACGGTTCATCATGGATACATCCCTCAACAAAACAAAGGGCGAAAAAATTATATGCCGGGAATCCTGAAACAGGGGAAGGCTGGTCTGAGTTTGGGTATAACGGCAATGTAAATATGACACGAATCAAGAATTGCGCGGGAGGAGATACCATAACCACATATCCAAGCCCGCCGGGAGACAGAAGATTATTAATGAATACAGGCGGACCGAATTTCAGCGTAAATGCAAATGATACAGTACGAATTGTTCTCGGGCAAATGATAGCAAGAGGTGTAAATAATAAAAATGCCGTAACAAAATTAAAAAAGATCAGCAGAACGGCTCAAATTATTTTTGATATGAATTTCAAAATTGATGCATCCTCATTGCCTATTCCGGTTGTTACAAAGAGTATTACACCTTTTACGTCATCAACATGCGGATTGAATCTATACTGGAGTGATACAGCCGAATATTATCGTTATACCGATACAATATTTCATACTCCTGCCGATAACAACACTTATCGTTTTCAAGGTTATGAGGTTTATGAAGTAGATAAGAATTTAGCGAGCAATAATTATCCCGATTTCGGCAGACCTGTAACAATAAACTCAAATTACATTAAACTTCTGAAGATATTTGACAGACGGGATACGATTGGAGTTGTAATCGACACATTGCCGACGGGAGTGTTTATAAACGGGAATGAATTGTATTCACCGCTTCCAATTGTTCCGCCTTACGGTCTCGGAATGCCCGCCGGTTTTCCTGAGTCCGGATTAAGCAGGTTGATAAAGATAAATCAGACTCAGTTCCCGCAGAATTACGGAGGGAATTCGGCGATACAGTACGGGCAGACGTATAAGTTCATTATATGTGCATATGCAGTAAGCGATGCGCCTAATGCAGAACGCGAGTATAAAGTGATACGAAATCCATTAGGAGCAGCGGTGTACGGTATAACTCCGCAACCGCCATCAGCCAATACTACATTTAATCTTCATAACGGAGATACAATTAATACCAATCACAGGGATTTGGGAGTAAAGCCGGTAGTTGTGGGTCAGGAATATATTCAGAGTGCGAAATACCGCGTTCTTTTTTATCCTCCGGATACTTCTTACAGTGTTTTAAAATCAACAAATAACGGAGTTTCCTTCTTTTCATTAAGGGATGGTCTTAAAGTAACACCATCGTACTATGGAAGTTCGCATGATTCGTCTAGGATTTTTGACGGAATACTTTTCAAGACGGACAAAATAAAAAGTTACAACAAAGGGGTTATACGAGATCCGACTGCATCGGCGGATTCGCTTCAAACAAGGAAAGCAGGCTGGGAGTATCTGCCGTCGAATCAATATGTGACCGGAAGCAAATACATGACATACAACCTATATCAGTCACAATCAATGTCGATTTCGTATCCCTCAACCGGAACATTTAATAATTTAAATTCGCAACTTAGAGCAGATCAATTGAGGAAGGTTAAAATAGTGTTTTCAAATATGAACAAACAATATGCATTCAGGTATTTGAAAACAAGCAATACGAATTTTGTATATCAGAGTATGACTGAAGTGCCCTTCAAAGTATTTATGACAGACAGTACGGTACAGAGGCAATTGAATTGCGCATTTGTGGAATCGAATGATGTATTGCCTGCTACTGGACATTGGACGCCCGGCGCAGATTCACTGGGCAGGCAGTTATTATTATATGTTTTTAATTCAAGTTACGATACATCAATTACGTCTTATAAAACTAAGAACCTATTTATATCAAACACTATCGATGTTATGTATATATGGGCTCCGAGACTTATAAGTGCGGGCGCTAATTTCACAGAAGGGGATTCGCTTATAATTTATCCATACACGGTTACGCTGCCGGGTGTGATGTATGAATTTACCACATATGCGCCGACGGTTCCGGTAATTGAAATAACGAGTGAGATACCCGAGAAATATGATTTGATGCAGAACTATCCCAATCCTTTCAATCCGGAAACGAAAATAAGATTTGCTTTGCCTGAAAAATCGTTTGTAGTTCTGAAAGTTTATAACGTACTCGGGCAGTTGGTAGAAAAAGTAATTGATAACAGACAACTGGATGCCGGAGTGCATCAGGCGACGTTTAACGGAAGCAGGTTTGCGAGCGGAATATATTTCTACAGGATAGAGACGGAAAAGTATACGCAGACGAAGAGAATGGTGCTTATAAAATAAATATGCCCGTATTATTGAGTTGTTATTAAATAATTAAAATTTACAGATGAAAAAATATTTTATTGCAATAGTGCTGCAGGTCTTATTCGTATCGTGTTTAAGTGCGCAATACGGATACAGGTGGACACAAAAGCAAACAGGGACCGCGTATGATCTTTCTGATATTATTTCGGCGTACACTCCAGATTTTACCTATCCGCTTATGACATGCGGCGCAAACGGCACTATTCTTTTATCAACCGATATAGGAAATACGTGGACATCGAAAAGCCTGTCAGCAGGGATTAATTTGTATTCTATGTGTTGTGCCAATCCAAATTACTATTCGGTTGTATGCTGCGGTGACAGCGGTAAAATATTTATATCAACAAATACCGGAACAAGTTGGGTACAGATGAGTACATCAACAACAACAAGACTAAACTGCATCATAAGTCACGCGGATAATCTCATTGCGGCCGGCAACAACGGAACAATTCTCGTCTCAAACTGGACAGGCAGTTCTTATTCTCCTTTCGTACAAGTGACGTCCGGCGTAACTGCGGATTTAAAGTCATTATATGACGACGGGTACATTTACGCCTGCGGAACAAACGGAAAAATAATTAAGTCTTTTAATCAGGGTCTCAACTGGAGTCCAATATTTTTCCCCGGCGCAGTGAATCTGAATACGATAAATAGTATTGACGACAGGATGCTTGTGTTCGCTGATAACGGAATAATATATTTATCAACTAACGGCGGCAATAACTGGACAAACTTGACATCCGGGGTCTCAATAAATCTCAAATCATTCGCTTATCCGAGTTATGTTTTTGGTTCCCAAGGAACATTACTATACAACAAGTCATATTGCAGTATGGAATACAACTGGGTACGAATGCAGATACCTACATCGGCGGATTTAAACAGCGGAACGGTTTATAATAATGACAAATATGCGGCAGTGGGTTCCAACGGGACGTTTTTACTCAGAGAAATAGATACTTCGCTATTCGTCTCAAAAATCAACGCGAATAATATTTGTACATTCGGTTCGTACAGAGGCGCTTTTGACCGCTCTATGATTTCTTCCAATATGACTCCCGGTTTTGAATGGCCAAGGGGAACGGGGAAGACACTGATATTTTCAACGGGACTTTCCGCTTCGTGCATGATTAACGGACAACTTGCTCAAACTATGTGCATATATAACGGTGAATATTTCCCGGGAGCGATAAGAAACGGACAGTTGTTTGACAGCAGTATATTCAGATTATACAAGGTCTCGCGTTCAGACGGTCCGTCGTCACCGGATTGGCTGAACTGGGGAAGTATGGTGCCTTACGGCGCGCCATATGTCGATGTAAACAATAACGGAATATACGAACCGCTTATAGACACACCGGGTGTTAAAAACGCGGCACAGACTTTTTTTGTTTGTCTTACCGACCTAAACCCGTGTTCGCATAACGCATCGGAAGGATTTGGCGGCGGAATTACTTCTCCCATAATGGGGATTGAACTTCATATGACAAGATGGGAATATACGTATCCAAGTTTCAACAATGTAATATTCACAAAATTTGAAATACTGAATAAAGGGGCAAGCAATTGGACAGGAACAAGGTTCGCAATAATTTCCGATCCTGATGTCGGCAGCCCAGATGATGATTATATCGGATGTGATACAATTAGAAATATGGGATACGCATACAACAGAACCAACAATGACCCTGTTTACGGAGCGGCTCCTCCTGCAGTCGGATATGATGTATTAAAAGGTCCTGTGAATAAAAATGTTACGCCTAACATTACTTATAATATGTCCTCCTTTACAAGATACTTAAACTGCAACAGTGACCCTCCGAATGAATGCGACCCGGGTTCACCTAATGAAGCATATACTATCATGAAAGGATACAAAAGCGATGGTGCGAACTGGCTTGATCCGACCCAGCCGACAGGATGGGGGAGTTTTAAAAGATCGAAGAAAATATTCTATGGAGACCCGGAAACAAATCAGGGATGGACTCCTCAGCAAAGTTATATAGTTAATTACGGAAATGATTCCGTAGGAACATTAGCCTCAAATGAAAGTCTCAGGGATAAAAGATTTGTACAGGGAATGGGAGCGGATAATTATACAATAAACAGCGGTGATACGGCTGTGATATGGCTTGCTCAGTTTGCAGCAAGAGGAACTTCGAATCTTAACTCAGTAACAAGATTAAAAGAATTGTCAGATATAGTTCAGGCATTTTATGAAAGTAATTTCACAGTAGGGATAAATCAAATATCTGAAGAAGTACCTTTGAGTTTTTCTCTGATGCAGAACTATCCCAATCCTTTCAATCCGGAAACGAAAATAAGATTTGCACTGCCGGAGAAATCTTTTGTAACCATAAAAATATATAATGTGCTCGGACAATTAATCGATAAACCCGTAGATAACAAGCATCTCAATGCAGGCACATACCAGACAAAATATAACGGCAGTAAACTTGCGAGCGGAATATATTTCTACAGGATAGAGACGGAAAAGTTTACGCAGACGAAGAGAATGGTGCTTATAAAATAAACTTATAAGTTAGATTTCTGAAATTGAATTGAATTTCATAAATAGATAACAGGCAAATATTTTCAAAAGAGAATATGATTTAATAAAATAATATTTTGAATATTAAAACATATTTTTATGAAAATATTGAAATGTTAATTCGTTTTCGTATTGTTGTCTTTTACGAGTGTGCAATCCCAGACTGTCCTTTTCTGGGGCGGAGTATTTCTTCATTATTCTACGGGAGGGCTTCATTTGGGGACCAAACGGAAGTTCAACGTGTGTGCCCCAGCAGATAACTATTTACAACAATTCGCACGGTTATACAGGACAATATGCGGTTACTTTATCGGAGAGCGGGCGGCCTGAAACACAGTGGGACAATGGATGGGAAAGGTGGCACAGAATATATGAAAATAATAATACTCTTCCGGCTGATATACGGCCGATAATTCAGAGTAATAAAATTATTATTATAAAATCGTGTTTTCCTTCATCAGAATTAACCGCTACAGGAAACCCTTCGGATACATTGCAGCCGACACTGAAGACCATTTACAATTACAAGCGGCACTGGAGGCATTTTATAAATGTAATGAAAGCAAGACCTCAGAATTTTTTTGTTGTCTGGACAAATGCACCTCTTGCTGCCGGCGCGACGAATACGAATGCGGCAAGATGGTCGAAACAATTTTGCAAGCGGGCGAAAGATACGTTAGCGGCGGGGCTTGACCCTGTGTTCGGCAGTTTTCCGTAAAATGTTTATGTTTTCGATTTTTTCAGCAAATTGACAGATACAAGCGGTTCATGCTTCCGCAATACGCTCAGAGTTCTTCAGACAGACATCCGAATGCCGCCGCTACTTTACTTGCTGCACCTTTGTTTGTGCAGGAAATTTTTAACCACTCAATTGCTTATGAAAGCATTTATACTGGTATATCTCTGATAAGTGCCGAAGAAACTTCGTCATTCAAACTATATAAGATTTGACGGCGGCGGATTAAGCAGCGGCATATATTTCTATAGGATTGTCGTAAATGATTTTACAGCGACGAAGAAAATGACAGTTATGAAATAAGAATTAAGAATATTAGTTTAGATATAAAAAACCCGGGTTAAAACAATCCGGTTTTTTTATACATATTATTGAAACAAAACAATCGGATATCAAAAACCGCTCCTGAAAAGTCAGGAGCGGTTCGTTGAATAATATATTTTGTGCCGCAGTTTATACTGCTTAAGCAGCCGAAAAATATGAAATGTTATTTTATCAGCAACCCTCCAAAAAGACAGGCGGGTTTTGATAAAATGATTTCATCATTTTATCAGCAACCCTCCAAAAAGATTGGCGGGTTTTGATAAAATGATTTCATCATTTTATCAGCAACCCTCCAAAAAGATTGGCGGGTTTTGATAAAATGATTTCATCATTTTATCAGCAACATTTTTTTGGTATCGGAAAATCCGTTTGCTTCAAGTCTATAGAAGTAAACTCCGCTGTTAAGACTGCTTGCGTTGAAGTCCACGGAATAATCTCCCGCATTCTTTGTTTCGTTTATAAGAGTTACAATCTGTCTTCCGAGAATATCGTAAATTTTAAGTGTAACAAATCCGCTCTTCGGCAATGCATAATTGATTTTTGTTACAGGGTTAAACGGATTCGGGTAATTTTGTGAAAGTGAATAATTCACGGGCAGACCGTTTGCAACAGGGGTAATTGCAGTAATCGCAGTACCAAATCTTGAGATTCCGCCATTGCTTCTAACACCCCAGAGAGTTGCGCCTGAACGTGATTTTGTCAAATGGTAGAAACTTCCCGCCGGCACCGCATATTGAGTCGTCCAACTTGCTCCGTCATTTGAAGAATAATGAATCATTGTATCCTGCATTGCAATCCACCAAGAAGTACTTGCTCCGGCGATACCCATTATAGATGTTGTCGGTAATGGAGCAGTGATTGATGACCATGTTGTACCTGCATCCGTTGTGCTCAGCAAGCCGATGGAAGTAGATGAACCGCCTGCCAATCCTCTTGTCGGACTTACAAAGCAGGTTGCGGTTATTTCAGATAAAGGAATAGTTTGAGCAGTCCAGTTTGCGCCCATATTTGAAGAGTACATCATCTGGCTTAATCCGACATTCGGGAACCAAACCTGTGTGCCCTGGAACCACGCGGCGTTATTGTATGTACCTGAAGTATTTGTAGTAGGGAGTGTCGACCATGTTCCCCAGTTCAAACCGCCGTTTGTGCTTTTAAGTAAATCCCAGTTACCGCCTGACGGGTCGCCGATGAAGTATGCATTGTTGGCATCCGACATATATATATCGTCTCCGAATCCCGTGTGTGTATTCGCCGTTGTCCATGTTGCTCCGCCGTTTGTTGTCTGGAATATAGATGTATTCGGGCTGGCTACACCGGTTACTATTGCATTGTTAGCATCATAAGCATAGACGCAATACAGACTATAGGTTGCAGAAATTGTTCCGCTGACGTTTGTCCACGTTTGACCTTTGTTTGTTGTTCTCACAACTTTGCCTGAATTTCCGCATGCCCAAGCGATATTATCGTCTACTGCGGATACTGAATTAAGGGACGTGGTTAATCCTGATACTTGTTCTGTCCATGTTCCTGTCGGAATCACAGTTTCAGGTGTTACGTCAACGCCAAAGTCGGGCATACTAGCGTCGCCGCCGCTGTAAGGTGAAAACGGACATGCACCTACTGACCATGTTCTTCTGTTGCCTGTTAAAACATTTTGTTTAATAGTCCAGCCGGAACCGCTCATTCCGCATTGACCGACAAAAACTATAAGTGATTTTGAAGGGTCATACGAGTAAGGTTTGTCGAGAGTTATACTCGCCCATGAACCGGTTGTACCTGTTAATGATGCTGTTGCTTTGAAATAAACCGTATCCATAGGTCCTGAGTAGAATGTTCCCGCAGGAATTGATGTAACAGTATCTTTTGCCATTAATACAATAAGGTTTGAGTATGTTGGTGCACCTCCTGTTGACATCCAGAAATATATTTTTGTAATTTTATTTCCCGCCGGACAGGGTGACGGCTGAGCAAACTCTCCCGGAAGGAAGAGCCAGTTCGCTGCTTTACCCGATGACATACCGAACGGAAAATTGTTATTAGCCGCTCCGACATTCTGATAGTTGTAATATTGGGGCGTTTGAGCCGATGTTTCAGCGGTTAAAAATAACATTGCAATCATAAGTGCGAAAGCACTCATCAAAAGAGAACGTTGTAAATCTTTCATCTTAAATCTAATTTAGTTTTGGGAAAATATTGTTTGACGAACAATTTGATTTGTTGTATACAAAGTAGATTGAGAAAACAGAATATTGATTCAAATTAATTCTCATAATATTGCAATTTAAACAGAGTAATAAAAACATTCAAGCGTTTTGATAAAGTTAAAATAAAAATATTTCTATGCGCCGGGTTATATTAGAAGAAATGATGAATGCAAAATATATTTTTGAATATTGAATGTGTTATTGTCACAATATTTTATATTTGATTATTCATGAATGATGACGGCGATACAAATTCATTAGCAGTATACCGAAACGAACGGATATAAAAACAGTGCCCGGTTGAATTCCGGTTTTTAAATTTCGAATTAACAAAATTCCGATTTTAGCAAGTATAGTTTACCGCCGGAAATAAATTAGGGATAAAATAATGTATATCATTCAAAACTGTTAATAAATAAATTAAAATATGACACAAGGCAAATCGACAAAATATTCATCCGCAGATACGATTGTTTGCTGGCTGAAAAGCAGAACTGACCTTTCCATATTGCTAACACAGGGCTGGTACAGAATACCGGTTACTACGAAAATCGATGATTTATTTAAGGCAAAATATCTTGCATTCTATCAGTCGCATAATTTCGGGAAGGAAAGTTTGATAATTAAGCACTATGGAACTATAAAAAACATTGTAACGAAGAAACGGGAAGAACTTTTCCCGGACGAACCGAAGAATGCAAGGACAGGGAAGCGATATTACAAAATACGAATGAAGGATATGAATATACTCGAATCGCCTGTTTACAGCAGGAGGGCGAGAAGGGTTATATTTCTTAATACAACTCTGGATAAACTTCTTGCTGCAAAGGAGTTGAATGATTTATACCATTGCAGTCCGCTGGAGGATATATTATGGGAAGAGTTCAAAGTGCATGAAATAAGCGCTGAGCGGCAATATTTTTTTGGTACTCCGAAAAACCAATACTGTCTTGATTTTGCGGCGTTCTGCAAAAAGGGGAATCTGGATATAGAGTGCGATGGAGAGCGATACCATTCCCGATTTGACAAGGTTGTGAAGGATTACAAGCGTGATAATTTTCTTACCAAAAAAGGCTGGAGCATTTTGCGTTATTCCACAAATCAGATAATCGCGGAAACATCTTACTGCATAGATGAGATTAAAGAGACGATAATGAGCAAAGGCGGAGCAGTTTGAAAAATCAAAATTTAAATTGCAAAAATCAAAATTGCAATTAAAAATTTAAAATTGAGAATATTAAGGTATGATTTTTACTTCGTGAGTGAATTTGATGCCGGCAAAGAAAGCGGCAAAATAACGCTTGTGTTATTGTGACTTTAATTCGGCTACAATAGAAAGTAGTTGCGGGACAAAACAAAAGCGAAAATTAGGGAATAAGAAAAATAAAATACGGGAGAGTGAAAACTCTCCCGTTTCTGTTACTATCATGTGATTTAAATTTTTGATTGTCATCCTAGTGCAAGCCGGAATCTAGTATTTCTCATTATATATCGCTAATGGATACCGGCGTTCGCCGGTATGACAAAGACAAACTATCGCTTATGGATACCGTCTTGCCGCGGTAGTTCTTCGATTTATAAATGCGAGCCGTTTCGCGGGTTCGCCAGTATGGCAAAAACTAATTATCGCCTCCGGATACCGTACTGCTGCGGAAATTCTTCGACTTATAAAAGTGAGACGCTATCGGTATGGCAAAGACTGATTGCTCATTTCCAGAACTCCACTCTTATTATATCACCGTAAAGAACAATGTGCCGCTGTCAGTGATTTTTTATCGGAATTGTTTTTACAGGGTATGATGAGAATGTTAATTGCCCGACGGCATTTCCTTTACCGTTCTACTGAGCAGGTATATCCGGGTAGGTCATGAATTTGGAATTTGTCTATTATTTTCCCGTTTTGTCTATGCCAGAATCTATTTATCCCTTTTTGATCAGGAGAGGGAAATTAAAATTATGAATTAAGCGAATACTGCAAGCAGTATAATTTTTTTCACGACGATAATATTGTTTTCAGATAAATGGATAATGATAAAGTTTGATTGAATTTAAATTGACTTATGTTATAAGAGCAATTTGGGAAAATTTACATTATTATTAAATATTTTACTTATTTAATTCTCAAACACGCCACCGCCAATTTTAAATCCGCTATTGGCGGTACGTGTTAATATAATGGTTAAGGTTTTTTCCAAAATAGATCAGGATTGTTTGTTTTATAAACAATCCAGGTTGTATTCGTTTTTTTCCCGACCGTTTCTGTTTTGTCAGGTAATTGCTTGAAATATTCAAGCGGCAGTAATTGAATGTAACTATATGATTTTCCGCTTTCCGTTGTTTCCATGTCGTATTCACTGTTTACAGGACATTCAAGAATGTAAAGATTTTTTGCCATATAATTGAATAGATAGTATTCTTTTGATTGCGGAGTTTTATTATTCCAATTCGCATCGGGATTCAGTATTACGGGTTTGTCGTTGATTATTCTATCTCGCACTTCTTCAATGCTCAACAATTCACCTTTTTCGTTCATTACATAAGCATTGAAAGTCGGGTCTATCCACAACCATTTTTTCAGTGTATCGGAGTAAACCAAATTAATTACATGGCAATCACTGTCAATTTTTAAACTGTCTTTGGGCAAGCATGTAACTATTCTTGATTTTATGCCTAAAGACAAATAGCACTCGTTTAAAACCAGTGCAAGTCCTCTGCAATTCAATCCTCTGTTGTCACGTTTACACTCGGCTATCATGCTCATCGCATTTTTTACAACGGGGTTATTATGATTGCCGTCATGCGGAATCAAATTGTGTACCCAGTGCAGAAGGTTTAGTATTTTTAAAACATCCGTACCTTTGCCTGCTATGCTGTCAAGATTAAATACCATGCGTAAAGCCGTCAGGTTTGGATTGTCGCGTGATTGATATGTAAATTCCGGTAATTGCCGGTTATCTGCAGGATTGTATTTACCCGCTTTTTCCAAAATGTACAGAAAATCGCCGATGTTCCTCAGTTGATTGTTTATGTCAAGAAATTCATTTTCTTTTCGGATGTTGTCTAAATCTTTGTCCTCTTGAATGTGATAGTAGTCAAAATAGCCTGCGTCAATCGATTTTTTAAGATAAGTCAGCGCCATTTCTTTATTGTCCAACAGCGAATATGCGCAGCAGAGATTGTAATATGCACCATTAAGATAAAACGAAAAATTCTTTTTATCGTCTGCAGAGAGTTTATCGTATTCGGATAAAAACTCCGTAAGTAATTTGTTGTATGTGTTGACGTCCTTTTGTTTGTATGCAACAACAAACAAACTGTCTTGTTTGGCTGCGAATTCCTGAAACCCGGCGGTTGTAATTTGTCCGTAAACAACCGCCGTTGTCAGGAATAAAATGAGCAGAATTAAATTCCTAATTCTCATTGCTGTTTATTTGCTTAATGTTATTAAATATTATTATCCATTTCTTATAACGTTACTATTCAAAGTTCGCACAGCGGTCACAGTATGACCGCTGCGCGAATAATGAAAACTACTTAATATAATTCATGATTTTTGTTTCTCTGTAAACATTGTTCTTGTTATTATCCGTTACGGACAGAATATAAATGTATGTTCCGGATGATAAATTATAATTATTCATGTTCACATTAATATCATACAAACCCTGTTTCTGATATGAATTTACGAGTACAGCAATTTCTCTTCCCAGTAAATCATATACTTTCAATGATACGTGACTGTTGTTTAAAAGTGAGTAACTTACTGTTGTGCCAGGATTAAACGGGTTCGGGTAGTTCTGGTACAATTTATACTGAGTTATATTTTCGTTAATCGGATTTACAGAAACCGAATTTTGAATCTGCAAAGTAAAAATACATGAAGCGGTTGCGTTTGCAGTATCGGATGCAACTACTTTTATTCCCAGCGCACCTGCCGTCACAGGAGTTCCCCGAAAATTTCTGTTCAGAGAGTCAAATGTCAGCCATGAGGGCAGGGGACTTCCGTTGCTTAAAGTTGCGGAATATCTAAGCGTACTGTTGCCGTCATCGTCAATAAAAGTGCTGTCGGGAAATGTGTAATTAAATAATTTACCTACAGAGTCCGACTGATTCGCAATTTGCGTGTTCATATAAGGAATAAAGTTAGTGTGCCTGAGGCTGTCGATTTTTTCGCCAATTTTAACCCAGTATGTACTGTATGAGTTCATTGCGCTTGCGCCGCGAGTGAAAAACAGATATTTATTGTCGTTTGTAACAAACGGGCAGCATTCATAAATACCCGTATTAATATTCGGGCCGAGGGATTTCGGATTAGTCCATTTGCCGTTTGTTTTGTGATAACTAATAAATAAATCGTATGGAGGTTCCAGTCTGAAAAAAATAATATAAGATTCATCACGCGCTATAAAAAAATCATTTTCGGTGGTTGACGTGTTAATTGGTTTTCCAAGGCTTTGAATAGTAGTATCCGAATTATGAATGGATAATTTGCAAATATCGCTGTTGCCGCCGGGATTGGACGCGAGATAATAATTCTTTAACTGTGTTTCCTGAAAATAATGCGACTGAAGACTTGACTTAAGCAATCTTACGGGCGTGCTCCAGCCCGTTCCTGTTCTCACGGCGTAGTATGTACATCCGGCGCCGTTCGTATCCTTTTGCATATACATCGTACTGTCATTTACAGAAAGAGCAGGACAGCCGAAACCTTCAAATGCAACGGTCGGACCCTGCCATGAATTGCCGACATACTTATAGCAGTTTATTCTTGTAATTGATGCGGGCCAGTTATTAAGCAGCGTGTAGTAAATTTCTTTGCCGTCTGAACTTACCGTAATTCTTTCAACGGGACGAAGTCCGCTTGCCATAGTTAACTGGAATATCACAGGACTATATCCCGGACGTGATTGCGCCAGATACAAACTATCAGGCGGAATAGGCTGTGCAAAGCATGTTTTAAAAAATACCATTAATAGAATCGAAATTAAAATTGTTTTCATAAGATTTATTTTTATTAAGTTTATATTAATTGCCAATAATGAATTAATCATTAATGATTGCGATTAATATACGCGTAATAATTAAAACTGAATAATCACATTCAGCAAAGCCCGTTAAAAAATCGGTGAACCAGCAATTTGGATATGTATAAAATCTTAACTGCACACCGCTGCTCTGAGAAGAAAGAAAAATTAAACATAGTCTGTTGTTTTTACTTTTACAGAACATTACTTTTGTTTCTCCAGATAGCCGACTGCAAACCCAATCCAGTCTTTAACCGATTTATCCAGATAGATATCGGGTTGAATTCCGATATTGTCAATAGGGTATTCGGGAAGTCTCATGGATCTCCAAACAGGCATCATCAGTTTATAATTACTGCATCCGATTTCAAAAAAACTTGCCGTACCGTAGTCAAGCGCACCATAAGTCGGCGTTCCGAATATTTTTACTTTTTTGCTTTGCTTTGCATCGAGTACAAAAGCCTCTCCGGAACTTGCTGTTCTGCGGTTAACAAGAATAATGACCTGCTTTGGGCTTCGTTCTGCAATTTTGATTGTATCAATATAGGAAACGCTTGAATCGGGATTCACGAATTCACCCATTCTTTTTTTTAAAATATTTAAAAATTCTCTTACTCTGCTCCTGCTTTCCTCGTCGTGATACCAGCCTTCCATTCCGTCGATTAAAGTTTGTGTAGCCAGAAATTCCGTTCCGATACCTCTGATATTATCTGTGAGAATATATGGAAGCAATCCGACGTAACCATCATAAACGCCGCCCAGATTATTTCTTACATCAATAATTAAATTCTCGCAGTTTTCTATTTCATCTTTATTATCTGCAATTAGTTTCTGAATACGTTCTACATAATTGCGCTCAAAACTTGAAATACAAAGCAAAGAAGTTTTATCCGTCACCTTTTTAAAATAACAGCCTTCGATTTCTTCAATCTTTGATTTGATTTCGCTTTCCGGCAGATTCGGCTCAGGCGTTTCCCTTATAAATTTTGAGTTCGTAAAATATAATATCCATCCGTCAGACAGTTCCCAGGTTTCTTCGGAAAGAGAGTGGTCACGCAAATAATAATATGCCTTCCCTTTTTCGAATAACCTGAATTTTATTTCATTAACTTTCCAGTACGCAGTATCGGCATCTATTATAAAGCCTTTGTATTCGTTTGCAACTTTTACTATTCCGACTTTATAGGCGCCGGTTTTCCAGATTCCTTCCAGCGGGTCGGTTGTGTTGAGTATTCGCTGTTGAAAATCTGCGGGGCTGATATCAATCTTGCCGGTGTTTCTTTGTATACCGTTTTTTTCACTCTCAAAGCGATAAATGCTGATATGTCCGTCTCTGAAGAAATCTTTATAACTTCTCAATAACTCGATACAATTCGAATCATCGAAACTTCCGGATTTATTAAGGAGTCTCTCTTTAAAACTATTATAAAGTATTTTATCTTTTGTTTTATCATTAAAGCCCGGATATTCCGTTTCAATCTTATGGATTAACTGATTTAATGCCTGTTCACAATTACAATCAGTCTGTGACCGGGAAATGGCGGCAGTGTATAAAATCAATAATAATATTACTAAGCGTTTCATATCATTTTATATAGTTCATAATTTTTGTTTCTCTGAATACATTATTAGAATTATGTTCACTGACTGTTAATGTATAGAAATAAACGCCCGATGACAGATGCAGATTGTTCATATTTATGCTTATGCTGTACTGTCCGCGTTTTTGATTTTCATTTATGAGAGTTGCAATTTCTTTTCCGCTTATATCGTATAATTTTATTACTGTCTGACCATTGTTTAGTAAAAAATATGAAATAACAGTGGACGGATTAAACGGATTGGGATAATTTTGATATAATTTATATTCACATATTTTCTCATTAAAATTATTGACTGAAATTACGGTAGATCTCAGACTATCAATAATGCCCGCGGAAACCCAGTAAATATCCATGGAAGTACTGCCATTGTCCCTCGTAAAAAATAAATAGTTGCCGTCCGATGTTACGCGCGGGCCGTATTCATCAAGAGATGTATTTATATTCGGTCCCATATTTACAGGTTCAGTCCAGGTATTATTAGTTTTCCTGAAGCAAATCCATAAATCATATCCACCGTGACCGCCTGTACGGGAAGAAGATGTAAATATCAAATAACTCTCATCGCGTGACATAAAGGGTTCTGTTTCATTATTCACTGTGTGTATGATGCTGCCGAGATTTTCTACTTGTGTATAGGCGCTGTCAATAAGATAGGATCGATAAAGCATAGAGCCGTTAATACCGCCGCCGCGCTTTGATTTAAAATATAAAGTTCCGTTGTTTGTAACGCATGCGGAACCGTCCTCCACAGTTGAATTTATAGGGTTGTTTAAGCGAACAGGAGCAGACCATGTTGTATCAGAAGTCCGGTTTATCATCCAGATATCTTTATCCGATGAATTTATTGACGGCGGCCGGTTAGTAGCAAAGAACTGTTTATTTCCGTCGGGTGTGATAAATGACTCCCAGTTAGTATAGATATTTCTTGAAAAGACTGCCGTATCCGGTACCGTCCATACTCCATTGCGTTCCTGCGTATGGAATATCACTCCTTTAGACCATGCGGAATTTACAACCGAAAAGTACATATCTCTGCCGTTAGGTGAAAAAGTAGGGTAAGTTTCTAACCTGTTGCTTAAAGAAATTATGCCCGGCGCGAATATCTGAGGAATGCTTCCCGGAGGAGTTTGTCCAAGATAGGATTGAGCGAAGCAGATGTTCAAAAAAAGCGAATAGAAAATTGCGATTGTAAATGTTTTCATAGTGTTTAATTATTTCTTTTGAGTTATTTAATATGGTTCTCTAAATCACTTTAAGTAGTTCATAATTTTTGTTTCTTTGAAAGTTCTGTTTGTACTCAGTTCGTTTGCTATTAAAGTATAAAGATAGATACCTGATGATAAATTCAGATTGCTCATGTTTAAATTAATATTATGCTGTCCGCTTTTCTGAATAGAATTGACAAATGTGGCTATTTCTTTTCCCAGTACATCATAAATCTTTATGCTTACATTGCTGTTTTTTAAAAGCGAATAACTAATAACCGTATTTGGATTAAACGGATTAGGATAATTTTGAAATAACTTATATTCATTAATCTGTCCTTCGTTTGGATTAATGCCTGTGTGCTGAAGAATATCGAGTTGAAATGTACATGCTGCATGAGCATTTGCCGTATCGGCAGCGGTAACGGTTATTGTCAGCGTGCCCGCGGCAGACGGAGTGCCGATGAATGTGCGGGTCAAAGAATCAAAAGAAAGCCACGAAGGTAAAGGATTGCCGTTGCTGAGTTTTGCCGAATAGCGGAGTGTATTATTGCCGTCGTCATCGAAAAAAGTGCTGTCGGGGAAAGTATAATTATATAATTTCCCGACTGAATCCGATTGATTCGGAATCTGATTATTTAAATAGGGGACGAAGTTCGTATGTCTTAGCCTTTCAATAAATCCAGCCGATACCCAGTAAATGTCAGCGGGTATATCAGGATCCCAGCCTGCAGGTCTGCTGAAAAAATAATATTTGCCGTCAGGGCTGACATATGAACCGTATTCAATCGCATTTGTATTTATTAACGGTCCTATATTTTTTGGATTTGTCCATTTGCCGTTTCTGTTATAACTGATGTACTGGTCTTCCTGTCCGTAACCTGATGAGCGTATTGATGTGAAAATAATATAACTTTCATCGGGCGATATAAACGGGTCATAAGCGCCGTCAATCTGTCCGTCAATATGCTTATTAATTACGGAACTGATTTTTTCAACCGCACTGTAACTGCCGTTTATCAATCTGGAGCGATATATATATCCTGACGCGTTTTCGCGCATCGAGCAAAAATACAGCGTTCCGTCAAGAGTTACTGTCGGATGAAATTCATAGGAACTTGTGTTGACCGGTGACGGCAGTTTAACAGGAGCGGACCAGGTTTGATTTTCGCGTGTACATTCATATATATCCGAAAGACTGGTAAAGAATATGTGGAGACTGTCGGGAGAAAAAAACGGTTCTTGCTGACGGGGATTTGCGATAAAACTTGCGGGCACGGGAGATGTCCAGAAGCCGCTGTAATGGTTTGAATACAAAATAGTGTATGTTCCGTTTAAACCGATTCCGATTAAACATTCCATGCCGTTCGGGGAGAAAACCAGTTTCGTTTCTCTGCGGTTTGTAAGAGAAATTATTCCCGGAGCAAACATCTTTACCGAATCACCAGGGGGAGTCTGTCCCCAGTACAGGCTATCGGGAATTGGAGTAAAAGAAAATGCGGTATTCAATGACAGTAATAAAAAAAGTGTTGTAAGTAATCTCATAATGTTTATATTTTTATATTTAGAATATTGAAATCTTTCAATCTTTTGTTTCTTATTCATGCTTATTCAAGCATCATAAAAAGTAGTACTACAAGAATAATCCAGACAGCCAGAAATATTATTATTAAAATAGTTCTCACGACATAGAAATTATTACATTTACTTACATATACGGCGAATAAAATGGGCCGGACAGCGCAATTCAGCAAAGCAGGCTAATTAATCAGTGAAACAAAGAAATGTTTAAGCGAAAACATTTCCGAATCCGGATATTCTCATGCAATTTCCGATTTCGCTTATTATTTCGGGGTGTTCGCTTAAATTGATTATTTTTCGATTGCAATTTTTAGTAATTTCGTGCAGATAATTCACATGGAAAAGAAGACATTAATAAAATTACATTTATTATTCTGGATTGTATCATCGTCAATATCAATCTTTGATGCATATCTTTACAACATCGAGACATATTC
The DNA here is from genome assembly GCA_028714695.1 of Ignavibacteria bacterium. Taxonomy (GTDB): domain Bacteria; phylum Bacteroidota; class Ignavibacteria; order Tepidaquicellales; family Tepidaquicellaceae; genus CAIKZJ01. The sequence continues at coordinate 191,539 of JAQTLX010000004.1, read as the reverse complement.
TGCACACAGGTTTATAACTGTTTCCATACGTATAATTTTAAACATTTTCACATTTTATTCTTTTTATTTTTTAGTATCGCCGAGATACTTCAACAAAAAGGGGTTTATCTTTCTCGTCATTTTCGAAATTGTTTATCTGATTATTTTCGGTTTTATATACACTTTCCTGACCTATCTGCCTGCTGCATGTATCAAATCCGCTGCCAATCCAATTGAATACACACTTGCAAACGGAATTAAGGACAGAATATTTGCCGTGACAGCCTATATTGCAATAGTCTCGGTACTCGGCATATTGTCAAAAGTATCTCTGATTTGGTACAGAAATCAGATAAAGCAGAAGGAAAGAGAAAAACAAAATTTATCAAATGAACTTGCAATGTTGAGAGCGCAGATAAATCCTCACTTTTTATTCAATACATTAAACAATATTAAGTCGCTCACAAAGAGCCTTCCTTCAAAAGCGATTAACAGTGTAGACAAATTGATGAGCATAATGCATTATATGCTTTATGAATCTTCGTTCGAAACCGTTTCGCTATCAAATGAAATTTCTCATATCAACAACTATCTTGATCTTGAAAAAATCAGGTACACTGATACGGGCTTTATAGATTTTGAAATAACGGGCGATTATTCAGGAGTGTATATTCCGCCGCTGATATTCATGCCGTTCATAGAAAATGCTTTCAAGCACGGCGACAAAATGGTAAAGGCGCCGGGTATAATAATAAAACTTGATATACGGAATAAGGATATACGTTTTGAAATAAAAAATTATGTAAAAGAAAATTACGAAACGCATAATAAGAACAGCGGATTCGGGCTCGCCAATATAAGGCGCAGGCTTGATTTGCTGTTTGACAAAAAATACGAACTTGCAATTAAAAATGAAAATAAAACATATTCGGTAAAACTTAATCTAATTATCCCATGATAATAAATTGTATTGCCGTAGACGACGAACCTCTGGCGCTGGATATAATTAAAGATTACATATCGCAGGTTCCGTTTTTAAAACTGATGAAAACGTTTAAAGACGGAATAAGCGTCATTGAATATCTCGCGTCAAATAATATTGATTTGATTTTTCTCGATATTGAAATGGGGGGTATATCGGGAACGCAATTGCTTAAATCGCTTCAGAAGAAACCGAAAGTGATAATGACAACGGCTTACAGAAACTACGCCGTCGATGCATTTGAACTCGATGTAGCCGATTATCTTCTCAAGCCGTTTTCATTTGAAAGGTTCCTGAAAGCAGTCGATAAGGTTTATACAATTCAAAAGACGGAACAAAAGAATTCCGAATCTAACGGCAGCGACAAGGATTATTTCTTCGTAAAGTCCAATTATAAAATGATAAAAATAAATTTCGATGATATACTTTACATTGAAGGACTGAGCGAATACATTATTATAAAAACAAAAACTGCAAATATAATCACTCTTCAGAGTTTCAAGAACATCGAGAAGACACTGCCTGAAAAAGGTTTTGCAAGAATTCACAAGTCGTATCTTGTTTCGCTCAGCAAGATTGAATGCATAGACGGGCAGAACGTAATTATCGCCAAGAAGCAACTTCCGATAGGAAGCAAGTACAAAGAGAATTTTTTCAAAATCATTTCATTAACGGGGAAGAAATAGATACGAATATTCCGATGCAAAAAAAACACATAATATTGATACATATAACCTTCTGGGTTGTGATGTTGTTTTTTGTCGGGCTTGAAACAATACCTTCATACGGCAAAGCAACGATGTATGAAATATCCGTCGATTATATTATTTATGCTTTGTCATTTACAGCGGTGTTCTATCTGCTTTATTTTTTCATCACGAAAAAGTATCTGAATAAGAAGAAGGCAGTATATTTAATAATATTCGGATTATTGTTTATAATTGTTTTTACCGTACCCGTTGTTTTGATATATATAAATATTTTGGTTCCCGAGATATTCAAATTGGAAGGGAGTAAATTCGCGGTTGAATGTTCAATTTATTATGTGAGTTTCCTCGAAACGAATTTTCTGTTTGCAATGTGCGGTTCGCTTATGAAAATAGCGCTTCTCTGGTATGAGAATATTATGAAGCAAAAAGAAATTGAGAAACAATTTGTGAAAGGGGAACTTGCATTGCTAAGGTCGCAGATTAACCCTCAGTTCCTTCTCAACACACTGAAAAATATAAAATCTTTAATAGAGTCTGCGCCGCCGAAAGCAATTTACAGTATAGAAAACCTATCGGAAATAATGAGTTACATGCTGTACGATTCATCGGCAGAAAAAGTGAGGCTTGAAGATGAAGTGAAATATCTCAACAATTATCTTGATCTTCAGAAATTCCGTTTTAAAAATTCCGATTTTTATGAGTTTAATGTTTCCGGCAATATATTTCCCGTATATATTCCGCCGATGATATTCATGCCTTTCATTGAAATCGCGTTGAAGAACACGGATGTATTAACCGAAATGCCCGCTATTGTAATAAATCTAAGCGCAGGCGAAAGTGAAATAACGTTCGAAGTTATAAACCGCGTTAAAGAGAATGCAGGATGCACGGATAATAAAGACAAAAATGAAATCGACACAATTAAGCGCCGCCTTAATCTGTTGTTTGAAGACAGTTACAGTCTCGAAATGGAAGAATTTGATGAACAATGTATTATAAGGCTTGATATAAAACTTAAGGGTGGAAATATTAATTATTAATTATTGGTTTCAGTCAATATGTTCGCAATCCAATGCTTTTATTACTTTTATTCTTCCGATGATTCCTGAAATGATAACAATGAAAATTCCGGAGAGAATGAACATGAAGGCGATGCCGCGTCCCGGGCCTATGCCTGTTATTTTGCCGAACGTAGGTGCTAATGCACCGTCGGGTTTGAAAAGGGGGTTGAATATATAGTCAGCGAGTATACCCGCGCTTGCAAATGCGATGACTGTTCCGAACTGGGATATTACGGATACGATTGACCAGATACGTCCCTGAATATTGTTGTCAACATTCTTTCTTATAAGCACGTCGAGACATGTGTTCACAAAAGGAAGAGACACGAAGAAAAGAAATCCCATAACGACAAGGAAAATTATGTTTGTAGAAAATCCGATAAGTGCATAAAAGAAACCACTTACAGCCAATGCCGCCGATAAAATGAACAAATGTCTTTTTTTAATACTGAATACTCCTACAATTATACTGCTTATGAGCATTCCGCTTGCCATCAAAGTTAGAGATGTTCCGAGCGTTTTGGAATCCGTGAATGAAAGAATCATCGGACCGAAGAGAGTCTGGAAAAATCCAACGAAGAATGTTAAAAGCGATGCTACAATCAGAAGCCAGAATAATCCTTTATGAGCAAATGTATATTTGAACCCTTCGGCGAGGTCAGAAAAGAAACTTTGATGCGCTGTATTGGTTTTTGACTTAGTCAGATTTTTTCTGATGAAGAAAACTGCAGCAATTGCGGTTATAAATGTAAATATATCAATGATTAAAATATTTTTGATATTCCAGAAACTGAGCAGGATTCCCGCAACTATAGGGGAAATAAGGAATCTCGACGATTCCGCCATTTGCATAAGTCCGCTTGCTCTTGAATAAGCGCCTTCGTCAAGGAGGTCTGTTACAGAAGCTCTGTAGGCGGGGTTTTGTAACGCTACGAATATAGCGCTGAATGCTACACCTGTATAAATAACCCATAGGTCGTCAATTCCGGAGTACATCATCAGTAGTATGAAAACGAGTCCGAGGGCGGAACCGAAATCGCCGATTATCATCATCAGTCTTCTGTCAATGCGGTCAGAAAGAGTGCCGCCTATAGGCTGAAGCAGAAATGCGGGAAGGAAAGCAAAAAGAATTATGAGAGAATAACTTGTGGCGGTATTCGTTTTGTGGAAAACGTAAATGCCGAATGAAAATGCCGTCAATCCGCTGCCGATGGTTGAGACGAGTTGACCGAGCCAGACAATTATGAAATTTAGAGATAATTTTTCCCCTGATGATTTCATGATGCAAAATTTTAAATCAAAGACATTAAATTTGTCATTCCATAGTAAAATTTCCAGACATATTTTCGGAACATTATGTAAAATATTAACTTACCGAATCCGTTCAACAGCAGTTTAAAAATTAAAAATTGATGTTTCGAAATTAGCGATGTCAGACTTATTGTGTACGATGTTCTCGGCAGGGAAGTCCAGACGCTTGTGAATGAAAGACTGCAGCCCGGGACATACGAAATAAAATTTGAAGGAGGCGGATTAAACAGCGGGATATATTATTACAGAATGACAGCGGGGGGTTACTCCGGGACGAGGAAAATAATATTAATTAAATAGAAAAATATATAATTTACAATATAAAATCATTATCTAAAATATGAAAAAATTCATTACTATTATTTTGCTACTTCTATCGGTTTGCGTTAATGCCCAGTGGGTCCAAATGTCGAATGGCATGCAACCGGGAAATTCCGGTTTTGATTTTGATGTTATGGGGACAAATATTTTTGCCATGACAAGCCATGGAGTTTATCTTTCAACAGATAACGGCGCTAACTGGACAATGAAATACAACTCGCTTCCATATTTGGGAATAAAAGCGTTTGCAGTTTCGGGCAATAAAATTTTTGCAGGGCAAGACAGCGTTGGTGTGTATGTATCGACAAATAGCGGAGATAACTGGACGGCTGCCAATAACGGTTTGACTGATTTGTTTGTTTACTCATTTCTTGTTTCCGGGAATAAAATATTTGCCGGAACAAAATCAGGCCGTGTTTTTTTATCAACAAACGACGGCGGCAACTGGACTTCAGTTAGCAGTGGATTACCAACAGACTATCTATTTTCTCTTGCAGTATCAGGAAGCAATATATTTGCCGGATACTTTGAAAGCGGTATATTCTTATCAACCAATTACGGAACAAACTGGACAGCAATTAATAACGGATTAACAGGTCTGGATATCTCATGTATTGCAGTTATGGGAGAAAGGATTTATGCTTCGGTGTATGAAAAAGGAATATTCCTGACGACGAATAACGGCGGAGACTGGAATAAAATCGGTAATGGTTTACCATCAGGTAATATTTATGTTAATACTCTTGAGGTTTATGGGACAAATATTTATGCAGGAGTAAATAACTGGAGCAACAATAATTCAGCATTCTATGTTTCTACCGATTACGGTGCAAATTGGATCAGCAAAAGCCAGGGATTGCCTGACAGTGCAACGGTAAACGGAATTAAGATTGCCAACGATTATATCTTTGCGGGTTTAACGGGTAGTTCGGTTTGGCGCAGGAACTTGTCGGAGGTATTAGGTATACAAAACGGTATAACAACGGAGCCCTCAGGATATTATTTAAACCAAAATTATCCCAATCCGTTTAATCCATCAACAAAGATTGAGTTTAAAGTCTTGCATTCCGGTAATGTAAAGATTACTGTTTATGATATTATGGGCAGGGAAGTTCAGACGATTGTGAATGAAAGATTGCAGCCCGGGACATACGAAACAATATTTAACGGCAGCGGATTAAACAGCGGCATTTATTTTTACAAAATGACAGCGGGTGGATTCACCGAGGTTAAAAGAATGGTTTTGCTGAAATAGAAATCGGGATATATAAAAATATTTTTAAAATCATTACACACAATCCCAGATTATTTCTTTATTTAAATGAAATAGCAGGGGTTTTGTCCCGAAATTTCCCTTCCTTTGTAATAATAAATGGAATTACGGGATTAGTGTCAGGAATTTTTCCTTTAATTTTATTTTAAATTATGATAAATTGACATGTTATAAGATTTATCATTCCACAAATCCATTAAATAGAAAATTATGAGTGAGAATACAAAAACTCCAGCGGCAAAACCTCGCAAAATCAAAGGCAAAACTGTAATCGATATACAAAAATGCAAAGGATGCGAAGTATGTATGAGTGCATGCAAAGAAGATGCAATAAAACTTTCGAAAGACATTAACAATTTCGGATACCGTTATGCGGTTGTTATCGACGATGTTTGCACAGGATGCACGAACTGCGCAATAGTATGCCCTGACGGCGTGATTAAGGTTTACAGGACTTCGGGAAAGAAAAAGGACCTTGTCGCGACAATTTCTAACGTTAGCGATTCAATAAACGTTAAAATCGATAATCCAACATTGGATGACCTGTCCAAAATGGAATATTTATAATAATTATTTTAAAAAGTTTTGAAAAAATTGACATAAAAAGAGGAATAAATCATGGAACAAAAAGATGATATAAGATTGATGAAAGGCAATGAGGCTATGGCTGAGGCTGCCATTCAGGCGGGTATGGATGCTTATTTCGGTTATCCCATTACACCTCAATCGGAAGTTCTCGAATATCTTACGAGGGAAATGCCGAACAGGAATTTTCTTGCTCTTCAGGCGGAAAGCGAAGTTGCATCGATAAATATGGTATACGGCGCCGCGGGAGCGGGAGCAAGAGTTATGACTTCATCATCATCACCGGGCTGGTCGCTTATGCAGGAAGGTGTTTCGTACATCGCTTCGGCGCAACTGCCATGTCTGCTGGTTAACGTTAACCGCGGAGGTCCCGGGTTAGGTACAATCCAGCCGTCGCAGGGAGATTATTTTCAGGCGACAAAAGGCGGAGGTCACGGCGATTACCGTTTACTGGTACTTGCACCGAATTCAGTACAGGAAATGGCTGATTTTGTTTTTCTCGGTTTTGAACTTGCCGATAAATACAGGACTCCAGTTCTCATGCTGTCAGACGGCGCAATCGGTCAGATGATGGAAAGGGTTATTTTCCATAAAAGAGAAATCAAGAAAATAGATAAACCCTGGGCTACAACAGGCAAACCAAAAGACAGAGAAAGAAATATTATTACTTCATTGTTCATTCAGCCCGAAAAGATGGAAAAAGTGAACCTTGAACTCATGAAGAAATACGAAGAGATAGAAAAGAATGAAGTGAGATACGAAGAGATTATGACTGAAGATGCCGAATATATTATTGTTGCGTACGGATTATCCGCAAGAATCAGCCATAAGGTTGTAATACTTGCAAGAGAAAAGGGCATAAAACTTGGTCTGTTAAGACCTATAACTTTGTGGCCATATCCGTCGGAAGTACTGAATAAATTAGCGGACAGGGTAAAAGGAATGTTCGTTGTAGAACTGAACGCGGGACAGATGATAGAAGATGTAAGGCTGGCAGTTAACGGGAAAATAAAAGTTGCGCATTACGGAAGAATGGGCGGAATCATTCCGAGTCCCGAGGAAGTCGAAGAGCACTTCGAAAAATTCATTAAAACACTTTAAGAAGAAAATTTAAATTTTTGAACATGGATAATAAAGAATTAATAACTCCTCAGTGCTTAGTTGAAGGCGACGAAACATATGACCTGGTATATGAAAAATCGTACGTAATGACGGATACACGTCTTCATTACTGTCCGGGATGCGGACACAGCACGGCGCACCAGATACTAGCAGAGGTTATACAGGAACTCGGGATACAGGAAAATGTTGTCGGTATTGCTCCGGTAGGATGTTCGGTATTTGCGTATGATTATCTGCACATTGACTGGCAGGAAGCCGCACACGGCAGGGCGACTGCGGTTGCGACGGGTGTCAAGAGATGTCTACCCGACAAATACGTATTTACGTATCAGGGGGACGGCGATCTTGCGGCTATAGGAACAGGCGAAACAATTCACTGCGTGAACCGCGGCGAGAACATAATGATTATTTTCATTAACAACGGTGTATATGGAATGACAAGCGGACAGATGGCTCCTACATCGCTTGAAGGTATGAAGACTACAACGTCGCCATACGGAAGAAACGTACATACAATGGGATATCCGATAAGGGTTTCGGAACTTATTGCTCCGCTTCCCGGCGCATTTTATGTAACAAGGCAGTCAGTGCATACACCGAATGCAGTAAGAAAAACCAAAAAGGCAATAACGAACGGTTTCGAATACCAGAAACTCGGTAAAGGAACAAGTTTCATAGAGATAATATCAAACTGTCCTTCAAACTGGAAGATGACACCGGCTCAGGCAAATCAATTCATTGAAAATGAAATGCTGAAGTATTATCCGGTCGGCGACATCAAGGTACCTTCGAAGGAAGATTTAAAAGATTTAGTAAAATAAGCCGAAAGGGGAATAAAATAATATGTTGAATGAAGAAATAATCATAGCGGGATTCGGAGGACAGGGTGTTCTTTCGATGGGACAGACGCTTGGATATGCTGCCATGGTAGAAGGAAAAAATGTTTCCTGGATGCCTTCATACGGTCCTGAAATGAGGGGCGGTACGGCAAACTGCATTACAATAGTTTCCGATTCCACGATAAGTTCGCCGACAGTTTCAAGATTCGATACAGGGATACTTTTAAACCAGCCATCGATGGAAAAATTCGGCGACAGGATTAAAAAGGGCGGTATAATAGTATATGAATCGACAAATATACTGCATCCGTCCGAAAGAAAAGACATTGGTATTTATGCAATACCTGCAGCGGACGCGGCGAATAAACTCAACAACGTGAAAGTTGCAAATATGATATTGCTAGGCGCATATCTTGAAAAGAAACCGATAATTTCAATTGAAGGAGTTATGGAAGCGCTAAAAAAAGTACTTCCGGAAAGATATCATAATCTGCTTCCAATCAACAGAAAAGCGCTTGAAGTGGGGGCTGAACTGATGAAAAAGGCAAATTAAATTTCTATAAAAACTTTATAGGAAAGGATTTTTTATGGGTTTTAAAATAACAAAAAACACAAAGACAAGATTTAACGATGTAGACTGGAACAATCTCAGGTTTGGAGTATATTTTTCCGACCATATTTTTATTTCGAAATACAAAGACGGTAAATGGGATGACGGTGAATTGGTTCCTTACGGAGGTATGACAATGGAACCGGGACTTTGTACATTGCATTACGGACAAACGATTTTTGAAGGATTGAAAGCATTCAGAAGAACCGACGGAAACGGAGCAAATCTTTTCAGACCCGATATGAACGCGAAAAGGCTGAACCGCTCGGCATCACTCGTATGTATTCCGAATTATGACCTTCCGAGGCTTATCGACGGGATGAAAGAACTTGTCAAACTCGACAATAAGTTTATTCCGAAACATAAAGGTCAATCGCTTTATCTGCGTCCCGTTGTTTACGGAAGCGGAAACTTTCTCGGAGTGACTGCATCAGCAGAATATACTTTAATCGTAATGACATCTCCTGTTGCGTCATACTATGCGGCAGGACTGAATCCTGTTAAGATAATGGTCAGCGACGATCATGTCCGTGCAGTAAAAGGCGGACTCGGGGCGGCAAAAACAGCAGCGAACTATGCGGCATCATTGTATGCAGGCATGGAGGCTCACAGGAAAGGTTTCTCACAGGTTCTGTGGCTTGACGGCGTCAACAGAAAAGACATTGACGAAGTCGGGGCAATGAACATGATGTTCGTAATAGACGGCGAACTTATCACTCCATCGCTTGAAAAAGGAACAGTACTCGCGGGAGTTACACGCGATACCGTGCTTACACTAGCGCATGAGTGGGGAATGAAAGTTTCCGAAAGGGATATCTCAATTGATGAGGTAGTCGATGCTCACGCAAACGGAAAACTCAGCGAAGCGTTCGGTACGGGAACAGCGGCTGTAATATCACCCGTTGGTCAGTTGACTTACAAAGGCAAAGACATGATTATCAATGATATGAAAATCGGACCGATATCGCAGAAATTCTATGATACTATCACAGGAATTCAGTACGGAGAAGCAGAGGATAAACATCACTGGAACCAGCACATAACTTTTTAAATAGCAGGAAAATATAATTTTGATTACATTAACCCGTGTGAAAGCACGGGTTTTTTAATTTAAACCAAATATTATGAAGAGTTTTATTTATATATTTTTAGCCTGTGTACTGCTCGTTTCGGGCTGTACGAGATCGAATCAGAATGAGATAAAGAATGTGAAACAGGAAACAGGAGAAGTGAAAAAGAACAGGATTGAGATGATGACTGCTGACGGTTTGAAAATTGTCGGGAATTATTATTTCACTGCCGATAAAGAAAATGTAAGACAGCCTCTTATTGTTTTAATACACCAGTTCCGCTCAACAAAGGAGCAATGGTCAAAAGATTTTATTGACAGTCTGATTGTTAAGAAGTATAAAGTGCTTGCTTACGATATCAGAAGCCACGGAGAATCCGACAAAGCAAAAGTGAATATAGATGATTTGCTTACGAATTCCGAACAGGCTCCAAAAGACGTTGATGCTGTGATGAAATGGGCTTATAAAAATGAAGGTGTAGATACAACAAAAATTGGTTTTGCAGGTACTTCGATAGGCGGCGCGTTGGGATTTTACGGAAGAATACACGGCGGTAAATCCGTAGTTTTAATATCAACGGGTAAAATGACATTTGCACCTTTGACCGGATATGACGAATTAAGAATGTCAATGGCGAGACCGCTTTTAAGAGTGAAGAATGTTTTCTTTATTTCGGGAGAAAAAGACGGGACTCATGCCATTGACAGCAAGAGTATACATGATAATTACCTTGATCAGCCGAGTGAACTGAAATTTTATGACTCAGACAGACACGGAAAAGAATTAATCGAGGCATATCCTGAAATTTACACATTAATAATAAACTGGTTTGGAAAAACACTATAAAATATGGATGAAAGCGGAATTTGGTTTCTTGTTATAGCGGCTACGATATTAATTGTAGTAATAACGTTTATTACATCGGTCACGGTTCTTCACAAGAAATTTGTAGAAAAACCAGTTGAGAAATACGAAAAAGATAAAGGGGACAAAACTTAAAACAAATTAATATAACTGCTATATATTATTAATAGTTGACTTATCTGTATTAATCTTTATTCTTCTGCCTGAATATTTCATATAGGAATACGGCTGTTGATACTGATGCATTGAGGGAATTAAAGCCTCCCGCCATAGGAATGCGTACGAGTTCATCGCAATTATCTCGAAGAGACCGTCTTATGCCTTTCCCTTCGCTTCCGATGATTAAGCACACAGGTTTTTTAAAATCGAACTCAAAAGTTGTAGATTCCGCCTGAATATCGGCACCGATTATAGTATATGCGTTCTGTTTGAGTATTTTAATTACATTATTCAGGTTTGTTTCCATTGCAATAGGGATGTAATTCACGGCACCGGAGGATGTTTTTACAACTGTATGGTTCACTTCAACAGAATTATGGCGCGGAATAATGATACCGTCAGCGCCGAGGCAAACAGCGGAGCGAATAATTGCTCCGAAATTATGGGGGTCTGTAATTTCATCGAGAATAAGGAGTAAAGGCAATTGTACTTTTTCGATATCTTCAAGTAACTGCTTTATCGGAGTATATTCAAAATCTTTAATAAATCCTATTACGCCCTGTGCAATACCTTCCTGTTTATTTTTGCTGGAAAAAAACTTCTCGAAATCGAATTTATTGAGGAACAATTTCTTTATACCGTGCTCATCCGCAATATTTACTATTTCCTTTAATCTGGGTTCGGGTTTGATGGTTTTTAAGAATACTATCTTATTGAAATCATCAGGAGATGATTTAAGCGTCTCAAGAACCGGGTTTTTGCCTATTACAATCATACTTTATTATGTTTTCTTAATATACCTTTTATTAAAGTGGAAATAAATTCATGAATGCATCTATGTATATGCAAATGCTCAAGTATGACGAAAAGAATCGTCAATACCTGTTCCTACAATGAACCCGGTTGTACGAAATATATAAAGAAAATATCACGGAATAATTCTAATAATCTTTAATATTATTTCCTTTTTCGTTTGCTGTTTTATTCCATTGCGGAAGTACTTCGTTTATGAAAATTGATTTTGCTTTGAAAAGGCTGTCCATATTAAGTCCGATGAACTGCTGCGCTTTCAGTTTGGTGGAAATATCGGGCATTTGAACCGGCATTTTCACGTTTAATTTCATAAGAATTTCGGTCAGCAGATTCAGGGCTTCACTGCCTATTTGAATAGACGTGCCGAGAATCCGAGCGCATTCAAGCGGGGCATGGAAAGAGCCGCCGTGGGATGCTGCAACAAAATCCCATCTCCACTGTGCGTGTCTGATAAGAGTAAGCACAGGTTTCATTTGTTCTTCCGCAGCGCCGTTATCCCAGGCAATCTTTGCGGTTATATGGGCTTTTGCGAGAACTCCTGATGCGATTTTATTAAGTTCGAATATCTTTTCCTGTCTGTCATAAACATTGTTCGCCAGAGTATTTTCGCTTTCTCTGTGGCAGACCTGGCAAGAATTTGAAATATTGTTCAGAGGGCTTTGGACGTGATGGTCAGTGAATTTAATACCGCCTTCGCTTTTATACGGCATATGGCAGTCGGCGCAAGCGAGTCCGCGTTGTCCGTGAATGCCCATCCGGAAGAGTTCGAAATCGGGATGCTGTGCTTTGAGCATAGGAGTACGGCTGAGTTGATGTGTCCAGTCGGTAAATTCTATCGAATCATAGTATTTTTCAATATCATCCACATTGAAGCCTTTGTCCCACGGGAAGGTAAGGTACTTCTCTTCTTTTCCTTTGAAAAAATATTCCACGTGGCATTGTGCGCAGACGAGGCTTCTTAATTCCTGATGAGTTGATTTTGTAATATCTTTACCCTGTCTCTGAAATGCTTCAACGAGAGCGGGGCGGGAAATTCTGAGATTCATGGTTTTATTATCGTGGCAATCCTGACAGCCTATTACATTTACAACTTCGCTGCCGAGATCTTTCCACGGTTTCTTATAGAATTCCGCGATACCCAACTTATTCATCAGTCTGGGAACGTCAGTGCTTTTGCAGGTCCAGCATGTTGCGGGCTGGGGGACATCGGTTCTGAGTGTTCTTCTAATGTCTTTGATAGCCCAGTAATGTCCGCGGCTTTGCCGGTATTCTTTTGAAAACGCGTATCCTGCCCAGAGCACCACAAGGTCGGGATATCTTTCGAGCATATCGATTTCAGCGGAGCCGCCGTTTTTGCTTGCAAAGGATGTATCTTTTGTCTGCAAATAGGTCTGATATTCGCGCGGGTAATTTTCGCCCCAGACTTCATTTCTCGGTTCCCAGTCCGCGATAGGTTTTACATTTTGGATAATAAGATTCGATTCGCTTCTTCTTTCAATAATCTGACTGCCGAAAAGACCGATTATGAAAACAATAAGTACGGTTGCACCGTAGAGCACCCATCCTAACCAGGGTTTTTGTTTTATTTTTTCAGAAATACTCATAAACTATTATAATTAAAATTTATTTCTTTTCCAGCGCTTTATTGAGCCAATCTGGCAATACAGGCGAAAGTTTCGGAACATTTGCATAAGGGAAAGAGGAGAGTGAACTGACTTTCCCGTGCGGCACTTCTTTATGACATGACCAGCATCTGATTGTTTCATTTTCTTCGTCCATCTCATCAAGCCGTCCGTTTCCCAAAGTATGATAATAGCCCATAAGACCTTCGTGACATCTTTCGCAGTTTTCTTCGACAACTTCCTTGCCGGCATCTTTTATCATTATCACTTGCGGTTCCATTCTTAGAGTAAAAATAGTAGTATGTCTAAGACCGTCTTTTGCTTTAAAGAAGTATTTGCTGAAAATATTATTATGGGGAACATGGCAATCGCTGCAGGCTGCGACTCGTGCATGAGAACTGTGCTGCCAGGACGCATACTGCGGGAACATGACATGACAATTCACGCATGTTTCGGGTTTATCCGAGAGATAAGACGTTCCGCTGCTGATATGAAAAATCAAAAAAGCAAATCCTGTGAGAATACCGAGCGTAATTATAACGGGCAGTTTCCACCTTTCGGGAGGAATTATTTTCAGGAATAATTTTCTCATAACGTAATCAGATAAAATTATCTGCTTTCAATATACTTATTTTAATTATTAAAATAAAAACATTTTTTTAACTCGAAATATTATTCTTTGCAGGAAACCAGCCTGTATTTTATTTATCATTTCATATGTATGACGGTATAACTAATTTACATGATGGATACAGCCATATACATAGATGATTTCGAGAAGTATTTTCCTGCGATTAAGATTGAAAAGGGGACTTTGTATATAGCAGCGACACCGATAGGAAATCTCGATGAAATATCGCTGAGGGCGCTTTATATATTAAAGAATGCCGATTTGATTGCCTGTGAGGATACGAGGGTTACGTCGGTGCTGCTCAACCGTTACGGAATCAAAACTCATATGATGAGTTATTATGCACATGTTGAAAGCAGCAAACTCGATTATTTGCTGGATGAACTGAAATCAGGGAAATCCGTTGCAATTGTTTCGGATGCAGGAACGCCCGGGATATCGGATCCCGGCAGTACGGTTGTTTCCGCTTGCGTGAGAGAAGGAATAGACGTTGTATCAATTCCGGGAGCGAACGCACTTATTCACGCTCTGGTTGTTTCGGGATTCGAGAATAAGAAGTTTTATTTTCAGGGATTTCTGCCAATCAAGGGCAGGGAAAATGTTATGATGTTCCTGAAGGAAATAAAGATGCCTATTATTATTTACGAATCGAAATTCAGAATCAGAAAAACGATTTCAGAACTGAATAATTATTTCGGAAAAAAGGAAATATCGGTTTCAAGAGAATTGTCAAAAATACATGAAACTACGTACAGAGGTACATTATCAAGTGTTGCAACAGATTTGAACAGGATAAAAGAGAAGGGCGAATTCACAATAGTATTAAATAACGTTTGAAAAATATATGAGCCAAATCAGAGTAAGATACGCGCCGTCACCGACAGGATACATTCACATCGGTAATTTAAGGACTGCATTATACAATTATCTTTTTGCAAAGCACACAGGGGGGAAGTTTATACTCAGGATTGAAGATACCGACCAGGCAAGGAAAGTTGAGGGTGCGGTTGATAATCTCATAAACACGATGGAGTGGGCGGGATTTGAATATGATGAAGGTCCCGGCAGAGGTGGTGATTTCGGACCATACTACCAGTCGGAGCGTCTTGATATTTACAAAAAGCATTGTGATATACTGCTTGAAAAGCGCAAAGCATATTATTGTTTCTGCACGGCAGAAAGGCTTACGGCTTTGCGTGAAGAACAGCAAAAGCAAAAATTACCTCAGACAAAATACGACAAGCATTGTCTTCATTTAAGCGAAGAGGAAGTTAACAGTAATCTTGCCGCAGGCATGCCGCATGTGATAAGATTGAATGTTGAGCAGGGTGACGTAATCCGTTTTCATGATTTCATAAGAGGAGAAGTTGAGTTTATGAGCGAACTTGTCGATGACCAGATATTAATGAAATCGGACGGATTTCCGACTTATCATCTTGCGAATGTTGTTGACGACCATTTAATGAAAATATCGCACGTCATACGGGGTGAAGAATGGCTGCCTTCAACACCGAAGCATGTACTTTTGTACAGGGCATTCGGCTGGGAACTTCCAACATTCGCGCATCTGCCGTTATTGTTAAATGCCGACCGTTCTAAACTTAGCAAAAGGCAGGGAGATGTAGCAGTTGAAGATTACAGAAAAAAAGGATATTTGACGGAAGCATTGATTAATTTCATTGCATTGCTGGGCTGGACGGCAGGTGACGATAAAGAATTTTATTATCTGCCGGAATTGATTTCGGAATTCACACTCGAGAGAGTAAACAAGTCAGGCGCTGTTTTTGATATAGAAAAACTTAACTGGCTGAACGAACAGCATTTAAGAGCAAAATACGATTCCGAGATTGCCGCAATGCTGAGAGAAGAATTAAAGAATTCCAAATACGCGGGACAGGAATATCCGGATGATTTTCTGATAAACGTTGTGAAGGTTATGAAGGAAAGAGTTTCTTTTGTAAGAGAGTTTTATGAAAAGGCATTCTACTTTTTCGAAGAACCGACTTCTTACGAAGAGGCGTCGGTGAAAAAAGGATGGAAGGAACAGTCGCCTGCTATACTCAGGGTATTTGAAGAAAAAATAAAAAACATAGAAACGGTTTCAAAAGAAGATTATGAAACCGCATTGAAGGAAACGGCGTCAGAAATGGGTGTCGGCAACGGCGCTGTTATACATCCGCTGCGTCTTGCAACTTCAGGTGTGAGCGGCGGACCGGGAATATTTGATATTTGTTTTATTATCGGGAAAGAAAAAACGCTTCAGAGAATAGACAGAGCAATTTCGGTTTTAAAGTAGTTAATTATTTGCGAATTCATTTACTTGTTTCTTCGCAGGCTTGCCGTTAAGTATTCGATGAAACTCGTGTAAGTTGATATTTGTAGGTACACCGTTTTTGTGCCAGTGTTTTTTACAGCCGCTATAATCGAGCAGGACGCACTGAGCGCATGCATCATAACGTTTTAATTCCCAGCCGCCTTCAACGAGGTTAGTAACGCATGCAATTGCAATTACTCCGCGTACGGGTTTACCCGGTTTCGGCGCCCATAAAGACAAATCGGAAGCATGCGGAATAATATATACCTCGTAATTATAATCCTTTCCGATTTTCCTAAGATTGTTGACGCTGCAGTTTTTATCACAACCGATACATTTTAATCCTTCATGCATTTTGACGGCTTTGCATAATTCGATATTGCTGCGCATACATCCGGGAACAAGAACAGCCTTTGATTCCGTTTTAAGGAAGTCATCTCTAAAAGCGCGGTTCATTATCTCGGCGCCTACCATATTGAGGTGGTATTCATCTCTTTTTCTTCCACACTGAACGCGGTCTTCGCGCCATTTATAGCGGCGAGCGGAATTAATTATGAATTCATCGACCTTTGAAGTAAATTCACCCAACATTTCCGTTGATCGATCCGCAAACCAATCTACAAAATCAAAAACCGATTTACATCCTTCGGTCCACTCTTCTTTTGTTATAGTTTCCCAGTATGCTCTCCATCGAATAAATCTCAGAGCCTGTTCTTTGAATTCGCCTGTCGCTTCAAGAAAAAGACAGAGTTTATCAATATCACGAATATCCGGATATATTTTCACTTCGTTGGAAGTTTTAGAAGGAAAGAGGAATAATGAAATAAGCAGACCCCGCATCAAATCAATGGAAGATTTTAATTTCAAATGCCGCTTTCTCCATTCAGCCATTCGGGATAAGGTCAGGAAAGGCGCTGAATTGATATTCAATGCCGTGCGGCCGTAATTGTTCCAGAGTAGACCGAAACTTATAAGTTCGAGTATATACTCATCATTACTTCTTATTTCTTCAAGGTTATATTTTTTCAGGAAATCCGTGAAATCAACTACAGGTTTTAGAAGTGATTCGTTAGCCTTTGCGAGAACTTCATCAGTAAATATTCTTATTCTGGAATAATATTGTTCTGAATTATCATCAGACAATGAAAGGGAATATGTGACATAATTATGCATACGGAATAATAATTAAGCCTAAATATTTACGAGTAAAGAAATCTTTGAACCGACTTAGTTTATTTATGAATGTAATATAATTATAGTTCAAAAATCATACAATATATTAACATTTCCGGCAGGCAATAATTGAGTAAGTAAACTGATTATATATGAATAATTATATGCAAAAGTGTCTTGCTTCGAATGTTGAAATTAGTACTTTTACGGGATTCAATATTATTTACTTTTCTCACTGATATTTTATTCCGAATAGAGTATTTTCATTTTTGGATATTAAATTGGAATTTTACAAAGATAAAATGGAAGAAAACAAAAGTACACCTTCGAATTTCATACGTGAAATTATCGATGAGGATTTAAAAAGTAAAAAACACAGTCTTATACATACGCGATTCCCACCGGAGCCGAACGGATATCTGCATATAGGCCATGCGAAGTCGATATGCCTTAATTTCGGAATTGCAAGAGATTACAACGGAATGTGCAATCTGAGGTTTGACGATACAAATCCGGTAAAGGAAGATATTGAATATGTGGAATCGATAGAAGAAGACGTGAGATGGCTGGGTTTCGACTGGGATGACAGGATGTTTTACGCATCAGATTATTTTGACAGACTGTATGAATTCGCTGTGCAGTTGATCAAGGATGACAATGCTTATGTTGATTCTTCGACTTCGCAGGAGTTGAGGGAAATGAAGGGCACGCTAACTGAAGCAGGGGCTTTATCACCTTACAGGAACCGTTCGGTTGAGGAAAATCTTGAACTGTTTACGGGCATGAAGGAAGGGAAATACGAAGACGGCGCTCATGTGCTTCGAGCGAAAATAGATATGGCATCGACAAATATGCATATGCGCGACCCTGTAATATACAGAATAAAAAAAGCAACGCATCACAATACAGGGGACAAGTGGTGCATTTATCCGATGTATGATTATGCACATCCGTTGTCCGACTGGATAGAGGGGATTACGCATTCGTTATGCACGCTCGAATTTGAAATTCACAGACCGTTATACGATTGGTTTCTTGACGCGCTTAAATTAAAAAACAGACCGCGACAGATTGAATTTGCGCGATTGAATCTCACATATACGGTTATGAGCAAGCGCAAACTTCTCGAACTTGTTCAGGAAGGGCTTGTTTCGGGCTGGGACGACCCGAGAATGCCGACCATATGCGGATTAAGGAGAAGGGGATATACTCCGGAATCAATTCGTAATTTTGCGGACAGAGTCGGAGTTGCAAAGAGAGATGCTATGACTGATGTTGCATTACTCGAGCACAGCGTGAGGGAAGATTTGAATAAGCACGCGATGAGGGTAATGGCGGTTTTAAGACCGTTGAAAGTTGTCATCACAAATTATCCCGATGACAAAACGGAAGAGATGGAAACGACAAATAATCCCGAAGATGAAACGATGGGTACAAGGAAAATTCCATTTTCAAATGTGATATATATTGAGAGAGAAGATTTTCAGGAAGTGCCGCATAAGAAATTCCACAGGTTATCTCCCGGCAATGAAGTACGTTTAAAATCAGCATATATAATAAAATGCACGGAGGTAATCAAAGATGATAAAGGTGAAATCACAGAACTTCACTGTACATACGATCCAGAAACAAAGAGCGGTTCTGGAAGTATGCGTAGTGTGAAAGGGACTATACACTGGGTATCGGCAAAGCATGCGGTAAAAGCGGAGGTAAGGTTATACGACCGTTTATTCGTAACAGAGGATCCGGCAAGCGACGATAAGGATTTCAGGGAATTATTGAATCCGCATTCTCTGGATATATTGAAGGAATGTTACATTGAGCCTGAATTGAGTAAAGCCAAAACAGGGGATAAATTCCAGTTCATCAGAACAGGTTATTTTTGCGTTGATCCGTTATCGAATGATGAAATGCTTGTATTCAACCGTACGGTTGCATTGAAAGATTCGTGGACGAAGATAGATAAGAAGTAGTTTTTGAGAATCAAGAATCAAGAAGGAAGAAATAATCCCGATAAATCGGGATGCAAAGAACGCGGAAGCAAAATTTGGAATTAAGAATCGAGGATTAATCCCGATAAATCGGGATGCAAAGAACGCGGAATCAAAATTTGGAATTAAGAATCTAGGATTCGACTACGAAAATAAATACCTACATTCATTGGCAGGGTTTTGATTTGTTGACGATATTATTTTTATTGGAATCATAGTTGAGATAAAAAGAAAGAAGCCCCGCAGGGGCGGAATCCAATAGCAGCATAGTATTCCAGCGATTAACCCCGCAGGGGTGACATCTAAATAATTAAGGAGGATTATTTATGTCAAACACATATTCACAAATCTACATTCACATCGTATTTGCTGTAAAAGGCCGTGCCTTCCAAATTAGTGAAAATCATAGAACGGTAATCGAAAAATACATTTGCGGGATAATCGACAATTCGCGATGCAAATCACTTGCAATATATTGTAATCCCGATCATACTCATATTCTTGTAAGTTTTAGTCCGTTAGTTTCTGTTTCTGATCTGACAAGATTAATCAAAGCGAATTCATCAAAATTCATAAATGAAAATAAATGGTTTTTGGGAAAGTTTTATTGGCAGGAAGGATACGGGGCTTTCTCTTGTTCGAAATCAAAAATTGAAGGTGTAAAGGATTATATTTTAAATCAACAGAGACACCATCGCAAAAAAACGTTTCAGGAAGAATACATATCGATATTAAAAGAATGTAAGATTGAGTATGACAATCGGTATTTATTTGAGTGGACTGATAAGAAAAATAATTAAGATGCCGCCCCTACGGGGCTTTCTCTTGTTGAAACAAAATTGCTAATGGATGCCGCTCCTACGGGGCTTTCGTGTGTTGAAACAAAATTGCTATTGGATGCCGCCCCTACGGGGCTTTCTCTTGTTCGAAATCAAAAATTGAAGGTGTGAAGGATTATATTTTAAATCAACAGAGACACCATCGCAAAAAAACGTTTCAGGAAGAATACATATCGATATTAAAAGAATGTAAGATTGAGTATGACAATCGGTATTTATTTGAGTGGACTGATAAGA
>JAQTLX010000004.1:0-170933 GCA_028714695.1 Ignavibacteria bacterium | reverse complement strand
ATCGATATTAAAAGAATGTAAGATTGAGTATGACAATCGGTATTTATTTGAGTGGACTGATAAGAAAAATAATTAAGATGCCGCCCCTACGGGGCTTTCGCATGTTGAAACAAAATTGCTAATGGATGCCGCCCCTACGGGGCTTTCGCATGTTGAAACAAAACTGCTATTGGATGCCGCCCCTACGGGGCTTTCGCATGTTGAAACAAAACTGCTATTGGATATCGCCCCTACGGGGCTTTCTCTTGTTCGAAATCAAAAATTGAAGGTGTAAAGGATTATATTTTAAATCAACCGAGACACCATCGTAAAAAAACGTTTCAGGAAGAATACATATCGATATTAAAAGAATGTAAGATTGAGTATGACAATCGGTATTTATTTGAGTGGACTGATAAGAAAAATAATTAAGATGCCGCCCCTACGGGGCTTTCGCATGTTGAAACAAAATTGCTAATGGATATCGCCCCTACGGGGCTTTCGTGTGTTGAAACAAAATTGCTATTGGATGCCGCACCTACGGGGCTTTCGCATGTTGAAACAAAATTGCTATTGGATGCCGCACCTTCAGTCTCGAAAAGAAATAAATATATTTATAAAAAAGTTATTCCATCTTAAAAAAGAAGAATACAACGGCGGCCCATTCTTTCTTTACTCCTCGTGCATAACCGATAGTGCTGTAACTGCTGTTTTGAACGGTGCCGTCATCTTTGATATAGCCTAGTGTGCTATAACTGCTGTTTTGAACCGTGCCGTCGGGTTTCACATAACCGACGGTGCTGTAACTGCTGTTTTGAATTGTACCGTCGCTTTTTATATAACCGATTGTGCTGTAACTGCTGTTCTGAATTGTGCCGTCGCTTTTTATATAACCTACAGTTGAATAACTGCTGTTTTGTATAGTCCCGTCCGAATTAATGTAACCGGTTGTACTGTACGAGTCGGATTGGATTGTTTGTGATACAGCAAATTGCACGGAGATGAATGTGAAAATAATTAAGAATATTTTTTTCATAATGATATAATATGTTTTATTAATATTTAGTAATACCGGAACAATATATCAGCGATAAAATGTATACACATTTTACCGCTGAAATTATCTCTCAAATTATGGTTCCCGAAAATTCATTACTGATTATTTTTCCGCGTTTTATAATTTTCATATTTGCCGGACCGATTCATCATATCCTTTTTGAACTCAGATTTACTTGCAACTGTTTCGATTGAACAGCACTCGGTTTCTCTGATTAAAGTCATTCGTTACATCGTCATATTGCAGTTCGCATTCGAATTCAATTTTTGTAATTACAGGTAGTACTCGCAAGAACACTTTTCACTTTGTGATAAAAGAAAATAATAAAGAAAGAAGTAACTGATAATGCATCCAGACTGACGAAAATGTTGTTCTTTCTTCGATTTTCCATAGATCAATAGTTTATTGTTTCCTTTTTGTACAAAAAAGGACTTGAATTGTTCCTTAGGGAGATTAAAAGTTGAATTATAGAGAAGATATAGGCGAAATTACAGGAATTCTGATACGCAGGAAATAACCCGTAAATAAAAAAACAGAATCTCAAATAAATGAAATCCGATTTAAGAAGCAGGAGAAATTGATGATTAAAGCAAAAAATATAAACCCTAAGTAATCTGCTTAGGGTTTTATATTATAAACCACTTATAAAATCAAAAGATTATCTTATTTTCTTTTTATGGCGATTCTTTCTTAATCTTTTTTTCCTCTTATGAGTTGACATTTTAGCCCTTTTTCTTTTTTTACCGCAAGGCATTAATAGTTTACTCCTTTCGTTATATTATTTTTTTGATAAATTTTCTTGTACTAATTTTTTGAACTCTTTTGAAACTTTAAATTTCGGTATAAATCTTTTATCCAGTTGCAGAGTTTCACCTGTCTTCGGGTTCCTTGCTTTCATCGGTTCCCTTACGACATTTTTAAACGTTCCGAATCCTCTTATTTCAATTGAATCGTTATTGCATAAGCAATCTATTACGATACTAATAAACCCTTCAATTACAATTTCCGCTTCTTTTTTACTGATGCCTGTAGCATCCGAAATCTGCGCTGCTATTTGTGCTCTGGTCATATATTACCTTTCGAATTTATATTGTAACACGGGTTTGTTAACGAATTCGGCATTAATTTCCTCTTTAATATCTTTTAACTGATTTCCGGAAAGACCCTGAACGAAAAATTCAAAAATATTGCGTTTGCATTTTTCACGGACAATCGACGGTTCGCCGTCTATTTTCGCGATAACACCCGCGATACGTATTGCGTCTTCGAACGTTCCGAGCGAATCAACAAGTTTCAGGTCCTTTGCCTGTTTACCGGTAAAAACCCTGCCGTTAGCAATCGTTCGGAGTTCATCCTTATCGATTTTTCTTTCTGTAGAAACTACATCGAGAAACTGTTCATAAGCGTTATCAATGATTTCCTGAAAATATTCCATATCTTCTTTATTCATTTCCCTGAAAGGATTTCCCGAGTCTTTAAGTTTACCGCTTTTGATAATTGTTTCTTTAACGCCGAGTTTATCTGCGAGGTCTTTGAAGTTCATGAAAGCGGCAATGACGCCGATACTTCCGGTCATTGAGCCGGGGTTTGCAACAATAAGCGAACCTCCGCAAGCCACATAGTAGCCTCCGCTGGCTGCGATTGAGCCGAACGAAACAATAACGGGCTTGCCTGCATCTCTTGTTTTCTTAACTTCTTCGTACATCTCCTGTGACGCGGATACGCCGCCGCCGGGAGAATTTACGTGAAGGACAATAGCCTTAATGCTTTTGTCTTCACGGTATTGTTTAAATTGTCTTACTATGGAAGTCGGATCAATAATCGTAAAATCAAGTTCAACGACAGCAATTTTTCCTTTTCCCGAACCGGAAGTTACGTATTCGAAATTTTTGTTTCCGGTTCCGGATATTGAAAGAGCAAGCACAAAGAATGCTATTCCGACGAACATCAGCGATAATACAACAAGGCCGATGAATATGCCCCAGAACCATTTGCCGCTATTTGATTTTCCGTTAGTCATTTTTATTTTTTATTGTAACGCGTTCTTTTTCTTTTGAGCGTCTTCAGATTTTTCTTTATTTCCCAAAGCCTCGTAGGCATTGAATAATATTTCATACGAGTCTTTAAGCAATTCTTTCGATTTAGAACTTGCTGTAAGTTGTTCGAGATATTTTACAGACTCATTAAGATAAGGAGTATAATCTGCCTTTGTTTTACCATCAGTTGCCATCTTGACCGCTATCTGATAATTAGAGAATCCTAAATTGAAGAGCGATGTTTCGTAATAAATATCATCTTTCGGAAGGTAAGGAATTGTCAATACTTTCGCGAATATTGCTGCTGCTCTGTCATATTTTTCCTGTTGTCTTTCTTTTATACCTATACCGTAGAAAATTCTGGCTATTCTTCCAGCGTCTTCTTTACTCTTAGATTTATCGAGAATATCCTGATATAATGAAAGGGCTTTTTCCGTTTCACCCATATAGTTGTATGCATCCGCTATTAATTGGAAAGTTGAGATACTGTCGGGAATAATGCTTGACGCGCCTCTGAAATTTTTGATAGCGCTATTGAATGATCTATTAGAACTTACCGTGTCTTTCTTTCCAAGAGATTTAGTGGCTGCGTTAAAATCAGATATACCGGCATTAAATTTATCTATCCAGAATGATTTAATTTGAGTTCCGTATTCCGATGATAATGAAAGGCATGTTTTGAATGATTTTGTCGCTTCGTCAAATTTATCAAGTTCAATCTGGCAGAATCCAAGCATATACCATGCTTCAGGATCCGATTTATCGATTGAAAGACCTTTTGTCAATTCCGTTTCGGCTTTTGCCCAGTCTTTATTGTTATATGCCAGTTTTCCGGTTGTTGTCTCAGCGGGTGAACATCCTGCCAAGTAAATAGATACTGTAACTACTAATACAAATAACGATACAAATGCTTTGAAAGAATTCATAATATAATTGCTCCGAATAATTATTAAATTTTTTAACCTGTAAATATAAAGAAAATAAGATAGTTATTCAATTTAAGAATAAATATATATTTTCGTTTTGTATCTAAAAGGAGGAATTTTTTTCTTTTTTGTTTTAAATCACAATGATGCTGTTTTTTCTTATTTAAACCTTTTCATATTTTGGGATGTCTAAAGATTAAAGCAATAAAATTAAAAAACAAAAATGAAAGCAACAGCATCAAAAATATCATTATTTCTAATCATTTGTCTGCTTTTTACAGTAAATTCAGGATTTTCGCAGGATATTGCCAACAAGAAAACACCTGAAGAAAAAGCGTCAAAAATTACCGAAAAAATGACTGAAAAACTGAAATTGGATGATACGCAGCGAATGAAAGTGCATGATCTTTTTCTAAGTCATTTCACAGATATGAAAGCATTAAGAGAGTCGACTTCTGAAACAGACAAATCTTTGTTAAAAGATAAAATCAAGAGCGGCAGGAAAGAAATGAAAGCGGGGTTAAAGAATATACTGACTGATGAGCAGTTCAAATTATTGAAACATAAAATGCATCACAGAGATTGCAGGCATCATTTGCATCATAAACACCACAATTGATAAATAAGATTTTCTCTCATAGCATATAGGTTCCTCAAACCTCCTAACCCGGATATGAATTTATCCGGGTTTTTTTATAATGTTCTTTAGTTAAACTACTTTAGAATAACTAGTGATTTAAGTTTTTTATTTTTTAATTTTTAGTTAGTTTTCATAATGGTTAAGAAATTATCAATACTGGTACTGGTAATCTTTGTATTATTTTTAATTTTTAATACAATTTTAATGCCGTGGTACGTTAAACATGCGTCCCTTGTACAGGTTCCGTCCGTAATGGGTCTTACTTTACTGGACGCCAAGAAAGTGCTTGAGGATGCGGGTTTGGACGTGAAACAGGGCGATATAAAATATGATGAAACAAAGCCAATAGGCATTGTACTTGACCAGAACCCTATGACAGGCGAGCAGGTAAAAAAGGGCAGGAGAGTATATCTGACACTATGCGGCGGTGAACAACTTATAGAAGTACCTAAACTTGTAGGCAAGTCTGAAAGAGACGCAAGGTTTACGCTTGTTCAGAGAAATTTACAGGCGGGCGAAATTGTCAGAAAATTCACTACAGAGCAGCCCGAAGATATTGTTGTCTCGCAAATAATCCAGCCGGGCAGCAAAGTGAAAAAATCGACAAAAATAGACCTGATTATAAGCAACGGTCAATTGCTCGGAGATCTTGTTATACCCGATTTAATAGGTAAAAAACTGAACGACGCGAAAAAAATTGTAGAGGACAAGAAATTAAAAGTAGGTAAAATAACATATCAGCCGAGTGACCTTGAAGCGGGAACAATTATAGACCAGTATCCCAAGAAGACAAAATCGGCTAAAGAGAATACGCCTGTCGATTTATTCGTTGCGAAGAAAAAATCAGACAGGGATAAAGCAATGGATGTGGAAGGCGATGTTGAAACGACAATAGAAAAAGACAAGAAAAAAGACAACGGAGACAAAGGCAAGAGTGAAAATGAAATAAAGAATAAGAATAAACCCGATCCACAGAATCCGAAAGATAAAACGGATAAGACGAAAGAAAAAACAACTGAAAAGAGCACTGACAATAAGGATAAAAACGATAAACCAAAAGAGAAGTCCAAAGATAAACAGGAGAATAAGTAATGAAAAAGATTTGTCCTTCAATTTTATCGGCTGATTTCGGAAAACTTGCCGAGCAAATAAAATTAGCCGAGTCAGCGGGAGCAGATATAATACACTGTGATATTATGGACGGACATTTTGTACCTAATATTACGTTCGGACCCGAGATAGTATCTAAAGTTAACGAGATAACCTCTCTGCCGCTCGATGTTCATCTAATGATAAATTCTCCCGAGAGATACATAGACGCATTTCACAATGCAGGCGCCGATTATATATCAGTTCATTTGGAAAATAATTATCACATAAACAGACTTACTGCATACATAAAAAATCTGAAAATTAAAGCCGGGGTAGTTATTAATCCCGCGACGCCCGTTACATCGCTCGAATGTATTCTTGAATATCTCGACTATGTACTTATAATGAGCGTTAATCCGGGATTCGGCGGGCAGAAGTTTGTGAGCAATTCACTGAATAAAGTAAGAGAACTGAAGAGTATAATTACAAAGAATAATTACAACTGTCTTATTGAAATCGACGGCGGAATTAACATTGACAACATAAAAGAAGTTTCTGATGCGGGCGTTGACATGTTCGTTTGCGGCGCTTCGGTATTTAAGGCAAAAGATATCAGCAAAGCCGTAAGGGATTTGAAAAAAATAATTACATAATGATAAACGTATTTTTTAATAAAGACATATTAATTGCGGAAAAGAAGATAATCGAGGATTTAAAAATTCCTTCGGTTATTCTTATGGAGAATGCAGGCTTTAATACAGCGGAAATTATTTCGGAATGTTACACTTCAGAAAATTGCACGGAAGTAACAGTTCTGTGCGGCAAGGGGAACAATGCCGGAGACGGGTTCGTGATATCGAGGCATCTTGAGGGTTTCGGTATTCCAGTAAATGTAATTTTACTTTATCCCGAAAGCGAATTGAAGGGCGACGCGCTTGTAAATTATGAAATCCTGAAAAATCTTGAGAATGATAATCTGCGGATTTCCGATGATAAAAATATGCAGGCTGATTTGATGAACGGAAAACATCTGATTGTGGATGCCGTATTCGGCATAGGGTTCAGCGGAAAACTTGAAAAACGGCTTGAGGACCTGTTCTTGATGATAAACGGATTACAGGAAAAATATATAGTTTCCGTGGATATTGTGTCGGGGTTAAATACTTATCTTAATGAAAATATTTGCCTGAAAGCCGATTTAACGGTGTCGATGGGAGTCTTGAAATTCGATACTTTGTTTTATGAAGGAAGAGAATGTTCGGGTGAAATTAATCTTGCCGGAATAGGCATACCCGATAATCTATTTACGAATTATAATTCAAAAAAAATATTTCTCGTTGAAAAAGAAGATGCTGTAAAAGGTTTCTTGCAAAGGGATATTAATTCAAACAAATATTCGAACGGAAAGTTATATGTGCTTGCAGGCAGCGAAGGTTTTTCGGGAGCGGCTTATCTCTGTTCGCAGTCTGCAATAAGAACCGGAAGCGGGGCAGTAATTCTGGGATTGCCGAAGGGGCTAAATCCCGTTATGGAAACGAAAACAACCGAAGTCATAACCCAGCCGCTTGAAAAAGATTTTTATCTTACCAACGATTCGATTGACCTTATCAATAAGAAATTCGAATGGAGCAATGCGGTTTTGCTCGGACCCGGATTAGGAAGGGAAAGCGATACATTATCATTAATAAGGAATTTAGTAAAGAATAATGATTTAAATTTTGTGATAGATGCCGACGGTTTATTTGCGTTCAAAGGGTACACCGAATATTTGAAGAAAAAGGACAGAAAGATTATTCTGACGCCTCATTTCGGCGAGTTTTCCAATTTGCTCGGAATTACAACTGAAGAACTGAAAAAAGATTTTTATAATTACGCGAAAAATTTCGCCGCTGAATATAACGTTGTTCTCGTGCTGAAAAATTCGCCTACAATAATCACAGACGGAGAATATTTTTATATTAATTCGACGGGCAGCGAGAATCTTGCGACGATAGGGAGCGGGGATGTACTTTCGGGGATTATTGCATCGCTTTATTCGCAGAATCCGGACGCATTGCAGAGCGCAATTTCGGGAGTATACTTACACGGCTGCTGCGGCGACAGGTTATTCGATGAAACAGGTGATTCCGGAACGATTGCATCGGACTTGATTGAATTAATAAATACAACTAAATCAGAGACGGCGAAAGATATTGAGTAGATTTGCGAAATATCATTTACCGTTCTGGCTCTATATAATTCTAATTTTTGTTCTATCGTCTATACCGGGGGATAAACTTCCGGATGAGGCTTTTAAATTTAATGACAAAGTAATACATTTGTTTCTATATTTAGTACTTTATTTTTTTACATATCTGTTCTTTGTTAATCAGAGGAAATCGGGTTTACTGAAAAAATACTCATTGATACTTGCGCTGATATTTTGCATAATCTTCGGTGCATCGGATGAATTTCATCAGTATTTTGTGCCTATGCGTTCCTGTGACATTTACGATTTTTTATTTGATTCACTGGGAGGAATTACGGGAATGACAATAGTTTATATATTTTATCTCAAACGAAAAAATAATTTGGTGTATACAAAATGATAACAATTACCGAACTGTTTAATGCGACACATTTAGTCATAATTTCGGCAGGGGCAATAATAACACTGCTTATCGCCGCATTCGCGGGTAAATCAAAACTACCGGCATTGATATTTTCAATTTTAGTCGTGCTTTCCGCCGTTGTTTTTGCCGGGATGAATGCATCGAAAGATATGCTGATTTTTAATGAACTTCTGAAGATTAATCCGCTGAGCAATGCATTTGCCATTCTTGCAATGCTCTCGGTATTTATCACATTTTTCGCATCATATGACTATCTTGAAAAATTAAACATCAATTACGGGGAATATTATTCGCTGCTTCAGTTTGCATTGCTCGGTATGCTTATAATGATTTACGCGAACGACCTGCTGACTATTTTTGTCGGTCTTGAAACTATGTCAATCTGTTTTTATATACTGTCAGGAATGATGCGCAAAAGAATGAAGTCGAATGAAAGCGCAATGAAATACTTTTTGCTCGGTGCTTTCATGACCGGTTTTTTGCTCTACGGGATGTCGATGATTTACGGTGTTTCCGGAACAACGAATATTACGAAGATACTATCAACCTTTGCCGGATTTAAGACGCCTGTTTTCCTTGTCGGAGTCGGTTTGTTTCTTGTAGGATTTTTCTTTAAGATTGGAATATTTCCATTTCAGATGTGGATACCGGATGTATATGAAGGAGCGCCGACAGTAGTATCAGGAATGATGGCAGCGGCGGGAAAAGTTTCGGCAGTCGGAGTACTCGTACAAATTATTTCGATTTTGAATTTTGGCGATTACAGAATGCTCTTTTCGATACTTGCAACTCTTACAATGCTGTACGGAAATATAGTAGCGTTAACACAGACGAATTTGAAAAGACTTCTTGCATATTCTTCGATTGCAAGCGCGGGTTATATTCTTGTCGGCTTAACTGCAATGGACGAATTTGCGGCAAGGGGAGTCGCTTTTTATCTTCTCGCATATGTCTTTATGCAGTTAGGGGCATTCATAGTTGTATCAGTAGTCGAAAAATCAACGGAGGATAATAAAGATTTTACAAAAGTTACATTTGACGATTATAAAGGTCTTTCAAAGAGGAATCCTTTTCTTGCGATACTGATGACGATTTTTCTTTTCTCTCTTGCGGGTATTCCGCCTTTAGCGGGGTTTTGGGGGAAGTATTATATTTTCTATTCCGCAATACGGCAGAATCTGCTCTGGCTGTCAATTATAGCAATTATTCTCAGCGTTGTTTCGGTTTATTACTATCTCAAGGTTATAGTGTTTATGTGGTTTCATGAAAGTACACAGGAAAACGAAGCAAAGGAGAAGATAAATCCTTTTGTTATGACGTCTCTTTTGATATCGCTTACAGGCACATTATTGTTCGGATTTTATCCTCAGTTATTTTTTAGTTTTTTCGGATTTATATTTAAATAATTATGTTATTTATTTTACTCTTCAATATTTTGCTTTTTAATTCTGACAGCATACTGGTCAGGACAGGAGAAGCAGGTGATTTTCAGAAAGCCGTTTCAATTACATCGGACGGTAAGGGTAAAATATATGTTCTGGATGCGGAAGCGAATGAGGTAATAAAATTTGATGAATCTCTGAAGATAGAAAAGAGGGTAGGCAGAAAAGGATGGAATAACGGCGAGTTTGACTCACCGACCTCCATTGACGGTTCATCGGGTCTTGAAATCTACGTTTCGGACGGGAAGAATTTCAGGATTCAGAGATTCGACCTAAATCTGAGTTATATTACATCTATTATAACGAATTACGATACATATCAGGAGAATTTAAAATTTCAGACTCCCGTATCGACCGTATACATTTCGCCGTACATATACGTGATTGACGGCGAGAACAACAGAATAGTTACGTATCAGTATCTAACGCAGAATTCGGGAACGCCTGCATTTTCATTCGGTGGTTTCCAATCAGCGCAGGTGCCGCTTATAAAGCCGAGCAAGATACTCAAGGACGGATATAATAACGTTTATGTTCTTGATAAAAAGCAAAGTTCTGTTTTCAAATATGATAATTTCGGAAATTACATCAGCGTTTTCAGTGATTCGAGTATTTATTCTGCAAGCGCGTACAACAACAAGTTATATATTTTAAATGAAGGAGGAATTCTCGTATACGACGCAGTGAGGAATGCGTTCACGGGAAAAATATTGTTCGCGGAGAAAATCAACACCGGAAAGATAAAAGATTTTATAGTTTTAAATTCCGGTAAATTTTACCTGCTGGAGAGCAATAAAATAAATGAATATTCTTTAAAATAAACAACACATTATTATGGCGAGATCATTAAACAAAGTTCTTTTAATCGGTTATCTTGGCAAAGATCCTGAAGTGAAATATACGGAAAAAGGTGATGCCTACTGCAAGTTTTCACTTGCTACTACAGAAACATACAGAAACAGCGAAGGAAAAGATATTGACAGGACAGAATGGCATTACGTAACTGTCTGGAGGAAACTGGCTGAAATTTGCGGGCAATATCTTAAGAAGGGAAGCAGGATTTACATGGAAGGAAGAATAAGAACATACATCGATCCTAAAGATGATACAAAGAAATATACCGGTATTGAGATGACAGAATTACTAATGCTGGATTCCAAAAAGGAACTGTCTTCGGGTTCGACTGAAACCGCACCCGGCCGCATCAAGGACGAGAGCAGTTCTAACGACGATTTACCGTTTTAGTTTAATATAAAATATGACGTTTCCAAATATATTGTCGGTTCTGAGGATTATACTCTCGCCGGTATTCATGATATTATTTCTGCGAGATGATCCTGTCAGCAAGCGTTTATCCGTAATCGTTTTCTTTATTGCCGTTTTGACAGACTGGTATGACGGCTGGCATGCAAGAAAATACAAATCAGTAACAAATTTTGGAATATTCATAGACCCGCTCGCGGACAAAGTTCTTACGTCATTTGCATTCGTACTTTTTACAATAATGGGATTTATGCCTGTCTGGATGCTTATAATTATATTAGCACGGGATATCTTTGTAACGCTTGTCCGTTCTTATGATGAATACCGCGGATTTACGATGAAAACATCGTTCATAGCAAAAGCGAAGACATTCCTTCAGATGTCGTATATATTTATACTGTTATCACTATTTGTTGTTATGACGTTAAATGTGGATGAAAGCACTAAAAACGCGATTACAGGATTTATATATTCGGATGTGAATTATTATCTTCTTTTGCTTATAACTTTGATTACATTTTACACGGGAATAGATTATCTGATACGCAAACAATACGTAGATTCCGATGAGATTAATTAAGAAAAAGAAAATTGTAAACGAAGATTACCGCGTTGATTTTTTCAGCATCTTTATTTCAAGTGCGTGCTACACAGGTTTTATACCTGCTGCCAGCGGAACATTCGGAAGCCTGTTCGGTTTGTTATTTCTTTTTATACCCGGATTTTATAATCCGATAGTGCTTCTTACGGTCTCGATAATATTTTTCTTTACCGGGATTGCCGCATCGGAAAGGATGGTTTACAGGTACGGCGACGACCCTTCGGTCGTTGTAATAGACGAAGTTGTCGGCATGTGGATAAGCCTTTTAATTCTTTCATTCTGTTTCAGCAGTATAAGTTATGCTATCGTTATAATCTCATTTCTTACATTCAGATTTTTCGATATTGTGAAAATATTCCCCGCGGGATTTTTCGACAGAATGAAAAGCGGATTCGGGATTATGATGGACGATGTAATCGCAGGAATCTACAGCGGCGCAGTTTCAATTATAATAATTAAAATAATAATGGGATATATAAATGGTAACGGCTAAAGTAATATCAATTGGAGATGAAATCTTAATCGGGCAGATAGTTAATACCAATTCCGCATATATAAACAAACAATTATATTCTAACGGAATAAAAGTAGTAAAAGTAGTTACAATAGGCGATAACGAAAAAGACCTTCTGGATGAGTTGGACGATTCAATGAAAAATTTCGATATAACGCTTATAACGGGTGGGCTTGGACCTACGCATGACGATATAACGAAACCTATACTCGTAAAATATTTTGAAGATAAACTTGTTCTGAACGAGGAAATACTGACGTACGTAAGGGAGTTTTTTGCAAAAAGAAATTTGGAAATGCCTGAAACCAATATAGAGCAGGCGATGGTGCCGGCTAATGCGGAAATCATCTGGAATCATAACGGCACAGCGCCCGGAATCTGGATTGAAAAAGACAATAAAGTTTTTGCCGCCATGCCGGGAGTACCGTTCGAAATGAAGGCAATGATTGAAGACGATATAATTCCGAAACTCAAGAAAAAGTTTTCAGGGCGATTCGATTACGTACTAAAAAGCAAAACGTTACTGACAACGGGAATAGGGGAATCGCTTCTCTTTGAAAGAATAGGGGATATAAACAGCATTATAGGAAAGCACAGCATGGCATTCCTGCCGTCGCCGCTTGGAGTAAGATTAAGAATTGATATCAAAGCGGACAATTTATCGGAAGCCGAAAAAGAGACAGCCATCATCGAAGAAAAACTCAGGGCTAAAATCGGAGAATATATTTACGGCGAAAATGATGATTTGCTGGAAGATGTTGCCGGGAGAATGCTGAAAGAAAGGAATCTCACGCTTGCGGCAGCCGAATCATGCACCGGGGGACTTTTGTCGGGGAGAATAACGGATATTCCGGGAAGTTCCGATTATTATATCGGCGGAGTATGTGCATATTCAAACAAAATCAAAACAAGCGTGCTTGGAGTTAGTGAAACAACGCTTGAGAATCACGGCGCTGTAAGTGAAAATACAGCAATGGAAATGGCTTCAGGAATCAGACTGCTTTTCGGGAGCAGCATAGGAATATCGGTTACGGGTATAGCCGGTCCGGGAGGCGGAACAGAGGAAAAACCTGTAGGTTTGACTTATATAGGTTACAGCGACGATAAAAAGTGTTTTGCCGTTAAATGGAATTTCGGCGACAACAGGGAGAGAAACAGAATAAGAACAGTTCAGGCATGTTTGAATCTATTAAGAAACGAAATAAAGAAAAAGTAGTTTATGCCGATACGGCTTACACAAACCAATCTTTAAATGTTTCGAACAAGAGAATTGCATTGAAAATTAATATTGTCACCGCGATTGCATAGGAAGCAAGAACCAGCCATTTTTTATTTACAAAAGTTCCCATTTTAAGTTTATCGTTCGTAAAGAACACAAGCGGAAAAACCGCAAAACTTAACTGTAGAGATAAAATAACCTGACTAAGAATAAGCAGTTTTGCCGTACCATTCTCACCCGACAGAAGTGTTACGAAGAATGCCGGTATAATAGCAATCATTCTTGTAATCAGTCTGCGAACCCATGGTTTTAGGCGTATGTTTAAAAAACCTTCCATAATAATCTGACCTGCCATTGTACCGGTCAAAGTCGAATTCTGACCCGATGCGAGCAATGCAACTGCAAATACAGTGCTTGCAATAGAAGTTCCGAGCAGGGGTGTAAGGAGTTTATATGCATCATTGATATCGGCGACATCCTCATATCCCGCTTTATTGAATACGGAAGCAGAAACGATGAGTATAGCCGCATTTATAAAGAAAGCAATAAAAAGCGCAAAATTGGAATCCATCGTTGAAAATTTAACGGCTTCCTTTTTACCGGATTCTGTTTTTTCGAAATTTCTAGTCTGCACGATACTTGAATGCAGGTACAAATTATGCGGCATAACAGTAGCGCCAAGAATGCCTATTGCAATATAAAGCATTTCAGGATTCGAAATAATTTTCGCAGTCGGAATGAATCCCGACATTATTCCTGAAATATCCGGCACTGACAGAAACATTTCGAAACCAAAACTAAATATAATAATTATAATAAGACTGACAACAATAGACTCAATATATCTGAATCCTTTATGCTGAAAAAATAAAATAAGCAATACATCAGCGCTTGTAATCAGTACTCCAATAGCAAGCGGTATGTTAAATAATAAATTCAGAGCAATTGCGGAACCGATTACCTCGGCAAGGTCACAGGCAGCGATAGCAATTTCCGCGAGCATCCACAGCATAAAAGAAACGGGTTTCGAGTAATTATCCCTGCATGCCTGTGCGAGGTCTCTACCCGTAACGATTCCGAGTTTCAGCGAAAGATGCTGAAGAATCATTGCAAACAGATTTGAAAGAAAAATGACGAAGATAAGTGTATATCCGAATTTTGCGCCTCCCGCTATATCCGTTGCCCAGTTACCGGGGTCCATATATCCTACAGCGATAAGAGCGCCCGGTCCGGAAAACGCTAAAAGTTTTTTCAGAAAACTTACATTTTTCGGAACATTTATAGAAGAAAATACTTCTGACAGCGTTGTTGTTTTATTCGGATTTCTCCACCCCGTACTATTTTTCATTGTCAGAAATTAGTATTATTATAGTTGTCAAAAATATTACTTATAATTCCGTTATGTTAAAATTATTGCGATAAGAGGAATTTAGATTTCTGAATTTCTATCAATACCGGAAACAAATAGTCTTTCAGCAATTTTACGGCTTAGAAGATACTTCTTTCCCTTCAAAATAATTATAACCGAACCGTCAAAAGCCATCACTTTCGATATTTTAATTTTAGAGTTAATGCGAACACCAATTTCCTTCAGGTATTTTAATATTTCATTCGATTTATCATCAACGGAAGAGACGTAATAGAATTCGCCGACTTTTGCTTTGGTAACAGGCATTGATTTCAATGCTGCAATTTTTCCTTTTATATCAGGGATTGGGTGTCCATGCGGATCGTATTTCGGATATCCCAAAAAATACTCAAGACTATTAATGAATTTTTCACTGACTGCATGCTCAATTTTGTCCGCTTCCTGATGAACATCCTCCCATTCAAAATTAAGAACATTTATCATGAAATATTCAAGCAGCCTGTGTTTTCTCAACTGCATCAGTGCAATTTTTTCTCCTCCCGGCGATAATTTAAACCCGTGGTACGGCTTATTTGATATATAGCCGGCATCCGTCAACTTTTTAATCATTTCACTGACAGACGGCATAGAAATTTGCATCAGTCCGGCTAAGTTTCCTGTAGAGACCTTAATACCGGATGCCTGAAGTGTATATATGTATTTTATGTAATCTTCGACTGCTGTTCTCATGTTAGGCTATATTATAAATATTATTAGGCTTACCTAATTATTAAACCGTTCAGAATACATTAAAGTTCTTAATATTGCGACGACAGGTGATGGAAACACGACAGGCTCAGCAGAAGTGCACATCGGTCTTTGTATTAAAGGGGCTGCAAATATCGGCGGATATAATGATTAAGAAAGTTTTCTTCTGAAATGATTAAGGATAATCCCGCTTGAAACAGCGACATTTATTGATTCGCATTCAGAAAATCCTTTTATGCTTACTTTTCCGAAATTTTTATTTTTTACGATTGAATCAGAAACTCCGTTGGCTTCATTTCCGAAAACTATCACATATTTTTTCCCTTTTTCCACGGGATATATTTCAAGTTCCGTGCTTTCGAGACAGGTTACTACAATTTCATAACCTTTTAATCTGAACGATTCAAGTTCAGCATTCAAATCGGCGTCTTCTTTAATATTTAAATGAAATATTGCGCCCTGAGATGCCCGAACCGTTTTAGAATTATACAAATCAACGGAATTTGTACTAAGCAATACATTACTGACGCCGAACCAGTAAGACGTACGAATAATTGTGCCTGCATTTCCGGGATCATTTATATTATCGAGCGCTACAATAATATCGGTATCGGTTTCATTGTTTGAATACTTCTTTTTAATAAGCGCAGCAATGCCCTGCGGGTTATTTGTTTCGGAAATTTTGTCAAAATTTCTTTCGCCGGTTTCCAGAATTTTATAATCTTCAAGATTTTCAAGGAATGCATCATTGTTATAGTTATTTCTCAGAACAACATATTCAATTGCATCCGTATAACCGGAATTAATTGCTTCGTATATTAGATGTTCGCCTTCAATAAGAAACTGATTGTATTTGTCCCTGAATTTTTTTGTTTTAAGGCTTGCAAGTTTTTTTGCTTCTTCAGCAGTCAGAAAATCATTAATCTCCTTCATATAGTACCGAGTTTTTCTCCGTTTCGAATAATTTAATTGAATGCAGGCAATAGTTATCGCCTTTGAGTTTAGTTTTCAGAATATTCCAGAACACAATGGCGATATTTTCGGTAGTTGGTATAATATCTTTGAACATCGGCAGTTCATTAAGGAATTTATGGTCAACCAAATCGATAACTTCTTCCATAATAATTCTATTCATGATTTTAAGGTCCATTACATATCCGCTTTTAGCGTCAGGCGTGCCTTTTATGGTAACTTCCAGATAATAGTTGTGCCCGTGAAAATTATTGCATTTTCCGAATAAATCTTTATTTTCCGTTTCCGAAATATT
The DNA here is from genome assembly GCA_028714695.1 of Ignavibacteria bacterium. Taxonomy (GTDB): domain Bacteria; phylum Bacteroidota; class Ignavibacteria; order Tepidaquicellales; family Tepidaquicellaceae; genus CAIKZJ01. The sequence continues at coordinate 154,169 of JAQTLX010000004.1, read as the reverse complement.
GAGATTACGGAGTATATGTGAGGACGAAAAATGCTCTTTTCTTGTTATGTATAGCATATGAATATTATTTCAATTAATTTTTATTATAATATCCATAAAATAATTAAAATTAAGGGTAAAAATTATGTTCAAATATGATAATATGATGAAACCTTTTGGCATAATAACCGTTTATCTAATTAATAATAAATCAATAACTTTAATGAAAAAAGCTTTTGTTCTGATTCTTCTCGTTATTCTTCCAATTGCTTCGGCATTCTCGCAGGAAAACTACGATTTGAATAAGACTGTCAGAACCGCATTAAACAACAGTCTGACTGTAAGTTCGATTTCGAATAACATTTCCCTTCAGGAACTGAATCTGAAAACGGCTTACGGCGAATTATTCCCGTCTTTATCGTTTTCCGGACAATGGACGAGAAATAATACATATAATAAAGGCGGAGTGTCTTATGTTAACGGTTTGCCGATTACTTACAGTTCTTACAATACTTCGTCTGATAATTTCAGTCTTGGATTGAATTCTCAAGTTACACTATATAATGGATTTGCTAATTATGAAAATATAGATTTACAGAAACAGAGCATTACATCTCTGCGGACAGGACTTGAGCAGGCAAAGTACGATATTATAATAGGTGTATACCAGTCATTCTTTGACGTTCTAAAAAAGGAAAAAATACTTCAGGCAAATCAGGAAAATCTCAGCGTTTCAAAAGATCAATTGTCAAAAATTAAGGAATACGTGAATGTCGGCAAAAAGACGCTTTCGGATGTTTACAAACAGGATGTACAGGTTGCTCAAAATGAGTTAAGCGTGGAATCATCGGGAAATGATCTATCGAAAGCGAAAGTTGACCTTCTCAGCACAATGAATGAAGATGTATCTAAAGAGATTCAGTTAGATGCATCGACAATTTTTGTTCCTGAGCAATCAAGCGATCAGAAAGCGATAATAACCAGATATTCCAACTTCGATGCTCTTGTTCAGAGCGCGCTGAATACAAGATATGATTATAAGGCAGCAAAACTGGATATTGGAATAAACGAATCGAAATTGAGCATAGCGAACAAAAGTTTGTGGTTTCCGACATTATCGGCATTCGGCAATTACAGTTTTAACGGACCGAAATTAAACGAGATTGACCAGAGCAAGGTATTGACATTCGGGCTTACATTGAGTTATCCTATTTTTCAGGGATTCCAGACCGAAGTAGTTTCGGAAACATATCAGGTTAACATTAAGCAGAAAAAAGAAGACCTGATAAAACTGGAAAGACTGATAAGGACTGATTTAAAGAAAGCCTTACTGGACTTAGAGACAGCGTATAAACAAATAGAAATAACGGACAGGAATATCATTTCGGCAGAGCAGGACAAACTACTGTCTGAAGAGAATTTTAGAATCGGTTACGGAACACTGCTTGACGTTCAGGTAGCGACGACAAATCTGAATAATCTGAAAATAAGCAGAATCAATTTTTTATACAATTTTCTTTTGACACAAAAGCAAATTGAATATTTATCAGGAATATTAAAGTATTAATCTAAACTATATGGCAGATATTAAAAATACACCGGAAGTTCAAAACGGAAGTAAAAAGAAAAAAAAGAATAAGAAGAAAAAATTCTTATGGATAAGCGCGGCAGTATTGTTACTTCTCGTGGTTATTGCTGTTATTGTATCGGGAAAGAAAGAGAAAGTAGTCGAAGTGCAGACTGAGAAAATAAAGAAGCAGAATATAACTCAGATTGTCACGGCGACCGGCAAAGTGCAGTCCGAAACAAAGGTAAATATCAGCGCGGAAGTAAGCGGTGAAATAATATCGCTGCCTTTTAAAGAGGGCGATGACGTAAAGGCAGGGGACCTTCTTGTAAAGATTAGACCCGATGCATATTTTCCGCAGTTAAAGCAACAATATGCAGCAATGAAGGTTTATGAAAGCAACATCAAATCGCAGGAAGTTAATCTGAGGAAATTCGAACTTGACCTGCAGAGAGTAAAAGATTTGTACAGCAAAGGTCTTGCTTCGACAAGCGATCTGGAAACAGCGCAGGCAAATTATGACGGTTCGCTGGCGCAGATAAATACTGTCAAAGCACAGATTAACCAGCAGAAAGCCTCTTTGTCGTCAGTGGAATACGATCTTTCAAAGACGACAATTAATGCGCCCATGTCGGGAACAGTAACACAACTTAACAACGAATTGGGTGAAAAAGTCCTTGGAACGAGTTATAACATCGGTTCGCAGATAATGACAATTTCCGACTTATCGAAAATGGAATGCCAGGTGGAAGTAGGAGAAACCGATGTAACGTTTATAAAATTAGGCGATACGGCAAGAATACAGATTGATGCATTCCCGAATAAAGTGTTTACGGGTTATGTTTACGAAATTGCGAACACGGCAACAGCAAAGGGACTCGGAACACAGGAAGAAGTTGTAAACTTCATCGTGAAAATCAGAATTTTCAATGATCAGGGATTCGATCTGAGACCCGGAATGAGTTGCACGGTTGACATAGAAGTAAACAAGAAGAGCGACGTACTTGCTGTTCCGATACAATCGGTAACGACACGCGATGACGATTCAACGGGCTTTGTAATGCAAAACGACAAAGATAAACCTGAGAACCTTACCAACTCAAAAGAAACAAAATCACAAAAGAAAATAAAGCCGAAAGAAATCGTGTTTGTGATTGAAAACGGAGTTGCGAAAAAGAAGGAGGTCAAGACGGGAATCAGTGACGATGCTTATGTTGAGATTATAGAAGGACTTTCACCCGAAGAAGAAGTTGTGAAAGGCAGTTTTAAGGCAATCAACAAGGACCTTGACAACGGAGCGAAGGTGAAAGTGGACAATTCAAAGAAAAAAAATAAATCCGATAAGGAATAATTCGGTCAACTGAAAATATACAAATGAAACTTATTCAGATAAAAAATATTACGAAGGTTTACGAAATGGGCGAGGAGAAGTTATATGCGCTCAGAGGCGTGAATCTTGATATAGAAAAAAATGAATATATAGCAATCATGGGTCCGTCGGGTTCCGGAAAATCGACATTGATGAACATTATCGGTTGTCTCGATACACCGACCTCGGGTGATTACATTTTAAACGGAAAAGACGTACATGACATGGACGACGACGAACTGGCAGTAATACGAAACAAGGAAATCGGATTTGTATTTCAGACATTTAATCTTCTTCCGAGAAGCGATTCACTTCATAATGTCGAGTTGCCCTTGATTTATTCGGGCGTTTCCAGAGCGGAGAGAATTCAAAGGGCAGAAGAGGCTCTTATAAATGTCGGACTTCGGGACAGAATGAAGCACAAACCGAATGAACTTTCGGGCGGGCAGCGTCAAAGGGTTTCCGTGGCAAGAGCGCTTGTTAACCATCCTTCTCTTATACTTGCGGATGAACCGACAGGGAATCTTGACACAAAAACGGGAGAAGAAATAATGGCGTTGTTCAAAGAATTAAACAATAACGGCAATACAATAATCATTGTAACACACGAAGAAGATATTGCAATGCATGCAAACAGAATCGTAAAAATCAGAGACGGCGAAATCGAATCGGACATAACAAGCAAGTAGTTCACGGAAAATAAAAATCAGATGAATTTTTTTCTAGAAATAAAAGAAAATATATTAATATCCTACAAGGCGATTATTGCTCACAAGATGAGGTCCTTTCTCGCGACACTTGGTATAGTAATAGGTATTACCGCAGTGACGCTTATGCAGACGGCTATTGAAGGAATTAACAGAGCATTCGAAAGCAGTATTGCCGCAGTAGGCGCTGATGTGCTGTACGTTCAGAAGTTTGAGTGGTTCGGAAATGAGGATTTCGAAGTCTACAGGAACAGAAAAGACATTACCATGCAGCAGTATGAGTATCTCAAAAACAATTCCATGACGGCTGATGCAGTATGTCCTACGGTAGGCACATCTCAGACGGTTAAATACGGAAGTCTTGACCTTGAGAGCGTGTTTATTATCGGTAGTACGGATGAATATCAGAGGACGCTGAGTGTGAACGTGGATGACGGTAGATTCTTTACTGCAAAGGAATCAGAGGGCGCTTATCCTGTTTGCATGATAGGCATGGATGTGAAGAATGCATTTTTTCAGAATGTCGACCCCGTAGGAAAAGATATAAAAATCGGTTCTTATTCGTTCAGAATACTCGGAGTGCTTGAAAAGCAGGGAAGCATGCTCGGTCTATTCAGCCTTGACAACAGAGTAATAATTCCGATTGAAAGATTCTTTAAAATTTTCGGTACAAAAAGGTCTCTGTCTATAAACGTTAAAGCGATGGATGTTAAAAATCTGGATGAAACAAAGGAAGAAATTTCTTCGATAATGAGAAAAGTGCGAAAAGTACCGTTAGGAAAGAGAAATGATTTCGGAGTGAATCAGCAATCGGCATTCAGAGATACTTATGACCAGTTGACATCACTAATAAAAATAATAGGCCTGCTTATAACATCGTTATCATTAGTTGTAGGTTCGGTTGGTATTGCGAATATTATGTTCGTCTCCGTAAAAGAGAGAACCAAGGAAATCGGAATACGAAAGGCGATAGGCGCTAAGCGCAGGACAATTCTTATGCAGTTTCTTGTTGAATCGACAGTTATATGCCTTTTGGGAGGAATTATCGGATTATCGATTTCGTTCCCGATTAGTCTGCTGATTAACGCTTTTGTTCTTCCCACGGCGATGCCTTTATGGGTGGTCGTATTGGGAATATTTATTTCACTTATGTTCGGTGTATTATCGGGATTTTTCCCTGCATATAATGCGGCAAAGATGGATCCCGTTGAATCATTAAGATATGAATAATTAAATCACATGTAATTTGGTATTAGGCGAAACAATAAAACTATCTGTTAACACTATCCGGGAGAATAAACTCCGGGCTATACTCACATTGGCGGGAATAACAATTGGTGTATTTTCAATCATCGCGATTATGACTTTGCTCGACGCGCTGCAAGCGGGTATTGAAGGGGGTTTGAGTCAGTTAGGAAGCAATACGTTTCAGGTTCAGAAATTTCCTGCAATGAATTTCGGAGATCCGCACAGCAAAGCCAAATACAGAAATCGTCCGGATATAACATACGATCAGGGTATGAGGCTGATTGAAAAAGTGACATTGCCCAAATATATATCGCTTGAATACTGGAAAGGCGGCAGGGTATTTAAATACGGACAGGACGCCACAAACCCGAACATGCAGTTATGCGGCGCGATACCGGGATTTCTCCCATGCAATACATATTCGGTAAAAGAAGGACGAATGTTCACAGAAAACGAGTTGAACAGCAGTGCCAGCGTAACTGTGATAGGCATGGAGGTGGCAAATAAATTATTTCCAAAACTCAATCCTGTCGGTAAGAAGATGATACTGGATAAAAACGAGTTTATGATAATCGGTATTTTAGAGCCGAAAGGGGAGAGTTTCGGTCAGAGTCAGGATAATATCGCGCTGATTCCGATAACGAGGATGATAGAAATTTACGGCAATACAAATTATTCATTGAACATAGCAATTCAGGCGCCGGCAAAAGCGGCTTATGATGAAACAGTTGAACAGGTAATAAGTGTTATGAGAATTATCAGGAAAGACAAACCCGGTGAAGATAACAGTTTCGAAATATATTCAAACGAATCGCTGATTAATTCGGTAAACAGTTTTACGAAATATTTTAAATACGGTGCAGGATTCATTTCCTTTATTGCGCTTCTCGCGGCAGGAATAGGCATAATGAACATCATGCTTGTATCGGTAACGGAGCGTACGAGAGAAATAGGAATCAGAAAAGCCATAGGAGCAAAGAGCAGCAACATCCTGACGCAGTTCCTTGTGGAGGCAATTATTTTGTGCCAGATAGGCGGAATAACCGGAATTATTCTCGGCATTTCTGCCGGGAACTTATTGGGCATTTATCTCAATACAAAAGTTGTAATACCTCTTGATTGGGTGTTGATAGGACTCATAATCTGTACACTCGTCGGCGTAGTATTCGGTGTATATCCTGCATACAAAGCGGCTAAACTCAACCCAATCGATGCTTTGAGATACGAGTAGTATAAGATTTAATTACGGATTTCTGCAGCCTGCTCAGGGCAGGCTCGTCAAATTTCAAAGTCTTTAGATTTCTAATTGCCTTAGGAATTTTTTTCATTACATCTTTTTTCCCCTTAACGTATCCCGAATAACAATAACTGCCCAGAATCTGCATAATCCTGAGCAGAGCAAAATACTTAAGGTTCTCATAGAAATTCTTTTCATCCAATCCAAGTTTTCCGTGCGATTTAGCGTAATAATAATTAATCAATTCCTTTCTTTCTTTCTGTGTCACATCTATACTGCCCGAATATAGAAATGAGATCAGGTCGTATTGCGGAGGTCCGAGTCTGCCAGACTGATAATCAACATAGAATAAATTGTTTCCCTGTTTGATAATGTTTCTCGGCTGAAAGTCCCTGTACATAAAGAAAAGCCGGGTATCTAAAATTTTTGGAACAAGCAAATCAAGAACTTCTTCTTTTTTGATTATAGGATTTATACATAAACATTTATCAAGAAAATAATGATAAAATCTGTTTATGTCATATGATATCTGATGCCTGTCGAAGAACTGAGTTTCGTAACAGTACTGCAAATCAATCAAGTCCCTGCCGTAAAACTGGAAATCTATTAAATCCTGGAGCACTTTTCTGTAAACGCTCATCAGCGTTTTTCTGTTCGGCGACTTTTTTATATAATCATAGAGAGTGAATTTCCCAAGATGCGTGATGAAGTAAATTTCCTTATTATTTTCTATATGAAGAACATCGGGCACTTTTAATTTCCGAGCGGCAAATGACTTTGTAAATTCTATAAATGCAGTAGTCTCTTTAACGTATTTGTTATAAATACCTACTACCGTATTTTTCTCTCCTACAAGTCTTAAAATAAGTTTTTCGGAAACACCTCTTTTAATCTCTTCGATTTTAACAGGTGCGGATTTAAAATGACTTGAGTATGCCGTGATAATATTTTCTCTGATTTTTTCCAATTTTATTTTAATATTTCGGTTAGCGCTTCTTTAATTAAAATATATCTGAATTTATAACCTGAAGTATCAGCCTTCAAGGGAAATATCTTCTGTCCGGACAGCAGAAATTCAGAAAATTCACCCACCATTATTTTAAGAGCGAATCCTGGAACCCTGAACAAACATGGTCTTTTCATTACTCCTGCAAGAGTTTTGCTGAATTCTCTGTTCGTCACAGGATTCGGCGAGACGGCGTTTATAGCCCCGCTGACAGACGAATTGAATAATGAGTGCAGATATATGCCGATTACATCCTCAATGTGTATCCACGGCATATATTGTCTGCCGTTTCCCAATATACTTCCCGCGAAATACTTAAACGGTGTAAGCAGTTCTTTCAGACCGCCCTGATATTTATCAAGCACGAAGCCGATTCTCACGCAGACAGTTCTGACATTCAAACTTTTCGCGGCGAGTGCTTCTTTTTCCCAATCCACGCAAAGTTTAGCCAGAAAATCTTTTCCGGGACCCGATTCTTCCGTCAGTTTTTCGTCGAAACGGTTTCCGTAGTAACCGGAAGCGGATGTATTGACAAGTACGGATGGTTTGATTTCGCATAAACTCAACGCTTCAACAATTTTTCGAGTTGTGAGTATCCTGCTGTCGTAAATCGTTTGTTTGTATTCTTTTGACCATCTTTTACCTGCAATCGATGCACCTGAGAAATTCACAACGGCTATAGAACCTGATATCGCATTTTTATAGGATTCGATTGTATCATCTATTTTAAATAATCTGATATTTTCATTATCAAAACCGATAATACCACCTGATACATTCCTTGCTGCAATATTAATAATGTATTTATCACATAGCGCAGCGGCAAGTTTTCCGCCCAAAAACCCCGTTCCGCCGAATATTGTGATAATCTCAGGCATAAATAAATAATTAATGTTCTGTCTGTTTACATTTATAATTTAATATATATTATTTATTATTTTAATTCATTTGCAAAATTAAATCTAAAGTCATCAGTTTTCTCGACGCGGCATATATTTATTGCGAAAATATGACAAAAAGCAACTATGAAAATTTTCCTGTTGCGTCATATTTCATTCCAAAAAAGAAACGTAAGTACATATACAGTATTTACGCATTCGCAAGAACAGGCGATAATATAGCGGATTCAGTTTATCTGAAGCCGCAGGAGAAACTTGGAAAACTTGAGCAGATGGCTGAACTCCTGAATGACTTCGACGAGACAATGTTTAAGGACGATTTGCATTTCAGGAATATATATACTGCATTGTTGGACACGATTAATACTCTTCATATCAATAAAGATGACTTATTGAATCTTTTAAAAGCCTTTAGTCAGGATTGCGAAAAGTCGAGATACGATAATTGGGAGGAACTTCTGGAATATTCAAAATATTCCGCCAATCCTGTCGGCAGACTGGTACTGCAAATATTCGGCTATAGTTACGAGAAAAATAAAGAGATGTTTATTCTCTCGGATTATGTATGTACCGCTTTGCAGTTAGCAAACTTCTGGCAGGATGTTTCCAGAGATTTGAAGATGAACAGAATTTATATACCTTTCGATGAAATGAAGAAATGCGGATACAGTATCGAACAACTGCTCGAAAGGATTGAAAGCGATAATTTCAAGAAACTCATCGGTAAACTTGTGGATGATACTTATATGCTTTTTCAGAAGGGCAAACCGCTGACGAAAATGCTGAAAGGGAGATTGAGAATTGAAATTAAAGCAATAATAGCCGGCGGTACGGCAATATTGAAAATGATAGAGAAAATGAATTATAAGGTATTGTCAAGAAGAGTGAAAATCAGTTCATACCAAAAAATATTAATAGGCGTAAAGGCGATATTCTGAATGACATTCGAAGAACAAAATATGAACAACGATTTCCTGAACATTATGAAGAAAAGCAGGACGAATTTCTTTTATTCTTCCGTTTTTCTTCCTAAGCCGAAAAGGGAGGCATTGAGAATAGTATACGCGTACTGCAGAATTACGGATGATATAGCGGACGATACTTCGGTTCCCGCCGACATTAAAAGAAGAAATCTTAATGAGTGGAAAAATAAACTTGATAAGGCTCTTAAAAACGAAAGCACCGATAAATTTTTCATTGAACTGAAAAAACAAATCGATACTTTTAATATTCCCCATAAACCTTTTTATGATTTAATCAGGGGGATGGAGATGGATCTTGATAAGAAAAGGTTTGAAACATTCGAAGATCTTTATGAGTATTGTTACTGTGCGGCATCAAGCGTTGGGCTAATGACGATAGAAATATTCGGTTATGAAAATCCCGAAATAAAGCGTTTTGCCGAATATCTTGGAGTTGCACTTCAGTTAACCAATATAATGCGTGACGTAAAGAAAGATTATGAAGAGGAAAGAATTTATCTGCCGCTCGAAGACATGAGGGAGTTTGATTACACCGAAGAAGACCTTAAGAACTTTATTTACAATAAAAATTTCAGAAAACTGATGAAGTATGAATATGAAAGGGCTGTTTATTTTTACTCACAGGCAGACAGTTTTTTGACTAAAAAAGATAAGGGCAGAATGCTGCCTGCTCGAATAATGGAGCATATTTATTTTGACCTTCTCGGGCATATAAAGAAAAGGGATTATAATATATTTGAAAAGAAAATTAGTGTACCGAAACTGAAAAAATTATTATGGGCATATGGCGTATTTATTAAGTATAAGTTATTGTATAATAAATGATGAACAATAAAAAAGTTGTGGTCATAGGAGGCGGGCTATCGGGTATTTCTTCGTCTGTTTTTTTATCCGGAACGGGCTGCCGGGTTACTTTGCTGGAATCGACAGGAAAATTGGGAGGAAGGACATTCAGTTTTTATGACGAAGAAACAGGCCTTACGTTCGACAATGGACAGCATATTATGGCGGGATGGTATCGGAATACACTTGAATTGATAGGGCTGATGAATAAAGAGCCGAAACTGAAATTTAATCCTAATCTTGAAGTGTATTTCAGGGATATCGAAGGAAAGCAGTTTGAATTTCATTCAAGAGGCGATAATCCGTTCGTTGCCGTAGCAAAAGGGTTCATTGATTACGAACCTCTTACATTTAAAGATAAACTGCATCTTCTTGCATTAAGGGAACTTATTGAACTCGATGTTTCGGACAGACTCCTGAAAGGCAGAAATCTTGAATGGCTTCTCGGATATCTTAAGCAGACAGAAAACCTTAAGAGATATTTCTGGTATCCGTTTACTTATGCGGTTTTCAATACTTCTCCGAAATATGTTGATGCTGTTGTTTTTCTTAACGTACTTGTAAAATCATTCGAAAAATTCGGCGATTTGTCCTTAATTGTACCTGATGAACCGCTGGGGAGCATATTTATAGAGCCATTCACGAAATATGCAGAAGGCAAAATCGATATTCGAATGAACGCAAACGTGAAAAATATTTCCATAAAAGACGGGTCAGTAAAAGGAATTGTACTTGAAAACGGCGAGGAGATTACCGGTGATTATTACATCAGCGCAGTTCCGTTTTATAATTTTAAAAATATTCTCGATACCGAAATTCTTAACAAATATTTCAACGATTTAAGTGAACTTGTTTCTGCTTCTATTGTTTCCATATATATTGTACCGGTAAAGATGCCTGATAACTTCTCTGAAAAGTTTTATCACGGTATGGTAGGCATGCTTGACACTAAAGTTCACTGGCTGTTTTTTAAGAAAGATTACATATGCGTAATTATCAGCGCTCCCGAATACACGGTTGAAGGATATGATTCAATCAGCAAAGAAAAACTTATAGAAATTGTTACGGAAGAGATTCGCGGTTGTTTTCCGGAATTCAGGGATATGAAAGTTAAACGCGTGAAATATTTCAAAGAAAAGCGGGCAACATTTCTGCCGACAATAGAATCGGGATTACAGAGACCGGAATCGGCAACAGGAATAAAGAATTTATTTATAGCAGGGGACTGGACGAATACAGGCATACCCGCGACAATAGAGGGTGCCGTTACAAGCGGGAAAAAGTGCAGCGATTTAATAAAAGAACAAATTGAACGAGAGCGATAAAATATTATCATTAGGAATTTGCATAGGCGCTTCTACTGTAACTTTTGTTAATGCTGAAAAGGGCAATAACGGAATTACAGTAACTAACGTAAAATCATTATCTCACGAAGGAAACCCAAAGAAACTGCTCAAAAATTATTTCAGTGATAAGGATTCGACACGTGTTTCAGTGGCTGCTACAGGAAGAAAATTCAAAAATATATTAAAGGCCAGAAACATATCGGAACCTGAAGCAATAGAACAGTCAATCAAATTTCTCGGATTAGATAATAATAATTACGCTCTTGCGAGTCTTGGTGCGGAAAATTTTATGGTTTACTGCATAAATGACAAGGGCAGCGTTGAAAATGTGTTAACGGGCAATAAATGCGCATCAGGCACGGGAGAGTTTTTTCTTCAGCAGATAGGCAGGATGAATTTACCGGTAGAAGAGGCAGTTGCTATTTCAGACGTAAATGATTCCTATCCGGTATCGGGCAGATGCAGCGTTTTCTGCAAGAGCGACTGTACACACGCGTTGAATAAGGGAGTAAATAAATCACGCGTAGTCTCAGGTCTCAGCAAAATGCTAGCAGATAAGGCAATCGAACTTCTTTCAAAGCAGAAAAACACAAAAGTACTAATAATCGGCGGTGTTTCACGTAACAATTCGGTCGTAGAATATATAAAGAAAAAATATCCGGATACAAGTTTACCTGAATATTCGGACTCGTTCGAAGCGCTCGGCGCCGCACTGGAAGGTTTAAAAGAATTTCACAAATTCGATTCTTCGGATTTATTTCACGAACACAAGCACCGCTTTTCTTTTCTTGAACCTCTAAGCAGTGATAAAGCAAAAGTTGTTTTCAAGAAAATCAACAGGGATATCGCCGAGAACGGCGATGAATGTATTCTGGGGCTGGATGTGGGTTCCACGACGACAAAAGCCGTATTAATCAGAACATCTGATAATGCAATGGCCGCTTCGGTTTATCTGAGGACTAACGGCAATCCTGTAGAGGCATCGATAGAGTGTTACAGAAAATTGCAGGAGCAGATAACGGCACGAATAACAATTACCGGGCTTGGAGTAACAGGTTCAGGAAGGCTTATTGCTTCATTGCATGCTCTTACTGACGGAGATGTGAATGAAATTATCGCGCATGCGGTGGCAGCGGCTCATTTTGATAAGGATGTCGATACAATATTTGAGATAGGGGGGCAGGACGCGAAATACACGCACCTTACAAACGGAATTGCAAGCGATTATGCCATGAATGAGGCGTGTTCGGCGGGTACGGGTTCGTTTCTCGAAGAGGCAGCCAAAGAATCGCTTAACATAAAATATACAGAAATTGGCGACGCAGCATTTCTGGCGCACAATCCGATTAACTTCAATGACCAGTGTGCCGCATTTATATCAAGTGATATAAAAAATGCAGGGCATGAAGGCGCGCACATGGAGGATATTGTCGCAGGACTTGTTTATTCGATTTGCCTGAACTATGTGAACAGAGTTAAGGGAAACAGGCCCGTCGGAAAAAAAGTATTTATGCAGGGCGGTGTGTGTTATAACAGAGCAGTGCCGTACGCTATGTCGCTCCTGACAGGGAAAGAGATTATTGTCCCTCCGGAGCCGGGACTGATGGGCGCTTTCGGCGTCGCGCTTGAAATTAAAAACAGAATAAATTTAGGAATATATAAAAAGCAAAATTTTATTCTGGCCGACCTGATAAACAGAAAATTCGAATACTCAAAATCATTTTCTTGTTCAGGCGGCAAAGAAAAATGCGACTTGAAGTGCTCGATATCGATGATTGAAATTGAAGGCAAGAAATATCCTTTCGGCGGAGCATGCAATAGATATTATAACGAAAGGCATAATTTGTCACCCGATACGGAGAATAATAATTATGTCAAGATACGCCAGAATATCGTTTTCGAAAAATACCTTTTCTCGGGAATTGCCAAAAGAAAAAGAATCGGGATTACTAAAAGTCTCCTGACTAATTCTCTATATCCTTTTTATCACAACTTTTTTACAAAACTCGGATTCGAAGTCATATTATCGGATGAAATAGATAAGGATGGGTCGGATAAAATAAGAAGTTCATACTGCTATCCTGTAGAGGTATCACACGGGTTTTTCCAGAATCTTCTGAAAAAGAATGTCGATTACATATTTCTTCCGCATATAACTCAGATGGAAGGAAGGGAAGAATACAAGTACAACAGGATGTGCGTTTTTGTTCAGGGTGAAACTTATTTTCTAAAGTCGACATTTCGAGATGAACTTGAAACCGATAATCCGGTGCAAATTCTTTCTCCAATTATCGACCTTTCGGGCGGATTTGAGAAAATGAAAGATTTATTTATAAAGACAGGCAAGGACCTCAAATGCAGCATAGATAATTCAGTAATCGCATTCAACTCTGCTGTAGATAGTTACAATGAAATGAAATCGGATTTTAAGGCGCAGGGTAGAAGGTTTATAAAGGAAGTTGAAAGCAATAAGGACGAAATAGCGTTTGTTCTATTCGGAAGACCTTATAATGCGTTTGCAAAAGAAATTAACCTTAATATACCTCATAAAATTGCATCGAGAGGGTTTAAGATAATACCGTACGATTTCCTTCCTTATGAAGAAAAGTTTTCGTACGAAAATATGTACTGGTACAGCGGGAATGAAATTCTTTCGGCGGCGCGGTACGTGCGCGAGCATCCGCAGTTGTACGGAATATATATTACGAACTTTTCCTGCGGGCCGGATTCATTTATAATTCCGTACTTCAGAAAAATTATGGATTCGAAACCTTCGCTTACGCTTGAACTCGACAGTCATTCAGCAGATGTTGGTGTGGAAACAAGAATAGAAGCGGCTATAGACATTATAAGAAATTATATAGCGGTAAACAGTGGAGCGGAGAGCAGCGAAAAATATCATAAGGATATTCTTAAAGTAATCAATAAAAATAACAATCTATTTGTAAAAAATTACGAAGGCAGGGAGTATTCGGTTAAAAATAACGACGTCGAAGTGCTGGTGCCGTCCATGGGCAAATTCAGTACGGATTCGTTTTCAGCCGTGTTTCGTTCGCTCGGCATTAACAGCAGACCTCTGCCTGTTCCTACTTACGAGACATTAAAGCAGGGAAGCGGAGTTGCAACGTGCAAGGAATGTCTGCCGTTTCTTCTGACAACAGGTTCGCTTATTGAATATCTTGGCGCTGCAAAAAACAAAAATAAAAAGATTCTGTTCTTCATGCCTCATGGTTACGGACCGTGCAGACAGGGACAATACCACGTCAGACTTAAAGACATACTGAGAACATCGGGTTTTACCAATGCAGGCGTGATTTCCATGGATGATGAATCGTCGTTTGAGGATTTCGGAAACGAGTTCTTTACACGTCAATGGCTGGGTCTTGTAATTGCAGATAACATACACGATATAGAAAACGCTTTAAACGTTCTTGCGGTAGATAAAGAGAAAGCCCGGCTGGCGCTTAAGAACGAGTGGAAAAAAATTGTCGATGTACTTGAAAGCGGTAATTTCGACAGGATTTACAATCAACTTGAAAATGCTGTTGCTGAATTGAAAAAAATCGAATTAACATCCACGATACATGAAGCCAAGGTTGTATCGCTCGGCGGAGAGATATACGTAAGGCGCGAAGAATATTCGCGGCTTGACCTTATAAACATAATGAACCAGAACGGTTTCATTGTAAAGACAGCGCCTATAACGGAATACGTTTATTATACAAATTATCTTCAGAGACACAATATAGTTAAAGACCTGACAACTAAAGAGCGATTCGAACTATTTGTTAAGGAAAAGATTCAATTGAGGATTGAGAAAAAGGTCAAGAAAATTCTCGGCGCTTCAGGACTTTGTTTTGAAGAAATGATTGACGTTGAAAAGACTCTAAAATACGGCAGGGGACTGATTTCCGAAAGACTTATAGGCGAGAGTATTTTAACAGTCGGACTTTCATTACGGGAAATACTGGATGATTCATGCGGAATTATTACAATAGGACCTTTCAACTGCATTCCAAGCAGATTTGCAGAAGGTATACTGAATAAAGAGATGACGCTGGAAGGAAAATACAGGTTCGGGAATCTGCACAGAAACGGTTATCCGAAGACATTAACGAATCTGCCGTATCTTCACATTGAAACGGACGGCAACGTATTCCCGCAGATAACGCAATCCAAGATTGAAATATTCATGATTCAGGCGAACAAATTATATGCGGAGATGAATAAGGTGAAAAATAAGGTTAACTGAACTTTTTCGAGTTGAAATATTCTTTCGTATAGGTTAAATCTTCTATCAATTCCATAAGATTCATCATACAGTCATGGTATAGACCGAAATACTTACCGTCAAAAACTTCTTTCAATTCGGTTTTTTCAATCAATGATTTTAGTTTATTTTTAAAGTCAATCATCGAAGCGGAATAATCATCTTTCATGGAATCGTTAATCAATTCGGAATTCAGATTGGTCATAATGACATTGAACAATCCTTTAATATATTTGGCAGAAAATATCAAATCGTTAAATTCGTTTTCTTTGTCTGCCGAATAGGTTATTTCAATTAAAAAAGAAAGCTCAAAAATATTTTTGAGCTTTCCCTTGCAATTACTGCTAATATCAAGAACTAAGTCCTTTGTTTTATCTGAAAATGTCATTCGTTTTTCCCGTGGCAACTTTTGTATTTTTTGCCGCTTCCGCAAGGACACGGTTCATTTCTGCCGACTTTCTTACCGACTTTAATGGGCTGATGTTTTCCTGTTCTAGCCGCTTCGTTTTCTACGGGTTCCAGGTTGCCTGAATATCCCATACCGTCCGAAGCATCGTGTTTGGTTTGCAGCCTACTCTGACTAACGCCCCTCGGTCCTTTAATTTCCTTTGCCTCTTCGGGAGTCTGGGTCGTGAATTTAAATATGAAGTTAATTGTATCAACGGCGATGCTATCGAGCATATTTTCAAATAATTTAAAGCCGTCCATTTTATATTCAATCAACGGGTCTTTCTGACCATATGCTCTGAAATTTATACCCTCTTTCAGGTCATCCATTTCACGCAAATGTTCTTTCCATTTCTCATCTATAATACTCAGCGTAGCAAATCTTTCAATTTTGCCCATAAGGTCAGCGCCATAGCGTTCTTCCTTTCTATTATAGAATGCCTTGGCTTCCGTAACTATCAATTCTCTGAGACCTACATCGCCGAGGTCGTGATACTTCTGAGGCGTAAGCCCAAGCCGCACGAGGAATGTTCTTTGTACTTCGTCATTAAGACCTTCCACATCGGATTCTTCTTTATATTTCGCTACGATGCCATCAACATTTTTCTCAACCATCTCGAACAACTCATCTTTCAATCTTTCACCCATCAAAGCCTGTCTGCGTTTTTCGTAGATGACTTCACGCTGCTGATTCATTGTATTGTCATATTCGAGAAGTCTTTTACGTATAGCGAAGTTGTTTTCTTCAACTTTTTTCTGCGCTCTTTCCACTGAGTTAGTAATCATCTTATGTTCGATTGCCTGACCCTCTTCAACGCCGAGTCTTTGCATCACACTTGCGATTCTGTCGCTTCCGAATAACCTCATAAGATCGTCTTCGAGGCATAAGAAGAACTTCGATGAACCCGGGTCGCCCTGTCTTCCTGCACGGCCTCTCAACTGTCTGTCGATACGTCTGGATTCATGTCTTTCGGTACCCATTATATGCAAACCGCCTGCTTCTGCAACACCGGGTCCCAATTTAATATCGGTACCTCTACCAGCCATATTTGTTGCAATTGTAATAGCGCCCGGAAGACCTGCATTTGCCACAATCTGAGCCTCGCGCTGATGCTGCTTAGCGTTAAGGACTTCATGCGGCACGCCTCTTCTTTTGAGAAGTCTGGAAATGGTTTCCGACACTTCTACACTTGTTGTACCTACCAGTACAGGACGCCTGTTTTTTCTCATTTCTTCGATTTCATCAATTACAGCATTGTATTTTTCACGTTTTGTCCTGTAAACAAAATCATTCTGGTCATCACGAATGCATGGAACGTTTGTAGGAATAACAACAACGTCCAGTTTATATATTTCGAAAAATTCCTGTGCTTCCGTTTCGGCAGTACCGGTCATACCTGCGAGTTTCTTATAAAGTCTGAAATAGTTCTGCAAAGTGATAGTAGCGAGCGTCTGAGTATCCTTCTCGACCTTTACGCCTTCTTTTGCTTCAATAGCCTGATGGAGACCTTCCGAATAGCGTCTGCCGGCTAAAATACGTCCTGTGAACTCATCTACAATCATAATTTTGCCATCCTGAATCACATACTCGACATCTTTTTCATATAATCCGTACGCTTTTAACAACTGTTCGACGATATGCAGTCTGTCGCTTCTTTCAGCGTAAACCTTATAAAGGGCTTCCTTTTTACTTTCTCGTTCTTCGATAGACAATGTTTCGTCATGTTCGAGGTGAGCGATTTCAGACCCCAGGTCAGGCAATGTGAAAAAGTCTTTTTCGACTGCCGACGGAGCAAGATATTCTCTTCCTTTTTCAGTAAGATCGGTTATGTGATTTTTTTCATCGATTACAAAGTAAAGTTCATCGTCAACAATATGCATGTCGCGAGCCTTGTCCCTGTTATAGAACATTTCGGTGTCAAGCATAAGTTTTTTATTATTCGGGTCGGCCAGAAGTTTCTGAAGACGTTTATGTTTCGGAAATCCGTGATACGACCTGAAGAGGCACAATCCGGCATTTTCAAGCATCTCTGAAGACGGCTTTTCCATCTCAAGAATCTTTTCCGCTTCCGCAGTAATCGAGTTGATAAGATTTTTCTGCGCATCCACGAGTCTTTTAATTCTTACGTTCATTTCATCGAACTTGTGAGTAGGGGCTTCAACCGGACCTGATATAATGAGCGGTGTTCTTGCTTCGTCAATTAAAACGGAGTCAACCTCGTCAACAATAGCATAAAAATGTTCTCTTTGCACAAGGTGTTCTTTATCGACAACCATATTATCTCTCAAGTAATCGAAACCGAATTCATTGTTGGTGCCGTAGGTAATATCGCAGTTATACATTTTTCTGCGTTCTTCGGGGTCCATATCGTTTAATATAACGCCCACAGTTAAACCGTGGAATTTGAATATTTCGCCCATCCATTCGCTGTCACGTTTAGCAAGATAATCGTTAACGGTTACAAGGTGTACGCCTTTTCCCGCAAGCGAATTCAGAAACAGGGGAAGAGTCGCAACAAGGGTTTTACCTTCACCCGTTGCCATTTCGGAAATCTTTCCTTCGTGCTGAACGATACCGCCGATTAACTGTACATCGAACGGAATCATATTCCATTTCACTTTTGTTCCGGCGGCTTCCCATTCTGTTCCGCATAACCTTCTGCACGTGTCTTTCACAACTGCAAATGCTTCAGGAAGAATATCGTCAAGCGCAGCCTTTATATTTTCATAATAGTCTTTTGTAAGGGTGTCAAGTTCATCGTAAATATCGTATCTTTCCTCGTGAGGTATATCCTCTTTGAGCCGTTCTTTCAGTTCATTGATTTTGTCTTCCTGTTCTTTTATTTCATCATGGATTCTTTGTTTCAGTTCAGCAGTTTTTGCCCTTAGTTCGTCATCGGATAATTTCTGATATTCATCATAATACTTGTTGATTTCCTGCACTTTAGGCAGAAGAGCCTTAACGTCTTTTTCGTGTTTACTCGGGAATATCTTTGATATAATCTTTAACATAATTTCAATTGATTTTATATAAGCAATGAATTTAACATATTCTGTGAACAAATAATATTCATAAAGTATGCCTGTTTTTGGTAAATTATTGTGTTTTTAAGCAAAATTTGAATATAAAAACGAGTAAAAGAAATATTCCATGATACTTCAAAATCCCTTAAAAAGAATACTGCCTCAAATAAAGAAATAGAGGTAGAAATGTAGTTCAACGTTAGATATTTTCTGCATCAGTTAAAGTAAGGAAACACGCAGTTTGTCCGCCGTTGTAGTTCCTGCATGCCCGGCTTGAAGAATAAAATTCTCATGGATTATTTCCGAATAAGAATCTTAACTATTTTATCAAGCGAAGCATGCAATGTATCAATTTCGCCCGCTGAAAATGATTTGCTTATTTCTTTTTCGCAGTCGTCCAGGGATTTAAGAATGCTTTCCTTTGTCTTGCGTCCGCGCGCTGTTAATTTTATTTTGACTATCCGTCTGTCGTCGTCCGATTTCGATTCAGCGGCGGCATATCCGTTACGTATTAGTTTATCGAGAACTCTGCTGCCTCGTGAAACAGAGAGCCCCATTTTATTTGAAAAAAGGCTGCAAGGAATTGAATTCTCATTTGTGAGTATAAGCAATCCGTTGAATTCGGAAGGGGAAAGTTCAAGTTTTTTCCGTATATCTTCCTCTTTACCGAAGCAGCCGGATTTCAAAGAGAATATTAAATCAATTACCCGCATAAATGATACTTGTTAGTAGACATTATTGTCATTAGCAATTTATTTAATTAATCAGCAACAATCAATAAAGAATTTACCGGTTTACATTGTGGCAGTGTATTTTCATGCGAAGACGGTAATACCGAATTAGAGTATAAACATCGAATTGTTTGTAGAAATTATTACCTAAAAACATTAAATTGAAAATGATTTTGAACTTTTTTATTATTACATCTATTTATTCTATAGTATACTATATTATAACAGAAAGGAAAACTTATGGCAATAATGATAACATCGGAATGCATCAACTGCGGTGCATGCGAACCGGAATGTCCTAATACGGCGATTTATGAAGGCGGTGCGAACTGGTCACTCTCAGGCAAAGAACACGGAGAAGGCGATGAATCACCTGCAGGGGCAAACGGATTTTTCTCAAATGATTTTTTCTATATAGTACCGGATAAATGTACGGAATGCAAAGGCTTTCATGATGAACCACAGTGCGCTGCGGTATGTCCGGTTGATTGCTGTGTTCCCGACCCGAACCATGTTGAAGACGAGGAAAGCCTGCTTAAGAAGAAAGATTATCTTGACGGATTAGGACGGTAAATTTTCAGGACTATCCGTTTTTTCCGGATGTGATTCTTCATTAAGTCTATTTTCGGATTCACTGCCTGTTTTTACTTCGCCTGTTAATTCGCGCGATTCCATAGTAACAGTATAATCCTGATTTTTCAGGAATATTTTCTTATATCCCAGTAATATCATGAAGAACCCGATTGTAACGGATATATCGGCAACATTGAAAATAGGAAATGTATAAAAGTGTTTTCCGAAAACAGTAAAATCCGGAATGTTAACGTGAAAAAAATCAACGACTTTACCGTAAAAAAGCGGAGCATATCCGTAAATCAGACCGTAAAAAAGCCTGTCGATTAAATTTCCAACGGCTCCACCAAGTATAAATGCAAGCGAAAGTCTTAAATAAAGACTTTCGTTTTTGTGTTTCCAGATAAAATAAATTATGAGTATAGTGGCTATTAAAGTGAAAATTGAAAGAAGCAATTTCCCGCCGATTTCTATTCCAAAAGCCATTCCCGGATTTTCGATAAACGTTATTAGGAATAAATTATCAATAACGCTGATACTTGAATTATAAGGCATACCGTGAATAGAAAAATTCAGGAAGGGGATATCAATTCCTTTGACCTTAAGTTTTGAAAGTTGGTCAATGATTACAACAATAAGCGAAAGATAGAATACTCTCAAATTAGCCTCTGATGTTTTTACATTCGATACAATGCTGTGTTATAGGTACTATTTCAAGTCTTTCTCTCGGTATAAGCGGACAAGAAGCGCAGAAATTCTTAGGTTCGTCAATACAATCAATACAGACTCCGTATGTTCCCTGGTCTATGCGTGTTAAGGCTTCTTCAATATATCCCAGATATTTTTCGTCGCGCTGCACGAACATATAGTTTTTTTCTCTTTCCATTTCATCCGTTCCCTGTTCCGCCATATGCGATGCATAGGACAAATCATCGCCGACATAATCACCGGATTCGCTGTCAACAAGCGACATCATATTTGCTCTTGCGCTGTCGATGATTTTCTGTTTTTCGTCCATGAGAACGTCTTTAAAATGCTGAAGTTCTTTCACCGTGTACCTTGTTTTCGAATTCTTTTTATACTTTTTAATATGTGCAGATGCACCAGCAGGGCTTGACTTAGACTGATTAGCCGAAGCAGATTTTGAATTTGTGCTTTTAGTCATTTTCCCGATTGTATTCACGTATTTCTCGGCAACTACAGGCTTTTTCGCAACGGCTTTAACAACGACCTTTTTGGCAACTGCTTTATTAGCAACGGGCTTTTTAGCAATGGCTTTTTTGGCTGCAGGTTTCGTAACGGCTTTATTTACAACCGCAGACTTTTTAACAGGCTTTTTTGCTGCTGACTTTTTAACCGGAGCGGCATTCTTCACGGTTTTTTTCGCAGGTGATTTTCCTGTTTTTTTAATGTTTGATTTAGCCATGTTTTTTGTCCTTTCGTTTAAACTTTTTCTATATAGAATTCGCAGTTTTCGTCGTTTATCTCGGTGACAAAGAATTCTTTATTATCCGTATCTTTTTCAGTTATTTCCGTACAGCCGACTTCATTGCTGATAATATCAAAATTGTTTTTCACAATATCAAGTATCTTATTAGATGTCTTTATAAAAATTTTAATCCTGTCAGATACATCGTAATTGTTGTTCTTTCTGTAATTCTGAATTCTGTTTATAAATTCCCTTACAGTTCCTTCAGCAATAAGTTCGTCATTCAGTTTAGTGTCGAGTGCAATCGTCAGATTTCCGCTTGATTCCACTATCCATCCCTCGATATTTTCAGTAAATATTTCGATGTCCTGCGATGTTATAGTAAAATCTTCTTTTATTATTGAACCATTCGATTCAATAGCGCTAATTTCCGTTTTACTCAGATTTAGTATGAGTTGCTGCACTTTTTTAACATCTTTTCCGAATTTCGGTCCGATAGATTTAAAATTGGCCTTTGCTTTTTTTATAATAATGTCAGAGTCGCCTTCAATAATGTTAAGTTCTCTGACGTTTATTTCTTCAAGTATAATATCTTTTACTTTAAGAAGTGTATCCCTGTAATGTTTGTTCAATACGGGTACAAGTATCTGTTTCAACGGCTGGCGTACTTTCAGGTTGTTTTTAACCCTGACTGAACGCACTATGTAAACTATTTCCTGTGCAATCCGCATCTGCTCTTCGAGCGCCGAATCTATTGAATTATCGTCCACGTTAGAGAATTCCGAAAGGTGAATTGATTCGCTGCCGCCTGTCAGATTTATATACAATCTTTCCGTAATAAAGGGTGAAATAGGCGCAACCATTTTCGATATTTCAAGAAGACATTCGTAAAGCGTCTGATATGCCGATTGTAAATCCGTTTCATTTTCCGGATTTCTGAACCTTTTTCTGTTTCGTCTTACGTACCAGTTTGAAAGTTCGTCAATAGTGAAGTCATATATATATCTTGATGCCTTTGTAATTTCATAAGCGTCAAGATTTTCAAAATATTTTTTCTTAAGTGAATTAAGTTTCGATATAATCCATCTGTCGATTTCAGACCTTTTGCTTAATTCAATTATATTGTTCCTGTCATAAGTAAAGTTCGTGAAATTGGAATATATCACAAAGAATTTATATGTGTTTATAAGTGTATCGAAGAATTTATTCTTAACGTCAACAAGTTCATCTTCGTTGAAGTTCTTCGCTTTTCCAATCGGCGAATTTGCGACAAGGTACCATCTGAGTACATCAGCGCCGTATTTATTCATCATATCAAACGGATTAACAACGTTTCCCACGGACTTGCTCATTTTTTTTCCGAATTTATCCATTATAAGACCGTTCACAATAAGATTTTTGTAAGCGGGCTTATCGAATAAAAATGTTCCGATTGCATGCAGCGAATAAAACCATCCTCTTGTCTGGTCGACACCTTCGGCGATGAAATCAGCCGGGTAATTCTGTTCGAACAATTCTTTGTTTTCGAACGGATAATGGTACTGTGCGAAAGGCATAGAGCCGCTGTCGAACCAGCAGTCTATTACTTCGCTTACGCGTATCATTTCATGTCCGTCTTCCGATTTAAGAATTATTTCATCGATGTACGGTTTATGAAGGTCGAAAGGTTTATCCTTATAAACTTCATCGAAGTTGGTTGATTTGCGCTTTAACTCTTCAATACTTCCTACGCATTCGAATTTCTCAACGCCATCTTTGTCTTTGTATGACCATACAGGCAGGGGAGTTCCCCAGAATCTGTTTCTGGAAATTGCCCAGTCTTTGTTTTCCTCCAACCAGTTGCCGAATCTGCCTGTACCGAATTCTTCCGGATTCCAGTTAATATGCTTGTTCATCTCTATCATTTTGTCCTTATACGTTGTAGTCTTGATGAACCATGAATCCGTAGCGTAATACATTAAAGGTACTTTATGCCTCCAGCAATGCGGATAGGAGTGTGTAAACATTTCTTTTTTATAAAGTCGTCCGGCTAATTTTAAATCCTGTGTAATTTCCGGATCGGTTTCCTTGAAATTTTTTCCTGCATATTTCCCGGTTTCATTTTTGAACAATCCGTTTCTTTCGACTGCCTGAAGGAAAGGAAGATTATATTTCTGACCTATCTGATAGTCGTCTTCGCCGAATGCCGGCGCTATATGCACGATTCCTGTACCGTCATCGAGAGTAACGAAACTTCCGTGGGTGACATAATATGCTTTTTCTTCAGGCTGATAGAAGTCAAACAACGGTTCGTATTCAATATTTTCAAGTTCGCTGCCTTTGAATTTCTTTACGATAGTATATTCATCTTTAATAACCGACAATCTTGCTTCGGCAAGAATTAAATTTTCATCAGAGACTGTTTTTATCAAGACGTAATCCGCATTCGGATTTACGCACAATGCGACGTTTGAAGGCAGAGTCCAGGGAGTGGTTGTCCACACAAGAAATTCTGAATTTTCAAAACCTTTAGATAAAATTCTAAATTTTACATAAATTGAAGGATCTTTTAAATCAACATATCCCTGCGCTACTTCATGCGATGATAAAGGCGATTCGCAGATAGGGCAGAAGGGAAGTATCTTAAAACCTTTGACCATTAGACCTTCGTCGAAGAATTTTTTCAATGCCCACCATACAGACTCGATATATTCATTGTGGAATGTTACGTAAGCATCGTCAAGATTTATCCAGTACGCCATTTTCTTTGTAAGTTCTTCCCACTGTGAAAGATATTTGAAAATGGATTTTTTGCATTCTTCATTGAATCTTTCGGCGCCGAAATCGTAAATTTCATCTTTCGATTTCAAGCATAACTGCTTTTCAACTTCAACTTCGACGGGTAATCCATGGGTATCCCAACCTGCTTTTCTGTTCACCCTGTAACCCCACATTGTTTTATATCTGCAGATAATATCTTTTACTGTTCTGGCAATTACATGATGAATTCCCGGAAGACCGTTCGCTGTCGGAGGTCCTTCATAAAAAGTGTAATGCTTTTTAGGGTCTTTTGTGCTGATACTCTTCTCAAAAGTGTCATTATTAGCCCAGAATTCAAGCAATTCAGATTCTAATTCGGGTAAATTTATATTTTCAGGTAAATTCTTATACATTTCAAAAAATTAATAAACGTCAAAATTACTTAATATTATACAGAATATCAACATATAAAAATTAAAGATAAAGTTTTGCTATATCAATTAAAACCTTGATATTACAATACTTAAAGAAGAATTGACTAAATTAATGCGAGAAATATGCCTTAATTAAAAATCGAAGTCGTGTTCTTTATCTTTATCCCTGTCTTTGCCGTTATCTTTGTCTCTATCCTTATCATGTCCATTGTCCCTGTCTTTATCGTCTTTATCGTCATGATGTTTTCTTTTTATTTCTTTTTTAAGAAACTTCATCAAGTCTTTTTCAAAAGCCATTGATTGAGCAATTTGAGCCGGGGTTAAAAATGTTTTTACAGTTCCGATATAATCTTTGTTTTTAAGGTAAATATTGTATTCCGTATCGAGTAAATCATCAATTTTTGATGATATATCCGAACTTTGGGGATTATCCGAGATATCTTTAATGAGGTCGCCCTGATGTCTTTTGAGTTCCTTAATTTCTTTCCTATGCGTCATCTGGAGAGTTATTAGTTTTTCCGCAGTCTGGTCATCTATGTTCAATTTCTCAATAAGTTTTTCCTTTACGATTTTTTTCAATCTTTTGTTAGTTGTGTCATTTTGCGCAAAGATGCACGAAACCGAAATCAATATTAATAATAAAGCCGTGAATGAAATAAAATGAATTTTTTTCATGGTATATTGCTTAAAATTTTGTTTTTGATAAATTCGCCAGTACTTCATTTTGTTCGGACGGCGTCAGGTTCTTAAAATCGCTTTCATAATTATATTCATCGCTTTCCTCCGCGGCATTTTCCTCAGTGTCCTGAATAAGATCGGTTATGTTCACAATCACATTTTTATTTTCAATCGCTGTTTCCTTTTTGTCAGGGGTATATTTGATTGTTACCGGATTGTTTATAATGCCAACCGCATCCGGAGTTTCAGTTATATCGGTTTCTTCCGCATCATTGTCAACTGAAGCGGGTTCAAGCGGAGAATCATCTGTGAAAGTTACAACGCTTTGTGTATCCTTATTTCCGTTCTGTATCAATTCATTTTTGTCTTTTCTGGGAATTGCCACAATGACAATAACAAGAATAACCGTAAGTGCAGGCACAATATATCTCCACAGATGCAGAATGAATCTGAAATCAATTGCCGATACGGAGCGGCTTCTTTCAATTCTCTCATTCAGACGGGGAACAAGATTGTTAAAGTAATGCTCCGGCGGTTCTTCAAAAGAAGAATCCTTAACAAATTGAAAAGCATTTCTTACAGACAGATATTCATTTCTGAATTCTGCATCCGTTTTGATTTTCTTTTCAATCTCCGATTTCAGACTCTCATCATACACCTTGCCGTTTACATAATCCGGCAGGGAATACAACAATTCATCTTCCAAATTTGTTTTTTTGTTTCCCATATAATTAATCTATTAAACCCTTTTGTTTTTTTTCAATAAGAAATGCCTGTATCTTTTTGAAAGCGTGAAAATAATTTGCTTTAAGACCGCCTACCGACTTATCCAGAATTTTACCAATATCTTCGTAACTAAGTTCTTCATAAAATCTTAAACTAAAAACCGCTCTCTGCTGCGCGGGCAATATAAGTATTGCCTCTTTTAATAATTTTTCTTTTTCTGATTTGTCAACCAGTGCTTCAGTATCGGCATTCTCATCTTTTATGTTGTGACTGTCTTCATCAAGAAATTTTTCGCGTTCGTATTTCTTTTTATTCTTCTTCAAATGATTAAGTGAATAATTAATCGCTATCTTGTATAAATATGTAAATAAACTCGAATCTCCTCTAAAGTCGTTCAGTGATTTATATAGTTTCAGAAATACTTCTTGTGTAATATCATCAGCGTCATCATGATCAATCACCATTTTTCTGATAACCCAATACACTTTTTTCCGATACTTCAGAACAAGTAAATTGAATGCAGTCCCATTGCCATTCAAAAAATCTTCAATAATATCTTTATCGCTGCTTTGTAAATTGATATCTTTACTCAATAAAATATCCCTGTTTTAAGTCAACTCAAAATTGCAATTTTTAAACTTAAAATCAATAAGTGAACACATTCTTTAATTTTTAGACAATTTCGTGCAACCAAAAGTTTAATGGAATCAAATATATGCTGAATTTTAATACTGATATAGTTAATTTGTCGATAATTTAAGGTAATGTATTGAAAAATCAAGAAGATAATGGGCTTTAAGCGGAAAAATATAATAACATATGTTACAATTTTCCTTGTTTTCATTGCTTTCGTGATTGCTGTGATTCAGTCATTTGATTCGAACGGCGGCAAAAAAGGAGGACCGCTTTTAGTAGAGAACGATGAGCCCATATCTCCTGCTTCGGATAATATCGGTAAAACGGATAAAAATATACTCGAAGATAAATCGAGTTACTGTTCTTTTGTAATTGAAAAATTTTATACCGGATGGGCATCGGTGCTTGACATTGTTTCATTCAACAGACTTTTGTTCCCGCAGGATTCAATAAAAAAATTCAATGAATATGAAAATATCCGTTCTAAAATATTATTCAAAAAGATGAATTTCACTTATGGAAATTCAAATGAACTTGTAGAGATTTACGGTGACGTTATAAAAGAGCAGTGCACGCATTATAAACTCGACTGGAGACTAATACTTGCAATGATTCGGCAGGAGTCTTATTTTAATCCGGAAGCGGTTTCGAGAGCGGGTGCATACGGGCTTATGCAGATAATGCCCGGCACGGGACTCGGTCTGCAGAACGAATTGAAATTAGAAGATACGAAAACACCATATAATAATCTTACGGCAGGAATGTATTATTACGCAACTCTTGCAGCATCATTTGAATTTACGGGAGAAGAGAAATATAAATTCGCGCTTGCGGCATATAACGCCGGACTTAACAGGGTTGTAGATGCTATGACTATTACAAATTATTTCGGAAAAGATTATACAAAGTGGGACAACGTCAAAGAATATTACCCGTATCTTGCGGCTTCACAGGATTCAGTACACAAACTTGTATGGCCAAAGACTGGCAGACCTCCGGGCGGAACGCTGAATAACTGGCAGGAGCCTTATAAGTACGTTGAATACATTATTTTCTATTACGAAAATTATAAAAAGATATACCCCGGAAATCTTCCTGAGGGCAAACCAAAAAAGACAAAGAAAAAGAAAAAATAATGAAGAATTACGACAAATCGGAATTCGATAATTTATCCTGTATTTCCGATGCAAGAAAATTGTTTCCTTCTGTTGATACATGTGTTTATCTCGATTCCGCCCATTATGCGCCTTATTCGATTGAAACAAACAGAAGACTTAAAGAATATATTGACAAATTTACATTCACAAACGATAATCTGAGCATATTCAATAATGAAAAGTTGAGTTCTGTCAGGGAACTCGCTTCAAGACTTATAAATTCAGACAAATCAGAAATCATTATAACCGGATGCACTACTCACGGTCTGAATATATTTGCTAACGGAATAAAACTTAATAAAGATGATTGCGCTGCTTATGCCGACAGTGAATTTCCCTCAATAGTATATGCCTGGATGAATCAGGAAAAATTAAACGGAATAAGGAACATTAAAATCCCATCGCGCAATGGTGTTATCAAAACGGACGATATTGAAAAAGTCTTATCTGAAAACAATGTTAAGGTTCTGACAATAAGTTCGGTTGAGTTTTTAGGATTCAGAAATAATCTTGAAGAAATAAGGGGTATATGCACAGAACGCGGCGTGTATCTTGTGATTGACGGTATTCAGAGCATAGGCGTTGTGCCTTTCGACGTAAAGAAACTGAATCCCGATTTTCTTGCGGCAGGCTCGCAGAAGTGGATGATGTCGCCGGCGGGAATCGGATTTTCTTATATTCCCGAAAGAATGAGAAGTATTATAAACCCGACTTACGTAGCAACGGCAAGCGTGAAATATAATTTCGATAATTTTTTAGATTACAATCTTGAGTTCAACGACGACGGTTCGGCGTATGAAAATTCGACGCCTAATACACTGGGGATGATAGGTTTGGAATCATCGCTCGAATTATTCCTTAAAATCGGAGTGGAAAATATTTTCAAACATATACTTCATCTTATGGATTTGTTTTCAGAAGGGCTGGCAAAAACAAACTTCATAAATGAATCCGATATGAGTCCGGAGCACAGGTCGAACATAATGATATTTTCTCATAAAGACAAAACGAAGAATGCATACATTCAGAAAGATCTTGAAAAGGAGAATGTGTTCATTGCATTAAGGGAAGGATTTTTACGTGTGTCGCCGCATCTTTTCAATAACGAAGGGGACATCGAAAAATTATTGCTGAAACTCGGTAAATATTAGTCTTCAGCCATGCTGACAGTAACCGCTCCGACTTTAGAATAAGTTGTCTCTTTAAGTATTCTAATAACTTCTTTAATAGTTGAGCCGGTTGTAATCACATCATCCACGACAAGTATTCCTTTGCCGTCGACAATTGTTTTGCATTTGTCATTTATTATGAAAGCATTTTTTACGTTTTCGATTCTCCTGTCGTACGTAAGTCCTGTCTGTGATTTTGTATTTTTAATTCTTAAAACTTTGTCATTTAAAATGTCAAGTCCTGCTGCATCTGAAATGCCCCGGCATATATGATAACTCTGATTATAACCTCTTTCTCTTTCTTTAGATACGAATAGGGGAACAGGCATCAACAAATCAAACTGCGATAATTCTTCGGTGTATTTATCAAGAAGAAGGGCGCCGATGATACGTCCAAGAAATTCACCGATTTTAGAAAATCCTTTATACTTGAGATAATGAATCAATGTCTGGATTTCATTATCCGTTCTGAAGGCATATTTCGAAAGGAAAAAGTCGGAATTGATTTTTGCTCTTGCCAGAACAAGTTTATCTTTCTTAACCAGTTCGAGTTTTTCAAGCAGTTCGTCTTTAATAAAATTGTTTGAATTGCCTTCGGGCAAACGTTCGTCGCTTATAATACATATTTTCGGAAACACAAAATCAACGAAGTCATCTTTAAAAGATGATATCGTCCTCAATATTGAATTCGTGCTATTCAACAAGTTTCCTGAATTTAATTCTCTTCGGTACTGCATCGCCGAGTCTTTTTTTCTTGTTTTCTTCGTAATCCGAATAACCGCCTTCGAAGAAAAAGACTTCCGAGTTTCCTTCGAACGCAAGAATATGAGTTGCTATTCTGTCGAGAAACCATCTGTCATGGGAAATGATGACAGCGCATCCGGCAAAGTCCTCAAGACCTTCCTCGAGCGCGCGAAGAGTATTTACGTCGATATCGTTTGTAGGTTCGTCAAGAAGCAGTACATTCGCCTGTGATTTAAGTGTAAGAGCAAGATGCAGCCGGTTTCTTTCGCCTCCTGACAGTGACTTAACTTTTTTCTCCTGGTCGGCGCCTGTGAAATTAAATCTTCCGACATATGCTCTTGAATTAAATTGTCTGCCTCCGAGTTCGATTACTTCGGAACCTTCCGAAATTGCCTGCCATACTGAGTCTTCCGGATTCAAATTTATGTGGCTCTGGTCTACGTATCCAATGTTTACGGTATCGCCTACATCGAAATTGCCGCTTGTAGGTTTTTCGGTGCCGAGAATCATCCTGAACAATGTTGTTTTTCCAGCTCCGTTCGGACCTATAACGCCAACAATCCCTGCAGGCGGAAGCGAAAAATTAAGATTATCGAATAATAATTTTTCACCGAAAGATTTTTTTACATTTTGCGCATCGATTACTTTATTTCCGAGACGCGGACCGTTCGGAATGAAAATCTCAAGTTTCTCTTCTTTTTCTTTAGTATCTTCGCTCATCATTTTATCATACGCCTGCAGTCTTGCTTTGGATTTCGCCTGTCTGGCTCGCGGAGACATCCGCACCCATTCAAGTTCTCTTTCAAGAGTTTTCTTTCTCTTGCTTTCGGTTTTTTCTTCCAATTCGAGACGGCGTGCTTTCTGGTCAAGCCAGGAAGAATAATTTCCCTCCCAGGGAATTCCTTCTCCGCGGTCGAGTTCAAGTATCCATCCTGCCACGTTATCCAGAAAATATCTGTCATGAGTAACGGCTATGACTGTACCTTTATATTGCTGGAGAAAAAGTTCGAGCCATTCGACTGATTCAGCGTCAAGATGGTTTGTCGGTTCGTCCAGTAATAGTATATCGGGTTCAGTAAGCAGCAGTTTGCAAAGCGCGACGCGTCTTCTTTCGCCGCCGCTAAGATTGCCGACTACAGCATCTTCGTCGGGG
Organism: Ignavibacteria bacterium; assembly: GCA_028714695.1. GTDB lineage: Bacteria > Bacteroidota > Ignavibacteria > Tepidaquicellales > Tepidaquicellaceae > CAIKZJ01. Next base: position 123,075 of record JAQTLX010000004.1, on the reverse strand, counting down.
CATCGCAGAGCATCCATTGCTCGTTCGAGTTTTGCATCAAGTTCCCATCCGCCTTTATGCTCGATAAGTTCTGTAAGTTCGCCCTGTCTTTCGATAAGTTTTGTCATCTCATCGTCCGTCATCGGTTCGGCAAATTTATTATTTATCTCTTCGTATTCTTTTAATATGCCGACAATTTCGCCGGCGCCTTCCATTACGGTTTCTTTTACTGTTTTAGTATCGTCAAGTTCGGGTTCCTGAGGAAGAAAACCTATTGAATATTCTTTAGTAAAATGAAGTTCGCCGTCGAATTCAGTTTCCAGTCCCGCTATTATTTTCAGCAATGTCGATTTTCCCGAACCGTTTAAACCGATAATTCCGATTTTAGCGCCGTAGAAAAATGATAAATATATATTCTTTAAAACCTGTTTGTGGGGCGGGAAAAACTTGTTCACACCTACCAATGAAAAAATTATTTTGTTATCTGCCATTATTTTAATTATTTATCAATAAAGTTATGTAATTTTGAATTAAAAAATTATATAAATAAAAATTCTGCGCTGATAATTATTCATTATCAAATGCTTGTACAAATCTGTTGTAATAATATATCGAGTACGTATTATTTCAGACGGTATTATGGTAATTCCGGGAGAATAATAGGGAATACAATCTGTATTTCAGAGTTATTAACATTCCCAAACGCGAAAGTAATGCTTTAGAATTAATTGCCGATATGGTTATTAAATAAGACTGTTAGTCCAGGTCATCTAAAAGTTCTGAAAGGAAGTTACGCAGTTCTTTCAAATCTTTCTTTATTACGGGTTTGTCTACAGTTTCCTCGTCCTGATGAGGCAAAGTACCTGAATTAAAAAGGCTCAATTCTTTGGATGGTTTGGGTTCTTTGTGTAAAAATTGCTGAAATTTCTTCTTTTCAACAGGTTTAGTATCTTCGGGTTGTTCTTCTTTGAAATTGTAAGACTTTAGAAGTTTTTTTGCACCTTCAATAGTGTATTTTTCGTCTCTGAGAAGTCTTTTAATGTATAAAATCAGTTTTATATCTTTGTTAGTATATATTCTATTCCCTGCGAGATTTTTTGCGGGTTTTAATTGTTCAAATTCGGTTTCCCAATACCTAAGCACATACTGTTCCAGTTCAGTGATTTTACTCACTTCGCTAATGGAATAGTAAAGTTTCTTCATAGAAAACTTTTCCTTCATTGATACATTACTTTGTTTCATGATGATTAAGATATCAATAAAAAACCAATAATTCAATACCACTTAAAGCATCAGTTCATATTTTTATGATTCCAACCATATTTAGCAGTTTATTAGAACTTTTTCTGTAATTTGCATTTTATAAAAACCTATTATTTGTTATGTTAATACGATTGTAAGCATAATGAATTAAATTAAAACATCATGAAATTACTTAAATATATATTAATATTATCGCTGGTAGTACTTGTAACCTCGTGTTCAAAATCACCTGTTACTGTATACGTAAACGGGAAGATATATACGCTGGACAATAAAAACACTATAGCCGAGGCGATGGCAGTACGCGATAAGAAAATAATTGATATAGGCAGAAACGACGAGATAAAATCGAAATATGATACGAAAGATATCGTTGATTTAAAGGGAAAGACAGTTATACCGGGATTTATAGACCTTGAAGGCTCGATAGTAGAATTCGGCAGAAACCTGAACTTCATAAACTTCATTAATGCGAAATCCATTGATGATATAACTAAGGTTATAACAGAGAAAGCAAAGGAAAAGAAAGAAGGCAGTTGGATAGTCGGATATGCGATGAACGAAGTGAATTTTTCGGATGACGATCTATTAAAACTGAATAAAAGCATTCTCGACAATGCCGCTGCAAATTATAATGTTTACATTTTGAATCTGACGGGCGATATGGCGTGGTGCAATACAAAACTGCTGCAGACGCTTCAGATTACCAATTTGACTCCTGATCCGAAGGACGGCGAGATAGAAAAAGATGCAAAAGGCGAAATGACGGGTCTTTTATACGATAAAGCAGTAAACCTAATAAAAGAAAAATCGCCGGAACTATCTAAAGAAGACATGTTTCAATCGGTTCAAACTGCATCAAAAGAACTTGCGAGATATGGAATAACGGAAGTGCATGACAGGACAGTAAATAAGGAATCTCTGCAATTATTTAAACAACTTATAGACAGCGGAAAGTTTTATTCAAAGGTATATGGTGTTCTGAGTGTCGGCGACGAAACATTTGAGGAATATCTTCAGAAAGGAATTGAAAAGAATTATAAGGACCAATTGACAGTCCGTTCAGTTTCGGTTGATTATGACGGCGCTTTAAATTTGCAGGCTGCTGCAATGAAAGACGGTTATTTGAAAAATTCCACGAACACTTTTCTTTACGCAACGGCTGAAGAAGTAGAGACCAATCTTAAAAAAGCACTGGACAAGAACTTCCAGTTCTGTATAAAAACCGTCGGCGATAAGGCTGTAAACGATAATCTGAATGTTATCGAAAAAGTGCTGAAAGAAAAAAGTTACAAAGACCCGAGAATCACATTGGAGTACATTGAATTTGTACAGCCAAATGACCTGAAAAGAATCGGTGAACTGAAAATAATACCTTCGGTGCGTCCCGATGTTACGTTGAACAATATTGAAAGCATAAATGAATATATACCTGCCGGAAATATTGTTAATCTCGGTCTGTGGAATTCGCTTCTGCAGAATGCAGGATATCTGGCAGCGGGTTCAAATTTTCCTTACAGCAATACAATAAGCCCTGTTACTTTAATAAGCATGCTTGTTAACAGGCAGCCTCAGGATACGCTCATAAAAAACATTCCCGGCATAAATCAGAAACTATCCGTGCTTGATGCAGTAAAGGCATTCACAGTATATGCTGCCTACGCCGGATTTGAAGAAGATATTAAAGGCACTCTGGAAAAAGACAAGTATGCCGATTTTGTAGTTCTCTCAGATGATATTTTTACGATGAACCCGAAGGATATTGCAAAGATAAAAATTCTCAGAACTGTCATGAACGGGAAAATTGTTTTTGAACAACAGTAATATATGAAGGATAAACTATCGACGTTACTTGAAATCCTGAATTATTCTGCCGATTTGCTGAGTAAGAACGGAATTAAAGATGCGAGACTGAATGTTGAACTGTTATTCTGTCATGTGCTTTCCTGTTCAAGATTAAAACTTTATCTGGATTTCGATAAGCCGCTCACGCAGGACGAAATAAATAAGTTCAAACCTTTGCTGAAGAGAAGGCTTAAAAACGAACCACTTCAATACATCCTCGGTTCGACAAATTTTTACGGGTATGAAATAGCCGTAAATCCTTCGGTACTTATTCCAAGACCCGACACGGAAGTTCTTGTGGAAAGGTTTCTTGAAAAAACTAAAGATGAGGATAATATCTCGATACTTGAAATCGGCACAGGCTCCGGATGCATAGCAGCGGCTGTTTCAGGAGAATTGGGCAAGAATAATAAAAAATATAAGTACATAGGGATAGATATAGGCGATGAAGCGATAAGTACAGCGACTGCTAATTTACACGCTAACAATATTCCTGAAGGCAGTTGTATTTTGGAAAAAAGAGATTTTCTGTCTGAAGATTTCAGCGTAAAGGAACTTGAAGAAAAATACAAACTCGAATTTAATTACATAATATCAAATCCTCCTTACATTTCAATTCCTGAATATAAATTGCTGGACAGGGAAGTTCTGGATTACGAACCCGGAACAGCTTTAACGGATTCAGGAGACGGGCTTGTTTTTTACAGGAAACTTTTTGAAATTAAGAATATTTGTGATGCTGTATTTTTAATGGAGATTGCTTACAACAGAAAAGATGAACTTACAAATCTGCTTGAGTGTGCAGGGATTAAAGACTATAATTTCGACAAAGATTACAGCGGTAATTACAGAGTTTTAACATTAAACAGATGATTGCGGTAATACAAAGAGTGCTCGAGTCGAGCGTGAATATTGACGGCAGTGTATACAGCAAAACGGGAAGGGGTCTCCTTGTACTACTTGGAGTGAAAAAAGGGGATACGGAAGCAAATGCCGATAAACTTGCTCAGAAGATATCGGATCTCAGAATATTCGAAGATGAAAAGGGGCTGATGAATCTCAGTATAAAAAATATATCCGGAGAGATAATGGTCATTTCTCAATTCACGCTGTGCACGGATAACGGAAAAAGCGGAAACAGACCGAGTTTCATTTTTGCTGAAGAGCCTGAAAAAGCAAATTTACTCTACGAACGGTTTGTGTCTTCGCTAAAGGATAATTATTCTTCCGAAAAAATTAAGAATGGGGTCTTCGCCGCTGAAATGAAAGTGGCTCTTGTAAATGACGGTCCTGTAACCATAATTCTTGAAAAATGAAAATATCGATTATAGGCATAGGCAATGTCGGTTCCGCATTTGCGATAGAATTAAAACGTACGGGAAACGAAATTATTTCTCTTGTCGATAATTCTACGGTCAGAGCGAAAAAAATAGGAAAAATTATCGGCTGTAATAATGTTTTCAATTGTATAAGCAATCCGTTTATACCGAAATCCGATTTGATTCTAATTTGTGTAAGCGACAGAGATATAAAAGGAATTGCCGCGGAATTAAAAAAAGCCGGAACCCTTAAAGACACTGTCATTGCGCATACAAGCGGAGTGCTGCCTTCAGCAATTCTAAAATCTTCGGGTATAAAATCAGCAAACATTGCTTCGTTTCATCCGATTCAGACGCTGCCGTATATTTCGATGAAGGATAATAAACTTCTTTCCGGGATTTATTTCGGGATTGAAGGAGGCCCTTCGGCTGTCAGGAAATTAAAAAATCTTGTAAAAAAACTGAAATCAAAATATATAATGATACCTTCGGATAAAAAATCCGAATATCATCTTAGTTGTGTTCTGGCTTCCAATTTTGTCATTGCGAATTTTTATCTTTCCGCCAATTTATCAAAGTCGCTGGGCATTCCCGAAAAAAAACTGTTCGATTCACAGAAACCTCTGTTGATGAAAACAATTGAAAATATTCGGGAATACGGAGTTGTTAAATCCGTGACAGGGCCTGTAGAAAGGGGAGATATAGATACCGTAAAAAAACATTTGGACTTATTGCATAGCAAATTTCCGAATTTTGTTGAATATTATAAGCAAGTTTCGGTAATATTGTCCGATGTTTCAAGAAAGAAAAACAAGAAAACCAAAAACGTAAATAAAATATTTGACAGATGAGAAAGAGTTTGATTTTTTTGATATTGGCAGTATCATTATCTCTGATATCTACAGCGGATGCGCAGATAAACGCCGGTTCACAGGATTCTACGGTTATATACACTTTCAAATCTGTTTCTGCAAAACCCACAGGATTGTTCATCGCTCCCTTTCTCGGTGCCGATTTTCCGCTAAAAACTTTTTCAGGAAATTCAAAAAATGCATTGACATACGGGGCAAGGCTTGAATTTGCTTCAATGTCCATATATCCGCTCGTATTGTTCGGGCAGTATCAATTCCAGAACCATAAAGGATTGGATGCATATAAGTCTTTGTATTACCTAAATACGATGGAAACAAAAATTAGTTCATTCGGAGGCGGGTTTTATTTTCTGCTTAATAAATATTTGAAATCTAATTTTACTTCTCCATTTCTTGTAGGAGAAGTTAAGTTCTACAACGTAAAGCGAATATTGTCGCCCGATATCGATATTCCCGATTTAAAAAAGTCAGAGAGCAAAGTAATATTTGCCGGGGGTCTGGGTTTTACGCTGTACATATTCGACATAATTACTTCTTATAACTTTGCAGGGGAGTATTCTTCGCTATCAATAAAAACTCAATTCCATTTTCCGCTGATAAAATTTTAGTGTTTCCTGTCTTTCCAGACAATTTTGTATCCGGTAAGAAATGTAAAGGGCAGAAAGAGACCGTACAAAGCGAAATACAATTGAAGTGCCGGAAAATATCTTATAATTCCATTATACCCGAAGCGTTTATAGACAGGCATCATTATCAGCAATTCCGATGCCATTTTCAGAGCAATCACAAATAAATAATGATATAAAGGCATATATAAAAATCCGGTAAGCAGAATGAAATTTATGAAATAAAGTTCGGTCCCAAGACAATAGCCTAAAAAATTAATTCCTGTTCCGCCTCTGAACCATCTTTTTTTCTGTCTATACAGTTCCTTAATGTTCTTGCATTCTACTGTTTCGACAAGGCATTCAGGTTCGACGGGATACTTAACCGAATATTTTGTCTTTTCAATTGTTCTCATCAGCGAAAGGTCTTCCGTAACAGAGAATTTCAGATTTTCATAACCGCCTATTTCATCATAAGCCTTTCTGTTAAAAGACAGATTGTTTCCGATGCAACTCAGAATTCTGCCTATACCGGAACTTGAAGACGCGAGAGATTGAAGATAAAGCCAGTCGAGAGACTGAATATCGGCAAACAGGGAACTGCCGTAGCGGATACGTGTAAATCCGCAAATCATTCCTGTGTTCTCATCGAAGTTTTTCACTGTATTTTTAATCCATCCCGGACGCACAACGCAATCGGCATCAGTCATCATTATCAATTGACCTTTTGATACGGATAATCCGTATGATAATGCTCTTGTTTTTCCCGCTAATTTATCAGAATGGAAGTTTTTAGTGTCTAAAATAATGAAGTAATCAAGACCGGCTGTTTCACGAATCATGATATCATAAGTGCTGTCATTGGAATTATCGTTAATAAGAATTATTTCGTACAAGCCCTTTTCATAGACAAGCGACTTAAGCGAGTTTATGCAATTTGAAATATTGTCTTCTTCATTTCTGGCCGCTACCAGCACTGTAACGAAAGGAAGAGGGCGTTCGTTTTTATTATCGAGCCGTATCGATTTCTTCAAACCGGTAAAGAACCATACGTGCAGCAGAAAATACGTTGCTGCAATGACATATATTGCAATTATTATATACAATTATCCGGTTTATTTTACAACAGCAATTTTAATTATCTTTGTTTCAGTAGAGCCGTCAACTGCTGCTTCAACAACTCCGTAATAAACACCGCTCTGCACTTTGCTTGCATCCCAGATAACCTCATTTTCCGCATTTGAGTAGGACGTGCCGTTTAACTTCGTAACCAGTTCGCCGGAGAGGTCTAGAATCTTTATTGTAACGTTACCTGCATTTCCGTTTATATAATAGCGTATGAAAGTTCGTCCGTTATAAACAGGATTCGGCCAGTTATAAACTTTATCTTTCGGAAGTTTTTCCGAATACACCGGCGGATTATAAATGCCTCTGAAATTATTGTTCGAAAAGTCCTTATCCCTTAAGTAATTTTTCCAGAGAATGTTCTGTGCTTTATAAGGATGATTTGTTTTAAAAGAATAAAGATATCCGTCGCTTGAAATAACCGATATTGCAAGAGTATCGGAATAATTATATAATGCGGGAGTTGAATATGTGTTAGGTCCGATTTTATACGGGAAACCGTTTAATGTCCTCCCGTTTGTTCCGACAGCGTAAAGATCGCCGTTCGCAGTTACAAATATAACAGCAAAGTTACCGTCATCGTTGATATCGCATACCGAAAATCCCGATGTAACTGGGGAAGTGAGTTTCACAGGGAAATTATCAAGCAGGATTCCGTTTGAATTTACGGCATATAATTGATTCCCGTTTGAAAAAATAATTTCCTGCCTGTTGTCTTTATTTATATCACAGGCAATCACGTTTCTGAATGCATCGGAATAGTTAATATTTACTTTTGAACCGTTTATTCTTACTTCGCCTGTATTATACAATTGAAGGGAATCTGCGGAATTTGCCGAGAAGAAATTGCCTGAAATGATATTAGTAACAGGTGAGTATGAATATCTGTAATTCTGTTGATTATCTCTTGTAAATCTTGTTATCGCTGCCTTCAGCGTTGTGTCTTTATTAATAAGTTGATTTGCTGTCAGAGATTTTTCAATTACGTATCCGTTCTCAAAACCCAGAACTATTTTGGATGAATCCAAAATAATCGGAGCAGCCGAAACTTTTTTTGTGAAATTTGTTATATTTGTATCGGAGATTATTCCGGAATTTAATTTAAATGTAACAAAAGAAGAACCGGCAGTGTTATTCTGTATTCCTCCGATTCTGAAATCATTCAGATATCCGTAATAACCGTACAAAACAGGATATGAACCGTATCCGTTGAACAACAGACCGTTGTTAGTTGTCAAGCCTGTTCCGTTGTTATTGAAAGCGTAAAGATTCTGTCCGTTGTTTACGAACAAAACCTCCTTCCCGTTTCTATTTATATCAATCGGAATTACCTGCGAATATTCATTCACGGCTGCGCTTCCAAGATTTTTAGGAAAACCGGGGACAGGTGAAATAACATCGCTTCCTATTTTAATTCTCAATTTCATCGAATACGATATTGAATCGAAGTCCGTTATAAAAATATTATTATTGGCCAGAGAATAACTCAATGAATTGGGAGTTGATGACGGTGTAAATCTATTCTGATAAATTGTCGACGGGACAAAATGATAACCATTGTACCAGTAATCCACAAACGAGCCGTCGCTTATAATTGTACCGAAAGGTGTGCTGTAAGAAATACCGATATCCTGCGAACCTTTTGCTTCCATTACCGCAACGCCTTTATGTCTGGGGTCATTATTAATTGTATTCGTTCCGAAATTTGCATCAATTACGTTTTCATCTATATGCCAGATTAAAACACCGCCTCTGTAGTTTGATGTATCATCTATTGAGCCGGGCAGGCTCCAGTCAAGATATGAAACGTTGTAAAGATTGCCATGAAGCCCCGAAATATCTGAGGCGCTAAATCCCGCTATATCTTTTGTATAGAGAGTAGAATCCCTGAATGCGCGATTTCTGAGATATACTTTCTGTCCCGTATTAAAGGGATTTCTGTTACGGTTTTCTATTAAAAAATATTCTTTACTGCTTATTAAAACTTTATATATTGTTGAATCTTTAAATTCATCTGTAGAACTTGATTTAAGATTGAATAATGCATCGCCGTATGAAATCGTCACAGGCTGAACCCAGCCGAGGTATATTTTTTCCCATGCCGAAGGTTCGGGAGGAAATGCACCCAGATAACTAAAGAATGATTGTCCGTCCATTAATCCGAATCTGCCAATAGCGGTATTGCCTGTTTGTGTATTGAACAAATCGGGTAACCCGAGGTAACTGCCAATATTTGCCACGAGAAAGCCGTTCATTCCGAGTTTAAGAAGTGAAGTTTGTCCTAATGTTTCTATTTCTCTTAATTCCGTTGAAGGCAATATCAGCGAATTGCTTATTTTGAAACCATGATTTACCTGAAAACCTTCATAAGTGCTGCCGAAAATTTCTTTTAATGATTTAATTCCAAGATACAGTGAAGGAATATCATAAGGAGTAGGGTCGTATCCAAAAATCGAAGTCAGGTCAATATCTTTGCCTGCGCCCGCATGAAATATAACGAATGCCGTTTTAGCCTGATCGTAATTTGAAAAATCGATTATACTGTCAGCCGAAGACCATGCATCAACAAAAAACTGTCCGAGTTTTGCATTGCTTTCGTTTCTCTGAGGAGAATATTCCTGCATTTTTTTGGGCAATGTAATAACTTTCCCATGCAACTCATAATTGATGATTAATTTTCCTTTTGATGCTTTGTAATAATAATTCTTCAGGAACTCCAGATGGTCTATGAAATACAAACTATCATAAGGAGGGGAGTCAATTACGGTATCTCTCTGCAAAGCAGGATTATAATATTTATTTGACAGGTCAAATCTTCCGTCACCTGTGGTAAATGAAGTATTGTCCTGTTGAAACTGGACAAGTATTCCCACGACTTTTATCGTATCGGCGGCAGTCGTAAATTTTTTCGGAAACGTGTTGTTTTCAACACGGGATTTCAACTGATGCGATAATTTTAAATTCTTAACATTTTGTGAATAAGCATTAACGCTAAGAAATAAAACCAAAAAGAACAATATTAACTTTTTCATTGTGTCAATTAAATAATTTGCATTAAGGAAAAAAGGCATATATCATGTAAATATATGCCTTATTCAAACTTAATTAAAGGAAATAATCATAAATTAAAAACTAACAATTAACCCGAATCTCAGAGTATTGGCAAGGGGATGGTTATCTTCAGTTCCCGTAATATAACTGAAATCGAAACCATATAATGAATATCTAATACCTGCGCCAAGCGTTATGAATCTTCTGTTACCGTTTGAGGGATCTTCGTAGAAGTAACCTGCTCTCAGGGCAATCAGTTTCGGGCTGCCATACCAGTATTCCATACCGACAGACGACTGTATAGATCTTGCAATTCCGTTAACTCCGCCCCTCCATGAAGTTGCAAAGGCTTTATAGAAAGGATCGGCAGTGTTGTCTGCATTTCTGTTAACAAGCAATTTCGAGAAATCCGCAGCCAGAGTAAGGTCATTACCTTCGTTTTTAAATATCTTGTAAGCAAGTCCGATTCTTAATTGCGTAGGAAGCGGGTCTGCCTGAGCGGCATCTACGTAAGAAATTTTCGGACCCATGTTCGATAAATTAACACCGAACGAAAATCTGTCTTTTAAAAATTTCGGACCATTTGTAGGTCTGTATAACATTGATAAATCAAAACTTGTAGAAAACGCTGTTCCTGTACCTTTTTCATTTCCGACAGTAACATTATTAGGTGAAAGTCTGCTGTAAATCAGCCTTGCGGATACACCCACGCCGATTTGCTTGCTGACCTTAGTAGCGTATGCCAGAGCGAAGGCAAATTCGTAGGCTTTATAGTTCTTACCGGTTTGATTACCGAATTCGTCCGTAGTAATAACTTCACCGATATTAAGATACGTCAAACTTGCGCCAACCGTTCCATTAATACTTTTCACATATTTTTTAGCGGCAAGATAATCATAAAAAAGATCTGATAATCCGAGTCCCGCAAGCCATGGAGAGTGTGTAAAGTTAATTTCAGTGCCGGTTGTCTGATAAGCGAGTCCGGATGGATTCCAGTGCATTGCAGTAGCATCGTCAGAAATTGCAGTTCCTGTTTCACCCATACCTGCAAATCTTGAGTTTGGACCGATAAGCAGAAACGGCACACCGGTTGAAATTGTGTTTTGTGAATAAGCCTTTTCAAACGATACCATTGATAACAATATCAGTACAAAAACGACTCCTGTTCTTACATTCATTTTATTAAACATTAAATTTACCTCCGTTAAGTATTTTTTAAATTATTTTAATTTCACTAGTTTTCCGGTCTGAACTTTTGAGAACGAACCGTCTTCTGTTTTGACAATCACTTTGTAAATATATGTTCCGTTAGCAATATAATCACCGTCTTCATCTTTTCCATCCCACTCTATGGAAACAAATTTACTAATTATATTAGTTCTTTTAATAGTCTTAATTTTCCTTCCGGCTACCGTATAAACATCAATTTGTGTAGTTAAAGGCATATCGAAATTATGCTGGAATGTGAATGCAGTTCCGTCGGTCATCGGGTTTGGATAATTAAACACATTATTTACTGAGAGTATTTGAGCGCTTTTGACCGTGAATGTAATACTCGCATCACTTGAATTGTTATAAGTATCCCAGGCTTTCAATTTTAACGTATAATTGCCGTCTGCGAGACCTGTCAGAGGATATTCGAGGGAGCCATATTGATATCCCGAAGTTGAATTATAGTACGGGGTCAAATCAATTTTACTGTTATCGTCGTTGTTTACAATAGATTCTATCTTATGTCCGATTGCGCCGGTAAGGTTAATTCCGCTGGCATCATAAAAATCGGCAATTATTTTTGTATTCTGATTAACCAGATCTCCGGTTTTGAAATTTCTGCTGTCCATAAACAATGAAATCACAGGTCCTGTTGTATCCGCAACTGCAGAAGTATCCAGACCTGTTAATTTGAACAGATTAGAGTATCCCGAGCCCTCGGAATTATTATTGCCGAAATATGCCAAAATTTTACCGGTTCCGGTGTTATAAGAAATGTCTTTCGGGACAATAAATTCAAGAGTCCATTTCCCGTTTATTACTTTCGTATTTCCTTTATAAATAGTGCCGCCATCGAGTCTCCAACTGAATGGCATATTAAAATCAATCATTGATATCTGTCTGTCAACATCGAATACTTTAATTACAATATCACCGTTATAATTGCTCCAGAATGTTGAATCAGGTCTTAACACGCTGCCTGAAATTTTAACTTTTTGAAGAGCCTTAACAATTGCAGTGTCATTTCCAGACGTATTGTTTATACTGTCAATTTTCGTAAAATATTGTGGAATGCTTATCCTCATTGCAGGATCTCCTATCAGACAGTATTTCATATCATTTTCGACAGTCAGATCTCCCGGAAGTTGATTCTTAACGTAATACAATGCTTTGCCGACTCGTATCGGCAAATTGAGTGTATCTTTAACATACATCAAATTATCCCACAGTAAATCATTCAATGCTTCATTATAGTTTGCATAAACAGGTCTTGTAGCCGCTATTATGCCAATTCCGCCGGCATCCGGAATAAACAGGAGTTTTTCCGCTGCACTTATAATGTATGGATCATCCCATCTAGCCAGATCGCAACTCGCAATCGTAACTACCGGATATTTGCCTTTATTATGAAGTTGAGGAATCGATTCGTCCTTAACAAAAATGTGTTCGTGCGCCCATAAGTCAGTGCTTCCATGACCCGTCCAGTTTACCAGAAGACGACCTTCATTCCAGCCTTTAATAATATCAATGTTGGCACCCGGTTTTCTTCTTCCCTGAGGAGTGATTACCGTAGGGTATGCAACTATATAAATTTTTTCCTTCTCAAAATCTTTCGGTGTATGATCTTCAGCAATTGATTCGCACTGCCTTGTATGCATATCGCCTTCCTGTCCCTGATTCTGTTCCGTTGTCCAACCGTCATCCGCGCAATACATTATTTCCTTTTTCCAAATTCCGTTACTCGCGCTCGATTCATAGAGTGCAATTTTATCAACGACAGCGTTTGCATCGTTAAGGGAATTCACGCAGAATCTTCCGTTGGCAAAATCGGTTTTCGAAGGAGAAGGTTCGGAAAAACTTTCGTTTATTTCGGTAATAAAATCATCGCTGTTATAACTGGAAATTTCATCCATGGTCGGCGAGTTTCTCTCTATCGGCGGAATAAAATTCTTAGTTGAGAGACCGTAAATATTTTTATAATCGTAACTACCGTCTCCGAGGAATAGCACATAAACAGGTCTCGTAGTCCAATTAAAATACGTATATTTCAGAAAATTTCTCATGGCAACCGGATCCTGAATACCTCCGCCAAACTCATTGTAAATTTGATTTATATCCACAACAAGAGTTTTTAAATAACTCGGATTTCCCGGACCGCCGCTCTCGCGTAATGTCTTCAGATTAGTTGCGGCAGACAAAAATTCAGTAGGGGAGATTATAATGTAATCGGCGCCATCCGCATTTCCTTTAATATTCTGGTTTTGTACCCGCTGGGAGATTGAAACAGGAGTCATGTAATTTAGATCGCCGATTGAATAGTAATCCGTTGGTACACCCTGAACCGCATTATCCTGAAATCTCAGTACTCCATTTGAATATGAAATAGGATTGATTAAATCTACGGTATTATAATTATCTATTCGGAACAGTTTAACTGCCAATGAACTGAATGTTGAAACCTGATATTCCATTATTCCTGATGTATCGGGCGAAGAAAACCTCAATGAATTTCCGGAAACACTGCCGAATGATCGTTTATATAGCAATTCTATATAATCGTAATATCCTGCAACCGTCGAAACATTATACTGCTGAGGCAATGACATTTTAAGATTTATACTAGTCTGTCCCGGAAACAATTGATAAGTTGCCTTTAAGGGCGGATCATATAAATTTATGTGTGAAAAAGCGCTGTTAACATCCGCAATCTGAACAATCGTAGAAAAATTCGAATTATCGTCTTTTATTAGAAAGGTTGCATAACTCATTGCAATAGTTCCGTTTGCAGGAACAGCAGTCAGAGTAATGTCAGAACCGCTGACATATCCTTTTAATTCTCTGTTGAATACAAAACCATCTCCATAGCCTATTCTCGGGCTCACCCAAAGCGTACCTGTTGAACCGAGATTATTCGCTTCGGGTTCTTCAAAGAACTTATCCGTGAAAGACTGCAAAGGCGACAATCCTGAAACATTCTGCGAATTGACTGTCTGCATGCGCCTTCCGTTAGCGCCGCCGAATGTAATCCAGTAATAATTCGAATTTGAATAATGATTAATATTGTGAGTATAATTGGTTGAAGTATTGTACGTCCACTGATGCGGAGATTGTCCGTAAAATACAATATAGTCGTTATCATTAAACACGCCGTCCGATTCGCCTTGGACATAAATTGCATTTTCGACGAGGTCCGTCGGAGATGCTACTGAATTATCATAAGGAAGTTCGGCTCCTCCGTTCCCGTATATTTTTATTGTACGGGGGTCAATGTTATTAACGTTGATTCCGGCTTGAGTAAGAATATTCTTATCAAGTTTATACATTCCTGTCTCACGGACTTCAATTTTATAAAAGTCTCCGGATGCAAGTACGCTGTTTTGGACAAGAGGTTTTTTGTTAAATTCAGGCGTTGACCAGTTTTTTGCGTTCTCCCAGTTCAGAGCAAGCCCTTTTAAAAATTCAATTTCGGCTCTTGATTGTATTTTATTGACGTACAAAGGATTATCTCCGAATACGACACGAATCTTCAGAGTCTTAATTCGTTTAACGACTCTGGTGAGAGGATTATATAATATGGGATTAATCTTAATTGTACTAATATATTTATTTCTTAAAATTCCGCTTTTAATTAGAAGGACATTTTTTTCAGGGAAAAATTTGTTTGCCGTATATATTTTGCTGTCATATTTAAAATCAAATACGGTTTCCAGTTTATTATCTGCGCGTTTAGGGGTAGGAATTGGTTTTATGTCAATATTCTGTATCTCTTCATAAGTAACTTCTGTAATTTCTACCAAATTATTTTTATCCGAAGGCGTCATTACCGGGAAATTTCTTGAAGGCACGTCGGGTTTTCCATAATCACCTGAATTGTGAATAGAATTTATAAAATCCGAATTACCGTTATATACCGGAGTATATTCCAGTTCAACCGATGTATTACTTGACGATAATACTCTGTAATCGTTTACAGATTTTATAACATTATTTTGATTGTCGGTTTTGGTTTTATACTGGGCGTATGCTCCCGAAGAACCTAAAAGCACAATCATGATTATTATAATTCTAAACTTTTTCATTTAATTTGCTTTGTTTATATAAACAAAAAACCACTTATTAAAAGTTACTCTATTTCCCGTACCTTTAATAAATGGTCTATGAACTCTTCATTAATTATTTTAATTATCAAAATGTAAGAAATACTCTGTATTTTGCTCCTTTTAAATATATGCAAAGATATAACGGATTTAAAATATTGTCAATACTGAAAATAATTTATTAATTACAGTTCGAAATACAGGTTTTCAAATTTTAAATTAATCGAATTTCAAATCCCGCTGTTTATGCTGCAATCTTAATAAAAATATCGAAAACCGTTGTAAAAAACAAACATAAATTATTCAATTACGCTTACCGAAATTTGTAAATTTGAAATTAAAAAATTTCAGTAATTTATGAATATCCAATAAATAATTATATATATTTTATTTCAATTTCACCAGTTTTCCGGTCTGAACTTTAGAATATGATCCGTCTTCCGATTTCAAGATGACTTTGTAAATATAGGTACCGTTTGCAATATTATCACCGTCTTCGTCTTTGCCGTCCCATTGAATTGAAACAAACTTGTCCATAATATTATTTCTTTTTAGCGTCTTAATTTTTCTTCCCGCAATTGTATAAATGTCGATTTGAGACGACAGGGGAATATCAAAATTATGTTGAAAAGTAAACGCAGTAGCATCAGTCATCGGATTCGGATAATTAAACACATTATTAATTGCAAGATACTGATTGTTCTTAACGGAGAATGTAGTACTGATTTCCGAAAAATTATTGTACGTATCCCATGCTCTTAGTTTTAGAGTATAAGAACCGTCAGCAAGCCCGGTAAGCGGATATTCCAGAGTACCGTACTTATAATTTGTCGTTGAGTTATAAACTGAAGTCAGATTGATTTTATTATTTTCGTCGTTATTGATTATCGTTTCGATATTGTGACCGATAACACCTGTCAGATTAATGCCGCTTTCATCGTAGAAATCGGCGATAATTTTAGTGTTTTGATTCACAATATCGCCGGATTTGAAATTTCTGCTGTCCATAAACAACGAAATTACAGGACCGGTTGTATCATTTCTTGCAGTGGTATCCAATCCCATTAATTTAAACATATTCGAATAACCGGAGCCTTCATTTTTATTGTCAGAGAAATAGGCAAGGATTTTTCCCGTGCCGTTGTTATATGAGATATCCTTAGGAACTATGAATTCAATAACCCATTTTCCGTTACTAACGCCGGTATTTCCTTTAAATATTGCACCGCCATCAATTTTAAAGTTGAACGGTTTGTCAAAATCAACGAGTGATATATGTCTTTCAACATCGAAAACCTTTACAATTATGTTCCCGTTAAAATTATTCCAGAATGTGGAATCGGTTCTTAGAATACTCCCGGATATTGTCATTTTCTGAAGGGCTTTTACTATAGCGGTATCGTTATTCGATGTTGTATTAATGCTGTCAATACGAGTGAAATATTGTGGCATCGTAAATCGTAATGCGGGATCGCCCAATAGAACATATTTCATGTCATTATCCTCCGGACCGCCGGGTATTTGATTCTTGGTATTATAAAAGGCTTTACCGATTCGCAGTGGCATATTAGAATCGTCTTTTGTCATAGCCAGATTAGTCCATAGTTTATAGTTTAATATTTCGTTTTGTTGAGAAAATACAGGTCTTGTTGCAGCGACAATGCCTATTCCGCCGGATTCATTTACAAATAGTAATTCTTCAGCCGCGCTGATTATATATGGATCATCCCAGCGGGCAAGATCGCAACTCGCTATTGTCACAACCGGGTATTTCCCTTTATTATGCAATTGGGGAATTGATTCGCTTTTTACAAATATGTGTTCGTGTGCCCACAAATCCGTACTGCCGTGTCCGGTCCAGTTTATAAGGAGCCGCCCGTCGTTCCATCCTTTTATTATATCAATATTTGCACCCGGTTTCCTTCTTCCGAGAGGAGTAATGACAGTTGGATAAGCAACAATATAAATTTTTTCTTTTTCGTAATCTCCGGGTGTATAGTCTTCCGCAAGGTTTTCACATTGCTGCACATGCATATCTCCTTCGCTTCCGGGAATTTGCTGATTTGTAATCCATCCGTCATCCGCGCAATACATAATCTTTTTTTTCCAAATGCCGTTATATAAACTTGATTCATATTCTACAATCTTATCAATAATACTGTTAGCCTCATTCTGCGAGTTAATGCAAAATCTTCCGCATGAAAAATCCGTTTTCCCGTAATGAGGAGCGTCATAATTCTCGTTTATTTCAGTAATAAAATCATCACTGCAATAACTGTCAATTTCGTCCATAGTGGGGCTTGTTTTCTCAATAGGAGGGATATAATTCTTAACGGATAGACCGAGTATATTTTTATAATCATAATTTCCGTCTCCCAGAAATAATACATACACAGGCTTTGTCTGCCAGTTGTTGAATGCATATTTAAGAAAGTTTCTCATCGCAACCGGATCAGGAACACATCCCGAAAATTCATTATAAATCTGATTAATATCCACGACAAGTGTTTTCAGGTAATTGGGATTTCCGGGTCCGCCCGATTCTCTTATTGTCTTTAATCTACCTGCAGCCGATAAAAATTCTGTCGGCGCAATAATTATATAATCTGCTCCTTCGGAAAAACCTTTTAGATTCTGATTTTGCATTTTGAGAGAAACTGACGCAGGTGTTTTGTAATTCATATCACCAACTACATAATAATCCATCGGCTGCCCCTGTATTGCATTATCCTGGAATCTGACAGTACCACCGGAATATGAAATCGGATTTATTAAATCGACTGTATTGTAATTTATTATTCTGAATAATTTCGTATTACCCGAACTGAGAGGGGAAACCTGATATTCCAATATACCGGAAGTATCAGGTGAAGTAAACTTGAAGTAATTCCCGGAAACGCTCGAAAATGCACGTTTATAAAATATTTCCAGATAATCGTAGTAGCCGGATACGGAAGAATTATTTAACTGCTGAGGCAAAGATATTTTCAGATTCATACTCGACATCCCGCTGTTCAATTGATAATTAATATCAGTCTTTACCGGATTTATATGAGAAAAACTTTCATTATCCAAACCGGGTATCGGATTAAGCAATACGGATAAATTCGAGTTTTCATCTTTTATAAGATATCTGGCATCAAGTTTCACAGATCCATTTTCAAGTATCGCAGTTAATATTATGTCAGTGCCACTTATGTATCCTTTCAATTCTCTGTTGAACACAAATCCTTCACCTGAGCCTATTCTCTGGCTGACCCATAACAAACCTGTCGAGCCGAGGTTATTAACTTCGGGCTCTTCGAAAAATTTTTCCTTAAAATACGGAAGGGGAGTAATTCCTGTTAAATTTGACGAATTGAAGGTCTGCATTCTTCTTCCGTTCGAGCCTCCAAACGTCAGCAAATAGTAATTCGAATTTGAATAATGATTAAGGCTGTGATAAAAACCTGTTGGTTGTGAATACATCCACTGATGGGGTGATTGGGCATAGAATAATATATAATCATTATCATTGAAGACGCCGTCAGATTCTCCCTCTACATAGATTGCATTTTCCACAGGGTCAATCGGCGCGGGAGAATCATTATTATATGGAAGTTCCGCTCCGCCGTTTCCGTATATTTTAATAGTTCTCGGGTCAATGTTGTTTACATTAATCCCGGCCTGCTGCAGAAAACTCTTATCCATCCTGTAGATTCCGGTTTCCCGAATTTCAATTCTGTAAAAATCACCGTTTGCCAAAACACTGTTTTGTATAATATGTTTTTTGTTAAAATCCGCTGTTGACCAGTTGATTGTATTTTTCCAGTTAATTGCTATATCTCTAAAAAATTCAATTTCATTTTTAGACTGAGGTTGGTTTATATATAGCGGATTGTCACCGAAAGTAAGTCGTATTTTTATGTTTTTTATTCTTTTCAGAGTCTTAGTTACCGGGTTGTATTGTATAGGATTAATGTTAATATATCCTGTGTATTTATTCCGAACTATGCCGTCGTTAAAAAAAGAAGCGCTTGTTTCAGGAATATACTTGTTCATCGAATAAACCGTGTTGTCGTTCTTATAATCATAATATATCTCACGGCTTTTTTCCGTGCGTTTTGGAGCGGGTACAGGTTTTACCGTTACATTAGTTATTTCTTCGAAATTTATTTCATAAATCTCTAAAACATTATTCTTTCCGGACGGAGTAATAACAGGAAAATTTCTTGAAGGCAAGTCAGGCTTTCCTGTCTCATTTGAGTGATGTATTGAGTTCAAAAATTCCGTATTCCCGATATAAACCGGAGTATACTCCAGCGCTATTGATTTATTATCGGACGAGATTAAGATGAAGTCGCTTACAGATTTGTTGTTTTTACGGACTTCAGAAGATTTATCAATCTGAGAAAATATACCAGAAGTGCAGATTAACAGGGTTAAGAGAAATAAGAATTTTATCTTATCCATTTTTATGATTTACTTTATAAAAACAAAAACCAAATTTAAAGGTAAATTAAATTTAAATAACTTTAACAAATGGTTTATATATTTTGCATATCCGATTATTTGTTTTTAAAAAAGTAATCTTATTCTCTTGTTTACTCCTTTTAATTTATTCAAAAATATAATTGATAGAAAAGATTGTCAAGACTTAAACGAAATAAAATTAACGTTTAGTCTTAATCCCTAATTTTTCGATTGCATCGAGATTTTGAAGTGCATTTTTAGCCGATTCCTGTTCTGCCTGTTTCTTTGATTTTCCTTTTCCGATACCAAGGCAATGACCGGCGAGATGCACTTCAACAGTAAACAGTTTATGGTGTTCCGGTCCTTCTTCTTTTATTACTTTGTATTCGGGAATGTAATCCGTATGCGCCTGTGCGTATTCAAGGAAGCGGCTCTTGTAGTTTTCGTCAAACTGGTTAAGCCACTTGATGTCCAGTTTTGAAAATATTTCGTGATTCAAAAATTTCTTGGCATTTTCATATCCGGAATCAAGAAATATTGCGCCGATAAGGGCTTCGTAAGCATCAGCAAGAATCGCATCATAACCCTGATCGATTGACTTTAATGCAGTATTCGATGCGAGGAGGTAGTCCTGAATTCTGATATTCTTTGCTCTTTCGGCAAGAAATCTTTTGTTTACGAGTATTGAACGGAATTTTGTCAGATCGCCTTCTTCATTTAAAGGGAAGTTTCTGTAAAGAAATTCCGCAACGATTAAATCAAGAACAGCATCCCCGAGAAATTCAAGTCTTTCATTCGAAATTAAATCGAATTTCTGGGGGTCTTTTCTGATTTTAAGGAAAGAACGATGAGTAAGCGCATTTGTAAAGAAAGCTTTATCTATAATTTTATAATGTATAGACTCCTGAAACTTCTCAAAATCAATTTTCTTGACTGCTTTTGAAAATGAATCTTCAGATTTATTGTCCTTTTTCCTAAAAGGAAAAAATATCCTTAATTTTTTTAAGGTATTGAACATATGATCAGATTTCTCTCAGTCCGTTTAACCTTGCTTTACTCTTCGTATTTTTTATATATAATTGCTGCATTATGACCTCCGAAACCTGAATTATCCGATAAAACAGTTTTCACGTCTTTTTTTACAGCTTTGTTTGCAGTATAATTTAAATCGCAATCGGGATCTTTTTCCTCGTAATTAATTGTCGGAGGAATGATGCCGTCACGAATTGTTAAAACAGCGGCAATCGATTCAACAGCGCCTGCTGCGCCTAACAAATGACCTACCATTGATTTTATTGAATGAACATTTAATTTATAAGCATGTTCTCCGAAAACAGTTTTTATAGCGGCAGTTTCATTTCTGTCATTAGGCGGTGTAGATGTACCGTGAGCATTTATTACATCCACATCTTCAGGTTTCAACCCTGAATCGTCAAGTGCAATTTTCATTGCTCTTGCCACACCGTCTCCATTAGGGGAGGGGTCTGTAATATGATGTGCATCAGCAGTCATTCCGAAGCCTGTAATTTCACAATATATACGTGCTCCGCGTGCTTTAGCATGTTCAAGACTCTCAATTACCAATGTTGCACCTCCTTCACCCATAACAAAACCGTCTCTGTTTTTATCGAAAGGTCTGGATGCTTTTTGAGGAGCATCATTTCTTGTTGACAATGCTTTTAAAGCATTAAATCCGCCGATTCCCATAGGGCAAATAACAGCCTCCGAACCTCCTGTAACCATTACGTCTGCATCTCCCCGTTGAATTATCATCATCGAATCTATTATTGCATTTGCAGAGGTAGCACAGGCTGAAGTAGTCGCAAAATTTGGTCCGCGCAGACCATGTTTTATCGATATTCTTCCGGCAGCAATATCCGCGATTAACATTGGAATAAAGAACGGGCTTATCCTGTCAGGATTTCCACCGCGCTGATATAAAATGTTCTGCTGTTTGTGGTATGTCCACATACCGCCAATTCCGGAGCCGTAAACCACGCCGACACGGTCTTTATTGTAAGAACCGTCTACCAGTCCGCTGTCCGCTATTGCCATATCGGAAGCAACCATAGCATATTGTGTGAATGGATCGATACGCTGAGAAAGTTTTCTGTCCATATAATTTAACGGATCGAAACCTTTTAATTCCGCTGCAAATTTTGTATCGAATTCAGTTGTGTCGAAGTATGTTACAAAATCGACGCCGCTTTTACCTTCGATTAAACCTTTCCAGGAATCTTCTACTGAAAGACCGAGCGGGGTTAAAGCTCCCAAGCCTGTTACTACAACTCTTTTTTTCATTATTCTTCGTTGATTAAGCTAATTTTGATTCAATGTAATTTATTGCATCATCTACTTTGGTGATTTTTTCTGCATCTTCGTCAGGAATTTTAATTTCGAATTCCTCTTCGAATTTCATAACTAATTCTACCGTATCGAGTGAATCCGCACCTAAATCATTGATAAAATGTGCGTCAGGTGTAATTTTTGACTCTTCAACTCCGAGTTTATCAATAATTGCTTGTTTTACTTTTGCTTCAATTTCTGCTTTAGTCATTTTAATTTTACTCCTTTAATTTTAAAATATTAATTAATGAATATAGGTATATATATAAAAATTTTAAAGTATAAAAGTAATATTATTTTTTACGCCTATTTTCATGGATTTTTGAAATTTACCTCTTTTCCGGGCGCCTGACAATGAAATTTCCCTTCAGGGGATAATTCCCGTACATGACATTGTTCATTACGTTTTTCCCGTTATCTTTTTTTGTTGTTCCTGCCCAGATTGCCTTTGCATAAGGGTCATCATCCAAATATACAAGTTTTTCGAATATAATAACATGAGATTTCCATATTACCAGGTCGCCGCGCTGTATATCTTCGAGACTCCTGAATCTTACCACGGGTATCAGGTCGGTAAATAATGATTCGTTATATAAATCACGCGAGAGTGCATTTGTTTTTGGAGTTTTAAAACCCGCTTTATACAAAGTATTTAATGCAAATATATTGCATTTTGTCGATTTTCGGAGGTATATAGGTTTATATTTCAGCCAGTACAGATAGGTGGTATCCGCGTCAGGCGAATACATCTCATTCTTTTGTTCCTTTAACGCGGTCTTAATTATTAAATCACCATCGTTTAAACCGGGTTCAATATTCTCATAATCGTTAATCGAGACTGTGTCCCTGTTGTCATTATTCTCGTATCTCGGATGGCGCGGTGATGCTATGCAGCCAGATATTATCAGTGCCGTTAAAAGAAAAAGAACCGGTGAATATTTTCGCGCGGCGGATTTAATCATAAAATCATTTCTCCATTAATCGGTGAATGGAATTGTAATAGCAATCGTAAATCCCGCCAAGTTTCATATCCACAGAATTATTTATCTTGACCGAATCACCTCCTACTTTACCGATTTCTTTGAAATAAAGTCCCGATTTTTTTAGTATAGCGATTACTTCATTCTTCTTAGTTTCGGATGCGGAAATTATAATTCTGCTTTGCGTTTCGCTGAAAAGAGCAAAGTCAGTTCTTCCCTCAATTTCGATTTCAACACTGCATCCTTTGTTTACGGGATTCATCACGCAGCATTCAGCAAGTGCGACAGCAAATCCTCCGTCTGAAATATCGTGAGCGGACTTTATAAGTTCTTTGTCATTAAGTTCGAGAATTGAATCTTGCAGTTTCTTTTCAGCATTTAAATCCAGTTCCGGACATGTGCCTTTGATTATATTGTGCACTCTGCTCAGGTATTCACTTCCGCCTAATTCTTGTTTGTCTTTACCTATAATAAATATAACATCTCCGTCGTCTTTGAAATAACTTGTAAGCGTTTTATCGACATTTTCGATAAGTCCTATCATTCCTATTGTCGGAGTAGGGAAGACAGCATAGTCCTTCGAAAGATTATAGAAACTTACGTTTCCGCCTGTCACAGGAGTTCCGAAATAACTGCAAGCATCTCCCATGCCTCTTATGCATTCGGTGAACTGGTAATACATTTCGGGGTTATAAGGATTGCCGAAATTCAGACAGTTCGTTATTGCAAGCGGTACTGCGCCGGTGCAGACAACATTTCGTGCGCTTTCGGCAACGGCAATGATTCCTCCAGTGTACGGATCGAGATAACAGAATTTACTGTTGCAGTCGGTTTTCATCGAGAGTGCTTTGTTAGTTTTCTTTATTCTTACCACGGATGCATCACACCCGGGCAGCAAAGTTGTGTTTGTTCTTACCTGTGTGTCGTACTGTTCGTAAACCCATCTTTTGTTTGCAATATTCGGCGAAGACAGCAATTCGGCTAAAATTTTACCGCAGTCATCCGGTTCCGGAATTGAATTCAGGTCTAGTGTTTTTACCTTTGACAAATATTCGGGCACCTTTATTTCTCTTTCATAAACGGGCGCTCCTCCGCCGAGAACAAGCACGTCTGCGGGTATTTCCGCCTCAAGTTTGTTTTTATAAAATATCCGTATTAAATCTTCGTTAATAACTTTTCCAACTTCAACGCAGTTCAGGTCCCATTTCTTAAAGATATCAAGCACTGTCTGCTCTTTTCCTTTTTCGGCAACAATAAGCATTCTTTCCTGTGATTCCGAGAGCATGATTTCATAAGCCGACATATCGTTGTCCCTTAAGGGTACGAGGTCGAGATTTATTTCCATTCCGCATTTTCCCTTAGCGCTCATTTCGCTGGATGAGCATGTAATACCTGCCGCGCCCATATCCTGAATTCCGACAATAGCGCCTGACCTTATAACTTCAAGCGATGCTTCAAGCAGAAGTTTTTCCGTGAATGGGTCGCCTACCTGAACACTCGGTCTTTTTGATTCGGATGCTTCGGATATTTCTTCCGATGCGAATGTCGCGCCGTGAATTCCATCTTTGCCTGTCGAAGAGCCGACAATGAAAACAGGGTTGCCTTCACCCTTTGCTATTGCGGATGCAGTCTGGTTATGTTTTACAATACCGACAGCCATTGCGTTTACGAGGGGATTGTCCTGATAACATTCTTCAAAATAAATTTCACCGCTCACAGTAGGAACACCGAAGCAGTTACCGTAATCTCCTATACCTTTTACTACGTTTTTGAAAAGAAACTTGCTTCTTTCCGACAAAGACTCGCTTTCGTTTCTGTCAATTCTTCCGAAGCGGAGTGAATTCAATGCTGCAATAGGTCTTGCACCCATTGTAAAAATATCACGAAGTATTCCTCCAATTCCCGTTGCAGCGCCCTGATAAGGCTCAACAGCGGACGGGTGGTTATGGGATTCAATTTTGAAAGCAACGGCAAGACCATCGCCTATATCCACGAGTCCTGCATTTTCTTCACCTGCCGATACAAGCAATTTGCCGCCGCTTCGGGGCAAAGTTTTTAATTTAAGTATCGAATTTTTATATGAGCAGTGTTCGCTCCACATAACGGAAAATATTCCGAGTTCCGTATAGGTGGGAGTTCTTCCGAGTATTTTGAGAATTCTTTCGAACTCTTCTGCCGTAAGGCCGAGTTCTTTAGCAAGCGAGAGATTTACTTCAGGTTCTTTATGCATAAAATTATTTTGATGATTTTCTTTTAAAATGAATCTGTTCCTTGAATCTACAGCATATCAATGAAGCATAATAATAAAACTAATTAAATTATTATTCCCTTTAAAGGAATAAAATATTTTTTACTTATCCGGCTGAAAGATTTGAATAATAAAAAACCCGTAATAAAATTACGGGTTTAAAATATCAAATCAATTCAATATACTATTTCTTTACTGCTTTAAGTAATTTCGCCGTCAAATCGAGTTTTTCCCATGTGAATTCTTTTTCATCTCTTCCGAAATGTCCGTATGCAGCGGTTTTTCTGTAAATAGGTCTTCTGAGATTAAGTCTCTTGATAATTCCTGCCGGAGTTAAATCGATTTCTTTTCTGATTATTTCCGCGAGTTTTTCGTCTTCAATCTTTCCTGTTCCGTATGTATTGACAAATATCGAAACGGGCTGTGCTATTCCGATTGCATAAGATACCTGAATGAGACATTCGTCAGCAAGTTTTGCGGCTACTATATTCTTCGCAATATGTCTTGCGGCATAAGCAGCACTTCTGTCAACTTTCGAAGGATCTTTACCGGAGAATGCTCCGCCTCCGTGAGGGGCTTTGCCGCCGTACGTATCCACGATTATTTTTCTTCCCGTAAGACCCGAATCTCCGTGAGGTCCGCCTATTTCGAAACGGCCTGTCGGATTAACGTGTATCTTGGTATTTTTATCCAGAAGATTTGCAGGTATAATCTTTTTAATGACATATTTTATTACATCGTCTTTTATTTTCTTCTGAGTTACATCGGGATCGTGCTGTGTTGAAACTACAACTGCTTCAACTCTGATAGGCTTATTGTTCTTATCATATTCTATAGTTACCTGCGATTTTGCATCAGGTCTCAGATACGGCATTAATTTCGGCGATTTTTTTCTAATGTCCGCGAGTTTCTTTACAAGATTATGCGCAAACACAAGCGTCATCGGCATATATTCCTTTGTTTCGTTTGTTGCATAACCGAACATCATTCCCTGGTCGCCTGCACCGCCGGTATTCACACCCATTGCTATATCGGGCGATTGTTTGTTTATCGCGGATAATACGTTTATTGAATGTGCATCGAACCTGTATTCGCCTTTTGTGTAACCGATTTCGGCTACAACTTTGCGTACAAGTGAAGGTACGTCGACATAATGTTTAGTTGTTATTTCGCCGCCAACTAATACAAGCCCTGTTGCGCAGAATGTTTCGCATGCAACTCTGGCAGTCGGATCGTGTTTAATTATGTCGTCAAGAATTGCATCTGAAATCTGATCGCAGATTTTATCCGGATGTCCTTCACTTACAGATTCCGATGTGAAAAAATATGACATACAGTTTCCCTTTAATTTAAATTAATGATTATTTTTTATTTCCTTAATTTATGAAAAATAAATCACAGTATTTAGTTAAAAATATACGACATCCGTTATAAACTGTCCGCAATAATTTCGGCGATATCTTTTACCTTAACATCCGATTCTTTGGCTTTCATGCCGTCGTTAAGCATTGTCATGCAGAACGGGCATGCTGTTGCAACCGTATCAGCACCCGTATTTATAACTTCCTCGCTTCTTTCTATATTCACACGCTTCCCTTCGGTTTCTTCCATGAACATTCTTCCTCCGCCGGCTCCGCAGCAGAATCCTTTATCCTTCGAACGATTCATTTCAAGAATATTAAGTCCGGGAACATTGCTCAGAACACTCCGGGGTTCGTCATATACCGAATTATATCTTCCCAGATAACAAGAATCATGATATGTGAATTTGTTTTCTGTTTTTTTCTCCGCTTTTATTTTATTCTCGGAAATAAGTTTATTAATGAACTGTGAGTGGTGAGTAACTTCCAGTTCTATGCCGAACTGCGGATATTCGTTCTTAAGTGAATGCAGGCAGTGAGGACAGGCAGTTACTACTTTCTTAATATTGTATTTCTTAAACGTTTCTATGTTCTGCGTTATAAATTGCTGCGCGAGAAATTCGTTGCCGAGCCTTCTGGCGGTATCGCCGTTGCATTTCTCTTCGCTGCCAAGTACTCCGAATTTTATTCCGGCCGAATTAAGAATCTTTGCGAACGATTTTGTGACGCTTCTGTATCTCTGGTCGAATGCTCCCGCGCATCCTACCCAGAAAAGCACGTCGACGTTTTCTGCTGTTCCTTCATTGCTCATTTTCCTGAGCATAAGGTCTTTGCCTTCTTTTCCGGTTTCTTCTATAAATTCTTCAATCCAGTCATTCCTTTGTTCAGGACCGAATGCCCAGGGCGATTCATTGTTTTCAAGATTTCTGAATACGGTACTGACTTCCGGGGGAAATGCCGATTCCATCATTGAAAGGTTACGGCGCATATCTACAATTGATGTTACATGATCAATCATAACGGGACATTCCTCAACGCATGCAGCGCACGTTGTACATGCCCATAGTTCTTCTTGTGAAATATAATCGGGAACAAGCGCCGTTTCAAGCACAACGTTTTCTTTGACGTTATTTACTACGAGCGGACCCTTATCCATCGTTCGTCTTCTGATTTGCGTAATGATTTTTTTCGGGTTCAATAATTTTCCTGTGCTGTTTGCAGGGCAGGCTTCCGTGCATCTGCCGCATTCGGTGCAGGTATATCCGTCAAGAAGTTGTTTCCATGAAAGGTCTTCAAAATCTTTTGCCCCGTACTGCTGTATGCTTTCATCTTCAAAATCGATGGGTTTCAGTACATTCTTTTTATCTATATTGAGATTCGAAAGAAACGTATTCGGAACCGATGACAAAACGTGGAAATGTTTTGAAAAAGGAAGATAGTTAAGGAATACCAGCACGATAATGTTATGTGCCCACCAGAAAATCTCGTATGCTGTATTATTTCCGCCTGATGAGAATAATCTTGTGAACATAGTTGTGAGCGGTCTGAATCCGTGTGAATTTCCAAGCATCATTTTTTCCGCATTGGCGCCAATCATTGTTATCATAACAAGCATAATCATAATCAGTATGAAAGACGCATCTGATTTTGAAGATTTATCAACCTGAAGTCTTTTCGGTGTGCCTACGTATCTTCTTATCAACGACATAAAAGCAACTATCAGCACAAGGAATCCGAATATATCCTGAGTCAATGTAATTACCGAATAGAATTTCCCGAGAAACCTGAATGAGAAATTCGGGAAGAATCCTTCGATGAATGATTCGATAATTACAAGAGATAGTATGAGAAATCCCCAATAAATGCTGAAGTGAAGGAACCCCGCATACTTCTGTCTGAACAATTTCGTCTGAAGAAACGCTATCTTCAATGTATTGATTAATCTTTGCGGTATATTGTTCAGCCTGTTTTCGGGTTTCCCGAGTTTCAGATAGCCGATAACCCTCATAATCGAATTCAGGAAAAATCCGACAGCGGAAATCAACAGCAATGCAAATAGAATACTTTTAATCATACGGTAAAAATTTTGGTGAAGTTACTTAATTGATTAATAATAAAAAATATATTTAAAATCTATTTCTCGCCCATGACCTGTACGGCGATTCTTCTTGTTCTGTGCCTGTTATCGAAATCCATAAAAACAATTTGCTGCCAAGTGCCGAGAACTAATTCTTTATTTACGAGAGGTACGGTTAAAGATGTTTTGATTAATGCTGAACGAAGATGTGAATGCCCGTTTCCGTCACCCCATGTATCGTTGTGCTTGTAATTGGCAAAAGAGGGGATAAGTTTTTCAAGCATTGCCGGTATATCGGACAATAAACCCGGCTCGTATTCAAGTGTTGTAATACCTGCTGTCGAACCGATTGAGAAAACCGTGACAATGCCGTTTTTGATGCCTGATTTATTAACTATTCCGGTAACATCACCGGAAATGTTTTGAATGTGGCAGTTGCCTTCGGATTCTTTTAATATTTCTTCGTAATATACCGACATCATTCATTAATTTTGATTGCAGAAATTTCTTTTTTCTCTTTAAGATAATAAAGATAATCGTCTTTTATAAAAAAATTATCGGGAACATTGTAATTCGTATTTTCATTTAATACGATTTCAAACTCTTTTTTCATACTATCAAGATTGTAAATACAGAAAATGTTTTTGTAAGAAGTTTTAGCGCCGGAAATTGATTTCTCAGATTCGGAATAATAATTGAAAAACAACAAATTATTCTTTGCGACATATTCTATTTCCCCGGCATTCTTTGTATTGCCAAATTCTTTCGAAAATATACTTGCCGCATTTTCGCCCGCGGGATAAAGAGAGTGCGGTTTGGGGTAATCATAGAATTCATTGTATAAATCTTCATCGGATTTCTCCTTTAAATTTATAACCTCGCTTACTTCATCTTCCGGTACGGGCGACGAAGTGCCGTCAGACATATTTATTCTGAAATACTCATAACTTTCGAATTTGCTTTGGAGTCCGTAGATTACATCGTTCGTGCTGAAGTAGTATTGGCATTCCGTATTTTCCCATATCTTTTTTCCCGTCTTCAAATCAACAGCAATAATATTTTTATGGAAGGGGAGTTCAGGACTCATGTATCTGTTGAGGAAAACAAATTTTTCGTTTGCTCCTTCAATTGATATCCAGTAATTCCCTTCTTCAAAAAGGAAATTCTTCAGATAACTATTGCCGGTTTCGACGTCAATTGTGAATAAGTACAGAAGTTTATTCTCAATATCTCTGGTTTCTCCCGCGATAATTTTTTTGCCAGCGAAGACAAATTTCCATAAATTGCCTTTCTGGCTGAATTTCCACTGAGGAGATAATTTATTTCTTATTCCCGGTATTCTCATTGTAAACTGCAATTATGTTTAAACCGTACATTACAAGCGAATCATCAAATTTGTCAGCCGATTTAATATATCGTCTTATGAATTTTAATCCTCCGCCCGTACATACAACATATAAATTCTTAAATTCTCTTTTTAGTTCGGCAATTGTAGTATTGACAAAAAATGCCTGTTGAAATATCAGTCCTGAGATTATTGCTCTTTCCGTATCTTTATTTATGAGTGATGTTTTTTTTGTGAAAGAAACTTCGGGCAGTGTGGTCTTTTTGAATAAAGTATCAGCGCACGTTTGCAAACCTGCTGCAATCATACCGCCTTTATATGTGCCGTTCGTAATTAAATTTACTGTTGTGGCGGTACCAAAATCAAAAACAAGAATATTTTTATGTTTGCCGTATTTTGCAATAGCGCCCGCGGCGGAACAAATCCTGTCGCTTCCAAGCGATTCCGCATAATCAATTTTAACGGGCAGGGGAGTCTTTTTGTTTATGAAAACAATTTTGACTTTCCCGAATATTGCGAATAATATTTTGGTAAAAATGTTTTCGGATAATTTATCGTTATTCGAAATATAAACGAAATCTATTTCATACTTCCCGAATTCCGAAACAAACTTCCTGAAATCCGATGTTTTGAAATCTTTTCTATAAGCGGAAATTCTGGCGGCGCTTAATTTGCCTCCGGAAGTTATGCATCCTTTAAATCGTGAATTTCCTATATCGAGCAATAAACCTTTCATATTGTAAAATAAAAAAAGGGACTTAAAAAGTCCCCTCAAAAAAATCTCTGAAAAAATATTTTTACATGTAGAATTTAACGCCGCCCATAAGTGAATATCCTTTGATATTCGGGTCAGCAACTATGATCTTGTACTTTGCATCAATGAATATCGAATAGTTAACGCCGACTAAAAAATCAACGCCGCCGCCGAGGTCAAGACCGACCTTTGTTGCGTTATCGCTGTTAATTTTTTGAGTCAGGAAATTAATACCGATACCGCCGTCAACATAGGGTTCAACGGAACCGCCTTTGAATCTGAGACGAACAAGACCGGCAACTTCAAAATTATTTCTGTCATCATTTTTCCAGTAATTAGCCTGCGGAACAAAAGAAAAACTTTCTGTCTTAATTTCTGAAAATAAACTGATGCTAATTCCCGATTTCTGCTCAATATTAGATAAACCAACGGCGCCTCCGAGTGATATCTGCGGATAAGACGACATGGTTTTCAAAGTGAATTTCGAATCAACATTACCCTTTGATTCGTAATTGTTTGAATTAATCTGTGAATACCCATTTGAAAATAAAAACAGAAGGATGAGAGATGAGAGAATTAATTTAATTTTCATGCTTTATATTTAATTTAAATTAGATATTTCCAGTTTCTTTATTTCGTCCCTTATTTCGGCTGCTTTTTCGTAATCCTCGCGGTTTACCGCGTCTTCAAGGTCCGTTTGTAACTGTTTGAGTCTCGATTCCTTATTGTCGTCAGTATGAAGTTCTTCATGTTCATCACTCATTAATTCTTCATTATCCGACTGTTCGCTGCCGTCTTTTTGTTCGGATTCGGGAATAAATCCGATTTCGTCCATAATTTCAGAGGCAACATAAATCGGAGCCGCGAATTTCAACGCAACTGCTATTGCATCCGAAGGTCTTGCATCAATTTCATCTATTTCGTACGAATCGAGTTTGATTTTTGCGTAGAACGTGGAATCACGCAATTCGTTTATTGTGATATATTCAACTCTGTAGCCTAATACTTCGACAATGTTCTTTAATAAGTCGTGTGTAAGTGGTCTGGGAGGTTTTACGCCTTCAAGTTCAAATGCTATCGCCTGAGCCTCAAAATGACCAATTATTATCGGAAGACGCCTTTCGCCTTCACTTTCCTTTAAAACTATGGCATAACCTCCGCCGCTGACAGTAGTTGACATGGTAAGCCCGAAAATATCCACTCGTATTGAATCTTTTTTGTCCATTTTTATAACGTTTCCTTAAATATAATACATTCGAAACATAAATTTTGTTTCAATCTTCTTATATATTACAGTTTATGGTTTAAATTTAAAAGTCAATAAATGTTATCAAACTTTCAATTTTTTAATCTCTTCCGTTAAAGCGGGAAGTATCTCAAAAACATCCCCTACAATTCCGTAATCGGCAATCTGGAAAATCGGTGCGTCCTTATCCTTATTTATCGCAACGATAAACTTTGAAGATGACATACCGGCCAGATGCTGAATTGCTCCGCTAATTCCGCATGCAATATACAAACTCGGAGATACGGTTTTACCTGTCTGACCGACCTGCTCGCCGTGAGGACGCCATCCTGCATCAACAACAGCCCTGGATGCTCCGATTGCAGCGCCTAAAGCGCCGGCGAGATCTTCAACAAGTTTGAAACTCTCGGGATTTTTTAATCCTCTGCCGCCGGAAACGATTATGTCCGCTTCGGCAACGTCGAGTTTACCCGTTGATACCGCCACTTCTGAAACATAAGTTCTGAAATCGGTTTTCTGAACATTCAGTGAATCTGCCGAAAGTTTTTGTATCTCGGGTGATACTTCGGATATTTCCGCTTTGAATACATTCGGACGCAAAGTGACCACAAGTTTTTCTGTGTTGTAATTTACAATTGTGTTGCACTTTCCCGCAAATGAAGGCCGCTTGAAACTGAGTTTCCCGTCAGTATTAATTCCGGTGCAGTCGGTAATGATTGCGGAATTTGTTCTGACAGCAATTTGCGGCGCTATTTCTTTTCCGAAAGAAGTGCCTGATATTAAAATTAAATCGTAACTGTTTGTATTTGCAAAATTGCTAATCGCTGCGGAAATTGCCGAATGAGAATAAATTATACCGTCTATTCCGCTGAGTGTATTGAGTTCGGCAAGACTTAACTGAAATATTTTTTTAGCGCCGTATTTTCCGAGATTATTCAACTGCTCCGCTGATGCATCGCTTATCGTCATAACGTCAAACTCTGCTCCCATTGCGTTCGCAATATGTTTTCCCGAAGAAGTTATTTCAAAAGCGGGGGATTTGTATATGTTGTCTTTTGCTTCGGCTATTACAAGTATTTTCTTCATTTTCTTCTTCTCCTTAAATTATTTTTGCTTCTTCTCTTAATAAACGTACGAGTTCAGGCACATTCGCGGCGCCGTCGGTGAATATTTTTCCCTGACCTTTTGATTCGGGAAGAGTCATTCCTGAAACTTCCGTCATTTTGTCCGCAGTATATAATGGTTTTTCTTCTATTGGTTTTGATTTTGATGCCATAATGCTTTTCAGGTTCGGATATCTTGGATTGTTTAATCCTTTCTGAGTTCCGACCACAAGGGGAAGCGATGCTTTAATAATTTCTTTTCCCCCTTCAATTTCTCTTTCAAGAACGGCTTCGCTGCCGTTGATATCGAGTTTTGTAACAACATTGACGGACGGAAGACCTAAAAACTCCGCAGTCATGTTCGGTACAACAGAACCGTCATAATCGATGGATTGCTTGCCGAAAAGAATAATATCCGGATTAATTAATTTTATTTCCTCGGAGAGATTCTTTGCGACAAGATATGGATCTATGTCCATAGTGTCGGTTTTCAATAAAATCCCTTTATCGGCGCCCATCTGGAAAGCCTTTTTAATTGCTTCCTTCGATTTATCCGTTCCGACGGAAAGAGCATAGACTTCGCCGCCGTTCTTTTCTTTCAATTGTACAGCCTCTTCTACAGCGAATTCGTCATAAGGGTTAATTATAAATGTAACCCCTGTTTCGTCAATAGACTTTCCGGTACTTCCTATTTTGATTTTCGTTGTGCTGTCCGGAACCAGCGATACACAAACTACAATTTTCATTATTTGACGTTTATTTTGCAAATTACTAACTTAACACTATATTAATTTTTAAAATTCAAAAATTAATTTTATTCTACAAAATTAAGACTTATTTATTAAAATCGAAATATTGAACTTATATTATATTGAAAATAAAGGAAATATTAACTATATTAATAAATGATCGCGGGATGGAGCAGTTGGTAGCTCGTCGGGCTCATAACCCGAAGGTCGTAGGTTCAAGTCCTACTCCCGCTACAAAGTGAATAGCCTTAAAACAATTTTAAGGCTATTTTAGTATAAAACCAAATCAATGTTTTGATTTTGAAAAAAATTATACTCATATCGTCAGTTCTTTTAATCTCACTAACAGCATTTTTTATTTTCCACAATACTTCGGTTCCTCAGAACTCAAACGACAAAAGAATTTATACGGTCATAATCGATGCCGGACACGGCGGCAAGGATCCCGGTACAACGGGATTATCCGGTGTGTTCGAAAAGAATATCGTTCTTCCAATTGCAATAAAACTTAAGAATTACCTTTCTAAGGAATATGACG
The DNA here is from genome assembly GCA_028714695.1 of Ignavibacteria bacterium. Taxonomy (GTDB): domain Bacteria; phylum Bacteroidota; class Ignavibacteria; order Tepidaquicellales; family Tepidaquicellaceae; genus CAIKZJ01. The sequence continues at coordinate 88,508 of JAQTLX010000004.1, read as the reverse complement.
ATTTGAAAGTTGTCATGACAAGAGACAAGGATGAATTCATTGAACTGAAAAAACGGGGACAGATTGCAAATTCGGAAAACGGTAATCTTTTCATCAGCATTCACTGCAACGCAAAGAAGAATGAAGAAAACGATAAGAGCGGTTTCGAGATATATCTGCTTGACCTTGCAAGAGTTGATGAGGCGAATAAAATCACACTCGATGAAAATAAATTTATTGGATACAACGAAAAAATTGACACAACATATTTGACTCAGAACAAAATGCTTGCAGCGGTTTATCAGCAGGCATATTTGAACTACAGCGAAAGATTCTCTTCGATGATAGAAACAGAAATAATTAAAGGGACAAAATTGCCCGGAAGGGGAATTTTCCAGGCCGGGTTCTGGGTGCTGCTAAGCGCCAGCATGCCAACAGTGCTGGTTGAATGCGGGTACCTGACGAATTCATCTGATGAAGAGTATCTGAAATCCGAAAAAGGTCAGGACGAAATCGCAAAATCAATATTTAAATCCGTCAGGTATTTCAAACTTGAATACGATTTCGAAAACAGTTTAATGCAGTAATTTCATTAATCTTTTTATATTAAAATGATTAACGGACCGTCTAAAGAAGTACTCGCAGAGTATTTCAAAAACAACAGGCTGTATTTTGATTCGCTAGCGAGGGAATATAAGAACTCCGATCCCGAATATTACAATAAATTCATAGCGCCGTTTTACAATAATCCGTTCCATGCTTCATCCGAAAAAAAGTATTACAGTACTTTACACGCCGCTCCCGGTAAAAAGAACAGTGTGCCTCTGGCAGTATTTCTGATGAGCGTGTCGATTTTAATTGCAGGCGTTGTGCTTTTCATGACAGCGAATAGGGCGGTCAATATACAAACTTCAGATAGCGGAAAAGACGCGGATGTGAAAACGGAAAGAGCGAAACAGGAAAATGCAAGCAGGAAAGTAAGCCCGTCGATAATACTCGATACACTTCCGTCAATACAGAAACTCGATAACTTCGGGAAAGGCATGGCTTATTTCAGCGCAGGAGATTATGACAAAGCAGAAGCATACTTCGTACAGGTGCCGAAAGACAATATTATGTACGATGAAGCAAGGAAAAAACTTTCCGAAATTCGAAAAAAGAACCTCGGGAAATAAAAATTCTTTACAATTCAATTATCTTAATAGTATTTGCGGATTTGTTCTCTTCCTTTTCAGTCGAAAGAATGAGTATTACCTTATCTCCGCGGACAGCAGTTTTCGATTTTCTTAGTAAGTCCAGAGTAAATTTATTCAGGTTAGCGGCATTAAATATTCCGCTGTACAGCACGCTGTTAACACCCCAGTGAAATTTTGTAAGAGACGCTATTTTTTTATTTCGTGTTATTGAAATGATATCCGTATTTATTCTGAATCTCGAAAGATAACGCGGCGAATTTCCTGAGCGCGTATAAGTAACGATTGCCTTAGCCTTAATCTCATTTGCGAGAATCATAGCGCTCTTGCACAATGACTGAAGTTTTGTACCAGAAGTATTGAAGAAATCATCGAACTGCGGAACACGGAATTGTTCTGCCTTCAAAATTATTTTCTCCATTGTATCGACAACGTTAACAGGGTCGACACCGACAGACGTCTCGGCTGAAAGCATAACGCAGTCGGAACCGTCGAGAATCGCGTTCGCAACGTCAGCCGCTTCCGCGCGCGTCGGTATTCTGTTGTTTATCATGCTTTCAAGCATTTGTGTCGCGGTGATTACAGGTTTCATCTTCGAATTGCATTTCCTGATAATCTGCTTCTGTATTATCGGCACGTCTTCGGGCGATATTTCAACTCCCATATCTCCTCTTGCAATCATGATTATGTCGGATGCATCTATTATCTCGTCAATATTATTAACTGCTTCAGGTCTCTCTATTTTAGAAATTATCGGCAGGTCCTTTTTGTGTTTCATCAACTCCTTGCGAAGATTAATAATATCGTCAGCCTTTCTTACGAAACTCAATGCAACCGCGTCAACTCCGGATTTCAGTCCGAACTTCAAATCCTTTTTATCCTTAATTGTCAAAGACGGGAGAGAGAGTTTTGTGTTCGGCAGATTTATTCCTTTATGTTCTTTAAGTATTCCGCCTTTGATTACTTTGCAAATTACACTATCCATGTTTTTTGAAATCACGGTAAGTCTGAACAATCCGTCATCCATTAATATATTCTCATTGACATTCACATCGGTTACAAAGTCTTTATAAGTTGTTGAAAAAACTTCATCGTTTCCTATAATAGACTTCGATGATATCCGAACTGTCATTCCTTCGCGGAGTAATATTTTACCGTTCAGAAGTTTACCCGCGCGTATCTTCGGTCCCTGAAGGTCCTGAATAATAGGGATATTGTTATTAAGTGATTTTGATACCTCTCTTATGGTTTTAATATTTTTCAGATGAGCAGTGTAATCGCCGTGCGAAAAGTTCAATCTCGCCGCGTCCATGCCTTTCAGAATGAGTTCTGTTATTACTTTCCTGTCGGATGAAGCGGGACCAATCGTACAGATTACCTTAGTTTTATTTATCATCGTTGTTCTTCCTTTTTTGTAAATTAGAAATTTAACATTTTAGTAAAAAGTTAATTAGTATGAAAAATCTAAAAAATAAAGTTGTATTTGTGACGGGAGTTACGTCCGGAATAGGCAAGGCGTGCGCAGAAAACTTCGCGGCTCTTGGAGCAAAGATTCTTATTTGCGCAAGACGCGAAGCAAGGCTTAAACAATTCGCGGAATCGCTGAAGAAGAAATATAAAGTAAATGTGCATGCATTCACGCTTGATGTAAGAAATTTTGACGACGTGCAGAATGCAATAAATTCTCTGCCTAAAGAATGGAAAGACATCGAAGTATTGGTGAATAATGCGGGTCTCTCAAGAGGATTGAATAAGATACAGGACGGGGTTCTTATGGATTGGGAAGAGATGCTCGATACTAATGTAAAAGGTCTGCTTTACGTAACAAAATCGGTTTTGCCTTATATGCTGAAGAGGAAAAGCGCGCATATCATAAATATTGGTTCGATTGCAGGCAGAGAAGTCTATCCCGCGGGTAATGTTTACTGCGCAAGCAAACATGCAGTAGATGCGCTTACTAAAGGCATGAGAATTGATTTGGCAGGCACATCCGTACGTGTTTCAACAATTGACCCGGGAATGGTTAATACCGAATTCAGTGTCGTCAGATACAGAGGCGATAAACAAAGAGCCGATGCCACTTACACGGGTCTGAAACCATTATCGGCAAAGGATATAGCCGGAGCGGTTGAATACACAGCAACACGAGATGAAAATGTAGTTATTGCGGAAATGCTTATACTTCCGAAAGCACAGGCATCCGCAACGGTTGTTTCAAGAAAATAGAATAATAACTTTACGGAAATAAAAAAGGCGATGTGAAAACACCGCCTTTTTTTATAGAAAAATTTTGATTTATTTTATAGAAATTATATCGTTATATATAACGAACAGCATCAATGCAATAAGAAGTATGAATCCGACATTCTGAAGCACGATTTGCACCCTGTATGAAACAGGTTTCCTGAATATCGCTTCCCATATCAGAATCATGAAATGTCCGCCGTCGAGAGCAGGGAAGGGAAGTATATTAATCACTGCAAGCGACATTGAAAGCAATGCTACAAATCCAATGAAAGAGAAGAATCCGTTCTCAGCCGACTGCGCTGACGCCTGTGCAATTTTGATAGGTCCGCCGATTGCCTTTTTGAAAGGTATATCGCCTTTAATTACTTTTGCAATCGATTTAAAGAATACTTCAATACCGTAATAATACATCTCGCTGACCGCATGCGGTACTGCCGAAATCACGTTGTACTTAACTTCCTTGACATTTCCGATATATTTAGACGCAATATCTACTCCGATTGTCGAATCAGCCGCAGGAGTAATCTTTGTTACCATTTCAGCGCCGTTGCGTATATATTTCAGTTCAACTTCTTTACCTGTATTCGCTTTTATCAGTTCGGAAAATTTTAACGGGTTGGTAATTTTTTCTCCCGCCAAATAAGTAATAATGTCGCCTTTTTGAATACCGCTGGTTTCAGCGGGTTTGCCCGGCATAACGCCGTTTATCAAAGTCGATATTTTATCAGCATAAATTCCAAAAGGTTTATCTCCGAGAATTCCGACTTTATCTTTAGGCACGTTAATAACAAGAGGCTTGCCGTCTCTCATTAAGTCAAATCTGATTGATTCGCCTAAATTATCAATGTAAAGTCTGCTTTGAACATCATCCCAGTATTCAATCTTCTGATTGTTTATAAATAAAATTTTGTCGCCTTCTTTAATTCCCGATTCCATTGCAGCCGAGCCTTTTGCAACGTAGCCGATTTCGGTAGTTTCAAAAAGGTTTTTTCCTTTGAAGATTGACAGAGTATAAAATATAAGGAATGCAAGAAGAATGTTCATAATGACACCTGCGGTAATAACAATCATTCTTCTCCATACAGATTTCGCTCTGTATTCCCATGGCATCGGTTCTGATTTTATGAAATCCTTGTCCATGCTTTCATCTATCATACCCGGAATTTTTACATAGCCGCCGATAGGAAATGCGCAGATTCTGTAATCCGTGTGATTGCCCAGTTCTATTTCTTCACTAAGTTTCCCGAATGAGAAACCATTAATCCTATTGTATCCGAAAAGTCTGTAACCCATACCGAATGCGAAAACTTCTGCGCGCATGCCTGTCATTCTTGCGGCAAAAAAGTGTCCGAATTCGTGTACAAAAACAAGTACACCGATTACAATTAAAAAATAAAATATTGTGCTTACTATTTCCATATTTGAGTTATATCCATTCTATTACGTATTAAAACAACAAAAAGTTGTATAAAATTAGTTATATTTTCTTATAATCTTATCTCTTGTGAATTTATCAATTTCCAACAAATCTTGCAGTTCATAATTTAATATATTTTCATGATTGTTTAAACTATCTTCAATAATTACCGGTATGTCGCTAAAGCCTATTTTTTTATTTAAAAAAAGAGCAACCGCAATTTCATTTGCAGCATTTAAAACGGCAGAATAAGTTCCGCCTTTTTCAATACACTCGTAAGCAAATCCAAGGCACCTGAATGTCCCGGTATCCGGCTTTTCGAAAATGAGCGTATTTGAAACCGAAAAGTCGAGTTTCGGATAATTGCTCTGAATCCTTTCAGGATAAGTAATCGCGTACTGTATCGGTATTTTCATATCCGGCATACCCAATTGCGCTTTAATTGAGCCGTCTTTAAACTCAACCATCGAATGAATAATAGATTGAGGGTGAATTATTACTTCAATCCTGTTAACTTCTATATTGAAAAGCCATTTAGCCTCAATAACTTCGAGACCTTTATTCATTAGCGTAGCCGAGTCAATAGTAATTTTATTACCCATATTCCAGTTCGGGTGTTTCAATGCCTGCTCAACTGTGACCTTTGATAATTCCTCCGGAGAATACCCCCTGAACGGACCTCCAGAAGCGGTCAGAATAATTTTATTCACTTCCGCAGGATTTTCACCCGTAAGACACTGAAAAATAGCGGAATGTTCGCTGTCAATAGGCAGAATTTCCGATTTCGTAACTTTCAAAGACCTGTTTATCAGTTCACCTGCTACAACCATAGTTTCTTTATTCGCCAAAGCAATACGTTTATCATGTTTAATTGCTTCGAGGGTAGGAACGAGTCCAATAAATCCTACCAGAGAATTGATAAGAATATCGTAATTATCTCTTGAAACAAGTTCTTTTATATTCTCATAACCTGCTAAAACTTCTATACTTAAATCAATACCTGAATTTTTAAGTTCCTGTATTTTATTTTTATTATGAAGCAGAACTGTTTTAGGCTTAAATTCCTTTATTTGTCCGCTGAATTTTTCGATGCTGTTATTGCAGGACAGAAAGACTATCTCGCACTCAAATCCGTTATTATTCAGGCTTCTGACAACTTCCAGTGTATTTGTTCCGATTGAACCGGTGGAGCCTAATATACCTATTCTTTTTTTCATTTATATCATATAAAATACTTATATAAAATCAAAAATACTAATATAAACAAAAAACCCTCGTAATGAGGGCTTTTTGATAATATTTAAAATTATTTTACAAGTATTTCTTGATAATTGTCATGAATGCCGCTTTATCTCTTGAACCGACAAGTGTTTCGACGATCTTTCCGCTTTTATCTACAATGAACGTAGTGGGAACTCCGTCCATCGGTGCACCAGAGGCTTTTTCAAATGCCTTCACAACCTGATCGTTACCGTCAAGTATCGGATAGGAAACGGGGATTGTCTTTAAAATATCTTCGATTGTAGTATTGCCTTTTTGGAATACGTTTACGCCGTACATTTTGAAATCTTTATCCTTTAATTCAGTGTTTATTTCCGATAATTCAGGCATTTCCTTCTTACATGGTCCGCACCATGTCGCCCAGAAATTTATGAACAGAACTTTTCCTTTATAATCAGACATTGATACTTTCTTGCTTCCTTCATCCCATGTCATATTAGGGATAGTTTTTTCCGCTTTCGACTCTTCTACTGCAGAGATTTTATAAATCTGCATACCTGATTTGTTTTCAGTCTGGGTTGTCTGCTGTGTCCCGTCATTTTTCTTTTCTTCAACTTTCGTGTTCTGCTCTTTCTTGCCGCAGCCTGACAGAAACATAACAAGTGTAATCGCAAGAATAAAATTTAAAATCTTCATAATAGTTATTAATTTTTTGTTTTATTGAATTTAACTTTAAGATTTATTTATTCAAAAATAAATTATTTTGCTCTTAAAAAATAGTATAAATGCGGGTGGCAAGTAATTTTATTCGGGAGTCAGAACAGGGCGCTGATGCTTAAAGCGGAACGCTTTCCACATCGTAACCCTTTTCCTTGGCATATCTGTATAGTTTCTGCGCCAATAGTTTTCTTGCTCTGTGGAGACGGCTTCTTACAGTCCCGATAGGGCACTGCACAAAATCCGCTATTTCTTCGTAACTCAGTCCTTCAAGGTCGCATAGAATAATGACAGTTTTGAAATCGTCCTGAAGAGAATTCAAAGCACGCGTCACTTCATCGTCGAGCAGATTGTTGAATACCTTTTCCTGAAGATCGGCGGTATCGAGCCTGTCGGACTTAATTGTTTCAAAGAAGTTCTCAATTTCGTCGTAATCTACCTGTCCGGGAGTTTTCTGGGTTTTTCTGTAATTGTTGATGAACAGGTTCTTCATTATCCTGAAGAGCCATGCCTTACAGTTTGTGCCTTTCTCGAATTTGTGGAAAAATCTGTATGCTCTTAGATATGTTTCCTGCAAAAGGTCGTCTGCATCGTCTGAATTTCCGGTCATCTTATAGGCATAATTATATAATAAGCCTATATGCGGAAGTGCTTCCTTCTTAAATTCCTCTTTAAGCTTTTCAATTTCTTCATCGCTAAGGTAACCTTCTATTCCTGCTTCTTCCTCTTCATCATCTTCATTCTTTTCTTCTTCGTTTTCGTCGTAATCTTTCAAATCCTCGTCTTTCCGGGAAAGTTTATCCTTAACTTTTTCATCTTGTTTAGTCTTTTTTCTCGCCATAAAAGTTGCTGAAAATAAACTACTTATTAAATTGCATATAATCAAGATATTTTTATAAAAAATAAAAGTTCCCGAAAAATGGTAATAATTTGATAATATATTAAAGGTGAAATGAAATTAGTTCCCGAAGTCTTTCCGAAGGAGGGCGAGTAACGGGGTTCGAACCCGTGACATTCAGAGCCACAATCTGACGCTCTACCAACTGAGCTATACCCGCCATATGACTAAATTTATTCTAAAGATTTTTTAATATCAATACATTTTAAAAACCATTCCAGTATTTTATTGAATTCAACCGGATTCTCCATATTACAAAGGTGACCGCAATTATCTAATGTATATCTAACGGCAAATTCTTTGCTGCTCCTCGCGGAAGTGATTGTTTTATAAATTTTTTCAATTTCACCCGGGGGAGTTATTTCATCCTTCTCTGCGGAAATTAATAGTACCGGTGTTTTGATGCTGTCCAGATTAGTATAAGTATTTGTTCTTGTGGAAAGTGCAAGAAGATTTCCGCAGATACCGTCATCCGTATTATTTCCGATTATATCTTCGATTTCATGCAGCAAATTACCATCCTGTGTATTAACCAGTTTCTTAATCAGTTTTCCGATATATGTATTCCTGCCTCCGGATTTTATTTTAATTACAGCGTTCGATCTTCTCAGCAGTTCATCGTCGCTGTCTTTCTCCGGTTTTGTATTTACAACCGCAAGAGAATGAAATCTTGATTCATCTTTTATAACCGAACGAAGCAATATATAACCGCCCATGGATAAGCCGCACGCATGAACACGATCAATCTTAAGATTATTTATGATATGAAAGAAATCGTTAACCAATTTTTCCATTGTGAATACGTAATCGGTTGAAGTACTTCCGCCCATTCCGCGCAGGTCGTAAGTAATTACACGGAATGATTTTTTAAAATACTCTGCCTGTCTGTCCCACATTCTGCTGTTTAAAGGAAACGAATGAACGAATATCAATGGTTCGCCGCTGCCTTCATAATCAAAAACCTTATTGCCGAGTACATTTATTTCCTTCATTTATTGTGCTTCATTAAAAAATTCATCGTAAGTTTATTGAATTCATCAGGGTTCTCCATGTTAGTAAGATGTCCCGAGTTTTCTATTACATGCATTTCGGAATTTCCGAGCGAATTCTTAAGTGTTTCGGAATTCGGAAGGGGAGTCAGAATATCATCTCTGCCTACCAGTATAAGAGCATTCACGTCAGATTTTTGCAAACCATGAATGTAATTTCCTCTTGTAGCAAGAGCGAGAACCGAGCCGCATATACCTTCATCGGTATTCATGGAAATTATTTCTTCCAGTTCGGTTTTTAGACTTGTTGAATAGTTCTTATCATTCAGAAGTTTCTTTATATTAGCATCGGAGAATTCTTTTCTTTTTCCTTCTTTTATCATTCTAATTGTATCAGCGCGGGATATCAGCGCTTCGTCGGTATCCCTTTCACCTTTAGTATCCGCAAGGATGATTGTATTGAATAGTTCAGGACGTTTAAGCATTGCATGCTGAATTATGTATCCGCCCATAGAAAGCCCGGCAGCATTGATTTTTGTAATCCCGAGATTTTCGATTATCGAAATCAAATCCCCGGCAAAAAAATCCATCGTCTGCTGTCCGTCAGCGGGAATACTTCCGCCAATTCCCCTTACGTCGTATGTAATTACACGGAAATCTTTCTTAAAGAATTCCGCTTGCCTCTTCCACATAGCCGCATTAAGGGGAAAGGCATGAACAAATACCAAGGGCGGTTTACCGTTTTCATTGTCATAAACGGATAAACCATTTATTATTTTATTTTTCATATTGTAATTTTAAATAAATTGTCATGGAAACCGCAGCAAAACTGCTGACGCTCCGATTGACTCCATGCGGAAAAAATAAACGTACGGGGAAAATGTCTCTTAAAATAGGGGAATCGTATGCAATAATGCATTTTATCATGTATCAAAAGACCGATTTATATAAAAATTTATTAAATTTATTTGTTATAAGCGCGTCGTTTACTATTATTTCCGCTAACTCAGGATTGAAAGTTATATCCTCATTATAAGTTTTGAATACATAGAATTGTTTCATGCGGAGATATTTGCCTAAATCGTCATCGATGCTTTCGTTATTAAATTCTTTTGGTAATTTCTTTAGGCTGTCACCCTGTACTTCTCCAAAATATCGTAAAAGTTTCTTGTCGGCTGCAATTTCGAGAAAATCCTCGGGGTTCTCGTAAATATTCCTTCTGATTTTTTTAATGATGTTTGTGTCAGAACTGTACTGCCCGGCGGCAAATAAAAATTCTCCCTGCGCAATATGAAAATAAAACTGGGGTATTTCGGGTGTCTTAATCCTGTCGTAAGTGAACGCTGCGGAATAGTTTGTCTTATACGGCGTCTTGTCATTTTTAAATCTAATATCGCGGTTAATCCTGAAAATCGATTTATATGAAATAACGATATCGGGGTCGACTTTTTTGAGTTCGACCGATAATGTATCAATCAGTTGACGCATAGGGGCTTTAAGATATTCCTCATATATGTCCCTGTGAGCGTCGAACCACTTTTTATTATTGTATTTTTTGTTTTTAAGTTTGCCGAGAAATTCAGGCGCTTTCGGATCGAAACCTAAAAACGGTTCTTTTATAAAGTCATCAAGCATACTTTTAATTTAATAATTTCTCCCATAATTTGTTATCATAAAATTTTCAATTATTTCTGTAATTTAATACCGTACACTTTTTTAGACTCAAAGTGAGTCAATTTGTAGATACATTTAACAAAACCTTTAATAGAAGTTCGCAATCTATAAATAAACTTGTAGATTAAAAATAATATTTACTTTTAAAATTATTCTACTCATATTTGAGAGTTAATTAAATTAACCTTTTTTAAATAAAAAAAAATTTAACGAAAATGTCAAAGATCAAAGCATTAGTAGTACTTTTAGTAGTATTCGGATTCTTCGGAGCCGCATTCGCTAAGAATTTCCCCGGCGATAGAGCAGGATGGAAAGCAGATTATCTCTACAAAAAGCTCAAATTAACCAACGAGCAGTATATGAAAGTTTATCCGGCCTATTTAAATTATGAAATGAAAGTTGATGATTTAAAGGCAAAGAAAATGGATAAAAAAGGCCTCGAAACAGAAATGACAAAATTACAGGCTGGCGTAAACACAGAAGTAGAAAAAATCTTAACAAAAGACCAGGTAACAAAATGGACCCCGATGAAAGATAAATTCTACAAACTGACACCCAAGAAAAAAGTCAGAAAAGAAAAAGTAGAAGGCGATAACAAAGAAGTAAAGAAAGAAGACAAGAAAGATAAGAAAGACGTAAAGAAGGAAGAAAAGAAAGACAAGAAAGACGTAAAGAAGGAAGACAAGAAAGATAAGAAAGAAGACAAGAAAGATAAGAAAGAAGTAAAGAAAGAAGAAAAGAAAGACAAGAAAGACGTAAAGAAAGAAGAACCTAAAAAAGACGAAAAGAAGAAATAAGTTTTTTCTTACTTATAAAAAAAGGCAGTGTGAAAACACTGCCTTTTTTATTATATACAAAACTTTAATTTATTTACGAAGAACGGTAACGAGGAAAGTTGTTATCGAAACAAGTGTCGAAGTAATTGAAAGTATAAGATACAAATTATCCCTCAAACTGAATTTCTGTTCGAGAGGGAAGATAACCATGTCGCCGGGGAGCAAAACAGGATTGAACTTTGCCGGATTGGATATCTTGTCTTCCCAAAGAAAATCGTTATAATCTAAATTGATAACCTTATCCTCCTTAACGCCAAGTGAATCATTTTTGAGTCTGACAAGTCTTATGTCTTTGAGTTTTGTTTCAGTCATTGGTCCGCCGCAAAGCGTGAGAAGATCAATCAGTGTTGTGCCCTGCGGAATAAGATATTTCCCCGGGCTTCTGATAGAGCCCCATACCAGGACTTCGATGTTTGCCTTGTTCTTGTCTCCGTAATTATAATAGAATAGACCTAACTTCGTTTCTTCCGGTATGCCGAGTTTCTCGTTTTTATCCTGTGCAGATAATATTACCGGCAATAAAATCAGGATTAGAATTAAAATTTTTCTCATGTGATAAATTATGCAATTCATTTTCTTGTTTCAATATTATTTTTCACATTCTTTCAGGTGCATTTATACCGATAATTTCAAATCCGTTTTTAAGCACCGTAGCCGCAGCAAGGCATAGTTTCAGACGCGCTTTTGTTGTTTCCATATCTTCGGTATTTATGACTCTGTTATTGTGATAGAATTTATGGAAGGATTCCGCAACGCCGTTCAGGTACGTTATTATTTTATGAGGTTCAAGAGTTTGCGAAACATTCACGATTTCTTCCGGAAATCCTGAGAGAACTTTAAGTAAATCGATTTCTTCCGGCGCATTTAGAAGATCCAGTTTAAATTCATTGCCGAATATATCAGACGGAAGATTTTCTTTCGCATTTCTGAAAATACCGCTGATTCTTGCGTAGGCGTACTGAAGGTAATATACGGGATTCTTGTCCGACTGTTCCTTCGCAAGTTCAATGTCAAAGTCAAGATGTGTATTCGCAGCCCTCATTACGAAGAAGAACTGAGTCGCGTCAACACCAACATCATTGATAAGGTCGTCCAGATAATAAACATTATCGCTTCTCTTGCTCATCTTAACCGACTGGTCTCCGATTTTAAATGTGACCATCTGATGTATAATAACTTTTATATTATCCGTTTTATATCCCGCCAGTTCCATACCGTAGAGTACTTCTTTATAAGTATCGCCGTGGTCGGAACCGAAAATATCTATTATATAATCGAACCCGCGTTTGATTTTATTTATATGATAAGCCATATCGGGTAAACGGTAAGTCGGTTCTCCGGTTGATTTGACAATTACTTTATCCTTCTGGAATCTGCTTTTATCCATCTTGAGCCACACAGCGCCTTCTTCTTCCCGGCTTGCTCCCATCTTTTTGAAATCGGCGAGAAGTTTTTCTATATCCTTATTCTTATAAAGGTCCGTTTCGTTGAAATAAATGTCGTGTTTCACGCCAAGTGTCTGCAATGTACTGCGGATTTTATCAAAGTTGTTTTTTTCGGCAGTTTCTTTGAAATAATCAAGATTATCAGGCTCCTTCAATGAATCGCCTTTTTCAGCAAAGATTTTATCTGCGCATTCTCTAATATAATCGCCGTTATATCCGTCTTCGGGAAACGGATAATCTTTGTCGAATTTCTGCATATATCTTGCATAAACCGATTTTGCAAGATTATTCATCTGGTTGCCCGCATCATTATAATAATATTCCCTTGTGACCTCGTATCCGCTCCATTCGAGAAGATTTGCAATTGCTTTCCCGAGACACACTTGTCTACCGTGTCCCGCATGCAGTGGACCCGTCGGGTTTGCGCTTACCCATTCAAGATTTGCCTTCTTGCCATTATTTATTTTCGATTTGCCGTATTCGGATTGCTTTTCAAGTATTACAGGAAGAACATTGAGATAAACCGAATTATTTACAAACAGATTAATAAATCCCGCACCTGCGATTTCAACTTTCGTGAAAATGTCGGTATGTTTTTCAAGTTCGGCGGAAATTTCTTTTGCAATATCCCTCGGATTTTTCTTTAACTGTTTTGCAAGCAGCAGAGCGGCATTTGCTGATAAATCACCGAAATCCGGATTCTTTGAAGGTTCCAGACTGTAATTTACTGAAGGAAACTCTTTCTTCCTTAATATTTCATCAATTATATTTACGATTTTTTCTTTCATTCTTATTCCTTTATAACCATCCCTGTTTTTTATACCAATCGAATGTATCCCTGAATCCTTCTTCGAGAGTAAAGTTTTCCCTGAATCCTAATTGTTTAACAGCCTTCAAATTCGAAAATACCCAGCGCTCCCTCGTAATGTCTTTGCACTTTTCAAGATTCAAAGTCGGCGCTTTTTTGCTGAAGACTGAAAATAACTGTGCTATGGCCCCTACAGTATAAACAACAGCATGAGGTATGCGAATCTTAAGAGCCTTTTTTCCGCTAACGGAGGATGCAACCTTACCTACTTCGACCCAGTTATAGTCTCTGTTTGAACTTATAAAGAAAATTTCTCCGCTCTTTGTATCTTTCACACCAGCCAGATAAATTCCATTAACAAGATCGGCGACATGTATAAGGCTTACATATTTTTCATTTAAGCCTATAATAGTGTTTAATCGGCTGTTCAATGTCTTGAAATAAATAAATACTTCCGTATCTCTCGGACCATAAATTGCAGGAGGTCTGACAATCACAACCGGTATTATATCTCTGAATTTCAGAACTTCTTTTTCCGCCTGTCTTTTTGTTATCCCGTAAGACGTAATGGGGCGGGGGATATATTCTTCCGTCAACGGTTCGGAATCCGGATTCGGTCCGCACGCCGCACCTGAACTTACATGTATAAACTTTTTTATACCCGGATTTACTTTTGCGGTAATTTCAACGAGATTCTTAGTGGCAAGAACGTTACCCCTTTCGAATTCTTCCTTTGTTTTTGCTTTCACTACTCCTGCAACGTGAAACACATAATCCATGTCTTTTATCACGTTTTCAAGAACTTCATTTGAGAATAAATCGCCGTTTACAAAATTGACATTCTTCCCGTCGAGCCATTTTGTGGAAGATGTGTTCCGTTTCAGGCAATAAACTTCAAACCCTTCTTTTAATAGCAAATCAACTAAATGACTTCCTACAAAACCTGTTGCACCTGTTACAAACGCTTTCATTTTTTGTATTCTTATTGTATTTTTATCGTAGAAGTTATTAATAATAATATGTATTTTCTATGTTAAAATTGCTGCAAGTAAACTATAATTGAATATAATGAGCGACTTATTTACAAAGTGTTATACTTTTACGAGGGCTGACGAAGTCAAAGCCGCCGGATTCTATCCTTATTTCAGACCTATAGAACAAAATGAAGGTCCTGTTGTGAAAATAGAAGGACGTGAAATAATTATGGCAGGCTCTAATAACTATCACGGACTGACTACACACCCTAAAGTAATCGAGGCTGCGCAGAAAGCGCTTCTTAAATACGGTACAGGATGTTCGGGTTCAAGATATCTTACCGGAACACTTGATTTGCATATAGAACTTGAGAATAAACTTGCCGGATTCTTCGGAAAAGAAGCCTGTTTACTGTATTCTACAGGTTACCAAACTGCTCAGGGCATAATTCCGACACTCGTCAACAAAGACGAATACATTATTTCCGATAAAGATAACCACGCCAGTATTGTTTCCGGCACTTTAATGGCAAAAGGATTAATGGCCGAACTCGTTCGTTACAAACACGGCGATATGAAAGACCTTGAAAGAGTGCTCAAGAATATTCCTCTGGAATCGTCAAAATTGCTGGCAACAGACGGTGTATTTTCTACATCGGGTACAATTGTCGACCTTCCGAGTATTGTAGCGCTTTGTAAAAAATATAATGCAAGAATAATGGTCGACGATGCTCATTCTCTCGGTGTAATCGGAATCGGAGGAAGGGGAACCGCATCGCATTTCGGTCTTGATAATGAAGTCGATTTGATAATGGGCACGTTCTCAAAAACGCTTGCATCTCTCGGCGGATTTGTTGTCGGCGAAGAAAGAGTTATCAATTTTCTAAAACATCATTCGGCAGCGCTTATTTTCTCTGCATCACCGACACCTTCATCGGTTGCAGCGGCAATAGCAGCACTTAAAATTCTCATTGCAGAACCCGAAAGAGTGGATAAACTTCGAAGGAATGCGAAAAAAATGAGAGACGGACTTAAGGGTCTCGGCTTCAACGTTCTTGACGGCATCACGCCTGTGGTTCCCGTAATACTTGGCGATGATGTGAAGGTATTTCATTTCTGGAGAAAACTGTTCGACAACGGAGTATTTGTAAATGCATTCGTACCTCCGGGTGTGCCTCAGAACCTTTCTATGCTGAGAACTTCTTATATGGAAACACATGAAGACAAGCATCTTGATAAAATTCTGGAAGTGTTTGAAAAAATCGGCAAAGAACTGGGAGTTATTTAATATGACGAGAGTTTTATTTTCTATCCTGATAGTTTTTTCCGTTTTAATATTCGGATGCGATAAAAAGAAAGACACCGTTAAGAATACGCCGGATAACACAGAACAAACGAATCAGAGTTCTGAAGACACAACAGAGATGACGCCCGCTGAGGCATTCGCTTCGGCGCTTGTGCAGGATATTCTGAATGAAGAGAATGAACCTGAACTTGAAGATTTCTTAACGGATAATATATATCCGAAATTATCCGGCAGCCAGAAAGTTACCATAGACAGAATTTCGTCATCGCTTTTCCTTCTCAAATATTATGAAGGGACAACCGAAAAAAATATTCTTATACAGAAATATTATAATCCGAAAGAAGACGAAATATACTTTGAATCCGCGGAAACATCCACAAACAATTTAAAACAATTCCTGAAATAAATGAACAGAATTATTGCGATTATCGGAATGTGCGGTTCGGGTAAATCCGAAGCGGTTAATTTCTTTGAAACGAATAATTTCAAAAAAGTTTATTTCGGCGAAGTTGTGATTGAAGAATTGAAATCACGAGGTCTTCAGATAGCGGAAGCAAACGAAAGGCTTGTAAGGGAAGACTTAAGAAAAGAATTCGGCATGGGCGTTATGGCAATTAAAAGCATAGATAAAATCAAAGGATATCTGAAAGATAATAACGTAGTAGTCGAAAGTCTTTATTCATGGGAAGAATTTAAAATTTTAAAAAGAGAATTCGGCGAATCGTTCAAACTTCTTAATATATTTACTACGAAATCAATCCGCTACGAACGCCTTAAAAACAGACCTTACAGACCGCTTACGAATAAAGAAGCGGAATCGAGGGATATCAGCGAAATAGAAAATCTTGATAAAGGCGGTCCGATAGCATACGCGGATTACACTGAAATTAACGATACAACTCTGGCGGAATTAAATAAAAAACTTTCATCATACTTATGAAGAGGCAGGAATACATATCGTGGGATGAATATTTTATGGGTATTGCTCTTCTCTCGTCGAAGAGAAGCAAAGATCCGAATACGCAGGTAGGCGCATGTATTGTGAACTCTCTGAATAAAATAGTCGGTATCGGTTATAACGGATTTCCTATCGGCTGTTCCGATGATGATCTGCCCTGGGAACGTTCTGCGGATGAACCTAATCTCACAAAATATCCTTATGTGGTTCATGCGGAAGCGAATGCCATATTGAATTCCACGAAGGACCTGCACGGCGCGCGAATTTATGTCGATCTCTTTCCGTGCAATGAGTGCGCGAAACTTATTATCCAGTCAGGGATAAAGGAAGTTGTTTTCCTTTCCGATAAATATAAAGATACCGATTCGGTAAAAGCGTCAAGAAAAATGTTTAAACTGTCAGGCGTAAAAGAAAGACAATTGACAGTCAGAAATAAAAAGATTATTTTAGATTATAACAAAGTTCTTTAAATTGATTTTTGGTTTTTTCGAAAGAGGGAATCCGGTGTGAATCCGGAACTGTCCACGCAACTGTAAATGAGAAGACCTGTATAGTAAACCACTGTTATCTAATGGGAAGGTGTACGGGAAAGCGCTCATAAGTCAGGAGACCTGCCGAAAATCACGTTTTTTCAAGTTCTTCGCTGGAAAGAACACGAAATCCATTAGACTCATTAGGGTTTATATTCGTTTCAGCGCAGACTTTAATTGAGTTTAATGAGAAAAATTTACATTTCAATATTATTAGTTCTATCCTTTGCTAATGCTTACACGCAGACAGACAGCGATTCGTTAATTTTCACAACTCCATTAATTAATATTTCTTCAAGCAGAATTTCGCTTACATACGAGGATTCTTTTATTCCGATTCAGACATTCGACAGGAATAAAATAATCAATTCAAACGGCAATCATATTTCCGATGTCCTTCAGAAAGCAAATAACGTTTTCATAAAATCATACGGAGGCGAATCGTCGTTGAAAACAATTTCTATAAACGGAATGAATGCCGAGCATACGCTTCTCATGATTAACGGTACAAGATTGAATACTGTTCAGAATTCACAGTTTGACCTTTCTCTTATTTCAAACAATAATATTGAGTCAATTGAAGTAATGCCGTCGGGCGGCAGTTCCTTTTTCGGAAGCGATGCTATGAGCGGTGTAGTTAACATTATGACATTCAATAATATAAAATCCGGGAAACCGTTAAGGTTCGGCGCTTCGGCATTTATGAACATTGGTTCATATAATTATAAAAACTACGGTCTGGATTTTAACTCAACGTCGGGAAAGCATTCATTTAAAACGTCGTTTAATTCCGAAAAATCGGACGACGATTTTGAATATTATTATTTCAATATGGCTGAGGACATTAAAAAGCGTAGAACGAACAATTCTTTTGAAAAAAATGACGCGCTTGTCCAGTATTCTTATATCGGAGATAATTTTATTCTTAATCTCCTAAGTTTTTATGATTACAAGACACGGCATCTTCCCGGTGTCGAAAGCGGAAATACGCCTATGAATGCCCGCCAGACTGACGAAATGTGGAACTCGATAGTCAATCTTGACAGGACATTCAAAAATAAAAATACATTCCGTGCTTCTCTTAATTTTCAGAATTATCTGATGAAATACATATCCGCGCCGTCCGATGACAGTTATTACCGAAATCTCTCGGCAACTGCATCCGCGAGTTATCAGATTAATACTTCTAAACTCAGGCTTCTCTCCGGAACGGACTTTTTGTCTGCAGGAATAACGAGCGGTGAAATTGCCGGTAATAAATCAAGAAACGTAATATCGCTTTATTCCAATCTTGAGTATAAAATTCTTGAAAATCTTTCAGTATTTCCTTCAGCCAGATTTGAAAATATATCTGACATCAGTAAAAATGTTTTTACATCGAAACTCGGCGCCAATTATAAGCCTTTCAACAGCGGACTGATTATACTTCGCGCGAGCGCAGGGAATTCGTTCCGCGCGCCGACTTTCAACGAATTATACTGGAAGACCGGCGGCAATTCGAATTTGCTTCCCGAAAGGGCTTTTAATTTAGATGCGGGAATTTTATCGGAATTCGAATTTGCAGGGGACAACAGCATTGAGGTGAATTTTAATTATATATCCGCTGACAATAAAATTCTCTGGATACCCGGCAGCGGCGCTTACTGGAGTCCGGTGAATATTGCTTCATCTACTTCGAAAGTCATTAGTATTGTTATGACTTCAAAAAAAGAATTCGCAAAGAATTGTTCGCTGTTTTTAAGCGCAAATTATTCTCACAATAAATCGGTGAAAACTTCCGAAGATTATCCGGGAGATCCTTCGATTAACAAACAATTGATCTATATCCCGCTGGATATGATTAAAGTAAACGCAGAACTGAAATACAAGGATTCAGGCGTCTCTATATTCGGGAATTTCATCGGCAGAAGATATTCCGATTATATCAACACGTCGTCTCTTAAGAGAGTATTTCTTGTCGATGCCAATATTTATACAAAAATACAAATCGCGATGCTGAAATCCAGAATTGCATTTGAAGTTAACAATATTACAAATTTAAATTATCAACTGGTAGCGGGCTATCCTATGCCGATGAGAACATATAAAATTTTAATAACTTTAAGTTATTGACATGGAAAACAAAAACACTCCCGGAGGGAAAAAATATAAAGAAAAAATTATGGCGGCAATTGAAAATTACGGTAAATTGAAACCTGAAGAAAAAAACTGCCTGCATTTGTACTACGGCTACGGCAAAGGAAAAACGACGAGCGCAATAGGTCTCGCGATAAGAGCGCTGGGAGCGGGAAAGAAAGTTGCCATCGTTCAATTCGATAAAGGATATGACGGCACTAATGAACATTACTCAGAGAGAAATGTAATCAGGAAATTAAAAGAAATCGGATACGAAATTGACATTTATCCTACCGGATGCGAAAGGATGAACGAAGACGGTACATTCAGATTCAAAAACGAGCAATGCGATTTCGATGAGGCAAAAAAAGGTCTCGAAATATCGAAAAAACTTATCAAAGAAGGAAAACAGGATTTGCTTATACTTGATGAAAGCGTAGCGGCTGTTGCTTATAACCTTCTGCAGAAAACAGACATCAAGGAACTCATCGATTTGTTCCATGCAAACAAAAGATATGAACTCGTGATGACAGGGCATAAGATATGGGGTGAACTCGAAGAAAAGGCAGACCTTATTACCGAAATGCGAAAAGTTAAGCATTATTTTGACAAAGGAATTCCAGCCAGACAGGGAATTGAATATTAAATTTAAATAACATATGAAAAAAATATTTTTCTTTCTTTTTCTTATTTATTCTTTTATTGCATTTTCATGCAGTGATGATGTTGTGAACAACAACATAATTACAACAACCAAGGGTGTTTTTATACTATCTGAAGGCTCGATGACACCAGGGTCGGCAAAACTTTCATATTATAACAGCGTAAAGGATTCATTTTATGTGAGCATTTTCAATCCTTCATCTTTCGGTCTGTTTCCCGACGGAATAATTAAAGTAAATGATAATCTGTATATTACCGAACAGGGAAATTACAATTCTCCCGGCAAAATCTATAAGACCGATATGAACGGAACAATCATCGACCAGAAAACAATAGGACTGAATCCGTTCTCGCTGTGCAATGCAAACAACAAATTCTATGTAACAAACGGACCTTCCGGGAATGTATCGGTTCTCAACTCAAATCTGGATGAGGTAACGACAATTGCTGCGGGTGTTTATCCGCAGGAAATATTTTCTTTCTCCGGAAAGGTTTATGTTTGCAATACAAGTTTGTACGGCGGTCCCAACGATTCTACGATATCCGTCATAGATGCAAATTCTGATGCAATCATCAAAACATTGAAAATCGACAGGGACCCGTCTTCCATTGCTTATACTAACGATAATAAACTAATAGCAGGATGCCCGGGAGCGAACGGCAAATTGTTCTTTTTCGAAACCATGAATTACTCGCTTTCCGATACACTTTCGTCGCCTTATGGATTTTCGAAAGACCTTTCGGTTGATAAATTATCAAACAATGTCTACTTCATAGGATACGCGGGGGATATTATTAAATTAAATCTCGATACTAAAACATTCACAAAGTTTATTTCGCTGCCCGCATCTTCATCGTATATATACGGTTATTGTTTCGATTATTTGAGCAGCCAGCATTATTTGCTTGACGCCAAGAACTTTACAGGAAACGGTTCTTTTTCAATTTACAGCAATTCAGGCGTCAAAATTAAAAGTTTCAACACAGGCGCCGCACCGAGACGTTTGCTGATTTACAAATAATAATTTATATTTGAATATAAAATTAATGCTATGATACTATCTTACATGGGAATAAAACCGCAGATACATGAATCTGTATTTATCTGCGAAGGAGCACAGGTTATCGGCGATGTAATCATCGGAAAAGATTCAAGCCTCTGGTTCAATACAGTCATACGCGGAGATGTCAATTACATAAGAATCGGCGAACGAACAAATGTGCAGGACGGGAGCGTATTGCACACTACTTATAAGAAATATCCGTTGTTTATCGGTAATGACGTAACAATCGGACACGGTGCCTTGATTCACGGTTGTAATATTAAAGACATGACTCTTATTGGCATGGGAGCAATCCTGCTTGATGATTGCGAAATCAATTCCAATTCATTTATTGCTGCGGGCACATTAGTGAAAGAACATTTCAAGGTTCCCGAGGGAGTGCTTGTTGCGGGAACGCCCGGAAAAATAATAAGGGATCTTACGGAAGTTGAAATATCGAAAATCAAAAGAAGTTCGGAAAATTATCAGATGTACGTTAAAAATTATAAAATTTAATAATATATTGATTTTGATTATATTTATCTTTGTGGGGACTTCCCCGGATAGATAATAAAATAGGCTGAAAAATATTCTATAATATTTCTATAATCCGGAATAATAATGTATTTCCGGATTTTTTTAACAACAAATATGAAAAAATATATTCTAAACGGTAACAATCTAAATGTACTGACTGCAGTGAATATCGTCGAGTCCGGAAATCATATTTCCGTTTCGCACGAGTCAATTAGCAAAGTGAAGAAATCAAGAAAACTTGTCGAAAAGTGGATTGACAAAGGCGAAATAGTTTACGGAATTAATACGGGCTTCGGTGAATTCAAAGATGTTGTTATATCAAAAGACCAGACTACGGAATTACAAAGAAATCTAATTATATCACACTCTGCGGGAGTAGGCGATATGATTGAAGACGATATAGTCAGACTGATGATTCTTTTCAGGATTAATTCTCTGATTAAAGGACATTCAGGCGTAAGGATTGAACTTATTGATTTTCTTGTCTATTTTTTCAACAGCGGTTTGATTCCTCAAATTCCGAATCAGGGTTCCGTAGGATGCTCAGGCGACCTTGCACCGCTTGCTCATCTTGCATCCACGTTTATAGGTGAAGGCAGTATTAAATATAAAGGCAGGATATTTAAAAGCACTGATGCTCTTAAGAAAGTAAATCTAAAACCCTTCGTACTTTCTTCCAAAGAAGGGCTCGCGCTTATTAACGGCACACAGATGATGAGTGCATATCTTTGCAAAGCGCTTTATGATTCGATTAAACTCATAAAACTTTCGGACATAGCATCTTCAATGACGGTAGAGGCAACAAAAAGCACAAATACCGCTTATGAGGAGAAGATTCAGAAAATAAGACCGCACAAAGGACAGATTGACACGGCGTATAACCTGCGCAAACTTCTTCAGGGAAGCAAAATTATGAAATCACATGCGGACTGCGGAAAAGTGCAGGACGCATATTCAATAAGGTGCATTCCTCAGGTTCACGGAGCGGTTAAAGACACGCTCAACTATTGCCTGACAGTGCTGAACACTGAAATCAACTCCGTTACGGATAATCCATTGATTTTTCCTGATGAGAGTCAGCATCGCGAAGGAGGCAACTTTCACGGTGAACCGCTTGCATTCGCATCGGATTTCCTGAAAATAGCGATTGCCGAACTCGGGAATATTTCGGAAAGAAGGACGGCACGCCTTGTTGACGGGAGTTTAAGCGGACTGCCAAGGTTTCTCATATTAGACGGCGGACTTAATTCGGGATTCATGATTGCGCAATATACAGCGGCATCGCTTGTGAGCGAAAACAAAGTACTGTCGCATCCCGCTTCCGTAGATTCGATTCCGACAAGCGCCAATCAGGAAGACCATAATTCGATGGGTTCGATTGCCTCCAGAAAGTGTTATGAAATAGTAAATAACGTTAAAAATATATTAACAATTGAAATTTTATGCGCTTCACAGGCGTTATATTTCCTGAAACCACTCAAACCCGGAAAGGGAGTCGAAAAGGCACATGAAATTATCAGAAAGAATATTAAATTTGTAACTAAAGACGTTGTTATGTCCGAACTGATAAATAAAGTGAAGACAATAATTCTGAACGACAGTTTTACGGACAATGTTGAAAAAATAACGGGCAAACTAAAATACTGATTTGAAGAAAAGATTACAAAATTTACTTTTTTATTTTAAAAGACTTTACGAAAAATTCGATAAGGACCAGATATGGTTTATGTCGTCGGGTGTTTCATTCAGTATTTTATGGGTTATTATACCTACGCTTCTTGTTTTCCTCGGCATACTTGGATTTTATTTTGACAAGTACAACGCTCTCCAGCAAATCAACAATTATATAAATCAGGCGCTGCCTTTCGATTTCGAGGCAAAAGAAAAATTTCTCGATGCTATATCGAATAAAGCGTACGAACTTTCGCAGAATGCATGGATAACAACAGTAATCGGTCTTGCGGGCGTATTCTGGGCAATGAGCAGCATGTTCAGTTATATGCGCGACGCATTGAACAGGATTTACGACGTCAAGGAATCGCTTAATTTTTTCAAAGGTAAACTCAGAGATTTCCTTCTTCTTCTCATAATAATAGTTTTGTTTTCCCTTACAATGGTTTACACTTCGGTTCAGCAGGTAAATAACGGGGCGATTCAACTGCTGTTTACGTTTATAAACACAAATGTGACTACGAACAAATTATTCATTATTTTTTTTCCGCTCTTCATATCGTATGTGATGTTCTTCTTTCTTTACAGGTTTGTTCCGCATTATAAAATACCGACCAACGCTATTTTATTCGGTTCGCTTATAGCCGCAGTCATGTATGAAATACTTAAATACTTATTCGCCTATTACGTTCTTAATATCTCGAATTATACCAGAATATACGGCGCATACGCCGCTGTAGTTATTTTCATGCTCTGGGTATATGTAATATCTATGATATTCTGCATCGGCGCCGCAATAGGCAAAATTTATATGGAACTTCATAATCTTGAGTTAAAATTTTATAAAAAAGAAAAATATGGAACAGAGAAAATTATCGCGAACGATTGAACAATTTTTAAGCCAGGCTCCGAATTTCAAACGAATCGAGGACCTGCTTAAATATGTACTGAAACAAATCATAAGTTACGAACATATAGGCATTAAAGGGGGGCGAATTTGGAAACTCGGCAATAACAAAAATTCATATATTCTTCTCGACCAGATGGGTGATGTCACAAAGATTGACAAAGGCTATGAACTTAAAATATCCGAATTTCCCGTTCTCATCGAGATATCGAAACGCCGGACAGTTACGGCAACAGAAACAAGCAAGTATCTTCAGAAGAAAGGAATAATAGCGTTTTCCGCTACCGGTCTCGGGGATAAATTCAAAGTGAAATTAAACGACAGAACAATATATCTTTACCAGTATCTGCTCGCGTTCAATATTAATAAGGTTTATGATGAATTCATCTATGCTTTGAACATAATCGGAGTAACTCTTAATTCCATTATACGCTCCAAAAAAATTGAGAGAAAAGCCAATGAAAATATTTCCGATCTTGAAAAAGCCAGCGAGATTCAAAGGAGCATCCTTCCTGAACATGCATACAAATTCGGGAACTACGAAATATTCGGATTATCGATGCCCGATAAAATTGTCGGAGGGGATTTCTTTGATTACATTAATATTGCCGATAACAATAAACTGTGCATTGTAATAGGGGACGCCGCTTCAAAGGGAATATCCGCAGCGGCTCAGGCTCTGTATGTATCTGGCGCGCTTAAAATGGGTGTAAGTTATGATGTTGGATTTACAACATTGATAAAGAAAATCAGCAACCTCGTAAACGAAACTTTTCCTGACGAGCGTTTCGTTACATTATTTCTTTGTGAAATATATAAAGATAAAAAAGGACTTTGTGTGTATGTGAACGCGGGGCATAATTCTCCGTTCATGCTGAAAAATTCCGAGAATAAAATATTAAGCCTTGAATCAACCGGTCCCGTGCTGGGTCCGTCCCCGAATCAGGAATATTATCTCGACAGCCAGTACATAGAAAAAGGCGATTTTCTTATTCTTTATACGGACGGTATTGTGGAAGCGACAAATCATAAATTTGAGTTTTACGGCGAAGACCGATTAAAAAATCTAATATTGCTTCACAAGAATTCTTCTCCCGAATTCATGGTTAAAAAAATCATTGAAGATGTTCAGAAATATTCCGCTCACGGCAAATACTCTGACGACAGAACAATAGTTGCAATTAAACGAATCAGTTGATGCGTAAAATTGTTTTTCTTATAATATTTTTATTACCTGCTTTGTGCGCTTTTTCGCAGAGCGATGATGAACTTGTGCCCGTAGTAAAGTACATTTATTCCTGCAAATTCGATTCGTCAAAAATTCTAATCGATAATTTTATCGTCACAAAGCCGAATTCGCCTAAAGGTTATTTCTTCGATGTGCTTTCCGACTGGTGGAAAATAAATATTGACAGGAAAAACGAAACACTTGACGAGAAGTTCAATGACAAAGTCAGCAAAACAGTCGAAGTATGCGATGAGGTACTCGACAAGAATCCTGATGATTTCGAAGCGCTGTTTTATAAAGGCGGCGCGCTTGGCTACAGAGGATTGCTGAAAAGTATTCGCGAAAAATGGCTTTCTGCCGCCGACGACGGAAAACAGGCGCTCAATCTGATGGATAAAGCGCTTGAAATTAATCCCAAGAACAAAGAGGCACTTCTCGGAATAGGAATTTATAACTATTTCGCCGAATATGTTCCCACAAGATATCCTTTTCTTAAACCACTGCTGATAATATTTCCTAAAGGCGATAAGGTCAAAGGACTTGCACAAATTAAAGAAGCGTCGCAGAATTCGAAGATAGCAATGTATGAAGCGCATTATATAATCGCGTATCTTAACATGAACTACGAAAAAAATTATAACGAAGGTGAAATATATGCTTCATACCTGTCGAATTTATTTCCGGAAAATCCCGTATTCGAAAGAATGCTTTACAGTTGCTTTGTAGGCAAGTCAAAATTTCCGGAAGCGCTTGAAGGATGGATGAAAGTAAGAGAAAAAAGCAAAAACGGAGTTTACGGATATAACAACGATGCGGTGCTCAGAGAATCGGATTATTACATTACGCTTACAATGCTGAAACTCGGAAATATTGATAAAACGGATGATTACATTTATGAGTGTGAAAAATTAAACAACAAACTTGATAAGGATGATTCTTCTTTCAAATCGTTTACTTGTCTGATGATGGGTATGAAATCGGACGCGGCAGGGGACAGAAAGAAAGCAATTGAGTATTACAAGAAGGTTCTTGATATGAAGGAATATAACAACAGTCATAAGGACGCAAACAAATACATCAAAGAAGCCTACATTAAATAAAAAAGGCGTGATTCTTTCGAACCACACCTTTGAAAATCAAATTATCTATCGTATTACTTAACCAGCATCAATTTCTTAATATCATTGTAAACTGTACCGTTAATCGATTTGAAAATAAGTTTGTACATATATGTACCTGAACTTAAATTCATGCCGTTGAAGTTTACTGTGTAAACGCCTGCATTAAGTTGATTGTTTACGAGTGAATTCACTTCTCTTCCGTTGATATCATATACTTTTAAATTTACAAATCCGCTTGTCGGTAATGCAAATTTGATGTTGGTTACGGGATTGAAAGGATTCGGATAATTCTGTGATAATTCAAATTTATCGGCTGTAGTTTCATTGCGTACCATTCCGGTAGTCAAATTTGACCATAACTTTGCAGCCATTATTCCGTCAATTGTAAGCGAAGGCGCTAATGTTGCGCTGCCCTGTCTGAGTGCCACTCTTCCGATACTGTTAGCGTCAGGAGTTGTTGCCGTAATAGGTCCTACTGTCGGTGTTGATGGTTCGGTTGACGGAAGCGTAGGTGATGTAAATACGAATAAACTGACTTCGTCGTCAGTTGTTGAACCGGTATTGAATTTATATTTTAAAACCAATAAATATGTTGTTCCGTATGCATATCCGTTAGGACCAAAAGTTGCGGGAACACTGGATGTTGCACCTTTGCTGATACCGAATGAAAGCGTTCCGGATGAATCCTTAACGAATAATCTCGGAGTATATAAAGATGTCGATGACTGCGGAAGCAATGCGAGGAAATAATCGCCTGTTTTTGCAGTATCGATTTTTACCATACAGGAAACATAAACGACACCTGTGGAAATACTATCGGTCATATTCTTATAGGCGTCAATACCGTTATTGCTTACACGGCATGCATTACCGATACCGGATAAAGGATATCCCGTATATGTAAGACCCGGAGAAACTACTTTTAAGTTATTAACCGCTCCGCTGAAAGAAGTCCATCCGTGTGAACCTATAGAATCTCCTGCTGTATAGTTAAAGTTTTCAGTAAATATAACCTGTGAATTCGCGCCGGCAAAAAATGCTGCCAGGATAAAAATAGAGAATAAAATTCTTAACTTCATAATTTATTGGAGTTTTAGTTTTTGGAATATATTTAATTAGGATAATTATAATCAATATATCCTAAATATTCCATTCAAATTGCAATTTTCAGGGTTATGAAATATTTATCAAATCGTTAATATTTTGCACTTTTTTTATGTCAAATGCAGGATTTACCGTTATATAAAGAAAAGTTTTTACCGATTAATCAATTTTTGCTTTATGAGACTGCAAAATTGGTTGATTAATTCGTCAAAATGTTGTATTTTTACTTTTTATAAAACTTTTAAAAAAGGGGTTCATTTGATAAAAGTAGTTGTACAAGACAATGAATCGATAGACAAAGCGTTAAAGAGATTTAAAAAGAAATACGAAAAAGCAGGGGTATTGAAAGAGTTCAGAAGAAGACAATTTTTTGTTAAACCTTCTGTAGATAAAAAGATGAATAAAGAAAGAGCAATAAGAAAATCAAAGAGAATTATAGCCGAAGAGAATAATTAATTCGATTTAACATATTTGATTTTTATTACCCACATACCCCTTTGGTTGTGGGTTTTCTTTTTATTTAAAATCTTTTATTATAACATAGAAAAACACAAACTTATAATCCGGATGGAAAAGACTAAACTTCAGGTTTACATCAAACCTTCAACAATCTCAAAGAGAATAAAGCAGTTAGCCGATCAGATTAATAAGGACTATGAGAATAAAATCCCGATTTTTATAGGCGTATTGAACGGCGCATTTATTTTTATGTCGGACCTTATCAGAGAAATAAAAGTTAATTGCGAAATTGATTTTTTGAAACTTTCCAGTTACGGCGACAGTAAAATCTCTTCAGGGGAGGTTAAAACTCTGAAAGAACTTAACTGCGATCTGAGAGGCAGAGATATTATTATTGTCGAAGATATCGTAGATTCGGGACTTTCAATGGAATATATTATTAAAACACTTAAAACGAGAAAGCCGGCATCCATAAAAATAGCAAGTCTTTTGATTAAAAAAGGCTCACCAAAATTCAACTTCAAGATCGATTACCTCGGCTTTGAAATTGAAAATAAATTCGTTGTGGGTTACGGCCTCGATTTCGCACAGAAATACAGGAATTTAAAAGGTATTTATGTGTTATAAATTATAAATTTATTGTATGGCACAACCAACTAAAGAGAATAAAAATAACGATGATTTTAACTGGAACAGAGTTTTTAAGATAGTACTCGGATGGTCTGCGATATTAATCGGATTCTTCCTTATAATGATTTATACAAAGGGTACGGATGCTAAAACTACAACGGTTTCGTTTGACCAGTATCAGAAATTATTGTTAGAAAAGAAAATTGAATCGGCAACAATCAAGAAATCCGATAATAATTACGAATTTATCGGTAAATTGAGAAATCCCGAAAACCTTAACATTAACGGCCGGCAGATTAATATTGACAGATTCGAACTTTACCTTCCATATACAAATACGGACGACAGTATAATCAAATCATGGTCTGAGAATATCGCTACTTATAACATCGAAAAAGATGACGGCGGCTGGCTCGGTCCGATTTTAAGCGCTCTCCCGTGGATTCTTATTATTGTTTTCTGGATTATACTGATGCGCAGAATGCAAAACGGCGGCGGCGGTACAAAAGGTATTTTCTCCTTCGGCAAGTCAAAGGCAAAAATGATGACAGGCTCGCAGATGAAAATTACTTTCAACGATGTTGCCGGAGCGGACGAAGCAAAACAGGAATTATCCGAAATAATTGAGTTTCTGAAAAGTCCCGCGAAATTTCAAAGGCTGGGCGGTAAAATTCCAAGAGGCGTACTTCTCTTAGGTCCTCCGGGAACAGGTAAGACATTACTTGCGCGTGCAGTTGCAGGCGAAGCGGGTGTTCCGTTCTTCTCAATCAGCGGAGCAGATTTCGTCGAAATGTTCGTCGGGGTAGGAGCGTCAAGAGTCCGCGACCTTTTCGACCAGGGCAAGAAAAATGCACCGTGCATAATCTTCATTGACGAAATCGATGCGGTAGGACGTCACAGAGGCGCAGGTCTTGGCGGCGGTCATGATGAAAGAGAGCAGACTCTTAATCAACTGCTCATCGAAATGGACGGTTTCGAACAAAACAGCGGAGTTATTATAATAGCAGCAACAAACAGACCCGATATTCTCGATCCGGCTCTGCTGAGACCGGGCAGATTCGACAGGCAGGTTGTTGTAGACAGACCTGATGTTAAGGGTCGTGAAGGCATCCTGAAGGTGCATACGAGAAGAATACCGCTTTCAAGCGATATCAAACTCGATGTTCTTGCAAAAGGTACTCCGGGTTTTTCAGGCGCTGACCTGGCAAATCTGGTTAACGAAGCGGCCTTGCTCGCGGCTCGAAGAAATTCCGATTCCGTCACCATGCGCGACCTTGAAAGCGCGAAAGATAAAGTGATGATGGGAACTGAAAGAAAGAGCCTTATTATTTCGGAAAGAGAAAAGAAAACTACATCGTATCATGAAACAGGACACGTACTGGTTGCAAGATATACTCCTGAAGCGGATCCCGTTCATAAAGTTACTATTATACCGAGGGGACGAGCGCTCGGCGTTACAACATACCTTCCGATGGATGAAAAGCATACATACTCAAAAGAATATCTCGAGGCAATGATTACCTACGCCATGGGCGGACGTGCCGCGGAAAAACTCGTGTTCAACGAATATACAACAGGCGCAAGCAACGATATTGAAAGAGCAACTTCTATTGCAAGAAGAATGGTCTGTGAATTCGGAATGAGCGAAAAACTCGGACCGATTACTTACGGCAACAAACAGGAAGAAGTATTTCTCGGAAAAGAACTTCATGAACACAAAAATTACAGTGAAACGACGCAGATATTAATTGACGACGAAATCAAAAAAATTGTAAACGCCGGAATGGACAGGGCGATGAGAATTCTTGTTGAACACCTTGATGTGCTTCACCGCTTATCTGACGTGCTTCTCGAAAGGGAAATACTCGATGCTGAAGAAATCGACAAGGTAATAAGAGGCGAAACTCTGCCTCCTGTTGAAAAAGACGATGATTACAACAATGGAATAAATACACCTGCACCGGAAAAAACAGAACCGGTCAGAACAGAACCCGTCAAAGAAAACGAGACGACTGTTTCAGGTGTTTGAAATTTTATACACTAACTGAAAAAGCGAGTTTATCTCGCTTTTTTTTGATTTATTTTTGAATATGACGAGAGATATAGATATTAAATATGAGTTCTACCGTAAATTAATTCATATTGTTTCGACAATAATTCCCGTTATATATATTCTAACATCAAAAGATTTTATAGTTACACTTGTCGGAACAGGAACAATTCTGATGGTCGGTGTCGATTTATTAAAACGTTATTCAAAACCGTTCGGCAGGTTCTATAATTCGATTTTCGGAAAAATCCTTCGTCCGGATGAAAGAAATTTCGATACAAAATTATTTACCGGCGGAACATATTATGCCTTTGGAATATTTCTTTCGCTTGTTTTCTTTACAAAAGAAATTGCTGTAGTTTCTATTCTCACGATGATATGGTCCGATACACTCGCTGCAATTTTCGGACGATATTTCGGAAGAGTAAAAATTTACGGAAATAAAACGCTTGAAGGCTCTATAATGTTTTTCGTTTCCGGAGTTTTGATTTTCATTATTCTCTCTTTACTGCTCGACGGATATTTTTTCTGGAAAGCGGCATTGATAGCGCTGTTTGTTACAACATTATTCGAATTGTTCGTGAGTAAGATTAATGATAATCTCGCAATACCTCTTGTTTACGGATTTATTACAACATTACTAATTAAATTTATATAAAATGCCATTACGCTGTGGAATAGTAGGATTACCGAATGTAGGTAAGTCAACGCTTTTTAACGCTCTTACAGAATCACAAAATGCAGAAGCATCAAATTATCCATTCTGCACGATAGAACCGAATATAGGCACGATTATCGTACCCGATCCCAAAGTAGATAAACTTGTAAGCATATATAACCCGAAGAAAATATCTCCGAGTACAATAAGTTTCGTCGATATTGCGGGGCTTGTAAAAGGTGCCTCAAAAGGCGAAGGATTGGGAAATCAGTTCCTGTCGCATATCCGCGAGGTTGAAGCAATTATACATATCGTCAGGTGCTTCGACGACGATAACATCATTCACGTGAACAATAAGATTAACCCGAAAGATGATATAGAAATAATAGAAACCGAACTTATACTTAAAGACCTCGATGTTATAGAAAAACGCCTTGAGAAACTTGAAAAGAGCGTTAGAGTCGGAGATAAGAAATCTAT
The DNA here is from genome assembly GCA_028714695.1 of Ignavibacteria bacterium. Classification (GTDB taxonomy): domain Bacteria; phylum Bacteroidota; class Ignavibacteria; order Tepidaquicellales; family Tepidaquicellaceae; genus CAIKZJ01. The sequence continues at coordinate 56,650 of JAQTLX010000004.1, read as the reverse complement.
CAGAGAAGTCGAATTGCTGCATCAACTGAAAGAACATTTCGCTAAGTCACGACTGGCGCATTATTTCGTAACCGAACTTACTCCGGAAGACAGGGCAATACTTAGTGAAGTGCATCTGCTCACCGATAAACCGATCATCTACGTTGCCAACGTTAATGAAGATGACGTCAACGGGAATGAATACACAAAAATAGTACAGGATATTGCTCAAAAGGAAAATGCAAAATGTCTGATATTGTCTGTCAAAATCGAGTCTGAAATTGCCGCTCTGGAAACAATGGAAGAGAAAAAGGAATTTCTTAAAGACCTCGGACTAAGCGAGTCGGGTTTGTACAGGCTGATTCGGGAAAGTTACTCTCTTCTCGGACTTGTAACCTTCTACACAGCCGGCGAAAAGGAAGTTCATGCGTGGACAATTGATAAAGGACTTAAAGCGCCGCAAGCAGCAGGAGTAATCCACACTGATTTCGAAAAAGGATTCATACGCGCCGAAATAATAAAGTATGACGATTTAATAAGACTGGGCAGTGAAGCGGCAGTTAAGGAAAAAGGTCTGATGAAAGTTGAAGGGAAAGATTACGTGATGGAAGATGCCGATATAGTTTTCTTCAGGTTTAATCTGTGATTTTCGAATAGGGGATTAGTCAGTTTATTCCGATGAACCGCAGACCGTTAACTGTCACAAAGGCGAGCAGATATGCCGAGCCTGTATAAATAATCAATTGCAAGATTGGGATTCTCCATCCTCCCGTTTCCTTCTTCGTGATTGCAATAGTCGATATACATTGCAAAGCAAGCATGAAAAAGACTATAAGCCCTGCTGAAGTAGCGGTAGTAAATAAATACTCATTCGTGCCGCTTATTTTTGCATTCTTCATTTCCTTAATTAATGTAGCACTCATATTATCATCTGTTTCCGTTACTTTGAACATCAAAGCAAGCGAACTTACAAAAACTTCTCTCGCTGCAAACGTCGCAATCAAAGAAACACCCACTCTCCAATCCAGTCCCAGAGGTCTCATCACCGGCTCTATAGTTTTTCCAATTTGAGCAGCGTATGAATTTGAAATTCTTTCCGATTCAATCAGTTTGGAAATACTTGCGGTGTTACCGTTTTCTTTCGAAATCGTATCAGGAGCGTTGTTTGGAAAATATGTAAGCAGCCAGATTATAAGCGAAAATGTTATTATTGTCGGTCCCGCTTTTTGAAGATACTGAACTGCATTTGAATATGTGTTCTTAATGACATTTGTTATTTTCGGAACTCTGTAAACAGGCAGTTCCATTATAAATGAAGAGTTGTCTTCGAACTTAAGGAATGTCTTTTTATAGCGGTTTATTATTCCCGCGACAATCAGAGAGATTATAACTCCTGTCACGTAGATAAGCGACAGTATCAACCCGCTTAGAAAATATTTTCCCGGAAATAAAAATGCAAGCAGCAGTCCGTAAACGGGAATTCTGGCGCTGCAACTCATTAGCGGTATTATAAAAATCGTAAGATATCTTTCTCTTTTGTTCTGTATTGTTCGCGCCGCCATAATTGCGGGTATTGCGCATGCAAATCCGGAAAGCATCGGCACAAATGAACGTCCGTTAAGCCCCAGCATCGATAAAGGTCTGTCGATAATCATTGCGCCACGGGCAAGATAACCTGAATCCTCAAGTATGCCTAATACGAAAAAGAGAATTAATATCTGAGGAAGGAAAACAAGCACAACGCCGAATCCGCCTATTATTCCTTTCGAAATTAAATCTGAATACCAGTAATTGCCGAATGTATCCGTAACCAGATTTCCTAACGCCTGTATTGAATCATCAACAAGTCCCATGACAGGCGAAGCGAGCCAGAAAATTGACGTGAACATCAGCGACATTACAAAAATGAAAATAAACAGTCCCCAGTATTTGTGAAGCAGTATTTTGTCGATGTTTACTGTCAGTTTATCGGGCAGTTTAATCATGCTTCCTGCGCCGGCAATAACCAGTTCTCTGTTGGCTTTTGCTACGCGCGGGTCTTCATGATTATCTTTGTTCAAATCAATTAAGACATGTTTCTCGATTACTTCAATTTCCCTGTATATGCAAAGTATGTCGTCGTCAGTAATTCTTACTCTTTTGTTAATGGTTTTGGTATCGCCGTTAAGATTAGATTTAATTATATCTATTAATGTATTTATACCGTCTGATTTCCGCGGATCAAATTTTATTATTTCACAATTCAGTAATACGCTTAATTCCTTATCGTCAATCGAAAATGATTTTTCCGCCAGCAGGTCGTTCATTGTAAGAACGACAATAGTTTTGAAACCTGAATCTATAATTTGTCTTGCAAGCAGAAGGTGTCTGGACAATTGAGAAGCATCGGCAGTCACGATTATTAAATCCGGTTTTCCGAATTCGGGATGGATATAAAGATTATCAATTGTCACTTTTTCATCGGGCGAAGCGGGAATCAAACTTATTATTCCGGGAGAATCCATAAGGTTCGCGTTTATGCCGTACTGCTCGAGAAAACTTGAAATGCTGTATTCAATTGTCGCGCCCGGATAATTAACGGTCTTGTGTTTTTTTCCGCTTAACAGATTGAATAAAGTAGTTTTGCCGGAATTAGGAGGACCAACTAATGTTATGAGAAGTTTTTTTTCTTTAACGGTATCAATGCTCATTTGCTAAAATCACCTCTATGCAGCGTGCATCATTTTTGCGGATTGCAATTAATGCTCCCCGTAATGAGACGGATAGGGGATCGTTGAATATTGACTTGTTTAATACCTGCAGTTCCTGACCGGGAGTAAAACCGTATTCAACTACTCTGTTCGATGATGGATGTGAAAAATCAATATCCTTAATTATCGCTCTCTGACCCGAATTTAAATCTGCTACCGTCATTTAAATTAATTCTTATTTAGACTTAATCTAAATAAGAAATACTTAAAAAACAAGTCAAAAATCGTTATTTCTTGCATGGTTCATTGCCGATTTTACAATCATCGGCGCTTTCACAGGATGCGAAAACCTGTATTGAATAGTCCAGCAGTTTGAGTTCTTTATCCTTGCAGACCTTTAAAAGTGATTTATCGATAGATTGGTTCTCAAATTCGATTATTTTGTTGCAACTCAGGCAGATAATGTGGTAATGATTTTTACTTCCGCGTTTTGCTTCATATCTAGCCCGTTCTCCTTTAAAATTATGTTTCGAAAGTATATCGCAGTTGTTCATAAGTTCCAGTGTATTGTAAACTGTTGCTCTTGACACACGAATGAAATCATTTCGCATTTTCGTATATAATTCATCGGCATCGAAATGGTCTTCCATCGAAAGGGCGGAGTTGAGTATAAGAATACGCTCGTTGGTTATTCTCTGTCCGTTATCCTTCAGATACTTGATGAAAATGTCTTTAAAGTCTTTTTTTTCCATAAAAAAATCCCGGAGTTAAGTGCTCCGGGATATAATATAACGATAAATTTCGATTTTTATAATTTACTTATTAATTTGTCGAGAATGTCCATGCCCTCATCAATCTTATGCGCCTGAACAGTAATCGGCGGTCTGAATCTTATTGACCTTGGTCCGCATCCTAATATCAGCAAACCTTCGTTGACCGCATCGGAAACGATTTTGTTTCTCGCTGCCGTATCGGGAACATCGAATGCGCAGAACAAACCGAGACCTCTTCCGTTTGTTACTTTGCCGGGATATTTTTCTTCGAGAACGTGTATTTTATCCTGAAGGTATTTGCCGTTGACTTCGCAGTTCTTTACGAGATTTTCTTCGTCTATAATTTCAAGAATCTTTTTGAATCTGAACATGTCGACTATATTACCGCCCCATGTTGAATTTATTCTGCTTGGTTTCCTGAATACGTTTTCTTCAACTTCGTCTATTCTGTCCGTTGAAAGAATTCCGCATACCTGTGTTTTCTTTCCGAAGGAAATAATATCGGGTTTAATGTAATGTTCATGCGCCCACCATTTGCCGGTCATGGCAATACCCGTCTGCACTTCGTCGATAATGAAAAGTATATCGTTATCATTGCAGATTTGTCTTAACTGCATGAAAAATTCTTTTCTGAAATGGTTGTCGCCGCCTTCGCCCTGTATCGTTTCGATTATCAGACCCGCTATATCGTCTTTATTGTCTGCTATCGCTTTCTTGATTTCATCGATTGATTGTTTTTCGAGCGCGATTACTTTTTCAAGATTCTCATCATTAAGCGGGAAAGTGATTTTCGGATTTGTCACTCTCGGCCAGTCGAATTTCGGGAAGTAATAAATCTTTACGGGGTCTGTGTTGGTTAATGAAAGCGTATAACCGGACCTGCCGTGAAATGCTTCCTTGAAGTGAATGATTTGTTTTCCTTTTTCTTCTTTGTAACCTTTTTGAAAATTCTTCTGCACTTTCCAGTCGATTGCCGCTTTAATCGTGTTCTCTACTGCAAGCGCTCCTCCTTCGATGAAAAACGAATACTTGAAATAAGACGGTACCGCTAAGTTGAAAAATGTTTCAACAAACTCTGCCTGCTCATGAGCGTAAATGTCGGAAAGCGAGGGCTTATTAAGCGCAATGCGGCCTATCTGCATTATGAACTCTTCGTTGTTGAGTTTCGGATGGTTCATTCCGAGCGGACTTGATGCCACGAAAGTGAAGAAATCAAGCATTTTCTTCTTTCTCTTGGAATCGTATAAATATCCGTCTGCGGACTGGTGTAAATCCAGCGTCATGTCAAAACCATCAACGAGCATACGTTTGCGCAAAATGTCCTGAACTTCTTCAGGCTTGAAATTGTGTCTTTTGATCATAAAACTCCCGGTTTAAAATGGTTAATGTAATCTATGTTATTTTATACTTCCTATTATGTAAGTTCTTTCTTTATTCTTCTTCCAGTATGACATAAACCCTTCAACAGCCTTTTTATCTATAATCACAACCAGTCCGATTCCAAGATTGAAAGTCTTTCTCATGTCCGCTTCGGGCACGTTTCCTTTTTTCTGTATCAGTTTGAACAACTCAGGCCGCTTCCATGCGTCCCAGTAGATATCGAGTTTCATTCCTTTTGGTACGACTCGCTTTGTATTGCCGACAATACCGCCGCCGGTTATATGCGAGAATGATTTTATGCTGAAATTATTCAGTGACTTCTGAATAACATTGAGATATGATTTGTGAACTCTCAGCAATTCCGAACCAAGCGATGATTTTAAACCGGGATATTTCATCTTGTAATCGTTGTGAGAAAAAACTTTTCTGACAAGCGAATATCCGTTTGTATGCAGACCATTCGATTCAAAGCCTATCAGTACATCGCCTTTTTTTACTTTCGCGTAATTCACTATTTTTTTCTTATCAACAATTCCGACTATTGTGCCTGCAAGGTCGAAATCGTTATCGCCGTAAACACCGGGCATTTCTGCAGTCTCACCGCCGATAAGCGACATAGAATTGTTTTTGCAGCCGCGTACAAGCCCCTTAACGATGTTAACGGAATTTTTCACGTTCAGTTTTCCCATCGCGTAGTAATCCAGAAAGAAAAGGGGAGCCGCTCCGCATACAGCGATATCGTTCACACAGTGATTGATGAGATCTTCGCCGACAGTATCGTACTTGTTCAGCATGCCGGCAATTTTTACCTTTGTACCGACACCGTCAGTACTGCTGACGAATACGGGATTTTTATGCTTCTTCGCATCAATTTCATAAAATGCACCGAAATTTCCGATTCCGGAAAGAACATTTTTAGAAAAAGTAGTTTTAACAAGCGGTTTAATTCTATCTAAAAATGCGTCCGCTTTTTGAATATTTACTCCAGAGGATTTGTATGAAACCATTATTAAAATTAGTCATATTTTCCGCATTTTTCAATTCATTTACGAATGAAAATACATCGTTTAAACAGTTTAAACACAGGATTTTCCTTACAAAAAAATATTCTGTTTTTGGTTACATTTTTTCTCAATAAAATGATTCGAATTTGGAATATGAATATAGAAAATGGAATATGGAATATGGAAAATGGTATATGGAAAAAAGAACACTACCAAGTATTTCTTTCATTGAACATTGAAGACTGAAGAATGAAGATTTAAGAAAGCGCCGTAGGCAAGACATTTTAGTAGAACATGAGCAGGCTAAATTAAAAGCCCCGTAGGGGCGGCATCTTTAATAGTTAAATTAATTGTAAAACAATGCGGAACTCGAAAAACTTTTATTATATTTCCGCCAAAATCACTTCTGCTTTATCACAAGCACAAATTCCGCTTTTGGTTTTTCTTCTCCGAAATGCAGTTTCAATGCCGATTTAATTTCCTCCGGTCTGCCTCTGAAGAATTTTTCCGAATCGGTCGATAAATTCGTCGCCAAAAATATTTCTCTTTCCGGAATTTTATCCGAAATATCATCGAGAAGCGTTATCAGCCTGTACGGCGTATCCATCAATATTACAGGATAGTCGAGCCCTGATATTCCGCTTATTTCTTTCACGCGAATCTCTCTCTTTGGAGAAAGAAATCCGTAGAAATAAAATCTGCTTATGTCAAATCCCGAAACTACAATTGTAGAAATCACCGAATTTGCTCCGTGAACAAATTCCATTGGTATCCCGAAATTAATGCATTCACGAACTAACCTTAATCCGGGGTCTGCAAACACCGGTGTGCCGCAGTCGGATACCAATGCAGCGGTTTTACCCGCAGCAATTTCGCCTGCATAATTTATCGCCGTTTCCGCTTCGTTATGTTCGTCGAGTATCTTCATCTCTTTTTTAATTCCAAAAAACCTTAATAGTCTCGACGTGATTTTTGTGTCCTCGCAGATAATATAATCGGATTCGTCAAGTACTTTCAGAGCGCGTATGGTTATGTCGGAATAATCGCCTATGGGAGTTGAAACAAGATAAAGTTTTCCTTTTTTATCTTCATTTGAAACAGAATCCAAGGGCAGTGAAACTTCAACTTCCCTGTAAATCTGACTGAAGGTCGGTTTGTCTTTCCTGAATTTTTTATTTCCCCGTGCTGCCATAGCCTCCGCCGCCCCTCGATGTATCAGATAAATTGTCAGATGATTTAAAACTTGCTTTCTCGTACTTAGCGATTATCAATTGCGCTATTCTGTCCCCGAAATTTATTACAAAGTCATTCGAGCCGTGATTTATTAAAAGTACTTTAACCTCACCGCGATAATCTGAATCAACGGTACCGGGCGAATTAAGAACCGTAATGCCGTGTTTTAATGCCAATCCGCTTCGCGGCCGTATCTGCCCTTCATATCCGGCAGGGATTTCGATGATTAAATTTGTAGGAATTAATTTCGCCTCGCCTCTTTTGATTACAATTTTTTCATCCGATGCCGATGACAGGTCCATACCTGCAGAGCCTTCGGTTGCATAAGAGGGAATGACACAGCTTTTTTCCGAATCGAATTTTATGAACTTAATTTCCATAATAGAAAAAGGCTGTCAGACATAATCTAACAGCCATATTAAAATTTAAAATCAATGATTTATTGCACTGCCGAGTACACCGAGTGCAAGTAAAATAATTACAACAATAATTCCAAGAATACCCAAAATCACCTGAATGATTCCAAGCCACATGCCGATTTGAGCCATGGTTTTGCCTGAAGGATCGGACTGACCCGCTTCAATGGCGCTGATTTCTTTCTTGCCGATTATCCATGCAGGAATAGCGGCGAAAATACCGCAAAGCACCCATGATAAAATTCCTAATACCAATGCCCAGATAGCATTACTGCTTGCTTTGCCTGATGAATACTGGCTTCCACCCATTGGCGGCGGAGGAGGAGGCGGGGGCGGAGGTACGAAACCCGTGTTACCGCTGTCCTGAAAGTATAAATTATTGTTCATAGCATTTGATTAAGTTTGAAAAGGTAGTCAAATATAAAATAAAAAACATAGTTATTCAAGTTTGATAAAAATCAACCGTTTAGGATTAAAACGTAATATTTCGGAATAATTTTTCTGTGTTCGATAAAAGTGCATCAATTAAAATATCTTTATCTGTTTTTTTAATCTCCGCTATCTTATTAATTGTATTTACTACGTATGCAGGCTGATTTTTCTTTCCCCTGTATGGCACGGGCGTGAGAAAAGGGGAGTCGGTTTCCGACAGTAATCTCTCAATGGGGGTTTTTTCAATTAAATCCAATGCATCGAAATTCTTGTAAGTGATGTTGCCGCAGAATGATACATAATAATTCTCTTTTCCCAGAACGTATTCAAGGTCTTCTTCATCGCCTGAAAAACAATGAAACTGGCATGTTATTTCGCTTTTAAGATTTCTTATTACTTCAAGCGCGTCCTTCATCGAATCCCGCGTGTGTATAATTACGGGAAGTTTATATGATGAAGCAAGTTCGAGGTGTCTTTTGAAAAAAAGTTTTTGCTTATCGTTATAAGTTTTGTCCCAGTAATAATCGAGCCCCGTCTCGCCGATACCCACAACCTTTTTTTCAGTAAGCATATCTTCAAGTATCTTAAATTCGCTTTCTTCAGTTTCCTTTATATCGCATGGATGAAGACCCAGAGCGGCATAAAGCATATCATGTTTCGAAGTCAGATTTAAAATTGTTTCGCAAGTTTTTATATCGACCGCAGGAATAATTATTTTTCCTATACCTGATTCCCGCGCATTGTCGAGAATCTCATCCAGATTGGAAATGATATCGGGATAATAAAGGTGGGCGTGTGTATCAATAATCATTTATCAGATGCTTAAGATATTTCGAAAATCGAATGTATGCTTTGTTTCCCGCATCAATTACTTCATCATGAGTTACTTTAACGGAAAACCCGGAAAAAAGTTTGTTCGTAATGCATGAAATCCCAAGAGTCTTCATGCCAAGTTCTTGTGCTCTTTGAATATCGGGAATTGTTGACATGCCTACCGCATCCACTCTGATTCTTTTTAAATAATTTATTTCTGATTGTGTTTCATAAGTCGGACCTGTCGAACCGTAATAACATCCTTCATATGCCTTAATGCTGTTTCGTATCGCTATGTCCTTAGCCCACTGAAGTAATCCAAAATCGATTGCGCAAATGTCTTTTTTTATAAGCCTTCTCTGAAATAAATTTATGTATGTTTTTATCAGCATCAGGTCGGATACGTTATATAAAGGATTTATTCCTCCCGCCGCATTTGTAATAATCAAAAACTCTATGTTAAGGTCTTTTGCAATATTTACGTTTCTGAAAACTTTATCTCTCGAATACGTTTCGTAAAAATGGTTTCTGCCGGTAAACAAAAAAACGGTTTTTCCGCCGATTCGCCCTTCAATCACCGATTTTTTGTGAATACCGCCCAATTCCGAATAAATAACATCCGGTTTATCCAGTTCCTTGGTGAATCCGGAAAGGCCGGACCCCAATATTACTCCGATTCGTGTCATATTTTAAAGATAAAAAAATTATGGCTTAAAATTAAGCCATTCCAAATAAATGGGATATTATATGCTAACCGAAACTAATTAATGAATGTTATTTCAGTTAAACTTTTAATATATTTGTACGGTTAGGTATTTACAAATTGTTAATATTATGGAAACAAAATATCTAATAGAAAAGTCGAAAGAATATTTTGAAAAAGCGTATCGTTTGCAACTCGAGGGTGAGTATGACGAAGCGATTATTTATTACGAAAGATCGCTCGAAATTTATCCCGCGGCGGAGACATACACTTTTCTCGGCTGGGTTCTTAGCATGAAAGGCGAATACGAAAAAGCCATTGCTGAATGCAAAAATGCAATTAAACTTGATCCCGATTACGGTAATCCTTATAATGACATCGGCGCTTATCTTATCAGTCTCGAACGTTATGAAGAAGCGGTTGCCTGGCTCGAACTTGCAGTTAAAGCGGGAAGATATACAAACAGGGAATTTGCATATTACAATCTCGGGGTTGTTTATGAAAAAATGGGGCTCTGGTTCGAAGCAATCGCGGAATATAATAAAGCAATCAGTATAAATCCTGATTACGGTACAGCGGAAAACAGCCGTAACAGGCTTCAAATAAAAATGAATTAAAATTTATCAATAATTTTTACAAATAAATATTGTTTGAGATGAAAAAAATATTTTCCTTAGTCTTAGTCCTGATGTTCGTTGCAGGCATGGCAAATTCACAGACTTTTCAATTCTACAGACATTCTCCGCGGATTATTTACGGCGATACATCGCTGATTAATGCTACAGTCGCGATAGGATATTTTAAGAATATGACTTCCACGAATCAGAATTTCAAATTCGTCCGCGTTCTTAACAGTCTGCCCGGACCCACATGGCAGACAAGCATCTGCGTAGAGTATTGCTACGCTTCTGACCAGGATACGATTCCTCCGAGAGGAGCACAGCCTGTAACAAGAGCACCAAATGTACTCGATAGTATTCAGATTGATTTTCTCGGACATACGCCCGGATTGGCAACTGTGATAATCAAAGCATATCTTGAATCTAATCCGTCGAATTTCCTCGTTGACACATTCAGAGTCCAGTTAGGAACTGTCGGTATCCGCCAGATATCAAGCGTAATTGACGGTTATAAACTCGAACAGAATTATCCGAATCCATTTAACCCTTCGACTAAAATTAATTTTTCAATAGCGAAAGCGGAAAGAGTATCATTGAAGGTTTATGATATTCTCGGAAACGAAGTTGCAAACTTGATTCCGGATAAAATATCACAGCCCGGTACATTTGCAGTTGAATTTAATTCAAATGATTTCAAAATGTCTTCGGGCGTTTATTATTACACACTCCGTACAGGCAGTTTTGTATCGACAAAGAAAATGTTGTTAGTTAAATAGAGTTTCAAATAAAATAATCGTTCTCTGTATATTTAAGGGAACGATTATTTTATATATGGGTTATTTATAGTGAAAACGATATTCATTTAAGGCAAACAAATGAACTATATAAAATATAAAGACTTAACATTAATCGAAAAAACTTATCTGCCTCAGATAGCAATGGGTCTGGCTCTTACGTTTAAACAGATGTTCAAACCAAAATTCACTAGGCAGTATCCCGAAGAGAAATGGGTGTCTCCTGCAAGTTTCAGGGGAAGACCGGTTCTTGTCCTCGAAGATAACGGAACCGAAAGATGCGTTGCTTGCGGCTTGTGCTCCAGAGTTTGCCCCGCGCTTGCAATCGAAGTTCAGGCAAATGAAACCGAACTTGAAAAGGAACGTTATCCCGAAAAATTTGAGATAAATATGGTGAGATGCATATTCTGCGGATTCTGCGAAGAAGTCTGCCCGGAAGAAGCCATCGTCATGAGCGATGAATTTGAACTCGTATTTAAATCACAGGAAGAAGCCGTTTTCGGTAAAGATAAACTCCTGATACCACGCAAAAATCTTGAAAACAGGCTGAAGTTTTTGAAAGAAAGAAGATAAAACTTCAATTTGAAATCATTATTATTTGAAATACTCATCATAGGCATACTGGTTATACTCAACGCACTGTTCGTTGCAGTAGAGTACGCCATCATTAAAGTAAGAAAATCCGAGATAGAAACAGACCTTGACGAAAATCATTCTGTCGGTGTTAAAAACCTCCGTGTTGTCAAAGATAATCTAAATAAATACATATCCGCTACACAGTTCGGAATAACGCTCATTAATGTTGTGCTTGGATGGATTGGAGAAAAATCACTTTCGAAATATTTCATGCCTTTTTTCGAACTTTTCGGATTGTCATCTAAAGTCGATTCGACTATGGCTTCGATTATCGGCGTACTTGTTATAACTTTCATTACAGTTATTTTCAGCGAGCAGACACCGAAGATGATTGCAATTCAGTATCCGCTGAAGATTGCCTCCTGGCTTGCTGTACCGCTTAGAGTATTTTATAATATATTCAAACCCTTTATTCTACTGCTGAACTTTTGTGCTAACAAGATTTTAAAATTACTCGGTCTGCAGACAATCGCAGGCGACGATATAGTTCGTTCCGAAGATGAAATTCGATACCTTATTTCCGAAGGCAGAAAAACCGGCATAATTGATTCAACCGAACATCAATTGATAGAAAAGATTTTTGACTTTAATGATAAACTTGCAAGAGATATTATGATACCTCGAAACGATATTGTCGCGCTGAATATTAATGACGACCGCGAAAAAATCATTCGAAAGGTTATTGATGAAGGATATTCAAGAATACCGGTGTATAAAGATACGATTGATAACATTATCGGAATTATTTATTCAAAAGACCTTATCAGCGCTACGGAACACCGTGAACTGATTGTTCTTTCCGATATTCTTAGAACGGCATATTTTGTCCCGGAAACTAAGCAAATCGGGGAAATTCTGAAAGAGTTTCAGAAAAAACATATTCACCTCGGTATTGTTGTCAATGAACACGGTTCTGTTGAAGGGCTTATAACCCTTGAAGATATTATTGAAGAAATTGTCGGCGAAATAGAAGACGAATACGATGTGGATACAAGGAATGTTCAGAAAGATAAACTCGGTCTTTTCCTCGTTAATCCGATTATAGGTATTGAAGAGTTTAACGAAAAATTCAATACGGATATACCTGTAGATTATGATGATTACCACACGCTGAGCGGGTTTCTGCAGAAAGTTACGGGACATGTACCTGAAATATATGAGCGCATCGATTATAAAGGACTGGTATTTACTGTGATGAAAAAATCCGTGAATCGCTTATTGCAGGTTAAAGTTCAAAGATTATAAAATAATTATATATACTTGCTAAATCTAATTTTAAGAAAACTCTACACTTTTTTTAAGGATATTGAAGATTATTTTTTCCTGCTTGGAGGAGTAATTATCAGTTTCCCCAGAGTGTTCAAGGACAGAAAACTTATTCTCGACCAGATGGTCCACATCGGCGTTGATTCGCTTGCCCTCATGTCAATCATCGGATTATTTACCGGTGCCGTATCAGCATGGCAGGTAGCGTATCAAATGGCAGGAATGGTTCCCCTGAGTATTCTCGGTACCGCAACTCCAAAAGCAATTATCATCGAACTCGGACCCGTGCTTACTGCTATCGTACTTGCCGGCAGGGTAGGGGCTTCAATCAGCGCGGAAATCGGAACAATGAAAGTTACCGAACAAATAGACGCTCTCGAAGCCATGGCTATCAATCCTCTGAGGTATCTCGCTATGCCGAGGATTGTAGCGACAATACTGGTAATGCCCGTGCTCGTAATATTTTCGAGTACCGTTGCAATACTCGGTTCGTATATCGTTTCTGTAGCATTCCTCGATGTATCCGGAGGCGTGTTCATTAACGGTTTCAGAAAAACTTTTGAGGTCAAGGATGTTAACACCGCTTGTATTAAAGCGCTTTTCTTCGGATTTGCAATCTCTACAATCGGCTGCTATGTCGGATTTGAAACCACAGGCGGAGCAGAAGGCGTCGGCAAATCCACTATTAAATCATTCGTTATCTGCGCGGCGATGATTCTGATTCTTGATGCTATATTATGGAATTTTCTTATTGGATAATAGTTTGTAAATTTACACATTGGGCAATTGGCACAGCTGGTTAGCGCGCATCCTTCACACGGATGAGGTCACTGGTTCGAATCCAGTATTGCCCACTTTTTTTTATACATTTGCATATATTATTAAAAAATATTTTTGTCCTTTCTCCGAAAGATAATCTGAAAGGTGTTTTCGACGTCTATATCGCCGATGGTATTATTAGTAAAATCGGTGTTATAGATGAATCATCTTTGCCGGTTGATATCAACATCTTTGACTGTGAAGGCAAAACACTAATGCCGGGCTTTTTCGATATGCACGTTCATTTCAGGGACCCAGGACAGACCGAAAAAGAAGATATCATCTCAGGCTGCGAGTCCGCTGCCAACGGCGGATTCACAGGCGTACTTTGTATGCCGAATACAAATCCTCCGATTGATGAACCCGAAACTATCAGGTACATTATTGAAAAAGCAAAAGATAATATTGTAGATGTATTTGTCTCTGCCTGCGCATCGAAATTAAGAAAAGATGCTGAGCCGGCAAATTTTCAGATTCTTTTCGATGAAGGCGCGGCCGCTTTTACTGACGACGGCAGTCCTGTCTCAAATCCGGAAATCCTAAAGAGCGTACTTGAGTTTTCCGCTGTCAACGGTACTCCTTTTATGCAGCATGCAGAAAATATAAAATTGAGCGCCAACGGCGCCATCCATAAAGGAAAAGTCTCCGAACAACTTCAAGTTGAAGGTATTTCCGAAGACAGTGAAATTGTCACAGTGAAAAACGATATATCGCTTGCCGATTCGATTAAATATTCCAGATATCACGTCCAGCATATTTCATGCGGCGAAACTGTCGATATCGTTAGAGAAGCAAGAAAAAATAATAAATATATTACCGCCGAAGCGTGCCCGCACCATTTTATTTTGACAGATGAAAATGTACTTGTAAACGGACCGAATGCGAAAATGAATCCTCCGCTGAGAAGCGATAAAGACGTCAATAAAATAATTCAGGGACTTCAGGATGATACGATTGAAGTTTTATGCACTGACCACGCTCCGCATACTGCATTGGAGAAATCAAAAGGACTTTCGAAAGCGCCGTTCGGTATTGTCGGACTTGAAACCTGTATCGGGCTTTCGTATAAGTATCTCGTTGATGAAGACATAATCTCCGTAGATAAATGGATTGAAAAACTCTCCGATAATCCGAGAAGATTACTGAATCTTCCGAGAATACAAATTGCGGAAGGGGAAAAAGCAAATTTTACTATCGTGGATTTCGATGCTGAATGGACGATAGATTCCGGAAAATTTAAATCGAAAGGGAAAAATACTCCATTCGACGGATTTCAGACGGCTTGCAAGCCTTTTGCCATAATAAATAATGGTAAAATTTATTTTTCCGATTTATAATGCCGAAATTTATTAAAATAGCCGGTTCCAACGAGCATTTTGAAGTAAACAACATTTACTGTATCGGGAAAAATTATCTTGACCATATAAAGGAATTCGGTCAGACATCTGCTCCCGAAAAACCTGTGGTTTTTCTGAAACCGAATTCGGCTATCATAGGAGATGGTGAATCAATTAATATTCCAGTTTGGGAAGGCAAACCGATTTCAAATTCGGTTCATTATGAAACGGAACTTGTTGTTGCAATAGGAAAAAACGGCAGTAAAATTCCTGAAAACGAGGCAGAAGAATTTATATTCGGGTATGCCATTGGTCTGGATATGACTCTCAGAGACGTTCAGTCAGAAGCAAAAAAATCCGGTCTGCCCTGGACAGCCGCCAAAGGTTTCCATTCTTCCGCTCCGATTAGTAATATAATCCGTGCGGATAAGAAAATAAATCCTATGGATTTGAATTTGAAACTCGAAATAAACGGTATTGAGAAACAACATGGAAATACAAGTTTAATGTTATTTAATATATGTAAGTTAATATCCTATATATCAAGTATATTCTATATACAAAAAGGGGATTTGATTTTCACGGGTACCCCTGAAGGTGTCGGCGAAGTTATCAGAGGAGACAATCTGCATGCTGTCCTTGGAAATAATTTATTGAATTTAAAAGTTAAAGTTGATGGGTAAGGTAATTAGTATCTGTATTTCGAAAGGCGGGGTCGGGAAGACTACAACTGCAGTTAATCTGGCTGCGTCACTCTCATTATCGGAGAAGAAGACATTGCTGATAGATGTCGACCCATACGGTTCATCTGCCGTCGCTATGGGATTTACGCCCGATAGAATAAAGGGCGGTATCGCCGATATATTCAATTTCTCAAAATCAATTGAATATACGATTCATAATACCGAAATACCCTACCTCGATTTCATTCCTGCGAATATTAATTCTATTCAAAACGATGAAAAATTCGCGAAAATGACAGAAAACCGGGTCGTTTTGAAAAATGCATTAAAAGACATAAGGAATAAATACGATTATCTTATTCTCGATTGCCCGCCGACATTGCGCGGCATCACATTGAATGCGCTTACGGCGTCCGATTCAGTGCTTATTCCTGTAAAATCCGGGCATTTTTCGCTCGAAGCAGTCGATAAATTGTTTGAGTATATTTCCTGGGTCAGAGAAGTTTCCAACCCTTATCTTGATATCGAAGGCATTTTGCTCACGATGTATGAACAAAACTCAAAAGTGACGGAAATTTCCGAAAGGGAATTAAGGCTAAAATACGGCGGGTATATGTTCGAAACAACGATTCCAACAACAAATCTATTGAATGAAGCGACATTCTACGGAAAACCGCTTTGTCTTTACAAAATAAATTCCGAAGGCGCTATGGCATACATGAATTTAGCGTACGAGGTTATAAATAAAAATATTGAAGTCAATAAATAATTGAAAATGAAAGAATTTCCTCCAAAGTACGAACCTATAGAAATCGAAGAAAAATGGCGTAAGTTTTGGGAAGATAATGAAATCTATAAGTCTTCCGTGAATTCCGAAAAAGAGAAGTACTCAGTCGTAATTCCACCCCCTAATGTTACAGGTATGCTCCATATAGGGCATATTTTAAATAATACAATTCAGGATATATATTGCCGTTGGAAAAGAATGTCAGGCTTTGAAGTCTGCTGGGTGCCTGGAATGGACCATGCAGGAATTGCTACTCAGATAAAAGTCGAACAGGAATTAAAAAAGAACGAAGGAAAGTCAAAATATGACCTCGGCAGGGAAGAATTCGTTAAACTTATCTGGGATTGGAAAGATAAGTACGGCGGTATTATTCTTAAGCAATTAAGAAAACTCGGAGTATCAGTTGACTGGTCAAGAGAACGTTTCACACTCGATAAAGGTCTCTCAAAAGCAGTAAAAGAGGTATTCGTTGACCTCTATAAAAAAGGATATATTTATAAGGGCAAGAGGATTATAAATTGGGACAATATAACACAAACTGCTTTAAGCGATGATGAGATAAGTTATACAGAAAAAAGGGATAAACTCTATTATGTGAAGTATCCTATAGTAGGTACGGATGAAGCATTAATAATTGCTACGACACGTCCTGAAACTATGCTTGGCGATACTGCTGTTGCTGTAAATCCGGCGGATAAAAGATACGAAAAATATAAGAATGCGAAGGTTATTCTTCCTCTGGTGAATAAGGAAATTCCGGTTTTATTCGATTCATACGTAGATGTTACTTTCGGTACAGGCGCATTAAAAATTACGCCCGCGCACGATATAAATGACTTTGAAGTCGGTCAGAGACACGGACTTGAAGCGCTAAATATTCTAACAAAAGACGGAAAAATCAATGAAAACGGTTTAGAATTTCAGGGAATGTCTGTAAATGAAGCCCGCAAAAAGATTCTTGTAAAACTGAAAGAAGAAGGGTATCTCGTTAAAGAGGAAGATTACATACATAACGTTGCCATTTCGGAGCGTTCCGGTGCGGTAATCGAGCCTTTCCTTTCCGACCAGTGGTTTGTTTCAATGAAAGAACTTTCAAAACCCGCAATACAGGTTGTAAAAGACGGAAAAGTCAGATTTCACCCCGATAAATGGACAAAAACTTATTATCACTGGCTCGATAACGTAAGAGACTGGTGCATCTCAAGACAACTTTGGTGGGGACATCAAATTCCTATCTGGTATCATAAAGAAACCGGCGATATATACTGCGAAACAACCCCGCCTGTTGATATCGAAAACTGGAATCAGGACCCCGACGTGCTCGATACGTGGTTCTCGTCGTGGTTGTGGCCGTTCAGTGTTTTTGGATGGGAAAACAGCGAAAAAGATAAAGACAATAAAGACCTGAATTACTATTATCCTACGGATTTTCTATCGACAGCGCCGGAAATAATATTCCTCTGGGTGGCCCGTATGATTATTTCAGGACTTGAATACAGAAACGATATTCCATTCAAGGATGTATATTTCCATTCAACCGTCAGAGACGGCAAAGGCAGAAAGATGTCAAAGTCGCTCGGGAATTCTCCGGATCCGCTCGTTCTGATGGACCGGTTCGGCACGGACGCGCTTAGATTTACGATTGTATATCTCGCGCCTCTCGGCAGCGACGTACTTTTCGACGAAAAGAATACAGAAATCGGAAGAAATTTCATTACGAAACTATGGAATGCGGGACGCTTCCTGATGATGACCCGCGATAAAATAAATTCGGAAAGCGGTCTGGGAAATTCCGAACCCGAATACAATTTTGTAGAAAAATGGATTGACTCAAGATACAACGAAACGATAAAAGATATTGAATTTTATCTAAACTCATACAGATTAAACGATTATACAAAATCGCTTTACTCGTTCGTATGGAGTGATTTCTGCGACTGGTATATCGAACTTACAAAAGTAAGCATCTACCAGAATAAATCAGCAGCAAAGAAAACAATCGAAAGAGCGCTCGGCATTTACGAGAACGTTCTCAGATTGCTTCATCCGGTTATTCCGTTTGTCACGGAAGAAATATGGCATCTGCTCGATGAAAGCAGGGAAGGGAAGTCGGTTTCTTTTATCGATTATCCCAAACTTGATGCTTCAAAAATTGATGAAGACTCGGAAAAATTATTCGACCTGTTCAAAGACCTCGTGACTACATCAAGAAATGAACGCGCGAAATACACGGCAATAAATGAGTATGAATTTGATATATGCATCAAACCGTTGAATACAACGGCATCCTACAGCGTTGACAATCTGAAAAAATCTCTGCACTTACTGATAAACAATAAAGGCGGAATTGTCATAGAAAAATCGACAGGTGATTTCAAAGGCACAAACGGAGAATTCTTTGCGGTGAAATTCAACTTCAAAAATGAAATCCCGAAAATGAAGAATGATGAAGGCAAAGATAAATTGGTTAAAGAACTTGACAGCCTTAAATCATATATTGCAGGTCTCGAGAAGAAATTAAATAACGAGAATTTCCTTGCGAAAGCCGCGCAGAATGTGATTGATAATGAAAATCAGAAACTGAAAGAAGCGCGCGAGAAATACGAGAAGATTTCAAAAATGCTGTAACAACGAATTATTTATAGTAACGTGTATAACAAAAAAGGGCTGTCAACAGCCCTTTTTCATTTTCTATTTATATCAATAATTTATTTTCTTTTCTTCTTTTTAAGCATATCGGATATGATATCATAAAGATCGGGTTTTCCGATTTCCTGCAGTTTGTAAGTCACTGTCGCTGCCGGTTTTTTAATCTTTACAAGTCTCTTGAGGTCAATCGGCGTTCCGATAATTACTGCATCGCACGGTACGCGGTTGATTGTTGTTTCAAGATCCTTAACCTGCTGGGGACCGTATCCCATTGCCGGTAACAAGACACCGATGTTAGGATATTTTGCGTATGTTTCGGCAATTGATTTTACGGCATATTTCCTCGGGTCAACTATTTCCTTTGCTCCGAATTTCATTGCTGCAACCGTTCCTGCACCGTATTTCATTTCACCGTGAGTAAGTGTAGGACCGTCTTCAATTACGAGCACTCTCTTGCCTTTAATGAGATTAATGTCGGCAGGGTTCTGAAGCGATATCGGTGACGCGGCTTCAATAATTGGTGCTTTGCTGTTGAACTTTCTGATATTTTCTCTTACCATCTGAATATTTTCGGGTGATGCTGAATCTATCTTATTCAATACTACTACATCAGCAAGAATAAGATTTGTCAAACCCGGATAATAAGAAACTTCATGTCCCGGACGAAGCGAATCGGTAACAGTGATTATTAAATCGGATTTATAGAACGGTAAATCGTTGTTGCCGCCGTCCCATATTACAACATCGGCTTCTTTTTCAGCCTGACGAAGTATTGCTTCGTAATCCACACCTGCATAAATTACGTTGCCTCTTGCTACATGAGGTTCGTATTCTTCCATTTCTTCGATAGTGCATTTGTGTTTCTTAAGGTCGGCGATAGTCGCGAACCTCTGAACTTTTTGTTTTACGAGGTCGCCGTAAGGCATTGGGTGTCTTACCGCTACCGTTTTCAAACCAAGTTCCATTAAAATTTCAATAACTCTTCTTGATGTCTGGCTCTTTCCCGAACCCGTTCTGTTTGCAACAACCGCTATTACTGGTTTCGAGGATTTTACCATTGTAGGTTCGCCGCCAAGCATTGAGAATGTCGCGCCTGCTGCATTGACTTCGGCTGCTTTCGTCATTACATACTGGAATTTGCAATCCGAATACGCGAATACTACTTCATCAACTTTGTGTTTCTTTATAAGACCAATAAGTTCACTTTCTGGATAGATAGGAATTCCTTTTGGATATAACTTCCCGCACAACGCTGCGGGGTATTTTCTGTCATCTATATAGGGGATTTGTGTTGCAGTAAATGCGACAACATCATATCTCGGATTATCACGATATACCACGTTGAAATTATGAAAATCTCTGCCTGCGGCACCCATAATGAGAACTTTAATTTTGTCCATAAAAGTAAATTTGTTTCTTTAAAATTTTTTGGTTTTTGAAATGTGATTAAATATACAAATTTTAATATTAATTTTTAAGTGTATTTCGCGTATCTTAAATCCAATTTTTCTTTATCAAAATCCTAATATAATGGCAAAAGAACTAAACACCGCGCTGTTTAAACATTCAGTGCAAATACGAGTGCGTACATGGGAAGTGGATTGGCAGGGGATAGTGCATAATTCCTACTACCTCCGCTATATGGAAATAGGAAGAGTAGAATACAGGCGCGTATTCGGATACGACCTGAACCCGGACGGAACGTTCAATGATGGTCTTAAAGTTTTTGTCGTTCATAATTCAATTGATTACAGGGCAGCGGCTACGCTCGATGTTGTTCTTAACGTTTATACCCGCGTGTCATGGATAAAAAATTCGAGTTTCTGTTTTGAACACTATATCGAAAAAGATAAAACAAAAGAAATAATTGCGGAAGGAAAGGGGATTATAGTCAACGTAAATCCTTCTACAAATATACCTGAAAATCTGGCTGATAAGTTCGTAAATGAAATTAAGAATTTTGAGGTCAACTGCGATATACTGAGATGAATTATGTACAATAAAAAAGGACAGCGCTGTACTGTCCTTTTTTATCGTTAATTAAATTTAACCGATTATTTTGCCAAAATCATTTTCTGTACTTCCGTCTTATCGTTAGTTTTAATCCTGTAAAAATATATGCCGCTCGGCAGACTGCCGCCGTCAAATGTTACAGTATGCGTTCCAGCATTCTGGTTCTCGTCAATAAGCGTCTTCACTTCGCGCCCGAGTCTGTCATATACCGTTAGTCTCACGTTAGTTCCTTCTTTGAGCGTGTAACTGATGGTAGTTGTAGGATTGAATGGATTAGGATAATTCTTCGCGTCGAAATACGATTCCTTGTCCTTCTGCTGCGATGTCTGCTCGCTGTCTTTTGGAGTCAGAGTTTCTTTGTTCGGGATTTCCGATATCAAAGCAATTCCGGTTTCGAATTTCTTTTCTTTGTAACTCTTTCCCGACTCGTATTCGAACTGTATTGCCATCGCATCTTCTTCGGTGACTGTGAAATCGTCGTCGAATTTAGAAATTAATTTGAAATTATCCTGGTCGAGTTTTACTTTTATTTCTTTCCAGCCGCTGAAATTAAGCGGTATGGGTTTTGACATAAGCATTATGTCTTTGTCTTCGTTGTACTTTCCGTTGTTATCGATGTCGTACAGCAGTTCAATCTTTACCGTAGCATCGTTGTTAACTCCCTGTAACATTACATTTACGTAATTGCCGGCAGAGAACATCATAAATGAATACTTTGCCGATTTGCCGATGTAGGAATTTGCTTTTACGGGTGCTTTTGAAAATACCTCCACGTAACCGTTTTCTTTATTGTCGGTTTCGTGCGAATATTTCATATCAATACCGCCCCAAATCCATTTGCTCAAATCCTTTTTTGAAAAATCATCGTAAATGTTGCCCTGGGAAAATGCCTTAACGGAAAATAACAATAAAATTGTTAGTGTTGTGACAATTCTCATCATTAATACAATATTTAGTTTAATAATTACTTTATGACGGTCATTCTCTTAACGGATGTGAATCCGTTAATCTGGAGTTTGTAAAGATAAACACCCGATGTAAGTTCCGAAGCGTCAAAATCAACTTCGTAAGTACCGGCGTTCTGTTTTTCATTTACTAACGTCCCGACGACCTGTCCAACAAGGTTATAAACTTTCAGAGTAACCGTTCCTTCTCTTGAAATTTTATAACTTATTTTCGTGACGGGATTAAACGGGTTTGGAAAATTTTGATATAACTTGTAGTCTTCCGATTGCTGCAGAGAGGTTCTCTCTTTGTTAATCGGATCGATGTTGAAATGTTTATTATTACCGGCGTATAATACTGTACCGGATAGAATAAACACTAGCAATAATATTTCGGTTAATCCCTTTTTCACTTGTTCAAGTATAGTAAACTTATTTTTTAAATTCAATATAAAATTTAATTTACTTTGTCTACTTATAATACACCTTATTATACATAAATGTTTCACGATTTCTTAAAAAGGGCGCATTTCTGCGCCCTTTTCATGTTCTTATACTTTATCAGGACACTTCTATGGCAATAAGCCTTATATCCTTCATTTGCGTCACCACTTTAAGTACGATGATATCGCCTGTACCTTTCTTGCTGAGCACTGTCTCTAAATCCGAAATATTGGATATTTTCTGTTTGTCCGCTTCTATTATAACAAATCCTGCGCGCAAACCGCGGTTGAATGCTTCCGAAAAATGCGCCACGTCTTTCACCATTACTCCGTTATCTACTTCGTACTGCTTCTTAATCCCGTCCGGCAATTCGGTTACAAGCAATCCGAGATTGTCAAACTTTTTCGAATTCTGCGTTACGTCTTCTTTCTTTTCTTCCGTCTGATTGTTAAGTGCCGTATCATTATCGGATTTAGGTTTCAGTTTAACACTGACGTCCATATTCTTACCGTCCCTGAAAATCACAAGTTGCGCTGTTTCTCCCGGTCGTTTCGAACCGATTAAGGTCTGTAACTGATTCGCCGCATTAACTTCTTTTCCGTCAACCGATAAAATAACATCACCGGTTTTTAATCCTGCATCATCGCCCGCGCCGCCTTTAATTACGTTCTGAATCAATACACCCTTTGCCTTGTCAAGTCCCAGTCCCTTTGCTTCCTTCGAATCGACATCCTTTATAGAAACTCCTATGTATCCTCTTTCAATCTTTCCGTTCTTAATGAGTTCCGATGCCACGCTCTTCGCTATGTTCATCGGTATGGCGAATCCGTAACCCTGATAATAACCGGTCGTTGTTTTTATTGCGGCATTTATTCCTATAACCAGTCCGTTAATATCCACCAGAGCGCCGCCGCTGTTGCCCGGATTTATTACGGCATCGGTCTGTATGAAATTGTTTATCGCGTAACTGTTGCCGTCTATGTTTATGTTTCTACCGAGCGCGGATACAATTCCCGCCGTTACGGTATTGTTCAGCCCAAGGGGATTGCCGATTGCCAGAACCCATTGTCCGACCTGCACATTGTCGGAATTTCCTACTGACGCTACCGGCAAATCCGACGCATCGATTTTTATTACGGCGATATCCGTATTCTGATCTTTGCCTATCAACTTTGCCGTGAATTCTCTCTTATCGGCGAGAACTACTTTTATTCCTTTGTCTGTTGCGTTGCTGACGACGTGATTGTTTGTCATAATGTATCCGTCATTGCTGATTATCACTCCCGAACCTGAACCGTGCTGCGGCACGTCCTCGGGCATCTGAAAATCAGGACCGAAAAAATACTGAAAATTCTTGTCGTCCGTTTTTGGTTTTACGTTGCTCGTTACGTCGATGAAAACGACTGCCGGAGTAACTGTTTTAGATATTTCAACGAATGCGTCATTCAAGCCCTTTAAATCAGTACCTGCCTTTACAGGCGGCTCGGTCTTGAAATCTATCTGTGAATTAGCAACAAGACTTTTTACGTTGCTGAAATTCACCGCCATGATTGCACCGAATGCGAGTGCAAATACTAACAGGAACGCTCCTGCGAATACTGCTTTCTTTGACATGTTTTTATCTCCTTTTGTTTTTTACTTTTTGCTTAATAATAAGTTGTAAACAAAGGTCAAATTAATTCACTTTCTTTAATTCTTCGAATATTTGATTGCTTTTTGAAACTCCGTATTTGCCGGAATTCTGCAGAAAATGCGTTTCGTACGAATTCTGCATCATCCTTATATCATTCATTTGACAATCCATACACTCGATTTGTTTAAAATCGGATTCGGAAAGTCTTCCTATGAACTCTATTTGTTCATCCTTTAAACGCCCGAAATACAGGTGTCTGTCTCTGTCGTTTAAAACAAAATTTCCGCCTTCAAAATTTCGATATCCGAACGGATCGATGCCCAGAAGCACCGATAAATTTATCTGGAATTTTAAAAAAATCAACTCGAGATTCCTCGCGCATACGTCAGTTCCGTAGAGATATTCTCTCAACAAAACGTAAACATCAGGACTTGCGTGATAATCGTACGTTGACTTCGACGTCAGTTCAAGCATCCTGTACGCAACGGATAACTTGTCAAGATCTGTCTTTATTCCGTTGAATGATGATATGCATTCCGCTTTCGATATAATCTGCAAATCCCTGTTTTCCTTTTTTGTGAACATTACGCTTATGTGATTCATGTTCTCGAATACTCCGCCCATCTTAGACTTCGTGTTTCTCGCGCCTTTTATAATAGCCGAAAACTTTCCCGAATTTTCAGACAGTATGGAAACAATTTTACTCGTGTCGCCGTATTTGAACCCGCTCAGCACTATTGCATCTGTTTTTAAATTAGACATACGTAAAAAATCTTTAAATTGTTTCGTTATAATGATACTGTTTCAAAATGCGTAAGGTTCCTGAACTCATCGAATCTCTTCATAATTTTGCCGCGCGATAAATCCCTGATACCGTCTAATGAGAATTTTTCAACCGCCAGCGATGCCATCACACTGCCGTATACTATCGCCAGTTTTAAATTGGCGGGAGTTATGTCCTTCGTCTTCGCAAGCCAGCCCATGAATCCACCCGCGAACGTGTCTCCCGCGCCTGTCGGGTCGAATACGGTTTCGAGAGGGAAGGCGGGAACGCTGAATATAAGTTCCTTTGTAATAAGCAATGCGCCGTGTTCACCTTTTTTTATAATAAGCATCTTCGGTCCCATCGCGAAAATTTTCTTCGCCGCCTTGAGAAGATTGTCTTCTTCTGCAAGCATGCGCGCTTCGGAATCGTTTATGACCATCATGTCAACAAGTTTCATGGTTTCTTTCAACTGCGGCAGTTTTCCTTCAATCCAGAAATTCATTGTGTCTATCATTACGAATTTCGGCTTGTCTAACTGAAGTATAACTTTCTTCTGAATTTCCGGATTCACGTTTCCGAGACATACAAACTCGCTGTTCCTGAATTTTTCGGGAATGACGGGATCGAAATCCTCGAACGCGTTTAGTTCCGTTGTTATCGAATCGCGCTGATTCATATCGGTGTGATATACTCCGTGCCAGTGAAATGTCTTTTTCGTCTTCGAAATTTCAAGACCCGAAATGTCTATCTTCTTCGATTTCAGGAAATCTATTTCCGCGGCAGGGAAGTCGCTGCCGACTATTCCTACAAGCCTTACTTCATCAGTGAAATAACTTGATGCTGTTGAAATGAATGTTGCCGACCCTCCGAGCGTGTATTCCGCTTTACCGAAAGGAGTCTCTATTGTGTCTAATGCCAGCGAACCTATTACAAGTAAACTCATTCTCTTTATTTTAGTTTGAAATTATTGCAAAAATATATCTAAAATTCTTAAAGCGAAATGATAATATAAATTCGATTTTGTTCATACCGAAATTTTCTTATTATTTTTGACTTTCAATTGTGGTCTTATTGGTTAAATTTGTAAAAAAATTAAAATAAAAATGGACGATACACAAAACCCACAACAGCAGATTAACATAGAACTGAATGAAAAAGAAGCGGAAGGGAATTATTCTAACCTCGCTATTATATCACACTCGGGAGCGGAATTCATTATTGATTTCACGAGAATTTTCCCGGGTATTCCGAAAGCCAAAGTTCACTCAAGAATAATAATGACGCCACAGCACTGCAAAATGTTTCTGAATGCTCTTAAGGAAAATATTGAGAGATTCGAAGCACAATACGGTGAAGTTAAAATTTTCGGCGCTCCGGGCGAACATCCGTTCGGTTTCCAGATTCCTATGAAACCTAATGACGAAAAAGTTAATTAATTGTTCAATCTGTAAAAATTTACGAGAGATACTGTCAGGAATACAATATTGGCAAGCCAGGCTGTAAATATTGGGTTTAAATCTCCATTATATCCGAATACCTGAGATATTTTCACGAATCCAAGATATATGAAACTTACTATAAGGCTGATACCGAAATGTAAGGCGGCTCCGCCTTTTCTTCTGTTCGATGATATCGAAACTCCGAAGATTATCGTGATTATATTGGCGAAAGGGAATGAGATTATTGAGTAGTAATCTACTTTTTGCCTTGAAACATCCTGTCCGCTTGCCTCTAAATTATCTATAAATTCTTTAAATTCGCTTAAAACAAGTTCCTCCGGCTTTAATTGCTTCTTTTCAAGTATGTCAGGGGAGATGTTAATGTTGTCCAGACCCTTTAAAGTTGAAAGGTTAGCGTCATTTATTATATGCAAAGATTCATTTTCTGTTCCTGAGAAATCTCTTTCATACGCAACACTTATATGCCAGTCGTTCTTTTCGTAATCCCATTTCATTGAAACAATATCGACCTTCGAGATGATTTTTGTAAGTGTATCTTTAGCGAAAACATGTATTGATGTATTACTGCAAGTCTGTGTATTTTTCTCATAATTATTTATGACAATTATGCGATTTATCTTATCCTGAATATAGATATTCTGTATAGAATTCGAGACGGTATTCCTGCCCAGTATTTCACGCTCGAATTTGTACTTCGCCCGGTTGGAATGCGGCACAACCCAGCCGTCAAAATATATCGCAAATAGGGTAATTATGAACCCAACTGTCAGTATTGGCAGTAAATATCTGTAAATTGATATTCCGGCCGATTTCATGGCTGTTAACTCCGAATAATTGACAAATCTGCTGATTGTAAATAAAGATGCCAGCAGCATTCCAACCGGTGTGATTAATTTGAGTATATCAGGAATGAAATACATATAATAAAGCGACAACATTCCTATAGTCAACTTTTTATCTATGAATCTGTCAAGGTTCTCGAACAAATCTACCATTATAAAAATCAGAATAAAGCATAGCAGACCGAAAACAAAGTTCTGTATGAAATGCCGTAGTATGTATTTGTCTAATTTTTTCAGAGAATTTCTTTTATGCAAAATAATAATGCGTGCATCAATAAACAACGTATTATAAATAATCTAATCAAAAGGGCCGCAATGTGACCGGTGAAATTTTGAGTTATAAACTATTCGCATACAGGCAATGTTAGTAAAGTTGTTATATAATATATATTATGTAAAGTTGTATATTGATATCTCTTTAATAACTTCTGCAAATATATCATTTCTGAAATTATCGATATTCCCTATCATTGTTTGTTTCGTTTATTTATTATTATTTTTACGATTTTATTTATTAGTGGAATTATTTAAATTTCCAAACAATTATATATTTTATGAATGAATTAAATTTATATCTTGTTCTTAGCGCAATATTATTTTCAATAGGCGTTGTAGGCGTGCTTGTAAGACGAAATGCGATTATAATTATGATGTGTATCGAACTTATGTTCAATGCCATAAATCTTTCGCTCGTTGCATTTTCAAGTTTTCTGGGTGACGCGAGCGGACAGATATTTGTCTTCTTCGTTATGACTGTCGCTGCGGCTGAGGCTGCTGTAGGGCTTGCAATTGTTATATCGTTATACAGAAATAAGGAAACTCTTGATATAGATAAAATAAACATTTTAAAGTGGTAAATGATGCAAAACTATTTCATTCTGATTACAGTTTTTCCGCTGCTGGGTTTTTTGATAAATTCCATTTTCGGCAAAAAAATCAATTCTGAAAAATTCTCAGGCTGGCTTTCTTCTATATTTGTTTTTATACCGTTTCTGCTTGGTATAATGGCTTTTATTGAATTGCTTAATCTGCCCGAAGAGTCGCGCAGAATTGTATTTACCTATTTCAACTGGATATCCGCAGGCAAACTGACGGTTAATTATTCTTTTCTTGTTGATCCCCTTTCGCTTGTGATGATTCTTGTGGTCACGGGAATAGGTTTTCTTATACATGTTTATTCAATCGGATATATGCACGGAGATGAAGGTTATGCGCGTTTCTTTGCTTACCTGAACCTGTTTATTTTTGCTATGCTTCACCTCGTTCTCGCCGATAATTTTCTTCTTATTTTCCTCGGCTGGGAAGGTGTTGGTCTCTGTTCTTACCTGCTTATTGGATTCTGGTACGAGAAGAAATTCACAGGCGATGCAGCGAAAAAGGCTTTTATTGTGAATAGAATCGGAGATTTTGGATTTCTGATGGCTATGTTCTTTATATTCACAAATTTTGGTACTCTTGATGTTTCACAATTTCTTGGATTAATTGCAGGTTTTCCCGTAAATAGTGCGATTCTTGTTGCTATTGCACTGTTTTTCTTCATGGGCGCAACCGGTAAATCGGCTCAGATACCGCTTTATACCTGGCTGCCGGACGCTATGGCGGGTCCTACACCGGTGTCCGCTCTCATTCATGCGGCTACGATGGTGACTGCCGGTATCTATCTTATTGCCAGAACTTCCCTATTGTATGTTCTCGCTCCTTATGCCGGCAATGTAGTATTAATAATTGGAATTGCGACGGCTATTTTATCTGCAACTATAGCAGTTAAACAGAATGATATAAAGAAAATTCTAGCATATTCAACTATATCGCAACTTGGATTCATGTTCATCGCTCTTGGAACATTTTCTTTCGTTGCGGCAATATTCCACCTTGTAACTCATGCCTTCTTTAAAGCCCTTATGTTCCTCGGAAGCGGTTCGGTGATTCATGGTATGCACGACGAACAGGATATAAGAAAAATGGGCGGTCTGAAGGATAAAATGAAGGTAACATACATTACTTTCTTAATCGGCGCATTCGCAATTTCGGGGATTCCTCCCCTTTCGGGTTTCTTCAGCAAAGATGAAATTCTTTATAAAACTTTCATAAACGCGGGCATTTTACCATATATTTTAGTACTTATCACAGCGGGATTCACTGCATTTTATATGTTCAGACTTGTCGGGCTGACGTTCTTCGGTAAACCAAGATACGGCTCTGAAGTTCACCCTCACGAATCTCCGAAAACAATGACAGTTCCGCTAATCATTCTCGCGATTCTGTCTGCAATCGGCGGATTCATAGGATTACCGCATATTCTCGGATTTAATGCTCTCGACCACTGGCTCGAACCCGTTTTTAAGAATTCTTATATGGCGTTGAACGGATTCAGGCCTGAATCGGAACACACTTCCCTGCTCGAATGGGCTTTAATTGCCCTCTCGGTTGTGGTTGCTGTCGCTGCAATTTATATTTCGTTCAGGAAGTATTCCAGGCAGGAAAAATTCGAAGAAGAAAAAGGACTCGGGAAATTGCTCGAGAACAAATATTACGTCGATGAAGCGTACGATAATGCAATCGTAAAACCCATATTTTGGTCATCCGATAGTTTTCTCTGGAAAATTTTTGACGTGAAAATAATTGACGGATTCGTAAATGGTGTTGCAACTTCCGCTTCGAGATTCAGTTTGGATTGGAAAAGAATTCAGACAGGAATAGTACAGGATTACGCCGCGCTTGCTGTAACGGGCATAATCGCTGTGATACTTTATTTTATATTTGCCTGATTTATTTCTTAAGATTTTTTAATGTGTATTCCGTAATATCCGCTGCTTCCTGATCGGATATCATTTCATACGGATAAAAAGGCATGAACTTCGAACCCATTCTTATGTGATAGACTATGCTCTTTAGATTGCCTTCGAAATCATCCGGGAATGAAGGAGCATGCTTAATTTTATTTCCCTGATGGCAGAACCCGCAAGTTTCCTTGAATATTCTCTCCCCGTTCTTTATGTCGGGTGTCATTCCGGCAATCTTTGTCTGGTCGTCTTTCAATTTCGATTTATCCGGTTTCGGTATCGCTATTGTGGTGTAGTTCAAAGTCTTGGCATCTCCCTTGCTCAGCGATTCGAAATATGCATTGAACGCCTTGACTTCATCGCCCGATATCGGTTTTCCCATCTTCAGAAAAGTTTCCCAGCAGAATGAAGCGCCCGCGCCTGTCGATGTTACTTCATCGCCTTTATACATACCGGCAAACACCGACTGGCGTTTGTTTGCGCCTATTACATCAGCGAAATATTTTGTGTTCGTATTGTCCTTATTTGTGCCGTCGCTGTGGCAGTCTGCGCATTTAAGTCCCGTGAGATTCGATGCTGTGTAAAACAATTCCTTGCCTTTAGCAGATTCATCAGTATTAAAAGATGTTTCTTTCTTAATTTCAGTATCCTTCTTTGTTTCCGTAACATCCTTGTTCTTCGAACAGGAATAAAAACTCATTAAAACAACCGCCGATAGAACCAAATATATCTGTTTTTTCATATTTTAAGATTTATATTAATAAACACCGGAATTTCAAAAAAAATCCCCGTGCATAATAAAAAAAGGCTGTTTCAAAGAAACAGCCTTTTAAGAAAATATTTAAATCCTTTTATTTCTTCTTCGTCGTTCCGCCGAAATTAGGATAGAAGTTTACGGCTACATAGAATGTCGACCAGTTCATGTCCTTCTGGGATACGTGTATATTATTTCTGATTGGAGTTCCAAGCGGATCGTATATATTTGCCTGTACATTTCCTTCTTCATCGTTAAATCCGGCATTTGTTCTACCCCAATAAACACCGCTTGCTCTGTCCGTGTTTTTAAGCAGCAGGTTTGCGAAATCATACTTCGCTCCAACCACAAGCCCCCACTGAGGATTGACTTTAAATTCTATACCAACACCAAGACTTATTCCCATACGAAAATCCGAGAAGTTAATGCTCATCGAATCGCTCGGACCTGTTGTTCTTGTGAGTTTCGCATTCAGAAAGTTAAAATTAAAAGTGCCGTTTACGAAAGGACTAACAACCTTTGTAAACGATAACGGCGCTACTTCAACACCAAGCCCAAGTCCGAAATTGCTTAATGAGTAATCATAACTTATTGATTTCTGCTGAATGTAGGATTGAGTGAATTCAGGTACGAATCCGGATTTCGAACCTTCAAATGCGTTGAACGCGCTGTATCCAATTGTACCAATTAATCTGACCGTTTCGTATTTATCCAGATTTATTTTTCCCATTCCCTGTATGAAAAATCCTGTCTTCGCACCGTAATTACGATTCATTAATGAAGAATCTACAAGCGCTACCTGCCACGGGAATACAAATGTTGAATCGATTCCGAATACCTGATTTACGTATCGGTATGTATTTGAATAATTTATATAATTGCTACCGCGCATTCCCTTATCCGGATTGACTATACCAGCGCCAATCTGAAAAGAAAATTTATCGAACTGCGCGTATGTCTGAGACGAGAAGGCAATAATTATTACTGCCAGTAAAAATAGAAATCTTGTTTTCATGTTTTTCCTTTAATTATTTATGATTTAATATTTCATAGACGCTAATTATTGCTGCGGTTTCAGCCCTCATCTTCCTGCCTCCGAGACTGCAAACCTGCCAGTTTTTTTCTTTTAATGTATCTATTTCCCGCTCCGTAAATCCACCCTCGGGTCCTATCAAAGAACATATTGCCTTTTGATCCCGCCCTTTTCCGAATTTACTTTCTTCATCTGCAAATTCGTAAAAAACAATTTTGTTTTCCATACTATTCGTAATATTAATCATCTCTTCGAAATCAATTGTTTCATGAAATTCCGGCAGCAAACATCTCTGCGACTGCCCCATCGCACTTATTATTATCTTCCTCATACGCTCCATCTTGTTTGCCGAAAATCCTGCTTTCACAATACAGTTCTGTGTTATGACGGGATAAATTGAACTTACGCCTAACTCGACCGCTTTCTCAATCAGAAATTCAAACCTGTCCTGATTCCTTAACGGAGCAGTGAATAATTTCAAATCCTCTTTCGGCTCGAATAAATTATAACTCTTAGAAAGAATCCTGCATTTTAAAGAATCACTTTTTATTTCAACTATCTCAGACGTGTAAATGTTCCGTTTCCCGTCTGTTATTTTCAGTTTGTCTCCCGTTTTTTTTCTAAGCACCCTGGCAAGATGTTTGTAATCGTAACCCTTCACTTCGAGTTTCGAATTCTTTTCATCTATGTCTTCAGGTTTTGTGTAGTAATATTCCATTTTAAAATGATGCGTCTAATGAAAAAATTATCTGACCTTTATAAGTTGAATTTGTTTTTCTTATCGCAAAATCCGTTCTTCCGACGAAATCAAACGGCAGAAGAAAATTAAGCCCAACTCCGTATCCGTTTTTGAACTGTGAATCGAAAATTCTTTCTTTTCGCCCCCATACTCCGCCTACATCGAAAAATATTGTCGCGTACATTCCGTATCTGTATGATAGCGCCCTAAATAAAGGCAACTTCCTTAATAAAATATGGTCTTTTCCTTTTACGTAATATGGCTTAACTACGGGTATTCTAAGTTCAAGCGATCCAAGGACTTTATCTTCACCCTCGAAAACGTAATTGTCCCATCCGCGAATCATATCATTGTAACCCAGATTTTCCCTCTGATAAACGGGTAAATCCCCTCCTCCAAACGTAATTACGCTGTTATATCTCGCAGCCAGTACAAACGCGTAGTCGTTCTTGATCTTTATAGGTATGTATCGCCTTAAATCCGTCCTGAATTTGTTTATATCAAATAAATTGCCGGTGAACCCTATTCTCGAATATCTGAGATTGTAATACGAACCATAAGTCGCGAATTTGTAATAATCACGAGTGTCGTATGTCAAATCAATCGCGGCTGTCGGGTAGTTATCAACCCCGCTCTTCGAAACTGTCATTCCTTCCTGGTATTCAGACGTGGAATAAGAATTGAACGATAATATGCCCGAAATCGAAAGATTTTCGCCGAAAAACTTACCAATCCTTAAATCAGTCTGAAAATTGTTTAATGTGTATGTCGGTAAATCGTCTTTTCTGAAAATGCTGCCGGTCGAATCAAGCCTTCCCGTGGCTCTTGGATAATTCCTCGCGTATTTAAGCCCAAATTGGTAAAAAAAGTGATGTTTTCCGAATATCCACGGGTTCAGGAAACCAATTGAAATAAAAGGCTCATACCCGATTCCGAAACTCGTATTTATTGTCTGATTCTTGCCGCTGAAGTTTCTCAATTGGAAATTCAAACCGCCCCATATCTTCTTGAAAGAACCTTCCTTTATACCGCCCTGCGGAATAGGAAGGAAATAAAACATTTCCTCGAACTGAAAAACAAGATTTATTTTATTATTGCCTATCGGTCCAGGAACAACATCAATTCTATTGAATAATCCTAAATTATATAACCTTTTTACGTCGTTTTCAAGCGTCTGCAAATTTAACTTTTCGCCTTCTTTCGTCTTCATCTCGCGCAGTATTACTTCATCCTTCGTCTTATCATTGCCAATAAACAATACTCTCTCAACCGTCATTGATTCTATTATCTTTATATACGTAGAATCAACTTTCAACGTATCATTTAATGCATATATGTTTATAGTAAATAATGCGGATAATATGAATAGAATTATACTAAATAATCTATGCATTATTTTACTGCTCGCATTTCATTTAATCGCTTCAGCATACCTGTTCCTGTTTTATCATTCGGTCTCAAATCAAGCGCCCTTTTTACGTAATTTTCCGATATATCAAGTTTATTTACGTTCATGAGATAACTTGCGCGATTCAGGAACATCATATAATACGTATTCATCAAAAAAGTGTGATAATAGTCCGGATTGGACGTTTTTGTGAATTTTATGTCAGGTTCCGTATACGTAGAATCAAAATCGATCGTTTTTGCCATCCTTATCAGCATTCCCTCCGGCACTCGTGCAAATTCCGCTCCGAATCTCTCTTTTTTGTCCTCTTCAATTTCAAAGGTTGTGTAAATATAGTGGTCGTCAATATTTTTCTTCACAATTCCGTTCAACAAAGCGGCAAAAGCGCTTTGTATCTTAATTAAATCCTGCCTGTCCATTTCCGTTGTCGGTTTCGTATATCTGTCGGTTTCCTTTTCAAATTTAAAAAGTTCAGTCTCGTACGCGTCGAATTCCTGTCTGCTTCGCTCGTAAATGACAGGATAATGTATCCTGATATGCCTTAAATACCAACTTCTGCGCATTAGTTCTTTATCAAGCACTGTAACGTCGGGTCTGAAATTCTTTGTATACTGATAGTAGAAAGACGCGGATACCCAGAAATCCCATTGTGTTGAAAATACTATTGAATTCGGACGCGCCGAATTAAATACATTTTCCGTATATTCCTTAACAAAATTGCTCTTGCTTTCATTATTTTCATTATAATTTGAATAAATACAGATTACCGGAAATAATACCGCAAGCAGCAGTACCACATTTATATTCAGTTTAAGTTTCTCATAAATGAATAAAAGACCCAGTGTAAACCATATTGACGCTACAATATACGATAAAAGAAAGTATGTGTCTATATCATGAATATCATAATTTATTGCGTATAAAATATTAAAAACGAATAATAAAACAGTGAAATAGAAGAATTTTCTCTGCTTTTTAAATGCAGAAAATAAGCCGAAAATTGCGACTATAAGCGGAAAATAGAAAAATTCCTTCGGGAAAGCCGATAAATAATAAGAGAACTGTTTTGAAGCCGCCTCTGTGCTCGAAAACATCCATACACTGAACTGTTTTCCCGATACATGCCTGTAGAAATTGCTTAAATTGACAGGATAATCCCAACTGACAACAGGATTATTGCCTCTCAGGAAGAAATAAATATAAACCGTCAGTGCTCCGATAAACGGTATTGCCATTGCCGCAATCCTGATATAAGCGCTTTTCTTAAATCCATTTATAGCAAAATACAGATACAGGAACCCGACGCTAAGGAATATCGTTGTCAGGTGATTTGAAAAACTTAAGCCAAGTATAAAAGCGAATAATATCCAGTACCTCAGGTCGTCCTTCCCCTTGCTTTCAACATAACCTTTGCACGCTTTTAAAAAAACAAATATCACCGTAATTACAAATAATACATGAAGCGAATAAACTTCGAGTGAATTCGCAGTGTTCCAGAATGTATTTGAAAATGCCAGAACGAGCGAACCTGACAGCGCTATTATATTTATAAGCGCTTCATTTCCGTCCGATTTTTTGAATAATTTATCGTCGTTATTGCCGCTGTTCAGATTCAATTCCGTAATCACGAAATGCATCAGATGAAAGAAAACGAATGTTGAAACCGCCGACATGATTGCGCACATGAGATTCAACTCGTATATATCTTCGCCAATGGGCATCAGCGTAAATAACCTGCCAATAAGCGTAAACAAAGGATATCCCGTCGGATGCGCTATGCCGAGTTTTATGCAGGCAGTTGCAAGTTCACCCGTATCTATGAAATACAATCCGGGAGCAAGAGTAAATATGTAAAGTATTAAAGGAATTACAAACGCCAGAATTGAAATTAAATATTTATTCTTTAATATATTCACTTTATGTGGTTTAATTTATGTTCTACGTAAATACATTTGTTTTCGATATACTCGAATCCGCTATCTTCAGCCGTCTTTTTTGCTCCGCTGTCAATAACGCCTAACTGTGTCCAGATTACATCCGGTCTGTTCTTCAGAGCAATTACCTGATTAACTATTTCAGGCAAAGCCTCCGATTTTCTGAAAATATTTACTATCTCTACTTTTCCGGGTATGTCTTTAAGTTCGGAATAACAAATTATCCCGTTTATTGTTTTTCCGCCTAATTTCGGATTTACACCGATAATGTTATATCCTTTTTCTTTCATATATAAGGATATTGCATTGCTGTCCCTGTCCGGATTATCCGAAAAACCAACAACCGCGATGGTTTTATATTTATTTAGTATTTCAACCGTTGTCATGATATTTTAATTTTTTGTAATTTATCAAATGCAGGATTTGAATGAAAGTTAAAATGTATTATAAAAAAAGGCGCAGTGTTTTTGCACGGCGCCTTTATATGTCCTCAATACCTTTTATTCGTTCTTATATCTTCGTTCGGATGAAATTATCCTCTGCATTCCGTTTGTTGCGGGAACCGCAGGAGTTTTTCTGATATCGACCTTTTTCTTGCCGTTATCAGGACTTTCTTCGCCTGCAAGAGAACTCGAGGCTGTATTCCACCATTCTGTTACCATCTTTAAATTCTTTTCAATCCATCCCATCTGGCCTTTTTTGTTCAACGGATTAGTTGCAACTTTCAGTCCTTCCATCGTATTATAATCCGCCCAGTATTCGTCCTGTTTGTCTTTAAGCGGTTTCATTTTTTTCTCGTTCATATAATCATCGTAATTCTTTAGAGCGTTTTTACCGTTATTCATTCTAAAAGTATAATCTCCGTAAGCGGGATCGTCTCCGGCAACACCGTCTTTTAAACCCTGCCCCGATGTTTTTATTTTGAGGCCTTTGTCTTTTATCATCCATCCGGAATTATCAAGCGAGTATTCTTCGCCCGGATTCGTACCCGTTAGTTTAATCGATTTAATTCTCCATATCGGATAATCTCCGTTGCTTCCAAAAGAAATTACATCCCTTCCCTGTTCATCGTCGTAAATTATTTCAATTTTGTTTCCGTCGTTTTCGAGAACCGAAAGCCTGCCTTTGCTGTCCCGAGTACTGTTTATCTTAACCGGTCTGTAGACTTCAAATATTGTTCTGGGATAACTCTGCGGCATGCCCCTGCCGTAAAATCCGTCGCCTAAATAAGCCCATAATCCTTTCTCTACATATTTTGAAAACGGGTCTTCAGGCAGAACCCCGTTGACCATCGCCATAGATTCGACTTCGTTATAAGTAATATTCGGATTTGTCAAGCGAGCGCGGAAATCCTTATAAAACTGTGCAATCTGCTTTATATCGTCCGGCATCACTTCAATAGGAACATTCTTTAAATCCAGACTGAACTCGGCTATCTCTGCCGTGGTCATTAAAGGTCTTACTTTGTTTTGAAAAGATATATCGAAATCCGTGAACTTCGACCCTGCTATTATTCCCCAGAGCAGAAGTTGTATGTCGTGCTGTTCAATTTCAGGAAAATTCGATGACCTTGCAACTATATTATATACAAGGTCTGATCTTTTGCCTTTAAGCGGTGCAAGCAGATATCCCGAACCTTTTGACGGTCCGTGCGTTCCCGCTTTCAGACAATATGACTGCACATAAAACCTGTAATAGCCCGGATCAAGATTGAAATCGTTAGTCTCGGGTTCTGTAGGTTCATAATATTCATCGATATCCTTCAGCCAGAAAGCCACCGGCAAAGCATCTTCGATTGATGTTGTTACGTTTTTTTCTTCAAGCAAATCTACTTTTGTAACTTTTTCCGTTGCTTTTTTTAATATGTCACCGAATTGAGCAAAAGCGCCCGGTGAAATGAAAAAAATCAGAACAATTACAAGTAATAGTTTCTTCATTTCATTCTCCTTTAGAATTATTTTGTAAATTGGAACGATTCAACAGATTCTTGTATTAATTTTTCCTCGTCTTTTGTGTCCTTATCCCTTACCATTCCCTGAAAAACAAATAAGACGGTTTTTTTAATCAAATAATAATGTATTATATAGTATGAATCACCTTTCCCGGTCTGCGCCTGTACCCATCTGTATTTTACGTAAAGCACGGGATTCCCGTCAATGTTAAGTTTTTTCTTCGCTGCAATAGTTATATTCGAAAACTTTGTATTCAACGCCTCAAGCAGCATATCGGTATCGAGGTCGAACGCCGTCATATCAGCGTATTCCGTGCTCTTTATTGTTTCAATATACATACTTGAACCCTTTGGACTGTTTGCCTGCACGGGAAACTCATTCCGGTCAAACTGCCAGCCTGGAGGAAAGTTTATTATAAAAGAATACATTTCATTCTTATAAAATTCCTTCTGGGCGCTTTCCATGAACTGAAATGTGAAAATATATCCGGTAAGTTCAGCCTCGAACTTTTCGTACAAATCTTTTACCGCCTTTACCCGGATTATGAATAATCTTTCGCTTCTTACTAATACGAACTGCGACACAATACCTTCTTCATCCTCATTTTTGTATTTAACTTTCATGAACATGCAGGGTTCCCCGCCCAAATCTGTATAATCGTTTTCAATCAGTTCTACCTGTTTGTATTTATACTTAAGCGCGGGCATAAATGAATTCGGAGGAAGTTGGCTTCCGTTAACCCCTTTATATACCTTGTCGTAACCCGCCGTGATTGAAAATTCCGAACCATCCGAATTAATCGCGACTACTGTATCCGGATCGTTTTCAGACGGATATTTTTTTATATCGTATGATTTCGGAATATTTATACTGTAATTATATTTCGAATTCTTGAACGAGTATGCAAATTGCGAATATGTTACCGAACTGAATCCTGAAATTAGTAACAGTATTATAAATATTTTTTTCATTACGGATTATAATTATTTAATTAATATCATTTTCAAAACATTGTAATATTTATCTGTTTTTATTACCGCAAAATAAATTCCGCTGCTTAACTTGCCGCCATCAAATTCAGTATCGTAAGAGCCTGCCGAAAGTCTTTCGTTTACAAGTTCCCTTACCTGCATTCCCGCGGAATTGTAAACCGCTAATTTAACGTCGGAAGCCTGAGGTAAATCGAATTTTATTCTTGTGCTCGGATTGAAAGGATTCGGATAATTCTGATACATCTTGAATTCTGCCGGAACTGTTCCCGATGCCAGATGAATTCCTGTCGGATTGAAATTTGTATCCACAAAAATATTATAATATGTCCCGCCCGACCCCATCATACGCTCATGCACAAGTTTGCCGGAAACTGTTACTGTAGTTCCATCGTCGGATATGCTGCATGCATCCGCTGAACCCTGCGCTTTTGCCGAGAACCATACTGTTCCATTACCGGGGTTTGCCCTGTAAATAAAAATATTATCCTTTGAGTAATCAGTGGGTCCCCAGGAACATGCCGCTAATATTTTGCCGTTCTTTGAGAAACATATTCCTGAAATTTCATCCATTGCACCGTTTGTTGACCAGAGAGGAACATTGCCGTTCGATACTTTAAAGAACCTGACTTTTCCGTCGTATGAACTTGAAGTAACGAAATTAAGCGTTCCGGCGGCTACATAAGCGCCGTCATAGGAAACATCAACGCAACTAATCCAATTGTAATATGTTCCTGTCGGCTCCTGATACTGCCACAGCATATTGTATGTAGAGCCGTTCCACTGATACACTTTAACGTAACCGTAGAAATTTACCGTTACAATAATATTTCCGTTGCCGCTTATCCCTTGCGCGCATTGCGTTCCGTTTGTTATTGCAGCGCCGTACCTTACTACTCCCGTATAAGTATTTATAACCTTTACATAAGAATACGTATTGACGATAACAAGAGAATCATTTCCGCATATTCTTATGCCGTATATCTGCCCGCCCGGTATGTATACTTTCCAGGTCGGCGTGTTTGAACCTTTTGCAAAACCGTAAATCTTGCTCGAATCATTTCTGCTGCCCGATGCAACAAGGAAATTACCGCTTGATGTTACGTCCAGCGGTCCCGCCGCACCCGTATCTGCCGTTGTCGTTAAATCAAAATTCAAATACGGAGTGTTCGTAGATTTATCGAATAAATATATATTTTTGTAAGCGCCGACTGCAACCATTCCTCCTGTGTCCGATACTGCAACATAACTCCTGTTACCTGCCGTGCTTGTCGGATATATCCATAACGGAGTATTGTTTGTATTTCCGAACAATTCAACACGCTTATTATTTAGAGCCCAGCCCACTGCCGTATTTAAGCCGTTTCCGCTTGTACTTATATCGTTGCCTATCCCTATCGGATCGATAGCAGAATACCTTACCATCGATGAATTCTGCGGATAAACCGTAGGATAAAATACATTGTTCACATCGCTTCCTTTTTTATCACACGGCGCGGGATTTGTAATAATCATGCTGTTCATTATTCCGTTTACCTGAGCATTTACCTGCTCTTTGCCTGTATTTTGAGAATATAAAAATGTGGAAAAGAATACTAAGAATAGAACTAAAGATAATAACTTTTTCAAAAGCCCTCCAGATTAATTTATCATCTAACTTAATTTAATTTTCCGTGAAATTCCATGAATATTTTTGATGTTTTTTTAATTATTTAATCTTAAATTAATAATAATTACTTTCTTTTTCTAACACATGAATATGAAAAAAATATTATACTTATCTCTCGTTTTTTTGCTGCCTGTTCTTATCATTTCAGTTTTTCCATATTCCGATGAGGAATTCGAAAATGAAACTCCGGATTATGATTGGTTCGAAACTCAAAGAGCGTACCCTTTTGATGAAATACCGCAGGCGGAAAGACTAAAATCAATCGAACAGGTTAAGAATTTTAGCGCCGATAAAAGTTCGAACTGGACTCTCGCAGGTCCGACAAACGTGGAAGGCAGAATCACAACAATCGCTATTCACCCGACAAACCCTCAAATCGTTTATGCGGGCGCGGCGGACGGCGGAGTGTGGAAATCGACAAACTTCTGCCAGTCATGGGTAAGTGTTTTCGATAACCAGAATACTTCCTCGATAGGAGCACTCGCAATCGACCCTGCCAATCCAGAAATTATCTACTGCGGAACGGGTGAAGCAAATTCGCTGCGTAGCCATTACGCGGGCACAGGAATGTTTAAATCAACTAACGGCGGCTCAACTTGGACTTTTATTGGACTTCCGAATTCTTATAACATTGGAAATATAGCAATCAATCCTTTGTCTCCTCAGGAAATATACGCTGCCGTTCTCGGCGCATGCAGAAAAAAGAATCCCGAAAGAGGTTTGTATAAATCAACTAACGGAGGTGCAAACTGGAACCTGAATATATATTTGTCCGATTCCGTTGGATTTGTTGATGTCGCTGTTAATCCTGCCTCCCCTAATTACGTGTATGCTTCCGCATGGGAAAGATTAAGACGCGAAGATTATATAAAGTACGGCGGCACGCAGTCTGCTTTATATATGTCATCAAACTCGGGAAGTACATGGTCTGTTCTTAACAACGGATTCCCCGCAAACGATGCGGCGCTGGGAAGAATATCACTTGATATATGCAAATCTAATCCCGCTATCATGTACGCCCTGCTAGCAAATTCTAACGGCAATACCCGCGGTTTGTATAAAACAACTAATGCGGGAACCTCCTGGACTAATATAAACAGTTCAGTAGGCGGTTCGAGTAATTACGCCTGGTTCAACAGGATATGTAAAGTCAATCCTTCAAACCCCGATGTAGTTTATTGCGGCGGTCTTGATATGCAGTATTCAAATAACGGAGGTACTTCGTTTTCATATTCGGGCGAATCTCATGTCGATGAACATGCTGTTGCATTCGCTCCTTCAAATCCGAATTATATTATTATCGGTAACGACGGCGGTATTGATTATTCGACTAATGGAGGTTCCACGTGGATTGAAAGTCTGTCTCTTCCGATTACTCAGTTTTATGCCGGCGATATAAATTATCAGAACCCCGCCGATATTATGGCAGGCGCTCAGGATAATGGTACTAACCGCACTGCAAGCGGCTCCACAGGAAACTGGACTTCAGTTTACGGCGGCGACGGATTTTATTGCCTTTACGATTATCAGAATCCCCAGCGCATGTACGCGGAATCGCAGTCAGGCAGCATTGGCCGCTCAACCGACGGCGGAAACTCTTTCTATAGCGGTACTTCAGGACTCGATCTTACCTATACGAATTGGTCTACACCGTTTATTATGGATAAGACAAATCCGCTGACTCTCTATTGCGGCACTTATAAAGTCTATAAATCAGTTAACGGAATGCAGTCATGGGCTGCAATCAGCCCCGACCTCACAAACGGTCACGTTGCCAATCTCGGCACAATCACTACACTTGACGTTTCGAAATCAAATCCGAATGTCCTTTATGCCGGAACCGATGATGCAAATGTCTGGGTAACGACTAACGGCGGTTCAAACTGGACGAAAATTAGTTCAAGTCTTCCGAACAGATGGGTAACGCGTGTTACAATCCATCCCGACTCCGCCAATATTTGTTATGTAACACTTTCAGGTTATAAAATTGATACAACAGGCGCGCATATTTTCAAAACAACAAACTACGGCGCTGCATGGATTTCAAAATCAGGCAATCTTCCCGATGCTCCTATTAATGACGTGCTCATTGATCCAAGATTATATTCGAACCTGTATATAGCCACTGACCTCGGAGTAATGAGTTCTACAAACGATGGACAGACATGGCAGTTGTACGGAAACGGAATGCCGGCTTATATTCCCGTTCACGACCTTACTATACACACTCCTACTCTGAAAATGGTTGCATGGACACACGGCAGAAGCGCATACAGCACTACACTTCCGCCTGTAACCGGAATTCATAATATTACGGGAACGGTTTTATCGTATAAATTATTCGACAACTATCCGAACCCATTTAACTCGCAGACAGTAATCCGTTATGAGATAAATAAAAACTCATTCGTTAAATTGTCAGTCTATGACGTGAAAGGCTCGCTGATTAAAACTCTCGTAAGCGAAAAGAAAGACAAAGGAAGTTATTCGGTTTCCTGGAATGCCGGTAACCTTGCAAGCGGTATTTATTTCCTGAATTTCAAAGCGGGAGATTTTTATGATATAAAAAAAATGGTTCTAATTAAATAATATTTAATATAAATAATTTATACAGGCACATGAAAATATTCTTTGCAATGCTTTTTTCATTTTTGACGTTTTCGTTTTGTTTTTCTCAAAACTATCATGCTTTCAATGAAAATGACTGGATAGGAACATGGAAAGGAAGTTTGAAAATTCTTTACCCGTCATCAGTTCAGGAAGTTACAATGACGCTTGAAATTGCAAAAACATCAGCACCCGGCAAATATTCATGGAAAACAACATACGGCGAAAGCCCGAAGACACTTGAAAAGAATTATTTTCTTTATGCAAAAGACGCAGATAAAGGACAATGGATACTCGATGAAGACAATACGATTTTTCTTGATGTTTACCTGACTGATAATGTGATGTACACTCTTTTCGAAGTTAAAGGCTCCCTGCTTAATTCAATTTATACTCTTGATGGAAATAACATTGTCTTCGAAGTCCTTTCGTCAAAAAGCGATACTCCCCGCATTTCCGGCAATGGCGATGATGAAGTTAAATCATATCCGGTATTCGTTATTCAAAAAGCAAAACTTACTAAATAAATAGTCTCGATTTACGCTATAAAAAAACCCGCTCTTGAGCGGGTTTTTGTCATCATATAATTCTTTCCTTTTATTTCACAAGCAGCATTTTATTCGTTGCCCTGAATGTTCCCGCGTTTATCTGATAAATATACAGACCTGACGATAAACCTTCCGCATCGAACTGATATTGATATGTACCTGCATTCAAGCGTTCGTTCACTGCAAGTCTGACGAGCCTGCCTGCAATATCGTAAATCTTTAGTGTTACTAATTCCGGCTTTGCAATTTCAAATTTAATCAAAGTCGATGGATTGAACGGATTCGGGTAATTATTGAATAACCTGAATTCATTAGGAACGTCTGAACCCGTTGCAATAACCGAAGTAGTCTGTACCGTATATGAATACCTTGTGCCCGGAGCAGTCGTACCCGGAGGGGTTACTCCGGAACCGCCTGCAGGTACGGTTGTTATTTTCGGAGTCGGCAATGCAATGTCCTGTGCCGCTATGTAATATTCTACCGTTGTTCCTAACGGACTTCCGGTTATTTTGAAATAAAATGTATCTAAATTTCTGTTGTAAAAATTCGCCGATGTGTATGTTCCGAAACCGCCGCCTGTATTCTTCCTGAAATATATTCTCGGCGCTTCATTGCTTCTTGTATAACGAATAATTCCATTGTCCGAAATTACCGCTTTAAAAATTTTCGCACTCGTATCCGTAGTCGTTGCAA
Source organism: Ignavibacteria bacterium (assembly GCA_028714695.1). Classification (GTDB taxonomy): domain Bacteria; phylum Bacteroidota; class Ignavibacteria; order Tepidaquicellales; family Tepidaquicellaceae; genus CAIKZJ01. Next base: position 12,425 of record JAQTLX010000004.1, on the reverse strand, counting down.
ACGGCTGTGTGTGCAATATTGCCGGTGCCGTGTTGTCAAGTTTCCTTGCCGAATCAACACACAACTGAGCATTTAGTGTTCCCCATCCGATTAGATTGTTCGGTGATGTTGAATTACTTCCGAATTTATGTACTATTCCTATAATCTGAAGCGGTGTTAAATTTCTGTTTGCGGAAAGCATTAATGCCGCTACACCTGCGTTCATAGGACATGCCCACGATGTGCCGCTGCCAAACATATTATAACCCGTCTGGTCTGCAACTTTGTTTCCGGAACCCTGTGTCATGATATCAGGTTTAAATCTCGCCGGAACGTCAGTTGTCGGTCCTACTGAACTGTATGAAGCCCTTGTTCCGTCACTGTTTAAAGCGCCTACAGTTAAAATACTGTCTGCATCCGCCGGACCTCCTAATGTATTGTTTGTTTCCTGTCCGTCATTTCCTGCCGAGTTGCTTACGAGTATTCCTACGTGCGCCGCGTGTCCTGCCGCTATTGAAATCGGCAATGTATGACCGTTCATATCCTGCCATGTATAACTCGTGTAAGGCGAATCAAATGTCCGATAACCCAGAGAACTGCTGATTACATCCGCTCCAAGACTGTCAACCCATTGTGCCGCTGCAATCCAGTGGTCCATTTCTATCGGCGTTTCGGTCGGGTCTACTTCTGTTCTGCAGAGTAAAAAACTCGACATGAATGCTGGACTTATCAATTGCCCCGGTTTATATCCGCCCACAAGCGAAAGTGTTGCCTGTCCATGCGAATGCGACGCTATGTTTACCGTATCACCCGTATGAAAATCTTTTCTGTGAAGTATTTTCATCGGAAGCGTTGTGAATGCTTCGTGATTTAAATTAAGATAACCGGCATCGAAATGTCCTATTATGATTTTCTGTCCGAATATTCCTTGATCGTGAACCAGATTTACTTTTATCAATGAACTCTGAGCCAGACTTGTTCCGTAATCGAGTGTATCGACAAGCGGATTATCGCCTGTGTTTTCAACGGGTCTGTTTTCATTCGCGCCTATCTGATTTTCGTCTTTCGACTTCTTAAACTTTTCTACCAAATCCATATTCTTCACGCAGTTCATTTTTGCAAGTGCGTCTATCTGCTCGATTGTAACATCCGCTGAAACGCAGTTGAGCCATCTTAACTGATTCCTTAACCTGGTCGTTTGTCCTGCAGCCATTTCTACGTAAGGCTGATATAGAGGAACGTCAGCCATTTCTACAAGCGCGTCCGGAGGAAGAACTTTTTTTCTTCTTTCAAGCGAGCGCTCTGTAACAAGCGACAACGGCTTTGCCAGATAACTCTGTGCATCCGGTCCCTTGTCGTTAAAATATATGTATACCGCTAATTTGTTCTCCTGTGAATAACTGATTGCCTTTTGTAATCTTTCCGAGATTTTATTGTTATGTGTCTTTGTTCCCGTAAAGAGTACGAGTGCAATTAAGAAAATAAAAGCAAAAGAGATTGTTTTTTTCATTTCAAAAAGTTTATATTTGAACAAATTTAAGTATATTATTATTTATATAATATAACCAAATATTTGATTTTATATAATATTTTTTTTCGTTAACTACTATAATATAAAAATGAGCAACTGGATTAAAGAAATCGACATCGCAATTACGGTCTGTGACAAAGACGGCATAATAACTTCAATGAATGATAAGGCTAAAGGAACCTTCAAGGATGATGGTGGCGATAAACTTATAGGAACAAACGTTCTCGACTGCCACCCCGAACCGTCAAAAACTCAACTGTCCGATATGCTGAAAAACCAAACGAAGAATGTATATACTATTGAAAAACAAGGTAAGAAAAAACTTATACTCCAGTCGCCTTACACGGTGAATAATGAATATGCAGGCTTCATTGAGTTTTCATTTGAAATACCGTCTGAAATGAAACACTTTGTCAGGGGCTAGTCTTTAATATATTCCTGTATAATTTCCATTTCCCCGATTCGGTTTTAATATTGAAATATTTTATGGTTTCATTTTTGCCGCTTCTTACGAGCAGATAATCGGCAGGCATATAATATTTACCAAAATCTGTCTTGCCGTCATCAACCCATTCCATGTATTGAGGCAGAAATTCTTTTGGGGTATTCCTTTTAATAAGCCCGAATTTGTAATCAATTAACCCCGTTGTAATTCCCCCGCTCCTTACCGTGAAATACATCGGAAAATGCGTCCATACTTTCCGCCCGCGGAAATCATTATCAATAATTACTCCGCCAAGAATTATTTTCTGCCCTTCCGGTAATATACTTGCATTGAAATCCTTCGACTCTATACGGAAATCATTCATGTAATCAATTATTACACAAGAGTGTATCAGTACAACGCCGGCAACAATATAACCGACTGTCGTTTCTTTCAAATATTTTCCGACAAATCCTGTATCGATGTTAATCCCGATAACCGTTGTCAACAATAGTAATATGATTACCGAATACCTTTCATAAATAATATTCTGCCCGTTAATGTTGTTTGGGAGAATTGTATAACACAATGCCGATATTATAAGTAATATGCGTATGAATTTATTCTCCGCCGCGGAGTTTTTAATTTTTCCCTTAATGCTGAGAACAAAAAGCGTAATTATAAAAACCGAAATGCCCCCTGCGTAAATTAACCCTTTAATACCCGCAAACATGAAAAAATTATCGAGTATGAAAAATATTCCGAACCTTGCCGGAAGCGTCACAAAATATTCATTTACGTAATATCGTATCAGATAAACTGATAATGAACCGCCTCCCTGCGAATCCGCGGCATAAGCATATACCATCACAGCAATAACGGGTATAACGACTGCAATATTTATCAGCCATGACTTTAATGACTTATATCGATAGAAAATATGTAAAATCGAAAATACAAGTATTGCAAAAATAGCCGACTGGAAATGCAGCATGAACAAAATTAAAAACAGCGGCGCTATCACGTACGCGAAATAACTTTTGCCCTCCGCAAAGTATTTAAAAAATAATGCGAAAAGATAAATCAACACAACTGTTGACATCATATAACCCGTAAATCCCCAGTGTACATTGTGATTTATGATGAACAGAAATGACAGCAGCGCGTAATACCCGTTTCCTTTTAAAGTACGTATCAGAAAATAAACCGACGAAGGAAGTAAAATTATATATAGTGCGTAATATATTTTGTTGCCCGTTTCAACATCAGGAAATAATCCCGATGCGCAGAAAAAAGTATGGAATGTATTTGATTTCAGAAATGTCGGTATCGAATAATATGTGCTGAACAGATAACCCTCTTTTGAAAAATTTTTTACAACAAATGACTCGGCAAGATGAAAAGGTAAATCAATAAAGGGCAGCAGCGGAAGCGCAAAAACCCAATATAGGTTTACGCATATAAAAAATATAATCAGTATTATCCCGTATTTTTTCGTCATTAAGTACTAACCCGTATTTTTTCGTCATTAAGAATATTAATCGTCAATCTTTAATCGTCAACAGCAAATTATCAATTGCCAATTTCAAATTACTAATTACTAATTATTCATTACTAATTACTAATTATTAATTACTAATTATTAATTGCCAATTGATAATAAGAATCCCCTCTTTCGAGGGGATATATTATGCTCTGTTTATCGATTACTAATTACTAATTACTCATTGTCAAAAGTGCAACTGCAAACAAGATTCCTGTCGCCGTATGCATCGTTTATTCTGCCTACCGACGGCCAGAATTTTCTCTGTCTTAATGTCTCAATCGGGTATGCAGCCTTTTCGCGTGAATATGAATGCTCCCAGTTATCCGCGCAAACCGATTCGGCAGTGTGCGGTGCATTGTGAAGCACATTATCCGTATCGCTCGCCGTTCCGTTTTCTACTTCTTTTATCTCTTCTCTTATCTTTATCATCGCTTCGCAGAATCTGTCGAGTTCTTCCTTCGCTTCGCTTTCTGTAGGTTCAAACATCAAAGTATCATGCACCGGAAACGACACAGTAGGCGCGTGGAATCCATAATCCATGAGTCTCTTCGCTATGTCGAGTACATCGACTTTTGAAGTGTGCTTGAATTCCCGCATATCGAAAATTAATTCGTGTCCCACTCTGCCTTTTGTGCCTGTATACAATGTCTTGTAATAATCTTTAAGCGCGTCCTTTACGTAATTCGCATTTAAAATTGCCATCTTCGTTGCTTCAGTCAATCCTTCACTGCCCATCATTTTCACGTATGCAAACGGTATCACAAGCACTCCCGCGCTGCCGTACGGCGCTGATGATACAGCCGTTATTGAGTTATCCGTTCCCATCTTCACAAGCGGATGTGACGGCAAAAATTCAACGAGATGTTTCGCTACTGCAATCGGACCGACGCCGGGACCGCCGCCGCCGTGAGGAATCGCAAATGTCTTGTGAAGATTAAGATGACAAACATCCGCGCCTATTTTTCCCGGACTCGTAAGACCGACCTGCGCATTCATGTTCGCTCCGTCCATGTAAACCTGCCCGCCGTATTTATGAATTACTTCGCAAAGTTCAACTATCGATTCTTCGAATACTCCGTGAGTCGAAGGATATGTCACCATTATGCTTGCAAGATTATCTTTATTTTCTTCCGCTTTCTTCTTCAAATCATTCATGTCTATATTTCCGTGTTCATCGCAGCCGACAACAACTACCTTCATGCCCGCCATTACCGCACTCGCAGGATTTGTTCCGTGCGCTGAACTCGGAATCAGTACAATGTTTCTCTGAGTTTCGCCCTTGCTCAGCAGATATTCGCGAATTACCATCAGTCCCGTATATTCTCCCTGCGCTCCCGAATTCGGCTGGAATGAAATTCCAGCGAAACCCGTTATCTCGCACAGGTCTTTCCCGAGTTCGTCTATCATTTCAAGATAACCGGCAGTCTGGTCTTTGGGCGCGAACGGATGCATGTTCGCTATCTCTGCATACGTTATTCCGAACATTTCAGTCGCCGCATTCAATTTCATCGTGCATGAACCAAGCGGAATCATAGAACCCGTCAGCGATAAATCTTTATTCTCAAGTGATTTTATGTATCTCATCATTTCCATCTCTGCATGGTATCTGTTGAAAACCTTATTCGTCAGATATTTCGAACTTCTCTTTAATCCTTCCGGTATATATTTGAGACCGCATTCCGATTTTTCTATCGCCTTCGTTATCGTTTCAGGTTTTAAATCCTTTACGAAAACCGAAACCAGCACCGCGATATCCTCAAGAGTAGTTGTCTCGTCAAGCGATATGCCTATAAATTCTTTCGCGTAACGTAAGTTTAATTTTAACTTATCCGCTTTTTTCCAGATTTCTTTTATCTGCGATTCTGTGGCTTCAATCTTTAATGTATCAAAGAAATTCGTGTTAAGTTGCTTGTAACCGTTTGCTGTAAGAATTTCATTCAGTATAACGGTGAAATTATGAATCCTCTGCGAAATTCTCTTAACGCCTTCCGGACCGTGATAAACGGCATACATACCTGCCATTATAGCGAGCAAAACCTGCGAAGTGCAAATGTTGCTTGTCGCTTTTTCTCTCTTGATATGCTGTTCCCTTGTCTGCAATGCCATTCTTAATGCGCGCTTGTTATGCGAATCTATTGTGATGCCGATTATTCTTCCTGGTATCTGGCGTTTGTATTCGTCCCGTGTTGCAAAATATGCAGCGTGCGGACCGCCGAATCCTAACGGCACTCCGAATCTCTGTGTCGAACCAACAGCAATATCCGCTCCCATATCTCCGGGAGTTTTAAGAATTGCAAGACTCATTAAATCGGCTGCAACTATTGTTCTTATATTTTTCTCTTTTGCGCTTTTAAAGAAATCTGTGTAATCGTAAATCTGTCCCTCTGCCGCGGGATACTGTACAATCACTGCATATATATTATCCGTTAGTTCAATCTTTTTGTGATCGCCTACGAGCACCTTGATGCCCACAGGCAGTGCGCGCGTCTTTACAACTTCAATAGTCTGCGGCAGGCATTCTTCCGAAACAAAAATAGTATCCGAATTTGCTTTCGGACCCTTGCGCAGCGCTTTAGTCATAAGCATTGCTTCCGCTGCCGCTGTGCCTTCATCGAGAAGCGAAGCGTTTGCAATCGGAAGTCCTGTCATATCGGCAACTACAGTCTGGAAATTCAGAAGCGCTTCAAGCCTTCCCTGCGAAATCTCCGCCTGATACGGCGTATATTGTGTGTACCATCCCGGATTCTCAAGTATGTTTCTCTGAATCACCGCGGGCACAACCGCCGGATAATATCCAAGTCCTATATAATTTTTATAAAGTTTATTCTTTGATGCAATCTCTCTTAATCTGTTTATAAATTCAAACTCTGTCAGCGGCTCGCTGAGTTTAAGAGGCTTGTCGAGCCTGATGTTATTCGGAACTGTTTCTTCAATTAATTTATCGATTGAATCCGCATTTACAACCTTAAGCATTTCATTTATATCATTATTCCGCGGACCTATGTGGCGTGATTTAAAACTGTCAAAAGCCAGAGAGTTATCCATATGTGTAATTTAATTTTTTATTATTTATATCTTTCAATATAGAATTATTAAAATTTAAACTAAATTCAGAAATGAATGACAATCTTATTCCCCTATTATCACTACCGACAGCGTTAACAAAAATTCAATTTTGCAAAAACAAAGTGAATATGACGATATAATCTCGATATCGTTGTTTCAGATCACAATGAATATACTTATATATGCAGGATTTCAATAACAGAAACAGCAAATAAACGGAGGAACTATTCATTTCTGTTTTTTTTCTTTGTTTAGTATTTTTAATTAATATTATAATATATTAATAAAATATTATAATTATAAATAATATGTTGATTATATTTCTCTAATATTTAAAAATTAAATAAACCGAGTAATATAAAGTATGATTTTGTATGTTTTATTATATTGTATTATTAAATATTCTGCAATATTTTTGATTAGTTTAATACATTAGTAAACCTAAATCTATCCGCAGAGAATTATTTTTGCTGTTTATTGTCTGTAGATTTTTAATAAATAATTCATATTTATATGGATAAAAATATTCACTGAATTTGTTCTTTTCTAAATTTTACAGCAAAATTGCCCACTGGCAAATTAATTAAAACAAAAATCATTTTATAAACTTAAATTTATTTGTATGAAAAAGTTAATAACCTTGTGTGTTTTTTTTGTTTTTACTTCTAGTTTATTCCCTTGCAGCCGTATTATGTGGGTCGGAAATAATGGATACGTACTTGTTGGAAGAAATATTGATTGGTTTGAAGACATGAAAGTTAATGCATGGATATTCCCTCGCGGTATCGAGCGTGACGGTCTCGCGTCAGGTAATTCGATAAAATGGACATCAAAATACGGAAGCATTAGTTCGACAGTCTACGAAAAAGGACCTATCGAAGCAATTAACGAGAAAGGTCTCGGCGCGGCGGTTCTTTATCTATCGGAATCTGATTTTGGCAAACGCGATGAAAACAGACCGGGTCTTTCTCTCTACGTCTGGACGCAGTTCATTGTCGATAATTTTGCGACTGTAGATGAGGCTGTGAATTATCTTCAAAATAATGATTTGCAAATTATAGAACTTAAAATTGTCAATGATATTCCCGGCCTTGTACATATGGCTCTAGGTGACCCTTCAGGGGATAATGCAATTATCGAATATCTTAACGGGAAAATTACCATACATCACGGAAAAGAATTTCAGATCATGACCAATGACCCGTCTTACGACAAACAATTAGCCTATATGAAAAATTTTGATGTATTCGGCGGCGCGAAACCGCTTCCCGGTTCGCATGAACCTGACGATAGATTCGTTAGAGCCGCGTATTATACAGCACACCTTCCCCTGAATCCGGCAAACAATAATGAAGCTATCGCAGGAGTGAGAAGTGTACTAAAAAATGTAGCGCAACCATACGGAACAAGTGATCCCAAAAGACCGAACGTTTCGCATACATTTTTATCTACTATAATGGATTTAACAAATAATATTTATTACCTCGATTTTGCAAGAAAATCAGGCTTATTGTGGATTAAACTTAATGATATCGATTTCAGCAAAGGCGCTTCTGTTAAAAAACTTGATCTAATCAATAACCCTGATTATACAGGCAATGTTACAGAAAAATTCGTACCGAGCGAACAACTTAAATCCATGATTTCAAAATAGCATTTTCTTCGTTATCATGTTGTGAGATTTATTATAGGAAGTAATAAACTACTGTTCAAACGCTTAAGTGCTTTTATATATGTTTAATTTTAATTTATTACTTCCTATTAACAATATGTGGCCGATTTATCTTATATGTTTTATAATTTTTCGGTTGCAGTTAGTGATTGTTTTTTCTCCATTTTTAGTGAATAGATAGTCCGTTACCCGTATTGTAACATTATAAACAGAATAATCGCATATGTAAATGCTGCACTATTCGTGCGGGAACATAAATGTGATAATAATTAGAACTTACCCGTTTCCCATTCACCCATTTTCTGTTTTTCCTTCCCTAATTTTATTTGTATGTTAATATTGCAATCCAATTCTTATCTTTATGCTTATTTCCCGGGAGAATAAATTTCATGCTAAAAGAATATTTAAAGAAAATTTCCAAAACTACTTCCCTCGGCGATGCCAGAGAAGAAAGTTATTATATCCATTTGTCAAATTTGATTTCCGAATTCGCCGTTAATACAGGCAAAAAGGAAACTCATATCACTATTCTTCCCAAAAAAACAGAAGCGGGAAACCCCGATTTCCGTATATGGGACGGCAAACAGCATATAGTCGGTTATATAGAAGCGAAGAAACCCGGTGATAATCTCGATGATATCGAAAATTCGGAACAACTCGAAAGATACCGCTCTACTTTCCCGAATCTCATACTGACAAATTTCTATGAGTTCAGATTGTATCGTAACGGCAGCATGACAGATAAAGTATCAATCGGCAGATATTTCTTAGCCGAAAAATTGCAAACCGTTCCGCCCGTTGAAAATGAATCTAAGTTCGATTCTCTGATTGAAAAATTCTTCTCATTTTCTTTCCCTAAAGTTTTCAGCGCGGAAACTCTCGCCGTCGAACTCGCGAAAAGAACAGGATTCCTCCGCGATGAAGTCGTTGCTAAAGAACTCGAAGAAGAAGAAAAAGGCAAAGGAAAGATTTACGGCTTCTATACTGCCTTCAAACAATATCTTGTATCAAATTTAACTCATGCCGATTTCGCGGATATTTATTCACAGACTATCACTTACGGCTTGTTCGCCGCAAGAACACGCGCGGACGGAGATTTCAACCGCAAAACAGCCTATGACCTGATTCCTCAAACAATCGGCATCCTCCGCGATGTTTTTCATTTTATTTCCCTCGGTAAACTTTCTCAGCAGATGGAAGTAATTGTCGATGATATTTCAGAAGTTCTTCATGCCGCGGATGTGAACAAAATTCTCGATGAGTTTTATCGGAAAGGCAAAGGCGAAGACCCTATTGTTCATTTCTATGAAACGTTCCTGAATGTCTATGACCCCGCGGCCCGTGAAAAACGAGGCGTGTATTATACTCCTGAACCCGTTGTGAAATATATTATCCGCTCTGTCCATAGTCTTCTGAAATCACATTTCGATTTGAACGACGGTCTTGCAAACAAAGAGGTTACTCTTCTTGACCCCGCAGGCGGTACCCTCACATTCCCTGCCGAAGCGATTAAACTCGCCGTAAAAGAATTCACCGAAAAATACGGCGATGCGGGAAAAAATAAATTTATAAAAAATCAGATTCTCAAAAATTTCTATTCTTTCGAACTGATGATGGCTCCCTATGCCATAGGTCATATTAAAATAAGTTTCCTTCTCGAAGAACTCGGTTATCAAATGAAGGAAGATGACAGGTTTAAACTGTATCTTACGAATACTCTCGATATGGAAGACCTTCAGCAGACCGAAATTCCCGGTCTCGAATCCCTTAGCGACGAAAGCCATCTCGCCGCGAATGTTAAAAAGAATGAACCTATCCTTGTTATCGTTGGTAATCCGCCGTATAGCGGTCATTCCGCAAATCAAAATGACTGGACTGAAAATCTTCTTAAAAATGATATTGACGGCGCGCAAAGTTATTACACCATCGATGGTGAATCCCTCGGAGAAAAGAATCCTAAATGGCTGCAGGACGACTATGTAAAGTTTCTCCGCTTTTCTCAGTGGAAAATACACAAAGCAGGTCAGGGCATTGTCGGAATGATAACTAACCATAGTTATCTCGATAATCCGACTTTCAGAGGCATGCGTCAGAGTCTTATAAATACTTTTAATGAAATTTATATTATTGACCTGCACGGAAACAGTCTGAAAAAAGAAACCTGCCCCGATGGCGGCAAAGATGAAAACGTATTTGATATTATGCAGGGTGTTTCTATTGCAATAATGGTGAAAAAGAAAAACGTAAAAGGCTGTAAGGTTTATCATAGAGACATTTTCGGTCTTCGTGAAGAAAAATATAACTGGCTCGGCAAAAAAGAATTTAAGAAAAAAGATTATAATTTGTTGAAACCAAAAACTCCATGGTATTTCCTTATTGAAAGAGATACGGATGAAATAGAGTATTATAATAAATGGCTAAAAGTAAATGATATATTTCCGGTAAACAGCGTTGGAATTGTTACTGCTAGGGATAATCTAACAATAAATTGGAGTGCAAGTGAAATGCTAAATACTGTGAGATTATTCGGTAATATGGATATTGAATTAGCAAGGCAAACCTATAAACTAGGTAAAGATGCAAGGGATTGGAAAGTTTCATTAGCGCAAGAAGATTTGAAACAAACAGGAATAAAACCTGAAAATATTCGTACAATTTTGTACAGACCGTTTGATACGATGTTTACTTATTATACCGGTAACTCAAGAGGATTCCATTGTATGCCTAGAGGCGAAGTTATGCAGCATATGTTAAAAGATAATATCGGTTTAACTGTTGGCAGACAAGGACAGGTAGCTGGGACGGAAAATCTATGGAATCTTGCTTTTATATCGGAAGATATAATAGACTTCAATTTATTCTATCGCGGAGGCGAATTACTCTTCCCCCTCTATCTTTATCCATCGGAACACAAGAAAAAATCCCTTCACAACTTCATGCTCTTTGAATCCGATGCGGAATATAAAGAAGAAGGAAGAAAAGTAAATATTGCTGGTATAGTATTGGAAAAATTATCAAAAACATATAAAACACTTCCCTCTCCTGAAGAAATACTTGGCTACGTTTATGCCGTCCTGTACAGTAATGTCTATCGTGAAAAATATTCCGAATTTCTGAAAATTGATTTCCCGAGAATACCTTTCACGAAAAAATACGCACTGTTTAACGAACTATCCGCTTTCGGCAGTGAACTTATAGAACTGCATCTCCTCAAACATAAGTATAATCCCATCGTGAAATACCGCGGCAGAGGAACTGACGACACAATCGAAAAACCCGTTTATTCGGAAGCCGATAACACGGTTTCAATCAATGAAACCAAATATTTCGAATACGTAACCCCCGAAGTCTGGAATTACCACATCGGCGGATATCAGGTTATGGAAAAATATCTCAAAGACCGCAAAGGTCGTCAAATGGATGACCCGGGTCACTATTGCCGAATGGCAATGGCAATTTCTAAAACAATCGAACTCCAAAAAAATATAGATAAAGTATTCATCAAAGCCGAAAAAGACATCATCGACTTTAATTAAACTATTATTATATAGAGACTTCTGAAAAACGGATGTTTTCAGATTTGTCATCCCGGCGAAAGCCGGGATCCAAGATAGAAACACAGATTTTGATTTCATATTGATCGAATCCAGGAGTTTTTCAGAAGTCTCTACATAATCATAAAGAAATCACACTTATGGAAAACGCAAGAAATGATTCAATGAATCCATATGACATTAAGAATTTCTCTTATCTTGCCTGGGCTTCATTTATTTATCGTTGTTTTAGTTTCGATGAAGAATATTATTCAATTATTGAGGATCCGATGTTTAGGAATTTAAGAAACAAAATAACAATTACCAACGATAACGAATTCAAATTTCACCCTCGTCATAGCGGCATCTTGGTAGAAAACAATATCCTCCTCAAAATTCAATATTCTTAATTTTCAATTTTAAATTTTGAATTAATAAAGCCCCGTCAGGGGCGGCATTTTGGTAGAAACTTCCTGTTAACGATTTAAAAAAAATTATAGGGGCCCGACTTGCATGCCGGACCCCTTGTGTTGTATATGATAATTCTTTATTTACTATACGGACATTTGTCCTATGGTCTTTTTTAATGTTTTTTTGGATGTAAATCGTTATACAATTTAATATATTCTTTTACAACTTTCAAACTCCGACCGGTAATTCCTCGTATCGCTTCT